>CAVXLO010000046.1:0-287407 GCA_963762555.1 uncultured Verrucomicrobiae bacterium
TTAAGAGTATTTCAAAAGAAAGAAGGAAATGATTTGAAAAAAGTATGGTGGAAGGAAGCTGTGGTTTATCAGGTTTATTGGCGTAGTTTCTTAGATACAAACGGAGATGGCTATGGTGACCTCCAGGGGGTCATTAAAAAGCTAGATTACATAAAAGAACTGGGCATTGATATTATTTGGCTGAATCCGTGCTTCGAATCACCGGATGTGGATAACGGCTATGATATATCTGATTATTATGGTGTGATGAAAAAAGCGGGCACGATGAAGGATTTCCAGAAGCTGATTGAGGAAATTCATGCTCGTGGTATGAAAATCATTATGGATCTTGTTGTGAATCATACCTCTGATCAGCATCCGTGGTTTTTGGAATCACGGTCATCCCGTCATAACGATAAGCGGGATTATTACATCTGGCGCGATCAGCCGAATAATTGGCGCTCTTATTTTTCACCTTCCGCCTGGGAGTACGATGCGTTAACAGAGCAGTCGTATTTTCATGCGTTTGCACCGGAACAGCCCGATTTGAATTGGGCGAATCCTGCTGTGAGAGAGGAAATTTACCGGCTGATGGCTTTTTGGCTTGAGAAAGGGATGGATGGCTTTCGGCTTGATGCCATTGCGATGCTTGATAAAGAGGAAGGCTTTCCGGATGCGGACGACCCCGACCGCCTGGATTACCTAGGGAATAAGCCAAAGGTTCATGATTATTTGCATGAAATGCATGAGGCTGTATTGAAAAAATACAATGCATTTACCGTGGGTGAAGTGGCTTTTGCTGGACCTGAAGAAGGGTTGAAGTATGTGCAGGAGGATCGTGAAGAGCTCAACACTATTTTTCATTTTCAGGTGCTCGACGAGATGTGGACATGGGATCTGAAACGGTTCAGGGAGATACAGAATAACTGGCACTCCGTTTTGTGGAACAAGGGCTGGAATTCCCAGTTCATTAATAATCATGACCACACGAGAGTGGTAACAAGGTTTGGCAATGACGAGGAATATCGCGTGCAGTCTGCTAAGCTCTTTGCTGTGATGGTTCACCTGCTTCATCTTTCGAGCACAAGTCGAGACTGGAACCGGTTTGGCAATCGGCGGCAAGTGGCCAGCTACACCGGGATGTGTCCCCGGGAGGACAGCTCGGCCCAGCGGCGCTTTCAAGGGGCCATCAACAAGCACCGGCAACCCGCGCGTGCGCACGGTCCTGGTGGAGGCTCCTGGCGTCTGGTGCAATACCAGCCCACTTACCAGCCGGTGGCCCGGTGGCTGCCGGTGTTTACTCTCAATCCCAAAACCACCCGATTCCGAGCGCAAGCAAATCATTGTCGCCATGGCGAGGCCGGGAGTTTAGTGTGGACTGGTGGCGGGAGAGCACGCGGCGCTGCTCAGCCACGGCGGCTGGGCTTGCAGACCAACCCGACGCCACCGACCATCGCGCCCACACCGCGAGCCAGGAAAACCAAGACCACCCAGAAAACCAAAGACCAACCCCAATCCCAAGCGGCGTATGAACACCCGAGAAGATTAGAGAAGAAGAAACGATGAGTTTTTCGCTTCGGCCCTGGCTTGCGGAGGCATCCTGCAGACAAAAGGCCTGACCCAAACGCTGGCCGGGACAGGCCGGATGCATCCGCAATCCAAGGGCGGCCCGGTGCTCAGGTTGCACTCCTGCAGAGCCCTATCCCCCAGGCCGCGCCCAGAGCATGGGGGGCGTGCCCAACCTGTCATCTGCAAAATTAACGGAGGACACGCAAACCAACTCCTCAACAAATCGCATGATATTTTTGGAGCGTAACGGAGACCGTACTGACCCCTGGGCCTTTGGATGGCCCGTCTTAAAGATTGGTCTCCGTGCGCTCCTCTGGCCGGATTGGAAACGATATAGTGTCCTCCGCACAGGATGTACGGATAGCAGGTTAAGCCAGGTCAACACACCGGCGCTCTGCCAGAGGAGACGATCCAAAATGCAACGCAAGTTTCAGCCAGCGTAAAGGAATAATGAGAAAAAGAAATTAAAATTGCTATTCCCCTTGACGAACCACCCCATAGCAGGGGTCAGTTCTTCCACATGACACTTGCACGACAAGAGCCATGGAACGAATATGAAGAGAATTGAAAGAGGAGAAAGAATATGATGACCAGACGCCAAGCCATAAGAAACACCGTGCTGGGCAGCGCTACGCTGGCTATGCTGCCAGACGCAATTGCCCAAGCCAAATCCACCACACCTGCCGCCGTAAAGGCGGATGGACCGTTCACGTTGCCTCCGTTGCCTTACGGCTATGATGCGCTCGAACCCTACATTGACGCCCGCACGATGGAGATTCACCACGACAAACATCACGCCGCTTACGTGGCGAATTTCAACAAGGCGGTCGCCGGTATCCCGGATCTGGCAGAAATTGTCCGTGCAAGATATTCTCAAGGATTTAAATGCGATACCCGATAAATCCGCACACAGTCCGCAACAACGGCGGCGGGACATTTCAACCATTCCCTGTTCTGGCTGATGCTCAAGAAGGATGGCGGCGAACCACAGGCAATTGGCCAGGGCGATTGACTCCGCCTTTGGCAGCTTCGCCACGTTACAGGACAAATTCAGCCACGCCGCCTTGGCCAGTTTGGCAGCGGCTGGGCGTGGCTGGTAATTGACGCCAACAAGCAATTGAACATCGAGGGCACTGCGAATCAGGATTCACCGATCAGCCAGGGCCGGCTGCCCTTGCTTGGCGTTGACGTATGGGAACACGCCTATTATCTCAAGTACCAGAACCGGCGATCGGAATACGTAGCCGCGTTCTTCCATGTGATCAATTGGGAGTTTGTTTCCAAGCGTTACGAAAAACTAATCGCGTGAGGTGATCGGTGTGGATTGCGGGATGCCAGGCCAAAAGCGCCCTGATGTGGGAAATCGCCCCGCCCCGCATCCCCCTCCCGCCGCCCGCCACTAGAGAGAATCCTACGCCACCTTGCCGTCCGGCAGGATCCACCGCCCAAGACCACTTTCGCACGGCTTGCCGGGGTTCTCGCGTGTGGGCCGGAAAGGGGGATTTCGGGGGCCTTGCCGGCAATTGGAAATGAGCCAGGCCGAGGCATACTACCTGTAGCGTCAGCCGTCCTGGCGCGAGCACAAGATATGGTGGTATTTTTGGCGTTTCTGGCTTAAAGGCCTCCAGAATGCAACGGTTGGGCTCGCGGACGGGTTTCGGGACAGGGACGCGAATAGCGCCGAGAAGAGGTCGCAAGCGCCTAAACCGTGGCGTGGGAGCTCCTGGTCAACGCAGCGAGCCGGTCTGGAAGCTCAGGGCGGAGCGCTGGAGCAGGTATTCGTATTGGGTGTTGGCGTAGGCGATCTGGGCCGAGAGCAGGTTGAGCTGCGCCTGGTTGAACTCGACGATGGAGCTGATGCCGTTCTTGTAGCGCGCCTGGGCGAGGTCGAAGGCCTGGCGGGTGTTATCCAGCAGCGCGGCGGTGATGCTGCAGCCGGTCAAAGGCGTTCTGCGCGTTGAGCCAGGCGATGCGCACGTCGCGGAATGACGTTGTTCTCCAGGTCGCGCAGGCTCTCCTCGGCCGCCTGGGCGCGCAGTTCGGCCTCGCGCTGGCGCGCGGAATAGAGGCCGCCGGCGTAGAGAGGCAAGCTGAGGCTCACACCGGCAGCGGCGTAGTTGTCCGGCAACTCGGAATCGCCGATGGGAATCACACCGGCGCTGCCAATGGCCGAGACGGTGGGATACCGCGCCTCCTTTTGCGCCCGGGCGAGTTTGAGTGAGGCTTCGCGCGAGTTGCGCAGACTCAGCAGGTCGGGGCGCGTCGCCAGGGCTTGCTGCACCAGCGTCGTGACGTTGGTCGAAAGTGGGGCGGGCGACGGCTCCTCGACCAGGCGCCAGGACTTCGGTTCGCGCAGGCCCATCAGGTTGGCCAGCCGGGTAAAGTCGGCCTGCAAATCGTTCTGCGCTTTGCTCAACAACAGCTTGCCGTCCTCGACGTTCACCTTGGCAAAGCTGACATCCAGCTCCGAGCGCAGCTTGTTGGTGGCCAGCGCGGTGACCTGGTCGAGGAACAACTGCCGCGTGGCGACGGTCTGCTGGGCGACGCGCGTGACCGACTGGGCCTGCTGCGCGGCAAAGAATGCGGTATCCACGGCCAGAAGGATTTGCTCGCGCGTGGCCTGGGCGTTGTTGGCCTCGGCTTGCGCCTGCAGCCTGGCGCTGCCGGTCAGGTTGGCCGTCCGGCCGAAGTCGGTGATGAGCTGGGAGAGGATCACGCCCTCGGCATTGCGGTCAAAGACGCTGGGGTTGTTCAGCCCGCCGATGGCCGCGAGCCGCGTGTTGTCGTTGGCCGTGCCGACCGCCACGACATTGGCGGAGAGCGTGGGGAAAAAGGCCGATCGGGCCTGCCGGGTGGCCTGGCGAGCGGCCAGCGCCCTCAACTCTCCGACGCTGATGTGCGGATGATTGCGCAGGGCCGTCTCATGCGCCTCTGCCAGCGTGAGGGTCGGCAAGTCTTCGGCGCGGACGGCGCAAGCTGCAAGGGCGAGCAGGAGCGGGAGAACGTGAAACGTGATGCGTGAAACGTGATGCGTGATGCGTGGGGCATACGGTGCGCTGCAGAGGATTAATTTCATATCGGTGAGGGCTGACTGGCGGCTCCGAGGGCCGGGCTGTTGAGGCGGCGTGGGCTTCGCGTCAGCGATAGACCACAGATAGGCCGCCGGCACCATGAAGACGGTCAGCACCACCGACACCGCCAATCCGCCGATGATGGCCTGGGCCAGCGGCGCGTAGGCTTCGCTGCCGGTGCCGAGCTTGGCGGCCATCGGCAGCAGGCCAATGAGGGTCGCCAGCGAGGTCATCAGCACCGGGCGCAGCCGCACCCGGCATGCCAGCGCGATGGCCTCGCGCAAGGGCTGCCCTCGGCGCGCAGGCGCCGGATGAATTCGACAATCAGGATGCTGTTGGAGACCACAATGCCCACCATCATCACCACGCCCATCAGGGACATGACGTTGAGCGTCGTGCCGGTGAGGCAAAGAATCACCAGCACGCCTGTCAGCCCGGTCGGCACCGCCAGCAGAATCAGGAGCGGATCAAGGAAGGATTGGAACTGGGCCACAGAATCAGATAGACCAGCACCACCGCCAGGATGAGGCCCAGGCCGAAGCTGCGGAACGACACGCGCATTCCCTGCACGGTGCCCCGCAGGTTAACGCGGATGCCCTCGGGCAGCTGGGTCTTCGCCAGGATGCCTTCGATGGTCTTGGTCAACCGGCCCAGGTCTTCGCCCGAAGGCGCCACATACACGTCCATGACCCGGCGCAACTGGTAATGGTCCACCTCGGTCGGCGCGTGAATATGCTTGAGCGTGCTGACCGCTGCCAAGGCTGGGTAGGACGATCCTGCTGCGCCGACCGAATCGGGATGGCCTCCAGGTCCGTCAAGGTCTTCACCTCGTTCTCGGGATACTGCACGGTCAGGAGATAGTCATTGCCGCTCTTGGGATCCACCCAATAGCTGGGGGCGATCATCTGGTCCGAGGTCAGCGCGGTGATGACGTTGCCGACGACTTCCTTCGATGTCAGGCCGAGTTCGCTGGCGCGGTCGCGATCCACGTTCAGTTGCAGGGCCGGGTAATCAATGTCCTGGGGCACCAGCACGTCACTGACGCCCGGCAACGCGCGCAGTTCCGCGCCAGTTCGGTAGCCGACGTGGTGCGACTTTTCGAGGTCCGAGCCGCTGACCTGGATGTCGATGGGCGCGGGCAAGCCGAGGTTGAGAATGGCATCCACCAGGCCGCCGGTCTGAAAGTAGGCGCTCAGCTGCGGCAGCTCCGCCCGCACGCGCCGTCGCACCCGCGCCATGTAAGCCTCGCTGCTCAGGCGATGGTTTTCGCTCAGGCTGGCCTGCACGATGGCGGTGTGCTGGGCCGGAATTGCTGGTGTAGATGGAGGAGAAGCCCGGCGTCACGCCGATATTGGAGACGATCGACCGCCAGGTCCTTCGGCGGGACTTCCTTCGCGGATGATATCCTCGACTTTCTTGACGTAAGCCGCGGTCTCTTCGAACCGCGTGCCGGTGGGCGCCTTGAGGTTGATGACAAACTGCCCGGGATCGGTCTTGGGAAAGTAGGAAACCCCCACGAACGGCAGCAGCGCCAGGCTGAAGGCGAACAACGCCAGCAGGCCCAGCACCGTGGTCCAAGGCCGGTTCAGCGCCCACTCGAGCCAGCGCCCGTAGCGGTCCAGCAGGCCGTTGAACCGCCGGTTGAACCAGGCATTGAATCGCTGGCCGGCGGGAAGGCTCGCCACCGGCTGCGTGGGGGACACCTGCGGCGGACGCTTGATGAACTTGGCGCAGAACAACGGCACCACGGTCAAGGCGATCACATAGGATGCGAACAGCGAAAACACCACCGCCAGCGCCAGCGCCGTGAACAGGAACCGGCTGACGCCGTAAAGAAAGATCACCGGGAAGAACACCACTGCCGTCGCCAGCGTTGCCGCCAGCACCGGCAGCGCGACTTCCGCGCCGCCCTTTTCGGCGGCGACGGGTGGTTCTTCGCCCATCTCCAGATGGCGGTAGATGTTCTCGAGCACGACCACCGAATTGTTGATCAAGCGCGGGAAGGCCAGGGCCAGGCCGCCGAGAATCATGGCGTTGATGGAGTTGTCGCCGAAGGAAAGCGCGATAATGGCCGCCAACGCCGAGAGCGGGATGGACAGAAACACCGCCAGCGTCGCCCGCACGCTGCTGAAGAAAACCAGAATCAGGACCCCGGTCAGCACCAGTCCGATGGCGCCGACCAATGACCAGGTTCTCGATGGCGTCCTTCGACGAAAACCGATTGGTCGAAGACCACCTCGCGTCACCAGTTGCTTGGGCACGTCCAGCAGGTTCGGCCACGGCGTGCTTGATGCCGTTGACCACCGCGATGGTGCTGCCGCCTTGCTTGAGCACCGGCAGATAGACCGAGGGCTGGCCGTCCACGCGCACGATCGAAGTCTGGATCTGCGAAGCGTCCTTCGCCTCGCCGACGTCCGCCACCATCACCGAGGCCCCGTCCACCGTCTTGAGCGGCAGCGCGATTGATGTCCTTGATGTCCCGCAGTTGGCTGTTGGCGTAGATGTTGTAATCGAACGGGCCGATCTTCACGTCGCCTGCCGGCAGGATCAGGTTCGAGTCGTTCACCGCCCGCACCACGTCCATCACGCTCATCTGGTGGGCCTCCAGCTTGAGCGGGTCCACATACACCATGATCTGCCGGTAACGGCCCCCGAAGGGCTGCGGCACCGAGGCCCCAGGCACATTGGCTACCTGGTTGCGCACCGTGTATTGGCCGTGGTCGCGCAGTTCCGCCTCGTTCATCCCCTGCCCTTTCAGCGTGATCAGGCACACCGGCAGACTCGACGCATCGAACTTCAACACCACCGGCGGCAACGTGCCCGGCGGCAGCCGCCGCAGGTTGGCCGAGGCCAGGTTCGCGATGGTCGTCACCGCCGAATCCGGATCGGTGCCCGGCTGGAAGTAGACCTTGATCAGGCTCACGCCCGGCAGCGAGCGCGATTCGATGTGGTCAATGCCGCTGCCCAGGGTGAAGAAGCGCTCGAACCGGCCGGTAATATCGTTCTCGATTTGCTCGGGCGGCATCCCCGAATAGAACGTGGCCACCACGACCACCGGGATGCGGATAGTCGGAAACAAATCCACGGGCAGCCGCACCAGGCTCGTCACCCCCACCACGCACGTGATGAGGCACAGAACGATGATCAGATATGGATAACGCAGGGCAAAGCGGGACATAAAAACCTCAAAGACTCATAACTCATTCACAAAGCCGAATTACCCCCCGAAGCCGTTAGCCTTAGCCGGCTGATCTTCTCTCCGGTACACCAGCAGGTAAGCCGCGGGCACGATGAACACCGTCAGCACCACCGACACCATCAGCCCGCCGATGATGGCGCGCGCCAGCGGCGCGTAGGCCTCGCTGCCCGTGCCGAGCTTCATCGCCATCGGGATCAAGCCAATCACAGTGGCCAGCGACGTCATCAGCACTGGCCGCAGCCGCACCCGGCACGCCAGCGCGACGGCCTCGCGCACCGATTTGCCTTCGTCTCGCAGGCGCCGGGTAAACTCCACGATCAGAATGCTGTTGGAGACCACGATCCCGACCATCATCACCACTCCCATCAGTGACATGACATTGAGCGTGGTGTGGGTGAGGAACAGGATCAGCAGGACGCCAGTCAGACCGGTGGGGATCGCCAGCAGGATCAGCAACGGGTCGAGGAACGACTGAAACTGCGCCACCAGAATCAGATAGACCAGCACCACCGCCAGGATCAGTCCGAGTCCGAAACTCCGGAAAGACACCTGCATCCCTCGCACCATGCCTTGCAGGCTCACGCGGACGTTCTTGGGAATGGCAGTGTGCGCCACAATCTTCTGGATGGCCGAGGCCACCCGGCCCAGGTCCTCGCCCGAGGGAGAGACATACACATCAATCACCCGGCGCAATTGATAGTGATCCACCTCGGTGGGGGCATGAATTTCGCGCAGCGTGCTGACCGCATCCAACCGTACCGAGCGGACCTCTCCGTGCGAACGCAGCGGGACAGCTTGCAGGTCCCCCAGGTCCCGGATGCGCCGCTCCGGGTATTGCACGGTGAGCAGGTAATCGTTCCCGCTCTGGGGATCCACCCAATAGCTCGGAGCGATCATCTGGTCCGAAGTCAGCGCCGTGATCACGTTGTCCACGACCTCCTTGGAGGTCAGCCCAAGCTCACTGGCGCGCTCACGATCCACCCGAAGTTGCAGCGCGGGATAATCAATGTCCTGCGGCACCAGCACGTCGCTCACGCCCGGCAGCGCCCGCACCCGGCGCGCGATTTCCGTCGCCGTCGCGTGCGCCTCCTCCAGGTCCGAGCCGCTGACCTGAATATCAATCGGCGCCGGCAACCCCAGGTTCAGCACCGCATCCACCAGGCCGCCGGACTGAAAGTACACGCGCAATTGCGGCAACTCCGCCTGGATGCGCCGCCGCACGCGGTTCATGTATTCCGAGCTCGGCAGGCGGTGGTTCTCGGTCAGACTGGCCTGGACCGTCGCCGTGTGTTGCCCCGAATTGCTGGTATAAATGGACGAGAAGCCGGGCGTCACGCCGATATTCGAGACCACGACGGCCAGCTCCTTTGGCGGCACCTCCTGCCGGATGATGTCCTCGACCTTCTTAACATAAGCCGCGGTCCGCTCCAGGCGAGTGCCCGTCGGCGCCTTGAGATTGATGACGAACTGGCCGGGATCGGTTTTGGGAAAGTACGACACGCCCATGAAGGGGAACAGGGTGAGGCTAAGCACAAAGACCCCTGTTATCCCCAGCACCGTCGCCAGCGGACGCGCCAGGCTCTTGTCCAGCCGCCGGCTGTAATCGTCCAGCATCCGCTCGAAGCGGCGATTGAACCACGCGTTGAACCGTTGGCCGAGCGATCGCTTCCTGCCTTCGGCTCCCGCCTCCTGATGGTGCGGGCCGCGGATGAACCTCGCGCAGAAGAGCGGCACCACCGTCATCGCGACAAAATACGACGCAAAGAGCGAAAGCACCACAGCCAGCGCCAGCGCCGTGAAAAGGAACCGGCTCACGCCGTAGAGAAAAGTCACCGGGAAGAAGACGATGGCGGTGGTCAGCGTCGCCGCCAGCACGGGCAACGCCACCTCCGAGCCTCCCTTTTCCGCGGCGACAGCCGGCGCCTCGCCCATTTCCAGGTGCCGGAAAATGTTCTCCAGCACCACCACCGAGTTGTCTATCAGGCGCGAAAAAGCCAGCGCCAGCCCGCCAAGAATCATCGCGTTGATCGAATTGTCGCCCAGTGCCAGTGCGATAAACGTGGCCAAAGCCGAAAGCGGAATCGAGAGGAACACCGCCGCCGTGGCCCTCATGCTCCCGAGGAAAATCAGGATCATCAGCCCGGTCAGCATCAGCCCGATTGCCCCTTCGTGCACCAGGTTCTCGATGGCGTTCTTCACGAACACTGATTGATCGAAGACCACCCGCGTCACCAGTTGCTTGGGCACGTCCAGCAGATTTGCCACCGGCATGCTTGATGCCGTTGACGACCGCGATGGTATTGGCGTCGCCGCCCTGCTTGAGCACCGGCAGGATAGACCGAGGGCTGGCCGTCCACCCGCACGATCGAAGTCTGAATCTGCGAGGCGTCCTTGGCCTCGCCCGACGTCCGCCACCAGCACCGACGCCCCGTCCACCGTCTTGAGCGGCAAGTCGGTTGATGTCTTTGATGTCCCGCAGTTGGCTGTTGGCGTAGATGTTGTAATCCTGCGGCCCGATCTTCACGTCGCCTGCCGGCAGAATCAGATTCGAGTCGTTCACCGCCCGCACCACGTCCATCACGCTCATCTGGTGCGCCTCCAGCTTGAGCGGGTCCACATACACCATGATCTGCCGGTAGCGGCCCCCGAAGGGCTGCGGCACCGAGGCGCCCGGCACATTGGCTACCTGGTTGCGCACTGTGTATTGGCCGTAGTCGCGGAGTTCCGCTTCGTTCATCCCCTGCCCTTTCAGCGTGATCAGGCAGACCGGCAGACTGGACGCATCGAACTTTAACACCACCGGCGGCAACGTCCCCGGCGGCAGCCGCCGCAGGTTGGCCGAGGCCAGGTTCGCGATGGTCGTCACCGCCGAATCCGGATCGGTGCCCGGCTGGAAGTAGACCTTGATCAGGCTCACGCCCGGCAGCGAGCGCGATTCAATGTGGTCAATGCCGCTGCCCAGGGTGAAGAACCGCTCGAACCGGCCGGTGATATCGTTCTCGATTTGCTCGGGCGGCATCCCCGAATAGAACGTGGCCACCACGACCACCGGGATGCGGATGGTCGGAAACAAATCCACCGGCAACCGCACCAGGCTCGTCACTCCCACCACGCAGGTGATGAGACACAGAACGATAATCAGGTAAGGGTAGCGGAGAGCGAATCGGGACATGAGCCTTTGCGAGCTAAATACCTCGGAACCTGTGATGGGTCACGGCAGCGCGGAGTTTGTCGAGCGAGAATTCCGGCGAGCGACAGAGTGCGACCAGTTGCTGCTCCTCCGCGGTGATTTGCGCGGCGACGGCGGGAACCCGCGTCGCAACATCGAGCGGAATGGATTGGACGCCGTGCAGGTCTCCGTGCAGCAAATCTCCCGACTGGATCTTCAATCCGCCAATCTCGACCGGTTGACCCATTTCAATAATATGGACATAGGCGTGGGAGACGGAGACACCACCGGCAAAGTAGTGGAAGCCGGCGCGCATCCGCTGCCGGGATGTCGCGCACCGAGCCATTAGTAACAACACCGACGCAGTGGATTGCGCGGAGGATATTCATGTGCACGGCGCCAACCAGCGAACCCAGGCCAGGCCGCGTAGCCACGTCCTGCACCACAACGACGCGCGGGACCGGCAACGAAGCGATGTAATCCCACCAGTCGGTCCGGTCAGGATAGGGTTCCCCGGCCGTCGGGGGCGCGGACCCACGGATTTTGACCGTCGCCGCATAGCCGACCATCGGCTGCAGGCGTGGAAACAGGCAATGGACGGTATGGTCCATGAAGCCTTCGTTGCGCAGGCGCTCGTGAAACGTCTCGATGGCATTAGCGACCGTGCAAGCATCCAGCCGGCGGAGGGCTTCGAGTTGTTTCGAAGTTAACGGCGCCTTCATTGGTCGCTGACAGCCGCCATTAATTTCGGCTCAACGAGCTGCCCGGTCTTCACCCGCGCCCGGCTGCCAATCATCACCATCTCGTGCTCCTTGAGACCCGAGAGCACTTCCACTTTGCGCGGCGTTTCCAGCCCCAGTTTAACCGTGCGCTCCTCAATCCGGTGCTCGGGGTCCACCACCAGCACCGTGCTCGTCTTTTGCCGGGAAACTGCCTCCACTGGAATCATCAGTATGTTTTCCCGGTGGTCCAGCCGCAACACCGCCGAGGCGTACATGCCGGGAATCAGCTTGAGGTCGCGGTTGGGCACATCCACCTCGACCTCCATCGTCCGCGTGGCGGTCTCGACCTTTAGGGTCGAGCGCGCAATGGTGCCGTTGATGACGTCATCCAGCGAATCCACCCGAATCTTGACCGGGTCGCCCACGTGAATCCGGCTCACATACGATACCGAAATTGGGATGTCCAAACGCAGCCGGCTGTTCTGCGAAAGCCGCACCAGCGGCAAGGTTTGCGTGCTCGAAGAAGTGCCCGCCTGGATGAGCGCCCCTGGATCGGCAAACCGTTTGGTGATCACACCCGAAAAAGGCGCGGTGATCTGTGAGTACTTCAGTATTGTCTGCAGCTTGTTCAGTTCGGCCCTGGAGACCTCCACCTCCGCCTGCGCGGCGGCCAACGCCGAGGCTGCGGCCCGGTCCTTGTCCTTCGCCGCGTCCAGGTCCTGCTCGGCGACGAGGTTGGGCTGGGCTTTATCCACCGCCTGCAGCCGGGTATAGACCAGGTGCGCGTCGTCCGCAGCCGCCTGAGCTTGATCCACCTCCTGCTGGCTGCGATTGGAGTTCGCCTTGGCCGCGCTGATGTCGTCCTGCAATTCGGGCACCTCGATGGTCGCCAGCACCTCGCCCGCTTTCACGCGATCGCCTATGTCCACGTTGATGTTCTTCAAGAACCCGGCGACCTTTGCATGAAGGTCAATTTCCTCGTAGGGGCGTAACTCGGCGTCACAAACCAACTCCTGCGCGAGGTCACCCCTCGTCACCGGCGTGACCGCCACCGGCTGGAGCGGCGTCACCGCCAGCCCGGTCTCATGCGCCTTGGCTTCCGAGGTCAGCAGCCGGCCGATCGGAAGAGCGAGACCGGCCAGGATCAGGAAAGTGACAATGCGCCAATCAACCCTTCGCGCCAGGCCGAGCATTCGATGTTTCAATGGTGGCGAATCCGGTTTGACCTGCGCCTGGGGGGCCCGCAGCCCGGGCGGGGAGCCGGCCGGGTTGAGTGGATCGGAGGGAGTATTCTGGTTGGAGGTGTCTATGTTCATAAGTGTTTGTTCGTATGGTTGCTGAGCGGTGCCGTTTCCAGCGGCAACTCGACCCGAAAGTGACTTCCCCGCCCCGGGGTGCTGGCAGCCTCGACGTGGCCGTGGTGCGCCGCGCAAATGGAGCGCACGATTGAAAGCCCAAGCCCCGCTCCGCCCTGCTCGCGCGAGCGCGCCTTGTCCACCCGAAAGAACCGGTCGAAAATGCGGGGCAACGCTTCGGAGGGGATTCCCACGCCGTTGTCCGCCACCTCCAGCACCGCCCTGCTGTTTATCGAATTCACGGTCACCGTCACCGCCCCGCCTTCGGGGGTGTACTTGATCGCGTTGTCGAGCAGGTTGACTACGACCTGCTTGAGGCGGGCGCGGTCGCCAATGACCCACACGGCCTTCGCGGCGGCGCAGGTCAGCTCGATGCGTTTATCCTCGGCCAGCAGGTACATCTGGTCGGCGGTCGAGGCTGCCAGTTGCGCCAGGTCGAACCGCACCCACTCGGCCTGGGCCTCGCCGGCGTCGAGCCGCGAAATGGCGAAGAGGCCTTCGACAATATTGGCGAGGCGCTCCACTTCTTCCAGAGCGCTGCCCAGCCGTTCCTGCCATTCGGGCGGCAGCTCCGGTTCCTGCACCAGGCTTTCGAGTTCGCCGCGCAGCACGGTCAGCGGCGTGCGCAGCTCGTGCGAGGCGTCCGCCACGAACCGCCGCGAGTATTGGAAGGCCTGGTCCAGCCGGTCCACCATGTGGTTGAGCGTGATGGACAGATGCTCCAATTCGTCGCCGGTATGCGCGACAGGCAGACGCTCGCTGAGGTTTTGCGAACTGATTCGCTCCGCGCTTGCCGCAATCTTGTCCACCGGCGCCAAGCGCTCGTTTCACCAGGAATGAGCCGCCGCCAATCGCCACCAGCGCCACGACGGGCAGGCCGAACGACGAGGAACCTCAGCCACGGTCGAGGTGGGCCTGCACATCATCCATCGGCGCCCCTGCTTCGACCAGATAGCGCGTGCCGGGAGGCCCTTGCACCAGCGCGGCCGGCCAGCAGCATCTCCCGGCCGGCGCCCAGCGAGCGCCACCTGGCGCGCGGTGGCCGCCCCGGTCGGCCAGGCCGGCGGTGGCAGCGAGCCGGGTCGAAATTCTGGTCCTTCGGCGGCCTTGGAGCGGTAAAGCGTCTCACCGCCGCTGCGCGTAACACGCACGAACCGGTCGTTGAGGCC
This sequence comes from uncultured Verrucomicrobiae bacterium, assembly GCA_963762555.1. Lineage (GTDB taxonomy): Bacteria > Verrucomicrobiota > Verrucomicrobiia > Limisphaerales > UBA8199 > PALSA-1440. The sequence continues at coordinate 14,234 of CAVXLO010000046.1, forward strand.
CGGCGCATAGCGCGCCTCAATTTGACTGCTCAAACTTGCGCCTCGCCCTGCCGAGGGGATTTCCGCCAGCAACCATTCGCCAATCTGGCCTGCCCGCCGCAATTGGTTTTCCTTGAGCGCCCCCACCAGCGAGCTTCTGCAGCACGAAATAAGTCGCCGCCCCAAGCAGAGCGAAGCAGCCGGTCAACAGCCCGCATACGACGCGACCAATTGGAACCTCAGCGAGCGGGTGTTCATGTGTCCGGGCTGTCGCTCACCGAATAACCCACCCCGCGCACCGTATGAATGAGCTTGGTCGGGAACGGATCGTCCACCTTGGCGCGCAGGTGGCGGACATAGACATCCACGATGTTGGTCAGGCCCTCGAAGCTCTGGTCCCACACGTGCTCGATGATCATCGTGCGCGAGAAAACCCGGCCGGGATTCGCGACCAGATACTCCAGCAACGCATATTCTTTGGCCGTCAGCTCGATGCGTTTGCCGCCGCGCCTGACCTGTTGCGTCAACCGGTCCAATTCGAGATCGCCCACGCGCAGAACGCTCGAACGGTTGACCGGGCCCCGGCGCAGCAGCGCTTTCACCCGCACCAGCAGTTCGGCGAACGCGAACGGCTTGGTCAGGTAATCATCGGCCCCCGCCTCGAAGTGGGCCACTTTCTCGGCCATCCCGTCGCGTGCCGTCAGGATCAGCACCGGCACCTCGTTCCGGTCACGGCGGATGCGGTCCAAAATCTTCCGAGCCGCTCAATCCCGGCAGCATCAGGTCCAGCATGCACCAGGTCGTACTGGCAAGCTAGCCAAGCGTCTGGAGCGCCCGCCGGCCCGTCGCCGGCGACATCCACCGCGAAACGCTCGGCCCGCAGTCCGCGGGCCACAAAATCAGCTACCTTCTTCTCATCCTCGATAAGCAATATCCGCATAGTCTCTCGGAAACGCAGGTCCACCTGATCGGGGAGAAAGTAGCACGGAATCGCTGCACGCGCGTGCGCACATTCCGTTCGCTTTGGACGAGCAACAGGCTCGTTTGGATTTCCGACCACATTCCAATAGACCCCGCCATCATTAAAACGCCCTGAAGCCAACATTAAATTCCGTTCAGAATCCTTGCGTGCGGCTGCGGGCCGGACGACGTTATTGGCGAGAAGGAAACCCTTGCAGTGGAAAGGAATATTGCTATGAGGATAATGAATTCAATCGCTGCGGCTGGTGCTTTGGTCTTGCTGACCGGCTGCGCTTCAACCCCCAAGTTCGCTATGCTTGAGCCGGTCGGCCCTTCACCGGCCGCTCCGGCAAAGCGGAGCCCCGACGGCCGCCTCCAGATCTACACGGCCCAGCGGCCTGAACCGATCCGAATGGAGGGCGGGCAGTGGTGGCGCTGGGACACGGCTTACGCGACGGCGGCACTGCCCCGCGGGCTCGCTCACACCGGCTACACCATCCGAAGCCTCGGCGGCCACCCGCTCAAATATGTGCCCAACGCGCGCAACGGGATGGACCCCACCCCGACCATCGTGACGCTCTCGCCGGGTGAGGTACGAGGTTGCGGCCCGAGCCATGACGCCCAACGGCAACACCACGAGGGTTCTTCTGACCGTCCAGATCGAACCGGGAAAGACCACCGTCGTCCACCTCTCCGGGATTTGGCAGCCCAAGCGCCCTTACCTGAACAAGCAGGTGGTCCGCCTGCCGGACGGGCAGATCGCCGGCTGGCTTGCGGCGGAGTGAGTCCGCCTGGGGTGAGCGCCGGGTGATTCGGGTAGGAGCGCAGCCTTCAGGCTGCAGAAGCCAAGGGGTTCCGGGGGAGCGTTGGAATCTGCCGAGGCCGCAGGGTAGTGCAGTTTTCTGCAGCCTGAAGGCTGCGCTCCTACGTGGACAATTACGTTTAGAGCAGCGGCTGTTGCAGGCTGCCGGTCCCTTGGGGGAGGGTGAAATAGAAAGTCGCGCCGTGGCCGGGTTCGCTGGCCGCCCACACCCGGCCACCGTGGCTTTGGACGATGTGCTTAACAATGGCCAGCCCAAGGCCGGTGCCGCCCTGCTCGCGCGAGCGGGCCTTGTCCACACGATAGAAGCGCTCGAAGACGCGTTCCAGGGCCTCGGGCGGAATGCCGGGACCCTCGTCCTGGACGAACACCTCGACCTGGTCGCCCTCGACCGCGCGCCCGCCGACGGTGACGGTTCCATTGGCGCGGCCGTACTTGATAGCGTTGTCCACCAGGTTGCCCAGGACCTGCTCCAGGCGGTCGCTGTCAGCACGGACGGCGAGGTCGGGGGCCTGGTTGAGGAGCTTGATACCTTTTGCCTCGGCGCGGGTCTTGAAGTCTTCGAGGACCTTGGCAACCACGGGAGTAAGCGCAACAGCCTGCAGGTTCAGTTTGACGCGGCCGGATTCCAGCTCGGAGACCGTCAGCAGGTCTTCAATGAGCAGCTTCAGCCGCTCGGCGTTGCGGTCAATGGTCCGCAAGAACTTGGTAGCGACCTCGGGGTTGTCGCGGGCGCCATCGAGGAGAGTCTCCACATAACCTTTGATGAGGGATAGCGGGGTGCGCAGCTCGTGGCTGACGTTGGCAACGAACTCCTGGCGGGCGCTCTCGAGTTGCTTCAAGCGCGTCAGGTCGTGGAAGACGAGGACCGTTCCGTGCCGCCGGCCCTGGCCATTGAAAATGCCGGCGGCGTTGATCTCCAGCCAACGCTCGGCCGGCCCCGGAACCTTCAGCTCAAAGCCCAGGACTTGTTTGTGGGTGTCCAGCGAACTGACCAGCGCCGCCAGTTCGTGCAGGCGCAGCGCCTCGATGATGGTCCGGCCACGAATATCCACGCTCACCCCAAACAGCGCGGCGAACGCGCGGTTGGCAAGCTGGATGCGCCCGCGCTCGTCCAGCAGCAGCAGCCCCTCGACCATGCTGTTAAAGAGGACTTCCTGTTGGGTCTGAACTCGCAACGCCGCCCCGTGCTGTTCGTCCTTCAATGCCTGGATCTCGCTGCGGGCAATCTCCCCCGCGCGCAGGAACCTGCCCCGCCACCAGAAGTGCAAGATTGCCCCCGCAGCGAAAGCCAGGAATGTTAGCAACGGCCAAAGCATCAGGTGAAAGGAATCCGGAATTGAATACTGGGAACCTGACTGCGAGGCCTCCACGCGGGGGCACTTCCAAGGCTCCGTTCCCCCTCACCCCGGCCCTCTCCCCAGGGGAGAGGGAGGACCATGGGCCGCGGCAGAACAAAGGCAGGCGTTGCGCCATTTCGCGCGACGGGAGGTGGGGCACCCTCTCCCCCGGGGAGAGGGCCGGGGTGAGGGGAAACGGAGCGCACAGCTTTCAAGGGGCACGATTCCCACGACCCGGCAGGTTTACGATTAGGATTCCCCTCGCTTCCACAGTCACTCCCGCGCTTCGACGAAGCGGTAGCCGACGCCTCGCACGGTATCGAGGTGCCGGGCGGCCGGCCCAAGCTTTTCGCGCAGGCGCCGCACGTGCGTATCCACCGTGCGAGTGTCAATGACGCTGTTATACTCCCAGACATCGCGCAGCAACTGCTCCCGGGATTGCACGCGCCCGCGTCGCTGCGCCAGGAGGGCCAGCAGCTTGAACTCGGTCGCCGTCAGTTCGAGGCGCTTTCCGCGCCGGGTCACCAGGTGTCGCGGCTCGTCAATCACCAGGTCGCCGAACTTGAGTGCCTCGGGCTCCGCCTGCGCGACGCCGCCCCGGTGCAGGACTTTCTTGATCCGCAAGACCAGTTCGCGCGGGCTGAACGGCTTGGTGATGTAGTCCTCCGCGCCCAGTTCCAGTCCCAGAATCCGGTCAATCTCCGCCGCCTTGGCGGTCAGCATGATGATCGGAATCCGGGCGGTGGCCGGATCGCGCCGCAACATCTGGCACACTTGCAAACCATCAATCTCGGGCAGCATCAAATCGAGCACGATCAAACTGGGCGGATCGGACCGGGCCTGTTTGAGCGCCTGCGCGCCGTCCGTGGCGGCAACGACGCCAAAGCCCGCCTGCTTCAGGTTGAACTCAAGGAGTTCGACCGCCTCCGGTTCGTCATCCACCACGAGGATCTTCGCTCTCACGCTCCTGTTGAATAGCACGCCACCCGTGTTACGACAATGCCCACATTGTGACAAACAGGTTACGGCGGGGTGACCGGCCCGTGCCTGATGTCCCGGGCCTCACAGAGATACACGACTTCCTCGGCGACGTTCTTGGCGTGATCAGCGATGCGTTCCAGGCTCTTGGAGATCACCATCACGTTCAGGCAACGCAGGACCATCTCGGGGTCTTTGATCATCTCGGCAGCTAGTTGTTGATGAATATGCTTGTTGAGCGCGTCAACTTCCTTGTCCTGCGGGATGAGCCTACGCGCCGCGGCGGAGTCCTGATTGACAAAGGAATCCAACGCGCTCTTCAGCATCCGCAACGCCAGGTTGGCCATGCGGGGGATGTCCACGACCACCTTCAGCGGCAATTCCTGGCAGAGGTCCTGCACCCGCCTCGCGATGGTGGTAGTTTCGTCCCCGACGCGTTCCAGGTTCTGCGAGATCTTCATGGCGACCGTGATGAGGCGCAGGTCGCCGGCGCGAGGTGGCCGACCGAGGAGCTTGATCGCCAGGTCGTCCACCTCGACCTCGAAGCGGTCAATGACCGCGTCGTCAGCCTGAAGGCGCAGCGCGAGGTCATAGTCACGCTTGCCGAGCGCCTCGACCGCCTTCCGCACGCCCGCCTCGGCATGGCTGGCCATAGTCAGGAGCTTTTCCTTCAGACCAGCCAACTCCTCTTCGAAAGCTTGCATCAAGCAAGCCTTAGCCAAAGCCGCCGGCAAGGCAATCCCGAGTTTTGCGCGCACCTTAACTCATGAGCGCAGCGGCACGCCAGGGCGAGGAAACCGCTTCCAGTTGTCTTTCCCGTGATATTGGCGCATGAGGATGAGATAGCGTCCGGGGTCGGGACACCGGTGCGCGGCGGCGCGGCCGAAGTGGAAGGCGCCTCGAGTGCTTCCGGTGGTGGAAACAGTGCGAGCGCCGACAGAGTGCTTGAGGCGGCTCTCCGGCCTGTGGGGCATAGACGTATTCATAGTTGTTGTTGCTGGCGGGGAGCACTGCAGAGCGTTGGCGACCGGCGCCACGCGGTGCAAATACCCGACCGCATTCAGACATAGGCCAACCTAAGCCCGCGCACGTGGCATGCACATGGCAGTTGCGTTACATTTCGGTGACTTGCTCCACGAGCATTTCGACGAGGGCAACGGAGAGCAGGTCCCGAGCAAAGAGATCAGCGGCAACTGACGTCTCAATCCCCCTGCCCCCTGGTGGTCGCCAGAGACGAGCAAGAAACCAGCAACCCGCCTTGCGAGTCCCGGGGAGGATGGAGTATAGTCCCGACAGGAAAGTGGATCGGAAGTGCGAACAAGCTGCAAACTTAATATTGTTTTAGCCTGCTGGTAAGACCCCCAATCACCGGAGGAAGCCGTGGAAACAAATCCCCTGACGCAGTCAAGCGCCCCCGGCCCCGCCGTGGCAGCGTTCCTGCCACCATCGGGCGAGCTGCTTTCGCCTCAGATTATTCCCCTCCCCCAGCCGTCCCAATCCACCGGGGAGGCAAACGTCCGGGCCGATGCGCCTGCCATGATGAAGCTGCGGTTCTCCCCCAATCGTCCGCCGCGGGCAGTGGGGCCTTCCCTCGCCAAGGCGTTGGAGGAGCGGTGGGAGGCCTATCGTAAAGAGCTCCGGCGCTGCCAGGAGGAATTCTCGGAAGAGGTGGTGCATGAACTCCGGGTCGCCACCCGGCGGCTGCTCGCCCAGTTCGTGCTGCTAAGTTGTGTGGCCCCCAGTGCCGAACTCGACAAGGCGCGCCGCAGCCTTAAGTGCCGGCTGGCCGCTCTGGGTGACCTGCGCGACACCCAGGTGCAGCGCGGCTTCATTGACGAACAGGCCGCCCGGTTCCCGGACCTCGCGCCGTTGCGTGCGTGGCTGCGGCGCCGCGAGCGCCGGCTGGCGAAGACCGCCGCAAAGAAGGTCAACCGCTTCCGGCCCAGTAAACTCGGGAAATGGATCGTCGCCCTCAGCGAGAACCTCGCTGCCAGCGCCGGAAACGCGCGCGCGCGAAAACAATTGGCCTCCGCGGTCGTGCGCGCCACCGCCGAGGCCTTTGCCGAAACGCTGCGACGACGCCGGGCCATTGACCCGGAGGATCGGCGGACCATCCATCAGACCCGCGTGGCGTTCAAGCGTTTCCGCTACATGATGGAATCTCTCTCCCCTGGCCTCACTGGACTCAGCAAGCGGCAACTCCGCGCCCTGGCCTATTATCAGCGCAAGATGGGGATCATCCAGGACCTGGAGGTAATGCAGCGCTGCGTCGCCGGCTTCATCCATGAACACCGGAAGGCCAAGCGTGAGCTCCGTCCGTTCTACCGCTATTTGAGGGGGCGCCAGGCTCGCGCCCTGCGATCATTCCTGGATTCGGCCGATCAGCTCTTCGAGTTCTGGCCGCCGGCCAGACTGGCCGCCCAGGGCCGGGCGGTCCTGACCCGTGACGCCGCATGACAGCCCCGGTCGGAGGACGACTGGTATTGCTCTCCGGGCCGTCATGTGTTGGGAAAAGCCCCCTCGCTCGCGCTTTGGCGCGCTTTCATTCCGACCTTCACCGGCGGCTGCAAAGGGTGGTTCTCTTCAACAGCCGCGACCCACGCCCCGGCGAAAAGGACCGCGTGGATTACCACTTCCGCACCCGAGCGCAGATCGAGAACCTGCGACGGGAGGACCGATTCGCAGTGCTCGATGTGCGCGGCGACCTCCAGGCCGTGGAGCTGAACGAACTGGCTGCTTTACTGGAGCGTGGTGACGCATTCTTCGAAGGCAACCCGTACATCGGCCGCCTGCTTCAGACGCATCCCGCATTGGAGAAGGTCCAGCGCCTGAGTGTGTTCCTCGCCCCGTTATCCAAGGACGAAATCCGCTTCCTCAAAGACCCAGCCCGCAACCTCTCGCTGCCTGACCTGGTCACGGATGTCATGCGGCGAAAGCTCCTGCGTCGCACGCGCCGCCAGAAGGGCGAGTTGTCCTTGAGGGACCTGGAAAACATCGAACGCCGCGCCGGCAACGCCTTCCGCGAGTTGCAGGAGGCGGTTCACTTCGACTGGGTCATCCCGAACCACGACGGCGAGGACAGCGACAATTGGGACGCGTTTTACTATCCGCTGGGCGACGCCCGCCGCGCGCTGCTGGCCTTCGTGGACCTGCTCGAAGGCCGGGTGCCCGCTTGCGCCGAGAAGTGGGACGGCAGCGCGCTGGCCTGGCGTGACACGTGACACGTGAAGCGTGTGGGGAAGCCCGCCAGGACAAAGCGCGGCATGAACTGGCGCGCCGGCGCGGTGGTTTTGAAACCGGCAAGCTGATAAACTCGCCAGAACAACTTATTTTAACCCCTGGTGCTTTGATCTTGAGCAGTATGCCCAGTACCTGATTACACTGGCGCAGTGCACAAGTATGGTGAAATAAGCTGTCCTGACCCGGCTACGAAAACCAATTCTCCCTCACCCGTGCAGCGCTGATTACCCGCGGCGCGCAAAAGGAAACTCCTATCAGTTTCTGTTGCCAATGGTTCCAGCAAATGAGTATGCCGTCCGGCGGGCGCAATGGTCGGAGAGGGCCAAGAGCTATGAGGCTCGCCATCTCCGGACGGGGTATTACTGCCTATTGCTTTTCCTTGCGGTTTTGGGGCTCGATGCAGCCCTTTGCCGCTCGTGGCTGGGGATTGGGTTCGGTCTGTTGGCCCTGATGTTCGTTGTCTTCGTCAGTGGGATGCTTCATGATGGCATCCTAAACGCGAGAGATAACGCCCGGCGCGCGGCTCAATTCTATCAGCGGGGACTGGACCGTCTTTCGGGCGACTGGGCGGGAAAAGGTTCACCTGGGACGGAGTTCCTGGATCCGTCTCATCCGTATGCGTCCAATCTGGACATCTTGGGACCTGCGTCGCTGTTTGAGTTCTTGAATTTGGCGCAAACACAGTCGGGCCGTGCCACTTTGGCCGACTGGCTGTTGCACCCGGCTGAACCGAAAGAGATCCTGGCGCGGCAGGCCGCTATCGCTGAACTCCGACCGCGCCTTGACTTGCGTGAGCGACTGGGGTTGCTGGTTGCGGACGCGCAAGCCTGGATCCGCACCGACACGCTGCTCGCCTGGGCGCGGCGGCCGGTTCAGCTCCAATCCATGCCCGTACGGCTGGCGATCTTCTGCTTGCCTCTCCTCACCCTTGGCTGCTTCTGCTTGGGCAGATGGGAATTCGGGCTAGCCGGACTGGCGGTGCAGCTCGCGGTTGCGAAGTATTACCAGAAGCGCGTACGTGCGGTCACGCGCTCCGCGCCGTCCGCTTCCCGCGATCTGAGCTGGCTGGCCAATCTGGTTCGCTGCCTGGAACAAGAGCGGTTTGAAAGTGAGCGTCTAACCCGACTTGGCGGATTCGACCCACGGTCTAACTTTTTTCGCTTCGTAAGTCGTTGATTTCCAAGGGAGGGATTCTCCCAAAGGGGGCAAAACCGCTTGTAGTGAAGACCCACCCTATTCCCAACGTTCTGCAAGTATGCATAATGGGACGGCATTATGTTTCTGCGCTTCACAACCCGAAAGAAGAACGGCAAGGAGCACCGCTATTACAGTCTGGTTGAGAACCGACGCGTGAGCGGCGGGCGAGTGGTGCAACGGCCTGTGCTCTACCTGGGCGAGATCAACGACAGCCAGAAGGAGTCCTGGCGCAAGACCATCGAGATGTTCGAGGAGGGCCAACCTCGCTCGCGGACGGTCGCCTTATTCCCCGAGGACCGAATCGGTCCGGTGGCCGACGCGGACATCGTGCGCCTTCGTCTCAACGAACTATCGTTGCATCGGCCGCGCCAATGGGGAGCTTGCTGGCTGGCCAGCCAACTCTGGGAACAGTTGGAGTTGGACCGGTTCTGGGCGGAGCGGTTGCCGCCCAGTCGCAAAGGCACGCGCTGGGATTGGGTGCTGCAGATCCTGGTCTTTTACCGCTTGATCGAACCGGGCAGCGAGTGGCGCCTGTATCGGCACTGGTTTGAGCACAGCGCCCTGGCCGATTTGCTCGGCGTTGATTTGGAATTGGCTGACATCCACAAACTTTATGAATGTCACGATCGGTTGCTGACGCACAAGCGGGAGCTTTTCAATCATCTGACCGGGCGCTGGAAAGACCTCTTTAACGCCCGCTTCGAGGTGCTGCTCTACGACCTGACCAGCACGTATTTTGAGAGCGACCCGCCCTTTCCCGAAGGAGATAAGCGCCGCTACGGTTACAGCCGGGACAAGCGCTCGGATTGCGTGCAGGTGGTCATCGCGCTCATTGTTACTCCGGAAGGCTTTCCCCTGGCCTACGAGGTGATGGCGGGCAACACCAGCGACAAGACCACGCTGCGAGAGTTCCTCCAGCAGATCGAGCAACAGTATGGGAAAGCCGATCGGATTTGGGTGATGGACCGGGGCATTCCGACCAAGGAGGTCCTGGCCGAGATGCGCGCGGCCGATCCGCCGATTTACTACCTGGTGGGCACCCCGCGGGGCCTGCTCAGCAAATATGAAGACAAGCTCCTGGGCTTGCCCTGGCAGGTGGTGCGGGAAGGCGTGTCGGTCAAGCTCCTGGTTGAAGACAAGGAACTGTATGTGTTTGCCCAGAGCCAGGACCGGGTGAGTAAGGAACGGGCCATGCGTCGGCGCCAGCTCAAAGGGCTTTGTAAACGGCTCAAGCAACTCCAGCAGATGGATCTCAAGCGCGATGAACTGCTCAAGAAGTTGGGAGCGGCGCTGCACGATTTTCCCACGGCGGCCCGCCTGATGGAAACGGCCGTGGCGCCCAAGGCAGCGCAGCTCTCTTTCAGCCTGCGCAAAGACAAACTGCGCCAGGCGCGCAAACGGGAAGGCCGTTACCTTTTGCGCAGCAACATCGTCTCGGGTCGTTCCCCCGAGGAGTTATGGCACTTTTATATCCAACTCACCCAGGTGGAGGGGGCCTTCAAAAATCTGAAGGACGACTTGAACTTGCGCCCTATTCGCCATCAACTCGAAGGGCGGATCGAGGCCCATATCTTTATCTCCTTCCTGGCTTACTGCCTGCACGTGACATTGCGCCGACGCCTGCATGACTTAGCTCCCGGCCTGACGGCCCGTGCGGTGTTGGAGAAGTTCGCCACCATCCAGATGCTCGATGTCCATCTGCCCACCACCGATCAACGCACGGTCGTGATGAGGCGTTACACGCAGCCCGAGTCGGACGTGCAACTACTACTGCAGCGTTTGAAGCTGGAGCTGCCGCCCCAGCCTCCACCGAAGATCATGAATCCTAAACCGCCAGGCCAAACTAGTCCTGTAGTGAAGACCTAGAAGATGCCGCCGTTGATTTGCAGGCACTTACGCAAGGGTACCCCTCCAATCCGCCAAGTCGGGCTAAGATTCATGAACGGCGCTTTTACCGGCGTTGGCATTCCTGCCTCCAACGCGATCCGGCGTCTTGGGCGCCTCTACGATTGGCTGGACTCGCAGCGGAACGAGCTTTTCGCGATCCCAGCCAAATGGTTGATGTGGGAGACGCAGTTCGCCTTTGCCTTGGAAGCGTGGCGGGTTCGGTATGGCGCGAAGCTGGAGGCCTGTATTACCAACGTGGCGCAAATGGAAGCGCTCTCCTCTTTGGCCGGCTATGCCTACGAGCATCCGCGCGACCCGTTTCCGGAACTGCTGCCAGGCTCCGCTCCCGCTCGGTTGGAGGCGGAGGCGCTGGGACATCCGCTTATCCGCGAGGCGGTTTGCGTGCGAAACGATCTGTTTCTGGGGCCGGAACGCCGCCTGATTGTCGTCAGCGGATCAAACATGTCTGGCAAGAGCACTTACCTTCGCTCGCTCGGCGTCAACCTGGTTTTGGCCATGACGGGAGCGCCGGTGCGGGCCCGCCGCTTTCGCATGACCCCCGTGCAAATTGGCCCTTCGATTGGCACGGTCGAATCCCTGCACGAGGGCACGTCCCGCTTCTACGCGGAAATCAAGCAGATCGGGAAGATTGCCCAATTGGCCGACCGTCCACCGACGCTGGTCTTTCTCCTCGACGAAATACTGAGCGGGACCAATTCACGGGACCGCCTGATCGGAGCTTCGTGTATCGTTCGGGCACTCCTGGCGCGGGGCGCCTTCGGCTTGATTACCACGCATGACTTGGCGTTGACCGGGCTGGTCAGTGAAATTCAGCCACCCGGAGTCAATGTACACTTCCAGGACCAATTCCAGAACGGCCGCATGAGTTTCGATTACATCCTCCGCCCTGGCGTCATCGAAAGGAGCAACGCGCTGGAATTGATGCGTTCGGTGGGATTGGACGTGGCTTTAGGCAGGCACGACGCTTGAGGGCGCGAAAAGGGACGTGGTGGCCGTGCTGAAACGCTCCTCAAGTAGAGGACGCCCATGGCAGCCTCGCCCAAGTCGCGGCAGCCAACACTGCGGGCGGACTTTTCTACGACCCGGCACCGCCCAGAGGTCGTGACCCCACCCACGGATCGGATCGAAAATGGTCCCTTCTGAAGACTTAAGATTCTGCACCTTAAGGCGCCGATAATTCTTGGCGGGGTGCTCGCTTGAGGGCATAGCCGCCGATTATGTGGCGAATGTACGTAAGGTACGCGAACAGAACAACATACAACAGTTGGCCTGACCACGCGCACGCCCAGTCCTCGCTGTCCTGTTTCCGGCAGCCTTTGAGCGGCTAGCGGGCGGCGGCGGCGCTCTGAGCGCCTCTGCAACAGCCACGGCAGACACCCCCGGCTGTCCGATGCGCGGCCACTCTGGTGTCTGTCTTGCGCTGCGACCATGTAGTGACCATGTAGTCACCATGTAGTCACCAGGTAGTGACCAGGTAGTAAGGCTACTACATGGTCACTACCTGGTTACTACCTGGTGACTACCTGGTCACTACATGGTGGTTGCGGCAGACAGGGGTGCGACCGACAGTCGCGAGGGTCTGGGAGGAGGTGCGGGGGAGCCCTTGGTTGTTAAATGGATCGAGCCAATGAGGAGGAGCGCGCTTGGGCTGATTCGCCATGCGGATGCCGTTGACGCGCTCCTCCTCATGGTTCATCCTTGATGTTCCTCTCGCGCTCTCCAGCCCACGCTACGTGCAGGGCCCGCGCTACGCCTTTGGCCGAGGCGGCTTGGCATTCAGCGCCGCAGAGAGGGCCTCCAGCACAAACTGCCAGATGTTCTGCGCCGCGGGTGCGATGGGGCCGAACATAGCGCAGGCGATGGGGTGGTCGCGGTCACCGAGAGCGACGTAGAGGCGCGTGTAGGGGCGTCCAGGGCCGCCGTGGCGATGAAGGCGCTTGGCTCAAGGGTGGCGTTCCTCGCTCACGGTGACGGTATGGTGGGCGTTGAAAAACAGGCCTCTGTATTCGGGTGGCTCAGCACCCTCACCGTAAAACACTGCGATCGGGTTCCCCGCCGGCAGCCGCTGGGCGGCGATAAACCGCAGGAACGGTCCGTCCGTGTTGTAGCTGTCCCCAAAGCCGGCCAGGACGAAGACCTTCCTGCCGCCGGACGCATGTTCGATCCCCGCTGTAATCTGTTTGAGGCGCTCGATCTTGCCGAGGTTCCAGGTAACCGGGTAGATCAACTCCTCCGTGAGCCGGCCATCACGAGTGCGAACCTCGATGCCGTGAATGTGGCTGGCGGGAAGACCCAGACTCTGGGCGGCGCCTTTGACAAAGAGATCGGCGCTGGCTGAGAGGATGTGAGATTCGACGCCGCCCTTTTCGAGCGCGCGGATGATCTTGACCGAGGAGGCCAGCAGGTAATTGCTCAGCGTGCTGGAGAAATAGCTCTGGCTCAACTGCAAGACATCTTCGGCCCTGGCGCCCCGCAGCATCTGCGGGATGAAAGGATAGGCCAGCCAGTGGCCGATCCGCGTGTCCATGTTGGTGTAGTCGGTCCAAAACCTCCCAAAACCACTATCTCGGGGGTAAAGTGCCGACAGTCCATCTTCGATGCTGACCTGGGCCAGCCCACGATAGACGGTTTGTCCGCCCGCCTTCAGCCCCTCGGAACAATCCCCTTTCAGGATAGTCCCATCGAAATCCCAGAACGCGAGAAAGACGGTGGAGGCGGCGGGGTTGGTGCTCGTCTCCGCCTTCAGAATCTGCTCGCGCGTGTGGAGGATGCGCTTGACGATCAGGCTGTCGTCCGGCTCCTCAGCGTGGACCAGCGGGAACCACAACAGCGAGAGGGCGCAAAAACCGCAGACGACCAGTGATTTCATACGCCAACCATAACACCCTTCAGGAACTAAGCGCAGTGAAAGAGCGGCGTGACGTTGGGCTGCATAGGGCGGACATTCACTCCCGGCCAGTTGTAAGTCGCTAGACTGTGGATGAGCCCGCCCAGATCCAGGAGGAACTGGCTTATCTGCTCGATGTGCTGTCCAGAGGAAACAAACTGACACCGCGCCTTGGCGACGGCAGGGCGCGTCAAACCGGCGGATTGGCTGGGGTTGTTGGAACCGCGCCGGGGCTACACGAGGAGGTTTGAGCAGCGACCAGCGGCTTTAGCGTACTGGGCGCAACGCGCGGCGCCTTCTTTGCTGCCGGCTTGGGCGACACGGATTTCGAGGCTGGGGCAGCCGCCTTGGCCGCCTCTTTCATTTCTCCGCCTTTGGCCTTCGCCAGTTTCTTTAGCGCTTTGCTCAGCCGCTTCTGCGCCTTCTCCCAGGCGCGGCGTCGTTCGCACGCTTGGTCGTCCGCCGCGAGAGCGAGCTTCTTGGCCTGCTTGGCGGCCTTGCGGGCACGCTTGTGCTCCAGCCGGACCTGGTCGGCCCCGGCTTTGGCGGCTTTGGCCTTGGATTGGAGTTCCGCAGCTTTGCGCTCAGCGAGTTGGAAGTTTTGCTGAGCCTTGGCCGCGGCTTTCTTGAGGTCGTTCAGTTTCATATTGGGCTCCTGTTGCCATAAGTCATACCCATCAAACCCGAACCGATTGAAAATGCCTTACCCAGCGCATACTAGGGCCAGCCGGGCCTTCCGCAAGCAGGAAATGCCGTCCAATTGTTACAATTGTGTTACAAGTTGCCGGACCTTCGTTGCGTCCGGGCCTTCCGACTATTGGGTCTTCAGGGCAGCCGGCGGATAGCCGAAGGTTTTTGTTCTTGAGCGCACCTCTGGCATGGGAGAGGCTTCTCTATGAAGATCAAAGTGAGGTATCTATTGTTGGGCGTCGTGCCCCTGCTGGCATCGTGTGCTTCGCAACCCATCACCCTGGCCCCGGTCGGCCCGCGCCCGGTCGCGTCGGAACGCTTCTTGCCTTCGTCCGGCGAGGGGCAGTTGCAGGTCTTCACGGAGACGAAGGAGTGGGCTGGCAGCGACGACGTCCCTTACTTCGCGCACCGCGATTACCACCTCTACACGGTCGAAGGCACGCGCCTGAAGCGGGTCTGGAACTCGCAAAACCACGAGGACCAAAGCCCGGCGGTGGTCACGCTGCCCGCCGGAAGCTATATCGTCAGAGCGAACGCCGAGAACTATGGCCTGGTCGCTGTGCCGGTGCTGATTAAGCCCGGCCGGACCACTACGGTCATCCTGCAGCCGGGCTGGAAACCCGGAGCCGCTACGACCGGCGCCGAGGTGGTGCGGCTGCCCAACGGCTACCCGGTCGGCTGGCGGGCCGATCTGGCGATGGACGAATGAAGGGCCATCTCCTTGCGCAGCGCGTCGGTGTGCATCTGGGTCCATCTGTGGCTGGCCGGCCTTGTTAGGACCTAGAATCTCCAGGTCAGGTCGAGCTGCAGGAGATTGTAGTTCTTGATGGGATTGGGCAGGAAGAGGTCCGCATTGTTGCCGCCGGTGCCGAGTTGGTCGTTGATGCGTTGCGCGTAGCCGTAGCGGATGGTGCCGATAATCGAATCCGTAAAGCTGTAGGCCAATGCCGCGTAAACGCCTTCGAGGTTGGCCCGGCCCTCGAAGAAATCTGAGTCCAACAGGTTCACGTCCGCGGCGTATTGCTCCACGTGCTGCCAATAAACCCGCGCCTCCCAGGTGTTCTTCTTCGAGGTTTGACCATAGACCATGCCGAGGTTGCCGTAGCCGACGCCGAACTGATACGCCTTGTCCTGCCCGGTGACGGCGGACCGCAGATCGCCCCCCGGAGCCGTAGCGCCCACCGCCGCCCGGGCGCGGTCCTCGCCCTGGAAGTTGTAGGCGAAGTCGCCGAAGACCCGGGCCCGGCGTCCGCCGAGTGGGAAATCGAGTTCGGCCGGCGTTTCGAGCACGAGCAGGTCGTTAATGCCGTTCTGGTTGTAGCCGTTGGTGTTGACGTTCAGACCGTTCAAACCCTGGCCGCTAAACGGTTGGTTCAAACCGCTGTTCTGTCCCTGGCCCGTGTAGGTGTATAGCACAGGGGCGATCTTGAACGAAGTGTCCCGGGCGAGACTCACATTGGCGCCCACTTGCCAGGCCAGCAGGAACGTGTCGCTGGAGGGTACCGAGGTGTCGGGGTTGCTGTCCTGATAGATGAACTGACCCAGGTTCGCGAACAAATCCACGTCCCCGATAGTGCGCTTGACCTTCTCGACGGCTCCCTCGGGATTGATGTCGCTGTCCCAAATCATCGTCGTGACGTAGAGCGGCATCGGCATCTTGCCGACCGTCAGTTCGAGCCAATCAGTGGGCCGCCAGCCGAGATAGACCTGGCCGACGCCAATGCTGTCGCTGTTCTTGGAAGACGGTGTCGGGCTGCTGTCGTCGGCGAAGGTAACCCAGGTCGAGCGCGAGTTGCTCGAAGTCTCCAGGCGCACGCCGTAATAGAAGTCGTCAAAGAGGTCCCCGCGCAGGCCGATGCGCAGAGCGTAGCGGAACCGCTCGCGATAATAGGTGCTGCCGGACGCGCCCGATCCGGCCGGGTTATCGGCGCCGCGGTATTCATAGCGGAATCGCAAGTCGCCATACAAGCCGATGCTCTTGATGGTTTTGCTCAGGTTCCATTTCGGGGCAGCCGGCGGGTTTGTTGGGGCGGTCTCGCTCATCAGATCCTTGGCCTCCTGATCGGTCAGGATGCCTTTTTGAACGAGCTTGTTGATCAGTGCGTCGGCAGATGGGGTTTGACCGCGGGCGATGGTGAGGGCTGACGCCAGAGCGGCGATAACCAGCAATTGGCAGGTTCGTTTCCGTTGCTTTAACATGCGGTAACCATGGTCCCAGCGTGTGACGAATTGATGTCCGCCAGGTTACAAATGGGTAACGACTCGTTGCCCAATCCGCTCGCACCTACCGCCCCGGATGCGAAAGCAATGTGTAACGGACGTTTAACGGAGGTGGAACCGATATGCAACCGGGATGGAACGGAACAGGAACCAAATTCGAACCCACCCGCAGGCTGCCTCCTCGCAAGCCTCAGCCTGGCTTTCCGCTCCAACCTCGCCCCCGTACCGGCGCCTGGGAAGAGGCTTTTATCTGGCCGCAGGGTGGTGCTTGAAACCCGTGTGGCGGATGTCCTGTGCCTCGTAGAGATAGACCACGTCCTCGGCGATGTTGGTGGCGTGGTCGGCGATGCGCTCGAGGCTTTTGGCGGCCACCATCCACTGCAGGCACCGGCTGATGGTGTCGGGATGCTCGACCATATGCTGCGCCAGCGTGGCGTGGACCTGCTTGTTGAGGGCGTCCACCTCCTTGTCGCGTGGGATGGTGACCCGGGCGGTGGCGGGATCGCGGTTGACAAAGGAGTCGAGGGCGCGCTTGAGCATCTCCAGCGAGAGCCGGGCCATGCGCGGCAGGTCGAGGTTGAGCTTGACGGGCGCTTCCTGGGATAGATCGCGGGCGCGCTTGGCGATCTTGGTGGCTTCATCCCCCACGCGTTCCAGCTCCCGCGAAATCTTCATGGCGACAGTCACGAGCCGCAAGTCTGTCGCCAACGGCGCCTTGGTGAGCAACTGGATCGCCAGCCCGTCAATCTCCACCTCGTGTTGGTCAATGACGTTGTCCTCCGCCTTGACGCGCAGGGCAAGGTCGTGGTCGCGTTCGGTGATGGCCTGCACCGCCCGGTTGACGGCGGTCTGGGTGTGGCTGGCCATCAGCAAAAGCTTCTGCCGGAGACCGTCCAGCCCCGCCTCGAAGTGATTGTCCATATCCTGAAATCGAGATTAGTTCAACCGAACCGTCCTGTCACGTAGTCTTCGGTGCGCTTTTGCACGGGCTTGGTGAAGATTTGGGTGGTGGTGCCGAATTCCACCAGCTCGCCCAGGTAGAAAAAGGCGGTGTAATCCGACGCCCGCGCGGCCTGCTGCATGTTGTGCGTGACGATAACAATCGTGTAGTCCCTTTTCAGTTCGATGATCAAGTCCTCAATCTTAGCTGTCGCCAGCGGGTCGAGCGCGGAGGCCGGCTCGTCCATCAGCAGCACTTCCGGCTGCACGGCCAGCGCGCGGGCGATGCACAGGCGTTGCTGCTGGCCGCCCGAAAGGCTGATGGCCGGCGCGTTGAGCCGGTCCTTCACCTCGTCCCAGAGGGCGGCCATCCGCAGGGCCTGCTCGGTGCGTTCGGCGAGAAGCTTCCGTTGCCGCAGGCCGTTGAGCCGCAGGCCGACCGTGACATTGTCGGCGATGGACATCGTCGGGAAGGGGTTCGATTTCTGGAACACCATGCCGATGCGGCGGCGGACGCTGACCGGCTCGACGCGGCGCGCATAAATGTCGTCGCCGAACAGCCGGATTTCACCGTCCATGCGCGCGTCCGGGTTGAGCTCGTGCATCCGGTTAAGCGCGCGGAGGAAGGTGGATTTGCCGCAGCCGCTGGGTCCGATGATGCTGGTGACAGCCCGGGCGGCAATGGCAATGGTGACGTTTCGGAGCACTTGGTTTTTGCCGAAGGACACGCAGAGGTCCCTGACATCGAGCGCGGGCATTTGATCTCCCGGCCGGGCCGGTGTGGTGTCCACGTTTCGTTCGGCCGGCATGAGGGGCGCCGCGCCGGAAATGGGGCGGGTGGCCGGAGCCACCTTTTCTCGGTCAGGAGTCATGGTAGGGCTCATGTTTGCTTCCGGAAACGGTCGCGGGTGAGGAAACGCACGCCGATGTTGACGGCCAGCACGAGCATGAGCAGCACGAACGCGCCCGCCCAGGCCTGCCGGTGCCAGTCGTCATAAGGTGAGATGGCATAGTTGAAGATTTGGAGCGGCATGGCGGCGATGGGTTCGGTCAACCGGTGCGCCCAGCCGAGATTTCCAAACGCGGTGAAGAGCAGAGGCGCGGTTTCGCCGACGACGCGCGCCAGGGCGAGCAGGACGCCGGTGACGATGCCTTTCAGCGCGGTGCGCAGGATGATCTGGACGATGGTTCGCCATTTGGCGATCCCCAGCGCATACGCGGCTTCGCGGTAACCCGGCGGCACGAGCTGCAACACTTCTTCGGTCGTCCGCATCACCAGCGGAATCATCATCATGCCAAGGACGACTCCGCCCGCCAGCGCCGACGGGCCGTGCATCGGCACGACCATCAGCGCATACACGACGATGCCCCAGGTGATGGACGGCACGCCGTTGAGGATATCGGCGCCGAACCGAATCCACCAGTTGAGCCTGGAGGAGCCGTATTCGGAAAGAAAGACGCCGCCCAATACACCCACCGGCACGCCGAGCAGTGCCGCCTGCGCCAGCAGAATGAAGGTGCCGGCGATCCCGTTGACCATGCCGCCACCAGCCTCGCCGACCGCCTTGGGCAGTTGGGTGAAGAAGGCCCAGTTGAGCGAGGTGAAGCCCTCGCGAATCAGGTGATAAAACACCAGCACCAGCGGCAGGACGACCAGGATTGCGCACACCAACGTCAGCGCCTGCATGAACGCGTTTTTGAACTTGCGCCAGTGGTGGTTGGGGGCGGTAGTCGGCTTGCCGCCCGCCCAGGGCCGATGGCCGATGGCCGATTCCGCCGCTGTTGGGAGGAGTCCGAATTTACCGGATGCAGCCATAAATGGAAAACCGCGAGGCATAAATTCTCAGTGTTGCGGCTTGAGAGCCGGGCCGGCGAAGGTTTTCAAGAGCAATTGCGCAAAGATGTTGACTGCCACGGTCACGCCGAGCAGCACCAGGCCCAGCTCAAAAAGCGCGCTGGGATACAGTTTGCCGGTGGCCTCGTTGAACTCGTTCGCAATGACGCTGGCGAGCGTATAGCCGGGCTTGAACAGCGAGGCGACAATTTGTGGCGCGTTGCCAATGACCATCGTGACGGCCATGGTTTCGCCCAGCGCGCGGCCCAGGCCGAGGATGACCGCGCCGAACAGGCCTTTTTTCGCATAGCTCAGCACGGCGATGCGCGTGACTTCCCAGCGGGTGGCGCCGAGCGCGTAGGCGGCCTCGCGCTGGAGGCCGGGCACGGAGCGCAGGATTTCGCGCGAAACGGAGGTGATGATGGGAATAATCATGATGGCGACGATGATGCCGGCGGCCAGCATGGAGGGGCCGTAATCCGCGCCCTGAAAGAGCGGCAAAAACCCAAGCACCGCCCGCAGCCCCGGGAAAAGATGGAGGTGCAGCCACGGCACCATCACAAAAATCCCCCATAGGCCGAGGATCACACTGGGCACAGCGGCGAGCAGTTCGATGAACATGGTGAGCGGCTGGCGCAGCCATTGCGGCGCGAGTTCCGTCAGATAAACAGCGGTGGCGACGCTGATCGGCACGGCGATGACGAGCGCGATGGCCGACGACACGAGCGTGCCAAAGATGAACGGCAGCGCGCCATAAACGTCATTGACCGGGTCCCAATCGCTGCTGGTCAGGAAATGCCAGCCGAATTGGCGCATGGAGAGCCGGGCGCCGCGCCAGAGTTCATGGCCGATGAGCGCGATCAACAGGAGAACGGACAATGCCATGAGCAGTGTCAGCCATTGGAAGGCGCGGTCCCCGAAATGGAACCCGGCGCGGCCTGGTTTGGGATATGGTGTGCTCACGCTGGTTTCGCTAGTCGCGGCATTCAAAAAGACGAGGATCGGGAGAGGAACAGATTGTTGGCCCGGCTGACGCCTTGAAACCCTACGAGTGGCGGAGCCAGGTCAGTATCGGATTGTGTCAATCAACTGTAGCTCCCGCTTCTGCACATTTTCCGGCAGCGGTGCATAGTCCAAGGTGGACGAAATCTTCTGTCCATCCGTGATAGCCCATTTCAGGAACGCGACCAGCTTCTTGCCGTGGTCGGCGTTCTTCTGCTGCTGATAGACGAGCACCCAACTGGCGCCGGCGATGGGATACGCCTTGTCTCCAGGCGGATTGACCATCGAGAAGCGGAAGTCGTCCGGGATTTTCGCCGTGGCCAGAGCGGCGCTGACGGAGTCGGGTGTGGGCGAGATAAAGTTGCCGACGGCGTTTTTCACGTCGGCGTAGGGCATTTGGTTTTGGTCGGCGTAGGCCAGCTCCGCGTAACCCACCGCGCCGGGGATTTGTTTGACCTGTCCGGCGACGCCTTCACTGCCTTTGGCCCCCAAGCCGATGCCGGTGGGCCATTTCACGGAGACGTTCCGGCCGACGGTCTTCGCCCAGGCGGGGTTCACGACGCTCAAGTAGTCGGTGAAGATGAAGGTCGTGCCGCTGCCTTCAGAACGGTGGATGGGCACGACCGGCAGCGCGGGTAGCTTCACGCCCGGATTCAGCGCGGCGATCTTCGGGTCGTTCCACTCGGTAATGCTGCCCAGGAAGAGGCCGGCGATGGTGCTGCCATCCATTTTCAACTTGGGGCTGCCGGGGAGGTTGTAGATGATGGCCACACCGCCGGCAACGATGGGCAGGTGGAGGATTTTATAGGGAGCGGACGCCATGTCCGAGTCTTTCATCGGCGCGTCGGAAGCGCCGAAGTCCACCGTCTGGTTGAGCAACTGCTTCTGGCCGCCGCCGGAACCGATGGAAGCGTAGTTGAAGCGCACACCGGGGTCCACTTTGTGGTACGCCTCGAACCATTTGGTGAAAGCGGGGTAATCGAAGGTCGAGCCCGCGCCGTTGATAAGCTGGGCCTGCGCGCCGAGAGCCGCAGTACCGGCGAGAAGGGAAAGAATGGCTTTTTTCATATTCACGAACAAGTTAAGCAGCTTTGCTCCAATAGTTCACGTTACGTTCTGGTTACATCGTGCTGGCCAGGCGCAGCCGGGTGGTTGTGGCATTGGCCAGTCTGACGGAAAGTTTTTTCGTGCGCTTTCGGCGGGGTCGGGTAGAAGTGAGGCCCTATGTTTTCACTTCAGAGGCTATTGGGTAAAGAAGACAAGTTCTTCACGCTGCTGGAAGCCAGCGCGGAGGAGGCGCGCACCAGCGTGCAGGCGCTGGTCAAGCTGAGCAAATCGCTGGACCAGGCGGTGGGGAAGGATGAGTTCGCCTATGCGCGCCACAAGGACCGGGAGATCACGCGCGAGATCAGCGCGGCGGTCTATAGCACCTTCGTCACCGCGTTGGAGCGCGAGGACATCGAGGCCCTCTCCAGCGCGCTCTACAAGATACCCAAGACGGTTGACAAGTTCACCGCCCGCATCCTGGTGGCGCCGCAGCACGTGCGAGGCATTGATTTCTCCAAGCAGATCAGCCTGCTTGGAGCGGGCCACCGACATCGTGCTGGAACTGGTCAAGTCGCTGCGCAAAGGCATGAACCTGGAGAAGGTGAAGGACCTCAACGACAAGCTGCAGTTCCTCGAAGGCGAAGCCGACACCCACATGATGTCGCTCTACAAGGAACTGTTCAACGGCAAGCACGAGCCGCTCCAGGTCATCGTGCTGAAGGACCTCTACGAGCTGCTGGAGAAGGTCATCGACCGGTGCCGCGACGCCGGCAATGTCATCGCCAACATCGCCCTGAAGCACTCCTGACGCGCCATGACCCTCATCCTGGTCGTGCTGTGGGTGGCGCTGATCTTCGAGTTCATCAACGGCTTTCACGACACCGCCAATGCCATCGCCACGACGATTTCCACCAAGGTGCTGCCTCCGCGCCAGGCCATCATCCTGTCCACCGTCTTCAACCTGTTGGGCGCGCTGAGCGGCACGGCGGTCGCCACGACCATCGGGCAGGACCTGGTGGATACCCATTTTGTGTCCACGACAACGGTGATCACGGCGTTGCTGGCCGCGATTGTCTGGAACCTGTTCACGTGGTGGCTCGGGCTGCCTTCGAGTTCGAGCCATGCGTTGATCGGCGGGCTCTGCGGCGCCACGTTGGCCTCGGCTGGCACCAACTGGTCGGTGATCAGATGGTCGGTCGTCAATCCGATCACTCACAAGATCGAGGGGCTGTGGCCCAAGGTGGTCGGGCCGATGTTCCTGTCGCCCGCCTGCGGGATCGTCGTCGGGTTTCTTTTCATGGCCCTGCTGATGGTGCTGCTTCGAAACTGGCGTCCGTACCTGATCAAGGTCGCTGTTCGGCCGGGCCCAATTGCTCAGCGCGTCCTGGATGAGCTTCAGCCACGGCACCAATGACGCGCAGAAGACGATGGGCATCATCGCCCTGACGCTTGTTCACGGCGACGACGAAGACCCACGCCTTCGACCATCTGCCTGCGTGGCTTGAATTCCTGCGCGCGCCGGAGTTCAAGGTGTACGACTGGATCAAAGTGGTGTGCGCGCTGACGATGGGCGCGGGCACGGCGGTGGGCGGTTGGCGGATCATCCGCACCATGGGCAATAAGGTGGTCAAGATGCAGCCGATCCACGGCTTCGCCGCCCAGACGACTGCGGCGGGCATCATTCAGTTGGCCAGCGCATTGGGGAATTCCTTTGTCCACCACCCATGTTATCTCCGCCTCGATCATGGGCGTGGGCGCCACCAAACGGTTCAGCGCCGTCAAATGGGGCATTGTCGGCCACATGGTCTGGGCCTGGGTGCTGACCATTCCCGATCAGCGGCTTGCTGGCCTATGGCTTGATGTTCCTGTTGCGCTGCCTGCACCTCGCTCCGCCACCGGTATAAGGTCCCGCAAAGGCGCCGGGGCACAGACCCCCCGAAGCCTCCCGGAGATCGCTGGGGACTTCGCCAAATCGGCTTGATTTGCGGTTAGTGGCCCGTAACTTCCTCCGATGCCTGTTAGGGAAATACCCAATAACGATTTAACCGCGCTTCGGAACTCCACGGTGCCAATGAACTCGGTGCCCACCGGCCTGCCCGGGCACCCGGATCAATTCCCGCGCCGCCACATTGGGCCGAGCCCGGAGGAGGCGCGAGAGATGCTGGGCTTGCTTGGCTATTCGACCCTGGAGGCGCTGGTGGCTGAAGCCGTGCCGGCCCAAATTCGGCTGCGGCGCCCGCTCCAACTCCCGGCGGCCCGCAGCGAGCACGAGGTGCTGGCCGCCTTGAAGGCAATCGCCTCGCAGAACCAGGTTTTCCGCTCCTACATCGGCATGGGTTATTATGACTGCATCACGCCGCCGGTGATTCTGCGCAACCTGTTCGAGAATCCGGGCTGGTACACTCCTTACACGCCTTATCAGGCGGAAATTGCCCAGGGCCGACTCGAGGCGTTGCTGAACTTCCAGACGATGGTGATTGATCTGACCGGCCTTGATGTGGCCAACGCTTCCCTGCTCGACGAAGCCACCGCTGCGGCGGAAGCCATGACCATGTTTCGCTCGCTCAAACCGGGCAGGGCCGTTTTCTTCGTCTCAAATGAGTGCCATCCGCAGACGATTGATGTGGTGAAGACCCGGGCCGGGGCGCTGGGCATCGAGGTGGTCACCGGCGACCACCAGACGTTTCAATTCAGCGACCAGGTGTTCGGCGCGCTGGTTCAATATCCAAACACCTTCGGCGTAGTCCACGACTACTCCGGTTTCATCGAGCAGGCCCATGC
This sequence comes from uncultured Verrucomicrobiae bacterium, assembly GCA_963762555.1. Lineage (GTDB taxonomy): Bacteria > Verrucomicrobiota > Verrucomicrobiia > Limisphaerales > UBA8199 > PALSA-1440. The sequence continues at coordinate 38,056 of CAVXLO010000046.1, forward strand.
GGCAGGCGCGCTGGTCGCGGTGGCGGCGGATTTGCTGAGCCTGACCCTGCTGCGGCCACCGGGCGAGTTCGGCGCGGACGTCGGCCCTCGGCAGCGCGCAACGGTTTGGCGTGCCGCTCGGCTACGGCGGTCCCGCATGCGGCGTACTTCGCGACCCGGGACGCCTTCAAGCGCCACATGCCCGGACGCATCGTGGGGGTGTCCAAGGATTCGCGCGGCCGCCCTGCCCTGCGGCTCTCCCTCCAGACCCGCGAGCAGCACATCCGCCGCGAGAAGGCTACCAGCAACATCTGCACCGCGCAGGCGCTGCTGGCCAGCGTGGCGGCGATGTACGCGTGCTACCACGGGCCCGCCGGCCTGCGAGGCCATCGCCCGGCGAATCCACCTGTTCGCCGAGGTGCTGGCCCTCGGGCTCCGCCGCCTTGGATACCAGGTCGGGCCTAAGCCTTTCTTCGACACAATCTGCGTCGGCCTCGGCGACAAGAGCCTGGAGCAGTTCGCGAATCTCGCGGAAGCGCACCGAATGAACTTCCGAGCCCATCGACGACCACACCATTGGCGTCTCGCTCGACGAGACCACGACCGAGAAGGACCTGGCCGACATTCTCCACGTCTTCAATGGCGACCGCGCTCCGGACTTTAAGCCAGGCGATCTCGCCGCCGAGGCCGATGCGGGGTATCCCGACTCCCTTTGCGCGCACGTCGGCCGTATCTGCGTCATCCCGTCTTCAACCGCTACCACTCCGAGACGGAGATGATGCGCTACCTGAAGCGCCTGGAATCGCGCGACCTCTCGCTGACGACCTCCATGATCCCGCTCGGCTCGTGCACGATGAAGCTGAACGCGGCGGCGGAGATGCTGCCGATCACCTGGCCGGAGTTCAGCCGCCTGCATCCGTTTGCGCCCGCTTGCGGCAGGCGCGCGGCTACCAGGCCCTGTTCCAGCAATTGGAGGAGTGGCTGGCCGAGATCACCGGCTTCGCCGGCATCTCGCTTCAGCCCAATGCCGGCTCCCAGGGCGAATATACCGGCTTGCTGGTCATTCGCGCCTGGCACATCAACCGCTGCGAGGGGCACCGCAACATCTGCCTCATCCCCACCTCCGCCCACGGCACCAATCCTGCCAGCGCGGTGATGGCGGGATTCAAGGTCGCTGCCGGTCGCCTGCGACACCGAGGGCAACATTGACGTCGCCGACCTGCGCGCCAAGGCCGAGGCGCATAAGGCGAACCTGGCGGCTTTGATGGTCACCTATCCCTCGACGCATGGCGTGTTCGAGGAGGCTATCCGTGAAATCTGCGAAATCATCCACGCCAACGGCGGGCAGGTCTATATGGACGGCGCGAACCTCAACGCGCAGGTCGGCCTTTGCCGGCCCGCCGACATCGGCGCCGACGTGTGCCACTTGAACCTGCACAAGACGTTCTGCATCCCGCACGGCGGCGGCGGTCCGGGCATGGGCCCCATCGGCGTGGCCGAGCACCTGGTGGAGTTCCTGCCCGGGCATTCGGTGGTGAAGCTGGGCGGCGAAAGAGCAGTAGGCGCCGTCGCAGCGGCCCCCTGGGGCAGCGCGAGCATCCTGCCGATTCCCTGGGTCTATATTGCCGCTATGGGCGGCGCGGGCCTGACGGAGGCGACCCAATATGCCATCCTCAACGCGAACTACATCGCCCGCCGGCTGCAAAACTACTTCCCGGTGCTCTACCGCGGCCACGGCAACCTGGTCGCCCACGAGTGCATCCTCGACTTGCGCCACTTCAAGGATGTCACCGTCGAGGACGTAGCCAAGCGCCTGATGGATTACGGCTTTCACGCTCCGACCATCTCCTGGCCCGTGCCCGGCACCATGATGGTCGAGCCGACGGAGAGCGAATCCAAGGCAGAGCTCGACCGCTTCTGCGAGGCGCTCATCAGCATCCACGCCGAAATCGCTGCCATCGAGTCCGGCCAGGCCGACAAGCAGAACAATCCCCTGAAGAACGCCCCCCACACGGCGGACATGCTGGTCGCCGAGCCGTGGCGCCACCCCTACTCCCGCGAGCAAGCCTGCTTCCCCGCCCAATGGCTGCACGACCACAAGTTCTGGCCCGCCGTCGGCCGCATTGACAACGTGTTTGGCGACCGCAACCTGGTCTGCTCCTGCGCCGGCATGGAAGCGTATGAGTGAGGCGGGGAACGTGATACGTGAAACGTGATGCGTGACAGAAGGGCTTCGCGGGCCAGAAGGGTGGCTTGGAGTGGCTTTGTCTGGCCTTTCAGGGCCAAGCCCGGTCCAAACCTATAAGTGACCTGAATTCATCTGGCCCGTTTCCATCGCCTCGGGGTGCCCTCCCGTTGGTCTGGTACCACCCTGGACATACCCTATCCCCGTAGAACCCGCACCGGACGCCATTTTCGATCAGGCCAGCTTATTCTCAATGGATTCCCGCACTCCCGCGTCACTCGCGCAGTTCCGGTTCGCCTGCGGCAGGGGCAACACCCCACAGCCGGGCGCGCCTTCACCGGAGCGGCTTCAGATGGGTGAAGGCTTCCTGGCCGGGAAGCTGATCCCAGGCCAGCCGTTCATCCGCAGCGGGCACGTAGTGGGGCTCCAGTCCAAGCTCCTTAGGTACAAGGTTCCGCGCCATGGAGATGCCCACCGCCTCGTAGAACGCGAGGTGACGGTTGAACGCCTGCGGCCAAAACCGCAATCAGTCGAGAGCACCAGTGTGTCAGCGGGGATGTGTTTCAGGCAGCGGCACGCTCCAGCGCAGATTCTGGCTTGTGCTCCAGTGGAGAGGCAGATTCGCTTCCAGAGAGACGCAGCTCCCTTCGGGCCGGCGCCAGGCTGGCCATTTCGCACCCGAGGCGCTGATCGCCGCCGCAGCAAGCATCGGGAAGACGCAACGGGTGAGAGGTCGGACGCGGGTGTCTGTTTAGCGGATCATCAGCGCCCACTAGCGCGTTTCGACCGCCTCGTCAACGTCTCCCCTATTTATGTTTCCTCCACCGGGGGCTTCCGAGGTGGTGAAGAATCTGTGAACGATCTATTGACACTACATCAGCGGCGGTCATAATTCCACCAGCAAAGTGAAGCTGGCGCGGAATATGAATATGAAGGCCAGAAGAGCAAGCTGTGGCTTTACGCTGATTGAATTGCTGGTCGTGATCGCGATCATCGCCATCCTGGCGGCGTTGTTATTGCCGGCGCTGACCAAGGCCAAGGACAAGGCGATAGCTACCCAATGCGTCTCCAACCTCAAGCAAACGGGCTTGTGTATCCTCATGTACACGCAGGACAATGGTGACTGGCTGCCCGGGCCGCTGTTGGCGGGCCAGGCTTCCAGCTACAACGCGAGATCGGTTAACCAACTGGCTTATTATATCTGCACCTACATGGCCGCCCCGTCGGCCTCGAGTGTGGGCGCCTTTGGCACGAATTACCTCAAGGCGATGTTCTGTCCCGGCTACGGGCATTTTTCGCGAGAAGCGCCCAACATCGCGATGACGCGCGTTAATTACATGGTGACGGTTTTTTACACCAACGGGCCCGTGCTGGTGCCGCCGGAGAAGTTACCGTTTGGTTATCCGGGCGGTTCCGGGCTGAGCTTGGAGCCCGTGCAGAAGGTGAGCAATATCGGTTCCTTCTATGGGCCGCCGTCGAAGGTTTTTGCAGTGGCGGACGTGGACCACAGCGTTTGGCCCGGCGGTTGGGAGGGAGTAGCGCCCACCGCGACCCACGGCACGATTCGCAACCGCGTCTATTTTGATTGGCATGTGAAATCATTCAAAGGCAATAACTTAAGCCTTGTTGCCCCCCAATAAGAGGACTCTCCCAATAAGTCAGCGCCGCTAACTCAAACTCCAAACCACAAACCAAACAACAGGAACCGAAACATGAAAATGCCCGTTTTTGTCCCAAACGTCCTCTGCCGGAGCTTCATCACGGTCGGAGCGCTGGCCGTGGCGATTTCTGCTCAGGCCGGACTGCAAATCCCCTATGCGCTGGATGCGGACACGCTGCACCTATGGCACTTGGACGACGCCAATGGCCTGTACGCGGTGGATGCCGTTTCCAACAACCCCATCACGCTGACGAACCTGGGGATGCCAAACCCAGGCATCGGCCCGTACACCAACACGAGCCTGGGGAATGCGTCGGCTCCCGGGCTGGGCACTTGTGACACCAGTACCACCAAACAACACCTGCTGTATGGCGGCCTTTTCCCCGACGTGACGCAGTTTCGTAATCCCACCAGCGGGGCATTTACTTTTGAGGCCCTGCTTAACTTGAATAGCAGTTTTGCGACTGCCGTCATGGACATTGTCGCTGGCGACCAGCCCTCAAGTTCGGTTTCCATGCGTGGGTGGCTGTGGCGCATTTACAACGGCACCCTGCAGTGGAATCTGCTGGGCGGCACTACGGATAATTTCAGAACCAATCTTCCCACGACCGGGCCGGACGCCGTTGCGCTCAACACCTGGTACCACGTGGCCATTACTTACACCGGGAATACTCCCACCAACGGGGATACGCCGAACCTGATCACGTTCTATTGGACGCTGCTGGACCCCAGCCGGACGCACGCCGAGCCGTTTGCGCAGTTTACCGCCGCATTCCCCTTGGATGGCCTCGGCACCTCCCAACCCGCTCTGGGTATTGGGGGCAGCGCCCGCAATATAACCAGCAATCCGGGCAACAACGAGGGGGTGATCGGCAGCATTGACGAAGTGCGGATCAGCCAAGTGGCCCGGGCGTCGAACGAGATGGCCTTTGTGTCCGGGGGGGTTTATCCGCCCTCGATCACCCAGAGTCCCCCGAGCAACAACCTGGCCGCATACGGCTGGCCGCTGAGCCTCAATGCCCTGGTGTCCGGCTCGCAGCCGATCTCGTTTGCGTGGTTCCAAAACGGCACCAACCTGCCAGCCCAGACTACCAATACACTCTACATTCCGAGCGCGACCTTTGCCAACGCCGGCGCGTACATAATGATTGCCAGTAACGCTTATGGCAGCGCTACCTCCACGGTGGCGCAGGTGAGCATTGGCGCCGCGGCCAGCGAGCTTTTCGGCACCGGCTTCGACACCAACAATCAGTTGTTGGACGGCGACCTTGTGGACCCCCACTACACGCTGATTCGCAGCGCGGACTCGTACTACCTGGGTCCCACCGCCACGACCCATATCCCTTTCGGCAATTACTCGCCCGCCACCGGCCTTTCGACGTGGATTGGCGATGCGCCAAGCCCAGGGGGAGCGTCTTATACGTCTCCGGCCGGAACCTACATTTACCGGACCACCTTTCTCTTGGATCAGGTCGATCCCGCGACCGTGACGCTCAACGCTGTTGTATGGTGCAACGGCACCATTAGCAGCATTCGGCTCAATGGCCAGAATACGGGAATGACCCTGGCGCCGCCAGGGGCGTTGTATCTGTGCTCGTTCATCTACGGTCCCTCCAACGTGCAGACGGTCGTCAATGGCACGACCACTTATCAGGGTCCGCGGCTGACCACCGCTGGCTTTGTGCCTGGCCTCAACACACTGGATGTCGTGGAAACCATTACTGCCGGCGCTTCTTCGATTCGCGTGCAGCAACCGTTCGCTCTCGGCCAGGCGCTGGCGCCCGTGGAGCCAAGGATCGTGGCACAACCGACCAATCAGATCGTCCGCGATGCCAACCTGACCGGCACTGGCAGCCGGGCTGAGTTTTCGGTCGTCGCCTTGGGCTCGCCGCCCCTTTCCTACCAGTGGTGGGCCGACGGTGCGGCCTTGAGCGGGGCCACCAATCGGGTGCTGGAATTCTACGATCCAACCACTGGTGGCCAGGGCACACGGTATTCCGTCGTGGTCGCCAACGACTCCGGTTCGGTCACCAGCCAGGTAGCGGTGTTGACCATCGTTCCGACCAATCAACCGCCGCGGGCTCCAGTGCTCAACGCGGTTGCGTTCACGAGCGGAGCCACCATCTGGCTCTCCGAGTTGGTCGTGCTACACGACTCCGATCCAGACGCTGACCTCATCGCATTCTACTACGCGGACGGCATGAGCACCAATGGCGGTTTCGTCAGCCAAATCGGCACCGCGCTGGTTTATGCTCCGGTTGCCGACTATTCGGGGCCTGACGAATTCAGCTACACGATTGCGGATTCGCTAGGCGCGACTACCGTGGGTTATGTTGACGTGCAAAACTACTTGTCGCCGCTCTCACAGACGAACCCACCCGGCGTCGCGGTCAGCTTCAACATCGGCGTAACCAATCTGGCCGCCGGCTACGCCGCGCAATGGCAGTTCAACGGGGTCAACCTGGTTGGGGCCACGAACAGCCAGTTGCTCATCCCCGACTCCCAAGTGACAAACTCGGGCAATTATGTGTGCGTGGTCACGGACCCCAACGGGGTCGCTTGGCCAAGTGGTGCGGCCACTCTGCTCGTCCAAGCTTACGCACCGTACCCGCTGCTGACTGATTCCGCGATGTCCTCCTCGGACCAATCCGGCTATAGCGCGGCCTACGTCGTGGATGGCAGCCTGTCCACCTACTGGGTTTCCTACGGCCTGAACCCCGGCGAAGGTCCAACCGTGAGCAACCCTCAATGGCTTGAGTTTACCTTCCCACGCGTGGTTGCCCTGTCCGAGATTCTGGTTTATCCTCGGCCTAATTACGGTCCGAGCGCCGTGCAGTTGATTGTGAATGGCACGTCCGTGCCCTTTACGGATGGCACGTCAGTTTATCAAGGTGCCATGGCCAACTCTGCCACGCCCCTGGATGTCGTTTTGGCGCATCCCCTCTATGTGACCAATGCCGAGCTTTACATCACCAGCGCGTACGATCCAAGCAATCCGGGCAACTCCCGGAATGTTCAGGTGGAGGAACTGGTGTTCAAGGAACGGTCGCTGCCGGGCACGTTTGGCGATTGGGAGTTGGGGGCCTTCACCAGCGCCCAGGTCAGCGACCCCGCCCTGGCTGGTCCCGCCGCGGATCCGGACGGCGACGGTGTCCCGAACCTCCAGGAGTTTGCCGTGGGCGGCAATGCGTTGCTTGCCGACCCGACCAATGCGGCCATGGCCGCGGTTATGCTGCCGGGAGACCAAGTCGCCGTCCAATACCAGGTGCGCAATCAACTGGGTGATGTTTCACTGCAGTTCGAAGCCTCGCCGGACCTGGCCAATTGGACGAATGTGACGCCGGTGGCGATCAACGAAGTGAGGAATCTTGGGACAGTCTCAATCAACCAGGCCGTCTTCCCGCAGCAACCGCCGATGCACTATTACCGTCTGCGGTACGGGCTAAGCACTGGCTGGGGATATTAAGGATGAGTATCCCCCCCCCTCGGCCGCCCCTCTCGGGGCGGCCTGGGGACACTCTGGACATACCGCCCTATCGCCGCCGAACGACTTTTTCGATCACGGCAGCTTACTTGCTGAACCCGGGACATCCCGCAGGGGGAGGCATCGCTTTTCCTGCGCTTTGGCTTCACCGTGCACGATTGGCAGCGGCTGGCGGAAGCGTTGCTGCGGCACGCGCGCGAGAACGATGTGGTCAAGGTGGAGGAAACCCGACACGTAGATGGACGACCCGAGAGGGAGACACACCCAGCGCGACGCGCTGCGAGAAGTCCGCGTCCTTGGTAACGATGGCCAAGTCGTTCTGTTGCGCGTGGGCCCAAAGCTGCGATTCAGTTGTGCGCGAACCGAGACCCAAAGTGTGCGTGACCAGCAGGCCGGATTACAGAGATGGAACGTGCGGCAGGTTCTCGTCCAAGAGAAAGCCCCTCATGCCACTCGTTCGAGCGAGTATTGGTTGCCCATCAGCCGGGCCGCGTGATCAACACAGGCCAGCACCTGTTCGCGACCAAGCGAAGGGAACCCCTCCAGCTCGTCCTCTAAAGCATCCCCCGCCGCCAGCATCTCTAGCACGAACTCGACGGCGATGCGCGTTCCGCCCAGCACAGGCCGCCCGTTGGACACGTCGGGATCAATCTCGATCCAGTCTGAACTCATGTGTGAAGGTTCACCCAGACCCCGACTGTCCCCAAGCGGCATCTTGATCGTCAGGCCGCGACCGCACGTATCGAAAAGGCCAGCAACAAGCTTATGAAACCCGATTCGGGGTGACCGATGGAGCACGAGGACGGTAGTGGTCCTGATCCCCCGCTGCCCTTCATTCTCCCCCGAAACCACGCCCGCCGCCACCCATCAAGGGTGGAGGGCCGCCCCGTCCGCCGCGACCTCCACGAAATCCCTGCCCATCGTAACCGCCAGGACCCCACTGAGAATTACCCTGCGGGCCAAACCGGCGATACTGGCCGCGACCGCCACGCATCGGGGGCGGACCACCCTGCGGGCCGGGAAGGCCACGGAAGCTGCCTCGTCCACCGCGATCCCCGGGATTGCGCTGAAGGTTCCACTCCTGAGGACCGTATCCCCTAAAGCCACGTCGGCCGCCCCACATCATGGGTGGAGGCCCGCCTCGTCCGCCGCGGCCTCGACGAAATCCCTGCTCACCGTAAGCGCCGGGACCCTGCTGAGGAATACCTTGCGGGCCAAACCGGCGATACTGGCCGCGACCGCCACGCATCGGCGGCGGACCACCCTGCGGGCCGGGAAGCCCACGGAACCCGCCTCGTCCACCGCGATCTCCGGGATTGCGCTGAAGGTTCCACTCCTGAGGACCGTATCCCCTGAAACCGCGTCGGCCGCCACCCATCATGGGTGGAGGACCACCCCATCCGCCGCGGCCTGGACGAAATCCCTGCCCATCGTAGCTGCCAGGACCCTGCTGAGGATTACCTTGCGGGCCAAACCGGCGATACTGGCCGCGACCGCCACGCATCGGCGGTGGACCACCCTGCGGGCCGGGAGGGCCACGGAACCCATCTTGTCCGCGTCCACGATGGGCGCGCCCCGGTGAAGGTGGCTCAGCGGTTTGGTCGCCGAGGTCTGCGCGCCTGCGCTTCATCATCCGCTGGCGCGTCTGCTCTGGATTGGAGCTGCCCGGGGCCGAGCGGTCCGGCTTAAGCCGGCTCGATCCAGCCTCTCCCGGGGAAACGTCCCTGCCGCCGAGTTCTGCGCGCCTACGTTCCATCAAGCGCTGGACCGTCTGATTGACGGCAGAATCAGAGTTCTCCTGGGGCGGGCGGTCCTGAGCGTAGAGGTTCAGGGAGCCGATGAGCAGCCCAGCCACCGCTCCCACCGTACCCGACATCGCTAATCGCATTATTGTTTTCATCTCGCCCGCAAGGTAGCAGACCTCACATTAAGATAGGATTAAGAATGCATGAATCAGCCCCGAACCCTTTCGCCAGCCTCCGAGCCGTGAAGCGTGATGCGTGATCCGTGATGCGTGATGCGTGAAGGAGCGGGGATGTTGGCTTGAAGCTACCCCGTAGGTTCACGTTTCACGCATCACGCATCACGCATCACGTGTCACGTATCAACTCCTCCCCCCGCACCTCCACCACCGCACAGTTTTCATCCGCCGCGCCGTAATAGATCAGAACCGTTTCGCCTCGGGCGATGGCGCCTGAAGGGAAGACCACGTTGGGGACAAAGCCTTCGCGCTCGTAGGGTGTTTCCGGAACCAGTATCTCACCGCGGGCGGCGAGAACCCGCGCCGGGTTTTCCAGATCCAGCAACAGCACGCCGGCGGAATAGGTTCCCACGCCCGCGTCGCCGGGCCGGCGGTTGTTGCCGTGGTAAATCTCCAGCCAACCCCTGCTCGTGCGGAACGGCGGAGCGCCTGCGCCCACACGGCCTGCGTCCCATTGTCCGGTGCTGCCCAGCACCGGCGCGTGGCAGCCCCAATGAATCAAATCCGGCGAGGCCGCCCGCCAGATTTCCGGCGGGGAAAAGTGCTGGGCAGGGTTTGGCCGGTGCAGCGCGGCATATTTCCCTCCGATCCGCTCCGGGAACAACACCACGTCCTTATTCTCCGGGGCAAGAATGATGCCGTGGCGCTCGAAGCGCTTGAAATCAGTCGTGGAAGCGAGCGCCGTGGCAGCCCCATGCCGTGACACCGCCACATAGGTAAAATAGAACCGCCCTTCCAGCGGCGTGATACGCGGGTCCTCTACCCCAAATTCCTCATTTTCCCCCGCCGGCAGGAACCGCCCAGGCCCAACGGTGTCAATGCCTCGCCCGTCCCGGCTGCGGGCAACCAGGAGGTGTGAAATGGACGTGAGGCGCTTGAGCCCGGTGCGCCTAATGACGGCCACGCGCTGATCCTCGAACTCCACCTCCCCTTCCGGCAGCCAGTCCACCACGACACGGCTGGAGGCAACGTCCCAACGCGGCATGGCGACCTGCCCAGGCCGGCGCTCCCGACTTGCTTCCGCCACGCGCACCAGCAAGAGCACGCCGTCCGGAGTCTCGACTGCGCCAGGATTGAACGCGCCCACAACCCTCAGGTCTTCCTGCGATGGCGCCAGGTCACCGGGGCGCAGCAAGCGGCGATTGAAGAGCCGATGGATCATAGCAAGGGCTCTTGAGCCCGCTCGGCTTCGTCAGGCGGCGGGCGAAGGCGCCGGTTGCGGCAGTTCGCTTTCGGCGGGCTCTTCGAAGGCCTCCAGAGCAATGGTGGCCAGGCGCATTTCCTCCAAGGCCAGCAGGAAGGCGAGCGTGGACTCGGCGCCCTGGTTAAGGTTGATGCGGTCAATGTGCAGCGCGTCGAAACACCCGCCGGTAGCCGGGTCATGGACCGTCTGGCCGAGGTCATTCCGCCCGAGGAACCAGTCAAACGCCTTCTGGGCTTCGTTCACCCAGAATCTATCATGCGTGGCGAAGTAGGCCTCGAGGCAGGCCGAAACGGACGTGTAAGCCTCGAGTGGTTGCTGATCAAACGGGGCGCGAGAGCCGCCCTGCCTGAAGAAGCCGTTGGACCCAACCGGGCGGAAGTGACCGGCATCAGCAGTCTGGATACGCATCAGCCAGCGGAGACTGCGCAGCCCGACCTCAAGCGCTTCCGTGACCCCGGCCCAGCGTCCGCAAAGGATCAGCGCGTGGGGCAGGCGCGCATTCGCGTAACTGAGCACCTTTTCAAACCACGGCCACTCCTCGCTGCTGTTTTGGTGAAACTCGCCGAGCAGCCGTTGCGTGAGCGTCTCGCGCATCAGGCTCACGAACCGGTCGCCGCTCAGCCGCCGGAAATACTCGTGAATGCCCACCAGCGTGAACGCCCAGGCACGCGGCGAGACAGCGCCGGCAATGCCGGGAAGCGCGCCGGAGAACCATTGCACCGCCCAGCGCTGGAGCCCCGGCTGGCTCGAACGGCCCGCGCAGGTGCCCAGCGCCCACAAAGCACGGCCCAGGCAATCGTCCGAACCGGTGTCATCCAGCCAGCGCCGCTCGAAGCTCAAGTGGTTGTGGAAGCGCCGCTTTTCCGGAATGAACGCGTTTTGGACAAAGGCGGCGTAGCGTGAGGCCAGCGCGCGCACTTCCGGCGTGTCGTCGCCGGTTTCCTCCAGCAGCACGGTCAGCAACAAGCCGCGCGCGTTGTCATCCGTGCAATAACCCTCCTGGAGGTTGGGCACCGAGCAAACGGCATGTTGCAGCAGGCCGGTGTCGTCGGACAGGCGCCGCAAATGGTCCAGCCGCAGCAGCGGAAGCTCACGCGGTTCCTGCTCCTGCGTCTTGAGGGCCAGGCGCCGGGCGATGCGGCCGGCCTGCATTTCGCGCGCCTTGCGGAAGGATTCCAGGAGCTGGTGCGTCAGTTGCCCCCAGGTCATTTCCCGTCCGAGCAGGTAAGCCTGCTTGCGCATGGCCTGGCGGCGAACCTCGTCCCGGAACAAGCCGACGACCGCCTGCGCGATGGCCGCACTGTCGCGGAACGGAACCAGGACGCCCCGGCCATCGGCCAGCAACTCCTCGGCATGCCAGTAGGGCGTGGAGATGATCGCCTTGCCGGAGCCAAAGGCATAAGCCAGCGTGCCGGAGGTGGTCTGGGCGGGGTTGAGATAAGGCGTGATATACAAATCCGCCGCGCCCAGGAACTCTTTCAATTCCTCCAACTCGACAAAGCGATTGTAGAAGACGACGTGCTTCTTGATACCCAGGTCGGCTACCAGGCGCGTGAGGCTCAGGCGATAGTTCTCGCCTTCCTCCCGGAGCAGGTTCGGATGCGTGGCGCCGAGGACGATATAGACCAGGTCCGGCACACTTTTCACCACCTCGGGCAAGGCGCGCAGGACGTATTCGATGCCCTTGCCGGGCGAAAGCAAACCGAAGGTGAGCAGCACCTTCTTGCCCTCGACGCCGAATTGATCCTTGTAGAACGCCGGGTCCACGAACGGCATGTCCGGGATGCCGTGCGGGATCAGATCAATCCGCCCGGGCGCCACTTTGTAAATCTGCTCGAGCATCCGGCGGCCGCGCTCGCTCATCACGATGAAACGGGCCACTAGACGGCTCATCTCCTCCATCACCCGCCGCTGATCGGCATTCGGTTGTTCCAGAATGGTGTGGAGATGCGCGACCACGGGAATGCGCAGTTGGCGCAGGAGCGCCAGGACGTGGCTGCCGGCCGGCCCGCCGTAGATCCCGAATTCGTGCTGGAGACAAACCACCTCGGCATCGCTGAAGTTCAGGAAATCCGCCGCGCGCAGGTAGGACTTCAGGTCCTGCTCGGCGATCTCGAAGCGCACCTCCGGCGGATAGTCGTAGCCTTCGGGCTGGTCGTTGACGGGCACCACCAGACATTCGGCAGCCGGCGAGTGCCCGGCAAGGCTCAAGCATATATCGGAGGAGAACGTGGCAATGCCGCAACGCCGCGGCACATAGTCGCAGACGAGAGCAAAACGATTGTGGGCGGGACGGATAGTCATACGGCATCAGGCGGACTGGATTTTAACTCCCCGATCAATTCAGCCAGGGGAACGGTGGCGAAGCTCGCGCAATGGTCGCTCATCGCGTAAGGCAGGATCAGCCGGCCGGCGTGCACGAGCGCGCCGCAGCTATAGACGACGTTGGGCACGTAACCCTCGCGCTCGCCTTCGATCGGCGTCAACAGCGGCTCGCGCAGCCGCCCCAGCACGCGCGAGGGATCGTCCCGATCAAGCAGGCTCGCGCCGATGGAGTAGCGGCGCATCGGTCCGACGCCGTGCGTCAGCAGCAGCCAGCCGGCTTCGGTTTCAATGGGCGAGCCACAGTTGCCAATCTGCACGAACTCCCACGGATACGTAGGGCGCAGCAGCAGGCGCTTCTCGTACCAGAAATGCAACATGTCGGAATACATCAGGAACAGGTTTTCATTGTCCTGCCGGGAAATCATCGCGTAACGCCCGCCGACCCGCCGCGGGAACAGCGCCATGCCCTTGTTCTGCACCTCCGGCCCGTTGAGCGTGCTGACTTTGAAGCGCACAAAGTCCGTCGTCTCCAGCAACTGCGGCAGCGTCACCTGCCCATCAAACGCGGTGAAGGTCGCGTAGTAGTTCACCCGGCCGTCATCCTCGCGGAACTGCACGAACCGAGCGTCCTCGATGCCGCGGCTCTCGGTCGGCGCGCTGGGGAAAATCACCCGCTCGGAAAAGCGGTCGGTGTCCTCGAAGCTCACCTCGTAGTTCGCGCGGGCCAGGGCGAGCATTCCGCGCGCGACTCCGTGCTCCTCGGTTCGCAGCAGGCGGTCCCGCCGCAAGGCGCGATCCACCGCGCGCTGAAGTTGTTCCCAGGTGAAGACCTCCCCCAGCGTTCCAAGGATCGTCCCCGCAAAGGCGTTCATCAGCCCCAACTCCGCAAGCTTTTGCTCGAACAGCTTCTTCTCGTAGGAAGGATCGGGATGAACGTCCGCCGCCGCGACAAACCGGCTCGGCTCCCGGATGCTGATGCGGCCCTCGCGATCCACTTCGCCCGTGCGGAAGACAATCGAGGACACGTGTCCCTCGCCCGTCGCGCGCAGGCTCAGCGCAAACCGCAAGCTGCCCTCGGGCAGGCTGGATTGATCCGGGTGGGGCACCATGGACGGATTAAACAACGCGGCGGCTTCCAACGAGTATTCCTGGGTGAGGTAGGCGCCGATCAGCAGCCGGCGGCTCTCGCTCAGCGGCGTGTCGGTCGGCAGTTCGGCGCGCACCTGCTCGCAGCGCCTGAGCAGGAACTCGCGCAGCTTCTGGTGCCGCTCGACAAAATCACTCAGAATTTGGTGTGCCTCGCGCTCCGCGGCGGCCTCGGTGAGCGCCATGACCCGCGAGAGAACACGAACGACCCGCACCCCGACCCCAAAGTCGAATGGGCGGAAGAACACCCGCGCGCAGTCCGGTCGCAGGACCAATGATGTGCGTCCGATCGTCATACCCTCAAGAGACAATGCAAGTCCACAACGGAGAATAGCCTGATTCCTGCCCTTTGGGCAATGGGCGGGTTCGGGCGGCGAACGGACGGTCTGCGGGGTGCATCCTAGAGGTACCACCATTTGGAATGCGCCGGCAGAGCCTGCTCCTTACACGGATCTGTATCTCTGGTATCGGTCCTGTGAATTGCCAAGCCCGTTCCCCCTCACCCTACCCTCTCCCCAAGGAGAGGGTAGGGTGAAGGGGAATGGGCCTCTCTGATCCTCGGGACTATGAAAACCCGTTTAAGGTGCAGCGCAGAGCGGAGCGGCGACGGCGCTTTGGCTGCTGCGAGGCCTTAGTGCGACTGAAAGCGCCGTCGCCGCTTCGCTCTGCCGGCGCATTCCATAAGCTGCCAACCTCCAGGCTGGTGGTGCCGGCAAGCTGCACCTGGTCTGCGGCGCCTTGGCAAGAATTGTTGCACGCCGCACGCGGTTTGCGGTATAAGGCCACAGTCGTGTGGTGCCCCGTCCGTATGAACCAGCGAAGACCCCGAACCCGGGGACACCACCAAACCTTGAATGCAATGCCTATGAATATGAAATCCTGGACCCTGGCGGCGGGCGCAACGTTGCTTGCCGGTGTATGCCTCACCGCGTGCAAACCCTCTCAATCCGCCAAGCGGACGGACGTCATCAAACTTTCCTACAGCATCTTCTTTCCGCCGACCCACGTGCAGTGCATCACGGCCACCAACTGGGCGCATGAAATCGAGAAGCGCACCGGGGGACGGGTGCAGATCACGATCTATCCCGCCGGCACGCTCACCAAAGCCGACCAGTGTTACGAGGGAGTGATCAAAGGAATCTCCGATATCGGCATGAGCTGCTTTGCCTACACCCGCGGACGTTTCCCCCTGATGGAGGGGTTGGACCTGCCAGTCGGCTATCCGAACGGCATGGCCGCCACGCGGATCGCCAATGATATGATCCAGAAGTATCACCCCGCCGAACTGGCTGACGTGAAGGTGCTCTACGTTCACGCCCACGGGCCGGGCATCCTCGCGAGCAAGAAACCGGTCCATTCGCTTGCGGATTTGAAGGGCTTGAAGGTGCGCGCCACCGGCCTGTCGGCGAAGATCGTCGGGGCTTTGGGAGCAACGCCCGTCGCGATGAGCCAGCCGGAAACCTATGAAGCGCTTTCCAAAGGAGTCGTCGAGGCCACCCTTTGCCCCATTGAAACGCTCAAAGGCTGGAGACAGGGTGAGACCATTGATTACGTCGTGGACTCCACAGCGATCGGCTATACGACGGCAATGTTCGTAGTGATGAACAAGGAGAAATGGGCCGCCTTGCCGCCCGATGTGCAGAAGGTCTTCACGGATGTGAGCGAGGAATGGATCGCGAAGCATGGCGAAGCCTGGGACCAGGCCGATCAGGCCGGACGCGAGTTCGTCACCGGGCTCAAGCGCCAGTTCATCCAATTGCCCGAAGCCGAGCAACAGCAGTGGAAAGCCGCCGTCAAGCCGGTCCTGGACGACTACGTCAAGCAGACCAAAGAAAAGGGCCTGCCCGGCGACGAGATGCTGGCGGATATTCAGACGGAGATTGCCAAAGCCAATCCGGCCCAATGAGTCCGCAGCCTGTTGCCCCGGCTGATCAGAAGGGCGCTCTTCAATTCTATCACCGGGCGTTGCGGGTACTGGTGATGACTCTCGCCTATGTGGCGTGTGCGGCCCTCATGGTCATGGTGCTGGTCACCACCCTGGACGTCGTGCTGCGAATGTTCCGCCTCTCGCTGACGGGCGCTTATGACATCGTCAAGATCGCCGCGGCGATCACCATCGCCGGGGCACTGCCCTATACCACGGCCATCAAGGGCCATGTCGCCATCGAATACTTCTTCCACAAGCTGGGCCGGCGCGGGCGCATCGTCGTGGATGCGTTGATGCGACTCGGAGGAATGGCGCTGTTTGGTCTGCTGGCGTGGGGCTCGGTGGACTACGGCAATTCGTTGCGGGCCAAGGGCGAAGTCAGCATGACGCTGCAACTGCCGATCTTCTGGGTGCCCTACGCGCTTGCGGTTTCCTGCGCCCTGGTCGTCCTGATCAAGGTGTATCACCTGACTCATCCCGGCAAGCCGATGATCAAACCATGACCCCGAACGAAGGGGCTCTAGTTGGGTTTGCGTTACTGCTGATCCTGCTGGCGGGGTCCATGCCGGTGGGCTATGTCATGGCGGCGGTGGGGTTGATCGGGTTTGCGGCCATGGTGTCACCCCACGCGGCGTTCAGCATGGCCAGCATTGACCTCTACACAACCTTCTCGGATTACAACCTCACCACCATCCCGCTGTTCGTGTTGATGGGGCAGATCGCCTTCCATACCGGCATTAGCCGGGGGCTCTTCAGTGCCTCCTATCGCTGGCTGGGCCGCCTGCCCGGCGGCTTGGCGATGTCCACCGTCGGCGCCTGCACGGCTTTTGGGGCGATTTGCGGCTCCGGGCCGGCTACCTCGGCGACCATGGCGTCGGTCGCGCTGCCGGAAATGCGCCGCCACAAGTACGACCTGCAACTGGCCACCGGCTGCATCGCGGCGGGCGGGGGCATTGGCATGTTGATCCCGCCGAGCATCGTGTTCATCGTCTATGCGATCCTCACCGAACAATCCATCGGTAAGCTGTTCATCGCCGGGGTGGTGCCGGGACTCATGATTGCGCTGCTGTTCTGTGCGGTGATCTTCGTCCAATGCAAGCGCAACCCGCGGCTCGGGCCGCCGGGACCGGCCTTTTCGTGGCGCGAGAAGTTCGCTTCCCTCAAGGGGGTATGGGAAACGCTTGTGTTGTTTGTGCTGGTGATGGGCGGCATGTTCGCCGGCCGTTTCACCGCCACCGAAGCTGCCGCCATCGGCGCCGCGGGCACGCTGATCATCGCCTTGCTCAAGCGTGAACTGACGTGGCGCAGGCTCTCCCAATGCCTCCAGGAATCCATCCGCACCTCGTGCATGGTGATGGTGATTGTCGCCGGGGCAACCATCTTCGGCAAGTTCCTCGCCGTGACGCGCGTGCCATCCAACCTGGCGACGTGGCTGTCGGGGCTGCCGCTGCCCGGTTGGTGCATCATAGGGCTAATAATGGTCTTTTACCTGGTTGGCGGATGCTTCCTCGACGCGCTGGCACTCGACATCTTGACCATCCCGATTTTCTATCCGCTGGTCCTGGCGCTGGGCTACGACATAATCTGGTTCGGTGTCATGATCGTCGTGGTGACCATGATGGGCGTGATCACGCCGCCGGTGGGGGTGTGCGTGTACGTGGTGGGCGGCATGGCGCGGGATGTGCCCATTGAGAAGGTGTTCCGCGGCAGCATGCCCTTCCTGTGGGCGCTGGTCTTCGCGGCCCTGCTGCTGGTCATCTTCCCGCAGATCGCGACGTTCCTGCCGAGTCTGATCAAATAATGGAGGCAACAATGAGCATTCCCGCACTGCCCGAATCGCGTTTCAAACGCATCCTCTTCTGCACCGACTTCTCCGAAAGCGCCGATGCGGCGTTCGAGTTCGCCCTGGACGCCGCCATCCGCCGCCCCGGCTCGACCCTGTATCTGCTGCACGTTATTCATGAGCCGGACGCGCAATACTGGAAAACCATGCTCGCCGAGGTGGATAACATCAACACCGAGGCCAAAAAGGCGATTGATGCCAAAGTAGCCGCGGCCTATCTATCTCGCGTCCCGCCGGGCTTGGAGGTAAAGGTGGAATTCCGCATCGGAGCCGACGCCGCCAAGATCCTCGAATTCGCCGAAGCCGAGCAGATTGACGTAATCGTCCTCGGCCGCCACGGCCACAGCAGCGTCGGCAAGGCCCTTTTTGGCAGCGTGGCGGAAAAGGTCGTCCGTAAAGCTCAATGCGCCGTGCTCGTCGTGCCGCTGAGCTATGCGAAAGCTTCTCCTGGATGACCCTCCAGGCGGCCGAATTCGCGTAAGCAAACAGATCCCGTCGCAAACCGACTAGGGCCTTCTGCGCTATGGGCTTTATTGGGTTGCGCCGTGTTGCTGTAGCAAGGTTACTACGTTAGTTTGATGCCATTGCTGGGCTCGATCCAGCGGAGTGCGGCCCTGCTTGTCCCGGGCGTTGATGTCGGCTCCCCTGGCGAGAAGAATCGCGACCACATCCGCGCATCCCTCCTGCGCGGCGAGGTGCAACGGGGTCTCGTTATCGCTCCCCTGGACGCCTATTTTGGCCCCCTTGTCCAACAACAGCACGACAACATTTGTGTGGCAGTTCTCCGCCGCCAAATGCAGTGGTGTCAACCCATCATCTTCAGGCAGGTTCAGTTCCTCGGGGTGTCCGGCCAGCTCGGCGGACACGCCAGCCGCATCACCATTGATGGCACATTGATGGATTGTGCGATAGGCGCTGTGGGGATGGGCGGGCCAGCAACCGCTGGCCAGCAACCCGCACGCACCGGCCACAAGCAACATTCGCAACTTGATCGTGAGCAATGTGTTCATAGGACTTAGCCCAACAATTGTCCGAACTTCGGATGATTGGCGTCGGCTCCGTGTTGTTTCATGCTGGTAACGACGTCACTGAATGCCTTTTGTAATTCCGTTTCACCGGGGGGCGTCGTCACCCCAATGGGCGCAGGCGGCCTCTTTTGAAGATAGGCATCCAAAGGGGGCGGCGCCGGTGCTTGCGCTATGGGATTGGTGAAATCAAGGACGTGGGAAACACTGCCGACCGGCCGGGCGTCCACTTCAGGCGAGTATGAGCCAGTGCCGAACATTTCACCCAGCAACTTCAGCACGGAAGTGTGGTCCAGCAGGTTGTGACATACCCCGCCTGCCTTTACAAAAGGTGAGATAACGAAAGCCGGCGTGCGGATCCCCAGGGATTTGAACGGCACCGCCCATTTCGCGCCCGCAGGCGGATTGGTTGAGATGAGCGGAGGGGGGACATGGTCAAAGAACCCACCATGCTCGTCATAGTCAACGATCAGGAGCGCATTTTGCCAAAACGTCCTGCTGGCGCTGACCGCTTTGTAAACCTGCATGAGGAATTCCTGGCCATCGCTAATGCCCGCAGGGGCATGGTCGTCGGTGCTGGTGCCGGTGTGCGGAGCATCCTGATAGGTCGGCTCGACGAAGATGACCTGGGGCAGTTGATCAGGCGGCGTGTTCCGCAAGTCCGACTCCAGCCCCTCAAAACAGCGGAAGTTGTCGCCGAAAAGAATGGAGGGCAGCCATTTTGGCATCATCGCGAAGAACGGGATCTCCTGATGATATACCCGCCAACTGACACCGCGCTGGTTCAACCAGTCATAGACAAGGTCCTGATCCGGCAGCGGCGTCTGATTCACTTCGATCAACGTTCTGCCGCTCATAGACATCAAGCGGTTGGGTTGCGTGCCCGCCGGCAACGAACAGAACCAGCGGTCACAAATGGTGAAGTTTCGGGCAAAGAAATCATTCACCGGAGCCTCGGCGGCCCCGAAATAGCTCATGACCAGTTTCCTTACCGCCGGGTCCGTTGAAACCTTGGGCGGGATGGCGCTGACAAACCCGTTCAATGGAAAACTGTCGTCCTGCCGCGGGTCAATTTGCGCGGCGATGTTGTTCCGTTCATGCGGCGGGTCAAAATCATCCGGCAGGGAGTAAGGATCCGTGGAATGAAACGGCGTGATGGCGCGGCCGTTGTCATAGTTGGTGAAACGCTGCAACCAGTTCGGGTCAACGCTCTGGCCGTCAACCTCCGTGCGGTTGAACGGCGGCAGGCTTAAATAGCCCAACATGTGATCAAACGAACGGTTTTCCATCATCACGATCACAAGGTTCTTGATTTGGCTTAGATCAGGCATAAATCCCTCAACCAATTATTCGCCGCGCATCCGTTTCCCCAGACCTCTCGATGCGCCTAAACCACCGCCAGCTTGGCAGCGGTCGTTCCCAATTGAATGGCCTCGTTCAACACGTTATCAACGGCAGCGGTAACATCCGCCACGCCGGCAATCCGGTGATTCATATCCTGCACCTTCTGTTCCGATTCATTCAGCGCGCTTCGTGACATCATTCAGGTTCTGCATCAGTTGTTGATACCCCGCGTCGGTTTTATTGAACTGAAGCTCCACCAGGGCAACCAGATCCCCACGCAAAGAGTGTGCCTGCGTCAAGAGTTGCTGTTGTTGGGCTGGGGAAATGCCGGCGTTGCCCGACATGTCATAGAGCCGATTGACGGCGGCGGCAAGGGCCTCAACGGGATCGGTTTGTGTGGCCATAGACGATTCTATTTGGACGGCTTGACGGCGGTTTGAACCGATGCGAGCACGTCGTTAAAAAGCTGGGCGTTGGCGCCGAACGTGTTGATCTGGCCCGCCAAATCAGACAAATCCTTCGGGCGCTTGCCGGATTGGACAAAGACGACGAGCGCCCTGTGCGCGTTCTCCATACTTGAAAGGAGCGACGTCACCTCTGCCTGTCGCAACTGCGCAATGCTATCATAGTCGGCGACGCACTGATTGATAAGACCATCCAGGGCGCTGGGAGAGGCGGTCTTGCGCAGGGCATTATAGATCCTCAGCTTTCCCTGCCAAATGGCATTTTCAGAGGTATCCACCAAAACGGCAAACTTTGGCAGGTCCGCTTCCAATTGATCAATGATCGCGTCCACATTGGTGGAGCCGTCAATAATGGCTCTCTCCAGTGCCGCCTTCTGCGCGTGTTGAATCTGGAGCGTTCCGAACAATGTCACCAGTGAGGTTATTGGACCGCCCAAATGACCTGCCAGTTTGTCCAGTTGGGGATCAGTTTTTGCAAGGGTGAGGCTCAGACTGTTGACATTGTCTCCCAAGCTCTTGGCCGCCTGTCCCAGATTGACCACGTCCTTTGACTCGGCCATTGCCCCGAGCGCGTTGGCATAGGTCGAAATGGTCCCTAGCGCCTGCAACCGCAACTGAATGCTATCCGGCGAAATGCCACCCGCCAAATCGCTGGCAACCCAATCCGGGCCGCCCGTGACCTGAACCCCCACCTTGTCGTACAGATTGCCCTTGGCGATGACATCATTCACCCCCAGAAGATACGTCCGCACGCCCGCATTGGCCGAGTTGACCGCGGTTTGAAATTGGCCCACCGGACTTTGGTACACCGCCACCGTCGTACATCCGCAGAAGCCTAAAGCACCGACACACAATGCCAGCAATATAAGCTGAGTTTTCTTAGCCATAAATGCTCTCGGCCGCATGGGTTGCCCACAGGCGGTCCTGGAATCAATGCGAGTAAAGCAGGGAATCCCCGCCTAGCGATATGGGGTGTTCACCCCAAAGCTGCAAACACCCCGTCGCTCGTCTCCAGGGGGATCCCAAAAGACAGGGTTTGCGGCGTCAAACACGGAAGGAATCAGGCTCCGCTGCCGCCCGTGCGACGGGGGACCGGTTGGCGACGCCGTTGCCGGGTTTGGCGTCAGTTGGCGAACACCATCCGGTGAATTGGCGTCGGGTAGGGAGCGTCCATCCCGCGGGCGGTGTACCAGAGAATCCGGTTCAGCTCGTCCTCGGGCGCCAGATCGTATTCACGGAAATTCATCTTGGCCGACTCCTTGGCGAAGGGGGATTTCCAGGTGTTCTTGGCCAAGAGGTTCACGTTAGGCGTGACGACCGCAAAGGGCGTGGGCTGGCAGGTCTTCTGGAAGCAGTTAAACATCGGGGTGGCGCCGGCGTCATACTGCGTCATGGGCGGCAAGCCGAGGATAAGTTCCATCGTGCGAATCATGCTCGCGGTGGTGTAGAGGGTGCTGTCCACCACCCCTCGTTTGCAGTAAGGGCTGATCACGAAGCCCGCCGTGCGGTGGGCGTCCACGTGATCCGGGCCGTTCTGGGCATCGTCTTCGATAATGAAGATGGCCATTTGGTTCCAAAACTTGCTGTGCGAGGCCGCCTCGACGATACGGCCCACGCCCAAGTCGTTGCTGGCGACGCTGGCTTCCGGAGTAAAAGCGCCCGGCTTGGTGCCGCGCGTGTGGTCCTCCCCCAGCGACATGATGGCAAAGCGCGGCAGGTCACCACTGCGTTCGGCAGCGTGCAGGTCCTCAATCCATCCCTGAACGCGGTCCATGTCCCGACCATTCGGCCAGGTGCCCCGGTTGGCGGACGGAACACGTTTGGCGCCCTCGCCATAATTGCGGAAGCTCACGCCGTTACGCCGACAGAGGTCCCAGAGGTATCCGGCGGCGGGGGTATCCATGTCATCATTGCCCGGCAGGAAGCCGTGTCCGGAATAGGAAGCAATCCAGGTGCGCTCCTTGTAATCAGTGGCGATGGCGGCCTGACACCAACTGTGGCCGTCCAGGCTGACCTCGCCGTTGCAGAACAGGTTGTCGAGCAGCACGTATTCCCGCGCGAGGCGATGCTGGTTGGGGGTGATCTTCTCGCCGTAAATGGTGAGGTTGGGATCGCCGTTGCCAGCGGGGTGGCCGGCTGCGTCTTTGAAATCGCCAAGCACCTGGTCATAGGTGCGATTCTCCTTGATGATGTAGAGCACGTATTTGATCGGGCAAGGCTCCCCGACGACATCGGGGATAACGCTGTCGCTGTGAGTGGGCGCGGCTCGCAGCGCGCTGGGCGTGTAGGGCGAGTTGCGCCGAACCTGCGCGGTGAACTGCTGCATCTGGGTGACCGTAGGACGCGTAATAAATGACATCGAGCCTTCCAGCGTTCGCCCGATGTAGTCGAACGGAGCGCCTTTGAGCACCCTCCGTGGATTGTCCAATCGCGCCGGGTAATTGGCCCGCGAACCCAGCCCCTTGCCGTCGGCCACGAACAAGGTCTGGCCGTCCAGACTGGTGGCCAGCGCGGTGGGATACCAGCCTACAGGGATGAACCCTTCGATCCGGGAGACTTTGGGGTCGGCAATGCTCACCACTGCGACGTTGTTATTATCCGCATTGGCCACGAACAACGTTTTGCCGTCGGGCGAGACCGCCACAGCGTCCGGCGTGCTACCTTCGGGGGAGTCCGGATAGAGGGAGGTAGAGATGATCTCACGGGCGGCTTCCCTGGGCCGGCGTCTGGGCGAAGCCTCGGGGCCAGTCTTCTCGACGATCCTGGTGTCAATCACGTGTACCGTGTTGTCGCCGGAACAGGCCACGAAGAGACGCCCATCCCGCGCCAGCGCCATGTCGTTGGGACGCAGGCCGACGGGAATATCCCGCAGGCGGCGGCCCGTTTGGGTATTCACAACGCTCACGCTGCGGCTGCCCCAATTGCTGACATACAGATTGACATTGCCCGCCCCGAGAATGCAGGTGTGCGGGTGTTGGCCGACGGGAATCCGGGCTTCCAGTGCCAGGGTGGAGCCATTCAACACGAGGATTTCGTGCTCCCCTTCGTTGCACACGTAAACTTTGCCAGTCGTCGGGTGAACCGCCACTGCGGCCAGAAAGGTGCTCCCTGAACGCGGCACTGGTCGCACAGAGGTTTCCTCCGTCACCTTGCCGTTTTCATACTTAAAGACGTGAACCAGGCCAGAGGCGCCGCCCGAAACCAGCACATGCTTGCCGTCCTTGCTGAAGGCCACGCCATTCCAACTTCGCTTCAGGGGCACGAATTGCACCACCCGCTTTTCCGCCGTGCTGAGGATCGTCAGCCCCGTGTTGTTGAATCCCCCGCTGACCGCCAGGAGAAACTTGCCGTCAGGCGAGACCACCAGCTTTAGGGGCATGTCGCTCATGGCCGCCTGCTCGCCAACGGGAGTGATTCCCCAGCCATTGAAAAGAAGGTTCTGGTTTGGCCGGAGCCCTGGGGCTTCCCGAAAGGCCGCATCGTTCACGCTGTCGCTCGGCTGGCGAACCGGTCCTGGAACCTCAGCGGCAGCAGCGAACAGCCCAGCGAACAATACCAAGCTCGTCCACGGCAGTAAGAACCTGCAAAAGCAGTTATGGCGCTTCATCAGTTGCTAAGACGCACGGCGGCGCAAGTGGTTACAGAACAACGGTAAGTGATTGCATCCACCGTTTTCCGACTAATTCTGTGAAACCACCGCCTTGATACCCGTCGTTGGGTCGCTCTTGCACTTGAAATCTTGCATGGACGGGTTTGAATTCATTCCCTAACCGGGCTTACCGGTGCGGCTGCCAGCATCGCCGCGGTGCTGCCCACGAACCGAAAAGCCTCGGCGGCTGAGATCCGCACAAGAATTCTTTTGGCTTGTGGCGAGGAAAGGGACTCGCGCATGTTCGGGGTGCACCATGAGCGTTCGGGCTGCAACCACAACAATCCGGAGTCGGTTTACTCTGTCGCTAAGGCCGCTTCCTCGTCGTGCTTTGCTGCTGCCTGCGGTCCGCTCAACTCGCATGGAGTTCACCGTTTGCGGCTGGGCAGCAGCGCTTCTACTTGCGGGCCGGCTCAGCGCGGGGGCGCAGGATTTTCAGGTGCGTAGCTGGTATATGGCGAATGGCCTGCCGGACCACACAGTCACCTCGTTGGCGCAAACGCCGGATGGTTATTTGTGGGTTGGAACCCCCAAAGGACTGGCGCGGTTTGACGGTGACAGTTTCACGCGGGTTGAGACCGCGGGCGATACCGCGCTGAAGGATTCCAGGATCGTAGGATTGATGACGGATCGCCAGGGCGATCTCTGGATTGCCAGCGAATCCGGGTTGATTGCGCAGTTTGCCGAGGGCAAGTTCCGCGCCCGATACATGCCGGAAGGGGCCGGTCCAGGGGGAGGCACACCAGCAGTCCGGCACGCAATCGTTCAAGGATGGCGGAATCTCGGCTCGGTCTTCGCGCTGGACGACGCCGGGGCGGTCTGGGTGTTGACCATCACTGGGGAAGTGGTCCGATTCATCGGTTCGGGCGCGCCGGCAGCAGTGCCGCTGGGGGAGCTCCCGGGCGGGAAAGTGCGCGGCTTGGCCAATGACGGGGCCGGACGGGTCTGGCTGTTAAAAGGCACCAATGCCTGCGTTTCCGAAGACGGCCGATGGACAGTTTCCACGGGGGCTGCTGCTCCCGGTTTCGGCGGAATGTTGTGCCCGGCTAGAGATAGAGGCTTCTGGACAGCCGAGGTATCAAGTTCGCAAGCTTTCGCGAAGCTTGTGCAGTATAAGGAGGACGAGGGTTGGAGTGTTTTGTCACTGCCCATACCAACCACCCCGGCGCATCCTTCTGTTTCAGCCATGCTGCAAGACCGGCAGGGGCGGGTATGGCTGGCGAAGGTGTGGGGAGGAGTTTATGTGAAAAATGGGGAAAGTGAGTGGGCGCGCGTGCAGGCGACCGGTCCGCTGGCCAAAGGCACCACCCGATGCTTGTTCGAAGACCGGCAGGGCAGTATCTGGGTTGGAACTGTGGAACAGGGCTTGCACCAGGTGTTGGATTCATCGGTGGAGATGGTGATGCTGCCAGCG
This sequence comes from uncultured Verrucomicrobiae bacterium, assembly GCA_963762555.1. Classification (GTDB taxonomy): domain Bacteria; phylum Verrucomicrobiota; class Verrucomicrobiia; order Limisphaerales; family UBA8199; genus PALSA-1440. The sequence goes on from CAVXLO010000046.1 coordinate 63,686, forward strand.
GAAGCCGCCGACGTGCATGTCACGACTGTTTGCGCAGCGAAGGACGGCGGCTTATGGATGGGAACCGACAAGGGGCTTTATCACCGCGCGCCAGGAGAGTCCTCCCGTGTGAGCGCCGTGGAAGGCCTGAGTGGGGAGAGCGTTTACGCGGTGCTGGAGGATACACGGACGAACCTCTGGGTCGGCACGCGGAGCGGGCTCTTTCGACAGGAGAGTTCAGGGTTCAAAAGGGCACTGTCCCTGCCTCTTTCCTACGGCGGCATTATATCGTTATACGAGGATCGCACCGGGGGTATTTGGGCGGGCGGATACCACGGCAGCCTACTGCATCTGCCTGCCGGCACCAACGCGGCCGCCTTCGAGCCGATAGTCGGGAAGCCACCTTTGATCATCTGCTGCATAGCTGAGGATGACCAGGGCCAGATCTGGGCAGCAAGCTGGCGGAGGGGCTCTGCCCTGTGGCGTGTGGACGGAAAGAAACTAGTCCCAGCCGACCCGCAGCTGGTCGCCATTGATCAGTTGGTTCGTTCGGTGCTTTGGGACAAGAACGGCGAACTCTGGATCGGCACCCAGGGCGGCGGACTCTTTCGCTGGAGCAACAAAGTGCTGCAGCACTACACCACGGCTGACGGCTTACCTGATGATGTGATTCTCGGGTTGATGGCAGACCCCCAAGGTAATCTCTGGATGACCTCACAGACCGGAATCGTTGGTTGTTCCCGCCATCAATTGGCTGAGTATGTGCGCGGCCAAAGCCCCCCGCTGCTCTGCATGCACCTCGGTCTGGACGAGGGCCTGGCTAATCGCGAATGCACCGGAGCCGGGCAACCGGTCATTTCGCGCGGCCCCAACCGCCGGTTTTGGGTGGCTACCATGGTGGGCGCGGCTGCGTTCTCTCCCGAGATTCTGCCCCGCGTGACTCCGACCGCGGAGGTGCGCCTTGAGACATTGAGCTTGGATGGACTGGCGCTCCAGCCGGCCGCACGAGGCTTTCGCGCCCCCGCCAGCACTCGGCGCTTCGAGTTCCGATACTCGGTGCCTGAGTTCCTCTTTCCCAAAACGCTTCGCTTCCGCTACCGCCTGGACGGGCTGGACCGGAATTGGGTGGAAGCCGGTTCCGGGCGTTTGGCCTCCTACAGCCAGTTACCACCCGGCGAATACCACTTCCGCGTAATGGCCGGCGGCGCGGATGGCTTGTGGCGCGAAGCCAAAGTACCGGTCACCCTGGTTGTCGTGCCGCGATTCTGGCAGACCGGGTGGTTCCGGACCTTGGGCGTGGTCACAATGGCCCTTGCCCTGGTGGGCGGAGCGGCTTTGAACGAGCGACGGAAGTCGCGCCGCCGCTTGCAGCGCCTGGAGGCGCAGCAAGCGGTGGAGCAGGTGCGACGGCGTATCGCCCGGGACCTCCACGATGAACTCGGCAGCGCCATTACTGAAATCGTCCAGCTCGGTGATCTGACGCTCCAACCCGAGCCACAACCAGAGACGCTCCGTTCAAGTGTGGAAACCATGACCGGGCTCGTTCGCCAGCTCGGCATCACGGTGGACGAAATTGTCTGGACGATGAGTTCCCGAAATGACACGCTGCCTAACCTGGCCGGGTACATTTCCAGCCACGCGCAGGCATTCTTCCACCATTCCGGCATTAGCTGCCGTTTAGACGTGACGAAGAACCTCCCCAGCGTGGGAGTGAACTCACAAACCCGACACAACTTGTTCCTGGCGGCAAAGGAAGCCTTGAACAACGTGGCGAAGCATTCTGGCGCAGACGAAGTGATGGTGCGGGTGCATTACGGCGATGGCGTGCTGCGGGTGTCCATTGAGGATAACGGGCGGGGGTTTGACACTGCCGCGGTCCACGAGGGGGAGGGTTTGACGAATATGCGGGAGCGGCTGGAGGCGGTCAAAGGCAAGGCGGAGTTCTTCGGCCCGGCGGGCCGCGGTGCCAAAATCGTGTTCACGCTAGCCCTGGGCGACCCCCTTGGCGGTGGACCGCGAGACCCTCCTCATTAATGAGGATGGTCGCCCAAGAGGACTCTGGCCTATTGTCTCACCAAGACTCAATCTCATGCGTGCGCGAATAGGAATCGTGGAAGATAGCGCGGCCATCTGCAACAACTGGATGCGGATGCTGGCCGCGCACCCGGGCCTCCAGTGTGTTGGGGCCTTTCGGACCGGGGAGGAGGCGCTGCAACGAATGCCCGCCCTGCGACCTGACGTGGTGTTGATGGACATCAGTCTGCCCGGGATGTCGGGGATCGAATGCGTCTCCCGGTTGAAAGTGCTCCTGCCGCGCACCTCCATTCTCATGGTCACGGTGCATTCAGACAATGACCGTTTGTTTCAGGCCTTGCAGGCGGGTGCCAGTGGATACCTGCTCAAGCGCACCACTCCGGCTGAACTGATTTCGGCCATTGAGGAGCTTTTACAGGGAGGGGCGCCAATGACGGGCGAAATTGCGCGCCGTGTCATCGAATCTTTCTGCCGCCCCGCCGCGGCGGGGCTCGAAGGCTGCACCTTAAGCTGCCGGGAAAACCAGGTCCTCGAGTTGCTCGCCAGGGGTTATTCCGACAAAGAGATTGCCGAGCGTCTGCAGATCGGCTTCACGACGGTGCGCAGCCACGTGACCCACATCTTCGCGAAGCTCCACGTTCGCTCCCGCGTGGAAGCCGCGATGCGGTTTGCGCGTTCCCCTAAGCCGGCCTGAGCTGATGGGATTTGCCTTTCGGTGGGGTCTCAGCGCGGCAACGCCGGAACCGCATTCCAACATTGGTCTATCGCAGTTTGGATGGCGCAAATGGTCGCCGTTCTTTCTCAAGGCATCAGCTCCTCAGTAATGAGGATACCGGCTGCCGGCGGAATTTGGTAATAGACTGGATAAAATGAAAACCTTACACCACGATTTGAGGCGACGAGGGAACGGCCCCCGTGCATTCACCCTCAGTCACGTTACGACATTTAGAAAGACAATGACCATGAAACCAAACCATAACCCTCACACCAAAATCGTCGGAGTTACTCTCCTTGCAGCCCTGGCGCTCAGCACGATTTCAGCCTTTGGCGACAGCGGCATCTGGTCCAACCCGGCGGGAGGCAGTTGGGCTAACAGCGCCGACTGGAGTGGAGGCGTCATCGCTGACGGGACGGACTCGACCGCGGATTTCAGTCAGTTGGACTTGACGGCGGATGCCGTGCTCACGCTCGATGGCGCTCGTACTATAGGCAACCTGATTTTCGGGGACATTTCTCCCGACCACAATTGGAGCCTGGGCCCGGGCACTGGCGATCCACTCACGCTCGCCGTCAGCACCGGGGTACCGACCGTAACTGTCAACAATCAGGCGGCAACCCTGGGCGTGGTACCTGGCCGGCACGCAAGGCCTGTCGGTTCTGGGCGGCGGGGCGCTGACTTTGACCGTTTCCAACATCTACTCGGGCAACACTAGGATCGAGGCGGGGACCGTGACCCTCAGCGGCGACGGCGCCAGCACCGGCACTGCGGGTGGCTCCCTGTTTGTGGGTGGCGCCAACGGCAACGGGGTGCTCAATTTGAATAGCAGCGGCACTTCCACTTTCGCCACCAGCAGCAGTTCCTTGTTGATGTACGTCGGTGGCAACGGCGGGGCCAGCGATACCGGGTCCGGCGCGGTCAATCAGAGCAGCGGCATACTGAATTTCGGCAATGTGAATTATCTCACCTTCGGCGTGACCGGGAGAAATACCTACGGCGCCTACACGCTTTCGGGTGGAACCTTGAACATCACGGCCGGGGCGGGGATTCGCCTTGGCTTTGGCGGCATTGGCTCTTTTGTGCAATCAGGCGGCATTCTGAACTGTGGGCGCTATTTTGCCATCGGCACCAGTTCCTCCACCTCAAAAGGCGTGGCGACCTTTACCGGTGGGACGGCGGCGATTAATTCCAGTTACCGGTTTAATATACCCGATGCGGCCAACGCCACCGCAGTCATGAACCTTGGCACGGAGGCTGGCGGCACGGCCGTCATTACACACCCAAATACGACCGGCCTGAATATCCAAAATGCCGCCGGCGGCAATGGCACGCTGAACATAAACCGCGGCACGCTTCAGCTTGGTGGGCCGATCTACCGGAACAACTCCTCGGGAGGCAGCGCGGTGTTGAATCTGAACGGAGGCACGCTCCAGGCCGGGGCCAACAACCTCACACTGATCAAGAGCGGACTTAGCAGCGTCAATGTTTACAATGGCGGCGTGGTGGTGGACACCCAGACTTACACCGTGACCAATCCCGCCGCGTTGTTGATCCCTGCGGGCAATGGCCTTTATCCCGCCGGCGGCACGCTGGCTATCGCCAGTGGAGGAGGGTCTGGTTACATTGGCGCGCCGTTCGTCACCGTCACCACGTCGGGTGCGGGCTCCAACGCCATGGCCATCGCCAACATTTCCGGCGGCGTGGTTACGGGCGTAACCCTGATCTGCCCCGGCCAGAATTATCTGGCGGGGGATACGCTGATGTTCGACTTCGCCGGCGGGGGCACGGCAACACCGGCCGACCCCTTCATATACACCCTCGCCCCAAGCGATCTGGCGGCGAACGCCACCGGCGGGTTGACCAAGATTGGCTCGGGTAATCTTATTCTAACCGTCCCCAACACCTACGCCGGCAACACCGTCGTCAACGACGGCATCCTGACAGTGACGGCGGATGGTGCTCTCGGGGCGGGCAATGTTTTGGTGACCAACGGGGCAGTGCTCACCATGACCAGCAGTGCCAGCAGTGTCAACAGCGCCTATATTGCCACCACGGCCAACCTGGTGGTAAGCCCCACGGGCTTGGTCAATCTCAACTTCACGGGAACCAACACGATTAAGGCGCTTTCCCTCGACGGCGGCCTGACCTATGTGGCAACCGGCACTTGGGGTGCGGTGGGATCGAGTGCGGCTAACCAGTCCTCGCAGTTTGCCGGCACGGGAATTATTCTGACCCGTGGCGCCTCGGCCATCGCGACAGTGACTGTGGCTTCCTCACTTAATCCCTCGCTGGTCGGAGAGGCGGTGACGTTCATCGCTACCGCGACGGGCGCCAATGGCATTCCGACCGGCTCTGTGGTCTTCAAGGACGGCGCGACCGTGTTGGGCAGCGCGACTCTGGATGGCTCTGGAAATGCCGCGATTACTACGAGCGGGCTGGTCGCCGGTTCGCGTTCGGTGACCGCTGGATATACCGGCGACGGCACCTATGGCCCGGCTGCCTCGGATCCGCTCACGCAGATCGTGACTGAGGTTCCGGCCACCTGGACTGGCGCTGCCAGCCATCTTTGGGATACCAACGCGATTAACTGGATCACGCTACGGGGCCCGGCAGCTTACGTTGACGGCGCGCAGGTGACCTTCGATGATTCCGCCACGGGCACAACCGATATCTCCCTGCCCGCGACAGTTCTCCCCTCCGGTGTCATCGTTTCCAATAACCTGGAGAACTACAGCTTCAGCGGCCCGGGGGATATCAGCGGAGCGAGCAGTCTGGTAAAGGCGGGGGCAGGCACGCTGACGATCAGCAATCTCAACACCTATACCGGCGACACCGTGATTGGGGGCGGGACGGTCAATTACCGCGACGGCGGCGGAAGCGTTGGCACCGGCACTGGTTCCTTGTATGTCGGGGACGCCAGCGGCAAGGCTGTGATGAACCTGAATAGCACCGGCACGGTGACATTTGCTACCGCCAGCAACACTCTCTCAATGTATGTTGGCGGCAAGGGCGGCTCCGGCGACACCGGCAGCGGCGCCGTGAGTCAGGCCATGGGGACGCTGAATTTCGGCAATGCGAATTATCTTACCTTCGGCGCGGGGGCAAATACCTATGGTGCCTATACGCTTTCGGGTGGGACGTTGAACATCCTTGCCGGCGCGGGAATTCGCCTGGGTATGGGTGGCCAGGGCTCCTTCGTGCAATCGGGCGGCATCCTGAATTGTGGCCGCTGGTTTGCCATCGGCAGCGCTTCGGCAAACGGGCTGGGAGTGGCCACTTTCAGCGGCGGCACAGCAACCATCAATTCAGGCTATCGCTTCCTAATCCCGGACTATGCCGGCGCCACGGCGGTAATGAACCTGGGTACCGAAGCCGGCGGCGATGCAGCCATTACGCATTTGAACACTACCGGTTTAACTCTGCAGAACAGCAGCGGTGGCAATGGCACGCTCAACCTCAATCGCGGCACCCTCCAGCTTGGTGGCCCCATCTTCCGCAATAATCTGGCCGGTGGCAGCGCGATAGTGAACTTGAACGGAGCTACGCTGCAGGCGGGACGGAACAACGTTACGCTCCTCGACAGTTCTCTGGGCACGGTGACCGTTTACAACGGCGGTGTGGTGCTAGACACACAGGGCTACACGACGACCGCGGCCGCCAGCATGGCATCCGCCACGGGCAACGGAATTAATCCCGTCGGCGGGGTGCTAACGGTCGAGAGCAATGGTGGCGCCGGATATATCGGCGCGCCACTCGTTACGGTCTATGGCGGAAGCGGCAGCGGGGCCATGGCGCTCGCTACCATTTCCGGCGGCGTGGTGACTAACGTCATCCTGACCTGCCCGGGTTCGGATTACCAGGTTGGCGATGTCGTGAGCTTTGTGTTCAGTGGCGGGGGCGCCGACACTCCGGCCGACCCGTTTAATTACACCCTGCAGTCCGGCGACCTTACGGCCAACGGGGCCGGTGGGCTGACCAAGCTCGGCACGGGAACATTGACCTTAAGCGGTTACAATACCTACTACGGGAGCACCATCATCAATGGCGGCGCCTTGCTAGTGAATGGTTGGTTGGACGCGGGCAGCGCTGTCACGGTGGCGGGCGGGGCGTTGGGCGGCAGCGGGGTGATTGGCGGCCCGGTCACCGTTCAATCCGGCGGCACGCTCGCCCCCGGAGGCACCCTGAGCATCAACAACGCTCTGACCCTTGCGGCAGACAGCACGACTTTTGTGCAGGTGAATGCCGGCACCGGCGGCAGCGATCTGGTGCAGGGCATCACGACCGTTGATTACGGTGGGACCCTGGTGGTCACCAACACGGCGGGCACGTTGACTCCGGGCCAGACGTTCCAACTGTTCAGTGCCACCGGCCACAACGACAACTTTGCCGGCATCCAGTCAGCCGGAGGTGGAGGGACTTGGGAATTCGACCCGACCAATGGCGTGCTGACTGTCCTGTCGGTTGTGGCGACAACGCCGACGAACATATCCTATACACTGAACGGAACGGCGCTCTCGCTGACGTGGCCGGGCTCCCATCTGGGCTGGTACGCGCAATCCAACTCGGTGAGCGTGGCGGATCCGAATGCCTGGTATGACATCCCGAACTCACAACTGGCCACCAACCTCGACATCACGATTAATCCTGCGCTGAACAACGTATTCTATCGCCTGCGGCAGCCCTGATGGTCTGGACCCGGCCACTGCAGCCTGAATAGCAAAGACGATGAACCGCTTGCGAGGGTCGCGGGTGGCCTTTCATTCCGAGATTTGCGGATTGATGAATTGGTTCTCGCCCGGGAAGAAGGTGCAGAAGCTCAAGAAGACGTTTTCACCTGAAGACGCTGGGTAATCGAGCACCTGCCGCCCACCCAAGCCTGCTCAACGGCCCGGAGCCAGCTTCAGCAACAGCAGCATCGGCCAGCCGAGATACTTGCCGGCGCGGGGGGAACGGGCTGCCAGGGCAGCATCCACAGCGTGTTCGCTCATGTGTTCGATCTTCAGACCGGCCCGGACGGCGGCCATGATGTAGTTGGACATCCGGTGCGCGTGGCTCGCGAGGCTGATTCGGCGGCCCGACACGGGCTCAATGAACCGGGCCTGCACGCCCTTTAGCGACATCGCCGGGTGCATCACCGAGATGATGACGCGACCGTTTGGGCGGCAAAGTCGTCGCAGTTCGAGGAAGAACTCGTCCAATCGGGCGATATGATCGAGCACCAGGCAGCAGAAGACCCGGTCGAATGCCGCGCTCTCCAGCGGGAATGGCTTGGCCAGGTCGTGGCGGACAAAGTAAATGGCGCCGGCGCCGGACTTGGCACGGGCGCGTTGTAGCATAGCGTCGGAGAAATCAACCGCGGTGACTCGCGCGTCGGCGGCCGCCCACCGGAGCGCATGGCGGCCAGTGCCGCAGCCGATATCCGCGACCGCCAGACCGGCTACATCGCCAGCCAGGGGACCGATGTGCTTTTCCTCCAGCAACACCAGCGGGTTGTCCTCGTCGTCGTAAAACTCGGCCCAGCGGTCGTAACCGGCACGGGTCGGCACGATCTCAATCTCGATGGCGGGCTGCTGACCGCAGGTCTGTTCCTTCTGACGCTTCACATCTGGCACCCTTTTGGTCCTGATTCAACTCAGAGGGAAGGAAGGACGTCGAGCCTAAATTCCCGGCTCTGCAAAGGTCCGCTGGCCCTGGTGCATGAAGATTCTGGGGCAGTTTGGACAACAAGGGACCAATAGCGGCGCGCCCCTGGCGACTCACGCCGCCCGGGACCAGGCCTGCTGGATGGGGGCGCCCGCAGCCATCGCTTCCGGCACCTCCAGCAGCTTGCCCGTCTGCACATCGTAGATCAGTCCGTAAATGGGGATCTCGGCAGGCACCAGCGGGTGATTGCGCAGACGCGCCACGTCAGCCACGACGCTGTCTTGTTGCCGGGCGATGGTCAGCCAATTGATGTAGTCGCCTTCGGTTGAGCCGGGGCCGGTTCCCGGATCCTGCCACTGTTTGCCGTCGAAGGTGGCCGTTCGCAGGCTGCTGGCCAGCAACCGCCGCATGATATCGTCGGTGAAGGTCTGCATGCCACAATCCGTGTGGTGGATGACAAACCACTCGCGCGTGCCCAATAGTTTGTAAGAGATGACCAGCGAGCGGATGGCATCATCTGTCGCTCGTCCGCCGGCGTTGCGGACGACATCGGCGTCGCCCTCGGCCAGACCGGCGAACAGGGCCGGGTCCAGGCGGGCATCCATGCAGGTGAGAATGGCAAAATGCCGGGCGGAGGGCATGGCCAGTTTGGCCCTGGCACCGAAACTACCGGCGTAGTGCTGATTGGCCGCCAGGATTTCTTTGTAAATTTGGCTCATAAAAGGCCTGATCGTTACACTCTTGTCCCGTACTATCCCTCACCTGCGCACTTCTGCCGATGGGGTGAACACCCCAGTTGATCCGCTCATGGCACGAGCCATAGGCTGTTATCGTATGAATGTGCTGCAACCTTGGGGACGAGCCCCAAACTACCGCCTCACCTGGTGAGCGCCCTACACCCATCTGCTGAACGGATTGGCTTCCAGGCGGTCCAGCTTTTCGAGCCGGACCCGGTGGCACTGTATAGCCTGGAAGCGGCAGCGCACCTGGCACATGTGCCTCGCCATACGATTCTGGTCTATTGCAAGCATGGCCTGGTGTCGCCGGTGGCCGATCCCTCCGCCAATGGCTACTGCTTCAATGTTGAGGGAATCCGCACTCTGCGGCGCATCGAAACCTTGCGCGCGAAGTGTGGCAATGATTTGGCGGGGATGAGGATGATCCTCGAATTGCTCGAGGAAGTGCAGCGGCTTCAAGCCGAGTTGCGCTCCTTGCGGCTGGTCGCCGGCGCATCAGCGGAAGTTGATTCGGCCCCGGGGTTGGCATCGGCGGCGTAAGACCAAACCGGGCGGCAGCCCCAATGAAACGCCGTTGGAGGATAGTCTGGCCGGCCAGTACTAAGAGCATGTTCGGACACTGATCCCGTGGCAGCCGACGTAAGGAGGCTCAAATCTCTTCGGGGACCGGCCATTCTCCGATTGATTAGAGCCTCCTTACGTCGGCTGCTACTTTTCAGGCTGTGAGGCTGGACGCTCCCGAGCATTCTGGTAGCCTCCGCCACTACGATGCAGCATGAACCAAGACCCGGGGAACGGTTGGCAGCAAAGGACTTCGACGCTGTCGTCAGGTTGACGCCGCTGGTGGCGATTGACTTGATTGTTCGCGCCCGGGATGGGCGGATTCTTCTGGGCCGCCGCAATTACGAGCCCGCTAAAGCGTATTTCTTCGTTCCCGGAGGCCGCATTACCAAGAATGAGACTCTGGCAGCAGCCTTCAGGAGAATCTCGCGGGCTGAACTCGGCGTGGAAGGGAGGATCGAGGAAGCCCGTTTCCTGGGGGTTTACGAGCACTTCTACCTCACCAACAACCGGGAACAACCCGGTTTCGGCACGCATTACGTGACGCTGGCTTATGTCCTGCCTGCGCCCGCCTGCGTGGCCGAAGCCTGTCCTTGTGCCTCGCGAGCTCCCGCATCTGCCGGCATCGCTCAGTCGGTTGGGACTCCGACTTCGGCGCGGCGGAGGCCCGTGCCGGACGACTCGCTGCCGAAAGACCAACACGCAGAATACCTCTGGCTGACGGAGAAGGAACTGCTGGGCCGAGCAGAGGTCCACGACAATACAAAGGCGTATTTTGCGCGTTGAAGCTCGTGGACGGGCTGGGGCGCACGTTTTGAGCAGACGCTCAGTTTCTTCGGGAGTGGCTGCTGACAAGCCTTTGCCGTTGCACCCCTCCCATTGACTCCAGGCTCATGGTGAGCCCCATTCCCCCTCACCCCAACCCTTGCGCGCCTCGCCATAAGGACCTCGCTTTGCACCGGCAGGCCACGGCCAGTGACAAACTCCTGCGTAACCCCTTGTAGGAGACGACGTAAGGAGTCTCTCACTAAATCCAGTCTGGTCCTTGCGTAAGCTGTTGCTCAGAGACTCCTTACGTCGTCTCCTACAACGTTTTGGGCCGCACTTTGTCACTGGCCGTGACCGGCAGGCGCGGCGCACGCAGTTTGCCCGTGCAATTACCCCGCTTTTGCGCTATACTATCGGCCAGATGTTCCCACCGGTCGTCACCAAAGATCCGACCGCTGTTGAGGTGGAAGTCCAAGCCGCCTTCCAGACTCTTTTTCCTGACGCCGACCCACTGTTCGTGCAGCGGGCTTTTGGGTGGGCAACCGCGTGTTTCTCGGGCAATTACCGCGATTATCAGGCGGTGGACGCGCGATATCATGATTTCGAGCACACGCTGCAAGGCACACTCTGCCTGGTGCGGTTGCTGCGCGGGCGGCAGGCAGCGGGGACGCAGCCGCAGCTCACCGAACGCATGTTCCAACTCGCCCTGGTGGCGATCCTCCTCCACGACACCGGCTACCTCAAAAAGAGCGATGACACCGAAGGCACGGGAGCAAAGTACACCGTCATCCATGTGCGGCGCAGCGCAGAGTTTGCGGGCCAACTGTTGCGGGAAGAGGGCTTCAGCGACAGCGACATCAAGGCCGTGCAGAACATGATATCCTGCACCGGCGTCAACGCCGTCCTCAGCGCCATCCCCTTCCAGAGCGAGATCGAAAAGGTGGCCGGCTTCGCGCTGGGCACGGCGGATTTGCTGGGGCAAATGGCGGCGGAGGATTACGTGGATAAGCTGCCGATCCTTTACGCCGAGTTCGCCGAAGCGACGGATTACTCCGCCGACCCCACCCAGTTCGTCGCCATGTTCTCCAGCGCGGAGGACCTGATGCGCAAGACGCCGGTCTTCTGGGACAAGGTAGTCCGAGCGAAACTGGACCAGGACTTCGAGGGCTTGTACCGCTTCCTGAACGACCCCTACCCTGACGGCCCCAACGATTACTTCAAGCGGATCGAGGCCAACCTGGAACGTCTCCGCCAGCGGCTGTGATTCGGCGCGACGGATAGTCCCACCGAAATCCCTGTCGCCCCCGCGGCAAGACCCTCTGCGCCCGGGGAAATAATGGAATGGTGGGGCGTGGGCTTCCGGGGCTTTCAGCACTCGGGCATCTCCCCCGGCCGTTGGTGGTGCTGCACGCCATCAGCGAGGGCGCCCGCTGGGCGGGAGTTTGAGGTTCAACGCGCTTGGCGGCCACATCTTCGAGCAATCCATCAGTGCCTTGGAGCGGTTACGCCAGAGCCCGGACCAGACGGCGCAAAACGCAGGGCAGCGCGCCTGGGACCCCAAGACCACACTCTGGCACACGCGAGCAGGAATCTGCTCTGAAGTGAATCTCCTCGCAAGGCGCGGCGTCAAATCCGCGCTTTGCAACTCAGATCATCTTGGCAGGAAAGCTGTATGCGGTGCCCGGTTCTCTTGGCCGGGGCGCTTTTGTTGTGCCTCTCGGCGGCGGCACTCGGCGAAACCCAGCCCGCCGGTGTGGCGGATCTCGTGACCGACGGCGGTTTCGAGCTGGGTGGGGCCGGGTGGCAATTTGCCCCCAACGGCGCCAACGCCACGGGCCAGCTCGATGCGACGGAGAAGCACCAGGGCAAATACGCGTACAAGCTCACCAACAACTCGGCCTACGCGCCCAACGTCTTTGCCCGGATATTCCAAATGCTGCCCGCCATGCAGCCCTACGCGACTTACAGGGTAACCTGCTGGGCCAAGGGCAAGGGCTGCGGCATCGCCTGGATCGGCGGCGGGCCGGGCTGGACCGACCGGCACCCATTCCCCACGGGCGACTTTGACTGGCAGCAGGTGTCCTTTGACATCGCAACCGGCGCCACGCCGGACAACTACGAGTTGATGGTGCTCACCGAGAGCCCAACCGAGGCACTCTGGGTAGACGACATCCGGTGCGAGCTGCTGAAGGTGGACCAGGCGAAGCAGGACGCCGCCAATGCCGCAGCCGCCGCCCGGGCGGACGCCCTGCGCCAACGAATGCAGGCCCTGGAGACCGAGGCCCGCGGGAACCCCAAGCTGGCGGACAATCCCTATTTGCGGCTGGGGACCGCCGTGGCCCGGCGCTTTATCGAGTTCGCGCAGCACGGCGGGCCGGACGGTCGGACGGGGCTGGCGTGGTCGAACCTGCAGTTCGAGGAGGTGGCCCAGGTGCTCGACGAGACAGAGAAACTCGTGCGGAGCGGCAGAATGGAGCTGCTGGATTGGCAGCCGCCGAAACCGGGGCGGGTGAAGGTGAAGGACGGAATCTTCTACGAGCGAGGCCGGCCACACTACTTCGCGGGGTATGGGCACTTTGCCAGCGTCATTAACGACTTGCCCGACTTTCCCGCCCTGGGCGCTTCGCTCGTGCAGGATGGGCGCGCCGGCCCCAGCGCGATGAACCCCGATGGCACACTGGGCCAAGGGGCGCTCGACGTGCTGCGGGGACTGGATCGTGCCGAGCGCTACGGCATGAGGGTGGATTTCCTGCTCTCGCCTCACTACTACCCGGGCTGGGCCATGACGCCGGACATGGCCAACGGGAACATCGGGTTCCTCGGCTTCAACATCTTCCATCCCAAAGCCAAGGCCACGATTGAGCAGTGGATCGAGCTGATGGCCGCGCGCATCAAGGACAAGCCGGCCCTGCATAGCGTCTGCCTGGCGAACGAGCCGGTCTATGTGTGCAGCGGGCGCGACCCTTACACGCGCCCCGCGTTCACCGATTACCTCAAGCAGAAGCATCACAGCCTGGCCGAACTCAACGCACTCTACGGCACGGATTACCGGAGCTTCGACGACGTCCCCGTGCCGGCGTTGGGCATGCCCTCCACAGTGCCAGCCCAGCGCGCGTATTATGACTGGACCTGCTTCAACAAGAAGATGTTCGCCGACTGGCACGCCTGGATGGGCTCGCTCCTCAAGCAGCATGGCGTGAAGGCCCCCACCCACACCAAGATCATGGTCTTCCAAACCCTCGACCGCGACAAACTATCGCACGGCGTGGACCCCGAACTGATGTGCCGGGCCACCGACCTCGCCGGCTGCGACGCCTATGCCTTCCTGAATGGGCCGAACACCTATGACTGGTTCGGGCAGGAATTCTTCTACGACCTCCTCCATTCTTTCCGCGGCCAAAGTGTCTTCAACAGCGAGAACCATGTCATCCCCGACGGCGCGACTCCGTATCACATACCGATGAACCAAACCCGCTCTGTCCTATGGCAGGGCGGGCTGCACCACCAGGGCTCGACGACCATCTGGGTCTGGGAACGCGCCGCCGATATCAGCTTGTCCGGCAGCATCTACTTCCGCCCCGCCAACGTCTATGGCGCGGGCCGCGCGATGCTCGACCTCAACCGCCTCGCCCCCGAGGTGACCGCTCTCAACCAGTCGAAGCCGCGCATCGCGCTGCTCTACTCGCAGCCCTCCATCTTCTGGGAACCGAAATACCAGGGCACCCTCTATTCGCTTTACCGGGTGCTGAACTTCATGGGCGAGAACGTGACCTTTGTCAGCGAGCGCCAACTGGCCGACGGCACCGCCGCCAAAGTCCAGTGGCTGCTGGTTCCCAATGCCACGCACGTGCTGTCCTCCACCCCCGCCGCCCTCGCCGCCTTCGCGAAATCCGGGCCCAAGGTGCTGCTGGTCGGCAAAGACAGCCTCTCCCGCGACGAATACGACCGCCCGTTGCCCCGCCCGGCTTATCCAACATTGGAATTGGCCGCCACCGAGTCCGCGACCGCCACCGCCCTGCGCCGGGCACTGGCTCCGCTGGCCTTTAATGACCTGCGTGAGGTCTCGACCGGCCAGCCCGCCTGGGGCATCGAGTTCCGCCTCGTCCGCCAGGGCAGGCGCACGCTGGCCTTCTTCGATAACTTCAGCGGCCAGTCCCAGACCGTCACACTCCCGCGTTGGAGCCAGGGCCAGTCCCTTGACCTGCTCAGCGGCGCGAAGATGGATTTGAAGGCGATTCCCCTTGAGCCGATGCTCCCTCGCCTCTTCCGCCTGTGAGCAGACCGAAAAAGGACTCGCCCCCGCTCAGGGAAAACCATCCAACCTCCAACCCCCAACTCCCAACGCGCAACGGCCGCGCCCGCCAAGGTTATTGGATGTTGGAGGTTCGATGTTGGATGTCGGATGTTCCCCAACCTCTCTCCCCTCCGCCCCTTCCGCGACCGCCTTTGCCCCTCAACCCGTCCCTAACGAAGGCACCACCCGTTATACATCCCATTCTAATCCCCCTGTAATCCCCCTGTATTCCCCCTGTATCGCCTACCGTGAGCCCCTCGCTGCCTTTTCCAGGAAATCTGGGGGGCGTAATCGCCTTGCTGAAGTTGGCGTCATCAGTGTAATTTCTATCCGTGATTTATGGATGAATTCCTTTTACCGGTGCAAATCGAGCCCTTGGCGGAGGGTGGTTACCTGGCCACGAGCAACAATCTGCCGGGGCTTGTGGCCCAAGGGCGCACGGTGGCGGAGACGCTCGAAATCGCTCAAGATGTCGCACGCAAGCTCGTTGAGTCTTGCATCGAGCACGGCGATCCCCTCCCCCGGAAAATCCGCGCGGCCCTGAAAGCCGCCCACCGGAAAGCGGTGGTCAGGATTCCGATTGGTCTTTCTCCCATTCCGGCATGAGCCACCTGCCGCCGCTCAGGTACCGGGAAGTCATTGAGCGGCTTCGAGCGCACGGGTTTAGCTTCGACCGTTCCGCCAAAGGCAGCCATGAGATTTGGTATAATCCCGCCACCAGGCGGCGCACGACCGTTCCTCACCACCCCGGCACGTTGCCGCTGGGCACCTTGCGAGCCATTATTCGCCAGACCGGCTTGAGCGTTGACGAGTTCCTGCGAGGCGGACAATAGCTCGCTCTCGCACGGTGTCGCTTTATTGGCAAGGGAGCACAGCGGCCCGCATCCGATCTCGCAGACGCTGCTGGTCCACCGTGAAGGGAAATGGGAGAAATGGGAGTAGTTTCGCCTCCTGCAGCCCACCGCTGGGCGGCTGTGCCGGAGGGCAGGACAAGCCGCTGGAAGCCGGCAAAAGCGAAACACTCAACACGGGAGGCCTTTACAGCCGAATCCGGGAGAAGTAAGAATGGCCGGGACGGAGCGAACGGATTCATCGGCGGCAGGGAGCCGTTGGCCTATCATCCCGAAACGGGAAGGTGGGCGTGCTCAGTAAGCCATGGCTCACGATTTCAAATTTGAGCGCGGTGAGAGTTTTGGTGGTTAGATGGAATCAACCCATTTCGCGGAATACACCGGTCAAGCTGTTCGGCATTGAAGGCCATCAGTCCCAGGTCGTCATGTAATACCAGCCCTGAATCCGGGAGGCCCTGATGCGCGGGCCGACGGGTCCAATACCCTGGTATCAGTCGTTCAGGTCAAGGACCGCACCTGGGCCAAAGGGCGCCAGGACCGCAGGGTGGCCTACTTTCAGAACGTCGCAAGAGAGGGGGCACAGCCACTCGGCAGTGCGATTGCCCCAGGAGCGGATAGGTTGGCTGTTGTAGAGCCCGACGGCGGGTTTGGCCAGGCCCAAGGATGGCGACGTGAAGGTGAGATCAGCGAGGTCCACGAGGTGGTTGTTGTTTCCAGCGGGCGGATCAACGAAATCGGCTGCGGCATTTCCGTTGAGGAGACTGCGCGCGCAGGGGTTAAACAAGAGCACGCGGCCTTTCGGTCGCGTGCTCCTTTGTGAGTCTCTCGGCTCGGCGCCGAGGTCAATCAGCCCCTTATGTGATGCTCAATCCCGGGTGCGGTAGGTTGTGTTCGAATACTCCCTGCTGCGAGATACGATCAAGGTGGCTCCGGCGCTGGTGACCGAACCCGCACTGTTCCGAACTCTGACGCGGTAGGTCCCGGCATCGTACCTGCTCACCGAACTCAACCTGAGGGACGGACCGTTGGCGCCAGAGATATTCACGCCGTTCTTCTGCCATTGGTAGCTTAGCGGAGCCGTGCCCGTGGCGACGACGCTGAAGGTGACGGCGGAGCCGGCGCGGACGGTCTGGCTGACGGGTTGTGTCGTGATGGTCGGCGCGACGACCTGCGAGTTGACGGTCAGGGACGCGGCGGCACTTGTTGCCGAACCGGCGCTATTGCTGACAATTGCGCGGTAGCTGCCGGCACTCGAACTGGTTACGCTCGCGAGTGTTAAGGCGGAGCTGGTGGCACCGGAGATATTCGCCCCATCCTTCTGCCACTGGTAGTTCAGCGGAGCAGTGCCCGCAGCCCCAACCGTAAAGGTTACATTGGCACCAGCATCAACGGTCTGACTGACCGGCTGCGTGGTGATGGTCGGAGCGACGACCGCCGGATTAACGGTCAGGGAGGCGGCGGCACTGGTCACCGAGCCGGCGCTGTTGCTGACAATCACCCGGTAGCTCCCGGCGCTGGAGGTGGCCACGCTCGCCAGGTTCAGGATAAAGCCATTGGCGCCGGAGATATTCACTCCGTCCTTTTGCCACTGATAGCTCAGCGGAGCGGTGCCGGCCGCCCCAACGGTGAAGGTGACGTCGGCCCCGGCAGTGACGATCTGGCTGACGGGCTGCGTGGTGATGGTCGGAGCGACGATCTGCGAGTTGACAGTCAGGGAGGCAGCGGCACTCGTCGCTGAGCCGGCACTGTTGCTGACAACTGCCCGGTAGCTGCCAGCGCTCGAACTGGTCACACTCGTCAGTGTTAAGGCCGAGCTGTTGGCGCCGGAGATATTCACTCCGTCCTTCTGCCACTGATAGCTCAGCGGAGCGGTGCCGGCGGCCCCAACGCTAAAGGTGACGTTGGCCCCGGCATTGACGGTCTGGCTGACGGGCTGCGTGGTGATGGTCGGCGCGACCGTTCCCGAACCCCCGCCGACCGTCACGGTGCCGGTTGCGAGGGTCGAGTTGTTGTAGCCGTTGTAAGCGGCGAACGTGAAGGTATCGGCGCCCGCAAAGCCGTCGGCCGGGAAGTAGGTAGCGACATAGACCGAGCCATTGGTGCTCAGGCCTACAGTGCCGTTGGCCGGCTGGGAGATGATGCGCGCATAAGCGCCGCTTCCCGAAACGGGCAGATTGATGGCAACCGAGCGGCCGGCGGTGGTAGTGGCCGAGACATTGCTCACGGTGGGCGAGGCTGGCGGGCTGCCTTCACCGCCGGGGCCGTTATGGCAAATGTAGCAGCTTATGATGGCGCCACGGAAGAGGCTGTGCCCGTTAATGGTGCGATCGGCCTGCAACTCAGACAGCACCGTGCCACGGTAATCCGTGCCATGGCAGGCCTGGCAAGCGGTGCGATTGCCCTCCGCCGCGTTGTCATGGCGGCTGACCCAGGTCTGACCCACGGGGTGCATGCCGTGCGGACCGCCGTTGACCGTGCTCGGCACGGTGGCATGGCAGGCGGAGCATTCGACCATCGGACCGGCATGGCCCTGCAGTTGAGTGTTCCGAATGTTGTCATTCGGCTCGGAGGTCGGGAATTCGGCGTGAGTCGAGCCGTGGCAGGCTTCGCATTGGAGGCCGCCGTGGCCAACCGAGAAGCGGTACAGGGACAACCCGGTGGCCGGAGTGTTGGGCGTGGTGGCGAAGGTCTGATCTACTGGCACGCGCACGTTGCCGCTGGCATCGAAGACGGAGGTGTAGCGGATTTGGCCGTTGTTGCGGGTGGCAGTGCCGGTATGGCAGCTCTGGCAATTGGGCTCCATGAACCAGCCGACGCGGTTGGCGGAAGCAACCTGGCTCAGGCTCCCGTGACAGCTTTGGCATTGCATTTCCATGGTCCCATCGCTGGCCACCGCCGCGCCCATCGCCCCGCGCAGGCACTTGGTGTTCGAGCCCGGATGGCAATAGTAGCAGGCGGACCGGGTAGCGGCGCTGTCCAAGCTCGTACCGGTGACGGGATCGCTGACGCCGGCATGCAGCGTATGGATGGCGGTCGTGAGCGGCGGCAGGTTGCCGTAGCCCGAGCCAGGGAGGGCCTCGGAGAGGTGGCACTTGGCGCACAGGACCGGCTGGCCGGAGGTTATGACGCTCGCGTAGAGGCCCTGTGGATTGAAGCCGTTGCTCGAGAGGATGCCCGGATATGTGGTGGGGTCTTGCAGCTCGTCGTGCACGCGCAGGACGTTTAGCCGGAAGTCACGCTCGGGATTCGGATCGTTGACCCAACCTTCCACCGGCATGGCTTCCGGGTCGGCGCCTGAGGCGTGGCAGGCCTTGCAGTTCATCTCGTCCGATATCGGCACGACGATGTCGCTGGTCGCGATAACGTTTTTCGCCGCATCTTGCGCCACCAGGCGCATCATCGGGTATTCGTTCTTCTTCATCGCGTCGTCATAGGGGAACACGGGAATGCCCTCAGCCCGCCACCAGTTGACGGGGGTGGAGACGCCGGCAGCCGGCGAGTTGTTGTTCTCGAAGAGCATCCCTTGCGGGATGTTGTTCGGGCCGGGCATCTCCCAGCCGAGCAGCCCCGTATCCATCGGCAACGCGCCATAGAGATACGGCGTGTACTGATAGAAGTCGGTCTTGCCCTGGTCGGTCGTGTTGATGGAGCCGCTCGGGTCGGCCACGGCCTGGTACGAGAGGGTGTAGCCGCTTCCGCTGGTGACGAGCGCGCCGTTCACGATGAGCTGCGCTTCGATGGTGTTATAGGGCGGCAAAATGGAGAACACCGAAAAGTCGCTGTCCATGCAGTGCATCCCCAGATTGTTCCAGCCGAGGACGATGGTGCCGGCGGAAGCAACGACTGGTGGGTTCACGGTGAGGACGGCAGCAGCGCTGGTGGCCGAGCCAGCCGAGTTGCTAACCTGAACCGTATAGCTGCCCGCATCAGCCGTGGTGACGCTGTTCAGAGTCAGCGTGGCCGCGGTCGCACCGGAAATGCCGGTGCCGTTCTTCATCCACTGGTAGCTCAAGGGCGCCGTGCCCGTCGCACCCACTGTGAAGGTGACATTGGCGCCGGCAGTCACGGTCTGACTGACAGGCTGAGTGGCAATGGTCGGGGCACCGACCGCGTTCACCGTGAGGGTGGCGGCGGCGCTGGTGGCCGAACCGGCGGAGTTGCTGACGGTGGCAGCATAACTGCCCGCACTGGCCGTGGTGACACTGCTGAGTGTCAGGGTCGCAGCAGTCGCGCCGGAGATGTTGGCCCCGCCCTTCATCCACTGGTAGCTCAAGGGCGCCGTCCCGGCAGCGCCCACCGTAAATGAAACGGAGGCGCCGGCGTTAACCGTTTGGCCCGCGGGCTGGCTCGTGATGGTCGGGGCACTGATGACCACGCTCACCGTGAGGGTGGCGGCGGCGCTGGTGACTGAGCCGGCGGAGTTGCTGACTTTGACAGCATAGCTGCCCGCACTGGCCGTGGTGACACTGCTGAGTGTCAGGGTCGCGGCAGTCGCGCCGGAGATGTTGGCCCCGCCCTTCATCCACTGGTAACTCAAGGGCGCAGTGCCGGTGGCGCTTACTCTAAAGATGACCGTCGCGCCGGCGTTCACCGTTTGGCTGGCCGGCTGCGTCGTGATAGCCGGTGCCGTCGCGACTGCTCCCGGATGGGAAGTCGCATCGCCGGGGTTGTAAACGGGCCCCGGGGGGTTGGGCTGCCCGGAAGCCCAGGTGCCGTTCGGGTCGCCCAACTCAACGCCGTTGCTGTAACCGTCCCCGTCAGAGTCCAGGGCAGCCAAGGCGGCATTCCAGAGGTGGCTGTTGCTGCGGAAGGCTTCACCGAAGGGAGTTCGCGTGCCTCCTCCCGCTGGATTGACGTGGCAATTGGCGCAGCTAAAAGTGGCTCCGTTGGGGATCCTGCTTACGTAGCTGGAACTCGCTTGCATGGTTTGGGTGGCGAGCGTCATCCCAAGCATAAGCGTTACAAGGGTCTTCATAGGTCGAGTGCTTGATGGTTTTGTTTGTGTGGAGGATCCGGCTGGGCCGGGCTTTGGCTTCTGGCCGTCCTGGGTCGAGGGCGGCCGGTTTCAGACTGTTTGGTTCTGGTGATAGTCGCATGGGGCAGTTGTGCAGCCCGCAGGCAGGCGCCCGAAAATGCCGCCGCCGCCGCGGGAATGAAGGAGCAGCCGGGCTCCCCGCATTCCTGCACCACCATATTGCGATACGGTAATATCACACGACGATCTAATCAGACTCATAATTTTCTCTCCACTAGGAAGTTCCCGGGGCTCAGGGCGCCCCAAGCCCCGGGCAAAAGTCCGGCTTCAGGCTTGCTGTTCGGCCGGCGATCCAGTCTCCTCAAACCTTGCGCATGAATGCTGGAATCAAACTGATCCTGGACCGTGTCCGTCCGCTGGCGTTAGCTCTTGGGTGTATTCTCTTTGCTGCCTGCCCTTTGCCGGCAACAGCCTCTTCGACCATCTTCGGCGGCGGGCCGTTTTACTCCGGCGGCTATTCGGTAATGAATACTCTGCGCGCTTCGGGTTACACCACAGTGATGCTCTGGTGTATTCACGTGGACTCCAGCACCGGCAACCTCATCTACAATGATCAATTGGTCGCCGCCAATGGTGTGTACGTTGGCAACTCCGCCTGGCCGGCACAATTGGCCACGTTGAAAACCCCTCCGACGTCGGTCAACCGGATAGAGATCTCTGTGTCGTCCTACGGTGTGAACGATTTCCAGTCCATCCAGACGCTGATGAACACTTACGGCACGAACACGGACAGTATTCTGTATCGCAACTTTCAGGCGTTGAAGACGGCCACGCGCGCGGACGCGGTGGACTATGACGATGAGACCCTTTATGACGTTGCCACGGCGGTGAAGTTCGGGCGGATGCTCTCTTCCATCGGGTTCAAAGTCACGCTCTGCCCTTACGCGCAATCCGGCTTTTGGCAGAGCGTTTACACCCAGCTTGGCCCAACCATCGTGGACGCGGTGTACCTTCAGTGCTACGCCGGCGGTGCGGGAAACAATCCAGCCACCTGGAACGGCTATTTCAGCGGCCTCAAGGTGCAGCCGGGGCTTTGGTGCCGCAACGGCAGCGGCTGCGCTTCGGGCAACACGGCCAGCGAGGTGCAAACGCAAATGGCAAGCTGGAGAAGCTCCGCCGGCATCACGGGCGGCTTCATGTGGCTTTTTGACGATATGCTAGCCTGTAGCAGCGGCGGCACCGCTGCGGATTACGCCAGAGCCATCAACCGGGCGGTGGATCCTCTGCAAGTCTCGCCGGCGACGGGCTTCTCCGCCATCGCCAGCCGCGAATTCGCGTTCCCGCCCGCGAGCACTTCGTTTTTGCTGTCCAACGCCGGCGCGGCTTCGCTGGACTGGAGCCTTATAAACACCTCACTCTGGCTAACGGCTTCCTCGGCCGGCGGCACGCTGACGGCCAATGGTTCAACCGCGGTCAGCGTCAGCCTTGACCCCGCCGTGGCGACCAACCTTGCTCCCAATGTTTACTTCGCGACGGTGGTGTTCAGCAACCGTTCCACCGGCCTTGCGCTGGGGCGCAGCTTCGCGCTGAACACAGCGATCTCCAACCGGCCGGTGGCTCTGACGGGATTCAATGCCGCCTTGCTGGCCGCCAACACCGCCACTCCCGCCAACCCCGGCGCGACGGGATTCGACGTCAAGAATGGCTATTGCTTTTATCAGTCCGGGTTGAGCGGCAGCACGCGGGGACTACCCCTGAATGGCGTCTTCCCCAGCCTGTCCGACAGCGCCACCGCCTTCCAATTCGGGCCCTATGGCGCGCTGGACGCATTGATTCTGGGCTATCAGTATCTCGCAATTCGGCACGCTCACGCTGAAGAACCCCACGGCGTTCGACAGATTGATCGTCCTGGCCGGTTCCGCCAACGGCGGGGGCCAGGGAACGCTCATGCTCAATTTCACGGACGGCACCCACAGCCCGTTGCTCAATTTCAATGCGCAGGATTGGTTCTACACCATCACGAACGTCGCCATTCAGGGTTTTGGGCGGCTCAAGCTGGGCACGACCTTTACCATCGAAGACAACGGCGACTCCAATCCGAACATGTACCAGACCGCGATCAACCTGGCGGGACTCGGCCTGACGCAATCCGTCGCCTCCATTACGTTCTACAACCCGGCGGCTGCGGGTGCCCAACAGAACACCGCTATCTTTGCCGTCAGCGGCAAGCCGAGCAACCTGCCTGTCGCGCCGCCTGTCCTGACCAATCAATGGAACGGGGAAGACCTGACCTTAAGCTGGCCGGCAAACGGCCTGTTGCTCGAGGCGACCAATCTCTCCGGGCCCTGGACGACGAACGGAGCCCCATCACCCGTCGTCGTCATGCCAACCAGGCCGCGGATGTTCTATCGCGTCCAAGCGCGCTAACGGACGGTCGGCCCAGAGCAGGCGAGAATCCCAGACGGGCAAGCCCTTCGCACGAGGGTGGCGTTTGGCTTTTTGCGATTGGGGTTTGTGTGGTAAGGAATAAGGGTGTTTGTTGATCGAGAATCGAGCTCAGCGCAGGACCAGGTCATCGTGATTCACGGTGCGCGGGAGCACAATCTGAAGAACATCTCCCTGACCGTGCCGCGAGGACGGTTTGTGGTGGTCACAGGCGTAAGCGGGTCGGGCAAAAGCACTCTGGCGTTTGACCTGCTTTTCGCCGAGGGGCAGCGCCGGTTCCTGGATTCCATGAACGTCTATGCCCGGCAATTCGTGGAGCAACTGTCCCGCCCCGACGTGGACCTGATCACCGGCATCCCTCCGACGGTGAGTATCGAGCAGCGCACCAGCCGGGGTGGCGGCAAGAGCACCGTGGCCACGGTCACGGAAGCCCATCATTTCATCCGACTGCTGTTCGCGCGGCTGGGAACGCAGTATTGCCCGGACTGCCAGATTCCGGTCGAAGCCCAGACGCGGGATGAGCTTGGGCGGCGGTTGCGCCGCGAACTGCGCCAGCGTGGGGACTTGCTGTTGCTCGCGCCCGTCGTGAGAAACCGCAAGGGGTTTCATACCGATGTCGCTGAGTGGGCTGCCAGCCACGGCTATGCCGAGGTCCGGGCGGATGGAAGATTCTATCCCACCAAAGAGCGCCTCCGCCTGGACCGGTTTCGCGAGCACGACGTGGAGATTGTCGTCGGGGTGCTGGATGCGAACCGGCGGGCCGCACGGAAAGGGCCCGGGCGGAGGAAGCAGGGGGAGAAGTCACATCAGTTACAGGGGTTACCTAAGTTGCATGAAGGGGCAGGCTCGCGGGGAGCTGAGACCGGCGAGGCCGAGCCGAACCCGCAACTGCTGATTGACGAGACGCTCAAGCTGGGCCAGGGGACATTGTTCGCGCTGGATAATTACGGGCACATCAGCGTCCATTCGACGGAACGCGCCTGCCGGAAGTGCGGTCGGTCGTTCGAGGCCCTCGACCCGAAGAACTTCAGCTACAACTCGCCGCAAGGCTGGTGTCCGCGCTGTCGCGGTTTCGGCGAGCTTTTCTATTTGCCCGACGTGGACCGCGGGGCTCGCGCGGATGCCATCGAGGAGTCGTGGTATCGCTGGCAGGAGGGCGAGCGGGAGGTTTGCCCCGAGTGCGGCGGGGCGCGGCTGAATGCGCTGGCGCGGGCGGTGCGGCTGGAGATGGCAAATGGCAAGTGGCCGATAGCCAGGTGGAAGACGGCGCCGACGATTGAGGCGTTCGGCCAAATGTCCGTCGCGGCAGCGTGGGATGTGTTTCGCCGGGTGAGGTTTGGGACGCGGGCGGCACTGATCGCGCGCGATATCCTGCCCGAGATTCGCGAGCGGCTGAAGTTCCTCGGCGAAGTCGGCCTGGGCTACCTCCAACTTGGGCGGGGCGTGCCGACGCTCTCGGGCGGGGAGGCGCAGCGGATTCGGCTGGCGGCGCAACTGGGTTCGAACCTGAGCGGGGTGCTCTACATCCTGGATGAGCCGACCATCGGCCTGCATGCGCGGGATAATGAGCAGTTGCTGACGGCGCTGGAGAAGCTCAAAGCCCGGGGCAACTCCGTGCTGGTCGTTGAGCACGACGAGGCGACGATGCGGCGGGCGGATTACATCATTGACCTGGGTCCGGGTCCGGGGATCCATGGCGGCGAGGTGGTCGCCGCAGGTACGTTGAGCGAGTTGCTGCGCCATCCGGAGTCGCTCACCGGGAAATGCTTGCGGGCACATCGGCGGTTTCCTGCTCGCGGGCAACGGAGGCCGGTGCTCAAGTCCGAAGGCCGAAGTCCGTCCACCCTCCGCAGTGCTGCTACGGAGGACGGGAAGTCCAAAGGCCGAAGCACCGAAGAGAGTCAGAGCCTCCTTACGTCGGCTGCTACGAGGGAGAAGGCGGGGTGGCTGACGCTGCGCGGGGCCAACAAGAACAATCTTAAGAACCTGACGGTGCGGTTTCCGCTGGGGCGGTTGGTACTCGTGACGGGTGTGAGCGGCTCCGGCAAGAGCACCCTGGTTCGCGAGTGCCTCCTCCCCGCGCTAAAGTCCTATCTCACGCATCAAGCATCACGCATCACGCATCACGTTTCACGCACCTCCCCTGCCCCGCTCTCCGGCTGGGAAAACCTCCACGCCGTTTATGAGGTGGACCAGTCGCCCGTTGGCCGCACGCCGCGCTCGATTCCGGCCACCTACGTCGGCTTCTTTGACGACATCCGCCGGTTGTTCGCGCAACTGCCGGACGCCCGCCTGCGCGGGTATTCGCCGAGTCGGTTCTCTTTCAACAGCGCGCAGGGCCGCTGTCCCGAGTGCGAGGGCGCGGGGACGATCAAGCTGGAGATGAACTTCCTGCCGCCCGCTTTTGTGCGCTGCGAAGTCTGCGGTGGCACCCGCTTCAACCGCGAGACGCTCGACATCGCCAGCCACGGCAGGAATATCGCGCAGGTGCTCGAGATGTCGGTCGAGGAGGCGCTGGAGTTCTTTGGCAGCCTGCCGAGGATCAAGCGTCCGCTGCAGGCGCTGTGCGACACCGGGCTGGGCTATCTGAAGCTCGGCCAGACCAGCCCTACGCTCAGCGGAGGCGAAGCCCAGCGCGTGAAGCTGGTCACCCATTTGCTGGCGGGCCTGAAAGAGCCGGACGCCATCAACCGCCGGCCCCGGCGAAACCTCTTCATTCTAGAGGAGCCGACCATCGGTCTTCATATTGCGGACGTGCAGCGGTTGGTGGAGGTGCTGCAACGGCTGGTGGATGGCGGCCATTCGGTGATCGTCATCGAGCATAACCTGGACTTCATCGCCGAGGCCGATTGGGTCATTGACCTCGGGCCGGAAGGCGGCGAGGGCGGCGGGCGCATTGTTGCTCAGGGCCCGCCCGAGCAGATCGTTCGCAACAAACGCTCGCACACCGGACGCTTCCTGCGTAGTGTTCTGGCCAACGCATGAGCCAGACCTATGCGGAGATACTCAACGGCCTGCCGCTGGCGCGGCGGGCGCCCGGCGTCCGGCATGAGCAGATTTGCGACCGGCTCCACCAGTGGGTGAGAGCGAGCGTGGCAAATTTCGCCGGCACCCGGCTGCTCGCGCCGCGCACCGAGGTGCGGCTCTCTCCCCGCCACAAAGTTTGTCCAGACCTCGCGCTGCTGACCACCGCGACGGGCCGGCTGTGGCTGGCCGCCGAGATCGTCAGCTCGGACGACCACGCGCCCGACACCGTCATCAAGAAGCAAATCTACGAGGAAATGAAACTGCCGCGGCTGTGGATGATTGACCCGCGTTATGATAACGTCGAGGTCTATCACAGCAACCAGTACGGCCTCATCCTGAAGGGCATATTGGCGGGGCGAGAGATCCTGGCGGAACGCTTGCTGCCGGAGTTCCAGTTGACCATCGCCGAGTTGTTCGCCGCGCAGCCGCACGGGAGCTAGGCCCTGACAATTCAATCCAACCGCAGATGGACCCGGCGCGGCAGAGCCTCTACCAAAGCGTTACATGAGTTACATGAGTTACAAGGCTTACATGCGGTGGAGAGAATTTGGGCAGGCCGCGCGAATGTTTATGGTGAGTATTACAGATGCACGCTTCGCGGCAAACCCGCAAGCACTGCGCGAAGCGCTTGGACTGCGTGGAGCTTGCTCCCGCTTTCGTGCGTCCCGCCAGCCGTCAAAAGCTTCAGCAAGCTGGCAGCGCTCCATACGTTCCGCGCCCCAGATCACCACGCCAAACTTTGCGGCTGGCAGTGCTGCCGGTGCTCTGCGCTGGCATCCTGCTGCTCCCGCAATGTGCGCGAGCCGGCGCAGGGCCCTTGTCGGCAGCGGCATCAAAGCTGGACTGGATTGAAGTCGCGAAGAACGAGCGCGGGTTTGTCTGCGCCGCCTCGGGCCAGCGATTCATTCCCTGGGGCTTCAACTACGACCGCGATTACAAGAGCCGACTGCTGGAGGATTATTGGGAAACCGAATGGCCTACGGTCGCCGAGGATTTTCAGGAGATGAAACAGCTCGGTGCCAACGTGGTGCGGGTGCATCTGCAGTTCGCGAAGTTCATGGATGCGCCGGACCGGCCCCACGAGCCCGCACTCGAACGCCTGGGCCGGCTCCTCAAGCTGGCCGAGCAGACCGGTCTCTACCTCGATATCACGGGCCTGGGCTGCTATCGCAAGAAGGACGTGCCGGCGTGGTACAGTTCGCTGGGCGAGACGGAGCGCTGGGCGGCGCAGGCACGGTTCTGGGAAGCCGTCGCCGGTCGTTGCGCGGCCAGCCCGGCGGTCTTCTGTTACGACTTGATGAATGAGCCGATTGTGCCTGCGGGGAAAAGAAAGCCCGGCGATTGGCTGACCGGTGAATTGGGCGGGTTCAATTATTGCCAGTTCATCTCGCTGGATCAGGCTGGCCGGCCCCGCCCGGAAATCGCGCGGCGGTGGGTTGCGCAACTCGCGACTGCAATTCGTCAGCAAGACCCGCGGCACCTGATCACAGTCGGGCTGCTCCCCAACAGCGTCGGAAGCAACGGCGGGCTGTCGGGCTTTGCGCCTGCCGGCATCGCCACCAACTTAGACTTCATCTGCGTGCATCTCTATCCGAAGTCGGGCCGGTTGGCGGAAGACTTGAAAACCCTGAAAGGCTTCCGGGTCGGCAAGCCCGTGGTGATCGAGGAAACCTTCATGTTAGGCTGCAGCGGCCCGGAACTGCGCGAGTTTATCGAGGCGTCGAAGAAGTACGCCGCGGGCTGGCTTGGCTTCTACTGGGGCCAGACACCGGCGGAGTTGAGCAAATCCAACAGCATCGGGAACTCTCTAATGGCCGCCTGGCTGAAGCTGTTCCGGGAAATGAAGCCGAACTGATGCGTGAAACGTGATGCGTGACTTCACGTTTCACGCGTCACGCATCACGCCTCACCTCTTCTTTCTCCCCCCGCCCCCAAAGTAAGGATAGCTGTCCCAGTGATCATCGTCCTTGATGGCGCGGGGGTCAGCGGTGTCTTTCATCCACTGGTCGAGTTGAGCGCGGAGCTGTTTCCGGGCGGCTGAGTAATCGGCCTGGGCGGCGACGTTGTTCATCTCGTCCGGGTCTTTGCTGAGGTCGTAAAGCTCTTCAGCGGGGCGTTTGCCGAAGCAGAGCTGGAAGAACTTCTCCATTCCCGGTTCGGTGCGATGCTCAAGGATGTAGTGCTTGGTTGGGCCATCATCGCAATCGCCAAACACCCGCATGGGGTCCTTGTGTGCCACCGGATCACCCGCGGGCCAACGGTCCGGCCGCAAATTCCGCACATAGAGAAATTCCCGGGTGCGGATGGCGCGCATGGGATAGCCCACATCCCCGGCGCGCACGTTGGCATGGCGTTCGCGTTCGAGGAACACGGTGTTGCGCGAGCCGGGTTTCTCGGCCCCGGTCAGCAGCCCGAGAAAGCTGCGCCCAGTCATTTGCGGCAAGGGCTTCAGTCCGGCAGCCGCCATAAACGTGGGTGCCAAGTCCATGAGGTTGATGAAATCATCGCAGACCTGGCCGGGTTTGATCTTGGCCGGCCAGAGAACGGCCAGCGGCTGGCGGGTGCCCCCATCGTAAAGGTTCGCCTTGCAGCGCGGGAAGGGCCAGCCGTTGTCGCCGGTGACGACCACCAACGTGTTGCTCAGTCTGCCCGCCTCGGCTAGTTGGTCCAGCAGTTCGCCCACGTCCCGGTCGAACCGTTCCACCTTCCAGTAATAGTCCAGCACATCATTGCGCGAGACCTCGTTATCCGGCCAGAACGGCGGCACGACCACATGATCGGTCTTCAAACCGATGCTGGCGCCCGAGCCCGCTTTATAAGGCCGGTGCGGATCGTGGCTGCCGAACCAGAAACAGAAGGGCTTCCCGTCCGGCACGGTCTTCAGGAAGGTCGCGAAGTCTTTGAAAGTCGGCCCCGCCGGATTGCGCGTGAAGCCTCCCGCGCGAAAATCGCCCGGGCCCCAGCCCTTCCGGGTGCAGCCGACCGCGTAACCGGCCTTTTCCAGCAGGTCGGGATAAACCGGGAACTTCTTCGGCAGAAAACCCCACAGGCAGCTCCCCTCCTCCAAACGGTGGGGATACTGGCCGGTCAGCATCGCGGCCCGAGAGGGGGTACAGGACGGTGCGGGACTGAAGCAATAGTTGAAGCGAATACCCTCGCGGGCGACCCGATCGAAGGTGGGAGTGTGGATCACCTGATCCCCATAGACTCCGGCGTGGGGCCAACTCCAGTCATCGGCCAAGCAATAAAGGATGTTCGGGCGGGTATCCGCCGCCGCTGTCACCGTGAGCGCGCCGGCCAGCAGCATGAGGCTGGAAGAACAAAGCTTAACAAGCATGGCACCAGTAAACGTCAAAGCGGCACTTATGGGAAACCAAAAACAAGCTGGCTACTCGCCGAGCACTTCGTTCAGCGCCCGCGAGTGAATCTCGCGTGCGCCCTTGCCAAAACAAACCAGCAGCACCCTTTCCACCAACGGGGTTCCGCCCAGAAACGTCTTTGTCTCCCGTACCGCTATCCGGGCAGCGCGCTCCATCGGAAAACCGTAGGCTCCCGTGCTGATGGAGGGAAAGGCAATCGTGCGGATGCCGTTCTGCCGGGCGAGCGCAAAGCAGCTTCGATAGCAGCTTGCGAGCAGCTCATCTTCACCGTGCCGGCCATCACGCCAAACGGGGCCGACCGTGTGAATGACCCATTTCGCCGGCAGCCGGTATCCTTGGGTGATCTTCGCCTGGCCGGTCGCGCAACCGCCCAATTGCCGGCATTCCTCCAGCAACTCCGGGCCGGCAGCGCGATGAATCGCCCCGTCCACCCCGCCCCCACCCAGCAGGCTTGTGTTCGCCGCATTCACGATCGCATCCACCGCCTGCTGCGTGATGTCACCCTCGACCATCTCAACCCGGCTGGAAATCATTTCGCCGCTCATTCCTTCCTTTCGTCCACTGTGCAACTCAGCCCAAGATCAAACCTGCATGACTGTCTGGCAAGATCAAAGACAACTGCCTTGTTAGGGCGACGTCCTGACCTGTATAAAGGAGCGCATGAAACACCGCTTCGTCTTGCCGCTGGCCCTGTTGGCGGCCTCCTGCCCGCTCAGTCTCCACTCTCAACCCTATGACGTAATCATCCGCCACGGGCGGGTCGTGGACGGCTCGGGCAACCCGGCCTTCTTTGCCGACGTGGCTGTCAAGGACGGCCATATCGTCATTATTGGTCGCGTGACCGGCGTTGCCAGGACCGAGATCAACGCCACCGGCCTCATCGTCGCCCCGGGCTTTATTGACGTCCATACGCACGCCGACGAGATCGCCGACATGCCGCGGGCGGAGAACTTCGTCCGCATGGGCGTAACCACCGTCGTGGCTGGCAATTGCGGCAGCTCTGCGCTCGACATCGCGAAGCTCTTTCGCGCAGTCGAACACGCCAATGTCGCCGTTAATTTCGCCACCCTCGTCGGCCATAACAGTGTCCGCGCCAAAGCGATGGGTGGCGACTTCAACCGGCCTCCCACGCCGGAGGAACTCGCCAGGATGAAATCGCTCGTCGAGCAAGCCATGAAGGACGGTGCTGTGGGTCTTTCAACCGGTCTGATCTACCAGCCCGGCGTCTTCGCCAAGACCGATGAGATCGTTGAACTCGCCGAGGTCGTGGCGAAGCACGACGGCATTTACACCAGCCACATGCGGCACGAGGACAGCCGGATCTACGAGGCCCTCGACGAGGTCTTCCGCGTCGCGCGCGAGGCGGGCGTTCGCGCCGAGGTCTCGCACATCAAGCTCTCCGGGCCAAAGGCCTGGGGCCAGGCCGACCGCGTGCTAACCTGCATCGCCAAGGCACGTGCCGAGGGGTTGGACATCACGGAGGATCAATACGCTTACACCGCCTCCAGCACGGGCATGAGCCAGTTAATTCCCGATTGGGCGCTGGAAGGCGGCAGGCGTGAATTCCGTAAGCGCTTTGCCGATCCCGCGCAGAAGGCGAAAATGGTCGCCGAAATGAAGCGGAGTGTGCGCAGCACAGGCCGCCAGGATTATTCCTACGCTGTCATCGCCTCCTGCGGGTCCGACCAGTCACTCAACGGGCTTAACATCGCCGAAGCCGCCAAGGCCCGGCACGGAGCCGATTCCCTCGAGGACCAAATCGAGACCGTCCTGGAGATTCAAGCGAACGGCGGCGCCAGCGGCGTCTTCCACGGCATGAGCGAGGACGATCTGAAGACCTTCATGCGCTATCCGAACACCATGATCGCTTGCGACAGCGGGTTGCGGAAGTTCGGGGAAGGGGTGCCCCACCCGCGTGGGTACGGCAACAACGCGCGCGTGCTCGCCCGGTATGTGCGCGAGCTGAAAGTGTTGCGGCTGGAGGACGCCATTCGCAAGATGACCAGCCTGCCGGCGAACACGTTCCACTTCAAAGGCCGCGGCGAACTGCGCGAAGGCAACTGGGCCGACATCGTGGTCTTCGACCCCGATAAGATCCAGGACACCGCTACCTACAAGAACCCGCACCATTACCCCGCGGGCATCCCCTACGTGCTTGTGAACGGCATCCCGGTAATCATGAAAGGCGAGGATACCGGCGCCAAAGCGGGCAAGGTGCTACGGCACGTTTGCTCCTCAAGCTAATTGGCGATTGAACTGGCACGCCTTTTGCGCTTAAATGGCTTACGCGGCACCTGCCTGACCCGTATAAGCCCGGCAGCGCAGCGCGCCGTTTGATCGTTGGATGCAACTATGGTGCTGAGGCCAATGCCAGCCAGCCGTGCGCCGCGGCCCACACTCTGTGGCCGCAGGGGCGGCGCTCTGGCTTTGCTTGGCCACCTCCTCCCCCTCGTGGGCTCAATTTTGGACACAGAGAATGGCCGAGTGCGGCGCATCGGCACCGCACCACCGCTGGCATCATTCACCTCTTGCTTAACGGCGACGGCGGCCTTACACACAACGGCGATGACGTGTTCTTCTATGACCCATCCGTTCCGAAGATCAGCGAAGGCCGCAGCGTGACTATGGATTACGACGGCAACATCCTGCTTTGCGAGAGCGACTACGGCAATATCCGGCGCATTCGGTTCCAAAGAATCCCGCCGTCTGACTGATGCGTTGATCTATGTCCCAGGACCACCGATTGCCACAACAGCGCTTTGAGTTGAAATACCTCATCCAGGAGGAGAACACGTCTTGCATTCGCGACTTTGTGAGCAGCTACCTGGAACTGGATGACTACGGGGCCAACCAGCCCAGCCTGTCCTATCCAGTCCATAGCCTCTACCTGGATTCAGACGATTTGGGCATCCACCAGACCTGCATCAATGGCGCTCGGAACCGCTTCAAGCTGCGGTTGCGCTACTATGATGGCCGGCCCGACTCGCCGGTGTTCTTCGAGGTTAAGCGCCGCGCGGACAATTGCATCCTCAAGGAACGCTGCGGCGTGCGCCGTGAAGCCGTTCCCCTGCTGCTGGCCGGCCACCTGCCCGAACCGCAGCATCTCCTCTCCCAGGAAGCCCGGCATTTGGTCACCCTGCAACGCTTCAATCTCCTCCTGCACCAGTTGCAGGCCCGCCCGAAGCTCCATAATAATTATCTCCGCGAAGCCTGGGTCAGCCCGCACGACAACTCTGTGCGCGTGACCTTCGACCGCCGCATCCGCGCCGAACCCTTCTTCCACGCCGAAGCAGTCGTGGAGATGAAACAGCCGGTTCAGGTTTTCACAGAATTCGTCGTCCTGGAATTGAAGTTCACGACTCGCTTCCCCAATTGGTTCCGACAACTAGTCTGCAAATTTGACCTGATGCAATTCTCGTCCGCAAAGTACTGCGAGGGCGTGGAGATGCTGGGTTGGCATCGCTTCGTGGAAGACGGCCGGGCCGTCGCGTGGCACGCAGAACCTGAACCCGCACCCGCGGAGTTGGCCCCCCAACTCGCCGGTGCTCTCGGAGCGCCAACCGCATGAACGACTGGTTTTTGCGCGGGGACTACGGCGCCGCCCCTACCAACTACGCCACATTGGCCATCGCGCTGCTGCTGGCCTTTGCCTGCGGCCATTCGGTCGCCTGGATGTACATGTTCACCCATACCGGCCTTTCGTATTCGCGCTCCTACGTTAATACGCTGATCATTATGCCGGTCATCGTCGCGCTGGTCATGATGATCCTGGCCAACAATCTGGTGGTCGCCTTTGGGCTGATGGCGATCTTTGCCATGGTCCGCTTCCGCAGCATCCTGCGCGACACCCTGGATACCGCCTACGTACTGACCGTCATCGTGATCGGCCTGGCTTGCGGCACCGCCAAGTTCACTTCAGCAATCATCGGGTGCCTGGCGGTGCTGGCAATCATGTTCTACTTCTGGGCCACGGCCTTCGGCACGCGTCATCGCTATGACCTCATCTTGAACATCCAGTGGGTTCGCTCCGCTGACGAACTGGCCACCTTGCGCCAACTGCTCCGGCGCCACAGCCGCGCCATGCAATGTGCCAGCCAACGCTCGAACCACGGCTATAACGGGATTGATCTCTCCTACCGTCTGCTCTTGCGCGACCCCGAGCGCACCCAGGAACTACTGGACGAACTCCGCGCCCTGCAAGGTGTCGCCCGCGTCTCCAGCCTCAACGCCGCGGACGAATCTGAATTATGAAATCAGACCCTTCCTCGCCTGTTCCCATACCGCTGGCGCAGCGTTGGCGGGACGCGCGCCTGCGCCTGCTTCCCCTAATGGTCTTTGGCGCTGCCATCTGCGGAATTGTCGTGCTCTGGAAGGACCATGTCGCCGCACCCACGCTGGTCGGCCAGGCTGAACCGGTGCTCGCCAACGTGCGTTCACAAAAGCCCGGCCTGCTGGCGCAACTCTCCGTTACCCGCTTCCAAAAAGTCAAGGCCGGCGACCTGATCGGCCAGGTGGTGGTCACCGATCCAAAGATTCTTGCCTCCTCCCTGGCCGTCGTGCAGGCCGAGATCGAGTTATTGCGTGCGAACATGAAGCCTATCGCCGACCAGCAACGGACGGCGATGGATTACGAGCAGCTCCGGTTGGACTGGATGAAGCAGCGAACGCAACTCGCCGGTGCCAGGATCAACCTTCAGTTGGCCGAAGCTGAATTCCATCGTAAGGACGAGTTGTTCAAAGACAAGATTGTGTCCCAGCGGGACTTCGACCAGGCCCGAGCGGCGCGGGACCGGCTCCGGCAGGAAGTCCATGAACTCACCACGCTCGTCACCGAGGGGGAGGCAAACTCCAACGCACTGCAACTCTCCAACCACGTCGGGATCGCGCAGATCACAGACGATCCCGTACGGGCGGCTATCGCCGTGCAGGAATCAAAGCTCCGATTGACCGAAGCCGAACTAAGTCCGCTCCAATTGAAAGCCCCCATAGACGGCATCGTGTCCACCATCTACCACCGCTCGGGTGAGACCGTCACCGCCGGAGAACCCATTATCTCCATCGCCAGCCTGGCCCCGGTGCGGATCGTAGGCTATTTGCGCTCGCCCATCCTGAATGAACCGCGGATTGGCACGCAGGTGCAGATCCGCACGCGCGGCCTGCGCCGGGAAATGGGTTTGGCCCGCGTGGCCGAAGTCGGCCCCCAAATGGAGAGCGTGCCCCTGGTCATGTTAGGCCCCCTCAAAGCGGCCGGAACCGAACTGGGCCTGCCCATTGACATCAGCCTGCCCGCCAACCTCAGCCTCCGCCCGGGCGAGTTGGTGGACATCACCCTCACGCCTCAATCTGATTGAGGCCAAATCTCAAGCGGTCTTGGGCTACCTCCCTTTCACCTCGAGGTGATGCCTCTCCAGCGTCTTGCCCTCGGCGAACGCCAGTTGGGCCAAGGTCCGGTTATAGTCTGTGACCGCCTGAAGTTCGGCGGTGCGGGCCTGCGTGAGGGTCTGTTCCAACTGCAGGACGAAGAACGTAGTCGAGAGGCCGTTCCGGAGTTTCTTCTGCTCCGCAGCCAAGGCGGCCTCGGCAAAGGAACGAGCTTTGCGCGTCGAGCTGACCTGGCTGAAACGGGACTGGACTCGGTTCACATAATCGGCGATTTGCAGCAGGACCTCTTCCTCAGCCTTCTGAAGCTGCAACTCCGCGATTTGCTTGGCCGCCCGGCTGGCTCGGTAAGTCCCGCGCGCGGTGGCATTATCCAACGGAAAACTTAGCACCACCCCATAGAAATAGTCAGGGTAGCTGACCCCAAAGGCCTGGTTGAGCGCGCTCCCGTAGTCGTTGTCAACGCCCGCGCCGCCATACCGCCCCACCAGGTCCAGACTCGGGAAAAGCTGGTTGCGTTGGAATCGGACCACCACCGCCCTCTGCTCCACCGCCAACCGCGCCTCACTCAGATCGGGCCGGTGCTCCAGCGCATAACTGAAGCTCTCGGAACGGTTGATGAGGGTCGGCAAGGCCAGCAACACTTCCGTCGGCTGCACCTCGACTTCGGCCCACTGCCGGAAGTGGTCTGTGAGCAGCCTCTTGAGCGCGTTCTGCCGGCTCTGATACCCTTCGCGCGCGCCCGTCAACGCGGTCAGCGTGTTTTGCAATTGCGTCTCCGCCTGCTCCGCGTCCAGCGGCGGCAGGTCGCCGACCTCTACCCGTCGCTTGGTTTCGTCCACCAGTTGCTGGTGCAGTTCCAGCGACTTCTCTTGAACCCCGACCATTTCTCGCGCCGCGATCAGGTCGTAATAGCTCATTTCCACCGCCAGCACCGTCTTCATGATCTGGAACCGTAACGCCTGCTGAGACATCCCCAATTCCTTGCGGCGTACCAGCAGTGTCTGCCGGGCGGAATCAATCCAGAAATCCTTCAACAGATGCTGCCGCACCGTCAGGCGGGTCTCACCCAGGAAATTGTTGGTCCGGCGAATGCCCCCGGGAAAATCGTTCACGTGATCAGGGTCGCCCCTGAAGTCACTGGCCGCGTCCTCCGCGACCGCCAAGGCCCTCATGTCGTAGCTCAAACCGAACGGCAACTGTCCGCTTAAGGCAGGTCCAAACGTGTCCGTGTGGATTTGAGCAGGAAAGTCAGGATTGAACTTCTCCGCGTCGAAGTTCGCCGGTTCCGATACATAGCCGCGCCGGGCATCGAATGAGAAAACCGGACTGTAGGCGCCGTAGGCGCTGTCGAGGTTATAACCCACCATGGCGGTGGTGAGGCGCTGGATCTGCACATCGAGGTTCCGGCTCAACGCCAGGTCAATACACTCCTGCAAGGAGAGCGGACGCAGGTTCCCGGATGACCGCGTGGTTTGGCCGGACGCGATGAGGGTCGCCAAGTACAGTAGCCCCACGAGCATTCGAACGAGCATGGTGGCAGATTATGCGCCCCCATCTACCGCGAGTCAAACCCCTTTGGCGTGCGTGCTATCGTCCTAACACCGCGGCCTCTCCGCCCTTACCCCATCCCTCCGCCATCGAGTCCTCTAAATCCTGGATTGCGCTCCCCACCCATGCCTGCCACCTTGCTCCCATGCGCGCGCTCCTGTGGGTCTTGCTGGCCGTGCCCCTCGCGGGATCGGCGGCGGAGGACCTTCGGATTACCCGGCCGCTGCATTACTCCGGCATGTGCGACGCCTCGGGCGCCGTCGCAGTCGGATCGAACCTCTTCGTCGTCGCAAGCGACGAAGACAATACCCTGCGGCTCTATTGCACTGACCAGCCCGGCAAGCCCATAAAGGTGTTTGATTTCAACGGCTTCCTGCAAGTGCGCGGCAAGTCCCTCGAAGCGGACCTGGAGGCCGCGGCTCGGGTCGGCAATCGCGCCTTCTGGATCGGTTCCCACGGTCGCAACAAAGATGGCAAACAGCGCCTCAACCGGCACCGCCTCTTTGCCACAGACATCAGCGTGAAAGACGGGGATGTCTCCCTTATCCCAGTCGGCCAACCCTACAAACGGCTGGTGGAGGACCTGCTCGCCGATTCCCGGTTCGCCCGGTTTCAACTCGCGGAAGCCGCCCTCCACGCCCCCAAAGAACCGGGCGCTTTGAACATCGAAGGCCTCTCGGCCACCCCGGAAGGCCACCTCCTGATCGGCTTCCGCAACCCCATTCCCGCAGGCAAGGCCCTGCTCATTCCCCTACTTAACCCCAACGAGGTCATCGAAGGAAAACCGGCGCGATTCGGCGCCGCGGTTCAGTTGGACCTGGGGGGCTTAGGCATCCGCGACATCGTCTGGCACGGGGGAACCTATGTCATCATCGGCGGCTCGTGGAACGGTGGGAAGCACTTCCACCTCTATCGTTGGGCTGGGCCGGGCGCCGAACCTGAACTTCTACGCGTCGAGCACCTCAACGACTACCACCCCGAGGCCCTCGTCGTTTATCCCCAGCGCGGCCTCCTGGAGTTTCAAATCCTAAGCGATGACGGCACATTGCTGATTGACGAATGCCCCTGCAAGGACCTCCCAGACCCCAACCTCCGGACGTTCCGTAGCTTTTGGGTAGCCCCCAAGAGTCCTTGAATTCCAAAACAGGCAGTGAATAAATCAAGTTCTGCCGCCCCCGGCGAATGAAGCCGATCCGCGTCCATTGGCGTCCACTCGCGGTTAGACTCCGGGTGCTGGTCTGAGACGCCGCCTCGCTAGCCCTGCAGCAACACAGCGTTATTGTCCTTGAGATACTTCTCGACGGCCTTCTTGTTGGAGAGCGACATCGGCGTGCGCTTGGCCTCGTGTTTGATAAGTTTGTAATGCACCAAATGTCTGCCCACCAGGTCAACGTGGAGATCCGACTCCTCCATTTGCCAGACTTGGCCGGTTTCCAGGGGTTGGAGAGGGATTCGATCTTTCTTACGCATACGTTCTCGACTGCAAGGATGTTGGAACAGGTTGCGAAAAGCAATGCAAATCGAGGCCCTGCAAATCTGGTTGAATATTGCCGTCCCTGACTCCAATCTTCCGTCATGCAATCTGTTTTCTCAGGACCGGTCTTTGTGGTGCGGGACAATATTGACACCGACCAGATTATCCCGGCGCAATACTTGAATCTCGTGCCGACGATCCCCGACGAATACGAGAAACTGGGCTCGTTCGCCCTCGCCGGCCTGCCCGAATCGGTCTATCCGGCGCGCTATGTGAAAGAAGGCCGGCTCGATAGCGACTACCCGATTGTGGTCGGCGGGCGCAATTTCGGCTGCGGCAGCTCACGTGAGCACGCGCCGATTGCGTTGGGCTCGGCGGGCTGCAAGGTCGTGCTGGCAGAGAGTTTCGCGCGCATCTTCTTCCGCAACTCAGTCGCCACAGGCGAACTTTATCCGTGCGAATCGGTTGACCGCCTCTGCGAGATTTTGAAGACCGGCGACGTGGTCACGGTGGACCTGGACGCCTGCGACGGTCACGGCCCAGAGCACCGGGAAGGTCTATAAACTCAAGCCCCTGGGCGATGTGCGCCCTGTGGTGGATGCGGGCGGGCTGTTCAACTACGCGCGTAAGACCGGCATGATGCCGAAGTAGCGTCCGCCGCCGGTTCCTCGGTCGCCGACCTTGGCCGGGCCAGGCGGCTCCCTGCATCAACACGCGGCCCCAACGACAAAAAAGGCGAGCCGTTGCCGGCTCGCCTTTGAAGTGATTCTGGGGCGAACTACCTCCGCCCGCGACCGCCCCGGCCACCGCCATCCCGGCGCGGCCCGCGGTCCCCGCCGCCTCGGCGCTCGCCGCGCGGTTCACCCCGGTCGCCCCGGTATTCACCTCGGTCGCCCTGCGGTTCCCCGCCTTCGCGGTGTCCGCCCTGCTCTCCGCCCTGGACGGGCTGGCCGCCCTCGCCGCCCTGTGCGCCTTCGGCGGGCGCGCCACCCATTGCCTGGTCGCGCTCGGCCATGGCGGCCCGGCGCGAGAGCCGCACCCGGCCCTTTTCGTCCACGCCCAGGCATTTGACCCAGATTTCATCGCCCATCTTGACGATGTCCTCGGTCTGCTTGACGCGGAAATTGGCCAGCTCACTGATGTGCACCAGGCCGTCCTTGCCGGGCAGGAACTCGACGAAGGCGCCGAATTCCTTGATGGTGACGACCTTGCCGCGGTAGATCTTGCCGATCTCGGCCTCGGCGGTCATGCCCGCGATGGCATCCACGCGCAATCTTCATCCCCTCGGCGGAAACCGAGTAGATGTTGACCGTGCCGTCGTCCTCGATGTTGATCTCGCAACCGGATTCCTCGACGAGCTTCTTGATGTTCTTGCCGCCAGGGCCGATCAGCAGGCCAATCTTATCGGGGTTGATCTTCACCGTCTTGATGCGCGGGGCATACTTGCTGATTTCCGTGCGCGGGGCGGCCAGCGTCTTGGCCATCTCGGCCAGGACGTGCAGCCGCGCGACGCGTGCCTTCTCGACCGCCTCGGCCATCATGCTGTGCGGAATGCCCGGCAGCTTCAGGTCGAGCTGGAACCCGGTGATGCCTTTTTCCGTGCCGGCAATCTTGCAGTCCATGTCGCAGAACGCGTCCTCCCAGCCGATGATGTCGGTCAGCAGCTTGTAGCGCGGTGATCTTGTTCTGCGTCGTCATGCTCGGTGCAAAGGCCGATGCTGATGCCGCCCACCGGGCGAGTGATTGGCACGCCGGCGTCCATCAGCGCCAGGCAACCGCCGCAAACCGACGCCATCGAGGAGGAGCCGTTGGACTCCATGATCTCGCTGGTGATGCGAATGGAATAAGGATAGGTCTCGCTCGGCACCATCGGTTCGAGCGAGCGCTCGGCCAATGCGCCGTGGCCAATCTCGCGCCGGCCCGGACCGCTGATGCGGCCGGTTTCGCCGACGGAGAAGTTCGGGAAGTTGTAATGCAGGATGAATTTCTTCTCGCTGGCGCCGCCGGTGTAGGCAGTCGAACTCCTGGGCGTCCTCGCCCGTGCCCAGCGTGCAGAGCGTGACAGCCTGCGTCTCACCGCGCTGGAACATCGCCGAACCGTGCGCCCGCGGCAGGAGGCCCACTTCGCTGATAGATGGGCCGGACAGTGTCGAAGTCGCGCCCGTCAAGGCGCTTGCCCTGGTTCATGATCAAGGCCGCGCACGGCTTCTTTCTGGATGTAATAGAAGGCGTCTTTGAGCACGAAATCGGTGACCTTCTCCTCGCCGAACTTCTCGACGAGCTTCTTGCCGATCTCTTCGGTCAGGGCCGCGACGGCGGCTTCGCGCGCCATCTTGCTCGTGCGTGAGCAGAGCCGTGACGATCCGGTCGCCCGCCAGGCGCCTTGGCTTCGTTCAGGATCTCGTCCGGCACAACGTTAAGCGTGATCTGGCGTTTGGGCCTGCCGGCGCGCGCGACCAGGTCCTTCTGCGCGGCAATCGCCGGCTGAATCGCCTCCTGCCCAAACTTGAGCGCGGCATTGAAGTCCGCCTCGCTGATCTCCTTGGCCGAGCCTTCGAACATGACCATGTCCGTCTCGTTGCCGACATAGACCAGGTCCAGGTCGCTTTCGAGCATCTGGCTGTGAGTGGGGTTGGCGACGAACTGGCCTTTGACGCGCCCGACGCGGACGGCGCCGAGCGGGCCCGCCCACGGGATGTCGCTGAGCATCAGCGCGGTCGAGGCGCCCGACGACTGCCAGCATATCCGGGTCGTTCTCGCCGTCGGCGCTCAGGACGATGCATTGGACCTGGACTTCGTTGTACCAGCCCTTGGGGAAGAGCGGGCGGATCGGCCGGTCAATGAGCCGGCAGGTGAGGATTTCCTTCTCGGTCGGGCGGCCTTCGCGTTTGAAGTAACCGCCGGGGAATTTGCCGGCCGCGGCCGCCTTTTCCCGGTAATCCACCGTGAGCGGGAAGAATTCCTGCCCTTCTCTGGCTTTGGTGGCGGCGACCGCCGCGACGATGACGATGGTTTCGCCCAATTGGACGGTGACGGCGCCGTCGGCCTGTTTGGCGAGTTTGCCGGTTTCAATGATGAGTGACTTGTCCCCAACGGGGGCAATGACTTTTTCTGACATAATGTGCTAACCCTCCATTGCCTCCGAGGAACTTCAGTGAATCCCGAAACCATTCGGGACTGAACGAAATTACCCAGGGCAACGGAGCTTTCTCTTACGCGATTGTTAAGGGAGACGGCCAGACCGTTCGCGTTTACCGGCCCGGCCAAATCAAAAACCTCCAGGGCGCGACGAGCCGTCGCCGCCTCGAAGAGGGAAGCGCCGCGCTACCTGCGCAGCTTCAGCTTCTTGGTAATGGCCTGATAGCGGCTAACGTCGGTGTTGTGGAGATAATCCAGCAAACGGCGGCGTTTGCCGACCATCATCAGCAGGCCCCGGCGGGAACCGTGGTCCTTCTTGTTCGTTCTGTAAGTGTTCGGTCAGGTGGTTGATGCGCTGGGTCAGCAGCGCAATTTGCACATCTGCCGAGCCGGTATCCCGCTCGTGCAGCTTGACACCATCAATCGTTTTCGCTTTCGCTTCCATACTTTCCAATGCAGCCAATCAGTCCTTCATTCAATATTGATCATGAAGTGTAGTTTTCCCCGCTCAGCATGTAAAGGGCTTTTACACGGCTGTTTTGCACAGGCGCCAACCTTGATTCGGGGCGCGAGCGAGGTGAACCGCGCCCGCCGTCTGCCTGGCGGTCAGGGCAGTTTGTAGGTCTGTTGGTGAAACTGCTTGGTTTCCGGCTCCGTCGGCTTGATCAACAGGAAGCCCAGATTGTCTTTAATCCACGGCCCCGTGAGGGACTTATCAAACACGGACGTTTGGATAGACTGCAGGGTTGGGAAGAAATCGCTGCCATAGACGTCATCCTGGTAGGCCTGCATT
Organism: uncultured Verrucomicrobiae bacterium; assembly: GCA_963762555.1. GTDB lineage: Bacteria > Verrucomicrobiota > Verrucomicrobiia > Limisphaerales > UBA8199 > PALSA-1440. The sequence continues at coordinate 105,433 of CAVXLO010000046.1, forward strand.
GCCCGGACTTCCTTAGGGCTGAAATAGCGGGCATTGAGCAGCGCCAACCCCACCAGCAACATGCAGGTACACCGCGCCACCCCGGAGACCATGCCCAAATAATACTCCGACTGTCCAAAAATGTCGCTGCCCACCAGTTTCCCGCCCAAAACCCGTTTGATCCCCACAAACAGCAGTAAAATCACCAGCGCAGCCCCCATATACGCCAGCAAATACCGGGACAGTTCGCCGAACATGGTCGTGAAGCCGCCGATCATCTGGCCGCCCGCTTGATAGAGTGCCGCGCAGCCGAAGAGAATCACCAGCCACTCGATCAGGCCGATCAACTCCTCGGACATCCCGTGCTTTCGGCCCCGGGTGAGCCCGGCTACCAGCACGACGACCACCAGGAGATCAAAAAGGTTAAATGGCAACTGATCGAGGCTCATGCATCTGTCCTGTCATTTGCATCCCGCCAGGGATGCTGCTTTCACGGACACTGCTAGCCAGTATTGTGCCAGAAAAGCTAAGGCGGATTGGCCGCCAGCCACTCGCGAATGACTTCGGCCTGCGGATCGTGCGGTTCGATCTCCAGCACCTTCATATAGTGCGGGCGCGCCAGGGCGGGCTGCCTGAACTGCTGCGCGTAGAGGTTGCCCAGTGCCAGGTGCGCCCGCGGCTCGTTGGGGTAAATCGCCAGCACCCGTTTCAATTCGTTGACGGCGTCAGTCAGGTAGCCCGCCTGCTTGAGCACCAGCGCCAAATTGTAGCGCGCATCCAACGACCTCGGACGGATCGCCAGCGCGTGCTCATACGCCGTTAACGCCAGCGGCAGATTGCCCTGTTCCGTCTCGGCGAGGCCCAAATTGTAATGCGCCTCGAAGAGACTCGGGTCCAGTTGCGTCGCCTGCCGGTAGTCCTTCACCGCCTCGGCGATTCGGTGAGCCTGATAGGCCTGCACCCCTTGCGCAAACGCGCGCTCCGCTTCCACGCGATTGCCTGGCGCCGGCTTGGCGGGAGACTTGTAGGGATAGCGGGCCGACGACGTTCCAGAGGAGGGCGACGCGAGGCTGGCGGCCGTGTCGGGCCCGAGGCCGGTCGTAGTGGCCCTCTCATCTCCAGACGAGGGTGCCCCAGCCCCCAAGGGGGTTGGCTGCACCGGTGTCTTCTGCCCGCTCCGCAGCAGATTCAGCGGATTTACACGCTGGAAGAAACCGCGCCTGGCGGCCTTCGGTTCCGCCGCGCGGCCAGACGTTGATGAAGTGGTCGTCTCCGGTTCGGCTCGCGAGCTGTGGGCCGGGGCTGGAGCCGGGGTCACATCGCGCGCCGGCTTGATTTCCGGCTCGGCCGTTAGCCTGACGACCTCCGCCTTCGGCTGCGGCGCGGCTGCCACCTCCACCGCCGGCCTTGGCGCGTTGGAGGCTGGCTCCGATCGCTCGACATGGGCGGGAGCGGGTCGTGGTTTGCTGGGCGTTGATTCAGCCCCGGCCGAGCGGACGCTTCGTGGCGCGCTCGTCACCGCCGGCTTCGGCGCGGCGGTATTACGGCTGGGTTGAACAACACCGCTGGCTGCCACCGGCCGAGTCGGCGGAGTGAGTTCCTGTTCGAGCTGGCGGACTGTGGCCGCGATAGCCGCGGCGTTTGCGGGCGGCGGCTTCAATGCGAGATACTCGCGGTACTTTTGCAGCGCGAACGCGGGGTCCCGCAAATACTCCTGCGCCACTATCGCCAGGTTCAGCAAGGCTGGCTGGTAATCCGCCTGCCGCTTGAGCGCGCTCTGGAAACACTGCGCCGCCTCGCTGGCCCGGCCACGCTGCAGACGCGCCAGCCCCAGCCCGTTCAACGCCTCGGGATTTTGCGGGCTCAACCGCAGCGCCTCGTCGAAGTCCTTCTCGGCCGCACCCGGTTGGCGCGCGCGCAGCTCGACCTCGCCGAGTTTGACGAACCCTTCGACCGCGTGCGGCCGTTGCAAGGTGTAGGCCGTGAACTCGTTCCTGGCCGCGTCGAGCCGGCCTTCCGCCAGTCGCAAACAGCCCAGGTTGAAACGGACCTCGCTCAAGTCGCGATCCAGCGCCAGCGCCCGCTGGTAAGCGTGGTCGGCTTCAACCGCCTGGCCCGCGTGATGGTAGGCCACACCCAGCCAATTCCACGCTTGCGCGTTCGTGCCGCCGAGCAACACGGTCGCCGCCTTCAGCTTCTCAATGGCCTGCGGGTATTTGCCCTGGTTCACCAACCGCTGGCCATCGAGCAAGGCCCGCGGCCCCGCCGGGGTGCAGCCCGCCAACAGCCCCAGGAAAAGACTGGCGCCCAACAGCAGGAACGCGCCAAATGGGCTCTTTTCGCCTCGCCCCGGAAGATCACTCGCGACCCGGTTTTCGTTGGTCAGCATCGGCGATGGTGGTATCATCCGCGCCCTGACGTGTCAAGAAACGCACCAGTCACAGACCGCACTCGCTCTCCGGCCGCCGCCGTAACGAGCGGCATTCGAGGCCCCCTGCTGGCCCTGCTCCTCGCGTGTCTGCCCGCCTTCGGCCTCCTGCCGGCACGAGCCGCCGAGCCGTTCTCGCTGGGTGACCGCGGCCCCCGCGCTCGAGTGGTCATTACCCAGGACCCCCGAGCGACAGAAGCCTTCCGGCCCCACTGGGAAAACGTCCGCGCCCTGGTAAATCGCGGCGTAACAACCCTGACCAAAAAGACCACTGTCGCCGAAGCCTGGCGCAGCCTCGTCTCCACACAGGACGTGGTCGGCGTGAAAGTCTTCTCCGCGCCCGGCCCGAACAGCGGCACTCGTCCAGCCGTAGTGGCAGGGGTCGTCGAAGGTCTGCTCGCGGCCGGGTTGCCACCCGAACACATCATCGTCTGGGACCGCCAGATAACCGACCTGCGGCTGGCGGGCTTTGGCGCGCTCTCCGAGCGCTATGGCATCCGCCTCGTCGGCGCTGCCCAGGCCGGCTGGGACGAGCATTCCTTTTACAACCCCGACAGCCCCATTCTCGGCAACCTGGTCTGGGGCGACCTCGAATTCGGCAAGAAAGGCCCGGGCGTCGGTCGCAAGTCCTTTGTCTCAAACCTCGTCAGCCACGAGATCACCAAGATCATCAACGTGAGCCCCCTCCTCAACCTCAACGACGCGGGCGTCTCCGGCAACCTTTACAGCCTGGCCACCGGCAGCGTTGACAACCTCATCCGCTTCGAGTCCAGCCCGGACGCCTTGGCCACGGCCATCCCCGAAATCTACGCCCTGCCCCTTCTCAGCGACCGCGTCGTGCTGAACATCACCGACGCCCTGCTCTGCCAATACGAAGGCGGCGAGCGTAGCCTGCTACACTATTCGGCGGAGTTGAACCAGCTCCGCTTCAGCCGTGACCCGGTGGCCCTCGATGTCCTCTCCATCCAGGAACTGGATCGCCAGCGCCGGCTCGCCAACGCCCCCACCGTCAAACCCAACCTCAAGCTCTACAGCAACGCCGCCCTCCTCCAACTCGGTGTGGACGACCTGAGACGCATCGAAGTGGATACCATCCCTTGACCGGAAACCGCCCTGGGCCCATCCCGCCATCACCGCCCCCGCGCCTGCCCTACCTGAGGGGCGGCAGGGCCTGAATGTCCCATCAAGGCAAGCTCACGGCCGAACCAGGTAGCCACCAATAGGCTAGCAGGTGGCTGCGTACACCATCTGTACGCCATCTGTACACCATCTGTACGCCATGCCAACACCACACCTTGTCTAGCGATACGCCAGTGCGGGTGGCTGCAGACAGACTTGCAGGTCCTGATTTCGGCCTCGGCGGCAAGCCTGCAGACCATTAGGGCAAGCTCGCCAGGAGAAACGCTGCAGTATTGGTCAGGTCCTGATGCACCTTTTGCAGTTCATCGGACAGCGGGGAAACCACCGCCGAAGGCATAGCCTCCGGTATTTGGCCACTGATCTCCAAGGCAGTTGTGGCGGCAGCCAGGGCTTGCGTGTCCTGAACGGCAGGCTGGACGGGGCCGCGCAGAGCGTGCCAGATCAGCATCGCCGCCACAACCGCTGCCACGGGCGCGGGAAGCCAGCGCAAGAAGACCGCTCGAGGCGGCGTCGCCACAACCGGCTCGGCCGCCCGCACCGCCCGCATGATCGAAGCGTGGAGGTCCGCAGGCGCAGGGGCTTTGGGCGCCGTTTGCCTCAGGGCACGGTCCAGCGCAGACGCCTGTTGCTCAAAGCCGCGAAGCTCGGGTGACTTGCTAAGACTCCGCTGCAGAGAGGCTGACGGCTCATTACCGTCATCCCGCGCTGCCGAGATTCTGAACTTAGTGAACCACGATTTCATATTCGTACTTTCCTGACACCACTGGTCTTCGCTCCGGCGACCACCGCCGAACACTCCACCACGCTGCTCAACCTCTCCCCAACCTTTTGGCCTCTGCTTGGCGATGGCGCCACTTCGCGAGCGGGTGCCGCCTGCGGAACGGCATTCCCAATCGGCAGCTCGGTCCCCTGCCCCGCCTTAAGCCGGCGGCCAAGCGCCCGGCGTGCGCGGAACAACAGCACCTTGACGTGCGTTTTCGTCTTCCGGAGCACTCGCGCGATGTCCCCCACATTCAGCTCCTCGGCGTATTTAAGCCACAGCGCCTGAAACTGCGCCTGCGGCAAGCAGCGCCGCGCCAATTCCCATAGACTCGCGCCATCTTCCTGGCGCGCCAGCAGCTCCGCCGGGTCATTCTCGTCAGCCTGTTCGGGCGCCGGCCCGTCAACCGGCAGAGGCGCGGCCCGGTGGCGGTCTATGCATTTGCGCCGGGCGATGGTAAAGAGCCATGCAGCGAAGCCGCGCCGGCAATCAAACTGGGCAATCGCCTGAAAGGCCCGCACGAAGGTATCCTGGGTGATTTCCCGGGCGTCGGCGCTGTTGCGGCAGCAATTGGCGACAAACCCGTAGATTCGGTCTTCGTAACGATAGACCAATTCCTCAAATGCAGCCAAGGAGCCGGCCTGGCATTGCCGGGCCAACTCCTCGTCTGAGCCTGTTTGGAAGTCAGCAGCCACTGGGCCTTCCTGGAGCCGCTCTCAGTTTGTCTCAGCCTCTTTTTGCGCCTTACGCGCGGCGTCGGCTTTCATCAATTCGATCACCTCATTGCTGGAAATCGCCAGCGTGACCACGAGGCTGGCACCATCCTGCTTCAACGAGAGTCCCTGTGCAAGCTTCAGGGCGCCCGGGTTGTCCTTCTGCAACTTCATCAGCGCCACCAGCCCCTTGCCTACGGTAAGCATCTGCTCGGCGATCTCGTCGTCATTGGCGTCCAAGGTCAGCGTCGCCCGCACCTGTCCCTCGGCGTCGGCGACCTGGAGGCGCGCCATCTTCGCCAGGCGGAACAGCGCCGCGTTGGGGTTGGAATCCGGCAAATCGAGCTTGCGGGCCGCTCCCTGGATGACCACGCCCGGGCCGCCGCCGCCCACTTGCCCGAACACGCCGCTGGAGGCCAGGTTGGGTGAGGCCCCGTTGAGCACATCCAGCGCCTGGGCAACCCGCGCTTCCTGTTGCGAGAACACCACGATGCGCCTGCCCTCGATGGCGGCATAGACGCGCGGCTTGACGCCATCCTTCGCTTTCTTCTTCTCATCAATCCAGTTATAGATGACGTTGTTCTTATAGGTCGTGTTCTGCGCGTCCTTCGCGGCCTTGGCCAGCGTGATGAGCCGGTCCGGCTCAACGTCCGCATAGATCAACAACACTCCGTCCTCGGGGGCCTTGCCGGTGCTGTAGAGAGTCAGGCCATGAAGCTGTTTGCGCGGGTCAAAGTCAAAGATCATCCGCATGGCGGCGAGGCCGGCCTTGGCTCCGGGCGTGTCCATTTGGGTCAGCAGGTACTGGCCGATGGCGGTCGGTCGCAGGGCGTCGCAATCCAGGTGCACCACCCAGGCGGGTTCGGCGGGCACATCGGAGCGTTGGAGTGGCGCGGCAAAGGCGGGCAACGCCGCGGCAGCGAAGCCGCAGGCGAAGAGGGCGGTTTTCAAGAGTTTCGTGTTCATCTGTGTCGTCTGTTGTTGTTCAGTGCTTCATTCGAGGCGAGGCAAGCTGGTGCCGCGCTTCAATGAGAGATACGTGGAGGCGGGGAGAAGGGTTACAGATTTCTCGGAATCAAAGGCTGGTTGGTGGCGAAATCCGAAGTCCGAAGTCCGAAGTCCGAAAGAAGGCCGAAATCCGACGGCCGAAAGCACGATTAACGGCGAAGACAAGATGGAAGCAGAGGCGGAAAGGCGGAAGGGAGGAAGAAGAAAAGACAGGAAGATTGAAGACAGGAAAATGATTCCGAGATTCATTTTCCTGTCTTCAATCTTCCTGTCTTCATTCCTCCCTCCGCTAAAGGCCTGCCTCCGAAGCCGCGCCCTGCCCATTTCGGCCTTCGGGTTTCGGCCTTCATTCGGCCTTCGGACTTCGGGCTTCGGCCTTCACCCCCATCGCCCTCGTTGCCCTGCTCTCTCGCCCCGCTTTATTCACCGCGGTCACGCGGTAATACCAGGTGCCAGTGAGTTTCTGACCGGCGAAGTCGAGGCCGTTGTCGCGGAAGGAGGTTGTGTCGGCTGCAACGTAAGTCAGCAGGGTATCCGGCCCGGGCTGGAACCCGCTGCGGTTGCTGCGGTAGATGCGATACCAGAAGGCGCCTGGGGATACGGACCAGGACAGGGTTTGACCGCTCACGGAGAGAGATTCAGGGCTCGCGGGGACCCTCGCCCTCCCGGACGAATAGGTCACCAACGATAGCGGCATGACGGGGGCCGAGACGGGGAAGAAGCCGGTATTCGAGCCATCGGAAGCCTCGATATAATATTCCAAACCGTTGGGGCCGACCTCGCGCGGGGGTATCTGCGCGGTGAAGACCGCCTTCACCCGGCGGGCCATAGTGAGAGTCTTCCAATGCTTCGACCCGGGCACGCGGTAACGGAGCCTGGCGGAGATGTCGTCATAGGACCGGTTTTCCAGGACGCGGGCCTCAACCCAGACTGGCGCACCTTCCATCGCCGAAGTGGGCGGCGAGATTACCACAATGTGCGGCGGCGTGTGGTCAGCCGTGCCGGCTTCACAGCTTACCGGCACGGACGGCAGGCTCTCCGCGCCGTCCGCAACTGCGGAGGCGGTGTACCGAAAGCACCCGTTGGCCTTGTCAGCGAATGAAGTCATCCCCACCGCCAGCAGCTCATCATTGAGCTTCGCCCCATCCCGAAACACGTTGAACCCCAGTACTTCGGACTTCGGACTTCGGACTTCGGCCTTGGCCTGCCATGTAATCACCGCCCCCTTGACTGTCCCGCGCGCCATGACCCCCGAGGGCGGCTCGGGCCTCAACGCCTCGCGCAGTTCGTTCTCCCTCTTCACATAGTCGAGTTGCACGAACCGGTTCTGGGAGCTAACCACGTTGCCGAGCGAAGAGATGTCCGTCACCCGATAGACGAAGTTCCGCGCCCAGGACTCCATCGCCCCGGGCAGGTCCAGCCAGGTATAGTGGCTGAAGTTCTGGTTAAGTTCGATGTGGTCCTTCTCCGCGCCGATGCGGCAGCGGAGGAATCGCAGCCGCGCCTTGCGTGCCGGTGAATCCGCCGCGGCAATGCAGCCATCAATCACCTTGAGTTGCTCCACCGCTTTGGCGAACTCCGCCTTCGAGATGTCCCGGCCCCGGAACTTCATGTAAAGCGTGTGCGTGCCGCTGGTGGGGCTGATCGGCGCCGTGCGGGTCACCCATTTCTGCCAGTCGCCGGTGTTTTCGACCGTGCAGACCCCCAGCACCGGCGCGTCCAGCGAATCCAGGTGCAGCTCAATCTCGCCCCCGCGCGACAGGGCGGCGACGCGCGCCTCAAAAGTGTCCGCGCCGGTGCCGAAGTCCACGTTATCGAACCGCAGCCAGTGGCCGTTCTCGATGAAGCCCACACACTGTCCCCCTTCGCTGCAAGGCGCGTTCTGCGTGCCGTGGTGCTCGGCGGAATTGGCGGCGACGAGCACCTGCCCTTTCGCGCCTTCCGGATGCACGCTGAACGTGGACACATTGAGCAAGTAGCCGCCCGCAGTGCCCGGCGGAGCAAACGGCGGCGTCGGCATGCACTCGCCCCAATCGCTGGCAAAGGGCTCGTTCTGGTTGATGATCTTCGTAATGGCGGCGGCGGCGGCCGGGCCGTAGTTCTGCTCGGCGTATTCGTGATAGACCTTCTCGGAGGAATCGTATTTGCCGGCGTCATACCAGGGCACCTTGGCGATGTAAGACATCTTCGGGTCAATGGCGTCGGTCAGCCGCCAGGTCAAGCAGTAGAAGCCCTTGAGGTTCGGCGCGCGCGATTGCCAGGCCTGGATGGTTTCCGAGAGGTTCAGGTTGTAGGGATAGTAATACTCGGAACTGCCGCCATCGCGCTCCAGCCACGGGCAGCCCCAGTATTCACGGTTACCGTAGATGGCCCCATTCTCGCAGCCGGCGGAGGTACTTGGAAATGGGCGCGCAGATCACATCCGGCGGCAGGTTGGCCACATCCTCGGCGCTGATGCCCCACCCGGCCACCGCGATGCGGATGTGCGGCGCGCGCGCCTTGATCGCCTTGTAGAAGCCGTCGAACACGTTGTGCCAGACCTTGTAGCGCGCCTTGTCCGAGAAGATGCTCTCGGACTGGAAGCACAGCAGGTAGTCCAGGTCCGGATAATCGTTGATGACCTGGCCCACGTTCGCCGCGACCAACTGCGGGTCGTCGGCCTTGATACCCTTCCCGTTGTATTCGGGCGGCAGCAGGTCAATATCCAGCCCGAGCCCAATCTTGATGCCGCGCGTGTGCGCATAAGCGATGACCCTCTGGAATTCGGACACCCCTTTGCGAAACGCCTGCTCGTTCGAGAGGTTCTCATTGTGCCGGGCGCAATCCGCCCCGAAGTCGTAATCATCGAACAGGTCGCTGGCGCCGAAGCGGTATTGGTTCGGGTCCCACCCGGGGCGACCGCCCCAAGCATGGCCGCTGCGGGCCGTCGCCATCCACACGCGGGGGTAGATGTCCTTGTAGATGACGTTATGGAACATCTCATTGTGCCCGGCCTCGCCGTTGTAGTTGTGGATGTGGAGTAAGTTCATCCGCATCTTCGCCATCTGGTCGAGGATGAACTTCCAATCCTGCCACGAATACGAGGTGGCGGATTGAGGGAAGTTGGTCCACGGCAGGAACCCGCGGATGCCGACGGCGGGCGTTTTGCGCTCGTCCACGCCGGGCAGTCTGAGCGAGGTCTCTTTATCGGGCAGCACATCGCCGCCGAGGTAAAAGCCGATTCCGTAGTAGTCTTGCAGCAGGCCATAGACGCCGTAGAGACAGCCGACTTCGTCGCTGCCGGCGATGGCAAGCGTCTCGGTGGAATTGGCCAGGCGAGACGCCTGGCCTACTTTCTTCAGCACGTAACCCTGCGGGCCGGGGTCAGCGGCGGAAATCTCGATCTGTCCGTCCTGGGCGAGCCTGGCGATGAGCGGGTTGCTCACGCGCGTGCCGACCAGGAATGACTTGCCTGAGAGTTCCGTGTCGGGTTTGGCGGCTTCAATCGGCAGCAAGGTCCCGGAGACCTGATACAGATACCGCTGCAGTTCACGGGCCGCATACTGTTCCATCGCCGACGCGTTCAGCCCGATGAGAATGTGGCCCGGTCTGTCCACCGCCCGGAGTTGCGCCCCGCTGACCCCCAGCGCGACCACAGCCCAAAGGACATACCACCAGCTCTGCCACAGTTTGATTCTGCGATGCATAATATCGCATGGGTGTTCCCCTCTTTGCCCGCGCGCGTCAAGGCTGAACTGCGCCCCGCCGGCAGGAAGGTCCGCGACAAAGCTCTTCGTTCCCTTCGTTCCCTTGGTGTGCAAGTTGATCCCGCCTGGCGTGAACCGATCAGGAGCCCGGTTTGACATAAGGCAACGAAGAGAACGAAGGCGGCAGCGTATCCTCGATATACGAAAGGAGATCGGCAACCCTTAAAAGCCCCCGTAAATAGCGGCGCAGCCTCATCACCTCCCGAATCAGGTCCGATAAACCCGGAATCTGCGCTTGACTTCTCCTCCCTCGCCGTTGATATTCCTCTCGCTATGGATGTTTGGTCTTTTCGCCTCGATATCGCGCCCCCCAATATCAGGGCAAATCTGCCCGAAAACCAAGCCCATATCGTATTATCAGGTCAAGGCGGCTTGTTAATCAATGGTTGGGCTGGGAGTGCAACGGCGTGGAATATTGTATGAGCGATGACATTAATCCGGAGATAGTGACCGAGCTTCGCATGATCCGGCGGATAGTCCTTGTGCTGCTGGTTCTGGTGATCGTTTTTGTCATCCCGGTGTTCTACGAGGGGGTTACTGAAGGGTTCTCTCACGCCAAGCCTTCATGGGAACAGGTGAGGGCAGCAATGGGGCGACAGGATTTCCGGGGAGCGTTGTTGATGGCGCAGGCACTCGTTGCACGGAAGCCCAATTATGCTTACGGGCACACCTACCTTGGATATATCTATTTGGCGATGGGTGACGTTACGAACGCGGAGACCCAATATTCGCAGGCGTGTCAAATACTCCCGAGCGAAGGGAACGAGAAGGATTTGGCGGCGGTCCGGAAGCGTTTGGCCTCAAATGGAGATTTCAAGCTGCTATCCAAATGAGACCGGGGTTACCCAACAAGCCGGACGCACAGAACGCCGTGATAGCGCTTCGGTTTCATTCTGAATATCAGTGGCGCTGCGTCTGTGATCCGGGACGTTCGGCGTTGACATCATGAACTCTGGCACTATAGCAGTTGACTGGATCCTTATTCTGGGCACCGCCTACCTGGGACTCGTTCCGTTCAGCAGGAAGCGCCTGCGGGCTCGCTGGTCTGGATCGGTCTTTTATCTCTGTGCATTTGTCGGCGTCGCGCGAGGGTTGGTCGGATTAGGCTGGCATTCAGGCTGGTTCGCGCTGGCCGGAAAGGCCGGGCAGCTCCTTCATGACTATATTCACATGGCAGATGGGGTGGTATTGGGACTTTTGCTATCCTTGATCCTGTCGGGCCAATTGGTGGGCACAAGGGCAAGCGTGCAGGAATCGAGTGATCCGCGGACTCGGGTTGGTTAGGTCGCATCGCACGCCTATGAAAATCCAGCACACTGTCTTGTTCGTTCTATGTTGCGCGCTCTGCGGTTGCGACCGCCAGCGTGATACGGCCGCGTCGCGGGACGCTGCCGCAGCTTCGCAGGTCAGCACGTACGATGAGCAGGCGAAGGTTTACAACGAGCAGTTGAAGCAGAAGCAAGCACAGATGGACGCTTACGATCGGCAGTCCAAGCAGGCAGAGGGAACCCTCCGTGCTCAGCAAGCTATGCAGAAGCGGGAAGAAGAGCTGCTTGGCGCGCAAGAGGACATGCACAAGCGAGCCGATGCGCTGTTAACCGCGCAGGAGCAGTCGCTGAAGCGCCAGCAAGATGATTTAGCCCGGTTCGAGAAGATTCTCGATACCTGGGAGGACCAGCAGAAGCAGTATCAGAAGTACTTGGATTCGCTCCCTAAATGACGCGCGGCCGCCCTTCTCCGTCATGCAGAGGACATAGCAGAGCCCGCGCTCCCGACCTTTCCAGCCGTGCCCGATCCGCCAACAGACGGACGATGGTCCTCCCTCTCCCTCGGGGAGAGGGCGGGGTGAGGGGGAACTGGGTGAACAACAGGGCCCATGCTGCGCGCTCACGAGGCGTTCCCACACAACTCGGCCCGTCTCGTCAACGCCGGTCATGGGCGGGGCGGCAGCACCAGGATCTGGCCGCTCATGGACGGTTGGTGCATGGTGCAGAGGAAGTTGAACAGCCCTTCCTGGTGGAAGGTGAAGATATAGGAGGTCTCTTGTAGCGGCGGCAGCAGCACCTTCATCAGGACATTGGACTGCGGGTCCACGAGCATGAAGTCGTGCTTGTCGTCGGGTTGCAGGTTCCAGAAGCGGATTTGCGTCGGCTCGTCGCGATGGACGGCGAAGAAGGCCGGCGCAAAGGAATACACTTCCCCGAAGCGGGCGACGGTCTCCTTGGGGCCGGTCTCCTTTACCGCGACGGCGTGGGTCTGCACCAGGACACTGGCGGCTATCGGGCCGGCGTTGGTGACGCTCACCACCTGGGAGGCTTTGGCGTTCGGGAGGAAGCAGGTCTCCGTTCCCAGCTCGGCTTCCGCCTTCGTCGGCGTGGTGGATGGCAGGCTTCCGCAGCCGGCAAGCAGGCTGACGGACAGCACCCCCATCATCCCAAAGTATCCTAAGTCACAAACGCGATGACGTGCTCGCAATAGGGTCGGATGTGCCCCGGCGCAAAGCTTTTGGGCTGCGGGGCGTTCCCCCTGCTTCTTAGACGGACTTTTGAAACCCCAGTGCTGTGTCGCGGCGTGCATCCCGTTCCCCCTCACCCCTGCCCTCTCCCTTGGGGAGAGGGAGCCACCCAGCCCGTCTCCAGCGCATACCTGGCGTTCCCGATTCGCCGGCCCTGGCGAGCGTTCTCCCCCTCCCCGAGGGAGAGGGCAGGGGTGAGGGGGAACGCAGTGACCGCCCGGCCAAGCGGCTAACAAGGCCGAAAAGAATGCGTATATGGTGCAGGTATGCCCCTGCTTTTGGGTCCTGCTGCCAATTCTTGCGCCAACCAAAACCTTCTCCGTCGCCGGTTTCATGGGTGTTCGCGAAGCATGTATTCCTTCAGCAAACGTAGGTACACTCGATATTCCTCCAGCGCAACCCCGGGCGGCGTCTGGTGGTCCACGCTGGGGATAAAGCCGCCCTTCCTCATCAGCGGCACCAATCGCTCGAACTCGGCGCGCATCGCGGCTTCGCCTCGGGTCATGGTCATCTTGTCGAAGTGGCCGACCATGCGCAGCCGCGGGTAAAGCTCACGCAACTGCATCCCGTCCACCCCGGCCTGGCGCTCCAGCGGCAGCACGCCGTCTACGCCCACCTCCGCCAGCCACGGCACCAGCAACGTCACGTCGCCGTCCGTATCCACGAACGGCATGATCCCCCGCTCCAGCAAGCGCGGCACAAGCTGCCGATAATAAGGGGCGACGAACTGCTCAAACGTGCGCTTCGAGATCATAGGGCCGTGGTTATAGGACATGTCCTCGGCGATGGTCACGAATGTCGGCACGCACACCTGCAGAATCTTATCCAGCAAACTGAAGTTGAAGGCGAGCAGGTCGCGATTGATCTCATGCAGCAATTCGGGCTGGTCGCCAAAGGCGAACATCAGTTTCTGGAAGCCCATCAGCGTCCGCGGGAACCAGAAGAAACCCTCCAATGTGCACCAGACTACCACTTCCCCCCGGCGTTGACGGTCCGCCCAGGCCGCCATGCCGGCAATCGCGGCATCATGGCAGGGGAACAACTGGGGCCGGATGCGCCGGTAGTCGTCCATGTTGGCGACAATCCCTTCCACATGATGCTGCGTCGCCTCGATGGTCGGGTCGGTGGTGCTGAACCAGAATTGCTGGTAAGGGTCGAGACCGAAGTGCCGGGCAATGTCAAACACCTGGCTGAACTTCAACTCAATCGGCAACCCCTCGCCATGCCAGCGCCGGATGGTTTCGTCCCACCACATCGCCCATTCCCAGCATGGCAGCCGGTCCACTGGCTGGAAGTTCATCACCGCCTGGAAACGCTCAACGTGGTTCATGGGAGAATCAAAGCAGCCGCAGCGCCAGCGTCAAGAGCCCGATGGCCCCGAAGCCAATGCCGAAACTGGTGAGCACGAGCCCCTTGTGATGCTTCAGGATCTCGCCCAGCACCGCATGGATGGCGAGGAATAGGAATCCGCCGCCGACGTGCGCCACGATGGCGTCGAGCCAGACCGGAGGGATGTGGGGCAGGAAAACCAGGCCCAGCACGCCGCCGAGGATGGTGGTGGATTCGACGGCGGCCACGCGCGCGACGGTTTGTGCCCGGTTAAAGCCCGCGCCCAGGAGCAAGGCGCCAAGGGCAAGGCCCTCCGGGACCTTGTGCACGCACACGGCCAGGATCAGCGAAAAGTCCAGCACGCGACCGCCGGTGGCGTGCGCCGCCTCCGCTTCGTGGCCCGCCGCCAGCGCCAGGCCATCGGCAATACAGTGGATGGCCAGGGCCAACATCATCGCCCCGGCAATCTCACTGAAGCGATGCGTCGTGGCTTCGTCAAAATGGCTGGCCGCGCAGGCCGGGCAAACGTGGAAGAGGTACTTGCTGACCAGGAAGAACACGGCGTAGCCGGACCCCAGGGCCAGCCCCATGCCCCACCAGCGCAGCGCCGCGAAGGTCTCGGGCAGGATGGCAAAGACTGTTACCCCCAGCAACGTCCCTGCCCCCAGGCTGATCAAAGCGCAGAGCCGGCGGTGGGAAGTGCCGAGCGACGCGCCCAAGGCCCCGCCACCGACGGCCAGGGCAAAGGCCAACACGACATAAGCGATCGCAACGGTTTCCATTAACGACGCCGGCCAGCCTTTACTGCCGGCTGTCCCGATTCAAGTGGAAAATGGCCCAGCGCACGGACTGGCCGGTAACCTTCTGCTTGCTCAAGCAAGGGCCGGGGATTAAAGTCCCGGTATGAGCACGGTTGCCGAAATCGAAGCTGCTGTCAGGGAGCTGCCCCGGGCGCAACAGGAAGAATTATTCGCCTTTCTGGCGGAAAGGATCGGCCGTTCTCCCACTGCCGCTGCTTGCACAGAAGATGCCTTTGCACCACTCATCGGTGCGTATGCCGGACCGCATGAGGCGACGGGACGCAAGGCCGAGGAGATCCTTTACGGCAGTGAGGCGTGAGCATTCCAGCCTTCCTCGACACGGGAGCGATCTATGCGCTGGCGGATCGCAATGATGCCGATCATTCGGTCGTCCGCGCCGCTTACCTGGCAGCGGGCCGGCACCTGGTAACTCACGACCTGATATTAGTGGAGGCGTTTTCGCTCTTAACGAAGCGGCTGCACAAAGCGGCGGCGCTTCAAACCGTTGGCGCGTTACGGCGCTCATCCAAGTTAGAAATTGTGCCCGTTACGGGTGACCTCCTTGACGCGGCGTGGGCACGGTGCGGCCGTTTTGCCGACAAGGAGTGGGATTGGATTGATTGTGTTAGCTTCGAGCTCATGGAGCGCCGTGGCTTGCGAGAGGCACTCAGCTTTGACCACCACTTTGCTCAGGCGGGATTCAGTCTCCTGGTTTGACCAACATCCCCATCCGACGGCAGCCGTGTCACCGTCACCTGAGTCCATGCACTCAATTGGGTTGGCTGCGGTTGAGGTGGAAGAACTCCCGGGCGAGAAAGGCCAGGCCGTAAACCACGCCTAAGAGAACAACGTCCGCCGCGCCGACCGGCAGGTCATAGCGATAGGCGATGCAAAAGCCGATGAACGAGACCACGCCGCCGAGGATCGAGGCGAAGACAGTGAACTGGTGCATGTTCCCGCAAACAGGTGGGCGGTCAGCGCCGGGATCAGCAGGAAGCCAAAGGCGATCAGCGGCCCGACGCTCAGCACGGCCATCGAGACGGTCAGGCCAATCAGCAGATACAGAAACACGTCCCAGGCGACGACATTCTTGCCGAGCGTGATGGCCATGGCGCGGTCGAACGAGACCAGCAGCAACTCCCGGTGAAACAGCGCCAGGGCCACGACCACTACCGCCAACGCGCTCGCCGTCAAGAGCAGGTCCATGTTGTCTATGGTGATAATCTCCCCCTTCATCAGGTCGAGCCAGCCGACCTCCGCGTAGCGGTTCTTGGAGAGCAGGAGGATGCTCAAGGCGGCGGCGACGACGTAGGCGGTGCCGAGCCGGCCTTCGGCCAGGCCGCGCCGCCGCCGGTCCAGAAACGCCAGCACGAGAATGGCGGAAAGGGAGAATACCGTTGAGCCGACGAAGGCCAGGAGATGTTCGCTATGGGCGGCGTGCTCGGGCTGCATGACGCCCAGCCAGATGGGCAGGCACAGCGCAATGGCGACGCCGGTGGAGGAGATTTGCGGCAAGGCGACGCCCATGAACACGAGGCGGCGCAGGACCAGGAACACGCCGACCAGCGGACAGGCGAAACCAATGAGCACGCTGGTATAGACCGAGTTCCGGAGCAGAAAGTCGGGCGAGAGAACTTGGCGAAGTGTTTCCATATCAACTGATCTCCATTTCGAAGATTTCGGCCATGCGCTGGGGCGTGAGCAGTTCCGCCACCGTGCCGTTGAGGACCTTGCCCTGGTGCAGCCAGATGACCTGCTGCGCGTGCTGGCGGACCAGCGGCAGGTCGTGGGTGACCAGCAGGATGGTCAGCCCGCCGCTCCTGGTGGATTTGGGAAATGAACGCCAGCAGGGACTGGGTGGCGGCGGCATCCACGCCCGCCGTGGGTTCGTCGAGCACGAGGATGTCGGGCTTGGTGGCCAGGGCGCGGGCGATGAGCACGCGCTGCTTTTGGCCGCCGGAAAGTTCGGCGAAGCGTTTGCGGGCAAACTCCTCCGCGCCGGTCGCTCGCAGGCACTCGCGCACAAAGGCGCGCTCGCTTTGCGGGACCAGGCGGCCCGGGCCAACGCGCCCATAGACACCCATCAGCGCGACATCGTAACCGGTGAGCAGGTAGAGCGGGTCGAACTCGGTGGCTTGGGGCACGTAGCCGAACACGGCAGGCGACCCCGTCGGGCGCGGTGAAGTGGATGCGCCCGGCAATGGGCGGCTGGAGGCCCAGCAGGGTCTTGAGCAGGGTGGACTTGCCCGAGCCGTTGGCGCCGAGAATGGCGGTGAAACTGCCCCGGGCGATGGAGAGCGAAATGCCGGACAGCACCGGCTGGCCGTCGTAGCCGATGGCCAGGTCGTCGAGGGTAATGAGGGGTTCGTTCATAGGGATGCTAAGCGGGCCTGCCGGGCCGGAAGCGCGCCGGCAGGCCCGCGTTAGTGCCGGGCTATCCTCGTTTGGCCTCGGCCGCCAACCAGCGTGTGGATGATGTAGTCCATCATCTCGATATAGGTGCCCGTGTTGGGCACGCCCCCGGGCATGATGGGCAGCTTGACCAGGGTGGCGCCGGTCTGCTCGGGCGATCGAGCTCGGGCACCTTTTCCGGGAACTGCGGCTCGCGCACCACGATCGGCACATGATCGGCCTTCATCTCCTGTCACCAGTTCCTCGATGTGGCGCGGCGTCGGGTCAATCCCGGGCTTCAGCTCGATCGTGCCGAAGTATTCCATGCCGAACCGCGTCCGCGAAATACGGCCAGTGCTCGTGGTAGGAAACAAACTGCATGCCCTTTGAGCGCCTTCGCCTCCTTCTCCCACTCGGCGATCTTGGCATCGAGCTTGGCGAGGTAGGCGTCCCGGTTGCGCGTGAAGTCCGCCTGGTATTGCGGGGCAGTCGGCCACCAGCGCGTTGTAGATGTTCGTGACCGCGGTCTTGGCCAGCACCGGATCGAGCATGTAATGCGGATTGCCGTAGGGATGCACGTCCCCTTGCGAATGGTCCGTGTTCAGCGGCACCTCCACCGGCTGGATGCCCGACCGAGCAATCCACATAGCCCGGGTGCCCGTATTCGATGCGCGGGTTCTTGCTGGCCTCGATCAAGCGCGGGCAGGAAGGCGTGTTCGCAGCCAAACCCGACCAACACCAGCAGGTCGGCGCGATTCAGCCGCGGCACGAAGCTCGGCTTCATCGGCACGCCGTGCGTGTCCTCGACGCCGGTGGCCAGGCTGAAGACCTCCACGTGGTCGCCGCCGATGTCGCGCGCGAAGTCGGCCAGGTCGGTGAGCGTGGTGACCACGCGGATTTTGGCCGGCCTGCGCGGGCAGCGAGCGCCGCCGCTATGACGACCGCGGCGGCGACAGTCGGCCGGTGACAGACAGACGGAATAATTTGAATTTCATAATCAGTTATTCCTTTCCAGGTTTAGCGTTGTTGCCAGCCGTGCGAGTGCGAGCCGATGATCCACGCCCATTGCAGATAAACGGCGTCGTCCGGGTGCAGGCCGGACGCGGCGTTGTGGTCGGTATGGGTGTATTGCAGCCGGAGTTGGTTCCAGTGGCTGAGGGCCCAGGTGATGTAGGGCGAATAGGCAAAGGTCCTGTCGCTGTTGTTCTGCGCGTTCTGCACCCAGTCGAACAGGAAACCCGCGCTCCATTGCCGGTGCCACTTGTAAGTCACATACGAATACAGGCCGAAGGAGCCCACGTTGCCGTCGAATTCGTCGCCGCTGGCCGACATGTCCGTCCGGGTCGAACAGGTAGCGGTTGTCGCTGTAAAGCAGCTCCGTGCCCCAGGTCAAACTGCGGAATTGATTGTTCCGCAGCGGCACGTAGCTGAGTTTCAAGTCCAACGCCGGCCAGCCGCCGCTCTTGCTCGGTCACGCAGCGTGCCGTCCGGCAGTCCCGTTGAGCTGATCAGCACGCCGCCGCGGTCTTCGGTTCTCGGATTCCACAGGCCCGAGATGCCCGCCTTCCAGCTGCCAATTCGGCGTCAGGTCGAAGTAGGTGGAGAGCCGCCCCCAGAAGTTCAGCTCGCTCAACGGCGCGGTAAGTGCCCGGGTTGTCGAGTTCGGGCAGTCGCCGCCGAACTTGTCGCCGACGCCGGCCGTCAGGCTGATGTAGTGCGCGGTGGGCGGCAGCCAGTTGAGCTTGCGCGCCGTCCGTCTGGGACTCGCCGCCGATGTATTGCGTCGAGCACCAGCGGACGATTCACAAACGGCAGCTCGTGATCGTGGATGTAGGACAGGCGCCCGAACTCCCCGAAGAACCGCCCCGCCTTTAGCTCCAGGTTCCACGGCAACGAGGTCGTCTCCAGCGCCGCCTCCTCCACCCCGAGATTCGCTTCGCCCGTGGCCGCATCCGCCGAGGCATTGATGCACCGCGTAGCCTTTGGCAAACGGGTCCACCGAGGCGGCAATGTTCAGCTCCATCGAGCGCTGGAAGACATCGAACCCGCCCGGGCGTTCGCTGCCGGTTTGGTCGGAGCCCTTGCTGCGGTAGGAGAAGATCGTCTCCCCCACGAAGCCAATGGAGGGGTTGAATTCGCTGGGCAGCACCTTCTTCTGCGCTTCGACCACACTATCCACCTTGGCATTCAACTCATTCAACTGCTCCGGCGTCACCGCCACCGCCGGGGCCGCGTTGGTTGGGCGCGGCCGGCGACGGCATTGGTCGGCATGTTGGCGAGCTGCTGCTTGAGCGACTCGATCTGCGCCTGCTGCTCGCGGATCAGGCGCTCGAAGTTCTCGCTGCATCTCGCGCTGCTGCTTCTCGAAGGATTCCTGGATTTGCTTCAACCGCTGGTCCAGCTTCTCCACTTCATTTGTCTCCTGGGCCTGAGCGATCATGGCGCTCAGGCAAAGGGCAGAAGACCACCCTAAAACGATATTTCAGCTTCATACTCTCTCTTCCAAACACGCGGACGCCGGCGTCCGCAAGAGGTTAAAGACTCCCCTCAAACCGCGGAAGGAGGGATGCTGGTCGAAAACCAGGAGCGGGGAGATTTACTCCAGCCCTAACCAACAACCGTGTGAAGGAAGAGAAACGAAAGGAGGAGCGCGGCTGGGAGCAGGCCGGTAATCGAAGGCGGGAAGAAATTGAACTCGGCCCGCTGCAGACCGATACGACCACCCAACCGGCGCCGGGACCGGCGCGCTAACGAGTGTCAACCCCGCCAGCAAAGAATGCTGCTGGAGATGCGTGATCAGGCAGTTGTGGCTGGAACTCTGCGCATCGTGGTGCAGCAACCGGTGAAGCTCGGGCGAGACGGTGAGCGCGAAGGTCGCCAGCCACAGCAAAAGCATCAATCCGACGGCAGCCGACCTGGCGCCCCCGCGACAACGCTTCGATGCACCCCGGAACTTCACGCGACGCTCATAATGGCCCCGATGGCTTGTAATGCAAGCAAAAGCGCTCTGAAACCTCCGCCCGGAATCAGTCCCAGGCTTTCCGCTCCTTGGCCCGCGAACCGGCGTTACAGACAGGTATGTCTTGCCGCCGCCCCGCCATCGGATCGCAGCCTTCAGGCTGCAGAAGCGTGGAAGCTCCAAGGAGGCGTTGGACTCGGCCGACGCCGCAACGGATTACGAGCTTCTGCAGCCTGAAGGCTGCGCTCCGATGGCGGGGCGATACTCCTGCGTCCCGTTGCGGCAGGAACCAGCCGGTTACAGGCGGGTGGCGGCTCGCACCCGCGCCTTGAATTCGAGCGGCAGGCTCTTGCACCCGCAGGCTCTCGCAAGGGGGGAAATCCTTCTTGCAACCCAGTCTCAACTGCCCTAGTTTTGGCCCAGTGAAACAGAAATCGCCGCCTGCATTCCAGGTTCTCGAGGGCCGATGTGCCGGGCCCGAGGTGTGTCCGCTGAGCCGGGTGCGGGCTGGCTCGGTGGTGTGCATCAAACGGCTTTCGACCGCGCCGGACGTCACTAACCGGCTGCGGGAGTTGGGCTTTTGCGAGGAGCAGCGGATCAAACTGGTGGCACGGCAATCCAGCTTCATTTGCCAGGTATGCAACGCGCGCCTGGCGATCTCGGGGAAGCTGGCCGACTCGATTATGGTGGAAGAAGTGGCCGCCGCCGCAGCGCCGCAGGCATGAGCGCCGCTGGCCCACAAAAGCAGGATACTATGCCGCCCACTCTCCAACCGCTGACCTCAGTCGCGTTAGGCACGAAGGCCATTGTGGCCGAAATCAAGCTGCCGCCCGAAAGCCGCCCGCGGCTGATGGAAATGGGGCTGCTGGTCGGCACCGCAGTTGAACTGGTGCGTTTTGCTCCGCTGGGCGACCCGGTGGAGATCAAGGTGCGGGGCTACCATCTGACTTTGCGCAAGCACGAAGCGGACCTGATCCTGGTGCAGCCAAATGGTTAGGCATGCCGTAGCAGAGGTAAATGGCTTGAGGCCGCGGGCACCTGTTCCTTCGCCCCGGCCCCGTTGCCTCTGGCTGGGGACGAAACCGTCTCAAGGACAAGTTTCAGGCGTTGGAACTGCGGCGTGGGGGAGGAAAACATCCAACATCCAACATCCAACATCCAACATCCAATGTTACAGCCAAGCCAGCCCACTGGATGTTGGGTGTTGGATGTTGGATGTTGGATGTTCCCCGGCTTTAGCACAGGGTCCCCATCGTTCAAGGAGGCCCGGATGAATCCCGCTACCTCCAGCGCCGGGACACAGCCCGTTTTGCCCGCCGAACCTTCTCCGGCCAAATCCGTCCCCGCCGAGCCCAGACCAACCGCCAAGCCGAACCCGGCGTCGCCAACCTACATCGTGCTGACGGGCAACCCGAATTCCGGCAAGACGACGGTGTTCAACGTCCTGACGGGCCTCCGGGCCAAAGTGGGCAACTACGCCGGCGTCACTGTCGAGCGCAAGGAGGGCCGTTTGCTGGGCGCGCCGGAGGGCTCGAACGCCCGCGTGCTGGATTTGCCCGGCACTTACAGCCTCAGCCCGCAGTCGCTCGACGAGCAAATCTCACGGGATGTGCTGCTCAACCGCCTGCCCGAACTGCCCGCGCCCTCGGTCATCGCAGTGGTGGTGGATGCGTCCAACCTGCAACGCAACCTCTACTACGCCACGCAGGTGATCGAATTGGGATACCCCACGCTCATCGCGCTGAACATGATTGATGTGGCGGAGACGAACGGGCTTCAGATTGCCACGGAGAAACTGGCTGCCGAACTCGGCGTGCCGGTGTTGCCGATGGTCGCCAGCACAGGCCAGGGAATCCCTGAACTGCGGCAAGCGATAATCGCCGCGCTGCAGACCACGCAACCGTCCAGGCCGCGCCAGTTCTCCGAACTGGCGGCCACGCTCAAGGCCGAAGCGGGTGAGCTTGCCGGGTTGCTGGCTAAAACATTCCACGAGCGGCGGGCCCAGGCGGCGGCGGAAGCACTGCTCATTCTCAGCAACGAGAAGGCGCTGGCTTCCAGCCTCCAGCATTACCCGGCCCCGATCCAGCAGGCGGTGGCCGCCGCCCGCAGCCGGCTCGATGCCGCCGGCGTTGACTGGCGGGGCGCCACCATTGAAGGCCGTTACGTGGGCGTCGCCGCCATCCAGCGCGCCGTCACCACCGAACTGGCGCCGCCGGGCGATACTTTCAGCGACAAGCTGGATCGCGTCCTGACGCACAAGGTCTGGGGCACGCTGATCTTTGTGGCCATCATGACGGTGATGTTCCAGAGCATCTTCACGTTCGCTCGCATCCCGATGGATGCCATCCAGGCCGGCGTTGATTGGCTCGGGCACGTCGTGGCCGGCCTGCATTCCGCCCGGCGACTTGAGCAGCCTGCTGGTGGACGGCGTGATTGCCGGCGTGGGCGCGGTCATTGTGTTTCTGCCGCAGATTCTGCTGCTCTTCCTGTTCATCGGCTTCCTGGAGGACACGGGTTACATGGCCCGCGCGGCGTTCCTGATGGACCGCCTGATGAGCAAAGTCGGCCTGCACGGCAAGAGTTTCATCCCGATGCTCAGCTCGTTCGCCTGCGCGATTCCCGGCATCATGGCTACGCGCACCATCGAGAGTCCCAAAGACCGGCTCGTAACCATCCTGGTGGCGCCGCTGATGAGCTGCTCGGCCCGCCTGCCGGTCTATACGCTGCTCATTGCCGCGTGTATCCCGAATCTCGCCATCCTCGGCTTTATCAAGCTCCAGGGCCTCACGATGCTGACGATGTATCTGCTCGGCATCATCGTGGCGCTGCTCATGGCGTGGCTTTTCAAGAAAACCCTCCTCAAGGGTGAAACGCCGATGCTCATCATGGAGCTGCCGCCTTATAAGCGGCCGTTGGCGCGGGTCGTGGTTCGGCACATGTGGGACCGCTCGAAGCTGTTCCTGCGCCGCGCCGGCACGGTGATTCTTGGCATCAACATCCTGCTCTGGTTTCTGGCCACCTATCCCCACAACGCGGCAGCCCGAGCTGTCCCCGGCGGTGAGCTGCCCCACCTGAAGACCGAATTGGCCGCAACCGCCCCTGCGGAAGGGTCATCCGCCCTGACGACGCCCGCCGCCGCGTCCGACAGCACGACTGCCGGCGAGAGCCTGCGCCAAAGCTTTGCGGGCCACCTCGGTCGGCTTATCGAGCCGGTCATTGCCCCGCTCGGGTTCGATTGGAAGATCGGCATCGGCATCGTCACCTCCTTCGCGGCCCGCGAGGTATTCGTCAGCACCATGTCCACCGTCTATAACGTCGGCAAAGGCGACACTACCCCCAGCAGCACGACCAGCCTGGCCCAGACCCTTCGCGACCAGAAGCGGCCCGACGGCACCCCGGTCTATACCCCGCTGACCGCAGTCACACTGATGGTCTTCTACGTGTTTGCGTTGCAGTGTGTCAGCACCGTCGCCATCGTCCGGCGGGAGACCAACTCGTGGAAGTGGCCGCTTTTCCAGTGGTTGTACATGGGCGCGCTGGCCTGGGTGCTGGCCTTCATGACCCACATTGGCGGCCACTTGCTCGGTTGGCACTGACATCGCCCGCCCGGCCAGGCGGTGGCCTTGGCCAGCCGGCATCCCCCACATTTCGACCCGAAAAGCCCGGCGGGTCGTCAACCAAGCTCTCCGGGATGCGTCAAAAAAAGTTCCAGAAACCGCTTGCAGGCGGGGCTTCTCGGGTCGTATATTTCATTGCGTAAAACGGCAATGATGGCGGCACTAGCGAACATGACTTCGCAGCGGACATTCCGGTCTCGTGGGTTTACGCTCATCGAGCTCCTGACTGTTATTGCTACGATTGCCATTCTAGCCGCACTTCTCCTTCCAATCCTCAGTAAAGCCAAGATCAAGGCCCAGCGCACAACCTGCCTCTCGAACTTGCGGCAACTCGGCTTTGCCTGGGTAATGTACCGGGATGACAATAGCGATTACCTGGCAGAATCCTACCCGGTTGACAATGACGAGGTCTGGGTGAAGGGGGACATGAAGGACCAGAACGAAGCCTGCAACCCTGAGCTGATCCGCGAGGGCAAATTGTACCCTTACAATCAGCATGTTGGTATTTATCGTTGTCCCGCCGATGAAGGCGCTGTGTTCGGTGGAAACAGAGTGCTCAGAGTGCGGAGTTATTCCATGAATTGCTTCATGGGAGCCCGTGATCCACAGTTGGGCCCAATCCCCTCCACGGCCGGCTCCTATGTCCCTTTCTACTCGAAGTACTCCGACATCCAGCGACCGGACCAGATGTGGGTCCTGCTTGATGAGGACGAGCGCAGCATTGACGACGGCTCCTTTCTCACTGACCCCACGGGCCGGATTTGGATGGATTTCCCGGCGATGTCCGCCCATCGGCATGACTACAGCTTCGCCCTTAACTTCGCCGACGGGCACTCTGCCATCTGGCGATATACGGACTCCCGCTCCTATCTGGTCAGCATGAACAAGACGGAGCAACCGGGCAACGTTGACCTCCAACGTCTGGCCCGCGCAAGCACAACGCCGAAATAACAGCTCGCCGCTACTGGGCCTGCGGAAACAACACCACGCGATAGAACCTTTGCCCGTTGGTGCAAACGTTGTCGGAGGCGCTCACCAGCCCGCCGGTGGCGGTGATGAAATTCCCCAGATACGTCCAGTCGGTGGCAGCCAGATCAGGGGTGAACTGTAGCCGATAGCGCTGCCCCGCCGTCGCGCTCCAAGTCAAGGTCAGCGTGCAATTTGAGCGCACCGCCGACAGGAACACCGGCGGATAAACCACCGTCAAATGCGCCGCGGCGCTGGTGACTGAGCCCAGGGCGTTGCTCACCGTCACGGAATAGGCCCCCGCATCGGCCGGCGCGACGTTGGCGACAGTGAGCGTGCGGTTCGTTGAACCGGCGAGGTTGCCGCCATCCACCAGGTTGGTGCCGTTCTTCTGCCATTGATACGAGAGCGGCCGCGCGCCCGAGACCGCCACCCCCAGCACCACACCGGCGCCGGCGACCACCGCCTGGCTCGCGGGCCGTGCGGTGATCTGTGGGGCGCACCCCATGCTGAGCCGGAAGAGGGTTCCTTTGCCGGCCTGGCAGGGACCGCCGGCGGTTGTGCCGCCGTAAAGATTGCCATCAGCGTCCTCGCTCAAAGGCGCTTCCGGCTGTGATCCGTCATCGCAGCCGTCGAAATAAACGAGCGTGGTGAACGAACTGCCGTCCGGCGGCACCCTGAACACCGTGCCATGTCGCCGCCCATCAACCGGATCGGTGTAAGTGGTGCCGTAGAGATTGCCGTCGGTGCTCAGCACCAGCCCGGCATGTGGATACCAGCCATCCAGGTGCACCAAATCGCCGAAGAGATGCAAAGTAGTCAGCGTGCCGCTCGGCGTGATCTTGAACACCGCGCCAAACAATGGGGACCCTCTGAGGCTGCTGTACTCTGGCCGCACCATAAAAGTTGCAGTCGGCATCCCGCACCAGGGCGCCGACCGGCGTGGCGCCATCAGTGCCGCCCGTAAAGGAGTGGAGCAGGGTGAAGGTGCCCTCGGGCGTGATTCTGAAGACACTGCCGTCGTCACTTGCGCCCCCGCGCGAGGTCAGGCCGTAAAAGGCGCCATCACAGCCCAACGCCAGCCCGCCTGCCGGGCTCAGGCCATCCGGTCCGCTGAACGAGTGCAGGATCGTGGCCTTTCCATCCACGGTGACACGAAACACTGTGCCCGAGTCAAAATCGCCGCCGACGGTGGTCGTCCCGTAGAAACTGCCATCCGCCCCCTGCACTAGCGCCCCTAGAGGCCAGGCGCCGTCGGGTTGGCCGGTAAATGAGTAGAGAGTGGTGAGCGCGCCGTCGGCGGTCATGCTGAAGACGGTGCCCCCTCCAACCGCGCCGCCGAAGCGAGTAGTGCCGTAGAATTTGCCGTCAGCGCCTTGCACCGGCGCGGCAGTCGGACTCGCGCCGTTAGTCTCCAGGAACGAAGCGAGGGTGGTGAAGATGCCATTGGTAGTTAAGGTGAACACGGAACCCCAGTGGTGGGCGCCCCCGTAATAAGTCGTGCCGTACAGGATGCCGTTAGTGCCCTGCGTCAGCTCGCTGGGGTCGTGTCCATCGGCGCCGCCGGTGAACCAGTGCAGTGTGTGCAGGCTCGTGCACGGCGCGCTCACGGGCACGAGGTTCAAAACCGCGTCGGCCCTGGCCGAGCCCTGGGCGTTGGTGACGACAATCGTGTAGGTCCCGTTATCGGCCTCGGAAACGCCGCTAACGAGCAGCGTGCGGGTCATCGAGCCGGAGATGTTGCAGGAATCGGCCAGGTTGATCCCGTTCTTCTGCCACTGGTACAACAGCGGCTGGTTGCCAACCGCAGCCGCGCTGAACGTCACCACCGTGCAGGCGCTCGGCGACTGGTTGGTCGGCGCCAGGACAATGATAGGCGCCGATGACACCACTTGGAGCACCGCCCCGGCGCTGTTCGTCGAACCGGCGGCGTTGCTGACGAGCACCGAATAGGTCCCCGCGTCGCCCACAGTGACGCCCCACAAGCTCAGCACGCGGCTCGTGGCGCCCGAGAGGCTGCCCCCGTCCACGACGTTGGTGCCGTTCTTCCGCCACTGATACGAAAACGGGCTGGTGCCCGAAACCGCCACACTCAGGATGACGTTGTCCCCCACGTAAGCCAACTGGCTGGCCGGCTGCCCGGTGATTTGGGGCGGACCGGCGAAGCTGAGCCGGAAGATCACGCCTGCGTCATTCCCGCCGCCATTCTGGGTCACGCCCAACAAGCTCCCATCCACATCCTCAATAAGCGGCGCCTGGGGATTCGCCCCGGCGTAGCCGTCGAACGCAACGAGCGTGGCCAGCACGCCGTCCGGCGACATCCTGAAAACCGTGCCCTCGCCGTAGGAACCGCCGTAGGCGGTCGTGCCATAGAAGTTGCCGTCGCTGCCTTCCAGCAAGGCGGCCGCAGGATAGCCCCCGTCGCTGCCGCCACCGAACGAGTAGAGATCAATGAGCACGCCCGCCGGGGTGATTGCGAATACCGTGCCGTTGTTGGAGGAACCGCCGGCGGTGGTCGTGCCGTAAAGTGTCCCGCCCGCGTCCTGCACCAGTTCGGCCAGCGGAAACGCGCCATTAGTCTGATTGAAGGCGGCCAGGGTGGTCAGGGTGCCGGCGGGAGTTAATTGGAACACGGTGCCGTAACCGTAGGCACCGCCCTTGTAGGCCGTGCCGTAGAAGTTGCCGTCACTGCCCTTGAGTAAGCCCGGCCGCCAGGTGGCCGCCCTCGACGCCATTGGTGAACGAGTAAAGGGTCGTGAGCGCTCCAGCGGTAGAAATCCTGAACGCCGTCCCCCGTCCCCCTGCCCCGCCCTGGTAGGTCGTGCCGTAAAAGTTGAGGTCGTCTCCAAGCGTCAGCCCGGCATACGGCAGATCCCCATTCGTGACATTCAGCGACACCAAAGTGGATAAGGCGCCGCTCGGGGTCATCTTGAACACCGTCCCGTTGTCGTAGGCGCCGCCCTGATAAGCTGTCCCATAGAGATTACCGTCCGGCCCTTGAGCAAGCGCGTCAAAGGGAGTCGCGCCATCGTCGCCGCCGGTGAGCGAGTAGAGGCCCCTGACCACGCCGCCGGCGGTCAATTGGAAGATGCTGCCGGCGAAGTTCGTCCCGCCGTTTTGGGTGGTGCCGTAGATGGCGCCATTCAGCCGCGCGTAGCAGTCCGTTCGGATTGCCGCCATCCTCGCCGCCCGTGAAGGAATACACCGCAGTCAGCGCGGTGTCCGGCGCGGTCACCGGGATAACCCTCAGCACGGCCCCGGCGCTGGTCGCCAACCCGTCGGCATTGCCCACGACCACGCGAGTATGTTCCCGCATCTGCCACCGAGGCGCTGCGGATGGTCAGGCTGCTGGAAGCCGCGCCGGAAATGTTGCCGCCATCGGTCAGGGAGGTTCCGTTCCGCTGCCAGAGATAGAATAACGGCGGCCTCCCGACAGCCCCGGCCGTGAATACCACCGTCTGCCCCTCCAGCACGGTCTGGTTGGTCGGCTGCTCCGTAATCACCGGCCGCCACGGGAATACAGCCAGGAACGCCTCCGAGCTGACGTCCGATCCCGCCGCGTTGCTCACCACGACAGAGTAGGCCCCAGCATCGGCGGGGGAGGCGTCGCTGATGACCAGCATGCTGGTCGTTGAGCCGGTGATATTGTCACCGTCGCTCAGGTTGGTGACATACTGGCCGTTGTCATACCGCCACTGGTATGAGGACGCCGCCCCGTTCGCGACTCCCACCGTAAAGCTTGCCGTCGTGCCCTGGAGCACGGTCTGATTGCCGGGCTGCAAAGTGATCAGGGGCGGCGCCACGATATCCAGAGTCACCAAACGACTTTGGCCCAATTGATCGTTCACGTTGGTAAGATTCACATTAGTGAACCAGAGCGTCGTGACATAACTCCCTAACGGCAGGCTGCTCGCAGCCGAGGTCAGCGTCACGGTCACTGCGGCCGATGGTCCGGCGTTCGTTAGCGTGCCCTCGGCGGGCGCGATCTCGAGCCACGGAGCGCTGTTCGCCACGGTCCAGCTCAACGCGGCATTGCTGTCATTGGTCAACGCCAAACCCCGCGTCAGCGGTTGGAAAGGCCCGCCCACCGGGCCAGTGAACGCCAGCGGCGCTGCCGGCGTGATGCGTAACGCGGGCGGCGGCGCGAGCAAAGCGGAAATGAGGTTGCTCCCATTGGGCGTGCCCCAGCCGGTGCACAGGTCGTAGCCCGGGACGGCAAAGAACTTGTTCGTGCCGCAGCAGGTATTCGTGATGTTGCCGCTCGTGATGTCGTGGAAAGCCGCCGTGTAGCGCGACGACTTGCCGATCGCATAAATAGCGGGGTTAATAAAGCCGATGCTCGGCTGGGCATTGGCCTCGGCCTGCTGGTTGACCAGCGCGGCAAAGCCCGCCCACAACGGCGCGCTGGCGCTGGTGCCGCCCACCAGACCTTGGTCGCCATTGTTGGCCACCAGCCAGATCACCTCGTCCGCAAGGCATGCGACGTCCGGGAGGTTGCGTCTGGCGGTCGAACCGCCGTTGCCGGTCATATCAACGCCCTGTTGCCATAGCGGGACCGGGTAATTGATGCTGACGCCCCCGCCGCCGGGCGACCAGACGCTCTCCGAGAGCCAACTCCCGCCAGGACTGCCCGTCGTGAGTGACGTGCCCCCAACGATCGTGATGTACGGGTTGTCGTTCGGCCACGGCGCCGGGCATTTCTCGCAATACGCTCCCACATCGCCGGAAGCCTGAAAAAACGACTGCCCCTGTGCGGCAAACTGTTGGAATACCTGGTCCTCGGCCACCGTCGAAGCGCTCCGCCAACTCCAGGAGGAGCTCAGTTGCAACGCCGCGGGCCGTCCCAGGCTGTTCGTGTCGTTAGCCATCTGGTTCAGCAGCGCCAACGGAGCACCCGTCGGCGACGCCTCATAGACGATCACCCGGGACAAACCCGGCGCCATTGCTATCGCCATGTCAATATCAAGCACCACTTCGAGATTATTGCGGCCCGGACCCCCGCTGAATCCGCCCACCCGTACATTCGTCAGTGGGACATTGGGCAGCCCGGCGAGCTTCTCGTAGGCCAGCACGTCGCTGGGGTAATAATCGTCAAACTCCAGCAACCCCACCGCCTGCCCCGCTCCATCCAGCGCAACGCCCGGCGCGTAGGCCGCCCGGAAATCTCTCCCGATAAAGCTGCCGCGCGGCCCCGCGCCCGTCGCCATCGGCTCCGCCTCAGGTGCCGCAGGTGACATCTTCCGGAAAGACAACCCTCCCCGCCCTGCGGGCTGTGGCAGCTCGAAGTTGTTGAGCCCGCCGACGCTCAGCACGGGCACCGCCAGCTCTAGAGACGGCTCAACATCCGGCGCGTAGAAGGTCCGCTCCTCCGTCGGGTGTTGATAAACCTGCAGCTTTACCCGAAATGTCTTCTCAATGTCCGCCGCCACCGCGCTCACGTCCACGAGCGTGCGGTTGGGGTGCGTTCTGGTCACCTTCAGCCCGTTGGCTTTGGCAAACGCAATAACTGCCTGGTAATCCTGAACTGTCGGGCCGAACTGCTCCGCGAACTGCGCCGGTTTCAGGAACCGGTGATACTCGAGACTGATCGGGTCGTAGAGCTGGTCAAGCAGCTTGGCCAGCGCCGCCTGGTTGCGCAATGGCAGCACCAGAACGAGGTCCAAACGGTTGGTCCCCGCTAACCGCCCCAGCGCGTGCATTTGGCTCGCCGCCGCCGGAACCTGGCCCTGCAAAACACGCCTCCCCGCCGCGTGCCCCTGCGTCGCGGCCCCAGCCAGCCAGACCGTGCATAACCCAGCCAGCAGTCCCCACTTAAGGAGTCGCCGGGCAACAGCTAGAGTTGGAGAGGCTGCAGATCTCTCACGCGGTCCGACAGATTGATTCATCTTGCGCATGCCCGTTCAGGTTGCCGCATTGGACCACAGCTAACCGTCACCTGCAAGGCGCGAAACCTCCCTCGGCCTGCGAACCGGCCCTTCCGCTGCCCGTCCCAACTCTCCCCGTGCGAGGACCGCCAACCCGGCTCTATGCCGACCACATCACTCCGCAACCAGGTGCTTACCAATAGGCTGCGTACACCCATCTGTACGCCATCTGTACACCATCGCAGTACCATACCAGGTGGCTACAGCCTCCCATGTTCCAAGTCTCAGACAGGCCCGCGCCCCCTTGGACGCATTTGCGACGTTCACTGCGCGCTCCACCGTCTTCGGCCTTCGGCCTTCGGGTTTCCTTCGGGTTTCGGCCTTCGGATTTCGGATTTGCCCCGCAGCCTCGCCCACTTTCCTGCTTCCTTCAAACCTTCGGCTCCCGTAACCTCGACGACCGAAGCAAATGAACGCCTCCGCGCCGGCCCAGCTCAACACCCCCAGCCCTGCCCGGCTGATCTCGCTCGATGTCTTCCGCGGGGCGACCATCGCCGCGATGATCCTGGTGAACAACCCGGGCAACTGGGGCGCCCTCTATAAACCGCTGGACCACGCGGAGTGGCACGGCTGGACGTTCACCGACCTGATCTTCCCGTTCTTCATCTGGATTGTCGGCGTGGCGATCCCGCTTTCGACCGCGCGCCGGCTGGAGCAGGGCCAAAGCCGCCGGCAATTGTTGCTGCACGCGCTGCGCCGCGCCGTCATCATCTTTGCGCTGGGCTTCTTTCTCAATTCGTTCAACTACCTGATTGATGGCTCTCTCTTCCGCGACGGGCTTTCGGCCTGGTGGCATCACTATGCGACCACCGTCCGGATCCCGGGCGTGCTGCAGCGCATCGGGATCTGCTACTTCATCGCGATGCTGATCTACCTGAACACGGGCATTCGCGGGCAGGCTCTCTGGATCGTGGGGCTGCTGGCTGGTTATTGGGTGATGATGTTTGTCGGGCCGATGCTCGGCTTCGGCACGGGGGGCCTGGAGCCGAACGGCAATTTCGCCCAATACATTGACAACCTCGTGCTCAACGGCAAGGTCATCGGCACCCACGTCTGGAGCGTCGCCAAGACCTGGGACCCGGAGGGCGTTTTCAGCACCGTGCCCGCGATTGCCACCTGCCTCTTTGGCATCATGACGGGTCACCTGATGCGCTCGAAGCAGTCGCCCGAAACCAAGACGGCGTGGCTGTTCGTGGGCGGCAACCTGCTGCTGTTCGCGGGCGTGATCATGGATGTCTGGCTGCCGATCAACAAAAAGCTCTGGACCAGCTCCTACTCGGTCTTCATGGCCGGGATGGCGATGAACGTCTTCGCCGTCAGCTACTGGCTGGTGGACGTGCAAGGCTGGCGCAAATGGGTCAGGCCGTTTGCCATTTTCGGTATGAACGCCATTGCAATGTTCATGCTGGCGGGCCTGTTCGGCCGCATCCTGCCGGCGATCAAAGTGGCGACAGAAGGGGGCAAAAAGGTCGGGCTCCAGAGCTACCTCTACCAGCACCTCTACGCGCCCTTCGCGAGCCCCGACACCGCGCCATTCTTCGGCTTCCTCGCCAGCCCCAAAAACGCCTCGCTCATGTGGGCGATAACGTATGTAGCAGGGCTCTACCTCATCGCTTACGGCATGTACCGGCGGAAGTGGTTCCTGAAGGTCTGAGGGGAAGCGTTACGAGAGTTACAAGAGTTGCAACAGTTACATAAGGGCCGCCGGGGCCGCGCCGTGCGCCCCGTGTAACCTTTGCAACTCTTGCAACCAATGTAACGCTGTCAGAACCGCGCCACGTGCCACCCTGAGCGGTATCGGCGCTGGAGGTAGTGATCGGCCTCGGAGCAGTTGGTGACTTTAAGGCGCGCGCTGTCCCACTTCAGCATCTGCCCCGGCGTCCGAATCGCCACCGTGCCGAGCAGGATGGCCTCGGTCATAGGGCCAGCCATCGCGAAGTCGGACTCCGGCTTGCTGCCGTTCAGGCAGGCGTCAATGAAATTATGGCGGTGCTCCTGCGGCGGGAGCTTGGGTCGCTTGATGTCCTTGAACTTGTCCTCGGGCAGCAACTGCGGTGGCTGCTCCAGCGGGATGAGCAGCGAACCCTCCGTGCCGATCAGCATGGACGATTCGGTCGGGTAGTCCTTGAGGTCATCGGAGTAGAGCTTGCGAATATGGTCGGGCGGGAAGTAGGAGCCATCGAACCATTCCAGCAGCAGCTCGCCGTCGCCCATTTTCTCGTTGCCGGGGAAGGTCCAGGTGATGTGATCGGCCTGCGGCCAGTTATCGGCGCGCCGGGTGGGCGAATCCTTCCAGGATTCCTGCACCTCAGCGAAGGCGGTCAGGGGCGCGGTCAGGCCGAGCCCTTTCCAGATGGGCGAAAAGATATGGCAGCCGATGTCGCCCGACCAGCCGGTGCCGAAGTCTTGCCACGCGCGCCACTTGACCGGGTGATAAATGCCCGGCGCGTAAGGCCGCATCGGCGCGGTGCCGATCCACAGGTCCCAGTTGAGCGACGCGGGCGACGGCTGGCCAGTGGCTGGGCGGGGGCCTTCGAGGCGGTAGTTTTCGACGGCGCCCGGGCGGTTCGAGCAAAGGTAGCCGTGGGTGATTTTCCCGATTACGCCTTCTCGCAGCCAGGTGACCGCGGTGCGGTCGAAGATGCTCGAGGCGATTTGGGTGCCAAGCTGCGTGACCACGCCCTTCTTGGCGGCGGCCTGGGTGAGCAGGCGCACTTCCCGCACGTCGTGGCACAGAGGCTTCTGGCAATAGACGTGCTTGCCCCGTTGAATCGCACTGTAGGCGGCGGCGAAGTGCGTGTGGTCAGGCACCGCGATGTTGACCGAATCAATCCGGTCGCCCTCTTTGACCAGCAATTCGCGCCAGTCCGCGTAGAGACGCGCGTGGGGCAGGATCTTGGCTGCCTTCTGCAAGTTGTTGGCGTCCACGTCACACAGCGCGACAACCTGGAGACGCGGATGCGAGATGAAATTCTGCAGGTCAACCCAGCCCATGCCCCCCACGCCGATGCAGGCGTGATTGAGCTTGTCGTTGGCCGAAAACACCCTCCGCCGAGGTTGCGTACTGCTGCACGAGACGATAAAGGGAGCGGAAACGCCGGCCAGGGTCGCGGCTCGCAGAAACTGACGGCGGGACCAACTTGCCGGGGTCGCCTGGCGAGGCTGCGAATTGCCCGCTTTAGAAGACGTGTTGCATTCTGTCATGCAAGCAACTTGCGAGGCGCCTGGGAAAAAAGCAAGTCCTCCGAGGACTTTCCCAGGCACTGAACGGAGTTGAAAAGGCCAACGGCTTCCCCCAGTCTGTAGCCATGAAACGATGGCGCATTCTGGCGCTCTCACTGGCCGTTGCGGTGTGGAGCGGTTGCACCGGTGGCTGCAAAAAAGCGGCACCGCCGGTCGCCGCCCTGATCACGGAGCCGGGTCTCCCCACGGCAGCGCAGCCGAAACTCAATACCATGAAACTGTGGCTCGGGGCTGAACAGATGGAGGTGGAACTGGCGTTAACCGCTCAGCAACAGCAAACGGGCATGATGTTCCGCACCAACCTGGCGGAGAACGCCGGCATGTTGTTCGCATTCCCGGCGCCTTTCCAGGCCTCGTTCTGGATGAAGAACTGCCCCCTGCCCCTCTCCGCCGCCTACATTGACCCGGACGGCACCATCCTCGAAATCCACAAACTGGAGCCTCACAACACGAACTCCGTCGTGGCAGCCTCGAGCAATGTGCAGTTCGTCCTCGAAACCAACCAGGGCTGGTTCAGACGCCACCACGTCACCACCGGGATGGTGGTCCGCACCGAATACGGCTCCTTGCAGGACACGTTCTTCCGGCGACGCTGAGCAGTGCTCGACGGGGTCCGTGGCGGGGGCGAGGATCGAGAAGGCCGCCCTACTTCTCTTTGCGCAAGGAATCAAGCTTGGCTCTGCCCTGCTCGACCAGGCTGCGCAACTGGCCGATCTGATCTCGCGCAAGCAACAGCGGTGGGCGGGTCACCCGAGTGCTCCGCACGGCGAACTCGATATTGCCCGTGCGCCGGCTGCCGAAAGCCGTGGCCCGGAACCCGCCTTTGGTAGTGTAGGTGGCGCTGAAGCTGGGCAGCGGCGTCACGGTCCAATCGAGCCGGCTGATGTAATCCAGGCCGTCGAGCAGCGAATCCAGTTCTTCGTAGTCAATCAGCATCGTATCCTCCACCGGCCCGGCAGAGCTGATGTCAATGATCACGCCGCTCTCCCGGTGGCCATTGCCGGCATCGGTGATTTCCCGGCATCTGACCGCGACCACACCGCCGTGTCCCTGGACGGTTCCGATGGGGGCGGTAGCCTTAATGATAACTGTATCCGTATTGGTCTCAAAAGCCTCCAGCCTGGTGGCGGGCAATAGCACGCACGGA
The DNA here is from genome assembly GCA_963762555.1 of uncultured Verrucomicrobiae bacterium. Lineage (GTDB taxonomy): Bacteria > Verrucomicrobiota > Verrucomicrobiia > Limisphaerales > UBA8199 > PALSA-1440. The sequence continues at coordinate 140,098 of CAVXLO010000046.1, forward strand.
TTGGTCTCCTGGGCGCGAGCCGCGCCGATCAGCAGCAACCCGCCCGCGACCGCAACACATAGGGCAACGAATTCACGCATAGTCTTTCCTTTGCCTTTGGACGTCTTGACAGCCCCTGCACTTCATTTGACTCACGTAGCTTATCAAACTCCTTCGCTTGCGGCTGTGCCACGCTGTGTATCTCACGGTCACAACCGCTAGCTCTGGCACCCTGACTCATGCCGGATGATCGAACTCGGCTTGTGAACTCTCCACGCGCAGCCGCGAGAGGGCATCGTGGCCAAGCTCGAGGATGCCACCCAGCGAACCGACATCTCCATGCTCCACCAGGCTATCCAGCCAATCGGTGAAGATGGCCTCCGGGTGAGCGTGCGGATCAGGGAGCAGGCGCCAACGGCGCGCGGCCCAATCGTAGTAGAGTCGGGCGGCATCGTAGGCGTAAGGTTTCGGCAACCCGTCCAGCAAAATAGCCAGCATCCCCCGGTCGCACCCCGCAATGACCAGCGACCCGACAAACCGCAATTCAGCCTCCTGCGCTTCATCCAGGCGGGGGCTGTCGGCAGGGGGAAAACTTAGCCAGCCGTCGTCGTGTAGTTTGAGCGCGGCCCACCAATTCAAGCCCATTTGCTCGCACACGGCGCGCGGGTTGGCTGGAAAGAGCAATTGCTGCTCGGCTGCGATTCGGGCGAATTCCGGGCTGTCGTCTAAAGTAGTGTTCACGCCTGAGTGCCACCGCGCCTGCGTCATCCGATCGGGGCGCTACTGAACCCGCCAGCGCAGGTGCGTTACCCGTCAAGACTTTAGCGGAATCAGCGCGGATGGGAAGTAATAAATATCCCCGCCCATAGGGCGGGGTTTTGACCTTGGCCCCCAAAGGGGGCATGGCCCCAGCCCCCAGAGAGGGCTGGGGCACGTCGCGTTGTCTCCGTTGTTTGCTCACTTGCTAAACCGGAACTCCTCTTGTTTCTGTTCCTCTTTCTCCTGCCATTTTACATACTTCCGTATCATCTCGTGGTCCAAGCCGACCGTGTCCACACAGTAGCCTTGTGCCCAAAAGTGGTTCCCCCAATACGGTCGCCGGCGCAGGTCCCGACACACGCTGAACACCCGCAGCGCACACTTGCCTTTCACCCGCCCCATATATTCGGAAATCAACACCTTCGGCGGTATCTGCACCAACGTATGCACGTGATCCACCTGCACGTTCAGTTCCACCACCTCGCACCCCAACTGCCGGCTCTGTTCCCGAATACACATTTCCACCTCCTCTTTGACCTTCCCTTGCATCACCCGATACCGATATTTTGGCGTCCACACGATGTGATACTCGCAGTGCCATATTGTGTGCGACATTCGCTTGAATCTGCTCATCGTTCTTTCCTTTCGTTTCGTTGTGGAGACAACGTCCGAACGATGCCGGTGGGCAGATTCTCCTTTCCAGTAAAACTGCTGTTCTAACCATGCCCATAGGGCAAGGGTTTCTCTGCTGCACTAAATTCGGGGTCTTGCGGCTTCTGGGAATAGGGCTGGGAGGTTCGAAGGTCGAAGGCCGAGGGAAGTCCGAAGGAGCAGGTGTTGGAGGAAGGGACCCGAACCTCGAACCTTGAACCTTGAACGTTGAACCTTGAACTTCGGACTTCGGACTTCCCCACCCTACCCTTCCGGCATCCGCAGTTGGCTGAGCCTGATACCTTCGCGCCGGGCGAGCGTCGCCTCCACTCTGGGCACATACATCTGCGTCTCAGCCGGCAGACGCGTGGCGATGGCGTCGTACGTGCGCGCTTTGCGTTGTTGCAGGAGCTTCTGGACCGTGCCTTCGCCCGCATTGTACGCGGCGAGAGCCAGCCGCCAGTCCTTGAACTGGGAGTGGAGATCGGCCAGGTATTTAGCCGCGGCGCGCGCGCTCTCATCGGGTCGCAGGCGGTGGTCCACAGGCCAGGTTCGCAACCCATACCGTTTGGCGGTAGCGGGCATGAGCTGAAACAGGCCTGCCGCCCCTGCGGGACTGCGTGCCCGCGGGTCGAAAGACGATTCCACCTCCGCAATCCAAACCAGTTGAGGGGGAACCTTCTGCGCCGCGAAAATCGGTTTCAGCCGGGAGACGTAAGCCGTCGCGGCGCTGGGCCACGGCCGCTCAGCCAGTTTCTTGACCCAGACCTCCCGCTCCACCTTCGGCGCCGGGTTGGGAGCCGGCTTCGGCGGCTGGCCGGGCACAGCCTTCGGCGGCGGAATGATCAGGCGGAACTGGTCCGCCACGTCCAGGTAATCCAGTTGCGCCTTGAGCCAGGCGGCGTAAGGCCGGGTTTCTTCGTAGCCCTCCAGCAACGGCAGGACCGCCTTCGCCGGGCCCTTGAGCGCGGAAAGATCAACCACGTACTCCCCTTGAAACTGCTTCTGCACCTCCTTGAAGAATTGCTCGACCCTCGCCCGATCCACGTTCTGCAACGCGCGCAAGGCATCTGCGTCCAGATTCTCCTTCGCCCACTGGTCGGCCGATTGCACCAGATCATCGAGAGTCATCGTGTCATCCTGACCAGCCGCCAGGCACGCGCCCAGCAGCAGGACTCCTGCGATGCAGCTTCTCTTCACAGGCGGCAGCATAGCATGTCCGCCCGTGGAAACCAGCAATCACGTCCTATTTCGTTTACAGTCCCTCCACCGAAGAGTAGTGTTAGACTAGTGTCTATGCTCACTGCCGTCGAATTCACGCTCAATGGCCACAGTGTTCGCGTCGAGCGCGTTTCCCCCAATACAACGTTGCTCGAATACCTGCGTGGCGCGGGCTTTACCGGCGCCAAGGAAGGCTGTGCTGAAGGGGATTGCGGCGCCTGTTCGGTAGCCATCCTTGATCGTGATGCGCAAGACCAGCCCTGCTACCGCGCGATCAATAGTTGCCTGGTGCCCCTATGCCTGATGGCCGGACGCGAGATCGTCAGCGTGGAAGGTGTGGCCACCCGGCATAAGCTCCATCACATCCAGGAGAAAATTGTGGAGGGTCACGGGTCGCAATGCGGCTATTGCACGCCGGGCTTCGTCATGTCCCTGTTCGAGGGCTATTACCGCGACGACATCCGGCAACCCGACCAGCTTGATGACCAATTGTGCGGCAATCTCTGCCGCTGCACGGGCTACCGGCCGATTCGCCAGGCCGCCCTGGAAGCCTTCCCCGAGCGGCACAGCAAGAACGGCCAGGACCTGTTTGCCGAGCGGTTGCAGCAGCACGCCCCTCATCTGGGGAGGGTGGAATACGAAGCTGCCGGAGAACGCTTCTTCCGCCCGGTTTCCCTCGCCGGACTCCTGGAGACGCTTCGACGGTTCCCGGAAGCCCGGCTCATCGCTGGGGCGACCGAACTGGGGCTCGACATCTCGAAGCGGTTCAGGAAGTTCTCCACGTTGATCTCCGTCGAGGCGGTGCCGGAGTTGAAAAAGATTGAGTGCTCTGAGTCCGAATGGCGCATTGGCGCCGCCGCCACCCTGACCCAAATCGAGGAGAAGATGGCCGGCGAGTTCCCGGCGCTCGCGGATATGCTACGCGTGTTCGGCTCGCGCCAGATTCGCAACCGAGCGACCATGGGCGGAAATCTCGTCACCGCCTCCCCCATCGGCGACAGTGCCCCATTGCTCCTCGCGCTGGACGCCAAAGTTGTGCTGGTGTCGCTTCGAAGCAGGACAGGCGTCTCGGCTTCATCCTCCTCGGGCAGTGGCGAGACCAGGCAAACGCCTGTCCTGCTCTCTGAGCGCGTTTTGCCGCTGGACGAGTTCTTCCTCGCCTACCGCAAGACCGCTCTCCGGCGCGGCGAGATTCTCAAAACCATCATCGTGCCTCGGGGAGCCTCCCAGCCGGAACTCACGCGAAAGTGCGCCTGGTACAAGGTCTCGAAGCGCCGGGAGATGGACATCAGCACCGTGGCGGCATGCTTCACGGTGGATTTGGACTCGGAAGGCGCGGTTCGCTTTGCGCGGTTGGCCTATGGCGGCGTGGCGCCCACGCCTGTGCGAGCGCGCAAAACAGAACAGGCGCTGCTCAGCAGGCCCTGGTGCAAGGAAACAGTCAGTGGAGTCCTGTCGCTCCTGCAAGGTGAGTTCAAACCGATTTCCGACGTGCGTGGCAGCGCGGAATACCGGCGCGCGCTGATCTCCAGCCTGTTCGAGAAGTTCTTCTCCGAAGTAGCAGCCGAGGTAACGAGGCTCACTTCTGCACTCGAAGATCAGAGCCTCCTTACGTCGGCTGCTACGCAGAAGGCATTGCCTCCACCCCCGCACGAGAGCGCACACAAGCATGTGACGGGAGAGGCGATTTACACCGATGATCAGCGGACGGGCATGCTGGAGGTCTGGCCGGTCTGCTCTCCCCATGCGCACGCCAGGATTCTTAGCCGCGACGCGACCGCCGCCCGCGCCATGCCCGGCATCCGGGCGGTGCTCCTGGCCGAAGATGTGCCGGGCGAAAACAATGTCGGCGGTGTCGAAGCACGATGAAATCCTGCTCGCCGGGAAGGAAACCGTGTTTCACGGCCAGATTGTCGCGCTGGTGGTGGGCGAATCGCAGGAGGCTTGCCGCGCGGCGGCGGAAAAGATGCGGATCGAATACGAGCCGCTGCCGCCCATTCTTACCCTCCAGCAAGCGCTGGCGGCGCGCAGCTTCCATAACGCCCCGAACTTCATCCGCCGCGGCAACCTCGGCGATGCCCTCGCCGATTCGCCGATGACGCTGACCGGAGTGTTTGAGTTGCAGGGGCAGGAGCATTTTTACCTGGAAACACAGGCGGCCTGGGCTGAGCCCGGTGAGGATGGATCCGTACTCGTCTCCTCCTCCACGCAGCACCCTTCCGAGGTGCAAGCCGTCGTCGCCCACCTTTTGCGCATCCCGGCCAACAAGGTCGTTGTGCAGAGCGTGCGCATGGGCGGCGGTTTCGGCGGCAAGGAAACGCAGGCTGCCACTCCGGCTGCGCTCGCCGCCCTGGCGGCACATCGCACCGGCCAGCCCGTGCGCGTGCGCTGGAATCGGGACCAGGACATGATGCTGACCGGTCATCGGCATCCGTTCCTGGCACGTTTCAAGGTGGGCTTTGACGCCCAGGGCCGATTGCTGGCCGCCCGAGTGCACCTATATTCCAATGGCGGCTGGGCGATGGATTTGTCCCAAGCTGTGACCGACCGCGCTTTGTTCCATCTCGATAACGCCTACTACATTCCGGCGGTTGAATTCCGCGGCCAGGTGGCCAGGACCAATCTATCCTCCAACACAGCCTTCCGCGGCTTCGGCGGGCCGCAGGGAATGGTGGTCATGGAGGACATTCTCGACCGGATTGCCCGGCGGCTTGATTTGCCGCCGGAGGTGGTGCGCGAACGCAACCTGTATCATGGCAAGGGCGCTACCAACACGACGCCTTACGGCCAGGAGATCGGCGATAACCGCATTCAGAGTATCTGGCATGATTTGAAGCGATCGAGCGACATCGCCCGCCGCCGCGAGACCATTACGAAGTGGAACGCCGCGCATCCGCACTGCAAACGTGGCCTGGCGATTACGCCCGTCAAATTCGGCATCAGTTTCACCGTCACCCATCTTAACCAGGCCGGCGCTTTCGTGGTGGTCTATCAGGATGGCACGCTGCAGGTAAACCATGGCGGCACGGAAATGGGCCAGGGACTCCACACCAATGTCACAGCCATTGCCGCCCGGGAACTGGGTGTCCTTCCCGAGCACGTGCGTGTCATGCCCACCAGCACGGACAAGGTGCCCAACACCTCGGCTACGGCGGCCTCCAGCGGCACCGATCTGAACGGCGCGGCAGTGCAGAATGCCTGCGAGATTCTCCGCGCGCGATTGGTGCCCGTAGCGATGCGGTTGCTCAAAGAAAAGTCCGGGAATGCGCCCGACGCCTGATAGGCTGGTCTTCGCTGACGACCGGGTCTGCGATAGCGCGGCGGCCGCGAACCACGGTGAGTTTCGCGGAGGTGGTCCGCCGCGCCTACATGGACCGCATCAGCCTGTCGGCGACCGGCTATTATGCCACCCGGGAATTCACTGGGACCGCGTGGCGGGCCGAGGCAAGCCTTTCCACTACTTCGCCTGCGGCGCGGCGGTAAGCGAAGTGGAGGTGGACGGCTTCACCGGCATGACACGCGTGTTGCGCACGGACATTCTGCACGACGTGGGCGAGTCGGTTAACGAAGGTGTCAACCGCGGCCAAGTGGAGGGCGGTTTCGTCCAGGGGATGGGTTGGCTGACGACGGAGGAGCTTAAATGGGACGAGGAAGGCCGATTACTCACCCACTCACCCGACACCTACAAGCTTCCCGCCGTGGGTGACATGCCCCGGGTGTTCAACGTCTCACTGCTCAAGAACTCCGCGCAGAAGGGAGTCGTCTATGGCAGCAAAGCCGTCGGCGAACCGCCATTCATGCTGGCGATCTCGGTCCGTGAGGCCATCCGCGACGCCGTCGCCGCCTTCGGCCCACCCGGAGGCGAAGTGCCGCTCCCGGTGCCGGCGACCTGCGAGGCGATCTTTATGACCATCCAACAGCGGCGTCAGCCGGACGAGTTGAACCGCAGAGAACGCAAAGAACACAAGGAGGCAGTGCCCTCTTTGTGATCTTTGTGTTCTCTGCGGTCAAATCTTCTGCACCAGCTCCGCCCGCTTGTCTATGAACTGCGCCATGATGCTCACGGCGATTTCCTCCGGGGTCTGCGAGCGGATCTTGACCCCCACCGGGCAGGCCACGCGCTGCAGCTCTTCCGGCGTGGCGAGCTTCTCCTCATTGAAATGGTCGAAGATGGTGCGCGCCTTGCGGGCGCTGCCGATCATCCCCAGGAACAGGAAGGGCCGGTGAATCCATTCCTTGAGAACCAGCGCGTCATGACGGTGACCGCGGGTGACGATCAGCCCAAAGCTCGGCCCCGCCGGCAGCGGCATCGCCAGCAGCTTTTCCCACACCTCAGCCCGCAGGTTGACCTCGGGCGGGAAGAACTGGTGGTTGGCCAGCGCCGGGCGGTCATCAAATACCGTCACGCTGAAGTCCAACTGCAAGGCCAGCGGCGCGACCGCCTGTGCGACATGCCCGGCCCCCGCAATCCACAGCGTGCACGGCGCCGTGACCGTTTCCCGGTAAAGCCACCCACTGGCCTCGTCCTGAGTCGCGCCAGCGTCCGGACTTCGCCAGTCCTCTGGAGCTTTTTAATTCCCTCTGCGCTATCCGCCACTCCCAAAGCGCCAGAGGACCGGCGCACTCCAAGACCTTGCGGCGCATCGAACGTCTCCTCGCCAGCCAGGCGTGTGATTGTGAAATCCTCTTTCACCCCCCACGTTACCGTCCTCTCCCTCCCAGCCAATTCGCTCCAAAACTCCACGCCCGCCTGCTGCGCATTAGGCAGAATCACCCCACACACCTTCCCCCCGCACATTAGGCCATCATCCCAGCCGAAATCGTGATCGAGGAGCAGATCGAACGTCGCACCCTGCCCTGTACGCAACGACTGGACGGCCCGATGCTGTATCTCGGCCTCCAGGCAACCGCCCCCCAACGTGCCGTTAATGCGCCCGTCCGCATAGAACAGCGCCTTGGCACCGACCTTCTGCGGACTGGACCCCTTCACGCCGGTGATGATGCCGAGCACGACCGGTTCCCCACCGCGCGCCGCCTCCGCCAGAGCCTGGAAGACGATGTTTCGCATGACCGAGCCGAGAATACTTCGACCCGCGCCCGGAGTCGAGCGCTCGCACGCCAGCGCCCGTCTTGCCGGGTTCAGACCAGGCGGCCAAGGCGCCACAGAGGCTTGGCCCAGCGAACACAGCTTGCTCCCGCCCTGCCTGGATTAGTGACTCTTGCGGCCATGAACAAGCGTAGTGAACTCCCGCGGCGTTCGTTTCTGAAAGGCCTGAGCCTGGCCGTGCCGGCAGCGATGACCGGGCCGGGTGTGGTTCTGGCACAGGCCCAACCTGGAAAACCGTCCTCAAGTCAAGGAACCAGGACGCCTCCCCAGGAATTGGCCGCGGACCTGGTGATCATCGGTGGCGGCGTGGGAGGTTGCGCCGCGGCGCTGGCGGCGGCGCGCAGCGGCCTGCGCGTCATCATGACCGAGGAGACGGACTGGATCGGCGGCCAGTTGACGGCGCAAGCCATCCCGCCGGATGAGAACCCCTGGATCGAGACCTTCGGCGGCACACGCAGCTACCTCAACCTGCGGCAGCAGATCCGCGAATACTACTTGCGCAATTATCCCCTGACCGCGGAAGCGCGAGCCAACCCCTACCTGAATCCGGGCAACGGCTGGGTGTCGCGCCTGTGCCACGAACCGCGCGTTTCACTGGCCGTGCTGCAACAACTCCTGGCGCCTTACACTAGCGGACGAAAGGTCCTGATCCTTCTCCGGCACAAAGCGGTGGACGCTGCGACCAACGGAGACCGGGTCGAGGCGGTGCGCGTGCGCAGCCTTGAATCGGGCAATGATGTTATCCTCCGGGCGCCCTACTTCGCGGACGCAACCGAGCTGGGCGACCTGCTGCCGCTGACCAAAACGGAATATGTCACGGGCGCCGAATCACAGAAGGCGACGGGCGAGCCGCACGCGCCTGCCGTAGCGGCGCCGCAGGATATGCAATCTTTCACGTGCTGCTTCGCGATGGACTACGTGCACGGCGAAGACCACACGATTGAGAAGCCCCGCGAGTACGAGTTCTGGCGCGACTTTGTGCCGGCCCTCAAACCGCCCTGGCCCGGGCGCCTGCTGGCATGGGAATACGGCGATCCCGCCAACTGGCAAGGCCACCAAGCTGGAGACCGACCCCGAGAAAGGCACCGGGCTGTGGTCCTATCGTCGAATCGCCGACAAGTCGCTATTCGCTCGCCGGCACCTACCCTGGGCGACATCTCGCTGGTGAACTGGCCGCAGAACGACTACATGCTCGGCAACCTTTGCGAGGTGAGCGCCGAAGAAGCAGCGCGACACCTGGCCCGGGCCAAAGCAGCTCAGCCTTTCATTGCTCTATTGGCTCCAGACCGAGGCGCCCCGTCCGGACGGCGGCACGGGTTGGAAGGGGATACGGCTGCGGCCCGATGTGGTCGGCACCGAGGACGGCCTGACAAAGTATCCTTACATCCGCGAGAGCCGGCGCATCCGGGCCGAGTTCACGGTCCTCGAACAGCACGTCTCGACCGAGTTCCGCATGAAGGAGACCGGGGCGAAGCGCGACGAGGTGCAGGCTGCGCGAGTTCAAGGATTCGGTGGGCATCGGCAGCTACCGGATTGATCTGCATCCCAGCACGAGCGGGGGACAACTCGATTGACATCAGTTCTCTGCCCTACCAAATCCCGCTGGGAGCGCTGATCCCGCAGCGCGTCGAGAACCTGCTGCCGGCCTGCAAGAATCTCGGCGTGACGCATATCACGAACGGCTGCTACCGGCAGCACCCGCCCGAATGGAACATCGGCGAGGCCGCGGGCGTGCTGGCGGCGTTCTGCCTCGTCGAGGAAGCGCCCGCCCCGCGAGGTGCGCAAACAAGGCGAGCTGTTGAAAGGACTGCAGAGCCTGTTGACGAATGAGGGTGTGCCGCTCGCCTGGCCGAAGGTCACGCCGAGGTAAGAGAGTTCATCGGCTACGTGGATTACCGGGGTTACGCAGGTCGGGCAGCGCGGGTCTCACGTTCTTCTGAAGTGGGAACATTCTTGTCCGCCTTGGCGTTGACTCGCGCGCAAGGACGAACAAGAATGTCCCCGCTCCGATCACCACGGTTGCCGGTGCCCGAAAAACATGACAAGCGCCTAAGATGAAGCGCCCAGCAAAGTTTGCGGTGGTTCTGGTCACAGCCCCTGACCTGAAAACGGCACGCAACCTGGCCCGAGCTGCGCTGGAGTCCCGGTTGGTCGCGTGCGCCAACCTGGTTCCCAAAATCGAGTCCCACTATTGGTGGCAGGGAAAGCTCGAGCGCGGGACCGAGGTGCTGCTCGTCTTGAAGACCGCCACGACCCGCCTGGCCGCGCTGGAGAAGCTGATCCTTGCCCGGCACCCCTATGACACGCCGGAGTTCCTCGTCCTGCCCATCAGCCAGGGGAGCCGACGCTACCTGGATTGGGTAGCGCGATCCGTGCAGCCAATTGCATGAGGCAGACGCATTGAGCCAGACCCATGCACGCCGTTTGGCATCAGAATTACGACCCATTCAATAATCCCCTCCTTTCGACCCTCTTCGCCGCGCTGCCGGTCGTCGTGCTGCTTGGCTCGATCGCCCTGCTGAGAATACGGGTCCATTTCTCTGCCCTGCTCGGCTTGGGCACCGCCCTCGCCATCGCGCTGGGAGCGTATCACATGCCCGGCAAAGCCGCCTGCGCGGCCACGCTCTACGGCACGGCGTTTGGCTTGTTCCCCATTGGCTGGATCATCCTGAACGTCATCTTTCTCTACCAACTCACCGTCAAGCGCGGGCTGTTCAGCGCGCTGCGCGACAGCCTGGCCACCATCGCGCCCGACCCCCGGGTGCAGGTGATCCTCATCGCGTTCTCCTTCGGCGCCTTCATGGAAGGCATGGCGGGCTTCGGCACCCCCGTCGCCATTACGGGCGCCATCCTGATCCAGCTCGGCTTCAAGCCTTTGCACGCCTCCGGCCTGGCGCTCATCGCCAACACCGCCCCCGTGGCGTTTGGTTCGCTCGGGATTCCCATCACCACGTTGGAACAAGTCACCGGGCTGGACGCGTTGAAGATTTCGGCAATGGTCGGGCGCCAACTGCCTTTCTTTTCCGTGCTCGTGCCGTTCTGGGTGGTGGCCGCGTTCGCGGGCTGGCGCGGAATGCTCGGCGTCTGGCCGGCCGCGCTCGTAGCGGGACTGGCCTTCGCAGTGCCCGCAGTTCCTCGTGTCCAACTTCCACGGGCCGTGGCTGGTGGATATCATCTCCGGCGCCTGTTCTATCGCCGCGCTGGTCGGCCTCATGCGCGTCTGGCGCCCGAGGGCAACCTGGCCCGCCCAAACCCCCGAACCCGCTGGCACCTTGCCCCTTCATTCCACAAGTCCGCTGCCTAATGGAGTCCACGCGTCGGCATCCCCGCCCACGCGCGGAGCGCAGTTCCGCGGGTGGTTGCCCTGGATCATTCTCACGGCGTTCATCCTGGTTTGGGGCCTGCCACAGGTCAAAGCCGCGCTCGACAAAGTCGCCGCCCCCAAAATGCCGATGCCTTACCTGCATAACCTCGTGCAACGGGTCCCACCGGTTGTGCCGCCGGGCGCAAAACCGGAGGCCGCCGTGTTCAGCCTCAACGTTCTCTCGGCCACCGGCACCGGCATCCTGCTGGCGGCTCTCGTCGCTGGATTCGCCATCGGCTGCGGTCCGCGCGAACTGATCCAGACCTACATCGAAACGCTTTCGCGCGTCCGCTTCTCGCTGCTGACCATCGCCGCCATGCTGGCGCTGGGCAACGTCACCAAATACTCGGGCACGGACGCGACCCTGGGGTTGGCGCTGGCCCACACGGGGGTTGCCTATCCGTTCTTCGGCACCCTGCTCGGCTGGCTCGGGGTGGCGCTCACCGGCTCGGATACCTCCTCCAACGTGCTCTTCGGCAGCCTCCAAAAGATCACCGCCCAGCAAACCGGCCTCAGCCCCGTCCTCATGGTCGCCGCCAACAGTGCCGGCGGCGTTATGGGCAAAATGGTGGATGCGCAGAGCATCGTCGTCGCCAGCACCGCCACCAATTGGTATGGCCACGAGGGCAGCATCCTGCGCTACGTCTTCTTCCACAGCCTGGCTCTGGCCACACTGGTGGGCCTGTTGGTCTTCCTCCAGGCATACGTCCCTCCGTTCAGCCACCTGGTGGTGCATTGACCACCCCGCGCGCGAAGCGTTTTGCGTGGAGCCTGCTCGGCTCCCTGCACGCATCTTCACCCCCCGGGGTAATCTGTTTGGATTGGCCAGGTCCGTTCCCCCTCACCCCGGCCCTCTCCCTCGGGGAGAGGGAGCCGCAGAGTCCAGTTCCTGAAATGTACAGCGCGTCGGGTTCGTCCGCTGACCGGCGAGGATCCTCCCTCTCCCTGAGGGAGAGGGCCGAGGTGAGGGGGAACAGAACTCACGAACTGTGACCAGTTGGGCCCCAGCCGATGAACCGTCCCAGCCAACCCTTGCGCATTGGGCGAGGTTGGGGCAGATTCAGCGAAACATAGTCCAGCAGCTTATGTCACTCGAATTCGAACTCCAAAAGTATCCGAAAGCCATCACCCTCAAGGACAACTCCAAGTGCAAGCTGCGCCCGTTGCGCAAGGAGGATGAGAAGAGCTTTCACCAGTTCTTCCTCGAAGTGCCCGAGGCCGAGCGCATGTTCATCAAGCATCGCGTCTTCGAGCCCCAGGTCATCCACGATTGGTGCCAGAACATTGACCTGGGGCGCAACCTGCCCCTGCTCGCCTCGATGGACGGGAAGATCGTCGGGGATGCGACCCTCCATCAGCAACTGGGAGGCTGGAAGCGCCACATCGGGCGAGTCAGCGTGCTGGTGCTCCCGAAGTATCGCGGACGCGGCCTGGCGCGGGCGTTGGTGTCAGAAATCGTCAGCCTTGCCCGCAACCTCGGCCTGAAGAAGGTCGAGGCGGAGTTCATCGGCGAGCAGGAAGCGGCCATCAAGATGTTCGCCCTCCTCGGTTTTAGCAACCTGGTCCGGCTCGAGGATTACGTGAAGGACATGCAGGCCATTGACCACGACTACATCCTGATGGGCCTCGAATTGAAGACCGACGAGGAATACGCCGGGGTGGGTTGACCTGGCACACTGACACGTTGCATAGGTTACATGGGTTACAAAGTCACCAACACCGATCGCGCAGGCGGCTCATGTAACCCATGTAACGATTCAACCTTGTAACCATACCCGATGCCGCCTGAGATCTGCCCCAACTGCGGCGCCCAGGTCCCGCCCAATGCCCGGGCCTGCCCCGAATGCGGCGCCGATGAACAGACCGGCTGGTCCGAGGAGGCGCGCTCGGGCGGATTAGACCTCCCGGAAGAACACTTCGACTACGACGACTTCGTGAAGCGCGAGTTCGGCAAGGAAGGGCCGAAGCCGCGGGGGATTCCCTGGTTCTGGTGGGCAGTCGCGCTGCTGGTGGTGGCCGCCTTCGTCGCGCTGCTGTTGCGATGAACGATCCCCAAGCAGGGGGCGGACCCCCAGGCAGCCGGCTGATGTCGGTGGATGCGCTGCGGGGGTTCGACATGTTCTGGATCATGGGCGGCGATTATGTCCTGCGCTCGCTGCCCAGGATCCACGATTCGCCCCTCACCCGCGGGCTGGCCGCGCAAATGGAGCATTGCGAGTGGGCCGGGTTTCACCTTTATCAAATCATCGAGCTATGGCAGCTCCGCCGCTGGGCGATGCCTTTCGTCTGGATCGGAATGAACGCCCTCACAATCTACATAATCGCCGCCATCGTGAACTTCCACCGCCTCTCCGCCCGCTTCGTCGGCGGCGACATCAAGGCTGCCCTGGGCAATTACAGCGACCTTGTAAGCGCGCTGGTGACCCTCGCATTGGTGTTCTGGGTCGTGAACTTCCTCTACCGCCGAAAAGTCTTCCTGCGGCTATAGAACGCGGACGCCCGAAAACCCTCTGGCCCAGGCTCTCTGCCATTGGCCATCTGCCATTCCCTCCCTGGAGATGACCACAATCGAGGCGTGGGACCCCGGTTTGGCCTTGCACCGCACATTGATTTGGCCTAAACGTCAGGCAAAGATAGCCGCCTATGACGACCCAGACTCGACCCCGCCCCGTCGGAAGCCGCCCTGCTGAAAGTGCCCCAACCAGCCAGCGTTTGATGTCGGTGGACGCTCTGCGCGGGTTCGATATGTTCTGGATTATCGGGGCCGATTCCCTGGTCTATGCTCTGCACCGGATGAGCCCGGGCGCCCTGACCACGGGCCTCGCCGACCAACTGGAGCACGCCGAATGGCGAGGCTTCCACTTCTACGACATGATCTTCCCCCTGTTCGTGTTCATCGTGGGGGTGTCGCTGGTGTTTTCGCTGACGAAGACCATCGAGCGGGCGGGGCGGGCCGAGGCCTTGAAGCGCATCTTTCGGCGCAGCGTTCTGCTGTTCGCCATCGGCATCTTTTATTCGGGAGGCTTTACCAGCTCCTGGCCGGACATGCGGCTAATGGGGGTGCTGAACCGGATTGCGCTGGCCTACTTCTTCGCCGGGCTGCTGTTTTGCTTCTTCAAACCGCGCGCCCTGGCTGGGAATTTGCGTGGGCATCCTGATCGGCTACTGGGCGCTGATGACTTTCGTGCCGATTCGCGACATTCAGTTGACCAAGGAGAACTTCGCCCAACTCGCGGAGCAGGCGGGTGACGCGCAGACCGCCGCGCTGTTCAAGGACGAGAGTAATCCTTCGGCCGTCAAGGACAGCCCGGCCTGGGCGGCAGCGCAAAAGATGTTCTATGCGACGACCAACCGTGTGACGGGCAAATTCGACCGAGGGCTGAACCTGGCGAACGAGATTGATTTCGAGTATTTGCCCGGGCGGAAGTACGACACCTTCTTCGACCCGGAAGGCTTTCTGAGCACAATTCCCGCGGTCGCCACCTGCCTGTTGGGTGTGTTCGCCGGGTTGCTTCTGAGGAATCAATCGGTCCGGGACAAGCGGAAGGTGCTCTTGCTGATTGGCTGCGGCCTTGCCGCCGCCGCCTTGGGCTGGCTGTGGAACATTCAGTTCCCCGTGATCAAGAAGATCTGGACCTCGTCCTATGTGTTGGTGGCCGGCGGTTACAGCGCGATTCTGCTCGGGGTCTTCTATTTTATTGTGGACGTCTGGAAGGCCCGCGCCTGGTGCCAGCCCTTCGTGTGGATGGGGATGAATTCCATCACCATCTACCTGGCGGGCAACATCCTCGGCGGCTTCCGCCGGCTGGCGCCCCGATTCGTGGGCGGCGACGTGAAAGCCTTCCTCGATGCCCACGTGGCCAAAGGTACGGGTGACCTTGCCATTTCCATCGTGGGCCTGCTGCTGGCCTTCTGGGTGGTGCACTTCCTCTATAAGCGCAAGATCTTCCTGCGGCTCTGACTTCGAGCTACGGCACAAGGTGCAGCCGGTAAAACGAATTGCTCCCGGACATCGTGAGCGGCACGACGAACTGGTCGCCGACCTCCACCGGCGCCGCCGGTAGAGTCAGCCAGTTGGTTGAGCACGGATCGGTGGAGCTTTCCATCACAAATCCCTGGAACGCGGCTGGCCAATACAGCAGCAACTCGGAGCCGTAGCGCGCCACGCGGAGGGTGGGACGCACAACCGCCAGGTTCGCGTTAGAGCTGAGCACCGCACCAAAAGCGTTTGTGACCAAAACCGCATACTCCCCCGAATCCCCCGCCACCAGGTTGGAGAGGGTCAAGCTCGGCATGGCCGCACCGAACACCCGAGGGCCATCGCTAATGGAAACCCCGCCCTTCCGCCATTGATAACCGAGCGGCGGCGCGCCGGAAGCCGCCACGGTGAACGTCGCGCTGCCACCTGGCTGCACGGTCACCGTTGGCGGCCTCGGCTGCGTAACGATAGCCGGCGGCACCCCTGTAAACCTCAAGTGGAACACGAGGCTCCCGCTCGCGCCGGAGTAACCTCCCGCCAGCATATAATAGGTCGTTCCGGCGGTCACCGAATTGGTGATGCTCGACTGCAGCGTGAAGTCGCTGTCGTCGTTGCAGCCCAGTTGTGCCAGCGCGTCGCAGTTCCCCGTGTAGAGCGCCATGATCGTATCAAAGCTGCTCCCGTGAGTGTCCACGACCAGCACCCCGTCCGCGGGCGCGGTGTACTGGTACCACACACCCCGGTCAAAGCCCGACCCGCAGGATGGCGTTGGGTCCCCGATAGAGGTGGCGTCGGTGGTGTCTTCCACATTGGTATAGGCAAAGGCCAAAACGGGAATGGCGCCGCCGCACCGGTCGTTCGCCGGTCCGGCAAGAACCGTCAACAAGGCGCTGGAACTGGTGAGCGCGCCATAGATATTACTGACGAGGCAACTGAACAGGTCGCCCGAATCCGCCAACTGCACATCGTTGGTCGTATAGATCGAAGCCGTCGCCCCGGCAATAAGCTGGCCGTTCCGCTCCCAAAAGTAGGAAGGGCTCTTGCCTGATGCGGTGACAGTGAAGCTCGCCGAGCCGCCCGCATTGACGCTCTGGCTGGCCGGCTGGATGAGGATTTGCGGCGGCGTGTCATCGTCCGCCACCAGTATCGTGCTGAAGACATTCGTGAAACCAGGGGCGCTGGCGGTGATGGTGACCGACTGGTCCCCATCATGCACATTGTTGTCCACCAGAGTCAGATCGAAGGCGCCATAGAGCTGCCCGGCCAGAAGGGTGGCGGTCGCCGGCACCGTGAGACGGCTGGGAGAACTGGAGGACAAGCAAACCGTCAGGTTGGTGGGCAAGGCGCTGGCCACCCACACCTCCCCGGCGTTGGCCAGCACGCCGGCGTTCTCGGCGGCGCTGGCTGGCAACGCGAGCGACAGAGGACTGCAGGCGTCGTAAATACTGAAGTCGCTGGCAAAGAAGTCGGCCGGCGTTCCGTTGCCCGGCGACAGGCCGACCAGCGCACCCGGCGTGTTGAGCCCAAGGTAAGTGATGCGAATCCGTCCGTCGAAAAACATCTCGACCTGGAAAGTGTTGGTTAGGGCCGAAAACCCATAGACCGGCACCGCCTGATAAGTAACGGCCACACGATCCGCGAATTGCTTCCAGGAGACCGTCCCGCCAGTTGCCGGATTGAGGTCATGGAACAGGGCGGAAACGCGAGGCAGGGCAAAATGGCTCGAAAGCGACTCCGACACGGCGGAGCTGCCCGAATTCATAGTCAGGTAACCGTTGCCGCCGACGTAAAGGACGCTGGCGCGCGTGCCATAGATACCAACGGTATTGCCACCGCCAATCGTGATAGCCGCGTAATTGTCGTCGGCCAAGGTGAGAGTGGTGCCGCCGGCCGGGTCACTGAACAACCGGGCGACAGGTTGACGGCAGACGGCGTAAAAGCTGGAACTGCCGTCCGGCGTGAACGTAAATGCCTGGAAGGCGAGGTTGGTGATGCTGGCGTCAAAGAGTTCGGTGTAGAAATCGGGCTGGCCCACCCGCAAGGCGAACTCGCGGTTGAGGCCGGTGCGGCTGTCGAGATTG
The DNA here is from genome assembly GCA_963762555.1 of uncultured Verrucomicrobiae bacterium. Lineage (GTDB taxonomy): Bacteria > Verrucomicrobiota > Verrucomicrobiia > Limisphaerales > UBA8199 > PALSA-1440. The sequence continues at coordinate 157,239 of CAVXLO010000046.1, forward strand.
GTGAACCAGACCGTGCCGCGGAAGACGCCCATCGGCAGGCTGTTTGCCGTTGCGCTAAGGCTGGCAGTAACCGGTTCCGCCGGCCCGTTCGGCACCAGCGTGCCGCCTGCCGGCAGGACGGCCAGCCAGTCATTGGTGTTGGTAACCGTCCAACTCAGCGAGTTGGTGCCAATGTTAGTCAACGCAAAGGTCAGCGAGTTGGACGTAAACGGCCCGCCGACCGGCCCCGCGGACACGAATCCGTCCAAAGGAGCGATCTGCAGGTCATCGGGCAGGTCAAACGCCTCATGGACTCCGGAAACGGTGGAGCTGATAGGCGACGTGGCGCTGGCGCCCATGCCGCGCTTGGCAAAAGCGGCCCACAACTCGCCTCGATTGGCTCCGCCAGTGTCCACCAGGTCCGCCTGAATGATGGCGTCCCGGGCTTGGAGAAAGTTGGGATGCGGGGGCGTGAGTTTCATGCCGTCAGTCACCAATTGCAGTATCAACTCGTTGCCCGCGGCCCAACCGTATTTGTTGATGAGGTTGGCTCGCGCTTCCCAGAGGGTCACACACCACACTTCGCCTTCATTATGCACTTCGTTGGCCGATGACGCGGTGCATGAGCCCAACATGGCCGTGTGGTAGGGCGCGCCCGAGGAGCAATAATCAGCCTGCCCGGGGTCTAAATCATTGAAGGTCAAGGGATTCTTGCTCATGTCGGTCGTGTAAGGGTAACGCCGAATGCCGAAATAGTAGTTCATCGTGTCCCCTGCCCCGCCGAGCTGATAGCTGGAATAGGCGCCCGCAGGGTAGGTTCCGTTCACGTCGTCTGCCGCCTCGCTCAGCAAAGCCATGGCGTAGAAATCAGACCAACCCTCGCCCAGGCCATCGGACTGCGTGTCGCCCAAGGCTTGTCCGCCCCCGACCAGGCGCCAGCTTAACCCGTGGGTGTGTTCGTGCAGCACAACCTCGGCGTCCAGGTCGCCGTCGCGGCGGGGACTTGGGCCGGTGAAGATAAACATTTGCATCCGCCCGGGCAGACCGTCCGGCGGGGTGGAAAAATTCGCGTTGTCAAAGCCGCTGCCGTCCTGCGCGTCGGCCTGCACGGCGTCATTGCCCAGGCCGCCGCGCCCGAAGTTGTCGGTCTGGAAATTGCCGGCAGCCTCGGTGAAGCCCAAGTCGTAGAGCCGGTCGTGATACCAGTTGCACAGATAGAAGAGTTGGACCACCGCGGCACTGGCATAATTGGTGGGGTCCTGGGTGGTGAGGTCCATCGGGAAATCGAACACACGAAAAGGAGAACCTTGGGGCCGTGGCAGGTCGGGAGCATCGTCGTCGTTCCAATCGGTGTGGGCGTCCACGTTGTTGCCCAGGGTCTGGTTGTCGCCATCGTTGATCCAACCGGCCGGCGAGGCGTTCGTATCGAGCGCGGGGAAGGTCACCAGCGTTCGCGCCACCAACGGCGGTTGCGTGCTCACCGGAGTCGGGTAGCCCGGTGAAAGTGGCGACGGGCTGTCGCTGGTAAACACTCGGTAGCTCGCGTCGCTCAGGTCGCTGGTCAGACAGCGCCGCAGCAGGACTTCGCCAGAATGAGCGTCCACCAGCATACGGAACATTTCACCGCGTGCCCTGCTCGTCAGAATCACGTCCCAGGACAACCGCAGCGTCTGCTGGTCCATTGGGAGCCAGGTCAGTTTCGCATGGCTTTCGCCGGTCAGGCCGGGTGCCGTAAACGCTTGTTGCTGCTCAGCCCCCGCCGGCAGGTCGCTCGCGTTGACCTTTTCCTCGGCGAGACCCACGCCCAGATTCCGCGCCGCCAGTGCCACTGCCTGCCGCGCCGAAACGCTCGGGGTGGCAATCAGCTTCGCGCCCGCAGGCATTCCGCGTGCAACCGCGCCGACCGGGTCCGGCAGGAATTGGCTGGAGATGCTCACCAACTCGCCCCGCTTGGTAGTGTGCGAAATCAGCACGCCCTCGAAGACCGCAATCCCATCCACCTGCTGTTCCCAAACCACCGTCTTCAGCCCATTGTGCGGCGTCACATATTCCCGCCGGATGCGAGCCTGGCTCAGCGCCTCGGGCCCGAAGCCAAAAAGCTGGCTGTGCGCTCCCAGGAAAGCCTTGGTCGCGCGATAGGGATCGTTGGTGGCGATCCCTATCGCTGCTGCCGCCGGGACGGCCTTTCCGACGCCGTTGGGGCCGCTCAGGAAGCCATCGGTCGCGCCCACCATCTTTGGCCCGCCCGTCACGGGGTCAAAGTCCACCCGCACGCGGGCCAAATTCGCGCGTAACTGCTGAATGGCGGAATTCTGGTGTGACGCAACCCGTTCTGCCGCGTGCTCGTCGCCAGCCCGTTTGTCAAAGTTAGGCAGCCGCGGGCGCGCGGGAGGCATGGACGCCGTTGCCCGTAATGGACACCAAGCTACCAGGACGCACAGGAACAGAGCCTCCAGGAGACGGTCCTTCACACACACACCATCGTTTTTGCTTCGCATTCAGGACGACTTTGCACGTGGAATCGCGCAGGGCGACTCTTCCGCCTTCTTCAGCCAAGTGCCGTCACGTTAGACTGAAGCAGAAAACCCACCAAAGGTCAACAAACCGCCCAAACCGCCGCCAAAACGTTGATCTCCGCTCCTGGCCCGGCAGCCGGAATCGAATCCCCGCTTTTCCGCGTCCGGCCAACCATTTCGGCACCCTGAACCACTGCCCGATCCATCCATTGCCGCCCCTCCATCCCCCCGTAATCCCCCCGTAATCCCCCCGTAATCCCCCTGTATTCCCCCTGTATAGCCCCAGTGAGCAACCTGCCGCCAAAAAATGAAGCGTAAGCTATTGACAAAACCCCTCAGTTACTGAACACTTGTACAGTATGAAGAAGCTTACCGAACGACAGCAACAGGTTCTGAGTTTCATCCGGGAAAAGCAAGACTCCGGGGGGCTTACCCCTACTCTCCGTGAGATCGCCGCGCACTTCCAGTTCAGAAGTCCGAATGCAGCGCTGGCGCACGTGCAGGCCCTGCGCAACAAGGGAGTTTTGAAAAGTCTGGCCGGCCTCGCCCGGTCGCTCCAGGTGGTGGACCCCAACACGCCGAGAGGCCGGTTTCGGCCGCGAGTGGTGTCCGTGCCCATTTACGGCTCCATCCCCGCCGGCCTGCCCCAGGACACCGCGCAGGAGGAAGAGGGCTGTGTGCTAATTGACGTGGAAACGCTGGGCATCAAACCGACAGCCCGGACCTTCGGCCTCAAAGTGCGCGGGGATTCGATGATCGGCAAGTGCATCGTGGATGGCGACATTGCCGTCATCGAGCATGGCGTGCAACCGCGCTCCGGTGACGTCGTCGCCGCGTTGATAGACGGCCAGGTGACGCTCAAGACGTTTCTCATGCAGCGGGGCAAACCGTATTTGCGCGCGGAGAACCCCCGCTACCCGAATCTCCTCCCGCAAGAAGAACTGCAAATCCAGGGCGTTATGGTTGCCCTGGTGCGCAAGCGAAAGTGAAGGGGAATGGAATGATGGAGTATTGGAATACTGGAATACTGGAATATTGGAATGATGGAACACAGGACAAATGCACATCCCACGCTCGATGGAGCATTCCACTATTCCACCATTCCACCATTCCATTTTTCCACCATTCCCCCCTCCCGTAACGATGTGACTCATGCAATTGTTACCTTCTCCGCGCTCCATTGTGCATTTGGATGCCGACGCTTTCTTCGCCTCGGTGGAGCAGGCGGCGGACCCGCGGTTGCGCGGCAAGCCCATCGCCGTGGGCGGGGAGAAGCGCGGCATCATTGCCTCGGCGTCTTACGAGGCCCGCAAGTTTGGCATCTACACGCCGATGCCCACCGCCCTCGCACGCCGGCTGTGCCCCCGGCTGATCCTTCTGCCGGGCGACTTCGACAAATACGAGCTGTTCTCCCGGCTGATGTTCTCTTACGCATACGACTTCACGCCGGACGTGGAGATCGGCTCCATTGACGAGGGCTACTTCGACCTGACGGGCGCGCGCAAGCCGGCGTTGAGCATCGCCGAAACGATTCGCCACGCCATCCGGCAGGCGCTCAAGCTCTCCGTGAGCGAGGGCATCGGGAGCAACAAGCTCGTCAGCCAGATTGCTTCCAAGGTGCAAAAGCCCGCCGCCTTCCAATTCGTGCCCAGCGGGGGCGAGGCGGGCTTTCTCGCTCCGCTCCCCAACAAGTGGCTGCCCGGGGTCGGCCCGAAGACGGCGATCCAGTTGAACGCCGCCGGCTTGGCCCACATCGGCCAGGTTGCCCATACGCCCGCCGAACTGCTGGGCTTGCTCGTCGGCCGCATGGCGCCACAGTTATGCAATTTTGCGCGGGGCATTGATGACCGGCCCATGGTACCCGTGCGCGCACCAGCCAAATCTTACGGCGAGCAGGAGACCTTCGCTGCGGACACCACCGATGAGGAGTTTCTGGAAGCCACCTTGCGGCGCATGGCGGACAAGCTGATGGCCAAAGTGCGCGCGGACGGCAAAAGCGTCCGCACGCTCACCGTCAAGGTCCGGTACAACGACATGGATGAGGAGCAGGCCAGCGTCAGCCTCGACGAGCCGACAGATTTGGAGACGGAAATCTACAGTGAGGTTTCCCGCCTCCTGCGCAAAGCGTGGAACCGGCGGGTGAGCCTGCGTTTGGTCTCCCTCAAGCTCTCGAATCTCTACGACGGGCGCTTCCGGGGCCTGCTTGCCCTGGACGCTCCCGCCCGCCAGCACGAGGCCCAGCAACGGCTAGCCGACGTAGTGGACGCGCTGCGCGAGAAGTATGGCCGAGGGGTGGTCCTGCGGGGGCATGATTTTGTTCTTCGCGTTAAGACTGGCGTGGACGTGGCACAGGTCACCGCTGGTTTGTCCGACGGGAGGATACATTCGTTCGTCCCGTTCCCCCTCACCCCGACCCTCTCCCTTGGGGAGAGGGAGGCCCGCCGCCCGCGTCCCGATCAATCCCAAGCCCCCCGGTTGTTCGCCAGACGGACTACAAGTCTCCCTCTCCCCAAGGGAGAGGGCCGGGGTGAGGGGGAAGACCGCGTCCGACCGCCCACAATTAGCAGCACGCCTTCACCTTACCAGCTTGCCGTTATCCGGCGGCAACGTTTGGGCCATTCCGCCACCCGCCGACCGCCGGAAGCACAGGCACGGCAAATCAGCGCCTCCCCCGGCGCGGAATTCCGGTTTAGAGTCGAGGCAGGCGCGCCTGCTCACAACGTCAAGCCGGCCAAGCGCGCAACTGGCTATGTTCCGCTCAACGTTCACAGTTGTTACTCCTTTCTCGACTCCACGCTCTCCATCAATGCCATTGTTGACCTCGCCAAGCGCCACGAGCTTCCGGCCATTGCCTTAACCGACAAACAGAACTTGCATGGCGCAGTGGAATTCGCCGAGGCGGCCGCCCGGGCCGGGATCAAGGCCATCATCGGCGCCGAACTGGAATGGCATGGCCAGCGGCTGTGCCTTTATGTGGAGAATCAAGAAGGGTATCATAATCTTTGCCGCATTCTGAGTCAGGAAGCCGAAAACCCGAAACCCGAAGGCCGAGACCCGAAAGAAGGCCGAAGCCCGAAGTCCGAAGTCCGAAGTTCAAGGTTCGAGGTTCAAGGTTCAAGGTTCGAAGTTCGGCGTTCTCACTCACCCAACGCCTGCTCCTTCGGCCTTCGGTCTTCGGCCTTCCTTCGGATTTCGGATTTCGGATTTCGGATTTCCTACCGAGGGCCTCTTCGCCGTCAGTCCCTCCGCCAACCTGGCCCCCTTCTTCCCGGGGCGCTTTTACCTGGAAGTCTCCAGCCTCGAGGCCTTTGACAAGCGCCCGGCTCCCCTGCCCTGCGTCGCTTCGTTCCCCATTCACTACGAACAGCCCGCCGATCGCTGGAAGTATGACGTGGTGCAGAGCATTCGCACATTGACTCTCCTGCGGCAGCCGCATCCCGAAAAGCGTCTGGACGGTGAATACCATTTCCGACATCCAACCGAGATGCAGCGGCTCTTTGCCGCGCACCCGGAGTTGCTCGCGCACAGCCGCGAGATTGCCGACCGCTGCTCGTTCAGCTTCTCCCTCGGCACGCCACAGTTCCCCGGCTACACGCCCCGGGACGGCTCCACGCCGGCGGCTTTCCTGCGCCGGCTGGTCATGGAAGGGCTCCAGCGCCGTTACCCGAAAGACCACGCCCGGCTCCAGGCCGCAGCTCGAGCAGGAATTGTCCATCATCACCGAAGTGGGCTACGAGGAATACTTCCTGGTGATGTGGGACATCCTGCAGGAATGCCGCCGCCGGGGCATCGAATGGATCACGCGCGGCAGCGCCGCCGACTCGCTTGCTTGCTATTGTCTGGAGATCAGCAGCGTCTGTCCCATCCGCTTCGACCTCTACTTCCGCCGTTTCCTCAACAAAGACCGCATGGCGCTCAACAAGCTGCCGGACATAGACGTGGATTTCCCGCACGACCGCAAAGACGACGTCATTGATCTCATCTTCGAGAAATACGGCCCGGAGCGAACAGCCATGGTAGGCGGCTTCTCGACCTTCCAATCCCGCAGCGCTTTTGCCGAAGTGGCCAAGGTGCTGGGCGTCTCCGAATTCCAGGTCCGCCGCATCACCGAGCGGCTGCCGCACTTCTCGCGCAGTAGGCGAACTGGCCGAAGCAGTCGCCGGCATGCCCGAATGCCGCGATTTGCCGCTGGAAGAGGAGCCTTACCGCAGCGCGCTCCAAATGGCGCAATTCCTCGACGGCTTCCCCCGCTACCCCAAGATGCACCCGTGCGGCCTGGTGCTGTCGCGCCAGCCGATGAACGAAATCACCCCCTGCTTCGTCTCCGCCAAAGGCTATCCCACGACGCACTTCGACATGGATTCCGTCGAGGCCGTTGGCTTGGTGAAGATGGACATCCTGGCCCAGGGCGGGTTGGCGGTGATGCGGGATGTGAAGGAGATGCTGGAGAAAGGAAGTCCGAAGGCCGAAGTCCGAAGTCTCGGATGTTCAACGTTCAAGGTTCAAGGTTCGAGGTTCGGTGTTCTGCCAACCCCAACGGGCGACCCTTCGGGTTTCGGAAGCTTCGGCCTTCCTTCGGCCTTCGGACTTCGGACTTCGAACTTCTACCGCTCACCGCCTTGGAGCCGTGGGAGGACTCGCGCGTCTGGGACCTGATCGCCAGCGGCAGCGCGCGGGCGGTGCATCACATCGAGAGCCCGGCCATGATCTCGCTCTGCAAGATGTGCAACGTGCGGGACATTGACACGCTCATTGCCATCGTGTCCGTCATTCGCCCCGGCGCGGCCAACGAGAGCAAGAAGATGGAGTTTGCGCGCCGCTACCAGGGCCTCAGCCCGAGTGCGCTATCCGCATCCCTCGCTCGAAGCGTGCCTGCGCAGCACCTACGGGCTGGTCGTTTATGAAGAGCACATCCTCCAGATCTGTGAGGCGTTCGCCGGCCTGCCGCCCGGACGGGCGGACATCCTGCGGCGGGCGCTGGGCAAGGAGAAGACTGATGTCATTGCCCAAATCCAAACCGAGTTCACCGACTGCGCGCGCCGGCTTGGACGCACCGAGGCGCAGATCGCCGAAGTCTGGAACCTCGTGGCGGGCTTCCGCGGCTATGCCTTTTGCAAGGCGCACAGCACCGCTTACGGCGTGGAGGCGTACCAATCCGCATGGCTCAAGCTCCACTACCCTGCGGAGTTCATGGCGGCAGTGCTCACCAACGGCAAAGGCTTTTACTCTCCGCTTGTGTATGTGCTCGAATGCCACCGCCTGGGCTTTCCCCTCCTCCCGCCGTCAGTGAATGAGCCGGGGCCGCAGTTTACGGTTGTGACGGAGGAAAGTCCGAAGGCCGAAGTCCGAAGGCCGAAAGAAGGCCGAAGCCCGAAATCCGAAGGAACGCCCGTCGGGGATGGAGAACACCGAACCTCGAACCTCGAACTTCGAACCTCGAACCTCGAACCTCGGACTTCGGACTTCGGACTTCGGACTTCTTTCGGCCTTTCCATCCGCATCCCCGTCTTGCAGGTGAAGGGGCTTACCCAGCGCACCAGAGAAACCATTCTGTGCGAGCGCGCTCGCGGGGCATTTGCTTCGCTGGCTGACTTCTTCCTGCGCGTCCAACCCTTGGGCGAGGAGATGGAGGCGCTGATTCGCGTCGGCGCTTTTGACGGCTTCGGCCAGAGCCGCACCATGCCGGTACTGGCAATTCAAGTCGCTGTGCCACAGGGTCGAAGGGCGGAGGGCGGAGGCCAAAGACCAAATGGCAGATGGCAAATCGCAAATGCCAAATCACCAGCTCTGGCTGCTGCCGCCGGGCAACCTCGAGCGCCTGCCCTCCGTCCCGCTGGCCGAGCCCAGCCGCCTGCAACAGTTGCGCAACGAAGAGGAACTGCTCGGCTACCCGGCCAGTGGCCATCCGCTGGAGCTTTTCCCCGACATCGCCTGGGAGACTTATTGCCCGATCAATCGGCTGGGCGAACACGTCGGCGAGCAAGTCGTTACCTGCGGGCTGGTCATTGAGCAGCGCCTCTTCCACCAGGTCACCGGCGAGCCAATGAAGTTCATCACCATCGCCGACTGGACCGGCATAGTAGAGACCGAACTCTTCGCCCGCACCTACCGATCCTACGGCCTGAACACCGTCCGCTACCGCGTGCTCGAAGTTACCGCCACGGTGGAGCCGTTCGAGAATGGCCGTGGGTTCACCCTGCGTGTGCTGCGGGCGGATAAGCCGAGGACACGGAAATGAACAGCGAAGAGGCGAAGACGCGAAGACCGGAGACCCAACACAAGCGGCGTTCATTGGGCATGGGGTAAACACCCCATATCCAACGCCAAAGAATGCCATTAGAATAAGCACTGTGATCCAGTATTCGCCAAGGTGTTGCCTCATTTTGCCCGTGGGGGTTCGGCCGCGAGCCGCCGGAGCTTCAGCCAACAGGCATGTCGCGCTCCATCCCGGCAGGCGACCCAGCCGGAACCGCCGGGCGCGCTCGCGGAGTGCTCTGGGCAAGGCACTTGTCGTTTGCGCAGCGTTGTCTGCGCTGGGTGCGGGAGCGCTCCGCGCGGCGGCGGGCGGAACCAACGGAGTGGCCTCGTGGTATGGTGAAGAGCATCGCGGCAAGTTCATGGCCAACGGCAAGCGCTTCAACCCGGACAAGCTTACGGCAGCATCCTGGTTCTACCCGTTGGGCACCAAAGTGCGGGTTTCCCTCGCCTCGCCTGCGAAACCGCGACGCAGCGTGGTGGTCACAATCACCGACCGCGGGCCGTCGAAGGAACTCGTGCGCAACGGCCGCATCATTGACCTTAGCCACGCCACGTTCAAGAGGTTGGCTCCGCCGTCCCGGGCCTTGTGGCCGTTGCCGTGCAACGGGTGCGGCAGCAATCCGGCTTCAGTCAGCCGCAGCTTGCGGCCACCACTCCACTTTCGCCCCAGGGCCGGGAGCAAGATAAGCAATTGCAATAGGCCAAAGGGAGGTTTGCACACCTGCTGAGGTGGGACTTCCCTGGAGTTGCCCTGGTACCACCCTGGTGTTGCCCTGGTACCATAGAAGGATCTCCCTACCTGCCTCAAAACAGGACAGTGGCGGCCAACCTATTGCCGCACCGCCTCGGCAGAATCACTCCAGCTAATACTCCCTCTGGCGGGCCGAACGGCGCAACTCACGTTATCGGCCCCTGGGAGCGCCGGCATCCCTGCCGGCGTGCTCTCGCGGGACACTTTGGGGTTTACCTCAAATCGGGCGATGTTGCAAGGTGCCGGCAGGGATGCCGGCGCTCCCAGGGGCCAGGGCCGATAACGTGAGTTGCGCCCCGGGCCGAATTCCCGCCGAGCTAAAGCTTGAAATGCAGGCAGGGAGTCGCTAAAGGAGGAGGCTAGAAATGATGACCGTCACCAATCGCTAACAACCATTCACCTTCCCCGCATCGCTTATGAAAAAACTCAACGTCGGACTCATCGGTTATGGATTCATGGGACGCGCGCACTCGAACGCGTACCGCAGAGTAAGCAACTTCTTTGACCTGGAATACCAACCGGTCCTCAAAGCGGCGTGCGCCCGCGACGAGGCCAAGGTCAAGGCCTTCGCCGACAAGTGGGGCTACGAGTCTCACGAGACGGATTGGCGCAAACTCATTGCGCGTGAGGACATTGACCTCATTGACATCGCCTGCCCGAACGACCGGCACAAGGAAATTGCCATCGCCGCGGCGAAAGCGGGCAAGATGATCCTCTGCGAGAAGCCGCTGTCCATGAACGCAGCGGACGGGCTGAAGATGGTCCAGGCGGTCGAGCGAGCACGGGTGCCGAACATGGTCTGGTATAACTACCGCCGCGTGCCGGCCATCGCGCTGGCCAAGCAGCTTATTGACGAAGGGCGGCTCGGGCGCATCTTCCACTACCGGGCGAAGTTCCTCCAGGACTGGACGATCTCGAAGGACCTGCCGCAGGGCGGCGCCGGGCTGTGGCGCCTGGATGTCAAAGTGGCTGGCAGCGGCGTGACCGGGGATCTGCTCGCCCATTGCATTGACACCGCGCTATGGCTCAACGGCAGCATCGAGAAGGTGAACGCGATGACTGAGACGTTCATCAAGGAGCGCAAGCACAACCTGACCGGGAAAGTCGAGAAGGTCGGCATTGATGACGCGTGCGCCTTCCTGGCCCGGTTCAAGAACGGCTCGTTGGCGACCTTTGAATCCACCCGCTACGCGCGCGGGCACAAGGCGCTTTACACCTTCGAGATTAACGGCGAGCACGCCTCGATTGGCTGGGACCTGCACGACCTGCATCGCCTGCAGTATTTCGATCATCGCGACGAAGGCCGCCTGCGCGGCTGGCGCAGCATCCATGTCACCGACGGCGATCACCCGTATATGGGCAAGTGGTGGGTGCCCGGGCTGCAGATCGGTTACGAGCACACGTTTGTCCACCAGGTGGCGGACTTCCTGGAAGGCATCGCCCGGCGCAAGCCCGCCCGCCCGACCTTCCGGGATGCCCTGGAGACGCAATGCGTCTGTGACGCGGTGCTGAAGTCGGCCAGGACGGACCGGTGGCAGAAAGTGGTGAAGTGATTGGTTTGGCCCGACGGCAGCGGCGGGGGGCGCGAGGAACCGCGTGACGAACCCACGCGTGCTTGGTCGAATAGTTGATCAGGCGCTCGCAGCACTGAGGCATTGGGCTTGCCCGGCCTGCGAGCACCGCTAAGCTGAAACCAATCAGTGACAATCGAAGGCCGCCTTACAACACAGGGATCGCCGCGGGCACGCCAAGCACGGGCCGGGAGGCAACTCCGGCGCTGGGTTGCGTGGGGCGCGTGCGCGCTCTGCTTTGGCGGATGCACCGCCAAGCACTACCGCCAATCAGCGGACAAGGCCGCCTACGGCGCCATCGCCCAAAAGACCCCGCTCGTCCCAAACATGGAGCCGCACTTCACCATCGCGCAGACCAACGCCCTGGTCCTGGCAGGGCTGCCGAAAGTGACGGTGACGAACGACTTCCTCGGCGAGGCGGCCAAGGCGGAGTTGGGCGCGCATGTCTTGTCGCTGCAAGAGGCGCTCAGAATCGCGGTCCAGCACAGCCGCACCTACCAGAATAACCGTGAACAATTGTACCTGACGGCCCTGTCGCTGACGCTGGCCCGACATGAGTTCGCCCCGATCTTCTCCGGCGGCGGGAACGGCACCTACGCCGTCCAAACGGCACAGACGACCGCGTTAGTGCCCGACCCGGTCACGGGCCAGCTCATCCCGGTGCTGAGCGACAATCTGGCCGAGCAGCAGAGCGTTCAGGCATCGGGCAGCGCCGGCGTGAGTTGGCTGATCCGCGACATCGGCAAGCTCACGGCGGCCTTCAGCACCGACTTCCTGCGCTTTCTGGCCGGCAATCCCAACACGGTGGTCTCCTCGGAGATTGGAGCGACGCTTACCCGGCCCTTGCTCCGCAACGCCGGCTACAAGGCGGAGATGGAGAATCTCACCCAGTCCGAGCGCGACTTGCTCTACCAATTGCGTGATTTCACGCGCTTCCGCAAAGACTTCAGCGTCCAAGTGGCCTCCGCCTATTACAGCGTGCTGGGCAACCGCGATGCGGTCCGCAACGGCTTCCTCAACCTCGAGAGCTCGCGCCGGGCGGGCGATCGCACGCGGGCGCTGGCGGCGGAAGGGCGAACAACCCAGTCCGACCTGGGCCGCATCGAGCAACAGGAGCTGTCGGCGGAGAATGCGTGGATCAGCGCCATCCGCATTTACCAGCGCGCGCTGGACGATTTCAAGTTCCAGCTCGGCATCGCAGTGGACACCCAGGTGGTCCTTGACGACCGGGAACTGGAGACCCTCAAGATCCATCACCCGCAAATCAAAGTTGAGGAAGCCACCCAGATCGCGCTGACCGCCCGGCTTGATTACCAGAACGCCCGGGATGAACTGGTGGACAGCGGACGCAAGGTCAAATTGGCAGCGAACCAGTTCCTGCCACAGCTCGACCTGACGGCGACGGCCGGCTTCGCGAGCCCACAAGAGGATCGCGGTTTCCCGTTGCCCGATCCGAGGCGCTACAACTGGAGCGTGGGAGGCAATTTGGACCTGCCCTTGGACCGATTGGCCGCGCGCAACAATTACCGCGCCGCACTCATCACGCAGGAACGCGCGGCGCGTACCGTGGACCAGCAACGGGACCAGATCGAACTCCAGGTGCGTGATAGCTGGCGAACGCTGGAGCAGGCGCGGCGCACCTACCAGATCAGCGAAATCGGGGTTAAGCTCGCCGAGCGGCGCGTGGAAGAACAGGAGTTACTGGCTGAGCTTGGGCGGGCCAAGGCGCTTGACCAGGTGGACGCGCAGAATTCCCTGCTCAGCTCCAAAGACCAGCTTACCCAGGCCCTGGTGGCCCACACGGTGGCCCGCCTGCAATTCTGGGACAACATGGGCATCCTCTACATCAAGGACAACGGCCAATGGCAGGAACCCGACAAGTTTTCCAGCGGCTCCGCCGATACAGGCGGCGACGCCGTCACAGCCCTCGCCAGCCATTCCGCGCGCCGGCTTCAACCGGGCGGACAGCCAGGGAGCTCGACCGCCACCGCCTCGACCGAACGCACTCTTCAAACCCTTCCCAATGCCAACTAACGCTTCCCCTAGGTACAAGAAACGGCCGCGCTGGCTCTGGGCCGTGATCGCGGTCGCCGCCGCCCTGTTGGGCTTCTTCTGGTTCCGCGGCGGACGCCACGGTAAGACCGAAGGCGCGACCTTCGCCGCCAGGCGCGGCGACCTCAACATCACGGTGCTGGAGGGCGGAAGCCTCCGGGCGGTCGAGTCGCAGGAGATCAAATGCGAAGTGCGCGTCGGCTACCAGGGCATCAAGATTCTCAAGATTGTCGAAGAGGGCTACAAGGTGACACCCGAAGACATCCGCACCAACAAAGTCCTGGTCGAGCTGGATTCATCGGACCTGCAAAAGCAGATTGTGCAACAGGACATTCAGTTCGAGTCCGCCGCCGCCAGCCTCACCGACGCCCAGCAGAACTACGAAATCCAGTTGAACCAGAACCTGAGCGACATCAAGGCCGCCGAACAGAAGGTGCGATTCGCCCGGATGGACTTCGATAAGTTCCTGGGCGACCGGGTGACGCAAGCCATCGTGGACCAGCTCGACCTGGAGCGGGAACTGGCGGCCGAGCAAACTAATGCCCTGGCGATGGCGGCGGCTCTGGTGAGCTCGATGCCAAGCGGGGCGGAACGCCGTCCCTCTCCTGTTGCCGGCACGAATTCCCCGAAAGCCCAGCCAGCGCCCTCGGTGGCCGGAGCGCCGACCAACGCGCCCGTCCCAGCGCCGGCAGCGACCGCCCCGTCCACCAACTCAGCTATCGCCGCGGCTATCGTCACGAACGGGGCGGCCAAACCCAAGGCGGCCCCGGAGCGGCCTTCGGTGGTCATTGACTTTTCCCCCTACGCCAAAATCGAGGCGCTGGGGGACGGCGAAGCCAAACAGAAGCTGCGCAAATTCGAGGACGACTTGCAGGTGGCCAGGAAGGAAGAGGGCCAGGCCAAAGCCAACCTGGAAGGCACCCAGCGCCTGTTCGACAAGGGATTCGTCACGAAGATTGACCTGGAAAAGGACGAGATCGCCAACGAGAACAACCGGCTCAAGGTCCAGACGGCGGTTACCGCGCGCGACCTGTTCCTGAAGTACGAATTCCCCAAGACAGCGGAGGAAACATTGTCCAAATATACCGAAGCGGTTCGCGAGTTGGCCCGCGCCCGCAAGGCGGCCATTTCCAAGCTGGCCCAGGCGGAGGCCAAGCTAAAGTCGGCCCAAGGCCAGTACAACATCCAGAAGCGCCAGCGCAAAGAACTCTACAAGCAGCAGGACAAATGCACCATCACGGCGACACGGCCCGGTCTGGTCGTCTATGGCGGCGGGGGAGACGAAGATTACTACGGCGGCGGAGAACAAGTTCGCGAAGGCGCCAGCGTACGCGAGCGGCAGGCCATTATCACCATCCCGGACATGACCAAGATGTCGGTGCGCGTCAAAATCCACGAGAGCTACATCAAGAAGATCAGGAAGGGCGAGAAAGCGCGCATCACGGTGGACGCGTTTCCCGACACGCTGCTGGATGGCGAAGTCACCCAGGTCGGGGTCCTGCCCGATTCCCGCAACCGCTGGATGAACCCGGACATGAAAGTCTATCTGACCACCATCACCATCAACGGCACCAACGACTGGCTCAAGCCCGGGATGAGCGCCAAGGTGGAGATTTTCGCCAACTGCCTGTCCAATGTGGTCTATGTGCCGGTGCAGGCGGTGTCGCCTTCCGAGGGCAAGCAGGTTTGCTACGTCGCCAACGGCGGCAAGCCCGAATGCCGGGCGGTCGAAATCGGAGACTTCAACGACGAGTTCATCGAGGTCAAGAGCGGGCTGAAGGAAGGGGAGCGGGTTTTGCTGCAAGCCATGGAGACGCCGGCGTCCGAGAAGACAGAGGAGAAGACGCCGCAGGCGCCCGCCAACAAAGCGGCTCCGCAGCCCACTGCGCAGCCCGCCACCGCCGCCGCTTCTCCCAAGACCAAAACCTGATGGCCGCCTCCATCGTCCAATTGCACGAGGTCCGCAAGACCTACCAGATGGGCCTGGTCACGGTCGAGGCCCTGCGCGGGGTGAGCATTGATGTTCAGGCGGCGGAATACGTCAGCATTATGGGCCCCTCGGGCTGCGGCAAATCCACCTTGCTCAACCTGCTCGGCTGCCTGGACCGGCCTACCTCGGGCCGTTACCTGCTGGGCAACGAAGACATCGCTCAGTTGGACGACAACGCCCTGTCCAGCGTCCGGGGCAGCCGGCTGGGGTTCATCTTCCAGTCCTACAACCTGATTCAGCAACTCACCGTCGTGGAGAATATCGAGGTGCCGCTCTATTACCAGGGCCGGCCCGAGAGCGAGAGCCGCGCCTGGGCCGAAGAGGTGGCCCTGCGCGTCGGCCTCGCTGAACGCCTGGAACACAGGCCTTACGAACTGTCGGGCGGCCAGCAACAGCGCGTGGCCATTGCCCGCGCGCTGGTGAATGACCCGCTGGTCATCCTGGCCGACGAGCCAACCGGCAATCTCGATTCGGCCTCGGGGGTTGAAATCATGGGCATCTTCGACGACCTCAACCGCCAAGGCAAAACCATCCTGCTGGTGACGCACGATCCGGGCGTGGCGCGCCATTCCTCGCGCACCATCCGGCTGCGGGACGGCCTGATCGAGAGCGACGTCAAGAACGGCCAATGAACTCCTCGACTTCGGCCAATACTGTCGCCGCCAGAGCCCAACCGGGCTCTGCTCGCGTCTTGAGCAGCCTCGCGCCCACCCGCCTGGGCCGCACGTTTCGGCTAGCGGTCAAGAGCCTTTGGCTGCACCGGCTGCGCTCGCTGCTGACGGTCCTGGGCATTGTGTTCGGCGTTTGCTCGGTGATCGCCATGCTGGCGATTGGCGAGGGGGCCAGTTTCGAGGCCCAGGAGCAGATCAAGAACCTCGGTAGCCAAAACGTGATCCTGCGCAGCGTTAAGCCACCCGAGGAACAGAAGGTGACCGAAAAGGGCAGTCAGAGCTATGTGCTGCAGTACGGCTTATCCTACACCGACGTCAGAAGCATCCGGTCCACCATCCCCGGCGTCGCGGTTTTGGTGCCCAGCCGTATCATGCACGACTATGTCTGGAACATCAGCCGCCGGGTGGATTGCGATATCGTGGGCACCGTGCCGTGGTATCCCGAGATGCGCAACCACCATGTCGCCCGCGGGCGCTTCTTTACCGATGCGGATATGGGAGCCAGCGCCAGCGTCTGCGTGTTGGGAGACGACACCGCCCACGCCCTGTTTCCAATGGACTCTCCCCTCGGACGGGATGTCCGCGTTGGTGGTGGTTACTACCGGGTCATCGGCGTCATGGAGCCTCGTGGCAAGAGCCTACAGATGGACGGCACCCAGACCAGCGCCAAGGCCAGCGCGCACGAAATGTTCCTTCCCCTGGAGACAGCCAAGACGCGTTACGGAGAGGTGCTCATCCGGCTCCGCAGCGGGAGCTTCGAGGCCGAGCGGGTGCAGTTGCACGAAGTCACCGTCAAGGTGGCGAGCCGGCAGCAGGTCATCCAGGTGGCGGAAGCCGTCAAGGCGGTCCTGAGGCACAACCACAAGAAGCTGGATTACGAAGTGGTGGTGCCGCTGGAGTTGCTCAAGCGCGCCGAGCGCACCAAGGAGATATTCAACATTGTCCTGGGGTCAATCGCGGCCATCTCGCTGCTGGTCGGCGGCATCGGCATCATGAACATCATGCTCGCCACCGTGACCGAACGCACCCGCGAGATCGGCATCCGCCGCGCCCTGGGCGCCAAGCGGCGCGACATCGTCACGCAATTCCTGGTCGAGGCGGTGATGCTTTCCGGGGCCGGCGGCTTGTTCGGCGTGGCGCTGGGAATCGCGATCCCGCTGCTGGTGACCTGGTTCGCCGCCATGAAGACGATCATTACCTTCTGGTCGCCCCTGCTCGCCTTTTCCATCTCCGGCCTGGTCGGAGTGGTCTTTGGGCTCTACCCCGCCCTCCGGGCCGCCAATATGGACCCCGTCGAAGCCTTGCGGCACGAGTAGGCAGGAAAGGCTAAAGGCTAAAGTGGGGACACGCTTCGCAGCTCGCCGCCTTTAGCCTCGAGCCTTTAGCCTTTCCTCTGAGCGATCAGGGACTTACCCGACGCTCATACCGAGCAGGAACTCGATGTTGCTGCCGGTCTTCTTGAGCTTGTTGAGCACCAGTTCCATCGCTTCGACGGGCGGCACGCCGGTCAGCGCGCGGCGGAGGATGACCACCTTGTTGTATTCGTCCGGGTGGTAGAGCAGTTCCTCTTTGCGCGTGCCGGAACGCTCGATATTGATCGAGGGGAAAATGCGGCGGTCCACCAGCGCGCGGTCCAGGCAGATTTCCATGTTGCCCGTGCCCTTGAACTCTTCAAAGATCACTTCGTCCATGCGCGAACCGGTATCCACCAGCGCCGTCGCGATGATGGTCAGCGAGCCGCCTTCCTCGATATTGCGGGCGGCGCCAAAGAACCGCTTCGGCTTGTGGAGCGCGTTGGCATCCACACCGCCCGAGAGGATCTTGCCGGAGTGCGGCTGCACGGTGTTGTAGGCGCGCGCCAGGCGAGTGATGGAATCGAGCAGGATGACCACGTCGCGCTTGTGCTCGATCATGCGCCGGGCCTTTTCGATCACCATCTCGGCCACCTGCACGTGCCGCTCGGGCGGCTCGTCGAAGGTCGAGCTGATGACCTCGGCGCCGCGGCAGGTTCGTTCCATGTCCGTGACTTCCTCCGGCCGCTCGTCAATCAGCAGGATGAACAGGTAGGTCTCGGGATTGTTCTTCAGCATCGCGTTGGCGAGCTTCTGCATCAGGACCGTCTTGCCGGTGCGCGGCGGCGCGACGATCAGTCCGCGCGAGCCTTTGCCAATCGGGCAGACCAGGTCGAGCACGCGCGTGGAGAGCTCGTCGTTGGCGGTTTCCAGGATGAAGCGCTTGTTCGGGAACAGCGGCGTCAGGTTGTCGAAATGGGTCTTGTCCTTGGCTTTGTCCGGCTCTTCCTGGTCCACCGCCTCGACTTTCAGCAGAGCGAAGAACCGCTCCTTCTCCTTGGGCGGGCGGATTTGGCCGGTCACCAGGTTGCCGGTCTGGAGATCGAACCGGCGAATCTGCGAAGGCGACACATAGATATCCTCCGGGCAAGGCAGGTAATTGAAGCTTTGCGAGCGGAGGAAGCCGAAACCCTCGGGCAGGATTTCCAGCACGCCCTCTGAAAACATCACGCCGGCGCGTTCGGCATTCTTCTGGAGGATGTGAAAGATCACCTCATGCTTGCGCATCGTGCCGAAGTTTTCCACGCCCAAATCGCGCGCCATCTGGTTCAGCTCCGGCATGGACATTGCCTGCAGCTTGGCAATGTTGATTGCGGTCGCGGCGACGCGGTCTTTGTCTTCTTTGGCCGGGGCTTTGGCGGGCGGCGTTTCTTCTTTAGCCGGTTCCACCGGGGCTGTTGGCGGCTGCAATTCTACGGGCGGCGGCTCGGCCACGGCTGTGGCCGTGGCGGCGGGTTCGGCCACGCTGGCGTTCACTTGCGCCTGGGCGCTGGCTTTAGCCGCCTTGGCTTTGCCTTTCTTACTCGGTCTTGGCATAGATTAATACAACTGGATTCTAAATTGTTACAACGGGTGAGACCACTACGGGGCTGGTCTGTCAGCCTAACCCCTGATTGGACGGTCAATGATTCGAATAATTCAAACTGGAATGG
The DNA here is from genome assembly GCA_963762555.1 of uncultured Verrucomicrobiae bacterium. GTDB lineage: Bacteria > Verrucomicrobiota > Verrucomicrobiia > Limisphaerales > UBA8199 > PALSA-1440. The sequence goes on from CAVXLO010000046.1 coordinate 176,031, forward strand.
CTGCCAACCGGGAGCGTCTTGCAAGAGTCTCTATTCTCCCTCGGCGTAGCAAGGGAAATCTTGCACCTGTTTCAACTCCACAGTGGCGCACGTTTGCCTGCCTGTCAAGACTGCCGCGTAGAGGAAAGCGGCGGGAAGAATGAAACGTGATGCGTGATGCGTGACGCGTGAAACGTGATGCGTGTCATGTGTTGCCAGGGATCGCCCTTCACCCCTCACGCGTCACGCATCACGTTTCCGTCTTCCTTCCGCCTTTCTTTCAGTACGGCAGCGGAAACCGTGCCGTCAGTTCGCGCACTCGCTGGCGCACCTTGCCGATGGCTTCGACATTCCTGATGTCCAACAGCACTTCGCTGATCATGTCGCCAATCGCAGCCATCTCCGCCTCGGCCATGCCGCGCGTCGTCACCGCCGGGCTGCCTAACCGGATGCCGCTCGCCTGGAAGGGAGAGCGCGTTTCGAAGGGAATCGTGTTCTTGTTCACGGTGATGCCGGCCTGGTCCAGCGCCGCCTGGCACTCCTTCCCCGTCACGCCGCGCGCGCCCACGTCCACCAGCATCAAATGATTGTCCGTGCCGCCGCTCACCAGGCGGAAGCCGTTCCGCTTCATGCCCTCAGAGAGGGCCGCAGCGTTGAGAAGGATCTGCTTCTGATAAGCTTTGAACGCCGGCTGCATCGCTTCATGCAGGCAAACCGCCTTGGCCGCAATGACGTGCATCAACGGTCCGCCTTGGATGCCCGGGAAGATCTGCGAGTCAATTTCCTTCGCATACTTTTCCTTGCACAACACCAACCCGCCGCGCGGCCCGCGCAGAGTCTTGTGGGTAGTCGTCGTCACGAAATCGGCGTGCGGCACCGGGCTCGGATGCAGGCCGGTCGCCACCATGCCGGCGATGTGCGCGATATCGGCCAGCAGATACGCGCCTACTTCCCGCGCAATCTGTCCCATCCTCTCAAAATCAATCGATGCGCGGGTAAGCGCTGGCGCCGACGGTGATCATCTTGGGCTTGTGCTCGCGCGCCAGGTTGGCCAGTTGGTCGTAATCAATGCGTTCGTCTTCTTTGCGGACGCCGTAGTGGACGATCTCAAAGAACCTGCCGGAGAAATTCGCCTTGTTCCCGTGCGTCAGATGGCCGCCGTGGCTCAAGTCCATCGTCAGCATCTTGTCGCCCGGCTTGAGGAAGGCGAAATAGACCGACATATTCGCCCCGCTGCCCGAGTGCGCCTGGACGTTGGCGTGCTCGGCCCCGAACAGGCTTTTGGCCCGGTCAATGGCCAATTGCTCGACCACGTCCACGTTCTCGCAGCCGCCATACCACCGTTTCTTCGGGTAACCCTCGGCGTACTTGTTCGTCAGCACCGACCCCTGCGCCTCCATGACGGCGGGGCTGGTAAAGTTCTCGCTGGCAATCAGCTCGATGTTCTCCTGCTGCCGCTGGCGCTCGAGCTCGATCGCGGCCGCAATCTCCGGGTCAACCGCCCGCAGGCGCAGGTCAGTGGGTATAATATGAATCTCCATTTTCTTTACTTGGCTTTCATGCCGGCCACCCTCGAATTGCGCGTCCAGAAACGCGTCCACGATTCGTCGGGCCTCCTCCGGCTTAATGGTTTTTCCCGCCAGGCACAGGACATTGGCGTTGTGACGCTGCCGGGCCAGGGCGGCGGTCGGCGCGTCGCCGACCAGCGCGGCGCGGACGCCGGGCACCTTGTTGGCGGTGATGCTCATCCCGACGCCCGTCGCGGAAATCAGCAGGCCGAATTGCGCCTTGTGGTCCGCCACGCTCCCGCGCCACCGCGTGCGCGTAATCCGTGTAGTCGCTCCCTCCGCTGCGGGCCGCCCCGGCGTCAGCCACGCTCAGGCCGCGCCGCTCGAGGTGCCGCTTCAGCGCCTCCTTGAGCGCATACCCGCCTGGTCGGCCCCAATCACGATCGTCCCGGCCCTGGGTCCCGGCAATCCGGCCGCCGTTTCCCCGCGTTCAAGGAACTTCAGCAGCGACGCGATCCCCTGCTCGAGTTGATCACGGCAGTTGAGATAGACCTCGTACGAACCCCCAATCGGGTCGCTAATGTCCTTCTCGAATGTGTCCAGTGTCTCATCGAACTCCCGCACCAGAAACGTCTTCTCCGCCGCCTGCGGGTACAACAGCCCTACCGTGTCAATATGGCTGTGCGTCATCCCGAAGATGTAATCCGCCTGTTCCACCAGGTCCGGCGTCAGCATCCGGCTGCGCAGGCCCGAGATGTCAATCCCCAGCTCTTTGACCGCCTGCACTGCGTGCGCGCTCGGCGGCAACCCCTCGGCGGCGCCCAACCCGGCCGACAGCACCCGGTACTCGCCGCGCCCCCGGACGGCCTGGCGGAAAATGCCCTCGGCCATCGGGCTGCGGCAAACGTTGCCGGTGCAGACGAACAGGATTGTCTTCATTCACCCACGAGTTAAGCCTCTTAACTTGAGTCGCCCCGGCCGCCTCGTCAACCGCTAAATCAGGGTCGCGACTGCCGCACCAGCGCCAGCCCCCGCAACAAGTCCAGCGCCCGCGCCAGCGCCGGGTCCTGCACCAGGGGTTTTTCCGGCTCGGGCGCGCTCATCGCTGTCAGGTCCGCCTCGCTGACGCCCTCCCGCTGCTCGCGCACCAACTCCGCCTCGTTCAGGCGCGGCCGCCGCATGATGGGATTCGTCCCGGTTCCCGGGCTGGACGCCGACCCGCCTGCGCTCGCCATCAGGTTGGTTCGGTCTATCACCTTGAACGCATTGGCGTAATAAGCCCGCTCATCCGCCGGGCTCACCGCCACCGCGATGTCCGGCGCAAGCCCCTTCTCTGACATCACCGTGCCGTTCCCCAACTCGATGGGCGCCGTCGCGATGCGCAATTGCTCGCCGTTCTTGAGCGGGAAGTCCTGCGTTACCATCGCCAGGCCCGCCGTCCGGCTCCCCAGGATCAGACCCGACCCGGTCTCCCGCAATGCCGCCGCCAGCGCCTCCGCCGCGCCGGCTGTCTTGCCGTTCACCAGCACCGCGACCGGCAGCCCGATGGCGTCCGACTTCTCCTTCGACCGCACCATTCCAGTTCCCCAGTTGAACAGCGGCTGCTCCTTTTTCGCGAACAAATCCACCGCCGCCGCCGCCGCCGCGTAATCATCGCCCCCGGCGTACCGCAAATCCACCACGACTCCATCCAGCTTGTTCGTCGTGCTGCTCTTTTTACATGCGGTGCTGATCGCCTTCGCCAGACCCTCGCCCACCCGCGCCACCCGAACATAGGCGATGTCTCCATTGAACACGCTCGACTTGCTGACCAGCGGCGTTTCCCCTGCTCCATTGGTTGCTCCGACATCCTTGACCAGAGCCACGCGGGGAGCCAGTTTGGAAATCAGCGCCTGAACCGCCGTCTCATTCAACTGCGCGTCGCTGGTCCCCGCCAAGTGAGCGCGGATCAGGTCATAAACCTGCTTGAAATCCGGTGCGGCAGCCCCCTCGCCGGCCTTGCTCTCCGCGCAGAAACCTGCCTGACTCCCAGCGCACCCTAGGAAAACCGCCAGTAATAGATAAACCCTTATTCGCATCATGTTCGCCTAAATTGCGCGATACCGCCCGGAAAGTAAAGTGAATGACCCCTGCCAGGGCGCATCTTGCCGGTACCACCAGCCTGGAAGCTGGCAGCTTATGGAGTGCGCCGGCAGAGCGAAGCGGCGACGGCGCTTTGGCTGCTGCGACGCGTTGGCCCTATCGAAAGCGTCGTCGCCGCTTCGCTCTGCCCTGCTCCTTACACGGATTTGTATCTCTGGTTTAGGTCCTGCGGATTGCCAAGCCCGTTCCCCCTCACCCTACCCTCTCCCCAAGGAGAGGGAGCCCCCTCGTCAGACGATCGGCCAACCTGAAGCGCTCGGACCTTTCGAGCGCTGCAGCCCGGGGTTCCCTCTCCTTGGGGAGAGGGTAGGGTGAGGGGGAATGGGTCTCCCTGATCCAGATAGTATTCGAGACCATGAGAATCCGTGTAAGGAGCAGGCTCTGCCGGCGCAGTCCAAATGGTGGTACCGCCAGGATACGCCCCCGCTGGCAGTTGCGTCTGTAACTGTCTCAGCCCCAATGGCTTGGAAAACTGACCCCGATTCTTCCCTGTTCTCTGCACGCTCGGCCGTGCTCTCCAGTCCCACGAACATACCTCCGTACCCGCTCGGTTCCACCGCCCAGCCCCGCCCGCACCACGCCGTCACCTCCCCGTCACCTCACCGTAGTACCTCTAGCCCTGGGCTAGAGGGTACTACGGTGAGGTGACGGGGAGGTGACGGCGTGGTGCTGGTATTGTGCTGGTGTTGTGATGGAGGGACTACGCTGAGAATGGGGTGACGGCGGGGAGCCCGAGAGAGGTCTTGCGCATCGCAAAGCGCGACACCGGCGATGTGTCCACAAATAGGACACTCTGCCGGGTGGATGGCGCGGGACCCTTGCAACTTACTCCGGGGCGCTACCTGGAAGCAGACCAGACCGTAAAGAGCCGCTTTACGATCTCATACTTTGCCGGATCCGATGATTTGCTGGGATGCCGAAAGACGGAAACTCCGTCGGCGCAGGGTTGAGCGGCCCGCATCACGCGCTCGACATAGTCGGGCTTGGAAAGCCCGAGCCTGCTGTGCCGGCTGGCGAAGACACCGACAATGATCGGGCAGGAGGGACCGAACCTCTCACGCATGGTTCTGACCTCGGACGCGACGCGGGTGGAGTTGGTGAGGTTCGCTCCGCCGGACTCGTCCCGATAAGGGAACATGATCCCGTCACACAGCGGGCCATAATCTCTTGCGAACTTCTCGGTAGCGCCCTTGAAGTAGCAGCATGGGAGGAAGGCAAATCGCGGGTTGACCTCGCGGGCAGCCGAGACGATGCGTTTGGTGGCCTCCGGGGTGAAGAACTTCAGGTTCCAAACGAAGTCATCTATGCTCCAGGCGACGAAGTTGGTCTCGACCAGGCTCAGCCGGGCGAAGTCCACGGCCCATTGTTGATATTCGGCCAGCCGCTGGTCGAGAGGGCGTGTGTCCTTGGGCCGCCGCTCGGAAGGAGGGTTAACGGTCACCCAGACGCGGAGGTTGTGGGCCCGGGCGAGGGGCAGGAAGGCTTTCAAATCCAACAGGTTCGTTTCGTCGGGATGGACGACCCAGCGGTAGGTATTGGCGTGAAGATCGAGCAGTTCCGCGAGGAGCCGGTCCACGTCCACCCGACGATCCGTCAACCGGGGCGGCGCGGAGTAAGTGCAAAGGGAACCGCGCAGCGGTTGCGCGCGCTCACGGGCGAAGGAATCCTCGCTCGCGGCGCGAGAGATGGTGGTGGAGAAGAGGAGGAGGGCGAGAAGGAGTTTCATGTGGTAAGAATGATGCGTGATGCGTGAGACGTGATACGTGGGCGTGAGGTAACTTTTCACGGGTCACGCATCACGCGTCACGCACCACGTTTCAAAGCCCGAGGGCCTTTTTTGTGACCGGCAGCAGTTTCTTCGCGATAATGCTGTAGCCGAAGTCGGTCGGGTGCACCCCGTCCCGCGAAAACCCGTCCGCCTCGTCAAAGCCCAGCAGGTCGGTGCCTTCAAGGAGATATACACCCTTCTGGCCGGATTGGATGAACTCTTTGACCGCCTGGCGCATGACCTCGCGATCGTGCTCGCTGCGGTCCGCGTAGGATTTGCTATAGACCTCGCGGGTCGAGGTGATGGGGGTCAGGCAGATCAATGGGGCATGCGGATGCGACTGGCGGATGGTTTCGAGCATTTGTTTGAAAGGGTCGGGCCCCTGCATGCCGTAGGATTTTCCCAAGTCGAACGCGTAGCAGCAGCCGGGGATGGAGTTAACCAGTTCGACAACGTTCGGCTCCGCCTTGCCGGCGCCGCCGAAGCCGAGGTTGACGAAGTCCAGGTTCAGGTCGCGGCACAGCTTGGCGGGGTAGGTCATGCTGGGCTTAAGCGTGCCGTGGCCCTGACAGACCGATGATCCGTAGAACACGACGGGCTGAGGCCTGGCGAAGTGATGTTCCGGCGTGCTGAATTTGGTGTCCTTGTCCACCCCAATCGCCTGGATGCGAATCTCCTGCTGCTGGGGGAGATAAATCATGATCTCCTTCTCTTTCCGGTCCAGGTCCTTGAACAACACGACTTCCTTTTCCACCTGGGGTTCCTCGGCGAAGGCGGAGCGGACGAAGCGTCCATTGATATACACATCGAAGCCGTTGAGGGTGGCCTTGTTGTGCGGGAGTACCTTCAATCCAAGTTGCGAGGTGTCGCACTTGAGCAGGATCCGCCCCCCCGAGGGACATCGCGACCGGGCCCGCACTCCCTTGGGCAGCGAGTCGAATTGTGCCCGGGGCATCCGGTACAAGTTCGGCTTGTTTTCATCGAACCACGGGAGCCCCAGCACCTTGAACTTCGCGCTGTCAGGAAAGGGCAGCCAGGCGCAGTCCAGCTTGGCCGGCTTTGGAGCCTGGGCCTCGGCGACGGTTTCGGCGGTCGGGGCCTGAACTGCCTGGACAGCCGAGGCTGGCTGAGTTTCCTGGGCGTTCAGCGTCGTGACGCAGGCGGCCAAGGCTGTGCTGAGGAGGGTGGGGCCTAACTTCATATTTGAGTATGTTCGAGTGCGAAAACAGTCTTCGTTCAATTACCAACACTTCAGGTTGCAGGGCGGGCGTCTCGTCAACCGTCCCAGCCACGCGGGCAAGATGCGCCCTCCGTTAAACAAGACGCCTGCCCCAAGAGCCAAAACGTCACGTCAATTATTGGGATTCGTTGACCGGCCTGAATCCTCTGACAATTCGTAACGGTAGTTCCACTTGGCCTTGCCGATCCATTCCGAATGGCCGTCGGCGAAAGCTACGTTTCCCCCCGCCTTGCCATGGTTGTCGAAGGGGTTAGGCCAATTCTCCCAGGGCCAGCCCTCTTTGGCGTGCGTATTCATCATATCCATGATGATGAAGGTTTGGCTGGGGCCTGCAACCACACCGAAAAGAGGGCCTCCCGGATGTTGATGGGCATACGTCAACACAGTGCTTTGGGTTTTTCTTGGAAAGGTCGGACTATTATGCCAACAGCCGAACACTTCATAACTATGGCCGTGGAGATCGTCCTTGCTGGCGGCCCTAACCGCCAGGTCCGTCAACCTCATGGTACTCTTAATCTTGTTAGTCGGATCAATACTATTCTTGGTGGTGGGGCAGATAAAGGTCTTCAGGCTTGGGATATAGCTTTGGGAGCCGGCGTCAAGCCCATGCAGCCAGTTCATGTCATCATCGCCTTGCTGGACCGTGGGGTTTTCGCTTAGAGTTCCGGTTAGCCGGCCCTTCGAGTCATCCTCGGCATACATCTGGCTGCCCAAGCTCATTTGCTTCGTGTTGTTGAGGCACTGAATCCGTTTGGCCCTTTCCTTCGCTTTCGCCAAAGCCGGCAGCAGTAATGCCGCCAGGATCGCGATGATGGCGATAACGACCAGCAGTTCAATCAACGTAAACGCCCGCCGCGACGCGCGCGGCTGGGCGGTATCCCAATTAACGCAAGATGGCCTTTTCATAGACGAATTGAACTTTACCCTTGGGTACAGGCAACTGCCATGCGATTCGCATCACGGCGACTGGGTGAGGACCTGGTAGAACCGTCGTGGATAGTTGGCGGACTGCGAATCGGTCCAGTTGAAGGTGCCGCCCGTAAACACATTGGTGGCCACCGACACCCACTCGCTCAACGGCGCGGCAACATTCGTTGTAGTCAGGATTTGATACGTCCAACCGTCGGGCCCGGTCCCGCCGAGCTGGATGTTGTGGTCCGGGCCGATAGTCGTGCTTGTCACGTGAGGCGCAATCGAGCCCGCTACGCGCAGCGTGCCGTCCACTGGCACCGAATTCGTATCCCAGGAGAAGGGCGGAGAGAGCGCCGGGAGGGTATAGGTAGAAAAGTCGCCCGAATAGGAGGCGGCGTCAAAAAGCTTGAAGGCCTCGCCGCCTACCAGCGTGCGGTTCAGAGTCACCTGGAGCGTGCCGCCCAGAGTCACGCTGGTCAAGCCCGCCACCTGGTCATACCCGGAATCGGACACCTCAATGAGCGTCAGCGCAGTGCCGTTCAGTATCAGCGAATTATTGATCGTCAGGGTGCCGACCGATGGCGCGCCGGGGGCCAGAGTATCATCAACATAAACCGGGCCGCTGATCACCCCGGTGCCGCCAAGCGTGCCGGCGACGACGCTGATGTTGGTGCTGGCCGTCAGGGCGCCGTTAACGATCAATGCGCCGTATCCTGCAAGCCCGCTGTTGACGGTAGTCTTACCGGCATAGCTGTCGTTTCCCCAGAGCGTCCAGGTGCCGAGGCCGTTCATCGTCAGCCAAGTGGTGCCGGAATTGGTGATATCGCCCGGCCAGTCGCAGTCGCCGGAGCCGGTCACTCGCACGACGTTCTGGCCGCCGATGCCCGTGGGGGTGAATGGAGCCGTCACCACCAGCTTGCCGCTGTCAATTTGGAACGTCCAATACGTGCCTCCGCCTGCCCCGGTGATCGGAGCGGCGAGGGTGTTGGTGCTATCCATGTTAACGACCGCCGGTGCCGTGTTGGCCGCGGCCCCCTTCATTGAAATGGTCATCGGTTGGCTGAGGGTGATTCCACCCGAGAGTCTAAGGTTTGCAGTCGGATCGTTGTTGATGCGGATGGGACCAGTCCCCAAGGCTGCCGGGTCGGTGATCTGGAGCGCACCCACCGCAATGGTGGTTTGGCCCGTATAGGTGTTCGGGGTCGAGATCACGACGGTGCTGCCGCCGCTCTGCACCAACCCGCCATCGCCAGTGACCAGGGTGCTGAAAAAGAGGTAGTCGTTGCGATCAAGCACCACCAAGCCGTTGTTGGTGATCGTGGTCGCGGTGAAGCTTCCGCTCGCGTCGGCGTTACCGATCTGAAAAGTGGCATTGGTGTCCACCACAATGCTGCCCGTGCCAGTGGCGCTGCCGGTGGTGTTGGCCACGACCAGCGTGCCGCCGCTGACCAGCGTCCCGCCACCATACACATTGGCGCCGCTCAGCACCTGCGTGCCGGAACCGCTCTTAATCACCGCGCCATCCCCGCTGATGGTGCCGCCATATACCCCGCCATCGCCTGCGATGGTCAAGGTGCCAGTTCCCAGGGTCACGTTGCCGCCGGCGCCGTCGCCCCCCGAGATCGAGCCGAGCGTCTGGTTGGTGTTGTTCAGGTCCAGCGTAGCGCCGGGGTCGTTGGCCAGGGTCACTGTGGCGTTGATCGGCAGCCGGTCGGCGCTGCCGGCAATCTGCACTGTGCCCGCGTTGATGACCACTTCACCGGTGAAGTCATTCGTGCCGGTATTCTCGATGGTCAGGAGGCCCGAGCCTTTCTTGGTCAGGCCGGTGGGACCGCTCAGCCCGCCACTGCCGACAAAAGTGTAGTGTTTCGAAGAATTGTTGACCGTGCTACCGCTGGGCGAAAGGTTCGTGGTCAGGTTCACAACGTTCGTACCAGTAGCGCTGTCGTCAAAGAGCACTGAATCGCCGGGCACATTGGTTTGGAAGTAAGTCATGGGCGCGCCACCACTGATGGGGATCCAGTTAGCCGTCTGGTCAATGTCCCAGTCGCGGTCCACGGTCCCGGCCCATTTAGGCGAGGTGACGTTGGTGATGACCAGGTCAATCGAGCTATTGGCCGTGTTGTTGGAGAGGTAGCCCTGGACGCGCGCCGGCAGGCTGCCCAACACGAACCCGCTTCCGTCGTCTCCGCCGAGGCTGGCATATTTGATTAACGTAAACTGGCCCAGTGCGAGCGAGGAACCGAGCACGTTATTGGTTACCGGCGCCGTTACCGTCAGCGCGCTGATTTGCCACAAGGGCGAGGCGGGGTTCGCGGACAGGCCCAGATCAAACGTGAGCGAGGCGCCGCTCAGGGCCATGCTCATCAGCGGGATCGTGGCGCTGCCCACGTTGCCGCCCACCTTCAGGCTCCCGTCCATCACCGTGACGGATTGGCCGAACCCGCCCCCGTCAATGAGGTCGCCCTTGATCCACACGGAGCCGCCGTTGACGCTCAGGGTGCCTGTCGGAACAGTGCCCTGGTTATAGGCCAGGCGCAGGTAATTGTTCACAATCAACCGCCCGCCGCTGCCGACGTTGAGCGTGCCGTAAGTCACTGAGCCGCTCGATGCCACATAGCCGACTTCAACGGTATTGACATCAATCGTGCCGTTCCCAAACGTGAGCGTGCCCGTGGTGATCGAACTGCTCGAATCGCCATAGCCCACATACAGGGTGTCCACCAGCGCATCAACGGTGCCCGGCGAGAAATCTGCCTCACTCTTGCTGGCGCTGGTGCCGGAGCCAGTGTTGTAGGCGACCGCCCATAGGCTCTGGCGGCCTGTTCCGGTGCTGTCGCGAAAGAAAGCGCTCCCGTTGGTGACGTTGGGATTGAAGTACAAGCCGCTGTTGCTGTTCCTCCGGGCGCCCACGACGATACCGCCGTCGGAGAAGATGGCATTGGTCTGCCCGAGGTACACAGTCCCTTTGCCCGAGAGGCCTGGGCTGTCGCCGATCAACAAGCCGGGAGTGGAGCTGCCGGCGGCGCAGACGATAACATTGGTCTGGGCAAGATACAGGACGCCGCCTTCGCGAGTCTGCGCGTAGTGGGAGGAACCAGTGAGACCGTCGCCCGCAACCAGGACCTGGCTGACGTAAGCGGTGAGGTTGCTCAGGCCCGACATATCGAGCGTGGCGGCGTGCCCGGTATAGGAGCCGGAGTTTGAACCCTGGCGAACATTCAACACGCCGCTGGTGTTGGTAATCGAGAGCGTGCCGCTCCCCTCAATGGCCGCGCGGACAGGTACGTTTTCGTTGGCCCCGGTTCCCACGAACAGGGCGGTCGCAACATTGCCGGTAATTGTTAGCGTGGAGTCGAAGTTGATCTGCGTGGTGTGGTATTCCGAGTTGCTTGCCTGGTACGAAAGTGACTGGACGCTCAGATCGGTATCTACGATATTGTTGACCGTGCCCTCGGTTGCCGTGGCGTTGTTAGTGAAAACAACGTCGTCGGTCGCTCCGGGCACGACAGCGGGCAGCCAGTTGGCGGCGGTGGACCAGTTGAGGCCGGTGCCGCCATTCCAAATGCTCTGGGCCTGGGCCAGTTGCGCTGCCAGCACGGTGATCGCGAGGGTGGTGAGAAGTCGAATGGTTGGGGTTCTGGTTTGCATGATGGTGGAGTCTATGCAGCAAAGCTCTCCAGCCGCATCTGTTGGCTTGCAAAAGACGCATACTCATTTAACCTTGGCGTTAATAACAGTTTACATATCCGGGCTATGCAAACGGTTCGATGGGCAACATTCAGCGATCGCCCCAGCCTGCTCACCCTGGCTGAGACCAAGACGCACGCATTCACCGCTGGGCTGCGGCGGCGGCCGCCAGACCACTTCATCTGGCATTATCACCCCGAAACCCAGCTCGTCTGGACCTGGCGCGGCCAGGGGCTGCGCTACGTGGGCAAGTCGGTCGAGAGTTTCGAGGCGGGGGACCTGGTCTTGATCGGCCCCAACCTGCCTCACATGCTGGTGGCGGCTGCCGACGAGGCAGCCTCGACCGTCATTCATTTTCTCCCCGAACGATGGGGAGCGGATTTCTGGCGACTGCCCGAAGTCCACCGGCTGGGCCGATTACTGTCGGCGGCCGCGCGAGGTCTGCGGTTCACGGGACCGGACGTCTGGAAAATCGGGAAGGCCATTGATAATCTGGCTGCCCACCCGGCCCATGACCTCGAGTCTTTGCTAATGTTCCTTGGCATCTGCAGGCATCTGATCCGCGCCCCGCGCTACTCCCTGAATGCGCTTCCGGGCGAACAAAGCAGCGTTGGACGGGATTCACGACTCGACCAGGTATTGGATTGGGTTCAACGCCGTGCAGCCGAACCCATCACCCAGGAACAGGCCGCCGCCAAAGTGGGGATGTCCCCGGCGGCGTTCAGCCGGTGGTTCAAGCGAAATGTCGGGCGTGTCTTCCACCGGCACCTGAACGAACTGCGCGTGGCGATGGTGTGTGCCCGGCTGTCCGGCGGCCAGAACAACATCACCGAGGCCGCCTTCGAATGCGGGTACAACAATCTAGCCAACTTTAACCGCCGATTCCGGGAGATCACCGGCTTCACTCCCAGCGGGTTCCGCCGGCGAACACGCCAGATGCAGCAGCATAGCGGCAAAACATTCATCATGGGGCTTGGCCGCAACGGCGCGGTCCGCGTCGCACCGACGGCGCCGGTTAAAAGACGGGGCAGGCGGCGTGGATGACAGTCCTGCCCATAGTCGAGCGTGAGCTGCGCGTGGCAGCGCGGCAAGGCGCCACTTATTGGGTGCGGCTGGGCATCGCTTCGGCGGCAATCTTTGTTGGAGCGGTCGTTTTCGTGCTCACGTTCGGCCTCCCGCCCGCGCAGACCGGCCGCAACATCTTCGAATGGCTCTCCGGAACCATGCTCGTCTATTGTCTGGCATACGGACGCCGTTCGACGGCCGACTGTCTAAGCCAGGAGAAACGTGAGGGAACGCTTGGGTTGCTGTTTCTGACGGACCTGAAGGGGCGCGATGTCGTCCTGGGCAAGCTGGTCGCGACTTCGGTGCGCGGGTTTTATGGATTGCTGGCGGTGTTTCCGGTGCTCGCTGTCCCGCTCCTGCTCGGCGGAACCAGCAACGGTGAGTTCTGGCGCGTAGTGTTGGTGCTGGTGGACACATTCCTGTACTCGCTGGCAATCGGCATCCTCGGCTCGGCCTTGACCCGCGATCTGCGCCAGGCTATGGCCGCCAATCTCTTTTTGCTGCTGCTGTTCATGGCCGTCCCGCCGGCGTGCATGTTCGCCCTCGGGTATTTCGCGCCCCGGCTTGGGACATTTCCCGAGTTGCTCTTTTCGTGCCCGGTGTACCCGTTTTATTTGTGCGATGACGCACACTACGGCATGGTTCGGGCTCACTTTTGGTTGTCGCTGGCCACAATCCACAGCTTGACCTGGCTTTTGCTGGCGACGGCCGGCTGGATTGTTCCCCGGTCCTGGCAGGACCGGCCTTCGCGCGCCAAGCGAAGCCTTTGGGCCATCCTGTGGCAAACTTGGAGGCACGGCCCCGCGGCCGGCAAGGACGGCTTTCGCAAGCAGGCGCTGGATGCCAATGCGTTCTACTGGCTGGCGGCGCGCGCCCGGTTTAAGCCGGTCCACGTGTGGACGTTTCTGGCGTGCGTGGTAGTTTGGTGGCTGGCTGGCTGGATCGCCTCCGGCAGCCTCTGGCTGGATACCTCCGTCGCGTTTCTGACCGCGGCGATGCTTAACTTCACATTGAAGGTGTGGCTGGCGATTGAGGCCGGCCAGCAGTTGGCCGAGGACCGCCGCACCGGCGCCTTCGAGCTGCTGCTGCCCGTGCCGCTGAAGGTGCGGGACATCGTGAGCGGCCAACTGCTGGCCCTGCGGCGGCAATTCCTGAAGCCGCTGCTCGTCGTGCTGGGCGTCGAGCTGTGCTTCCTGGTGGCGGTAAATCGGCGCGTCCCCGGCTGGGAAACCCGGGCCACCTGGCTGGCGGGAATGTTCATGCTGGTAGCGGATCTGGTCGCGCTGAGCTGGGTAGGCATGTGGCGGGCGCTCGTGGCCAGGAACCACAACCTGGCCACTATCAGCACCCTCACGCGCGTGCTGGTGCTGCCCTGGGTCCTTTTCGGGGCAGTGGTGGGATTGGGCCAAGTCTGGTACGAACTGGCCCTGGGCAAGGGCTGGGCACCCGGCTGGAAGTCTCACCTGGGCCTGTGGGTGGGCCTGGGGATTACCGTTGATCTGGTCTTTGGTCTGACCGCGTGGTGGCAACTTCGCTACCACTTCCGGGAATTGGCGCTGAGCCGGTTCAACCCGAGGCCCTCGCGCTTCGCCCGCTGGTTCGGACGGGTGCGGGCGGAGGGCTGTGACTGCTCGCGGAGCCGGGGTTTCGACCGGTGGCAAGCGGTCGGCTAAGCCGCAGAGGCGCGATGCGCGCAGAGAAGAGGCCGGGAGCGGCATTCCCGCGCCCGTCGCTTCCGCGCGGTTAACGCGGCCCCTGGCGAGGTCACGCGCCCGACTGGCTTTCGCCTGCTGCGTCGCGCTGCTGCTCATCGTCCTCGGTTCGACGGTCCTGTGGCCACGTTCGCACTTGCCGCCTCCGCTCGTCGTCGCCATTAACCAAAGCAACGGGCCGGTTCAGGTCTTCCCCGGCTTCGGAGGCGTGCTGCTCATTCTCCCCGACGGTTCTCTGTGGCGGTGGGGCAAGGTGGGACCGGCGGGCTTCGCCCGCGCCGCGTTCCCCGAGAGGATGGGAACCAACTGCGATTGGCTCCTAGCCGCCGCCGGTTACAACCACCCGGTTGGCTTGCGCCGCGATGGCACTCTCTGGGAATGGGGCCGCCACAGCGCCAACGGCAGCCAACCAGTCGGCCCCAGGACTGAGCCGCACCAAGTGGGCTCCAGCCATGACTGGGTCGCCGTGGCTGCCGCGGCAGGCCACTCGTCCGCTCTCCGGCGCGATGGCACCCTCTGGGCCTGGGGCGACAATAACGTGAACCAGTTGGGCAACGGACCGGGCCCCAACCAAAGCACCCCCGTGCAGGTCGGCACCAACAGTGATTGGGCAGCCGTTTGCTGCCCATTGAACTGCACGCTGGCCCTGCGCCGGGACGGGACCCTTTGGGCTTGGGGACCAGTCTATGTTGCGGCAAGCGGCCCGGCGATGATGAATAACTTGACTCTGCCGACCCAAATCTGCGTTGAATCCAACTGGGCTGGTTTCAGCACCGGCGGCTTCCTGCCGCTGGTGCGGGCCAGGTCGGGCGAACTATGGGAGCCGTTTCATGCCGCCCCCAGCCCCACAGCTCGCGCCGCTTCAATGTTCCGTCTGGTTGCCTCGAACACGGTCCCCGGCCGTTTCGCCGCCGCCTGGTGCGGCGAGCCCCGATTCTACGAAGTGCGGTCCGATGGCACCCTCTGGGGAAGAGCCCAGGCTTTTGGCCCCCTCTCGGCCACCCCCACCGGGCCCTGGTTCCGGGTCGGCAAACGCTCGGATTGGACCGGCCTCTGGGGCGCGAGCGGCACGGCTCTGGGGATGACCTCTGACGGCACGCTTTGGACTTGGGGGATTGACCCGGGCCGGGAGCCAGCCCCCGACTTCCTGTCCCGGCTCAAGATGGCTCAGAGGCGCTTTGCGAGCCTACTTGGCCCGGGACCCAGGCCAATCCTCGGGGGCGCCGCCCCGGTCTATCAGAAGCAACCGCGTCCGCTGATCCGGTTGGTCTTGACCAACACGGTGCCGCCGACCAGGCGCAGCGGTGCGGGGGCGAGGTGAAAGAGCGCCAAGGCGCTTAAGGACGAGCCGGCATAGGCGGAACATGCGCGATCAGTCCGGCGGTAGCTTTCCGCCCATCTTGCGCATTTCGCTGTTCAATAATTGAGTGATCGCCTGTTGCGAAAACGTGCAAATCGGCCTAGTGTTGCTCACCTGAGAGCCGATCAAGGCCATGCAATCGCCGGAACAAAAGGACCGACCCACGGAGGCGCCATCGGCTCATTTCGCAACGACACATTGGAGTGTGGTTTTGCAGGCCGGACAAAGCCCTTCACCGGAACGTTCCGCGGCTTTGGAGGAATTGTGCCGCGCGTATTGGTATCCCCTTTACGCCTTCGTCCGGCGCAAAGGTTACTGCGAGGCAGATGCGCAGGATCTGACCCAGCAATTCTTCGCCCGGTTGCTGGAGAAAGACGGCTTCGAAAAGGTATTCCCCGAGAAAGGAAAATTCCGCACCTTTCTGCTGGCCTCGCTCTCGCACCTGCTTTCCAACGAACGCGACCGGATGCAGGCCGTCAAGCGTGGAGGCGGGCACATAATCCTCTCGTTGGATGACCTCGATCCTGAACACTTGTACCGGCTCGAACCAGCTTCCGATCTCAGTCCAGACAAGCTTTTTGATCTCCGCTGGGCTACGACCGTCCTCGAAACGGCTCTGGCTCAATTGCGCGCAGAAGCCGTGTCGGCCAACAAAGCCGGCTCGTTCGAGGAGTTGAAGAAGTATCTGACGAATGAGCCGGGTGAAGGGGAATATGCGGAAACTGGCCAGAGATTGGGAATGAGTGGCCAAGCGGTCGCAGTGGCGGTGCATCGCCTGCGTCACCGCTACCGTGAATTGGTCCGCGCGCGAGTCGCGCAAACGGTCACCAGCCCTCTGGAACTGGAGGATGAAATGCGGCACTTGTACGCCGTGCTTAACCAATGAGAGTTTCTCCGCGGTCCCTTCGCGCGGGGATTCCGGTCGGCAACCGTGGTTCGTGTGTAAGCGCCGTCCTGAATCTCTTCTTACTATAATGTCAGGCACTCGCTCAATGACCGCCAATCGAAAGTGTCCGAAATGCGGCACAGTCTCATTCGATGATGCTTTGGAGGGGCTCTGCCGAAAATGCCTGGGGGACCTGGCCTTTGGTGCGGCATTGGAGCCGAGCGAGTCCCACAGCAGGGCCGGAATGCCTCGACTCCGCCAGTTCGGCGACTACGAGTTGCTTGGAGAGATCGCCCGCGGCGGCATGGGAGTGGTTTATAAAGCGCGACAAGTGACGTTGAACCGCATCGTCGCATTGAAGGTGGTATTGCACGGTCCGTTTTCGAGCGAAGCATTTGTCCGGCGCTTCCAGATCGAAGCCCAGGCGGCTGCCGGGCTGAAACACCCCAACATCGTGGTCATTTATGAAGTGGGCGAACACGACGGCCACCATTTCTTTTCGATGGAATACGTCGAGGGACAGAACCTTGCCGATCTTGTGAAAGAAAAGCCTCTGCCCGCACGCCGGGCGGCGGTTTATCTTAAGACCATTGCCGAGGCGGTGCATTACGCGCACCAGAGAGGGGTTTTGCATCGTGATCTAAAGCCGTCGAATCTGCTGCTGGATGCTTTTGATCAACCGCGCATCACCGACTTTGGTCTGGCCAAGCTGCTGGGCAGCGAAGTGGAGCTGACCACAACCGGCGAGGTGCTTGGCTCTCCGAGCCACATGCCTCCCGAGCAAGCGGCGGGGAAGTTCGCCGAGGCCACTCCCCGCAGTGATGTCTATTCACTGGGTGCAATTCTATACCATTTGATCACCGCCCGCCCGCCGTTTCAGGCCGATACGCTTCAAGCAGTTCTCTCGCAGGTGCAGAATACCCCGCCGGTCGAGCCACGGCGGTTGAACCCGGGTGTGCCGCATAATCTGCAGACCATTTGTCTCAAATGCCTGCAAAAGGAACCCTCACACCGATATGGCTCAGCGAAAGAGCTGGCCGAGGACCTCGCCCGTCTCCTCGACGATAAGCCGATTCTTGCCTCACCCGTTCCCGCCGCTGAAAGACTCTGGCTTTGGTGCAGACGCCGCCCGCTCCTGGCCGCCCTTTCGGCTGCGTTAGCGGCGGCGGTGCTTCTTGGATTCACAGGCATCATCTGGCAATGGCGGCGCGCGGAACAGCACGCGCTTGGAGAATCAAGGGAGCGTCGCCTGGCGGAGGAACAAACGGCGAAGGTGCGGCTCAATCTTTACGCGGTGGACGTGAATCTGGCGTCTCAGGCGATGCGGCGCGGAGATTATGGGCTGGCCCGACGGACCCTCGCCGGGCTGCGACCCGAAAGCGGAGAACGAGACTTGCGGGGTTTTGA
Organism: uncultured Verrucomicrobiae bacterium; assembly: GCA_963762555.1. Taxonomy (GTDB): domain Bacteria; phylum Verrucomicrobiota; class Verrucomicrobiia; order Limisphaerales; family UBA8199; genus PALSA-1440. Next base: position 193,700 of record CAVXLO010000046.1, read on the forward strand.
ATGGCGATACCTTTGGAATCTTTGCCGCGGCGGCCAAATTGCCACTCTCGCCGGACACAAATGGATTGTGACCTGCGCCGACTTCTCTCCAGACGGCAAGCTCATTGCCTCCGGGAGCCAGGATGGGACCGCAAGAATTTGGGATGTAGAGAAACGCACACTCGTCACAGCATTGTTAGGCAGCACCAACAAGGCAGTTTGGTCGGTTGGGTTTTCTCCAGACGGCAGAATTCTGATGACTGCCGGTTACCAAGCCGTGCGATTCTGGAGTGTTGAATCGTGGCAACCCATCGTGAGTATTCCTGGAGAAATTGCCGTTTTGTCCAAAACCCGACCGATTGTTGCCGTATCGGAGTCCAGCCCGTTTTATTATGAAACCGCAGGCCGCGTGTCGGTCTGGGACTATCAGACCGGAGAGAGGCTACGGCAATTCGAGAAGCCAGGCCGCGCTGTGGCTCTCTCACCCGACGATCAGAAGCTGGCAGTAGCCGGCGTCTCCAAAGGCATTGACCTCTGGGACGTGCCTTCCGGACGACTCTTGCAAACGCTCGGAACGGACGAACCCGTGTGGTCTCTCAGCTTTTCCCCAGACGGAAACAAGCTGGTCGCCGCGGGTTGGTCGAGCGAAGTCTTGATATGGGATCTAAACACCCGGGGCCCTCCAAGCAAACTCAATGGTCATTCCCTGACGGTCTGGTCCGCAAGATTCTCGCCGGATGGAAGCGCCATTGTGTCCGCCGGTTCGGATCAAACCGTGCGTTTGTGGGATCCAACCACGCTTCAGTTGACAGACACCTTGCGCGGGCATGGAAACGAAGTCTGGTGCGCGACGTTCAGTCCCGATGGCAAAACACTGGTCACCGGCGGCAAAGACAAGAATGTCCTGCTTTGGTCCGCCCAACCACACGCCTCCGCCCGTTCCGACGACGTGCCGAATCTGAGCGTCCGGCGCCCGATGTTTTCGCCGGACGGAACCCGCATCGTAACGACTACCGGCAGCGCCGCCGATGCTCGCTCCTCGATTTGGAACGTGGCCGACCGCTCGCCATTTGGGTGGCAACCGGAATGTAAGATTATCGGCTTTTCAACCAATGGCCGTCAGTTCATAAGCTGGAACACCGATGAAACCGCCCTGCTGGCCTGGACTCCGGAGGAACACACTCCCAAGCGGATACCGCTCAGCGGTCTAACACCGGACCCTGAACGTTTCAATCGCTGGGGCTTTTCGCCCGCAGGTGAGGTTTTCTTCGCCGTTGACCGCACCGGTCTCGTGCGATTGTGGGATGCCCGGAACGGTAACTCACGCGGCTTAATTCAAGGTCCTGAGCCACCGATTCGGGGCGCGGCGCTGGGGCCGGGGGGAAAATACCTGGCTCTCAGCGTGGAGCGTGAGAACATTGTGCGGTTTTACGATTGCACCACGCGCGGCGAAAGCCAGTTGACCGGGCACTATGATTTTGTGAGCGGCCTGGCGTTTTCACCGGACAGCAGCCTCCTGGCGAGCGGCAGCATGGATGGAACAATTGGGTTGTGGAGCACGGTGACAGGCCAACAACTGGCGGTCCTGCCGGGCCACATGGAAGAAGTGACGGACGTGGCCTTCTCACCCGACGGAAGAACATTGGCCTCAGTGGGGCATCGAGAGAGCGTCAAACTGTGGCACCTGGCCACTCACCGGGAATTGCTCTCCCTGGATTTCGCCCGGGCGGGTCTGTTCCTGCAGTTTTCGCCCGATGGCCGCCACCTGGCGGTCACCACTGATGATAACTCGGTACGCATTCTCGACGCTCCGGAGTTGACGGATTTGGGCCGGCGGAATCCCTAATCTCACTGCCACTCCCCGTTTCCGGAGGAGCTCACCCGCGACCGGGCCGCGCCCCTGCGCCGATCTGAGAGGCTTCTTCGCCACCGAGTCGCCAGATAATAGTATGAGAAATATTGTAATCCTATATCGGATTATCTTCTTAACCAGGTGATGACCCAGTTTATCGGCACATGACGAAACGCTATGAACATGAACGCTCAACTCCGCCTTCTGGTTCCCCTGCTGTTTGCCACCGCGCGCCTGGCACAGGCCCAAAGCTCGGCCTTTACCTACAATGGACGCCTGAACGACAATGGCGCCCCCGCCAACGGCAACTACGAAATCACCTTTTCCATTTACGATGCCGAGAACGGGGGCAACCTTGTCGCCGGACCACAGCCCCAACCGGTCACCTCCACATCAATCGCCAATGGATTATTCACCGTCCGCCTCGACTTTGGGGCGGGTGTCTTCACCGGACCGGCCCGCTGGATCGAGATGAACGTCCGGAAGGTCGGTGAGGTCAATTTCACGACCGTCGCGCCCCGGGTGGAGTTGACTTCTTCACCCTACGCCATCCGTGCTCAGAGCGCCGGCACAGCATCGGATGTTTCGGACGGTTCGGTAGTCAGGAGTCTGAACGCGCTCAAAGACGATGTCACCCTGGCGCCTGGAAACAACGTCACGATCACACCGAACGGGAACACATTGACCATCGCAGCGGCGGGCGTCGGCGGCAGCGGGATATGGTCGGTCAACGCAAACAACACCTATTACAATGCCGGCAACGTGGGCATCGGCACCACCACGCCGACGGCCGCCCTGGACGTGCGGGGGAGTGTCACGTTCGAATCCGGAGGCAGCGCGACGCTCTATACCGGAACCGGTTCCACCGAGTTGAACCGCTATCTGAATGTCATCAACGCGCCGGGTTTACCGAGTGCATCGGGTTTGAAAGCCGGGGGAGTTCTCGTCGCAGACGCGTATGCCTACGCGAATCCGGGCAAGAATGACTTGGTTGTCAAGGGCACGGTCGGCATTGGAACCGCAACGCCGGAGGCTCTGCTGACCGTTCACAATCAGACGGGTCTGGGCCACAACGCGTGGGGCATCGAACAGGAAAATGGGACTGTGAAATTGAGCACCTTTCTGGCGGGAGGCAGCGCCATGTTTGGCACCAGAACTCCTCATCCGCTTTACTTTCTGATGGATGAAAACATCGAAATGGCGATTGATACGACCGGCAATGTCGGTATTGGCACCACCACTCCGACGGCAAGGCTCGAGGTCAACGGAGACGCGATGATTGATGGAGCACTCACGGTCGGTGACAGTTTCACCGCGACGATCGGTTGCGCCGACCTTAGGATCGGCAATTCGAGCCGGCGCGGCAGCCCGGGCCGGGCACTTGCCGATTTTGGCACCTCGCTCAACATCAACTGCTGCGGCGATTGGGCCACGACCTATGTCGGCGGCGGCAATGTCTCGGTGTGCAGCCTGACCATTCGCGGCGGTTGCGACCTGGCCGAACCGTTTCCCACTACTGAAGACCATATCGAGAAAGGCTCCGTGATGGTCATTGACGCCGAGCATCCCGGGCAACTGAAACTCAGCACGCGCGCTTACGACACCCAGGTTGCCGGGGTCGTAAGCGGCGCCAACGGCATCAACCCAGGCATCAGTCTGCAGCAGGAGGGAACATTGGCAGGCGGACAAAACGTCGCCTTGACCGGACGCGTTTACGTGTATGCTGATGCGACGTATGGCGCCATCAAACCCGGTGATCTGCTGACGACCTCCGACACCCCGGGGCATGCCATGAAAGTCGCCGACCACGCCAGAGCACAGGGCGCGACGCTGGGGAAGGCCATGAGCAGCCTCAAAGAGGGCAAGGGAATGGTTCTGGTGCTCGTGACACTGCAATAGCGCCCATAGCGGTAAGCGTCGGCGCCAGGACTGGCGCCATTGGAATTCGGATATGAATAAAGCAATTCGAGAACAACGGAGGCATTGCCACCGAGGCATCCCGGCGGAGTTCCGTCAACCGGGGTTGCGCATTTGGTTGCGCCGAACCCTAGAGGCGTCAGCAGCGGCACTACTCCTGTCCGCTGGCGGGTGGAGCAACGTCGCCTTCGCCCAGTACACCGACATCACCGTCCCCAAGGGCTACGTGCAGGTGGAGGGCGACATCATTATGACCGAGAGCGCCGCCGCGGAACTGCGCGTGCCGTTGCCGGGAATTCACCCCCAGTTTGCCTATGCTCCCTCGCGGCCTTGGCCGAACCGGGTGGTTCCCTTTGATTTTGATCCCGGCGTCAATACAGCCCAGCAGGCGGTCTTTCAGGCCGCCATGGCGTCGTGGGCCAATTCATTCCCCGGCGTCACCACGATTACGTTTCAGCCAAGGAATAATGAACCCGGGTTTCTGCACTTCGTCGTCGGTGATCCCGGAGGTTTCTCCGGGGGCAACACCGACTATGTGGGCTACAATGGTGGTCAGGTCACAATGACGATCAGTTCCAATTCGGTGAAGCAATTCCTGATCGCCCATGAAATAGGCCATGCCTTGGGGCTCTGGCACGAACAGAGCCGAAGTGACCGCGGTTCCTACGTTACGATTATGACCCCGAACATCCTGCCGGGAAGGGCTGACCAGTTCGACATCAAGTCACCCCAATCCACGTTTGGCGCTTACGACTATGATTCAATCATGCATTATTTTGCTTGCGCGTTCAGCGCCTGCACGAACTGCAACTGCACCAACACCTCCTGTGTTTCCATGCTAGCCGCGTATGCCGCGCAGCAATGCAATATGGGGCAGCAGACGCACTTGTCGGCAATGGACCAGCGGTCTATGGCCTTCATGTACGGGCCACCCAATTGGAAGTTTCTCTATCCCAAATCAGGCAGCACCGCGGACGGCAGTTTTCAACAGCCGTTTGCGACCGTCTCGCAGGCGGTTGCCGGCTCCCCCGCAAACTCGACGCTATGGCTTGGGCCGGGCACTTATGCCGCCGGCGGGTACGACGCTATCTACACCGATGACTCTGAAAGCGGCCATTGCGGATTTGCAATTGCAGGCAGACGGCTCGCTCGGCCCCGCTGAGTCCGGATACGCCACCTTCAAATAACCACCTTCAACCAAGCCCAGTGATTATGAACCCGAAGACGCCTTTGCTCATCGTGATCGCCGGCCTGTGGGCGACTGGAGTGCTCGCCCAACCCTACTCAATTGATTGGCACAGCATTAACGGCGGCAGCGGCGCCGGAACCGGGGGCGTGTATTCCGTCACCGGAAGCATCGGTCAGCACGATGCGGGTTTGACCATGAGCGGCGGCAACTACTCCGTCACGGGCGGTTTCTGGAGTCTGCTCGCCACCGTCCAGACCCCCGAAGCGCCGGCCTTGAAGATCCTTCAGACCGCGACGAACACAGTTGTGGTTTACTGGACGTCGCCTTCGACGGATTACTCGTTGCAGCAGAACTCCGACCTGACATCCACCGGTTGGACAACTCCAGCCGAGAGTGTCGCCGACAATGGCACGAATAGATTCATCCTCGTGACCCCGCCAACCGGCAGGCGCTTTTATCGGCTCACCAAACCTTGAACCGGGAACGCAAACCTTACGCCATCCGCCGGGGGCTCGCGCTACCGGAGCAGTGCTGGGACGACACCCGCGCAGAACCGTTGGCGTATCCCCGCATCGGCTTGCCCTCCGGTTCCAGCTTCGATTAGAGCGCGTGATGCTACGGGGCCGGGAAAGTTGGAGATCGTGGCGGCCCGGGGGCTGTCTTCGGGCGATTCGGCGGTGGTGCTATGGTACCAGGGTATGTCCAGGGTATGTCCAGGGTTGGTCCAGGGTACATCCAGGGTTGGGTGAGGGTGGAAAGGGGGCGTCCGGTGCCTTTCTCAGTATTGCGAAAGCTTATTCTGGGTGCGGGGTAGCCGCGTGCCGCTGCGGTTGAGCCGCCGGTAGCCAGGGCCGCCAGCCCGGATGGTTCTTGCTCCATCGAACACTCGGCGGGTGTGGGGTCCAGGCAGTAACCCTTGCCGATGCGCTCCTGACCGATAGAGTCTTTCGTCAGATATCAATCTCTGGCTAAGGGGCAGGCCGCCTGCTAGCTTTAGATGGTTATGAGTTTGTGGGGCAACAAATGGATTACGGAATGGCTCGAGGGCCTGGGCCGCATCACGTTGCTGGCGAAAGACGCCACCGCCTCGCTGTTCACCTTTAAGGTGGCGTGGCGCGACCTGCTCTACCAGATCTATTTCATCGGCGTGAAATCCCAGTCGGTGGTGCTCATCACCGGCGCCTTCACCGGCATGGTGCTGGCCGCCCAGACCTACTTCCAGTTCCACAAGGTCAAGATGGACACCGCCACGCTGGCGGTGGTGAGCGTCTCCATGTGCAGCGAGCTGGGGCCGGTGCTGACGGGGCTGATGGTGGCGGGGCGGGTCGGCGCCGCCATCGCTGCGGAGTTGGGCACCATGCGCGTGACCGAGCAGATTGACGCGCTGCGCACGCTGGCGACGCATCCGGTGGACTACCTGGTCGTGCCGCGCTTGTTGGCCTTGCACCTCTGCCTGCCGCTGCTGACGGCGGAGGCCATCGCCATCGGCATCGGCGCCGGCTACGTGGTGGGCGTCTATTTGCTGGGCATCGATCCAACCTATCCTGTGGTACAACATGATCCGGTACACCGACTCGTCCGATGTGACTGTCGGGCTGATCAAGGCGGTCATCTTCGGCGGCATCGTCGCGCTGGTCGGCTGTTACAAGGGCATGTGCTGCGGCGAGGGGGCCGAGGGCGTGGGACGCGCCACCACCGAGGCGGTGGTGTATTCCTCGATCACGATCCTGATCTCCAATTTCTTCCTCACCCTGATCCTGGGCAGGATCTTCCGCACGCTATGATCGAAGTCCGCGATCTGAAGAAGGGCTTCGGCGCGCCATTCCGTCCTGGACGGCGTGAGCTTCCGGATCGAGAAGGGCGAGTCGGTGGTCATCATCGGCCGCAGCGGCGGTGGCAAGAGCGTGCTGCTCAAGCACCTGATCGGCCTGCTCAAGCCGGATGCCGGGCAGGTGCTCATCGAGGGCGAGAACATCGTGCCGATGAACGAACGGGAATTGCTGCGGGTGCGCCGCAAGTTCGGCATGCTGTTCCAGAGCGCGGCGCTGTTCGATTCCATGACTGTGGCCGAGAATGTCGCGCTTCGCCTTCCGCCGCGACCGTTCGCTGCCCGAGGAGGAAATCCGCCGCAAGGTGGCCGAGGTGCTCGAAATGGTGGACCTGCCCGGCACTGAGGACAAGAAGCCCTCCGAACTGTCGGGCGGCATGAGAAAGCGGGTGGGCCTGGCGCGGGCGATTATTTACCAGCCCCAGATCGTGCTGTATGACGAGCCGACGACCGGGCTGGACCCGATTGTGGCCGACAGCATCGACCACCTCATTTTGCGGGTGCGCGACCGGCTGGACGTGACCACGGTGGTGGTGACGCACGACATGCGCAGCACGCGCCGGCTGGGCCAGCGCATCCTGATGCTGCACGACGCAGAGGATTTACGCGACGGGAACGCCGGACGAGATATTCAACTCGCAAGGACCCGGTCGTGCGCCGGTTCATCGAAGGCGTTTCTGATCCGAAGGAACTCAGCTTGTAACATGAACCAATCACGACTTGAATGGAAGGTCGGCTTGTTCGTTTTCATCGGCCTGGTGCTGCTGGCCGCGCTGCTGCTGGCGTTCAGCAAGGGCACCACGTTCTTCCGTCCCACCTACGACCTCCTGTCTGCGCGCCCCAACCGTGGGCGGCCTGAAGCCCCGCGCCCAGGTGCTCATGTCCGGCGTCCAGGTCGGCACGGTCGCCGACATCCAACTCGCCCCGGACGGCAGGAGCGTCGATCATCACCCTGCGCATTTACCAGCCGTATCAGATCTACCAGGACGCCCGCTTTGTGATCGAGACAGTCCGGCTTTCTGGGCGATCAATACGTGGCGATCCTGCCGACCGAGAACGAAGGGCCGATGTTTCAGCCCGGGCGAGGAGGCCAAAGCCGAGGCGCCGCTTGACATGCAGGAAGTCGCCCGCACAGCCGCCGGCTTCATCCTGCACATTGATGCCGCCGCCACCAATATCAATGACGCCCTCATGCGATGCCCGCCGCACCATTCTCAGCGCGCGGGCGCTGACCAACCTCACGGCGACGCTTCGAACAGCTTCCACGACGTTTCCGAGCGTTCCCTGACCGTCGCGGATAACCTCAACGCACTGGTGGAAACCAACCGCCCGGCCATCGCCATCACCCGTCAGCAACCTGCTGTTCTTCTCCGAGCAGATCAACCAGTCCGCCGAGCGCCTTTCGCGGGTTGCTGGCCACCAACGCGCCCGGCGGTCGAGCTCGACGGTGAAGAACCTCGAATCCTCCACCGCCACCCTGAAGAACCTGCTGGAGGGCGTGCAGCAAGGCAAGGGCTAGCGGGGAAATTGCTTGAAAACGAGTGAGATTGCCACCAATGTATCGCAAATCGTCAACAACTTGAGCATCACAACCAGCAATCTGAACCGCCTGGGCCTGTGGGGCATCCTGTGGGCGCACAAGCCCCCCAGGACGAACCAGCCCCCATCGGTCTCACATCCCTTGACCTCCCCCAAGAACCCTTTTGCGAGTGATGTATGGCGCTCTGGGTAATCCGCATCCTGTTCCTGTCCCTCTGCACTGTCGGCGGCTACGCCGTCAGCCAGGTGCGGCCCGAATACGTCGGCGGGCCCTATAGCGGCCTGCTCGGCATGGTCATCGGGTTCGGCTTTGGCTGGCTGATGATCGCCATTGACGAAATGCTTAAGGGCTTCTCGCTGCGCGCCTTTTCGGCCACCACCTTCGGTCTGCTCCTGGGCACGGTCGTGGCGCTGCTGATTGACCGCTCCGGCTTGTTCGAAAACGTCGAGGAACACCCCACACGCTGGTTGATTCGCCTCAGCCTGTTTCTCAGTTTCAGCTACATCGGCATCGTGCTGGCCATGCGCAGCAACAAGGAGGACTTCTCGCTCATCATCCCTTACGTCCGCTTCGCGCCGCAGAACAAGCCCGACAATCTGCTGCTGCTCGATACCAGCGTGATCGTTGATGGCCGCATCGCCGACCTGATCGAAGCCAACTTCGTCGAGGGCCTGATCGTCGTGCCGCGCTTCGTCCTGAAGGAATTGCAGCAAATCGCCGACTCCAATGACGCCATCAAGCGCGCCCGCGGCCGCCGCGGTCTGGAGGTGCTCAATCGCATCCAGCGCAACACCCGCAACGAGGTCAAGATCCACGACGGCGATTTCCCGGACGAGAAGGAAGTGGATGCCAAGCTGGTCCGCCTGGCGCGCAACCTGAACGCCAAGCTCTATACCAACGATTACAACCTGGGCAAGATCGCCGAGTTGCAGAAGGTCAATCTCGTGAACATGCACGACCTGGCCAAGTCGCTGCGCGTCGTCCTGTTGCCGGGCGAAATGCTCTCGCTGCGCATCGTGCGCGAAGGCAAAGACAAGGGCCAGGGCGTTGGCTACCTGCCCGACGGCACGATGGTCGTGGTCAACAACGCGCAGAACGTCGTCGGCCAACAGGTTGAAGTGCAGGTCCAGAGCCAGCTCCAAACCGGTGCGGGCATCATCGTCTTCGCCGACCTCCGGCAACCAGTCACGGCGTGACGTTCTTGAGGAAACCACGCCAAGCTTGGAATCTATGGCCAGAGCTAAGCTGCTTGCCCAACTTAAACACCTTCTACCGGCAGACGAAGTCAGCTTCGCTCCTGATGTTCTAGCCGAACACGCCGGGGACAAATGGTTTGCGACGCACCTGCCGGATGCGGTGGCCCTGCCGCGCAGCACGAAATCCGTTGCTGCCGTGCTGCGCTTCGCCAACCGCCACCACCTGCCGGTCACGCCGCGGGGCGCCGGTCATGGCTATGTGGGCGGCTGCGTTCCCGTCCGGGGCGGCATCGTGCTTTCGCTGGCCCGCATGAACCGGATCAAGGAGATCAACGCCGCTGACTTCGTGGCGGTGGTCGAACCCGGTGTGAATACCCAGACGCTGCAGCAGGAGGTCGAGAAGCAAGGTTTGTTCTATCCACCCGACCCGGCCAGCCGGGCGGATAATGTGATCGGCGGCAACATCATCACCAATGCCGGCGGCCCACGCTGCCTCAAATACGGCGTCACCCGCGATTACGTGCTGGGCCTGGAGGTCGTCCTGGCGGACGGCACGGTGCTCCGGCTCGGCGGGCGCACCCACAAGAACAAGACCGGCTTCGAACTGCACCGGCTGTTCGTCGGCTCCGAGGGGCTGCTGGGCGTGGTCACCGAGGCTACGCTGAAGCTCCTTCCCCTGCCCCCTTATCGCGCCTGCCTGGCGATCGGGTTTGCTTCCATGCGTGCCGCCGTGCGCTCGTTGCATGCCATTCTCGCCGCCGGGTTCCTGCCCGCCGCGCTTGAGCTGGCCGACTCCTTCACCCTCGCCGCGGCCTTCAAACGCACGGGCAGCGAGCGTCTCCGGGGCTGCCGCGCTCACCTCATCGTGGAACTCGACGGCCAGCGAACGCTCCGTGCGCGGCGAGATCAAGGACCTTCAGAAGCTCATCGCGCCCCAGAAGCCGCTGTTCGTCGAAATCGGCCTCGGCAAGGATGAGTGCGAAGCCGTCTGGCAGATTCGGCGCGAGTTCTCCTACGCCCTGCGTGACACCGGCCTGACCAAGCTGAACGAGGACATCGTCGTCCCGCGCGGCCGGCTGGAAGACCTGTTCGCCTTCGCCGCGCGCCTCCAGCGCAAGCACGGCCTGCGCATCGCCTGTTTCGGCCACGCGGGGGATGGCAACATCCACACCAATGTCATGGTTGATTTCAACCAGCCGGGCGCCAAGCGGCGCAGCCAAAGGGCTCTGGACGAACTGTTTGCCCAGGTCATCGCCTGGCAAGGCTCGATCACCGGCGAGCACGGCATCGGCCTGGCCAAGCAACGCTGGTGGCCGCTGGCCGTCTCCAAAGATGTGCGCGCGCTGCACCGCACCGTGAAGCATGCGCTCGATCCCCGCGGCATCCTCAATCCCGGCAAGTTTGTTTGATACTTTTGGCTTGGCGCAGGCGAAGGATAACGGGATGATTGCCCGCCAATGACTTTCCTTCGCAGAAAAATGGCCGGCTCGCCGGAGTACGCGCGCGTCGCGCCGTTCGTGATCTTTGTGGTGCTGACCGCCCTGCAAGGCAAGCTGGGCGAGGATTCCACCTACTGGCTATACTTCGTCAAGACGGTGGTGGGCGCCTGGCTGATCTGGGAGATGCGGCCTTTCGTGCAGGAGATGCGCTGGAAGATCAGTTGGGAAAGCGTGGTGGTGGGAATAGCCGTGTTTGCGATCTGGGTCGGGCTGGATGGCCTGTATCCGAGACTGGCCGAGTTGGGCGCCGGCTGGAATCCGCTGACACAATTCGGGCGAAGCTCAGCGCTCGGGTGGTTTTATATAGTGGTCCGCATCGCCGGCTCATCTATCGTCGTGCCGCCGCTGGAAGAAGTGTTCTATCGTTCCTTCCTCTACCGCTACTTTGTGAGGCTGGAATTCCTCACCATGCCATTAGGACAGTTCCATGCGCTGTCGTTTGTGGTGACCTCGGTGATCTTCGGCCTGATGCACCCGGACCGCTGGCTGGCGGGTATTCTATGCGGCCTGGCTTACCAATGGCTGGTGATTCGCAAGAACCGGCTGGGCGATGCGATGACCGCCCACGCGATCACCAACTTCCTGCTCGGCCTCTGGGTGGTTTGGAAGGGCGTTTGGAATTTCTGGTGACCAGTGCCGCCTTGCCTGATTTTCGAGGATGATGACCTGCTGGTAGTAAACAAACCTGCCGGCCTGAACACACATGCCCCCAGCCCTTACGCAGGTGAGGGGCTTTACGATTGGCTACGGCATCGCGAGCAGCGGTGGACAAAGCTGGCCATTATCCACCGGCTCGACAAGGAGACATCCGGCGTGATGGTCTTTGCAAAGACTCCACGCGCCAACCGCTCGCTGACCGCTCAGTTCACGGATCGCACCGTCCGGAAGAAATATGTGTTCCTGACAGACCGGCCGGTTCCGCAGGGACAGTGCGTCGTCAAGAGCTGCCTGGTGCGCGCCGGAGAGAGGTACGTGAGCCGGCCATTGCACGCAGGGGGTCAGGTGGCGGAAACGGTCTTCAGGGAAGGCGGAAGCAGCGGCGTTTGCCGGTTGGTTGAAGCTGAGCCATTGACAGGGCGGACGCATCAGATTCGAGTCCATGCCGCCGAGGCGGGCTTTCCGGTCCTCGGGGACACGCTTTACGGCGGCACATCCGCGCCGCGGGTATATTTACATGCGGCCGAGCTGCGACTGAAGCATCCAGCCTCGGGCAAGGAAATGACCTTCCGCGCGCCGCTAGTAGGGCAGGCGTCTCGCCTGCCTGAAGAGCGTCTCGCCCTCGAACTCGGCACCGCGGTCGAGACGCCCGCTCCGACAGGCAGGATGCTTGCCCCACTAACATCGCGGCGCTCTTCTCTCAGTATGGCAGAGCTCGCCGATCCGCAGCTTTGGCTCACAGCTCCCCTGCCCTGCCTCGCGTCGCGCCAAGCCTTGATCGTCCCGGCGGAGACTGACGCTTATCGTCTCGTTCACGGTGCGAGTGATGGCTGGGCGGGATGGTACGTGGACCGGTTGGGGGATTTTCTATTGTCGCAGAGCGCGCACCCGCTCAGCGTGGCGGAGAGCCGGCAACTGGCGCAGTTAATGGAGGCCGTGTCCGCACGCGGGGCCTACCATAAAATGCTGACGCGCCAGGTGGGCCGCGCATCCCGTTCCGAAGCCTCCCCTCAGTTGGTGTTGGGACAAGCCGCCCCGGACCGCTTCACGGTGCGCGAGAACGGTCTCCGCTTCGAGCTCAGCTTTGGCGAAGGCTATTCGATTGGCCTGTTTCTGGATCAGCGGGACAACCGGCGCCGGCTGTTGACCCGGCACGTAGCCGCAGGCTTTGAGTTGCTCCCCTCCTCGGCTCCCGGCGGCGAGCCACCCCTTGAAGTGCTGAACACTTTCGCCTACACCTGCGGCTTCTCTGTGTGCGCAGCCAAAGCAGGCGCGCGAACCACCAGCCTCGATCTTTCGAAGCGCTACCTCGAGTGGGGCAAGCGCAACTTCACCCTGAACGAGTTGGACCCAACCGACCATGAGTTCCTGCACGGGGACGTGTTCGATTGGCTGCGCCGACTCGCCAGGAAGGGCAGGCGCTTCGACGTGATCCTGCTTGATCCGCCGACTTTTTCGCGATCAAAGGATTCAGGGGTATTTCAGGTGGAGAAGGATTACGGCCAACTCACCGCGGCGGCCTTGCCACTGCTCAAAGGAGGGGGGGTGCTGTTCGCTTCCACTAACGCAGCCGATTGGCCGCCGGAGCAATTCCTGGAAGCCCTCGAGCGAGCCGCCCACGCGGCCAGGCGGGAGATCCTCCAGCGCCACTATGTTCCGCAACCGCCCGATTTCCCCATCTCCCGCGCCGAACCAGCCTATCTGAAAACCGCATGGCTGCGGGTGGGGTAAGATGTATCCGCGAATTACGCGAATTGACGCTAATTGGGGAGTAAAGCCAAGCGAGGCCTGGCTTCAGGCAGAAATAATTCGCGTCAATTCGCGTAATTCGCGGATACCAACGCTCGGGAGACTCAGCCCTTCTGCAACAGGCTCAGCATTTCGCGGTCAAGCTTATGGCCGTGGAAGTCTTCGTATTGGACGTCGCTACGCTCGCTGTCGAGCACGCCGAAGCCGCCGTGCAGATTCCAAAGCGCCCAGCCCCAGCCCGCGTCCTTCCACAGCGCCAGGCAATCCTGCATCCAGGCCAGCACCACTTTATGCGGCGTGCGGTTAAAGGCGCCCCATTCGCCGACATGCACGCCCACGCCTTTCTGCTCAAGGCGTTTCCAGGGCTCGATGCGCTCCTTCAGCAGCGTCTCTTTGTTCACGACACGCTTCTCCCCCAGCTTGAGCGGCCACGTGGGCTCAGGCCATTTATCCGAGCCGTGCATCCAACTGGCCTTGTAGTGGCTGATCTGGACCGGCTCGTATCCGCGCGTGCTTTGCGCGATGCCCAGGTCCACCAACCCATACACAGGCTCACTCCCCCAGCGCAGTCCATCAGCGATGACCAGCCGCTGGGGGTCTTCGGCCCGAATACTCTCGACCAACCGCTTGACGACCCGCACATACCTCTCCTCGGGGATATTGCCCGGCTCGTTGAGCAAATCGAAGCTCAGGCGCTCGTTTGGGATGCCCCGGTAACGTTTGGCAAAATGCGCCCAGTGAAACGCGCAAGCGGCCAGCGCTTCCTCGTTCGTCCATAAATCGAGGGGCTCCTTGGGCGGGTTGACGCAATAGCCGGGCGCACGGTGAAAGTTCAGGTTCACATGCACCCCGTGCTTGCCACCAAACGCGACCGCCTGGTCAATGTCCTTTAGCTCCTTCTCGCGCAGCTTCAGCCAGTCATTGGGCTCAGTCCAGCAGAGATAGGAGAGCGGCAGGCGCACGAAGCTAAAGCCCCATTCTTGCACCAGCGCAAAGTCGTCCTCGGAGAACGGCGGGTTGCCGCTCCGCCGCTTCACAAACTTCTGGAGCAGGTTAAAGCCGCGCCAGCGCGGCAGGTGATGCGCGGTCACGGCTGGCTTATCGGCGGCGATCAGCGAAGGCACGGGCGAGGCGGCGACTGCGGCGATCGCCCCGGCAGCTTTGAGGAATTCTCTGCGGTTCATGGATTCTTGTCGCGCTCGAACGAGCGAGTAATGAGGCTCCCCTGCGGCACCGGACGCGACTTGCGCCGCAATAGGATTGTGAGGCCAATCGCCGTCATGCCTAAAACAAGCCCCCCAATCCAGAGGCTCGAGCGACGAATCCAACTCTCGCCGGGAACAGCCGCCGCGGTTTCGGCAGAAGCAATGTGACGGGGCGAGGAGGCGGGAGCGGTGGGCATGATGTCAGCAGGTCGAGCAACCGGGGCTTGTTGGCACTGCGGCAACGGCGGGCGCCGAACTCTGGAGCCGCTTCGGGAGCAGCAGACGGTTTCGATGGTTCGACTGCTGGTGGTGCCGGGTTGGCCGCCGATGCTGCGAGCGCCTGAGCCGCTTCGGGTTTCGTGGGCGCGGGCTGTTCGGGTGCCGGCTCAGGAGCCTTTGCCAGCTCTGGCTTGGGCTCTGCAACCGCTGCGGGCATCGGCGTGCGCTGGGAGCGGCTTGGGTTGGAGGGGTTTCAGGCGGCTTTGACGGCGGCTCGGCGGTCGTGGTCTTGGCCGCTGGCGCGGGTGGTTGGGGTAATCGAGGAGAGGCGGCCTTGCTGGCGCTGGCGGCAACTGCCGCGGGAGGCGGCGCTTCGACTTTGACAGCGGCGGGCGTCGGCTGGGGGGTTGTTACCGTTTCCGGGTTGGGGTTGCTCCCGGAGAAGATCAGCGGCGCCACCGTTGGCGGCGGAGCTTTGTGCGTTACTGCCTGGGGTTTGGGTTGGATTGTCTCTGCGGGGCGTTTTGCCGGCGGCAGAGCGGGCATCTGCACCGGCCAGGGAGGCGTGCTCACCGTATAGTCTGCGAGTTGGCCGCCCTTCCCGCGCAGGACGGTAATGAATGGCATCTGCGCCTTTCGCTGCTGGTCGCGCCACTGCTGGTAAAACTCGTTGATCCGCGCATCGAACGGCGTGCCGTGCAGATCCTCCTCACCGCTGGAAATCAGAATTATGGTAATGATGTCCGAGTCCCGAACGACCGCGGCCACGGAGGGGAGGACTTTGTCAAAGTTCTCCCGGCCTTCATACTTTTGGGCTTCGAG
The DNA here is from genome assembly GCA_963762555.1 of uncultured Verrucomicrobiae bacterium. Classification (GTDB taxonomy): domain Bacteria; phylum Verrucomicrobiota; class Verrucomicrobiia; order Limisphaerales; family UBA8199; genus PALSA-1440. Next base: position 209,352 of record CAVXLO010000046.1, read on the forward strand.
AAACGCGAGCGCACGCAAAGCAACCTCCTTTCTTCCCCTCCGGCGACCAGGTCTGCAGCGGAAAGCGCCCGGCATAAAGGTCTTTGTTGAATGTCCATAGGCCGAGCGTATCGCCGCGCCGCAACTGGCCGTTCAGGTCGGACATCAACAGCTCCTCCACCGCTTTGAGCACCGCGCCCGACCGGCGGTGCATCGCGCGCGACGTATCCACGACCAACAGCCAGCGGTTGGAGGACAAGGGCGCCTTGGCGGCATTGGCCTGCGCGCCAGCCGCGCTCGGAGCCATTATGGCGACCAAAAGGAAGCCCGCCACCAAAGCCCAACTCAGCAGTCTGCCGGCGGGGGCCTTAGTGCCATAGCTCACGGTCCGGGCTGTATCATTGATTTCGCATTCTTACGTCGGTCACTTCGCATCGCTTCATTACTTTCTGCCGCTGGAATCGGTGTCGTTCGCGCCGGTTGAGACATTTAATATCATCACCCAGTTCCGCCAAGGCATTTCCGACGTCCTGAATGAAACACCAGCAACTGGCCACGCTGCCGCCCAGGCTCATCACCGTCTCCCGCTCGGCATGGTCATCCGTGACGGCCAGGACCTCCCCATAAGGGCCAAAACGATGCACCGCCCGCTCGATCATCTCGTCGGCGGTCTGGCCCTTGCGCGAGTAAAGGACCTCGACGGCCGTTGAATTTGAAGCAGTTGGCCTGCCATTAGGCAGGCTCGCGCCGTCGAAGAAAATGGTGACCGGCGTGCCGATAGCGTCCTGGTACTGCGTCAGGCGGTGGATCAGCGCATCGCGAGCCGCTGCGGAATAAGGGGCCCGGCCGGGGGCTAATTCCGGCCAGTTATGCAGCAGGCTGTAGCCATCAACGAGAATCCGTACCAGGGCCATGAATCAGCATAACGGCGCGGACTGGGATTGGGAAACGGAAAACCAACCCGAATAAGCTTTGCGCCGCCAGGGACTTCTGATACTATGCGGCGGATTGTAGGTGCTATGAGACCTTCCGTGATAATGCTGGTAGCGGCCCTGGCCTGGGGGCATCTGGCCGCGCTGCGCGGGGCGGATGTTGGCTTGATCAAGATCAAGGGTGCCATCGGCCCTGCCACCGCCAGCTACATCGCCCGGGCGATTGATGTCGCCAGCGAGCAGAAAGATACCTGTCTCGTCATAGAATTGGACACCCCCGGTGGCTCGCTCGATTCCACCAAGGACATCATCCAGAAGTTCTTCGCCTCGCCCATTCCGACGGTAGTGTATGTCTATCCCGAAGGCGCGTGGGCCGGAAGCGCGGGATGCTTCATCACGCTGGCGGCGGACGTCGCCGCGATGGCCCCGGGCACCAGCATCGGCGCGGCGCACCCGGTGTCCATGGGGCCCGGCGGCGAGGAAAGCACCAGCGATGTGATGAAGGAGAAGCTGGAGAACTTCGCCAGCAGCTACATCGCCTCCATCGCCGAGAAGCGGGGCCGCAATGTCGAGTGGGCCAAGTCCGCTGTCGTCAGCAGCAAAGCCATCACCGCGACCAACGCGCTGGACCTCAAGGTCATTGATCTCATCGCCGATGACCTGCCCGATCTGCTCCGCAAGCTCGATGGCCGCAAGGTCAACGGCAAGACCCTCAAGACCGCCGACGCCGACCGTGGTGGACATTCCAATGACCACGCGCGAGCGGGTTCTGCAAATGCTCTCGCACCCTGAATTGATGATGATCCTGATGCTCGTGGCGATCTACGGCATCATCGGTGAGCTGAGCAATCCGGGCGCGATACTGCCGGGTGTGGTCGGCGGGATTGCGCTCATCCTGGTGCTCTATATGGCGACGGTTCTGCCGATCAACATCGCCGGCCTGGCGCTTATTGGCCTGGCGCTGGTCTTGTTTATCGCCGATATCTATGCGCCCACGCACGGCATCCTCACCTTTGGCGGCATCGTCGCGTTCTTCCTGGGCGCCCTGATGCTCTTCAATCGCGCCGACCCGGCCTTCCGGCTCTCGCTGGCGTACATCATTCCCGCCACGCTGGTGACGGCAGCGTTCTTCTTCTTCGTCGTAGGGGCGGGCCTGCGGGCGCAATTGCTGCCGGCGCGCGTCGGCCGCGAGGTCCTGCTGGGAAAAACCGTGCCGGCCTTGAGCCGCATTGATGCTGCCAGCGGCAAAGTCTTCGTCGAGGGCGAATACTGGAATGCGATCAGCGAAACGCCTGTCGAGCCTGACCACCTGGTCGAGATCGTCGCCATCAACGGCCTGACTTTGAAGGTGAAACCCAAGCAACCCCCGATAGCCTAAATAAAACCGACAGCCTAATGAATACCATGGAAGAGCCTATTACCCGATTGTTCAATATGTCCGCTTGGATCATCCCCATCCTCATCGTGGCGGCAATCGTCTTGCCGCAAGCCCTCCGCATCCTGCGCGAATACGAACGAGGCGTCATCTTCCGCCTCGGCAAACTGATCCCTCAAGGGGCGAAGGGGCCGGGCCTTATCTTTCTCATCCCGGTGGTGGACCGCATGGTCAAGATGGACCTGCGCGTCGTCACCATTGACGTGCCCAAGCAGGAAGTCATGACGCTGCGACAATGTGCCGGCCACGGTGGATGCCGTCGTCTATTTCCGCGTCGTGGACCCGGTCGCGGCGGTGGTTAAGGTGGAGAACTTCTGGAAGGCGACGTCGCTTGATCGCTCAAACCACCCTTCGCAGCGTGCTTGGTCAGGCCCCCCTGGACGACCTGCTGTCCCAACGCGACGCGATCAATCAGCACCTCCAGGAAATCATTGACCGGCAAACCGAGCCTTGGGGCGTCAAGGTCACCTCCGTCGAGGTGCGTGATGTCGCGCTGCCCGACAGCATGAAGCGCGCGATGGCCCGCCAAGCCGAGGCCGAGCGCGAGCGCCGCGCCAAGATCGTCAATGCCGAAGGCGAATATCCAGGCCGCCGAGAAGATGGTCCAGGCCGCCGCGATGATCAGCAAAGAGCCCATCGCCCTCCAACTGCGCTTCCTCCAGACCATGCGGGAAATCTCCAGCGAGCACAATACCACCACCTTCCTGCCCGTGCCGATAGACCTGTTCACGCCCTTCTTCAAAGGCCCGCCGAAGGCCTGAGCACTGAAACCCAAACCACTGGACGTTGGTAGTTCAATGCTTTTCGCCGTGCCTTAGCAGAGCGAGGCAACCAGGGCGAAGGCGACCAACCCCGCCGCGATGAGGAGGCCCAGAAGGCCGGCGCGGCGGTCTTTGTTCAGGATGACACCGAGGAGGCTCAAGAGAAAGCCGAGCGGCGTCGCCAGGAGCAGAATGAGCCCGCCAAGGGCTACGGTAGGTGAGCCTCAGCCAGGCTTGGCCAGCCACGTCACCACCAACGCGCCCAGGGAAGCGAGCGAGAACCACAGGCCAATCCGGCCTAAGCCGGGCTTCTGCTCGGCGGCGGGCTCCGCTTGGATTATGGGAGGTTCCTCCATATTCAAGCCCTCAGAGTTCCACCTTGATGGGCTTGCTGGTTGTCTTCAACGGCCCGAGGTCAAACTCGACGTTAACGGTGACCGTCTCGCCAGCCAGGTTCTTGGGTACTCGCCATGAGTACGAGCAAGTGCCGCCTCAGCCAAACTCCAGGTTGCCCTTGGCGACAGTCCTGCCCCCTGGCCCGACGATTGTAAACGATGGCCTCGGTGGCCGGGCTTGGAAATCCTCGCCCTTCTGGAACGTCGAATAGATCTCCCCACCGGCGCCGACAACATTCGCGTCAATGCGCAGCGTTGGCTCAGAATTCGCTTCGCGAGCATCGTCCATAGACATGCTGCGGCTCACCGGTCTGACCTTCGCCGCCGTGACCTTGATCTCCAGCGGGGCGCCGCATTCCAATCTGTTCCCTTTGCCAGCCGCGAGATGCACTGGTGTTTGTGGATTGCGTTGCGTGCCGGAGACCATCACCTGGTCCTGCCCCGCGGCCTTGCCGAGCAAGGTGCACGCATAGAGCCGATAATCCCCCGGCGGCACCCTGACTTTGCCGCCAGCTACCTCGGGTCGAATGAGCTGCCATTGCCCGTCCGGCTGTTTCCAGGCCAAGGTGAGGTTGTGCACCTGGTCACCGCGCGGCTGGAGCGCCACGTCGGCCAGGGCCTCAGTCCACAGCTCTACGCGCAGGGCTTTGCAATCCGGGGTCAGCGCGACCTTGTAGGCCTTGCCCCCAAGATACAGAATCGGGCCGAAGGGACAGGACTCGCTTTGGAACACGTTGTTCTCGAAAACGCCGGAGTTGTCGGCATCCACCAGCAGGTTGTCTCCCGACGCGAAGTACCAAGTGCGTTCGCCCCGGTTAGTGTAGGTCTGGGCTTCCGCAATGTCCCCCAGGCGCAGGTTGCTGTTGCCGTCGAACACTCCCACTTTTTCCTTCAGCCCGTTTAGGACAACGGTGGTGTCCAGGTACCACCCCGCCCTCAGCATGACTTGGCCAAACATGATATTCCTGCCAGTTTGGCCGGCGCTCAGGAGTTGTTGATTGAAAATATAAACCTGGGCGAAGTACACGGGCCGCCCGCCTGCGATCATTTTGTCGGCCGGCGCAGGGATCGGGCCGAAAAGCATCTGGTTGGAAACCATCGGGCGCTCGGTGGACAGGACAGCGCGCTGAACCACGGGGTCGTCAGTCAAGTCGCCGTTCTGGTTCATATCCACGATGAGGCGGTCATAACCGTGCCCATTTCCTCTGGACTCATCCAAGCGATACAGGAAGCCGGCACCGCCAGGCGTAGCACCACATTCGCCGTAGAGAGCGTGGTGCGACACCGCCCGGGGCTCTTTCTTCAGCGTCTCAGGCTTGGACAACCGCAATTGCCCGTAGATGCCGTAGTCGCCAGGGAACGACCGCACGTCTTGGGCCGGGATAGTTCTGAAGGCTAGCGGGAATTCCTCACCCGAGGCGGACGCGATGCCTAAAATCGCCAGCAGGCCGCAGAGGACATTTGCTTTAATCATAACAGCCCTTTCTGACAGGATGTTGACGCCAGCTTGCATCCATCCCCGCGAGCTGTCAATCGCTGTCTCCGCACGACGTTTTCTCTAATCCTCGTCAATGCCCACGACGGTGGTTGCCGGCTCCAAGTGCTCCGGGATCGCGCCCGCGCTCGGGACGGGTCGGGCGGCGAACTCGGTGCCGGCGTGAGACGTAACCTTTTCCAGGCCGAAACGGTTGTCAATGGCAGGCTTGAAGACCTGCACTTTCTGACGGGCGATGGTCGCGCGGCGCAGACGGCGGATCAGTTCATCCGTCTTGCCGCAGAACATCGAGCCGGTAATCACTTCGATTGACCCAGTGGTGTGCTTCATGCGACGGGATGTGTAGCAAACCCAGCGGCCCGGCTCAACGCCTATGCAAAGCCTCAGGCTCGTCGGCAAAGCAGCGCAAGGCCCGCCGCGCGTCCGCAGTCCCGCACCCGATCCAAGGGGACTTCACCGGAGCCACGCCGTCACCTCACCGTTACCTCGCCGTAGTACCTCTGCAAACTTTGCAGAGGTACTACGGCGAGGTAACGGTGAGGTGACGGCGTGGCTCCGGCGAGGTCCCGGTGGGGCAACGGAGGTGGAGGGCAGGTTCCGCAGGCGTGTCAGCGTGCGGCCGGGGCGAGCAGAGCCCTTTCACCGAGGAGAGCGAGGAAGGAGAAACGCACCACAAATGACGCAACGACAGTAGGTTGTAAAATCAACATGCCGGAGTATCGCCGGGGCAGCACCTAGGCAACCCCTTACCAGCACCGGAGGAGACGAGCGGAAAATGGCTTGTTGAAGGCCGAGGGCAAAGGCCGGTCGCCGCAGCGTAAGTAACTCAATTGCAGTTAGTTGTGCCACGAGGGCTATTCGCGGTTCGACATCGGCAGCCGTCGCTGACTACGGTTAGAGGATGTCGCGTGAGTATGTGTTGCAGCCGTTCCGGGCGCCGGTCCATTTGCAGATCGAGTATGCCCGCGAACTGAACGAGCAGCAATACGCGGCGGTGACGGCGCCGCCGGGGCCGTCGCTGGTGATCGCAGGGGCGGGTTCGGGCAAGACGCGCACGCTCACCTACCGGGTGGCTTACCTGCTGGAGCAGGGCATCCCGCCGGAGCGGATGCTGCTGCTGACGTTTACCAACAAGGCGGCCAAGGAAATGATGCGGCGCGTGGCGGATTTGCTGGGGCAGGATCTGCCGGCGCTGTGGGGCGGCACCTTTCATTCCATCGGCAACCGCATCCTGCGCCAGCACGCGCCCCTGCTCGGCTACCAGCGGGACTTCACCATCCTGGACCGCGAGGACGCCAAGCACCTGATCACTACTTGCGTGGCGGAGTCCGAGGTGGATGTGAAGGCGACGCGGTTTCCCGAAGGCGGAGGTGCTGGGAGACATCTTTTCGCTGGCCGTCAACACGCACAAGACGATCCCGGAGTTGTTGAAGGACCATTACGACTACTTTCGAGCAGCTCGCGCCGCAGATTGCGAACATCCAGCAGCGTTACGCCGCGCGCAAGCGGGCGACCAACGCGATGGATTTCGACGACCTGCTGGTGCTCTGGCTCAGGCTCATGCAGGAGCAGGCGGAGGTGCGCGAGCAGTACCAGCGGCGCTTCCAGTTCATCCTGGTGGATGAATACCAGGACACGAACAAGCTGCAGAGCGACCTGATTGACCTGCTGGCGGCGCGGCATCAGAACGTGATGGTGGTGGGCGACGACGCGCAGAGCATCTACGCCTGGCGCGGGGCGAATTTCCAGAACATCCTCAAGTTCCCGGAACGCTATCCCGCGGCGAAGATCTACAAGATCGAGACCAACTACCGCAGCACGCCGGAGATCCTCAAGGTGGCGAACGCCGCCATCACGCGCCAACGTGGACCAGTTCGCCAAGGAACTGGCCCCGGCGCGCAAGGCGGGACCCAAGCCGGTGACGGTGGTATGCAATGACGCCGCGGAGCAGGCGGCGTTCGTGGCGCAGCGGGTGCTGGAACTGCGCGAGGAAGGCGTCGGACCTGAACAAGATGGCGGTGCTCTATCGCTCGCATTTTCACGCGCTGGAGCTGCAGCTTGAACTGACGAAGCGGAACATCCCGTTCAGCATCACCAGCGGCATCCGCTTCTTCGAGCAGGCGCATATCAAGGACGTGACGGCGTATCTGAAGCTGGTGGCGAATCCGCGCGACGAGCTGTCGTTCAAGCGGCTGGCGCAGTTGTTGCCGGGCATCGGCGGCAAGGGAGCGGAGAAACTGTGGAAGGCGTTTGGGAAGGAAGCGCAGGCTGAAAGTCCGAAGTCCGAAGTTCGAAGTCCGAAGGAAGGCCGAAATCCGAAATCCGAAGCCACCGACGCCATCGCCGGCTGCCACTGCCGAGCAGCCGCCGGTCACGGATCACGCATCACGGATCACGCAACCGCCCTGCTCGGTCGCCGCTGGCCGTCCGGCTCCAGGCTTGCGCGGCGGTGGTGCCCAAAAAGGCGGCGGTGGCCTGGGCGCAGTTCGTGGCGACTATGGCGCAACTGGAGGCGGAAGGCGTCCGGGACAACGCTTCCAAGATGATCGCGCTGGTAATCGAAGCGGGCTACGAGGATTACCTGGAGGAGAGCTACGCCAACTACCGCTCGCGGCTGGAAGACCTGGAGCAGTTGGCCGTCTTCGCGCGGCAGTTCCCGACCGTGGAGGACTTTCTGACGCAGCTAGCGTTGCTGACCAACGTCGAGGCCGAAGACGAGCAGCCGGCCCGGAAGGACGACGAGCGGCTGCGGCTCTCGACGATTCACCAGGCCAAGGGACTGGAGTTCGACGTGGTGTTCGTCATCATGCTGTGCGACGGGCTGTTCCCATCGGAGCGGTCGCTGGAGACCGAGCGAAGGCGAGGAGGAGGAGCGGCGTCTGATGTATGTGGCCATCACGCGGGCGCGCGAACGAGCTGTACCTGAGCTATCCGCTGATTCGCGCCGGCTACGGCGGGAGCGGCGACATGATGCAGCAGCCGTCGCGCTTCCTGGAGGAGATTCCCGCGGAGCTGGTGGAGGAATGGAACTTGCGGCCTTACGATCCGTACGGCGATGGGAATAACGCAAAGGCGCAAAGGAGCAGAGACGCAAAGTTGGTTGGGACCGGGAACCTGAAACTGCAGCCAAGGCGCGGCTCACCGAAAGCGGGCGAGGGTAAAGCTCGTGATGAGATCCAAAAGCTTTGCGGCTTTGCGTCTTTGCGTTAAAGCGATGGTGTTCCGTTACGGCCGGTCTTCTTAAGGCCCTCGGCCAGGAACTGGGTGACGTCCTTGAACCTGGCGGCATTCGCCGGGCTGAGGTCTATGAGCGTCTGATGGGCCTCGATACAGGTGCGGGTAACCTCCGCTTTGCTCGGGTTGAGCGGAGTATGCTCCACGGCCTGGCCCGGCGCCGCCGGGCTGGGGGCGCCTTGGATGATCTTGAAGAGGTGGAGCACGCCGAGGGTGTCGAGCAGCTCAGTGATGCGCGCGCTGGGGTTGAGCAGTTCGACGCCGTGCCGGGTCGGGTCCCCATTGCCGCCGCTGAGCTTGAGGCCCAAGCGCCGCTAGCACGCCAAGGAACGTGCTGTCCATGAGCACACACTCCGAGAGGTCGAGCACGAAGCAGTTGCAGCCCTTTTGGCAGAGGTCGGTGACCAGGGCCTTGAAGTCCACGCTCGAAGTGAAATTGGCGCGCCCGATAATGCGGATGCAGGCGAATAGTGCTCGTCCACCATGACCAACATCCTGGCCAACGGCGTGCTCATAGGGCTTCAGCGAGAGGGAACCAGGGACGCCCGAGAAGCATCCTTGTCGCGTGCGTGCCCGGGCGCGGGCCGGCATTGCCGACGATCTGCACCAGGGTCTGCTGCAGCACCAGCGATTCCTCCAGGTTGCTGGAGACCAGGCGAAGGTTGCACTGGAACAGCAAGTCCATCGCGCGAACCAGTTCGGCCTCGCTGTAGCGATTGACCTGGGGCAGGGCCTTGTAAAGCACATAGGGGTTGATCGCGAGCGGGTTGAAACGGCGGTCTTCCGGGAACTGGTCGGCGGGAACACGCTCGAGTTGCGCCTTGAAGCGGTTGTAATCCGTGCCCGGCTTCACCCACCCTTCGCGTAGCATTTCCTTGAGCAAGAGCATCGCGCGGACTTTGGAGATCAGGCCATAGAGCAAGCCGATCTCGGACTTCTGCGGGTCAAGCTTCACCTCCCACAGCGACTCGTCCAGCCGGGCCAGCAGGCGGGGCAGATCGCGGTCGCCCAGGGCGTCGCCCAGGGCAAAGGCGCGGGCGGTCTTGTTGCGGGTGCAGATCGTCGCTACGTCCTCGAATTCGATCTCTTTGCGGTCGCCGACGTAGAGGGCGACCTTCTCGATTTCGCTGTCAAGCTGGCGGGCATTGGGGCCGACACGGTTGATGCAGTTCGGCCAGGGCCTCGTCGGAGATCTCCTTCTGGCGCGCGCGGAGGGCTTTGCGGGCCCAGACCTCCGCCTGGTCCGCCCAGTCGCGGTCATCCACCGACCAGCCGGCAAAGATCTCGACCGTGCCCAGCTTGTCGAGCGTCTTGTAGAAGACCTTGCGCTTGTCCACCTTGCCGGCGCTGATGAGGAGACGCACGTTCTGCCAGGCGAACTCCTTCAGCTCCTCGGCCAGGGCTGCGAGCGATTCAGTGACGTCCTTGGTGGCGGCCCGTTCATCGCCCAGGAAGCTGCAGTTCTTCAGCCAGATGACTTTGCCGCTGCCGAAGAAAGGCAGGGTCTGGAGGGCCTCCCGGAGTTTGGCCAGCGCCTTGAGGGCCTCACCGCTGTGGGAGACCGCGGCATCAATGATCTCGTGGTCCATGCCGCCCAGTTCCTCGGTCCACTGCAGATAGACCTGCTTGGCGCGCTGCTTGACGGCGAAATCATCTTCGCCGCAAACCAGCACCAGAGGTGCGGAATTGCTTGGGGGCAGCAGCGAGGCATTCGCCTACTCGGCCTCGGTGCCGTTCTCGTTGATCCGGTCCAGCACCTCGCTCATGTCCTCCACCTGGTCGAAGAGAGAATTGGTGACGTAGATGGGGCGCTTCTGGGCGGTGGCGAGGGCGAGGCAATCGCTGGGGCGGGCGTCAATCTCGACGATCTTGCGGGCGAGTTCGTTCTGCTGCTGGAGGATCAGCCGGGCAAAGTAGGTCGAGTTCTTCAAGCTCGGTAATGACGACGCGCTCGACGGTGATGCCGAAGCCCTTGAAGATGCTCTGCATGAGGTCGTGGGTGAGGGGGCGCTCTTTGGGCGTGGCGCGCAGAAACATCCCGATGACGGCGCCCATGTTCGGCTCGACGTTAATGACGAAAACCTTATCGTCGTTGCCCACAAAGAGGGCGCACCCGCTGTTGGCGGGCAGGATCCCCCGAATCTGGACCTGCAACCACATCGTTCTTCATGTACGTAGTCTAGGGCGCAATGTGAAAAAAACAAGCCCCTCGCCAGGGGGTATTTTTACGGAAGCCGCTGGTAAATGCCTGGACAGTAAGACTCTAACAGATGGCACCGAAGGCTCTGTTTAGCGCCTTAGCCCGCTCTCCTGAACCACACCAGGTTCGCGTTGGCGAGGGCTGGTCGGAGCGGCTGGAGCCGGGACGGCGGGCTCGTAGTTGAGATAGGGGCCGAGCCAGCGCTCGACCGTGGGCAGGTCCATTTGCTTGCGCGCGTGGTAGTCGAGCACCTGGTCCCGGCCGATCTTGCCGACCGCGAAATACTTCGCCTCCGGGTGGGCGAAGTAGAGCCCGCTGACGCTGGCGCCCGGCCACATGGCGCAGCTTTCGGTCAGCTTGATGCCCGTGTTCTGCTCCACGTCGAGCAGCTTCCAGAGAGTCCATTTCTCGGTGTGGTCGGGGCAGGCCGGATAGCCCGCGGCGGGGCGGATGCCGCGGTACTTCTCGCGGATCAGGTCTTCGTTGTCAGGTTCTCCGCCTGGCCATAGCCCCATTCCCTGCGGACGCGCTGGTGGAGAGTACTCCGCGAACGCTTCGGCCAGCCGGTCGGCCAGCGCCTTGGTCATGATCGAGTTGTAGTCGTCGTGGTCGCGCTCGAACTTCCGGCAAAGTTCCTCGACGCCGAAGCCGGCGGTAACCGCGAAGGCGCCGAGGTAGTCGGGCAGCGGGCGGCTCGCCGGTTGAAGCTGCGGGCGCTTCGGGGCGATGAAATCGGCCAGGCAATGGTTGAACTGGTCTGCGGGCTTGTCCATTTGCTGGCGCAGGAAATGGAATGTGGTGAGGACCTGCGTCCGGGAGTCGTCGGTGTAGAGCTCGACGTCATCGCCGACGGCGTTGGCGGGGAAGAAGCCATACACGCCGCGCGCGGCGAGCAGGTTCCGGCTGACGATTTGCTGCAGCAGCTCCTGCGCATCCTCGAAGAGCTTCTTCGCCTCCGGTTGTTCCAGGATCGCCGGGTAGCGACCCCGCAGTTCCCAGGTGTGGAAGAAAGGCGACCAGTCAATGAACGGCACGAGGTCGGAGAGGGCGATGGTGCCGACTGGCTGATTGCGTGCATCGGCGCTTGGCTATCCGAGGCGAGGACGCGCAGGCCGGTGAACGCAGGCGTTGGAATGTCGCTCGCCTTCCATTCGATCGGCGTCCGGCGGCGGCGGGCTTCTTCGATGGTCAGCAGCGGCTTTGCGACTTGTTGCCGGCGTGCTGCCGCGCGGAGCTTGTCGTATTCAGCGCGGATGCTTCTCGACGAAGGGCGGCTTGAGGTTGGGGTTGAGCAGGCTGCTCACCACGCCCACCGCGCGGGAGGCGTCCAGCACATGGATGACCGGCTGCGAGTAGCCGGGCGCGATCTTCACCGCCGTATGGGCCTTGCTGGTGGTCGCGCCGCCGATCAGCAGGGGGACGCGTGAAGCCCTGGCGCTCCATTTCTTTGGCGACATGGACCATCTCATCGAGCGAGGGGGTAATCAGGCCGCTCAAGCCGATGAGATCCGCGTTCTTCTCGCGGGCCGTCTGCAGGATCTTCTCGGCGGGCACCATGACGCCCAGGTCAATGACTTCGTAATTGTTGCAGCCGAGCACCACGCCGACGATGTTCTTGCCGATGTCATGGACGTCGCCCTTGACGGTGGCCATGAGGATGCGGCCCTGGGCCTGGTGGTTGCCGGATGCCGGCCTTCTCCGCCTCCATGAACGGGAGCAGATACGCGACCGACTTCTTCATCACCCGCGCGCTCTTGACCACCTGCGGCAGGAACATCCGCCCGGAGCCGAAGAGGTCGCCGACGATGTTCATGCCCTGCATGAGCGGCCCCTCGATCACCAGCAGCGGGCGGCCATATTTCTGACGCGCCTCCTCGGTGTCCTGGTCAATGTAGTCGACGATGCCCTTGACGAGCGCGTGGCTGAGGCGTTCCTCGACCGTGCCTTTGCGCCATTCGTCTTCGGCGACTTCGGCCTCGTCCTTCTGCTTGAGCGTCTCGGCGAACTTGACCAGGCGCTCGGTGGAATCCGGCCGGCGATTGAGCAGCACGTCCTCCACCCGCTCCAGCAAGTCCTTGGGGATCTCCTCATAGACGCCCAGCATCCCGGGATTCACGATGCCCATGTCCAGCCCCGCCTGGATGGCATGATAGAGAAACGCCGAGTGCATCGCCTCGCGCACGACGTTGTTGCCGCGGAAGGAGAAGGAAACGTTGCTGATGCCGCCGCTGACCCGCGCGAAGGGCAGGTTCTCCTTGATCCACTTCGTCGCGCGGATGAAGTCCACCGCGTAGTTGTTGTGCTCCTCGATGCCGGTGGCCGACGGTCAGCACGTTCGGATCGAAGATGATGTCCTGCGGCGGAAAGCCGACCTGCTGCGGTCAGGATGCGATAGCGAGCGCTCGCAGACTTCGATCTTGCGCTCGAAGCGAGTCCGCCTGGCCGCGCTCGTCGAACGCCATCACCACCACCGCCGCCCCGTAACGGCGGATCAGCTTCGCCTGCCGGATGAACTTCTCCTCGCCTTCCTTGAGGCTGATCGAGTTCACGACGCCCTTGCCCTGGAGGCACTTCAGCCCGGCCTCGATAACCGACCATTTCGAGCTGTCAATCATGACGGGCACGCGTGCGATGTCCGGCTCCGAAGCGACGAGATTCAGGAAGGTCGTCATCGCCTTCTCGGAATCGAGCATCGCCTCGTCCATGTTCACGTCAATCATCTGCGCGCCGTTCTCGACCTGCTGCTTGGCGATGGCCAGCGCGGCTTCGTAATTGCCGGCCAGGATCAGCTTGGCGAACTTGGGCGAGCCGGTGACGTTGGTGCGCTCGCCGATATTGACGAAGTTGGCCTCGGGGCGAATGGTCAGCGGCTTCCAGCCCGCTCAAGCGCGTGGCAGGCTCGACCTTCGGCGGCACGCGCGGCGGCAAGCCGCGGACGGCTTCGGCCAATGCCCGGATGTGCGCCGGCGTCGTGCCGCAGCAGCCGCCGACGATATTGAGCCAGCCGTTCTCAGCCCATTCCTTGAGCTGCGGCGCCAGCGTTTCCGGCGTCTCCGGGAAGCCGGTGGGCAACATCGGATTGGGCAGACCGGCATTCGGATAGGCGCTGACGTAGATGTCCGCGATCCCGGCCAGTTCCTCGATGAATGGCCGCATCTCCTTCGGGCCCGAGGGCGCAGTTGATGCCGATGCTCAGCAGCTCGTTGTGCGAGATCGAATTCCAATACGCCTCGACCGTCTGGCCCGACAAGGTGCGCCCGCTCAGGTCGGTGATGGTAAACGAAACCATCACGGGCACCCGGCGGCCCGGTGTCCTCGAAGTATTTGTCGATGGCGAACAGGGCCGCCTTGGAGTTCAGCGAGTCGAAGACGGTTTCCAGCAGCAGAAGATCCACGCCGCCGTCCAGCAACCCGCGCGTCTGCTCGGAATAGGCCGCGACCAGTTGATCAAAGGTGATGGCGCGGAACGCAGGGTTGTGGACATCCGGGGAAAGCGAGGCCGTCTTGCTGGTCGGCCCGAGCGCGCCCGCCACGAAACACACGCCGGCCAGGCTGTATGGCCATGACCGCGTCCGCCGCCGCGCGGGCGTTGCGCGCACCCGCCACGTTCAATTCGTAAGCCAGTCCTCCAAGCTTGATAGTCCGCCAGCGAGATAGACGGTGGAGTTGAACGTGTTGGTCTCGATGATGTCCGCCCCCGCTTCGAGGTATTGGCGATGGATGGCTTGGACGATCTGCGGCTGGGTCAGGCTCAGCAGGTCGTTGTTCCCTTTCAGGTCCTGCGGCCAATCCTTGAACCGCTCGCCGCGAAAGCCGGCTTCGTCCAGTTTGTGGGCCTGGATCATCGTGCCCATCGCGCCATCGAGAAGGACGATGCGCTCGCGCAGCAGGCGCTCAAGATCTCGCGCTCGGTTTAGTTCAGCGTTCACGTGCAAACTCAAGGTTTTCCATCTGCACCGGCCCAGCCATGCCTTCACCGACGTGTCCTGACCCGATGCAGCGCAGTATTTCGATCTGGCGTATTGCAGAACTGCATTCCGCAAACCGCCGCCGGCCTCGACGCGCCAGCAAGCATTCAATGCCCGCCGGTTAGTCGCAGCGCTCAACCTAACGCCGCGGACCACCATGCGCAAATTAAAAATCAACGTATCCTGATATGTAGATGCGTATGAGCGTATGCAGCCGCACTCGTTCATTGACACGCCGCGTGACTTTGGTATTTTCCGCGGACTGTTTCGGGGGAATCATTCCGGCGAAACCTGATTAGTGAACGTTGTTATCTGTTTAGAACTGAAGTTTTATGGCAAAATCTGCAAAATACGTATATCTGTTTGGAAATAAGAAGGCTGACGGCAACGGCGGCATGAAGCCGCTGCTGGGCGGCAAAGGCGCGAACCTGGCTGAGATGAGCCGCATCGGCCTGCCCGTGCCTCCGGGCTTCACGATCACCACGGAAGTCTGCACTTACTATTACGACAACAAGAAGACTTATCCGAAGACGCTCGAGCCGCAGGTCAAAGGCGGGCGTGGCCTTCATCGAGAAGATCATGGGCACCAAGTTCGGCGACACGAACGCCATGCCGCTGCTGGTGTCGGTGCGCTCCGGCGCGCGGGACTCGATGCCCGGCATGATGGACACCATTCTGAATTTGGGCTTGAACGACAAGACCGTGCTGGCGCTGGTGGCCGCGACCAAGAACGAGCGTTTCGCCTGGGATTGCTACCGCCGCTTCGTCCAGATGTATGGCGACGTCGTCATGGGCGTCCAGAAGAGCAAGAACGAAGATCACGAGCCGTTCGAAGTGGTCATCCACGGCTCAAGCATGAGCAGTATCACGCGGACATCGAAGACACCAAGCTCACCGCTGCCGACCAGCAGGAACTCGTCACCCGGTTCAAGGCGCTGATCAAAGAGCGCACCGGCAAGGAGTTTCCGCAGGATCCGTGGAAGCAGCTCTGGGGCGCTGCCGGCGCCGTGTTCGGCTCGTGGATGAACGACCGCGCGATCGTGTATCGCCGCAAATACGGCATCCCCTCCGAATGGGGAACCGCCGTCAACGTGCAGGCGATGGTCTATGGCAACACCGGTGACACCTCCGGTTCCGGCGTCGCGTTCACGCGCAACCCGGCCAACGGCGCGAAGGAGTTTTACGGCGAATTCCTCATCAACGCGCAGGGCGAAGACGTCGTCGCCGGCGTCCGCACGCCCGAGCCCGTCGCGCAGCTCGACAAGCAAATGCCCGCCGCCTACAAGGAACTGGACAACATCCGCAACACGCTGGAGACGCACTTCAAGGACGTGCAGGACTTTGAGTTCACGATCCAGGACGGCAAGGTGTTCATGCTCCAGACGCGCAACGGCAAGCGCACCGCCATGGCCGCGCTGAAGTTCTCGATGGACATGGTCAAGGAGAAGCTCATTGACTGGAAGACCGCCATCAAGCGCAACCCAGCCGATCAGCTCGACCAGCTCCTCGCCCCGATCTTCGAGTCGAAAGCTGAGAAGGCCGCCAAGGTCATTGCCAAGGGCTTGCCCGCCGGTCCGGGCGCCGCCTCCGGCAAGATTTACCTGAACGCGGACCGCGCCGACGCGGCTGCTGCCAAGGGCGAGAAGGTCCTCCTCGTCCGCAACGAAACCACGCCGGAAGACCTGCGCGGCATGATTGCCTCCGAAGGCATCCTGACCGCGAAAGGCGGCGTCAGCTCGCACGCGGCGCTGGTCGCCCGCCAGATGGGCAAAGTCTGCGTCTGCGGCGCCGGCGCGCTCCAGATTGATTACGCCACCAAGACGCTCACCGCGGATGGCGTGACCTACAAGGAAGGCGACTTCCTCTCCATCAACGGCACGCTCGGCAACGTCTATGCCGGGCCAGCTCCCGACCGCCGCCTCCGAGATCGTTCAGGTGCTCGTCGAGAAGTCGCTGGACGGCAAGAAGAGCGATACCTACACCAAGTTTGCCACCCTGATGAACTGGTGCTCAAAGGTCACCAAGCTCCAGGTCCGCACCAACGCCGACACCCCCGAGCAGGCCGAAAACGCCATCGCGTTTGGCGCTACGGGCATCGGCCTCACGCGCACCGAGCACATGTTCTTCGAGGGCAACCGCATCGACGCCATGCGCGAGATGATTCTCGCCGAGAACGTCGAGGAGCGGAAGAAGGCCCTGGCGAAACTGCTGCCCTACCAGCGGGGCGATTTCGCGGGCATCTTCAAGGCGCTCAAGGGCTTCCCGGCGACCATCCGCTTCCTCGACCCGCCGCTGCACGAGTTCCTCCCGCACGAGGAAGCCGCGCAGAAGGACCTCGCCGCGAAGATGGGCGTGCCGGTCGAGAAGATCCAGCAGCGCGTCAAGGAACTCCATGAGTTCAACCCGATGCTCGGTTTCCGCGGCTGCCGCCTGGGCATCGTCTATCCGGAAATCTCCGAGATGCAGGCCCGCGCGGTGTTCGAAGCCGCCGCCGAAGTCCAAAAGTCCGGCATCAAGGTGAAGCCGGAAGTCATGATCCCGCTCGTCGGCTTCAAGAAGGAACTCGACCTCCAGGTCGAAGTCGTCCATCGCGTGGCCAAGGAAGTCATGGCCGAGAAGAAGGTGAAGCTCGATTACCTGGTCGGCACCATGATCGAGATCCCGCGCGGCGCGCTGACGGCGGACGAAATCGCCCAGACCGCCGCAGTTCTTCAGCTTCGGCACGAACGACCTGACGCAGACCTGCCTCGGCATGAGCCGCGACGATTCCGGCTCCTTCATCCCGCCGTATCAGGAGAACGAGATCATCAAGACCAATCCGTTCGCCTCGATTGACCAGACCGGCGTGGGCGAGCTGATGAGGATTGCGGTGGAGAAGGGCAACCAGACGCCGGCCCGGCATCAAGCTGGGCATCTGCGGCGAACACGGCGGCGACCCGAACTCCGTCAAGTTCTGCCACAAGCTCGGGCTGACCTACGTGAGCTGCTCGCCGTTCCGCGTGCCCGTGGCGCGTCTGGCCGCGGCGCAAGCCGCCCTGGAAGACGAAGCCGCCGGCAAGGCAAAGGGCGCGAAGAAGAAGGCCAAGGCCAAGCGCTAGTTTCGAGGCCAACAGGTCGCTGTTCGGCATCCATGGCCGTCCCGTGAAAGCGGGACGGCCTTTTGCGTTAGGGGTTCCCTTGGGCAAGGGCTGGAGGAGGGAAATCCGAAGCCCGAAGGTCGAAACCCGAAAGAAGGCCGAAACCCGAAAACCGAAGAAGCCGCTCTCCTGCGTCGGGAGGCCCCATCATTGGTCACCGTTACCGGCAGACCAGAGCCCATTCCACAATTCCGTCCCCGTTGCCCCAGAGCAACGGCGTCATTCGGCCTTCGGGTTTCGGCCTTCTTTCGGGCTTCGGCCTTCGGATTTCGGGTTTACGCCCTCGCCTCATTCGGCACCAGCACGGCAGCTCCCTGAACCTTGCCCGTGCGCAACCGCTCCAGCGCCTCATTCGCCTCGCTCAGTGGGAATGTTTGCACCGTGGTCCGCACCGGCACCCGTGGCGCCACGTCGAAGAACTCCTCCCCATCACGCCGCGTGAGATTAGCCACGGAACATACGCTCCGCTCCTCCCACAGTATGTCGTATGAGAACGCTGGGATTTCACTCATGTGAATGCCGCCGCAGACAACTGTGCCCCCTTTGGCGACGGCCTTGAGGGCAAGCGGCACCAATTTGCCTACCGGCGCAAAGATGATTGCCGCATCAAGTTCATCGGGGGGCAGGGTGTCCGATGGCCCGGCCCAAGCCGCGCCTAATGACCGCGCAAACTCCTGTCCCTCCTGATCCCCGGGCCGCGTAAAAGCATATACCTCTCGCCCCTGAAAAATCGCCACTTGCGCAATGATGTGCGCCGCGGCGCCGAAGCCGTAGATCCCGATGCGCTTCGCTTCGCCCGTCTTTCTCAAAGACCGATAGCCAATCAGTCCGGCGCAGAGCAGCGGCGCCGCATCCGCGTCCGCGTAAGCTTCCGGGATGGGGATGCAATAACGCTCGTCGGCCACGGTGTATTCGGCATAACCGCCATCGAGAGTGTAGCCAGTGAAGCGCGCCTTGTCGCACAGGTTCTCCCGCCCGGTGCGGCAATACTTACACTCACCGCACGTCCACCCGAGCCATGGCACACCCACGCGGTCGCCCGGCTTGAAGCGCCCCGCGCCCTCGCCACGCTCCGTGACGACGCCGATGATCTCGTGTCCCGGCACGAGCGGCAGCTTGGGCTGGGTCAAATCCCCATCCACGACATGCAGATCCGTGCGGCAAACCGCGCAGGCGCGGACTTGGAGCAGCACCTCCCCCTGCCCTGGCTTGGGTTCCGGCAGTTCCGCCTCGCGCAGCGCCTCGTGTTGCTTGTGAAGAACCATCGCTTTCATTGAGCAAATGAAAGCCGGTTCCCGGGAAAAGCAAATGCCAAATTGCAGACCCTAAACCACAACAGGGCCAATTGATGCAAAGGGGCGGGGACGGCCTCGTCCCCATCCGGCTGTTGAATTGGGCCGTAGCAGGGTGACGAGGCCGTCTCCGGCCCTTTGCACGAATTGGCCCTGAAACCGCAATCCAAAATAATGGAAGCTGGCGCCTCGGTGGTCCCTGTGGCAGGCTACAAGCAGGATAAATCAGCACATGAAAATCGCTATCGGTTCAGACCATGCCGGGTTCGAATACAAAGAGAAGATCATCGAGTTCCTGAAAGGGCTGGGCCACGACGTTGCCGATTTCGGCACGCACTCCGCCGAACCGGTGGACTACCCGCTGTTTATCCGCCCGGTAGCCGAGGCGGTTGCACGAGGCGAGTTTGACCGAGGCATCGTCTTGGGCGGCTCGGGGAATGGCGAAGCGATGGTCGCCAACCGCGTCAAAGGCATCCGCTGCGCGCTCTGCTGGAACGCTGAATCCGCGCGCCTGGGCCGGCAGCACAACAACGCCAACGTCCTCTCGCTCGGCCAGCGCATGATACCCATCGAAACCGCCCTGCAGCTTGTCCAAATCTGGCTCGATACCCCCTTCGAGGGCGGACGCCACCAGCATCGTATTGAGCTGATTGACGCCCCGCCGAGCTAAGACGGGGAGCATCCGCGAATTGCGCGAATTGACGCGAATTATCCTCTGTTAAGGCAACCCCTTCGCGTTAATTCGCGCAATTAGCGGATCACCACCATTCCTACACGTACTTGGCCAACTCCGCCTGGCTGGCGGCGAGGACTTCCTTGTGCAGCGAGTTCCCGTGCGCGTCAATCGTCACGACCGCCGGGAAGCTCACGACCTGGAACTCCCAAATCGCCTCCGGGGCACCGAACTGCTCCATGAAATACACATTGGGCACGCGCTTGATGCATTCGGCGAGCACCTGCGCCGCGCCGCCTACCGCGTGCAGATAAACACACCCATACTGCTTGCACGCTTCGACCGTCCGCTCCGCCATGCCGCCCTTGCCGATGACCCCGCGCAGACCGAAGTCGCGGATAATCTGCCACTGGTAAGGCTCCTCCCGGATGGAAGTCGTCGGGCCGGCCGCCACGCACTTCCAGTTGCCTTGCTCGTCTTTGATGATGACCGGCCCGCAATGGTACAGCATGCCGCCCTGAAAGCTCACGCCTTCCGGGAGTTGCCCGCCCTCGTGCAGGTATTTGTGAACCGCGTCGCGGCCGGTGAATAGGGTGCCAGTGATGGCGACTTCATCGCCGACTTTCAGCGCGCGCGCAGCCGCTTCGGAAACAGGTGTGGAGAGGTCGATCATGGGAAGGATGGAAGGATGGAAGGTTGGAAGGTTGGAATACTGGAATGTTGGATTGATGGAATGATGCGGTGATGAGTCAACAGGCGCGAGGCCCAGCCGGGCGATCTTCCCCAACATTCCACTATTCCATCATTCCAGTATTCCGACATTCCAGTCTCACTCAGTAAAGCCATTTCTGGATCTTGCCGGCTGGATCGAGGGCCACGCCCTGCCGCCGATAGGCCCAGCACATATAACTGACGCTGACGAAATACGATGCGGGCAGGCGATTCAGCACGCCGATCTTGGCGCCGAGCAAGGTCGTCTTGCCGCCGAAACCCATCGGCCCGATGCCCAGCTTGTTGGCCGTCTCGACGACGTCCTGCTCCAGCTTGTCGAGCTCCGGGTTTGGGTTCGTGTCATCGAGCCGCCGCAGGAATTGCTGCTTCGAGAACTCGTAGCCCGTGGCGCGGTCGCCGCCGATGCACACGCCGAGGATGCCCGGGCCGCAGCCCTTGCCCTGCGCCTGCAGCACCGCGTCGAGAATCGCTTTGCGGCAGCCGTCCAGGTCGCGATTCGCCTTAAGCTTTTCGTTGGGCAGCGAGTATTGCGCGCCCACGTTTTCGCAGCCGCCGCCTTTGAGGACGAGCCGCACGCGTGACCTCCGGCGAGGCGTGCTGGTGGAAGTGGATCGCGGGCGAGCCCGGCCCGACGTTGGTGCCGTCGTTCTTGCCGGTGATCGAGTCCACCGAATTCTGCCGGAGGAACCCTTTCTTGGTCGCCAGTCTTCACCGCTTCGCGCGCGGCTTGCTCGAAGCCGAGCTGGTCGAAACCCACGGGGCAATCCACGTAGAAAATGATGCTGCCGGTGTCCTGGCAGATGGGCTGGGATTTGTTCTTCGCCAGGGCGATGTTCTGCTCGATGATCTTCATCGCGCTGGCGGCGATGGTGCCTTGCTTCTCCCGCTCCAGCGAATCGAGGATGGCCTTGTGCACGTCATCCGGGATTTCCGTCGAGGTGCGGCGGATCGAGTTCGAGCAACGAGTCTTGCAGCGCGTTCATTGTGCGCAGGTTAGAGGGACCGTGAATACAAGTCAACTAATCCTCGCAATCAGATGTGCGCTGACGCGAGCCCCCCACTCTTCAAAACCGCCACGTGAGCGCCGCCCGGATACGGTAATCCGGCACGATCTGCTCCCCGGAACTGGCGATGCTAACCGGCAAATCGCCGGCGACCTGCACGCTCAACCGCCCGGTCCAGGTGAGGCTGACCTGCGGCCCCAGATATACGCTCGTGATAGCCGTATCGTCGGTGGCCACGCCGTTGATCGTGTCCTCGCCCTTGCTCTCGCCCGACACGACCGACTGCAACGCGAGCGTGTATTTATGGCCCATCACGAGATAGACGCCCGGCCCGCCATACCACATCCAGTCGTTGGCGTACTGGTAACTGAAATCCCCTTCCGTGCGCACGGCGTACTGCATCGCGCCCGTCATGAACAACCGCTTCCACCGCGCGTAAAAGCCCGTGCCCAGCAGGCCGTCATACGAACCCGTCCCCAGCGTCAGGTCGTGCCCGCCGATTCCGTCGGCAAAATCCGCCACCGCCGGGTTGAGCTTGTCCGTGTCACCGGTCGGGAATTTCATGCCCCCCAGAGCCGTCCACCTGAACGTGGATTTCTCCGCGAGTTTCTGGAACAGACGCACATTGCCGACCAGCGAGACATCCCCAATACCCGCCACGCTGCCGTGAGCGCCATCCCTCCCATAGTCGCGATAGATGACGGGCAGATTAAACTGCAGGCCGAACCGTTCGTTGAAGTTGTAGCCCACAAACGCCTGCGAAATCAGGCTGTTCAGGTATTCGCCGTCCGGATTCGCCGCGTCGTGCCCGCCCGATTGAAACGTGCTGAAATAGGTAAACTGCTCCGCCGCCCCACCGAAGAAGCCCTGCCCGCTTCCCCCTTGCGCCTCCATAGCCCCATAGACCGCACAAAGATCGCAAGCCCATGCCGCCGACCCGCCCGCCGCCAGGAACGCCACTACGATAGTAATCACGCTATTCCGCTTCGACATGGGCGAACTGTCCGCAGTCTCCGGCGGTCTGTCAAGAGAGAGCGCTGGCCACTCCCCAACCGCTCACAGACGGCCGCCATTTCTCCCTCTCCCCAAGGGAGAGGGCCGGGGTGAGGGGGAACCAGTCGTACCATGGCCCCACGCCCGACGATCACGAGAACTCTTAAACCTCCGCAGTTCTCCGGAACAGCCAGCTCCTTCCCCGCCCGAGTGGCGCCAAAGCTTCAGGCAGGTTGCACGTCGAGGCTCACGATCTCGCCGGGCTCGCATTCGGCAAACACTTCGATGGGGCGGCAGCAGACTTCGCAGTCGGTGGTAAACCGTTGGTTCCCGGTGCTGGTATCAATGACCAGATCAAAGTTCTGCCCGCAGTGCGGGCACTGAATGGTTTCGCTGGCCTCCATATATCGTTGGGCTCGCTAACGTGACGCTTGCACGCTCAGTCCTCTGCTTTGCCCGGTTTGTCTGCGCTGGCAAGCTCCGTGCCTGCCAGCGTGGGTTTGGCACCGGGCCAGATCGCCGCACCCCTAGTATAATACCACATTTACACCCGCCAGCAGAGGATATTGGAAAAGCCAGGCCTTGCCTTGAGGGGCAGAGCCCCTGCCCTACTTTGCGGCGGGCGATTTGAGCCGCTTGACGAGGACCTTCGAGTTCCGCCCGCTCTGGTCGTATTTCTCGCGGCGGGAAGGAGGCAGGTCGTCAGGCGTGCCTTCGACAAAGCCGCCCTTGGACTGGAAGTAGGTGAAGGCCTGGGTCGAGAGCGCGATCAGCTCGTTGAGCCCCATGTCGCGGGCCTTGTTCTCGACGAACTGGACGAGCTTGCGGCCGATGCCCTGGTTTTCGTGGGCGGGGCTGACGTAGAGGCAGGCCAGTTCGCCTTTGCGCAGTTCGGGCCAGGTGTGCAGGGCAACGCACGCGACGGGGTTCTTGTCGATCTCGAAGATGTAGTAATCGCCAAGCTGCTTCTCGATGGCCGAGCGGCTGCGCTTGACCAACTCCTCGCTTTCCACCGAGCGTTTGGTGAGGTTGAGGATGCTGCGGATGTCCTTCTTGAGGGCGCGGCGAATCTGTTGGAATTCGTTGCCGTAGATGAGCGTGCCGACGCCTTCGTTGGTAAAGACCTCGGCCAGCAGCCCCTCCTCGACCGAGCCATTGATGACGTGGACACGCGGCACGCCGGCTTTGCAGGCGGCGGCGGCGTGGATGGCCTTGGAGAGCATGTCGGGGTGCACGTCGCGTCTTCTGGAGCGCGAGCACTGATTCCAGGTCGGCGACGGGCATCTGGCGGATGACGCGGTCGCCGACCCGGATGCCGTCGTGGGTGGTGATGAACATCAGCTTGGCGGCCTTGAGGGCCTCGGCGGCCGCCAGCGCGACGCCATCGGAGTTGACGCGGTAGGTCTTGCCCTCGCCGTCAAACCCGAGCGGGGGCAGGACCGGGACAATGCCGTGCTCGAGGAGTTGCTGGAGCATCTCGACATCCACGCGCTCGACCTTGCCGGTGAACAGTTGGTCCACGCCGCTGCAGGATGCCCACTGGATGCGCGATGATGGCGTTGGTGCGACGCGGCGCGGAGGTCAATGGCCGAGAGGCCCTCGAGGACTTCGTGCGTCAGCCGGTTGGCGGCGGTCAGCGCGAGCTTGAGCGTGGCCTCATCGGTGACGCCGGTGCCGTCGAGGTTCGAGGCCGTGATGCCTTGCTCGGCGGCGAGCGCCCGGATCTGCGCCGAGGCGCCGTGGACCAGCACGACGCGGATGCTCAAGGAGCGCAGCACGGCGATGTCCACCAGGATGTTGGCGAAGTTCTCGCCCGTGACGATGGCGCCGTCCACGTTGATGATGAACGTCTTTTCGCGGAATTGGGGGATGTACTGCAGGATGCCCCGCAGGTCGGTGAGTTTCACGTTAAGTTGGATGATTACTTGCTACGCAGTCGGGACCAGGTTTGGCGAGGACGGTCTTGAGGGCTTCCAGGCAGCGCTGGTTTTCCTTGGGCGTGCCGATGGAGATGCGGATCCACTCGGGCAACTGGTAGCCGCCCATAGGCCGCACGATCACGCCCTGTTTCTGCAGTTCGTTAAACACGCGCTGGCCGTCGCCGACGCGCACGAGGATGAAGTTGGCCGAGGAAGGGATGAATTCCAGGCCCAGCTTGCGGAAGGCGCGCGCGTAGAACTTCAGGCCGCGGGCGTTGATGCCGCCGGGTCTTTTCGGCGTGGGCGGTGTCGTCCAGCGCCGCCAGCGCGCCGGCCTGGGCGATGGCATTGATGTTGAAGGGCTGGCGGACCTTCTCCAGTTCGGCGATCAGCTCGGGGTGGCCGATGCCGTAGCCAAGGCGCAGGCCGGCCAGGCCGTAGATCTTGGAGAAGGTCCGCATCAGGAGCAGGTTGGGCCTCTGGCCGCTCTGGATCTCGCGCACCAGGTCGAGCGGCTCGTCGAGGAATTCGATGTAGGCCTCGTCCAGCGCGAGCAGCGACGTTCGCGGGCACGGCGGCGACGAAACGGGCGAGGTCTTCGCGGCGGGCGCGAGGTGCCGGTCGGGTTGTTCGGGTTGGCCACGAATGACCACCCGGGTGTTCGGTGTGATGGCGGCGAGCATGGCGTCGAGGTCATGGCCGTAGTCCTTGGCGGGCACGACGACGAGCTTCCCGCCGAACAGGGCGGTGACGATGGGATAGACCGCAAAGCAATATTGCGACACGACCACCTCGGCCCCGGGCGACATGAGCGCGTGGCCGATGAATTCGATGACTTCATTCGAGCCGTTGCCGAGGATCAGGTGGGCGGGCGTCACGCCGAGCTTGGCGGCGAGCTTCTGCTTGAGGTAAAAGGCATTGCCGTCCGGGTAGAGATTGACCTGGGCCAGCGCCTTGCGCATGGCCGCCAGGGCGAGGCGCGAGGGGCCGAGCGGGTTTTCGTTCGAAGCCAGCTTGATGATGTCGTCGGCGGCCAGCCCAAGTTCGCGCGCGACTTCTTCAATGGGGCGGCCAGGTTGATAGACGGGAACGGCTTGGAGATTGGGATTGGTGGGGTAAGGAGAGCATGAAGGTTTTTAGTTTTGAGTGCTTAGTTTTTAGTTGTAAATGGGGGTGGCCCTCGGCCGCGGTGGCCGGGGGAGGCTGATCATTAATAACTCAATACATACCTCACAGAAAGCAATGAAAGAGAGCATTATCAAGGACAAAAGTTTTGCGTTTGCGCTGCGGATTATCGGGCTGGCCAGGTGGCTGCGGGAGCGGAAGGAATATGATCTCGCGAGCCAGGTGCTGCGGGCCGGAACAGGAATTGGGGCGAATGTCGAAGAGGCCCGCGCGGGCGTCAGCCGCGCCGACTTCATTGCGAAGATGGCGGTGGCATCGAAGGAAGCGAGAGAGACGCATTACTGGCTCCGGCTGCTGCGGGATTCCAAGACCGTTCCCTCGGAGCGGGTCACCCCGCTGACCGACGAGTGCCTCGCCCTCGTCCGCATTTTGACAGCTATCGTCAAGACAGGGCAAGGGAACTAGTTTTAAGTTCTTAGTTCTAAGTTTTTAGTTGGCTGCGGACGCCGCGCGGGCTGCGTCCGCAGCGTGGTATCTCATCGGCCAACTAAACACTAAACACTTAAAACTAAAAACTCGCCCCAGCCCCCGCCCCCTCCTCTCCCGGCAGCTTCTCTCCTGCTCCCGGGTAGAGCTTCTGGTAGTCAACGGATTGGACGCCGAGGATGGCGGCGACACCGAGGATGTCGTGGGCGTTGGAGCCGCGGGAGACGTCGGCGGCGGGACGGTCCAGGCCGAGCAGGATGTGGCCGTAGGCGTTGGCGCGCGAGATATGACGCACCAACTTGCCGGCGATGTTGCCGGCATTGAGGTCGGGGAAGATCAGGACGTTGGCACCGCTGCCGAGCTTGTTGTCGGACAACTTGCGGGCGGCAATCTCGGGGATTAACGCCGCGTCGGCCTGGATTTCACCGTCAAAGACCGCATCAAGCTTTTGTTCCGTGGCCTTCTGTTCGGCGAGGGCCGTGGCGGCCTGCACTTTTCCCACCGAGGGATGGCTGGCGCTGCCCTTGGTGGAGAAGGAGAGGAGGGCGACTCGAGGGCGCACGCCGAGCAAATGCCGGGCAAGCTGCGCGGTGGAGACGGCGATGTCCGCAAGCTGCTCGACCGAGGGGTCCTCGATGACGTCACAATCGGCCAGCAGCATCACGCCGCTTTCGCCAAAGCGCGAGTCTTCGACCTCGAGCACCAGGCAACTGCCGACAGTGCTGGTGTGCGGGGCGGGTTTGATGGTTTGGAACAATGGGCGGAGCACGCCGGCGGTAGTTTGGCGGGCGCCGGAGACAAAGCCATCCGCCTGGTGCATGGCGAGCATCATCGCCCCAAAATAGTTTGGCTGCAGCACTGCTTCGCGCGCCTCAAAGTCTTTCATGGGCATGCCCGTGTAGCGGCGCAAGCGTTCGAACCGGCGGGTAAAGTTGTCCAGATCCTCGCTTTCCTCGGGGTTGATGATGCGGATGCCATCGAGGCAGATATTCACGGCATCGGCGGCTTCCTGGATCCGGGCCCGGTCACCCAGCAGAATCGGCACGCCGAGGCGCAGGGCATGAAACTGGCGCGCGGCCTGCAGTACGCGCGGCTCGGTGCCTTCCGGGAAGACTATTCGCTTCGGGTGCCGCTGCAGTTTCTCGATGACGCCGCCAATGAATCGCATGGCCGTTTAGTAGCGCAGTGGGAGGAAAACTGCAATCCGATAAGACCACAAGTTGACTTGAGCGGGCGCGGCGGATACCCTGCATTATTGCTGGAATTGCGAACATGCTTGATACCATTGAAAAACTCCTGATTTTACAAGACAGGGACCACAAGATTCTCCGGGTCAAAGGTGAGCTGGCGCACATCGAGCCGGAGCGCGAAGCGCTGAGGGCCAAGGCCACCACTACCCAGGCCGAACTCGAGAGCGCGAAGCTGCGGATCAAGCAGATCGAATCGTCCCGCAAAGACTTGGAGCTGGAGGTGGAAAGCAAGAAGCAGATGATCGTCCGCTACGCCAACCAGCAATTCCAGACCCGCAAGAACGAGGAATACCGCGCGCTGGCCCACGAAATCGAGACGTGCAAGGGGGCCATCTTCAAGATCGAGGACCAGGAGATCGAACTGATGGAACAGGCCGAGGCGGCGCAGAAGGCGATCGCGCGAGCCACGCAGGCCGCCACGGAGGCGCGGATACTGGTGGACGACCAGGTGGCGCAACTCGACGAGCGCGAACAGAATTTGCAGAAGGAGCTGGCTGAGCTGGAAACAAATCGCGAGGCGTTGGCCGCCGCGGTGGACGAAATCGGTCGCTCGCGCTACGAGCGGTTGATGCGGAGCAAGGGGGAAAACGTGGTGGTGGGCGTGCAGCACGGCGTGTGCGGCGGGTGCCACATGAAGCTGCCGCCGCAATTGCTCGTCAGTTGCCAGGGCGAGCGGGAGCTGGTCTCATGCAGCAACTGCGGGCGCATCCTCTACTACACGCCCGACATGGATTTGGCCGTCGCGGAGTAATTCTGCCGCGGGTCGGAGGGTGGCACATCAGCGGCCGCCCGCGACGGACCTCCCACGGTCCGGCGCCTCACTCTTCAACGCTTCCACCCGGCCGGGCTTCGACGGGTTGCAACCCTGGCGGAACGGGCTATGTTGCAAAACAAAGACGATAGCTATGAAGACGCAGAGCGCAAAACCTGTCGAACAGCCGCAGCCGTTCACGCCGGGGATCACCAAAGGCATGGTGCGGCAGCACGCCTACGAGATGTTCCGGGACAAGCTGCCCGATCACCCGCTGACGCTCGAAGACTGGGTGCTGGCGGAAAAGGATCTGGTAAGCTCCCAGGAAGCCGACGACCTGCCGAAGTAATCGCTGACCGCATCCCTTGACTGCGCTGGCGCCGACGAGAGGCCCGCAAGACGGCTGAGTGGGCATCGGCGCAGTTCTGTATGGCCCGGGCGCCTGGAACTGGAAGCGTCCCGTGGACCTGCCTGGGGCGGAAGGTTGGCCCGTTACGTTGGTGCAAGGCCGGAACACCCCGCGCGGGGGTCTTGATTGTTCTTCTATTGGTCCTCTATTGTTCCTCTATTGTTCCTCTATTTCTCAGCCTTTTTCCCCGGGTAACTCGGCCATTCCCTGTCTGGAGTGAGAGCATTGGCCCGGAACATCCCAAGCTCGTTTTCCCAACCGTTTACCTGCTGCCACACGCGGATGAAGATGCGCGAGCCGGCCAGAGGAATGTGATACCGCTGGTGTTTCAGTTTCCGCCATTGTTTGAGCTTCGTCAGATAGAGTTCGGTGATGTTGCTCTGGCCGTTGGTGGGTCGCGGCAGGAGGCCGAGGAAGGCGTAAAGACTGTTCTTGGCGACGCCCGCGTTGCAAGGCGCCCAGGCGAACACCATGAGGTCTTCCAACGGAGGGCGATCCTCCCAGCAGAAGTCCGGGGACAGTTTCACCTTGAGGGCTAGCCCGCCCCTGTGCTTGCCGACCGCAAAGCCTGCCACGGGATTCGGGCCGAAGGCCGGCGGCGGCGGCGGGTCCAGCAGCACCTCCCGTCCGCAAATCTGCAGGACCGAGTTAAGCTTCTTGAAGAGCAGTATCCCACCGAGCGGGCCGGACTGCCCCAGCGAGCGACGGCTCTCGGCCTCCAAGCCCAACTCGCACCACGCTTGACGCCGCTGCTCGGACAGGTGGTTCCACAACCAGGACAACTCGGCCATGTTCGCCCACACGGCCCGTTGTGCCGTGGTGCCGGGCTGTTTGGGAGAGACATGCTGCCGCAGATACTGGCCGAAACGATTCCGGCTGGCGACGATCTTGCCCCGTTTCCCCTTCTGTGGGACATCCTGTATTCTCATAGGGTCACTTTCTGTCGTTTGGCGACGGCTCGAAACGGACGCTCGTTCGCCCGGGTTCACGCCGCCGGCCGGGATGACAAAGCCATCCTCCGCACTACGCGCGCCACCTTAACATCGCTCCGCACCGGAGCACAATCCCTGCCCTTCGCGGCCTGGCAATTCTCACTATGGCGACAGGAGGGATGATTTCCTGGGAGCGCCGGCATCCCTGCCGGCCATTCTCCTGCGGTGCAAAGCTGCCGGCAGGGATGCCGGCGCTCCCAGGAACACGCGGTAGGCGTCATAATGAGAATTGCTGTTCGCGGCCTGGCAATCCGCGCCTTGTAGTGTGCATCAGTTCCATTTGACTGAGCCAATAAGTGCGTTTATGGGTAATCTATGGATTACCCAAGCGATACAAACCAGGAGCGCCTTAATCGGCGGCATTTCATCAAATCTACTTCTCTAGCCCTCGGAGCCTCGGTCTTCACCGCGCCCTACCTGGCGCGCGGGAAGGACCATCACGTGGTGCCTGTGCGGGTTAACCGTCAGATCGGCGGCATCGTCCTTTCCGGAGTCGGCGCGACAGCGATGCCGCTCCCGGGGGCCGAAGTCAGTCTTTATGAGGCGACCAGCGCCGCGCCCCGGCTGCTGGGTAGAGCGCGAACGAACGCTTCGGGGAACTTTTCGATTCAGAGCAGGCCCGGCGGTTGGCGCCCGGACGGGATCTTCTATGCCACAGCGGGTCTCGGCAACGGCCTGCAACTGGTATCGGTCATCGGGCCGGCGTTGTTGGATTTCATCACCATCAACGAGCTGACGACGGTGGCCGCCGGTTATTCGTTCGCCCAGTTTACGCGGCACGGTTTGCTGGCGGGGGACAGGTTCGGATTGCAGATTGCCTCCGGGATGAAGGATAACCTGGTCTCGACGGCCACCGGTGACTCCTCATCGGTCATGCTGTCTTCACCGAACGGAGACGAGACCAACTCGCTGCGCTCGACCCGCGCCCTGGCCAACCTGCTGGCCCTATTTGTCCGCAATGGCGGACAGGGAATTGATACGCTGTTCGCATTGACCACGCCGCCCGGGGGCGCGACGCCCACGAACCTGCTGCAGGCGTTGTCGAATATCGCGCGCTACCCGCAGCAGAACGTGGATCAGCTTTATAACCTCGCGACTGAGGTTACAGTCTATTCCCCTTCCCTGCTGAGGATGCCGGACGCCTGGACTATCGTGGTAAAGGTGAACGACACCGGCAGTGATGACTACCTGTTCGGCGGGCCAGGCAACATTGCCTTCGACGCCGATGGTTACGCGTGGATCACCAACAACGTGACGCAGGGCACGCCGAATTCCAGCCGATTTAGCGTGGTGTTGAAGCCCAATGGCCAGCCGGCTGATGGCATGAGGGGCACACCGAAGTCGCCACTCCTGGGGGGTGGTCTCCTGGGCGGTGGCTATGGCGTTGGCATTGCTCCAGACGGTCACGTCTGGTTCGGTAATTTTGGCTGGGGCAGGCCAGCTTATCATCCTTCAGCCGACGGCAACGGCAGCGTTTCAGAATTCACTCGCAACGGCCACCCGATCTCTGGCCCCTTGGGCTACCAGGGCGGGCCGGTTCGGGCACAGGCCGTCGTGCCGGATGCGCACGGCAACATCTGGATTGCCAGCTTCGGCACTGACGCGGTCTATGTGTTCCCCCATGGGAACCCCAATCACTCCATCCTCTTCCAGGAGCCGGCAGGCAGCGCTCCGTTCGATATTCAAATTGCCAGGGATGGAACGGCCTGGGTGACCAACAGTGGCGGTCTGGGGCCCAATGGCCCAGGCAGCATTGCGCGTTACGCTCTGGAACACGGGCGGCTGCGCCAGATCTTCCTCAAATACTTGGGGCACTCCAACAAAGGCGTCGCGCTGGATTCGCAGGGAAACGCGTGGATGGCCTCGGGAGGAGACAACGGCGTGTATATGATAAACGACCAGGGAGACGCGTCGGGGCCGTTCAATGGCGGGGGCGTGGACGCGCCCTGGGGTATTTCGGTGGACGG
Source organism: uncultured Verrucomicrobiae bacterium (assembly GCA_963762555.1). Taxonomy (GTDB): domain Bacteria; phylum Verrucomicrobiota; class Verrucomicrobiia; order Limisphaerales; family UBA8199; genus PALSA-1440. The sequence goes on from CAVXLO010000046.1 coordinate 240,481, forward strand.
CGACGACAACGTGTGGGTCGGCAACTTTGGTCCCGAGGAGGCAAACAACGACTTCAACGACTCCCGCATCTCCAAGCTGGCCGGCATCAACCCCGCCACTCGGCCCCCAGGGCTGCAGCCCGGCGACGGGATCTCACCGCCCACGGGCTACACGCTGCCTTCCGCGGGAGCCCAGGTGCGCCTTCACAACGGAGACCCACTCTACGGCATCGGCCCGCTTCCCAGCTATACGCCGCTGATGCGCATAACGAGCCTGCCGATTGACCGGGCCGGCAACGTGTGGGCGGTCAATAACTGGAAGCCCCGCTTCGATGTGGATATAGCGAACTCCGGCGGCGATGGCATCTGCATCTTCGTCGGCGCAGCGAAGCCACCGGCCTGGAGGGACTGAATCGGCGAATCGGGAAGCCCTGGCACGGCTTCGATACAAGTGACAGATTCACACGGAGGCGCTCCTGGTCGCTGCGTTTCCCCCAAAGGGGAGGAAGCAAGGCGGCACTTTGGCTTGCGCCGCTGTCTGCTGAAGGTATTCTATTCCTATGCCGATCACGAATCTTGGTGTCGCTGAGGAGGCTCTTTCACTGCCAGCCTCCGAACGTGCTGATCTTGCCAGACTATTGGTGCAAAGCTTAGAAGGGGATCCCAGAACCGATGAGGATATTAAGGCTGATCTGGCTCGACGGCTGGAGGCGCTGGTGTCCGGGAAGGATGCAGGCCTTACCTTCAACGAGGTCTTCGGCAAGACCGCGTGAACGCGGTTTTCAGCAGCCGTTTCAAGTCGGACTTGCTCAGGCAGGAGACGAGATATGCTGAGGTATCCGAAAGGCTCTCGGCTGACTTTCGCGAGCGCATCGCTGGGCTAGTCCGCGAAGTGGTCAGGTGGAAAGGGGGCGACCACATTGGTCCGCATGGTTTCCCGTGCCGCCGTGCGAAACCCTTTCCGTTCTACCTCTACTACAAGGTCGAGGGAGACACGGTCTATTTCCTTGGCCTCGTCCACGAACGCAGGCATCCAGACTTTCTCAAGAGGCAAATCTCGAGCACCGGATTCGATGGGCGCTGAATTGCCCGATCCTATCGGCCCTTGAGAATGGCGACGCCGTAGTCGAGGTTCATCTTGGCAATGAAGCTGAGGTTGATCTCCTTCGGGCACACAGCTTCACAGGAGCCGGTAACGGTGCAGTTGCCGAAGCCTTCGTGGTCCATCTGGCGGACCATGGCGAGCACGCGGCGATCCTTTTCGGCTTTGCCCTGGGGCAGCAGGTTGAGGTGAGAGACTTTGGCGGCGACGAAGAGCATCGCGGAGGCATTCTTACAGACTGCGACGCAGGCGCCGCAGCCGATGCAGGCGGCGGCGTCCATCGCCTGGTCCGCGGCGGTCTTGGGCACCGGGATGGCGTTGCCGTCGGGCGTGCCGCCGGTATTGACCGAGACGAAGCCGCCGGCCTGGATGATGCGGTCGAAGGCGCTGCGGTTGGTGACGAGGTCCTTGACGATCGGGAAGGCTTTCGCCCGCCAGGGCTCGACGGTGATGGTGTCGCCGTCCTTGAAGCGCCGCATGTGCAGTTGGCAGGTGCAGGTGCCCTGGTGGCCGCCGTGAGGAATGCCGTTGATGACCAGCGAGCACATGCCGCAGATGCCTTCGCGGCAGTCGGAATCAAAGGTAATCGGCTCCTCGCCGCGCGCGATAATCTCCTCGTTTACCACATCGAGCATTTCCAGGAAGGACATGTCGGCGATGATGTCCTTGGCCTGGTAGGTCTCGAACCGGCCCGGAGTGTTCGCATTCTTTTGCCGCCAAACTTTGAGAGTCAGGTTCATTTGTAACTGCGGGTGCTCATGTGGACTGCTTCATAGGCAAGCGGTTCCTTGTGGAGGAGCGGCGGTTTATCAGCGCCCTGGTACTCCCAGGCGGCCACATAGGCAAAGTGCTCATCGTCGCGCTGGGCCTCGCCCTCGGGGGTCTGGAACTCCTCGCGGAAATGGCCGCCGCACGACTCGCGGCGTTGCAGGGCATCGAGGCAGAGCAGCTCGGCGAATTCCATGAAGTCGGCGACCCGCCCGGCATATTCCAGGCTCTGGTTCAGATCGCCGCTCTGGCCGGTAACGTTGACGTCCTTCCAGAATTCCGCGCGCAGCTCGGGGATACGCTTGAGCGCTTCCTTCAAGCCCGCCTCGTTGCGCGCCATGCCGCACTTCTCCCAGAGCAGCTTGCCCAGCTCGCGATGCAGGGAGGTCGGCGTCCGCTTGCCCTTGATGGAGAGCAGGCGCTTGGTGAAGGCGTTGACGTCGGCTTCGACCTTCTTGAACTCCGCATGGCTGGCGGAAGGCTTCGGCTGCTTCGAGGTCACCAGGTAGTGGCCGATGGTGGCCGGCAGAACGAAATAACCGTCGGCCAGCCCTTGCATCAGCGCGCTGGCTCCGAGGCGGTTGGCCCCGTGGTCGGAGAAATTCGCTTCGCCGAGGACGAACAGCCCGGGCAAGGTGGTCATGAGGTTGTAATCCACCCACGTGCCGCCCATCGCATAATGCACCGCGGGGTAAATGCGCATTGGCACTTTGTAACCATTCTCCCCGGTAATCTTCTCATACATGTCGAACAGGTTGCCATACCGTTCGCGAATGACGTTCTCGCCGAGCCGCTTGATGGAGTCGGCAAAGTCCAGATAGACGCCGCGCCCGCCGGGGCCGACGCCGCGGCCTTCGTCGCACGCCTCTTTTGCCGCACGCGAAGAGATGTCCCGCGGCGCCAGGTTGCCGTAACTCGGGTACTTGCGTTCGAGATAGTAATCGCGGTCCGCTTCGGGAATCGAGCCGGGCGGTTTGCCGCAATCCTCCTTGCGCTTGGGCACCCAGACGCGGCCATCGTTGCGCAGGGACTCGGACATCAGCGTCAGCTTGGACTGATGCTCGCCGCTGACCGGGATGCAGGTTGGATGAATCTGGGTATAGCACGGATTGGCGAAGCAAGCGCCCTTACGGTAAGCGCGCCAGGTAGCGGTGACGTTGCAGCCTTTGGCGTTGGTGGAAAGGAAGAACGCATTGCCGTAGCCGCCGGTCGCCAGGACGACGGCATCGGCCGCGTGCGAAGAGATTTCACCGGTGATCAGGTTGCGCACCACGATGCCTTTGGCATGGCCGTTGATCACGACCAGGTCGAGCATCTCCGTCCGCGGATACATCTGCACTGTGCCGAGGCCGATCTGGCGGCAAAGGGCCTGGTAGGCGCCGAGCAGCAGTTGCTGGCCGGTCTGGCCGCGCGCGTAAAAGGTCCGGGACACCTGGGCCCCGCCAAAGGAACGGTTCGCCAGCAGGCCGCCGTATTCGCGCGCAAAGGGCACGCCCTGGGCCACGCACTGGTCTATGATGTTAACGCTGACCTGCGCCAGGCGATAGACGTTGGCTTCGCGGGCGCGGAAGTCGCCGCCTTTGATCGTGTCGTAGAAGAGCCGATGGACACTGTCGCCGTCGTTCTGGTAATTCTTCGCCGCGTTGATCCCGCCCTGGGCGGCGATGCTGTGGGCGCGGCGCGGGCTGTCCTGGAAGCAGAAGCATTTGACCTTGTAACCCAGCTCCGCCAGCGAGGCGGCGGAGGAGGCGCCGGCGAGGCCGCTGCCCACCACGATGAGGTCGAACTTGCGCTTGTTCGTCGTGCTGACCAACTTCTGGTCGAACTTGTGTTTGTCCCACTTTTCGCTGAGCGGGCCGCCGGGAATCTTGGAGTCGAGGTTCACTTCAATATCTCCTTTCCGTAGCCGCAAAGTATCGCGACCGGGATGGATGTGTAGCCGAGAAAGATGATCACCGCGACCACCTGCGCCGCGCGGTCGAGGAACGGACGGTAGGCCTCATTCCTCCAGCCCAACGACTGAAACATGCTGCTGGCGCCGTGGCTCAGGTGCAGACAGAGCAGCGCCAGGCCCAACACATAGAAGCCCGAGACCCAGAAGTTGCTGAAGCCGACGACCATCATCTTGAAGATGTCATGCCGTTCGGGAGGAAACTGCCCCGGGAGCGGTTCCATAAAGGTCTTAAAGTTCTGCCCGGTCAGGTTGACGAATTGCACCTCCGCCGTGTATTGCAGCAGGTGATACACGATGAACACCAGCACGATGAGCCCACCGACGAGCATGTTCCGCGAGGCGAAACTGGACCCGACCGGCTGATAGACCTGGTAATTCACGGGCCGCGCGGCATTGTTCTCCAGGGAGAGCGCTATGGCGGACCAGATATGCAGGCCCACCATGACCAGCAGGATGATCCGCACGGGCCACAGGAGCTCCAGGTTGGACTGCAGGAAGGCGCCGTAGCGGTTGATCGCCTCCCGGCCGATGAAGATCTGCAAGTTGCCGGCCAAGTGCCCAATCACAAACAGGAACAGGACGAAGCCCGTCACGGCCATGATGTACTTCTTGCCGAGCGACGACTTAAATACGTTCGTAATAATGCTCATCAGCAATTGCGCCCGGCCAAGCCCGCGCTGCCCGGGACTGCATAATGGAGGGAGTCTAATCCCCAACCGCCCTTCGTCAAGAGAACTAAACTGATTTTCTGGAGAAGCCGATGTATTAGTTATAATTACTTATCTATGTCATCATCCTTGCCTCATCCGGAGGAGACGGTGGCCGGCGGCACCCCGGCGGCATCGCCCCATTCGTTCAGGCCGCGCTCGTTGTTTGCTTTGGCCGGCGAGAGATGCAGCAGCTCCATCGCCTCACCAACCAGGTAAAGTGAGCCGGCGATGGTAACGAAACGGTCCGCCACGGTTTCCTGCAATGCGTGGCTCAAGGAAGGATATGGGGTGACCTGCGCCCGCCGATTGGCCCGCCGGCAAGCCTCCGCCAGTTCCTCCGGGCTGGCGCTGCGCTCGCTGGGGACCGGCACCAGCAGGATGCGATCGGCCAGCGGGGCGAGGATCCCGCACATGGCCGGCCAATCCTTGTCCCGCAAGATGCCCAGCACCAGAGTAAGTTGCGCGGACGGAAAGTATTCCTTCACCGCCGCGGCCAGAATGCCGGCACCGCCAATGTTGTGGGCGCCATCGAGCAAAACCCGCTGGCCGGTTGGCCGCGTGACCAGTTGCAGCCGCCCCGCCCATTGTACGTGGCACAGGCCAGCGCGGATAGCATCGTCACTCACCGGAATTTGCGAGGCCAGCGCACCCACGGTGGCGACGGCGACCGCGGCGTTCATTCTTTGATGCTGGCCATGCAGCGGCAGTTGGATGGCATCGAGCGGTGGACGGTTCATCTCGCTCGCCGAAAGGATTGTCAGAGGGGCGTTCTGGCGACGGGCCGTCGCGGCGATCACCCAGAGGGCCTCTCCTCCTTCGGTTGCGGTGATGACCGGGACGCCTGGTTTGATGATGCCGGCCTTCTCCGCGGCGATACTGGCCAGCGTTTCTCCCAGCCACTTCTGATGATCGTATTGGATGTTGGTAATTACGCTGACCAGGGGCGTCACGATATTGGTGGCGTCCAACCGCCCGCCCAAGCCGGTTTCCCAAATCACCAGATCGCATTTCTGCTCGGCGAAATAGCGCAGCGCCAAGATCGTCACCACCTCGAAGAAGGTGGGATGCTCGGGGGAGGAATGAAGATTCGGCGGTTCACACGCTTCGGTCTCAGGTGCCGAACTGGTGTCGCCGGTATGGCTGGCGGGCGTGCCCCAACCTTCCTCCAGCAATGCCCGCATCTCCGCGACGAGGCGCGCGATATCGCGCGCGGGAGATGACGCGCCGATTGACCTGGATGCGCTCGCCAAAGGCGACCAGGTGCGGCGAGGTGAACAAGCCGACCCGCAAGCCCGCCGCGCGATAGATGCTCTCCAGCATGGCGCAGGTGGAGCCTTTGCCGTTGGTGCCGGCGACGTGGATGAAGCGGAGCCGGTTCTGGGGGTTGCCCGCCAGCGCGGCCAGCTTGAACGTGTTGGCCAGCCCGAACTTCGCGCCAAACCAGCGCAGGCTATACAGGAATCGGATGGCGTCGGGGTAGGTCATTCGTTGGATGCAGAAGTGAGGGGGCGTGAGCCGAGCGGCTGCACCAAGGCGCCGGGAGATGCCCGATGTGGAGAGGTGTGCTCCGGTCACCTCACAAGAGCCTGAACTCGACGTTGCACTTGGCATCGGCATCCAGAGCGGCGCGGTTTGACTTCGGAGGGAACATCGCCAGCATTTCCTCATTCCACTGGACCGCTTGCTCGAAGGTCATGTGCACGTCGTGCGGGCCATGCCGCTCCAATCGGGGAATTCCAAGCCCTGGGGCGTCGTGCAACTGCCCATCACTCGGAGGCACAGGCGTCGTTGGAGTTTTTCATAGAGTTCCTGGTTGCCATGCTTCAGAATAGTCGCCCGGAGTTCCGGTTCGTTCAAGTCCAGTCCGTTGAGGGTGATCAATTGGATTAAGTCGTCCGTATCCTTAATGCGCCGCAAGGATTTACCATGCTGGATAGCATGGCATTTCAGGGCGATCAGGTGTAGAAGGATACGACTCCAAACGCCACGCCGCCCACACTTGCCTGTTCCGCGCGGCCCGCATCCGATCGAAGATTCCGTCTGCAACGAACATCAGGTCCACGGGAAGTCGGGCGCCAGGGGGCGGATTGAACTGCGTGAAGGCCGGTGTCTCCCGATAGACGCCATGCCCAGCCCTTCCAAGAGCCGCCGCCATTGGTCGCGCCGACTGCGTTGCACAACAGGTCAAGATCATCGGTAGCCCTGCACGAATCCATGCGCCATCACCGCGTAACCGCCAATGAGAAGAAGAGGCAAGTCCGGCTTCGCTCGCCTTCTGAGAAATGGTCGGAGCACGCTCATGATCCGAGGCTCCGGCGGCTTCTGGCGGACCGCGCGTGCGCCGCCGCGATGAAGCCCCTGAACAGCGGGTGCGGCTGGTGCGGCTTGCTGCGGAACTCGGGATGAAACTGGCTGGCGATGAAGAACGGGTGATTCGGCAGCTCGATGATCTCGACCAGCTTGCCGTCGGGCGTATGCCCGCTGAAACCAAAGTCCGCCTTTCAGGAAGCGCTCGCGATAGGCATTGTTGAACTCGTAGCGATGGCGGTGGCGCTCGTTGATCACGAACGCCCCATAGAGCTGCGCCGTCTTCGTTCCCACCACCAACTGGCACGCCTGCGCCCCCAGCCGCATCGTGCCGCCCTTCTTGGTCACCTTCGTTTGGCTGTCCAGCATGGCGATGACCGGATGCGGCGTGTTTAGATCGAACTCCGTCGAATGGGCCTTTGCCAGCTTCAAGACATTCCGGGCAAACTCAATCGTGGCAATCTGCATGCCCAGGCACAGGCCCAGGTAGGGCACCTGGTTTTCGCGCGCGTAGCGGGCAGCCTCGATTTTGCCCTCGATGCCCCGGTCGCCGAAACCGCCGGGCACCAGGATGCCACCCAGGCCCTTGAGGTGTTTCTCCGCTCCATCCCGCTCGATGTCCTCCGCATCCACCCTCTGAACCTCCACCCCGCAATCGTTGGCGATGCCGCCGTGACTGATGGCCTCATAGACGGATTTGTAGGCGTCCTGCAGCTCGATGTATTTGCCCACGACACCGATGCGCACGCGGTGCTGCGGGGCGATGAGCTTGCGGATGATCTCCTGCCAATGCGCCATTTTGGCCGGCGGCAAATCCAGACGCAGCAGATTGCAGACCAGGTCATCCACGCGCTCGCGCTGGAGCATCAGCGGCACCTCATAGATCGTGTGGTCCACGTCCTTTTCCTCCACCACCGCTTCGAAGGGCACGTTGCAGAACAGGGAAATCTTCTGCCGCACTTCCTTGTCGAGCGGCCTCTCGCAGCGGCAGACCACGATGTGGGGCGCTATGCCGATTTCGCGCAGCTTGGCGACCGATTGCTGCGTCGGCTTGGTCTTCAGCTCGCCGGCGGCCTTGATGAAAGGCACGTAGGTGACGTGGACGAAGATGGCGTTGTTGTAGCCGACTTCGAGCGCGAACTCGCGGATGGCCTCCAGGAACGGCAAGCCCTTCGATGTCGCCGGTCGTGCCGCCGATCTCGGTGATGATCACATCGGCCCCGCTTTGCTCGCCCAGCACGTGCATGCGCTTCTTGATTTCGTCGGTCACGTGCGGGATGACCTGCACGGTCTTGCCGAGGTATTTGCCCTCGCGCTCGTTGTTGAGCACCGTCTGATACACCTGCCCGCTCGTCAGGTTGTTGAGCCGGGTCAACTGCACGTTGGTGAACCGCTCGTAATGGCCCAGGTCGAGGTCGGTCTCCGCGCCGTCGTCCAGCACATAGACTTCGCCATGCTGGTAGGGGCTCATCGTGCCCGGATCAACGTTGAGGTAAGGGTCGAACTTCTGCAGGGCGACCTTCAAGCCGCGGTTTTCGAGCAGCGTGCCCAGCGAGGCCGCCGTCAGGCCTTTGCCCAACGAACTCACCACACCGCCCGTTACAAATATGTATTTCATTGCTTAGTGCCAGACTCTGATCAGTTACATGGGTTACGTGATGCGTGAGTTACATTGCGGCCATCGCGCACGCCATCGCGTCTCACGTAACTCATGCATCACGTTTCACGCAGGTCACCTGTCCCAACAAGCCGTTCCACCCGCTTCACATCCGCCGGCACATCCACCCCCACGCTGTCGTAGTCCACTTTGACGACGGCGATGGGAATGCCGTTCTCCAGCGCGCGCAACTGCTCCAGCTTCTCCGCCCGTTCGAGCGGGCGAGACCGGGAACCTGACCAACCGCAGCAGCGTTTCCCGCCGATACCCGTAAATGCCCAAGTGCTTCAAAAAAGGAAACGCCGCCAACTGTTCGCTCACCGAACCACTGGCGGCGTCGCGCAAATACGGAATCGTGCGCCGGGAAAAGTATAGCGCCCGGCCCGCCGCGTTGACAACGACTTTTACCACGTTCGGGTTGTCATACTCGTCCGGGTTCCGTGATCGGGCGTCGCGGCGGTGGACATCTCCGGTCTGCGCCAGCGCGCCGGCGACGGCGTCAATCACGGCGGGGTCAATCAGCGGCTCGTCTCCCTGGATATTCACGATCGCATCGCAGGCGCAGCGCGCGGCCACTTCGGCTATCCGGTCCGAGCCGCTGGGGTGATCGGGCGCGGTCATCTCGGCCCGGCAGAAGCTCTGCGCCACCTCCCAAATCCGGGTGTCGTCCGTGGCCACGATCACCTCGGCGAGCGAGTTGGCCTGCTGGCAGCGCTCGACGACGTGCCGGATCAGCGGCTTGCCGGCAATCAGCGCCAGCGGCTTCGCCGGGAAACCGCGTCGAGGCGTAGCGCGCGGGGATAATCCCAATCACTTTCATCGCGCTCCTTTTACCCGCCGCCGCCGTGAATTGCACGGACGAAAAAGCTGGCCATGTCACGCAGCGCAACATTGCCGCCGACAGCTTTTCGCCTGGTCTTTTTCGCGTGGCAATGGGCTTTAATGACCTCAATGGGCTGATGATTAGATCGAGGGCATCATGCAATTGGAACTGATCGGACCACACCCGTTCGCGCGGATGAGCAGGGCCGGCAGATCACTCGGATCGGCATCTTGTTCCCGTCCTACGGCGCGCTCTGGACCCAATCGCCCTGCGTGCACGCGCTGCAGCGGCTGGAGCTTCATCGAGCGCGTCAACGCAGAGCCGCGCCGCGCAAGGCTCTGCCCCGCTTAGCCTGGAGGAAGAGGAAGCGCTTTCCGCCGAGTCGGTGGACCTGATCTTCGAGGCCGACCATATCCTGATCCGGCCGGACCCCGAACGCATGGACCTGGCCTGCGTCGCGGATGAACTGCTGCAAGGGCTGGTGTCCAAGCGGCAGGTCAAGTTTCTCTCCGTCGCGGACCGGCGGGTGCGCGAGGCGATCAAGCACCGCGGTGAGTGCTGGCGACTCAGCGCCATTCCCAAGAACTCGCGAGGCCAAGGAGCGGATGGTGTTCGGCTCGAAGGTGGGCATCCACGGCCTGCCCATTTACTTCTACAACCGGCTGACCGGCACGCGGTGGCTGACCTGCCAGGAATTCGAGAACCTGGGCAAGCTGGACGACGCCAGCCTGGCCCGGCACCTGCAGGAGATCGCCGACCACGCCATCCCGCGCAACCGGCTGGGGCGGCCCGAGGTGGATTTCTTTGCCGCCGACCTGCGGCGCTTCGGCGCGCGGCAGTTCGCCGGCGTGCGTCTATGAGCAACTGCCGCCCGAGCAACTGCGGGCGAAATTCGAGGAACTGCGCGCCCACTTCCGCTCGGCGGTGCACGAGGGGTTTCGCACGGATGATTGCCATAACAATGCCTGGTGCGAGCGCATGCTCGCCACGCTCTTCCTCGAAGGCAACGAGGCCCAGACCGAGCAGATCCTCAGCGGGCTCAGCCCGGAGTTCTTCCTGCAGGTCGAGTGGCTGCCGGGCGGGCGGTTCGAGGGGGGCGAGTTCCTGTTCGACTCGATCTTCGAGGAAGCGGCAAACCACCCCGAGGACGCCGAACTGCAGCGGCTCTGCGACCCGCGGGCCAAAGGCATCATCTTCAATTTCATCCGCGAGTACGGCGACCTGGAATACGTTAACGTGGGCTGCGTGCCGGAATCGCTGTCGCTGGACCGGCCCGCAAAAGCAGGGCCGGCGGGGCGTCTATCTGACGGAGTTCCATTCGCGCAGCGAGCGCGCCCCCATCAAGCGCTTCATTCGCCTCCAGAAATGGGGCGTCTGGGAGCACCTGGACGAAGGCAAGGACCTGCTGCAGTCCATCAAGGAAAGCGAGGATTACACCGATTACTGGCTGGACCGGCGGCTGGGCTGCCGCCAGTTGGGCATGAACATGACCCGCCGGGTGGCCATGCGGCGCCTGAGCGAGATTTATAACGGCACCAACGCCCGGTTCCGGGGCGAGCTCATCCGAACGATCTATTTCGAGCGCGAGTATCTGCCCGGCATGGCCAGCGACAAGCTGCCGACGGAGAAGGTATAGCCGGCCCGGCTACGGGCTGAAGCTGGCGGACCTCCTGGGCCAGGCGGCCGCTTCGAGCATGATCGTCGGCCGCGCGCTCGACGCGGGCAAGCGCCCGGTGTTCGACGACGGCGACGAGGTCGTGCGCGAAGGGGAGGACGGGCTGCCGGCGGACATCATGGTGGGCGACCACAGCGGCGCCTTTGGCGAATACAAGCTGCCCCTGGAGACCTTTGCCGCCCACTATGCCCGGCCCGGTCAACACTCGCGACAAGGCTCGTGCCCGATCCGCAGACGTTCGCCACCGCCTACCTGGACGCGTTCCGCGAGCAGTTCCTGCACATCCAGGGCGACTATCGCAAGCGCCGCCGCGCGTTCGACATCGCTCTTCAAGCATTGCAAGTACGACACCGGCGGCAGCTTCGCCTACCGTTGGGAATGCATGCTGCGCCGGCTTGACGAGACCAATCCCTACGCGCTGGTGGAGGCGATTCGCCAGCACATCTGGGTGCTCAAATCCGAACGGCCCCGCACCGGCGTGGCCCCACAGCCTCCCCTGGCGGAAGTCGCCAGGAGCTGATCCAATCCCCCGCGTCATTTGACGCGTAGAACTACCTGCCGTTGGCTATCGGGTACTGCGAGATGGCGCGCATGTATTGGGCGCGCTCGAAGGCGCTCGGGTCGGGGCAGTTCTTCTGGCTCAGGCTGCCCTTGAGCTGGGCGACCGATTCGTATTCGTGCTCTTCCATCCAGGCGATGAGGTCGCGCTCGATGACGCCGATCTGCCGGACGCCGTGCCGGATGAGCGCGGAGCAGAGCATGGTCACGTCGGCCCCGGCCATGAGCATCTTCAGCACGTCCGTAGCGCGGTGGACGCCGCTGGTGGCGGCCAGGCTGGCGTTGCAGCTTGCCGTAAAGCAGCGCGATCCAGCGCAGCGGCACACGCATCGCCATCGGCGTGCTCAGCAGGATGTTGGGCTTCACTTCCAGCGCTTCCAGGTCAATGTCCGGCTGGTAGAAGCGGTTGAACAGGACCAGGCCGTTGGCGCCGGCCTGGTCGAGGCGTTTGGCCATGTTGGCGAAGTTGGTGAAGAACGGGCTGAGCTTCACCGCGACCGGGATGGTCACCACCGACTTCACCGCCTTGAGAATGTCGAGATAGGTCTGCTCGATCTGGGCGGAGGTGAGGTCCATGTCCGTCGGGATGTAATAGATGTTCAGCTCCAGGGCATCGGCGCCGGCCTGCTGAATGGCCTTGGCGTACTCGGTCCAGCCGCCGACCGAGGAGCCGTTGAGGCTGGCAATGACCGGAATGCGCACCGCTTGCTTGGCCTGCGGCGATGTGCTTGAGATACTCCTCCGGCCCGAGGTGAAACTCCTTCGGCTCGGGGAAGTAGGTGAGCGCCTCGGCGAAGCTTTCCGTGCCGTGCTCCATGTGGTGGTCCAGTTCGGCGCGGTCCTGGCGCAGTTGCTCCTCGAACAGCGAATAGAGCACGACGGCCGACGCGCCGGCGTCTTCCATCTGTTTGATGCCGTCAATTTCCTCCGAGAGCGGCGAGGCCGCGGGAACCAGCGGCGTGCGAAGTTTCAGTCCGAGATAGGTAGTCTTGAGATCCATAATGCCATCCGTGATGCGTGATGCGTGATGCGTTATACGTGATACGGTTCAGGGCTGTTGGTCCACGGTGGCCGTCGGTTTGAGCCTCGGGCGGCGCCGCCGTTGCCGGACTTGAGGTCGCGGCCGGCCAGGTACTGGTAGTAGGCAAAGCGCCTGTCGGCGTCGGTCTGCGCCTGGGCGAAGAACTTCTTCGCGTCCTCCGGCTTGCTCTTGGTGAGCATCTTGAAGCGGTTTTCCGAGAGCAGGTAGTCCTGCACCTTGGTCTTGGCCGCCGGCGGAATCCAGTTGCAGCGGGTTCTCGCCCTTGTCGGCGCGGCGCGGGTCGTAGCGGTAGAGCAGCCACTGGCCGGAGTCGACGGCCAGGCGCTGCTGCTTGGCGCCGGCGCCGCGGTCCAGGTCAATGCCGTGCGCGATGCAATGGCTGTAGGCGATGATGAGCGAGGGCCCGCGATACGACTCGGCCTCGAGGAACGCCTTGAGCGTGTGCTCGTCCTTGGCTCCCATCGCCACGCTGGCCACGTAAACGGTGCCGTAGCCCATCGCAATCAGGCCCAGGTCCTTCTTGCGCAGCGGCTTGCCGCCCGCGGCGAACTTCGCCACCGCGCCGCGCGGCGTGGACTTCGAGCATCTGGCCGCCGGTGTTGGAATACACCTCGGTGTCCAGCACGAGCACATTGACGTCGCGCCCGCTGGCCAGGACATGGTCCAGGCCGCCGTAGCCGATGTCATAGGCCCAGCCGTCGCCGCCGATGATCCAGACGCTGCGGCGGACGAGGTTGTCCGCCATGGCCAGGAGCATCTTCGCTTCGCCGCTGGTGTCGCCCGCCAGCTTCTGCTTGAGGGCGGCGACGCGTTCGCGCTGGTCGTAGATGCCGGCTTCGTCGGTCTGGCTCGGCGTTGAGGAGGGCGTTGACCAGGTCATCCCCGAGCTTCGGCGCGAGCTTGCGCAGCAGTTCGCAGGCGAACTCCTTCTGCTTGTCAATCGAGACGCGGAAGCCCAGGCCGAATTCGGCGTTGTCCTCGAACAGCGAATTGTTCCAGGTCGGGCCGCGGCCCTCGCTTGTTCTTCGCGTACGGCGTGGTGGGCAGGTTGCCGCCGTAGATGGACGAGCAGCCGGTGGCGTTGGCCGCGACGATGCGGTCGCCGAACAGTTGGGTGAGCAGCTTCAGGTAGGGCGTCTCGCCGCAGCCGGCGCAGGCGCCGCTGAATTCGAACAGCGGCTGCATCACCTGCTGCTGCCGGAGCTGGGTGACCTTGAGCTTGCGGCGGTCGAACTCCGGCAGGTCCAGGAAGAAGTTGTAGTTCTCGCGCTCGGTCAAGCGGATGGGCTCCTGCGGGCGCATGTTGATGGCCTTGAGCTTGGCCTCGGTCTTGTTCTTGGCCGGGCAGACCTCGACGCAGAGGCAGCAGCCGGTGCAATCTTCCGCCGCCACCTGGAGCGTCCACTTCATGCCCTTCCACTCCGGCGAGCGGGCGTCCGTGCTCTTGAAGGTCGCCGGCGCGCCTTCCAGGCGCTTCGCGTCGTAAGCTTTCATGCGGATGCAGGCGTGCGGGCAGATGGCCACGCACTTGCCGCATTGGATGCAGGTCTTCTCGTCCCAGACGGGAATCTCCAGCGCCAGGTTGCGCTTCTCGTAGCGCGACGTGCCGGTCGGGAAAGTGCCATCGGGGCTGAAGGCGCTGACCGGAGGCTCTTCGCCGCGGTTGCCGTAGATGACGCCGAGCGTCTCGGCGATCTCCTTCGGGGCGTCGGCGGCGAAGGGCGGGGGCAGTTCCTTGGTGCTGGTGACCTGCAGCCGGGACCTTGACCTCGAACAGGTTGGCGAGCGTCTGGTCCACGGCGGCCATGTTCTTCTTCACGACTTCCTCGCCCTTGCGGCCGTAGGTCTTCTTGATGGCGTATTTGATCTGCTCGATGGCCTCCTCGCGCGGCAGCACGCCGGAGAGCGCGAAGAAGCAGGTCTGCATGATGGTATTGATGCGCGCGCCCATGCCGGTGGCCTTGGCGACGCTGATCGCGTCAATCACGTAGAACTTGATCTTCTTCTTGATCAAGGCCTCCTGGGCCGGCCGCGGGAGCTGGTCCCAGATCTCGTCCACGCTGTAGTGCGTGTTGAGCAGGAACGTGCCGCCGGGCACCAGGTCCTTGAGCATGTCGTAGCGGTCCAGGAAGATCGGCTGATGGCAGGCGACGAAATTGGCCTTGCTGACCAGGTAGATCGAGCGAATCGGCTTCGGGCCGAAGCGCAGGTGCGAGATGGTCACCGCGCCGGCCTTCTTCGAGTCATAGACGAAGTAGCCCTGCGCGTAGTTGTCGGTGTTCTCGCCGATGATCTTGATGGAATTCTTGTTGGCGCCGACCGTGCCGTCCGAGCCCAGCCCGTAGAACATGCGCGCGGACGACCTTGTCGGACTCAGTGGAGAATTCCGGGATCGCACGCCAGGCTGCTGTTGCTGACGTCGTCGTCGATGCCCACGGTGAAATGGTTCTTCGGCTGAGCGGCAGCCAGGTTGTCGAAGACGGCCTTGACCATCGCCGGGGTGAATTCCTTGGAGGACAGCCCGTAGCGGCCGCCCACCATCTTCGGCATGGCCTTGAGCTTGCCCCAGCCCGCGGCGAGGCCCTCGTTGAGGGCGGTCACGACATCCAGGTAGAGCGGCTCGCCCAGCGCGCCGCGGTTCCTTGGTCCGGTCCAGCACGGCAATGGCTTTCACACTCGCGGGCAGCGCCTCGATGAAGCGCTCCACGCTGAACGGCCGGTAGAGCCGCACCTTCAGCACGCCGACCTTCTCGCCACGCTCGTTGAGGTAATCCACCGTCTCATGCGCCGTCTCGCCGCCGGAGCCCATGATGATCACCACGCGCTCGGCGTTCGGGTCGCCGACGTATTGGAACGGCTTGTATTCGCGGCCGGTGATCGCGGCAAACTTGTCCATCACCTTGCGCCGTGATGTCGGCGCACTTGGCGTAGAAGGGATTGCAGGCCTCGCGCGCCTGGAAGAACACGTCCGGGTTCTGCGCCGTGCCGCGCAGCACCGGGCGCTCGGGGTTCAACGCGCGCTGGCGATGGGCGATGACGAACTCGTCGTTAATCATCTGGCGCATGACATCTTCGGTCACCATCTCGATCTTCGACACCTCGTGCGAGGTGCGGAACCCGTCGAAGAAGTGCAGGAACGGAATCCGGCTCTCCAGCGTCGCCGCCTGCGCGATCAGCGCGAAGTCCATCGCCTCCTGCACGCTCGCCGAACTGAGCATCGCGAACCCGGTCGTGCGCGCCAGCATGACGTCGCTATGGTCGCCGAAGATGGAGAGCGCGTGCGTCGCCAGCGTGCGGGCGGTGATGTGGAAGACGGCCGGGCGTCAGTTCGCCCGCGATCTTGAACATGTTCGGCACCTTGAGCAGCAAGCCCTGGGACGCGGTGAACGTGCAGGTCAGCGCGCCGGTCTGGAGCGCGCCGTGCACCGCGCCGGCGGCGCCGCCTTCGCTCTGCATTTCGACGACCGAGGGGATGGTGCCCCAGATATTCTTGACCCCTTCCGAGGCCCATTGGTCGCACCACTCGCCCATGTTCGAGGAGGGGGTGATGGGATAGATGCCCATCACTTCGTTGCAGCGATAGGCCACATAAGCCACCGCTTCATTGCCGTCAATTGTCGTATAGGTCTTGTTCATTTTGCTAAAGCGTTAAATCATCAAAGACATCTGTGCCCTCGCGGAAAGTGCTTGCTCCCCGCGGCGATCTCCCCGCGAGAATCGCGAGTCCTCATCCAGCGAGACTGCAATGTGCCGGGACACTCATCCCGGCACTTCACCCACGTTGGCAAAACCTCACCCTATTTTGCAAGCACAGCCTCCCATTAGGCCGGCAAAAAGAATGAACGCCCCGCTGAAGCCTTCGTTAATACCTCCGTCCGGGCGATTTGGGTCAGAACAGCCACGCGCCAACTGAATGGGGGCGAGGCATGGCCAAGGCCCAGGGCGCAGTATAAGTATTCGCGATAGGGTGGGAGGCGGCTTACCCAACCCTTGCGCCGGCGCTTTCCTGGACCTGGGCTGGTACTACCCTGGACATACCCTGGTACCATAGAAGCGACTCCGCCCCGCCCCAAAACGGGACACTCGGGCTGCGAGCGGGCACCGTTTCGCATTGCAGTATCAACGATGCTAATGCCATCCCACCGAGCGCTTCGTGCCGGCCCTCGATGGGATGCCGGGCCTCAAAGGCTCATTTCAATGACACACTCGGATTCGCCGACGGGCGTGCGGACCTGGAAGCCGACCTTCTTGCACATGTGCTGCATGTCTTTGTTCTCGCGCAGGGTGTAGGCGACCAGGCGGCCCAGCTTCTCGTTCTTCGCGATCTGGATCAGGCGCTTGGTCATCTCCGTGCCCAGCCCCTTGCGCTGCCACTGGTCCGTCACCACGACGGCGAACTCGCCGGCGTCGGTGCTGTGCAGCTTGCTGAGGCGGGCGACGCCGACGATCTGGGATTTCCCGTCGGCGTCCTTGTGCTCGGCGACCAGCGCGATCTCGCGGTCGTAGTCGTTGAAGCAGATGCGGATGAGGCGGGTGTGGGCGACGCGCTGCTGGAGCTTGAGCGGGCTGAAGTAACGCAGATAGACGCTGCGCTCGGAAAGGGTCTCATGGAAGTTGACCATGAGCGGCTCGTCCTCGGGCCGGATCGGGCGAATCGTCACCTTCTTGCCGTCCTTCATCTTCCAGCCGCCGACGTATTGGGTCGGATAGGGCCGGATGGCCAGCTTGGGCAACTGGTCCTCGGTGGTCTTCGGGTCGTGCAGGATGACGCGGGCGTCGAGCGCGACGAGGTCATCGCCGGAGGCAAAGAGCGGGTTGATGTCAATCTCCTTGATCCAGCGCTGCTCGGCGACGAGCTGGCTGAAGCCGACCATGAGCCGTTCGAGCGCGGCGAGGTCCACCGGCTTGCGGCCGCGCACGCCTTTGAGGGCCTGGTAAATCTTGGTGCGCTCCATCATGCGCCGGGCCAGCGTGGTGTTGAGCGGCGGCAGGGAGAGGGATTTGTCCTTGAACACCTCGACGAGCTGGCCGCCCATGCCGAACAGGAGCACCGGCCCGAACTGCGGGTCAATGCTGCTGCCCAGGATGATCTCGTAGCCGTCGCCCAGCTTGATCATCTTCTGGACCGTGACGCCCTGGAAATGCTCGGCGCCCTTCTTCTCGGTGACCGAGGTCTTGATGTCGTTGAAGGCCTGGCGGACCTCGGCTTCGTCCTTGAGGTTCAACTGCACGCCGCCGACGTCGGTCTTGTGGGTGATGGTCTCGGAGTAGAGCTTCAGCACGGACGGGGAAGCCGATTTCCTTGGCGAGCTTGGCGGCGGCGGCTTCGGTCTTGGCGATCTTGGTGACGACCGTCGGGATGCCGTAGCAGCCCAGCAGGTCCTTGGATTCGGCTTCGGTGAGGATGGTGCGGCCGGTCTTCTTGATCGCCTCGATCAGCTTGTGGGCCTTGGCGCGACCGGATTCGAGGTCGGCGGGGTCCGCCGAGGGCATGGGCGTTTCGTAGAGGGCGCGCAGGTTTTCGGAATACTGCCACATGGACGTGAAGACCATGGCGGCGGTGTCCGGGTAGGAGAAGGTCGGAATGTCGGCGCGGTTCAGGATGGCCTCGCCGGCGGCAACTTCATCGCCGCCCATCCAACTGGCCAGCACGGGTTTGCCTTCGATATGGCCGAAGGCCTTGAGCTTCTCGGCGGTGGCGGTGGCGTCGGTCATGGCTTGCGGGCGTGAGAATGACCAGCAGGCCGTCGCTGTTGGGGTCGCTTGCCCGCGACTTCGAGCGTCTTGGCATAGAGCTCGGCGCTGGCGTCGCCGATGACGTCAATCGGGTTGTTATGGCTCCAGACCGCGGGCAGGAACTTGTTCAACTCCTCCATCGTTGCCTTCGAGACCTCGGCCAGGGCGCCGCCGCTGGTCAACAGCGCATCGGTCGCCAGCACGCCCGGGCCGCCGGCGTTGGTGATGATGGTGAGGCGGTTGCCCTGCGGGCGGGGCTGCTTGGAGAGGACTTCGGACATGTAGAACAGGTCGGAAATCTGGTTCACGCGCAGCACGCCGCAACGCTTGAAGGCGGCTTCGAGAACATCGTCCGAGCCGGTCAGCGAGCCGGTGTGGGAGGCGGCGGCCTTGGCGGCGCCTTCGGTGCGGCCGGGCTTGATCACAATGATAGGCTTGGTCAGCGCGACCTCGCGGGCGGCGGAAAGGAAGGCGCGCGCATCGCCGATGGTCTCCATGTAAATGACGATGCTCTTCGTATTGGGATCGTCGCCGAAATAGCTGATCAGGTCGCCCCAGCCGACGTCGAGCATCGAGCCGATGGAGACGAAGGCGCTGAAGCCGACCATTTCCCGCAGGGACCAGTCGAGCACGGCGGTGCACAGGGCGCCGGACTGGCTGATGAAGGCGACGTTGCCGCGGCGGGCAATGCCGGCGGCGAAGGTGGCGTTGACGCCGCTGATGGGGTTCATCACGCCCAGGCAGTTCGGGCCTACGAGGCGCATGTTGCCGCGCCGGGCATGGGCCAGCAACTGCCGTTCGAGCTCCGCGCCCGCCGGGCCGGTTTCCTTGAAGCCCGGCGGAAATGACCACCGCGCCTGGTATGCCGAGGTCGGCCGCTTCGCCGATGATGCCCGGGATGATGGCCGCCGGAGTGGTGACCACCACCAGGTCGGGTTTCTCCGGCAGGTTGGCGAGCTTGGGATAGGCCTTGATGCCGAGCACGCTGGGCCGGGTCGGATTGACCGGGTAGATCGGTCCGCCGAACGGGGTGTTCATCAGGTTCCACAGCACAGTGCGGCCGACGCTGCCGACCTTTTCGGTGGCGCCGACGACGGCGACCGATTTGGGCTCGAAGATGGCATCGAGAGCGTGGCGGCCAACCTGGCGATCAAGGGTGCTGAAAGGTTTTTGGATGGTGGCAGATGTTGGAGTATTCATGAGCAAAAGCTAGGGGTTGCCAGTATTGGCAAGTCTTTGTTGTCGGCGGCTTTCTCCCGCCATGATGTGCGTGTCCTCATTCTGGGAACGAATCGAATGCCTGCAATGTGCCGGGGGGCTTTAGCGCCCACTTCCCGCGCTTTGGCAAAAGTTCACCCTATTTTGCGCGACAACGGGGCCATTAGGAAACAAAAAGTCACGGCTTTCAAAAGAAGTTTCGGCAATGCCGGACGACCGGCAAGGAAACGCCGCTGGCACGCCGGGGCAGCGTTGCGGTGCGCCACCCGCGCAGCGGACCACGCGAAGCGTTTGGAGTGCGCGGAGCTTGCTCCCGCTTTGAATCGGTGCCCCCGCCCAAAAGCGGGAGCAAGCTCCGCGCACTCCAAACGCTTCGCGTCACAGTGCATTCACCGGTCGGCCGCGCTCCCGAGACACCGTCAGCGGGTGCCTAAGAGTTGCGCCCGGTATTCGGTGGGCGACTGGCCCAGAATCTTCTTGAACACCCGGTTGAAATGGGTCAGCGACTGGAACCCGACCTCGAAGGCGATCTCGCTCACCCGCAGGTTCGGGTTGAGCAGGAGGTTCTTGGATTTCTCGATGCGCACGCGGGAAAGGTAGTCGGTGAAGTTAATGCCGGTGATCTTCTTGAACATCTTGCAGAAATAGAAGGTGCTCGTGTTGACCGCTTTGGCGACAT
The DNA here is from genome assembly GCA_963762555.1 of uncultured Verrucomicrobiae bacterium. Taxonomy (GTDB): domain Bacteria; phylum Verrucomicrobiota; class Verrucomicrobiia; order Limisphaerales; family UBA8199; genus PALSA-1440. The sequence goes on from CAVXLO010000046.1 coordinate 260,689, forward strand.
GGCCGAGCCGCAGGTTCTCGGTCTGGTGCTCCTGGATGTATTCTTTGGCGCGAGTGATGACGGGCGGCTCCACGTTTTCCTGCTGCAACACCACCTGGTTGCTGAGCATGGAGAGGTGCTGGGCGAAGATGGAGAGCAGTTTGACCACCGCTTCATGCTGTTTGTTGGGCACCACCCGGGTGTTGAAGAACGCGCGCTCCAGCTTCGCGGGCTCCACGTTCACGCCCCAATCCTTGACGAGCCGGAGCGTGTGCTCGAACTGCGCGCGGGTGGGCGTCTTGCGGAAGATCTGGCCGGTCTGCAGGAAGCCAATCAGCCGGTCCCCCAATCGCACCGGCACCGCCGTGTCGCAAAGGCCGGCCGGGCAATTGACGGTGTGGGGGTGCTCGGCGGCGCCCGTGGCCAATTTTTCCTGCACCTGCAAACAGGAGGCGCAGGCGCGGCTGGTTTCCAGGATCAATGCGCAAAAGGGGCTCTCATTGCGGTGACCGTGATGCGGGAGCTGCCAGGACTCCACCGCCCGCAACGCCACCGGCAGCCCCGTGGCTTCGGCGAAAGCGCGCTCGTAATCCTGGAAAATCTTGGAGCTGATCAGGGCTTCGATCAGGCCACGGTCGCCGGTGGGCCCGCCGCCGTTGCGCGACTTGAAAGCCGGTTCCTTTGCCCGATCGGCTGCGGCCCGCTGCCGCCGCCTCCGCCCCGATCCGATGGCACCATGGGACCTGCCATCCGCCGAGGTCTGCCGAGCAAATGTTGTTTGCATGGCAGCAAATTACGAGAATCGGAGAGGCGAGTCAACGCGGAACGGCGCGGGGCGTGAGTATTTCGCGTTAGGAATAGTCAGCCTCAAATTAACTAATGTTGTCCACGGGCCGGCAGAAAATGGCAGGTGGGGGGATTACCCGTGACGATTTGACGTTGTACAGTGCTAGACGACAATGGTCTGCTCCCGGCCCGGCCCGACCGAGGCGATGCCCAGCCTGGCGCCGCTCAACTCGGCTAGCGCCTTCAGGTAGGAGCGCGTCTTGGCCGGCAGCGCTTTCCACTTGCGCACGTGGGTGGTCGGTGTCAACCAGCCGGGGAACTCGGCATAAACCGGTTCGCAGCGAGACAGCACCTCGATGTCGTTCGGCACATAATCATAGCGCCGCCCGCCATCACGGTAGCCGATGCAGACCTTGATCGTCTCCACCGTATCGAGGCCATCTACATTCGTCACCGCCAATTCGTCAATGCCATTGACCATGCAGGCGTGCCGCGTGGCGACCGAGTCGAACCACCCGCATCGCCGTGGCCGGCCAGTTGTCGCGCCGAACTCGCGGCCCATCGCGTGCAGCATGTCGGCAATCTCGGCATTCTCAGTCGGCAGCGGCCCTTCCCCCACACGGGTGGTGTAGGCCTTCATCACGCCCACCACCCGGTCCACCCGGTGCGGCGGAACGCCCGAGCCAGTACATGCTCCGCCGGCGGTGGTATTCGAGGAAGTCACAAACGGATAAGTGCCGTGATCAATATCGAGGAAGGTCCCCTGTGCGCCCTCGAACAGGATGTCGTCGCCCCGCTCCATCGCATCGTGCAGCAGAACCACAGTGTTGGCCACAAAGGGTTCCAGGTAGTCGCCGGCGGCGCGGTATTCCTTGTGGACCTGCTTGAAGGAGAGCGGCTGGGCGCCGAAGGCTTTCAGCACCTCGTTGTTCTCCTTGATCTTGACCTCAAGCTGCTGCTTGAACCGGTCGGGATTGACCAAATCAATCACGCGCAGACCTGTCCGCGCCGCCTTGTCGCCATAAGCCGGGCCGATGCCGCGCTTGGTGGTGCCGATCTTGTTCTTGCCCTTGAGCGTCTCGCGCTGCGCGTCCAGCTCGCGATGATAGGGGAAGACCACGTGCGCTGTCTCGCTCAGGTACAGGTTGCCGGCAATCTTGACGCCGAGCTTGCGCAGCCCTTCGATTTCCTGAACCAGGCTGACCGGATCAACCACCACCCCGTTGCCGATGACGCAAACCTTCTTCTTGCGGAGAATGCCTGACGGAACCAGGTGCAGGATGTATTTCTTGCCCTTGATGTGGACCGTGTGGCCGGCGTTATTGCCGCCCTGCGTGCGCACCACCACGTCCGCCTGTTCGGTCAGCACGTCAATGATCTTGCCTTTGCCTTCATCGCCCCACTGGGCGCCGACTAGAATGGTATTTGCCATAAGCTCAATAAAAATCCCCGAACCTGCATTCGGGGACAAAAGCGTTCAACTCTTGCGCGCAGAAGCTATGAGAGGCCTTTCCCGCTGTCAACGATGGATTAATGCCTTCCTGCCTTCTTGCTAGTGTGAGCCGTTTGGGACCACCCCAACCGCGTAAATCGCAAATCGTAAATCGTAAATCGGCATGCTGGACACTCCCGGCGCCTTTTGGAATCCTCCCGCCGGTGAAACAATCAATTGTAACCCTGGACATGGAGGGAGTGCTGACTCCCGAGATTTGGATTGCTGTGGCCGAGAAGACCGGCATCCAAGAACTGCGGCGCACCACCCGCGATGAGCCCGATTACGACAAGCTCATGCGGGGCCGGCTCAAGATTCTCGACCAGCACGGGCTCAAGCTCTCCGACATCCAACACGTCATTGGCGCACTCCGCCCGCTCGACGGGGCCAAGGAGTTTCTGGATGAGCTTCGCTCGTTGGTGCAAGTGATCATCCTGTCCGACACCTTCGAGCAGTTCGCTTCGCCCCTGCTGCGGCAGCTTGGGTGGCCCACCCTGCTCTGCCATCGGCTGGTGGTGGAGAACGACCGCATCGTGGACTACAAGCTGCGCGTGCCCGAGCAGAAGCAAAAAGCTGTAGCCGCCTTCAAGCTCCTCAACTACTACGTGATCTCAGGTGGCGATTCGTTCAACGACACCGCCATGCTGAGCGAGGCGCACGTCGGCTTGCTGTTCCGCGCGCCGGGAAACGTGAAGCAGCAGTTCCCCCAGTTCCAGGCCGTTGAGGCCTACGCCGACCTGATGAGACTGATCAAGGCGGCGATGAGTGAGGCGTGAAACGTGATGCGTGAGGTTCCTTCACGTCTCACGCATCACGCATCACGCATCCCGTTCCCTACTCCGGCTTCAAATCGCGCGACATGAGATCGCGCACGGCCTGGGGAACATCTTTGCCCTCGTAGAGCATCGCATAGGCCTCATCAATGACCGGGGTAATCACCTGGTGCTTGCGGGCCAGTTGGTAGGCTGAGCGAGCCGTCGGGTAACCTTCGGCCACGGCCAACATGCTCGCCGCGATGTCGGCCGGCTTCTCCCCACGGCCAACGCGCTCGCCGAAGCCCCGGTTCCGGCTATGCTTGGAAAAGCAGGTCACCATCAAATCGCCCAGGCCGCTGAGGCCGGTGAACGTCTCGGCCTGCGCGCCGCAGGCGACGCCCAGGCGGCGGATTTCAACAATCGCCCGCGTCACCAGCGCCGCCTTCGAGTTGTCCCCAAAGCCCAGCCCGTCCCCGATCCCGGCGGCAATAGCGATCACGTTCTTCAACGCGCCCCCTAACTGCACGCCGAGCAGGTCGGTGCTGGTATAGACACGAAAAGCGGGGCGGTTGAACAGCTTTTGCACTGTGTCGGCAGTAATCAAGTCGCGACTCGCCGCTACGATGGCGGTCGGAATATCGCGGGCTACCTCGATGGCGAAAGTCGGCCCGGACAAGGCTGCGGATTTGGCCTTGGGAGCGGTCTGAGCCAAAACGTCGCACATCGTCAGGCCAGTATCGTATTCGATCCCCTTGGTCACACTCACCACTACGCCGGAATAGTCAGCCAGGTTGCGAGTGACCTCCCGGAAGGGCTGTGAGGGAACAGCTACCACGACACACTCCACCCCCGCAACAGCCCGGGGCGCGTCAGCCTGCAAAATCACCTCCCGCGGCACCTCGATGCCCGGCAGGAAACGATCGTTGCGGCCCGTCCGGCGGATTTCCTCCAGCCGATCCGGGATATGCCCCCACAGCGTGACTTCGTTGCCGCCCTGATGCAGCAGCCGCGTCAAAGCCGTCCCCCACGCCCCGGCGCCCAGCACGGTGATCTTCATGATGTCGGTTTAGCTTCGTCTGACGGCACCGGTTTCCTTATGTTAATGCGGCTCTCGGTGCCGTTCATCAGCCTCTTAATGTTCCCCTTGTGCTTGTAAATCGCCAAGGCCGCCAACGCGGCAGTGACGAGAATAATGGTCCAGCTTTTCCCGATTGCCCAGGCGGCGAACGGGAGGGCAAAGGCCGCCGAAATCGAGGCGAGCGACACGTAGCGCGTGAGTGCGAACACGATGATCCAGATGCCCAGGATGATCAGCAGCGGCACCGACACAAGAGCGACCAGCACGCCGGCGGAGGTCGCGATGCCCTTGCCGCCTTTGAAATGGAGCCAGCAAGTGAAGTTGTGGCCAAGAATGGCGGCGGCGCCCCCGCAAATTTCAAACCAGTCGCGCGCCGTTGGGCCGGCGGCCGGATCAAACCAGCCGCAGAGCAATTGGGCGAGGACGAAGACAGCGACGAAGCCTTTCGCGGCGTCTGCCAGCAAAACGAAAACACCCGCCCACTTGCCCAGAATCCGGAACACGTTGGTCGCCCCGATGTTGCCGCTGCCCACCGTGCGGATATCCACTCCCCGGGCCCTGGCGACCAGAAAGCCCGTCGGGATTGACCCCAGCAGGTAGGCAATCAGCACCGTCAGGATGTAGCCAATAATAGGCACGGGCTGACTCTATGAGCCGGGAGCCCGGAGTTCAAGCTTGAGCCGATTGCAGGTTGCCACTGGGCCGCGGTCAATGGCACAATGCCGGCGATGAGTATGGAACCTAGCCTGCCGGGCGCGACCCAGGTCAAAGTGTCGGTCCTCGGCGCCGGCTCGCTCGGCAAAGAGCATGTGCGCATCTACTCCGAATTAGCCGGAGCGGGACAGGTCGAGTTTGTGGGCGTGTATGACACCGCGGCTGAGACCGCCCAGAGATTCGCCCAGAAATACGGCGTTCGCGCGTTTGGCTCAGTGGCCGAGGCGGCGGCGGCCAGCGACGCAGTAAGCATCGTTACCCCCACCACGACGCATTTCGACCTTGCCAGAATGCTGCTCGACCAGGGGCGCCACGTTCTGGTCGAGAAGCCGATGACCGACAACGGCATGCAGGCCACCGAGCCCTGGTCCAACTGGCGCAGCAGAAGAACTGCGTCCTGCAGGTCGGCCACGTCGAGCGGTTCAACCCTGTTTTCAAATACCTCGAGACCGTGGCCACAGACCCGCGCTTCATTGAGACGCACCGCCTTTCCCCCTACCCCGCCCGCAGCACGGACATCGGCGTGGTGCTCGACCTGATGATCCACGACCTGGACGTGGTGCTGGCCTTCGTGAAATCGCCGGTGGCCAGCGTGGACGCGGTGGGCATCCCGGTGTTGAGCAAATCCGAGGACATCGCCAACGCCCGCCTGCGCTTTGCCAACGGCTGCGTGGCCAACCTGACCGCGAGCCGCGATCAGCCCGGAGCGGATGCGCAAGATCCGGGTGTTCAGCGGCGGCGCGATGACCAGCTACATCTCGCTGGATTACCGCGCGCAGGAAGGGTTCATCTATCGCATCGCCAGGGACGACGAGGAGGAAAGCTCGCTGCTCAAGAAGCTGCTGCACGCCAAAGACTCCACCATCGTCAGCGAATTCGGCGGCAAGCGGATCGTGCGCGAGCCGGTGCCCATCGCGAAGGAGGAGCCGCTCAAGCTGGAGCTGCAGCATTTCGTCCAGTGCGTCCGCGCGCATCGCACCCCGGTCGTCAGCGGGGAATCGGCGAAGCGGGCGCTGGACCTGGCTTTTGAGATCACCCGGCAGGTGCAAGCCGCCGCGCTCAACCCCGAGACCCAAGGTCACCAGGGGTGAGACCCAAGAGCTTCATGGTGATCGCGGGCGAAGCCAGCGGCGATATGCTTGGCCGCCGAACTGGTCTGCGCCTTGCGCCAGGCGGTTACTGATGCGGAGGCGATTCCGACCACCGATAGCCAACCGCTGCACGCCGGCCTGGAACCGCGCTTCTTTGGCGCGGGCGGTCCGCGGATGGCGGCGGAGGGTGTGGCGCTTGCCTTCGACATGACAGAGCATTCGGTGGTCGGCCTGTTCGAAGTGCTGCCGAATTACCTCAAGTTCCGGCGGCTATTCCACCAACTGTTCCAACTCGCCCTCGACCGGCAGCCGGACGCCATCATCTGCGTGGATTTCTCCGGGTTCAACCGCCGCTTCGCCCACGCCGTCAAGCAATACGCCCGCGCGCATGCCGGCTGGTTCCATGATTGGCAGCCGAAGCTCGTCCAATACGTCTCGCCCCAGGTCTGGGCGTCGCGCGAAGGCCGCGCCTTCCAGATGGCGCGCGACTACGACCTGCTGCTGAGCATATTCCCGTTCGAGAAGGAGTGGTATGCAGAAACGTGTGCCGCAGTTGCGCGTCGAGTTTGTCGGCCATCCCATCGTGGACCGGTATGGCGAGCGGCCAGGGACGAGCGGCCAGGGAGGAGCGCCCAAGGGCCCACCGCTGGTGCTGCTCTTGCCGGGCAGCCGCGTCAGCGAAGTAGTGCGCCACCTGCCGGTGATGCTGGGCGCCCTGAACCTGGTCTGGGCCAAAACTCCCGGCCTCCGCGCGCGCATGGTGCTGCCGAACGAGTCCCTGGTTGAGCAGGCCAGGCGATTCAACCTACCAGCGAAGTTGGCCCTCCAGGTTGGCGGCCTGCCCAACTCACTGCGCGAAGCCGACCTGGCAATCGCCTCGACCGGCACCGTGACGACCGAGTGCGCCTACTTCGGCGTGCCGACCGTGGCCCTCTACAAGACATCGTGGAGCACCTACCAAATCGCCCGGCGCATCGTGAACGTGAAATACCTCGCCATGCCCAACCTGCTGGCTGGCGAGGAAATCTTCCCCGAGTTCATTCAGGGGGCCGCCTCGGCGGAGGCCATCGCCGGCGCCACGATCGAGTTGCTCAAAGATGATGGGCGCCGCGCCCGGGTCAAAGCCAAACTGGCCGACATCGTCGCCTCACTCGGGCCGCCGGGGGCTACCCAGCGGGCAGCGAAGGCCATAGTCGGAATCTTGTCCCGGGACGGCGAACGCGCCCCCGATCCCCAATACCTTTCACGAATTGAGGCGGGCGGAAACAGGTTCCGGTCCCGGAGGGACTCACGACAATAGCCCAACGCTTCAGCGTTGGGTTGGGGTTGACCGCGGGACAAGTCCCGAAGGGACGACTGATCCCGCTCAGCCGTCCCTTCGGGACAGGGAGTTGGACCAATTCGCGAGAGGCACCACCGCCGGGATCGGCTTCCCGGCACTTCACCAGCAGCCCCAACCTGCGGGATTCGGGCTTCTCCTGACACGGATTCTTGAAACCCCAAGGCCACAGCGTAGCGCGCATCCCGTTCCCCCTCACCCTACCCTCTCCCCAAGGAGAGGGAGCACCCTCGTCAGACGATCGGCCAACCTGAAGCGCTCGGACCTTTCGAGCGCTGCAGCCCGCGGCTCCCTCTCCCTGGGGAGAGGGTAGGGTGAGGGGGAATTGGCCTCTCTGATCCAGATAGTATTCGAGACAATGAAAATCCGTGTAAGGAGCAGGATTCGAGCTCGCACTCCCAGCTCGTCACGGCCCGCCTGCATGGCTGGAGCCTGTCCTTGCCGCGGGCGAACTCCAGCTTCCGCCGATATGGCCTGGGCCGTTGAGGTCTTCACCTCAGCGCGGCGATGGCCCCACCGCGGCTGCCCGGCTTTTGAGGACGCCCCCCAGGTGGTATTGCAGGAACCCGTGCAGGTAGTGGCCAAGTTGGCTGAGTTGCTCGCTGCTGGGCCTTAGGCGCGCCACGACGAGCCAATCGCCCCCCGCCAGCGCGTTCACGAGTTGGCGGGACCCGAGGTTGAGCTGGCTGCTCGCAACGTCCGGCGTGAGTCCGAGTTCGGCCAGGAGTTTGAGTTCAAACGCGAAAACAGTCTGTGGGCGAAGCGGTTGGGAAACAAGCTGTTGCAGCAGCCCGAGCATTAGATCAAAAACCGCCGGCAGCGGCGTCTCGGTCTCAGTGGCGCGCTCGATCAATGCGGCACAATAGGAGGCTTGCTGGAGCACGCCAAGGTCCTGGCGCAGGCGGCTGTGCATCTCACGCACGCTCACCTCGCGCAGGGTATGCAGCTCTGAACGCAGGCTGCGGCTGAAGCTGAAGTCGGCCAGGTAGAACAAGTCCAACTTGCCCCGGAACGGGGATTTGGGCCGGCGCGCGCCTTTGGCCACTGTTGAGAGCCGGCCCAGGCCAGGCGTCAGCCAATGGACGATGAGGCTCGTCTCGGTGAGCGGTCGGGTGCGCACCACCAAGCCCGAGGCGGATTCGATCATTGGGGGTAAGCTCCTGCGGGTGACGGGAGCCGCCCTTGCGCCCCCGTGGCATCCGCACGGGAAGCCGGCACGTATCCAGGCAGGATCGCGCCCAGGCTGATGACATACTTGATCGCGTCGGCCACCGACATATCCAGCTTGATCGCCTTCTCCTCCGGCACCATCAACAGGAAGCCCGAAGTCGGATTCGGCGTCGCCGGCACGAACACGCAAACCACCTTCTGGCCGGTCTTGGCCTGCACCTCCCTCTGCTGGTCGCTGGTGATGAAGCCGATGGAATAGACGCCCGCGTGTGGAAACTCGACGAGCACCACGGTGCGGAACGCCGTCTTATTGGTGGCCGAAAAGGCGTCATTCACCTGCTTGGTAGCCCCATAGATCTTATTGAGCAGCGGGACGCGCAGCAGCGCCGAATCCACCCACTCGATGATCTTCCTCCCAAAGTAGTTCCGGGCCAGCAGCCCCACGGTGCCGATCAGGAAGATCGCCACCATCAGCGCTACCAGGCTCCAGTACCAATACATCGGCCCGCTCCCCTGGTCGTGGTGGGTTAACTTAGCCGGCAGGAAGATCAGCAGCGTGTCGGTGAAATTCGCAACCGTCCCGAACAGCCACCTCAGCAAGGCAAGCGAGATGACTGCCGGCAACACAATGGCAAGGCCCGCCCAGAAGTTGGCCTGCCACCGTGCGAATAAACTCTTCTTCACCCCGCCAAGGTAGGCGAGCCGGCGGCTTTGCTCAACCTCTGTTTGGGCGACAGAACAAAGCCAGGCTCACCTCTCCTCCATACAGCGGCGTTTCCAAAGGGCGGATAGCCGACGATCACCAAGGGCCGCCCAAGTGCCCCCCGGGTGGGCCTTGATGATCGAGCGAGGGACTGGAAAACCAGCCAGGCCAAAGCACACCTCATATAGGGGTCAGGCCAGCAGGAGAACCTCCAGGGTTAGCGCTCTAGCGGGCGTTTTTGGCATCCCCGGCCTCAGATCAACAGTGAGACACCGGCACGCCCGCTCATAGCCCGCTTGGCCTTAGTTGCTCCACCAGTTTCAGCAATCTCACGTCCGACTCAGCCTTCATTCCAATCATCCATTGGGTGACGCTGAAAACGCCGGTTCCGATCGCCCCGCCTGCAGCACCCACTGTGGGATGGAATGCGCCTAAAATCAGGATGAGCAGGAAACAGCCGCTCAGCAGGATACCCATCCCAAAGGCTACGCGGCGCACTCCCGAGAGGCGCTCAATAGTGGCGAGCCGCAAAGAATCGTCGGCAGCTTCGGCGAGGAACTTGGCATCTGATCGCTCAAGGTAGTTCATAAATTGTAATCGGCCAAACGATAGCGCTCAGGCAGGGCGGGCCAAGCGCGCCCGGCATGGAACAGGGGCGTAATCCCGCCCTTGCCTGAAGCCAGCGTGTCATGGGCGCAACAACGTCCATAAGCCGAATACCAGGCTACTCGTCCAGCCAAACCAGAAGACCCCATTCAGGAGCGGACTCGAAGGGACCACCCACTTGTGGAACTGGCCGCGACGGTATATCGCGACCAACCCCAGAAGCGGGATCAGGAGGATAAGAAACGCGTGCGTGCTCATAACATATGCGCCGAACGACCAAGATCACCAACCGCCACTGGAGCCGGGCTCTGGCTGCGAATCCAGTGCCCGATTAACCCGACGCACTCGAAACCGCAGCGCGATGTGGCGGTTCGGTGCATCTGATTGTTCGACATCTTCTCACTCATACTGCTGCGCAAAAGTCTCTGACTGAAACTCCGGCTGGAACCAAACATACCAATGCTCCCCGATCGGCTTGAAGCCCCGAATCGTCGGGCCAAAGCGATTCGTCTGCGGGTTGTAGGCAACACCTGCGCTGTCATGGTGCCATCCTGGATTAGATAAAACGTAGAGGATGCCGTTCTGTGTCAACGCGCGAAACTCGTGGTCTCGCAAGCTCCTCCACGGCAATCCGCGGATCATCCGCCAATGCCGTCCCGCAGTCTCAAAGGGTGGGCCATTCGACTGCATGTTCCAGCCGTTTGTTGCAACGAAACTCTCCACAGCAACCATCGCGTTCGATCCATGAATATCCGGCGATGGCATCGAATCCCACCAACTTCCGCATCCAGCGAGAACCAGACTGGCGACCGAAATCAAAAGTGCCGAGAGCTTCATCTTCGTGTCGAACGATGCTGCTCAGTGGCGCGCCGCCGAGAGCGCAACCAACTCGCGAGAGACGCAATCGGCGCGTCCTCTGCAGCAGCCAAGTTCGGCATCACGGACATAAGGTGATTAGGACTTTCTGGCCCCGTGGCCAACAGCGACCATAGGCGACCTCAAACCTTTGTCGGATCTCATCCAGAGTCATGCCGCCCACGTGTAACGTGCTAAGGGGCACCGGCTCAATGTTGCCGTCAGCATCAACAACTTCGCGGATGTCAGGACACGAGCCGACAGTGAACTTAATGAGGAGGCTGTCGCCGGGACGCACCCTAGCAATCGGCCGCGTTGGTGATGCGCAGCCACCAACTAGCGCTACCAAAACGACTATCGAAATCAGTGCACGCATTGTGTTGCCGAACGCCGAAGCTCACTGGCCGGGAGCAGCCGCCACGGGCGTCGCCATTGGGACCAAGCTGACCGGCTGCTCCCGGTCGAGTGCAGCGGCTTGTTAAGCGACAACCTCATGATTGCAACTGAACAGACTGCCATCCAAACGAAAATCCAACTCCGCTGAACAAAGGGGACAGAGCGTGGTGACAAGCCGAGACGGATAATCGCGGCCTCGCAGCCTTCTTCCGCCCGCCCCCGTGAACTTAATCATCCTCTGCTTGGCGGTTGCCGCCGCCCCACTGCCAAGGGCCTTGTGACAGTTGGGGCACTCGAAGCTGGAGAGGCCACGAATGCAACGCATCACACGTCGCGCATCAAGCTGGTCAGCGATCTGGACGCAAACGAACGCGACCAGCAGGACTCCGAAGCCGACCAGCATGTAATCTGTGACGCTCATTGCGAGACTCGAAGCCGCTTAACAGTATTAGTTCACCGTGACCCTGCCTCCAAACACCAACCCCGGTTCATTCTTCATGGGGAGCATAATGGGAAGCATAATACCAGCCGGGTCCAGAAGCAGGCAAGGATTATTGCTAATCATTTGTCTCTTGCCGTGGATCATCAGAAGGACTAACTGAATTAGGCTTTACGAACGCGCTTGCCGGCGGCCCGGGCAATCCACCGGGTGGGCACAGCGAGGCCGGCGATTGGCGGGTCTGGCTGGCGAATGACCCGTCCCTCTCCCCCGGCCTGCGGGAGGACTACCGGCGGACCAGGACCAGTGGGCCGCCTGGGAACCACGCCATCACCCCACCGGAACCTCCCCGTAGCACCTCTGATCGGCGATCAGAGGTGCTACGGGGAGGTTCCGGTGGGGTGATGGCGTGGCTACGGAGAGGGGGCGGGGGTAGCAGCATCTGGCCAAGGCGAGCAAAGCCAAGCCACCGAAAGCAGCGAAGAACGGGGGAATGCGGCCTAAATGCCTTAACCGCAATAGATTCCAGAGAAATCCGGTTTACTTCAGCGGGTCCAAACGCTGGAAATCGAACTGGTGCGCCAACTCGCGGACCAGTTTATCTTCGGCCGCCTTCATCCTCTGCCGGGTGCGGGCGGTTCGGTCGTCGTAACTCAGCAGGTGCAACAGGCCGTGCACCGCATAGCGGACCAACTCGCTCTGCCAGGTCACGTGAAAGCGCCGCGCCTGCGTCACGGCGTCGTCCAAACAGATGAAGATTTCGCCGTGCAGCGAATCGGGAGAAGCGTTCCCGGCAGACGGGCGAGACGCCTCTTCCGCGCCCTCGGCATAGTCGAAGGTGATTACGTCCGTCGAACCCTTGTGGTGAAGGAAAGTCTCATTGAGGCGAGTCATTTCCGGCGCAGCCACGATGCAAATGCCCAGGTCACCCCCCCCATTCGGGCGGGTTGCATGGAGCAAGGCCTGGACGATCTGTCGCAAGAGACGCAAGTCCACCCGGCGCGGCTGGCAATTGCGCAAGGTGAGCACTCTCTTATCCTTCCGCCGCTGGCGCATGGGTCCGTGCCTGGCCGCGGTGATCTTCGTAGGCGGCGATGATGCGCTGCACCAGCGGATGCCGGACGACATCCCGCTTGGAGAATTCCACAATCCCGATGCCCTCGACGTGCCGGAGTGCCCGGTGCGCCTCCAGCAGGCCGGAATGTTTGTGCATCGGCAGGTCTATCTGCGTTTCGTCGCCGGTGATCACCGCCTTCGAGTTGATGCCCAGCCGCGTCAGGAACATGAACATCTGCTCGGTGGTGGAGTTTTGCGCCTCATCGAGAATAATGAATGCGTGATTGAGCGTGCGGCCGCGCATGTAGGCGAGCGGGGCGATCTCAATGACGCCGCGCTCGGTGTGCTTTTGAACCTCCTCGGCCGGCAGCATGTCGTGCAGCGCGTCGTGCAGCGGGCGCAAATAGGGCATGATCTTCTCGTAAAGGTCGCCCGGCAGGAAACCGAGCGCCTCGCCGGCTTCGACTGCGGGGCGGGTCAGGATGATGCGCGAGACCCGGCCTTCGCGCAAAGCCGCCAGCGCCATGGCTACCGCCAGGTAAGTCTTGCCGGTCCCCGCCGGGCCGACCCCGATGGTCACGTCGTAGCGGCGAATCGCGTCCAGGTATTTCTTTTGGCCCACCGTCTTGGCAGTGACGCCGGGCTTCTTTTCAGAGGTCTGGATGCGGTCGCTCAGGATGTCCTTTAGGGTGGAAACGCCTTCGTTCTTGACGATATTGAGGGCGTGCGAGAACTCGCGGTTGCGCACGGGGGTGCCGGCCTTGAGCGAATGCTCCAGGAGCAGAAACAGGTGTTTGGCGCGGTCCGTGGCATCGGCCTCGCCTTCGAGCTTGATCCAGCCCTCGCGGGAGGTGGCTTTAACGCCCAGTTGAGACTCCAGGGCCTGAAGATTGCGCGGGTCGTTATTATAGAGCTGCTGGGCGACGCGCGCGTTTTCGAAGTGGAGAGTTTCAGTTGACATGGGTGGGAACGTGAGGCGTGAGGCGTGATGCGTGACACTTGACGCGTGATGCGTGAAACGTGATGCGTGATGCCGGGGGCGCGGTCGCCGGTGGTTGGGAAGTGTGCTGCGAGGGGGCAGCGGGGCAGCTAGTCACTGGAGAGGGCATTGCGCAGTTTGGCGGCGAGTTCTCGCAGGGCTTCCGGCACCACAACCGTGTTCGCCAGCACAGGCATGAAGTTCGTATCGCCCTGCCACCGCGGCACGACATGGATGTGCAGATGTCCCAGCACACCGGCACCGGCCACCTGCCCCAGGTTGATCCCGATGTTGAAGCCGTGCGGCTTCATCACACGGGAAAGAGCGTTTTGACACCGGCGCGTCAGCTTCAACAGGTCGGTGAGTTCGTCGTCCGTCAGGCTATTCAGATCCGGGGCTTCCTTATAGGGCACGACCAGGAGGTGGCCGCCGGTGTAGGGATAAGTGTTGAGCAGCGCGTAGCAGGTGCGGTCGCGGGCGATGACGTGGTTGGCCTCGTCGTCGCCGGATTGGGCAATGCGCGTGAACAGGCTCTCGGCGTGCGCGGGTTTCGGCGCCAGGATATATTCAATCCGCCATGGAGCGTGCAGTGATTCCATCGGGGAAGCCTAGTAAGCCGGGCTGCAAATGTCAAAGCGCCCAAGCGGTATGGCGTTCACCAAACAGGCAGTCATTTTTCCAACCGGAGTTAACAGAGAGAACAGAGTTTCCTGCTCTGTTGTCTCCGTTTCCTCCTGTTCATGTTTGGCCCACTTATTTGGGGCTGGCGGTCTGAAGGCGCCCGCGCAGGACCCAGACCAGCGCCTTGACCGCCAGCTCGATGAAGAGGAACGGTTTGGCGATAAGATCATTGCCACCGCTCATGGTGGAGTTGGCCCGGCTCTCGAAGTCAGTGAGGCTGGTCACGAACACCACGGGCGTCTTCTTGTGGCCCGGCAACAGGCGTATCCGGCTGCAGAGTTCAAAACCGTTCATGCCAGGCATATCCACGTCGAGAAAGATCAGGTCGAACTGGTTCTCCGCAAGCGAATCGTAGGCAGCGGCCGGGTCTTCGAAACTGACGGATTTGAGCTTTGCCTTCTGGAGTGCATAGGTCACCGCGCGGCGCGAGATGGCCTCATCGTCAACCACCAGCACATTGGGCGGCGGCGCCTCCAAGTTGCCCAGCGACTTAGCTCGGTCGAAGAGGAGCCCGAGGAAATCAATGGCCAGAGCAACCGTACGCAAGGTCGAGGCCGTTATCTGCTTAGGCTTCTCCTCGAGCTCTTTGAGGAGGGCTTCCAGCCCATCAGACATGCGCGCGATCTGCGGTATCCCGGCAACGCCAGCATTACCGGTCAGGGCACGGATGCGGTGATAGAGCTCCCGGATCCGCTTCAGACGCACCTCATCATTTTCGGCCTTGATAAGCCCCTGCAACAGTGCCCGCAGGGCGGCCAGGATAGCGGGCAAGTCCGCCCTAAACGAACTGCGCAGCTCTGCCTGAAACTCGGAATCGGCGTCAGCAGCCTTCGCGGGCTGTGCCGGGGCGGACGTTGGCGCCGCCGCGTGGGGGGTTCTCCGGTCTGGGTGCTCAGCCTTGGTCGGAGCGGCGGGCGCGCCGCCGTGTGCGCCGTTAGGGAAGAGCACACCTCTCAGCACTTCGAGCACTTGCTTGGGGGTGCAGTTGGCCTTGGAAAGGCATTTCGTGGCGCCAGCCTTCCAGGCCTCCTGGACCATGTTAGTCAGGTAGGTGTTCGAGAAAACAATGACCGGCAACTGCTGGAAGTCTGGTTCGGAGCGGATGTTCTTCATCAGTTCCACACCCGTCATCTTGGGCAGCACCAAATCCAGAAGGACGGCGTCGGGCCGAAAGCTGCGGAGCTTTTCCAGTCCTGCCGCGCCATCCAGGGCGGTCTCTACGCGGTAGCCCTCGACAGAAAACTTGTTCCGATAAATGTTGGCAACAATCAGGTCGTCCTCGACGATGAGTATCTTCTTCATGGTCAGTTCTTGGCAGCCAGCGGGGCATGCTCGGCCAGGTAGGCCTCCAGGAACTGACGAATCCGATTGAACTCCTCGCTGGCCTGACGGGAAAGCTCGGCGGCGCTGGTCAATTGCCCCTCGAAGCCCTGCCGTTCGAGTTCGCGCAACAGCGGGACCAGTCGGCGCATGCCGCAGGTGGCGCTTGCGCCCGCGCAACTGTGGGCCAGGCGCCGCACTTCCTGGGCCGTGCCAGCCCGAACGGCGGCGCCGAGTTGCTCCAGTTGTTGCGCCGTCTGGTTCAGGTAGAGAGTGACCAGTTCGCGCAGGTTCTCGGGGTCGCCGTCCGTGAAATCGAGCAGCCGCGACATATCCACCGGAGCGTCTTCCGGCGGCGGGGCGCCCTGGCTGGCCTGCCCGCCGGGTTCCGAATTCTCCGGGCTCTGGCAACCACCCGCTGCGTTCGCTGCCGGTTCGGTTCGGGCCGCAACCTCAGCCCACCGTTCGATAATCGCACGCACGTCGTCCAGCCGCACCGGCTTGGCAATATAATCGTCCATGCCGGCAGCCAGGCACTTCTCCCGGTCGCCCTGCATGGCGCTGGCGGTCATGGCAACGATGATAATCGGGGATTTGTAATTCGGGAATTGTGCCGGCTGCTTCTGGCGCTCCCGAATCAGGCAAGTGGCCTCCAGCCCGTCCATCCCGGGCATCATCACGTCCATGAAGACCAAGTCATAGGGCTGCCGCTCAAGCGCCGCGAGCGCTTCGGCCCCGTTAGCCGCAACGTCGGCCTTATAGCCCATTTGCTGGAGCAAGCGGAGAGCGACCTTCTGGTTGATGGCGTTGTCGTCGCAGAGCAGCACCCGCAAAGGCAGACGGCTGGCCAGCGCGGTGTCGGGTTTGGCGCTGGGAAGCGGGGCCGTGGGAGCCGCGGGCTCGTCGTGGGACACCACGCGAAGCAGGGTTTGGTGGAGTTGAACGGGTTTGATTGGCTTGGTCAGGGAGCCGGCGAAGGAGGCACAGGCGAAGTCCGGCCCGTCAGAATGCACTCCCACTGAAGCCAACAGGACGAGCGGCAGGTCTTTGCGGCCGGGCAGCTTGCGGATTTCACCGGCCAAGGTCACACCGTCCATCCGCGGCAGATCCATGTCGAGGATGGCCAAATCAAACCTCTCGCCTGCGCGCAGCCATTCCAAGGCCTGGGCCGCATCCCGCGTGTCGCGGGGAATCATATCCCATTTCCGGGTCTGCACCGTGAGGATTCGGCAGTTGGTCGGATTGTCGTCCACAATCAGCAACCGCAGGTTAGCTAATCGCGGCTCCGGGGTCTCGAACGGCAGCGGCGCAGCGCCGGGCGCGGGCCGCAAGGGAAGCGTGAACTGGAAGGTGGACCCCTTCTGCGGCACACTCTCAACCCACATCCGCCCTCCCATGAGCTCGACCAACTTCTTGCTGATCGCCAGCCCAAGGCCCGTGCCGCCATATCGCCGTGTGGTAGAGACTTCAGCCTGGCTGAAGGACTTGAACAAGCGAGCCAGTTGGTCCACCGGGATCCCGATGCCGGTGTCGCGCACCAGGAAATGGAGCTGCCAAGGTTCGGTCCCGCCGGCCTTGCCCTCGGGCCGCGAGAGGGTTTTCACCTGGACCACCACCTCACCGGAGGAAGTGAACTTGATTCCGTTGCTTAGCAGGTTGACCATCACCTGCCGCAGCCGGGTCACATCGCCCACCATCTGCGCCGGGATGCGGTCGTCCACCTCGTAGGCGATGTCCAGCTTCTTCTCCGCCGCTTTCGTCGCCAACAGGTCGAGCGCGTCTTCAATGCAGGCGCGCAAATTAAAGGGCTGGCTCTCCACCTCGAGCTTGCCGGATTCGATCTTTGAGAAGTCGAGAATATCGTTGATGATGGTGAGGAGCGATTCGCTGCTGGCATGGATGGTCTGGAGGTAACCATGCTGCTCATGATTCAACGGGGTTTCCAGGAGCAAGCCGGCCATAGCGATGATGCCGTTCATGGGCGTGCGGATCTCGTGGCTCATATTGGCCAGGAAATCAGCCTTGGCGCGCGCGGCATTCTCGGCGCCCACCCGGGCCGCCAGCAACTCGCGGTTGGCCTGAGTCAGCTCGTCCTGCAGATGTTTGGCGCGCAGGACCGCCCGAACGCGCGCCCGCAGCTCAGCCGGCTCAAAGGGCTTGGTCAGGTAATCCACCGCCCCCAGGTCAAACCCCCGCAGCTTGTCCGTGGTGCTGTTCCACGCGGTGAGGACCACCACGGGAATCGCCTCTGTCTCGGGCAATTCCTTGAGCTGGCGCAGCAGCTCGAAACCATTGACCCCCGGTAATCCCAGGTCGAGCAGAACCAGGTCGAAATGCTGTTCCCGCGCCAGTTTCAGGCCCGTAGGCGCATCGTGAGCCCCGGCGAGAACTATGTTGTCATCCTGCAGAAGCCCCGCAAGCACTTCCGCCATTCGCGGATCGTCTTCGACCAACAGGACCTGAGACGCAGGCAGATTCATAATCCGGCGTTGTCAATAATCGTCGTTTGCGATTGTAATCGGTTAAAAGTTGCCTGTATTAAGCACATTCAACACCAATCACCGGCTAATACCAATCTGATTCTTTCTCCGCCGGACTCGAGGGGCGTCTCTCGACGGCACCACCATTTGGAGTGCGCCGGCAGAGCGAAGCGGCGACGGCGCTTTGGCTGCTGCGAGGCGTTGGCCCGACTGAAAGCGCCGTCGCCGCTTCGCTCTGCCGGCGCACTCCATAAGCTGCCAGCCTCCAGGCAGGTGGTACCGGCAAGATGCGCCCGGACCCCGAGCGCCCCTCGGATTGGTGTCAGTCGAGGTTCTGGGCGGAACAGGCCGCCTCGGCTGGGGAACCTGGCCCACCGCGGGGTTGTCCTGAAGCAGGACAAACCAGCCGGCTTTCTGGACGGATCAAACCCGCTAAGAAACGGTTGCCAGAAGACCCCACACACGGCTAAACTCCAACTCATGGTTCACACTCTGCTCAACCATAATACGGTTGACGAGCTTTCCTCATTCCGTGATACGTGCGTGAAGGCGTACCGTGTGATGCTGCTGGCGCGCATCCTGGACGACAAGTTCGCGAGCCTGTACCGCATGGGCAAGATCCATGGCGGCGTCTTCCTCGGACGCGGCCAGGAGGCGCTGAGTGTCTCGTCGGGCTGGCGTTGCGCAAGGGCGACATCTTCGCGCCGCTGATTCGCGACGGCGCGGGCGGCTGGCTTTTGGCGAGCCGATCCTGGACGCGGTGCGGACTTACCTGGGCTCGCCGCTGGGCCCGATGCGCGCGCGGGACGGCAACGTCCATCGTGGCCAGCCCAAGGAAGGGTTGCTCCCGATGATCAGCCATCTGGGAGCGATGATTTCGGTGGTGAACGGCGCGCTGCTGGCCCGTCGTTTCAACGGAATCAGCGGAACGGTCGGCGCAGCCTGCATCGGCGACGGCGCGCACTTCGACCGGCGCTTTTCACGAGGCGATAAACCAGGCGGCGGTGGAGAAACTGCCGCTGGTGCTGATCGTCGCCAACAACCAATACGCTTACTCGACCCCGACCGCAGCGGCAGTTTGCCTGCCGTTCGCTGCTGGACAAGGCGGCGGGCTACGGGGTCGAGGGCCACGCGCGTGGACGGCACCGATTTGGCCGCGTGCCTGAAGGTGGTGGGGGAGGCGCGTCGAGCCGGGCGAGGGCCGGCGGCGGCCCGCAAATGGTCGTGGCCCAGCTGCTTGCGCCTGTGCGGCCACGGCGAACATGACGACGCCGGTTACATTGATCCCAAGCTGAAAGCAGTCGCCGCTCGGGCGGGATTGTTTGAAAGTGGCCGAGGAGCATTTGCTGCGAGAACAACTGGGCCGATGCGCCGACGGTGGCGGCCTGGCGGGACGAGGCGGTCCAGCAAGTGGAAGAGAGCTGTGGCCAAGGTGCAGCGGGAACCGGGGCCGGACCCTTACAAGGAAGACTGGTGCGCGCTGGCTTCGAAGCATTTGAGCGAAGGCCACGACGTAGTCGTTGAACATCGCGAATGAGCATTACCTATCTGGAAGCCATTCGGGAAGCGCAGGCGCGGGCGCTGGCGGAGGATCCGCGCGTGTTCATTTACGGCCAGGACGTGGGCGCCTTCGGCGGCGCGTTCAAGGCGACCAAGAATCTGGCGCGAGAGTTTCCCGGGCGCGTGATTGATTCGCCGATCAGCGAGGATGCCATGATGGGCCTGGCCGTCGGCGCCGCCATCGAAGGCATGCGGCCGATTATCGAAATGCAGTTCGCGGATTTCTCGACGCGCCGGCTTCAACCAGATCGTCAACCAGGCGGCGACGCTGCATTGGCGCACCCAGGTGCCGTGCCCGATCACCATCCGCCTGCCCTGCGGCGGCACCTCGGGCAGCGGTCCCTTTCACAGCCAGAGCATGGAGGCGATTTACGCGCATTATCCCGGGCTTGATGGTGATGACGCCGGCCACGGTGGAGGACGCCTACAGCATGTTGCTGGAAGCCGTGGCCATTGACGACCCGGTCATCTTCTGCGAGCACAAGCTCCTCTATTACCATCTGAAAGCCGAGCAACTGCCGACCGAGGCGATGCCGACCGGCAAGGCGCGAATCGCTCGCGAGGGCCGCGACATGACCATCGTGGCCTACAGCGCCATGGTGCACGAAGCCCTGGCCGTGGCGGAGGAACTGGCGTCGCGAAGGCGACCAGATCGAGGTGGTGGATCTGCGCTCGGTCAAGCCGCTGGACACGGACACCGTGATGGCTTCGGTGGCGCGCACGGGCCGGTTGCTTTGCGTGGGAGAATCCTGGCCCTGGGGCGGCGTGACGGCGGAAGTGGTCGCGCGCGTCGCCAGCGAAGGTTTCGGCCTGCTCGACGCCCCGCCGCAGCGGCTCAACGCGAAGGATACGCCGGTGCCGTATCATCCCGAACCTCTGGGCGGCCCATCGGCCCACCGCCCGCAGCATCGCCGCTGCCGCGCGCCTGCTCTGACAGTGAATTGCGTTATGCTGACTCGAAATGCGTTCGGCCATCCGCAATTCCGTCTCATTCGTTCACATCCGCTTAATGCCATGCCCCAGATTCCCATCATCATGCCGCAGCTCGGCGAATCCATCGCCGAAGCCACCGTCGTCAGTTTGCTGGTCCAGCCCGGCGACAGCGTCGAAGCCGACCAGGACATCATCGAAGTGGAAACCAACAAGGCCACGATGAACGTGGCTTCGCCCTGCCCGGGGCGAGTCGAGAAATTCCTGGTGAAGCCTGAACGAAAGTTATCCGGTCGGCGCCGTGCTGGGCTACCTGGAAGCCAGCCAGGAAGACGCCGTGCGGCTGGGTCTGGACACGCCGCCTCCGGCAAAGGAGACGGAGAGACGGCCGAAGGCCGGGATGCAGCCGCACCAGCACGTCAGACCGACGAGTCATGCGCAGAGAGCGTCGCAGCCGACCGTGCGCGGGCTGCCCGTGCCGGCCAATGCCGCCGGCGCCAGTTACATGTCGCCGCGCATGAAAGCGCGCATGAAGGAACTGGGCCTGCACGCGGCCGACCTGGCGGCCTCCCCGGCAGCGGCGCGGCCGGACGCGTCACGATCCAGGATTTCGAGAAGTTCATCGCCAACCTGGAGAAGCACAAGCTGAGTCAGGCTTCCACCATGCGCGTGGCCGTGGCGGACGCCATGCGCCGGAGTTGGACGCGGCCCCTGGCGACGGTGGGCTGCCGGTTTGCTTTGATGCCGCTGCTGAACCACCGGAAGACTTGCCAATCCCAAACCCGGCCCGGCGCTGTATGCGCTTGCGCGCCCTGGCCCTGGCGCTGGCCGAGAACAGCGCTCCCGCCGGACGGCTGATCGGCAACAAGATCGTCCATCCGTCGGCCATTGACGTCGGCTTCGCCGTTGAAGCGGAGGAGGGCGTGCTGGTGCCGGTGATTCGCAACGCCGAGACAGCGGCCGCTCAAGGAACTGGTCCAGCGTTACAACGAACTGGTCGAGCTGGCGCGCCAGCGCAAGCTGCCGGCCGACGCCACCGGCGGCTCGATCGCCACCGTGACCAACTTCGGCACCTTCGGCCTGACCTGGGCGACGCCGATTCCGTTGCCGGAGCAGACGCTGGTGCTCGGCATGGGCGCGGCCCGCCGCGTGCCGAATTGGGACGCCGCCAAAGGCCAGTTCGTGCCCGTCATGGAGGCCAACTGACGCTGAGTTTCGATCATCGCGTGCTGGACGGCGGTGCCGCCGGACGGTTGCTTGCCCGCGTGGCGGAACTGCTGGGGGATCCGGCGAGATTGTAGGTGCGCTGGTCCAACCTGCTCCTTACACGCATCTTGCGAAAGCCATGATTCCGGCATAGCGCAGAGCCCGCTCCCGCTCATCCCGGCCCTCTCCCCCAGGGAGAGGGAGAACGCTCGGCAGTCGGTCGGCGAATCCCAAGCTGCTGGTAAGCTCGAGAACTGGCTTTGGCCGCTCCCTCTCCCCAAGGGTGAGGGCCGGGGTGAGGGGGAACGGACAAACTGCCAACCCAAACAACTCGCGAGGTGGAAAGAGAAGCGTGTAAGGTGCTGGTTCCACCACCAACAGTCTTGCCTATTGCATCGGGCAGCCGCGGCACACCCACTAATATCCGACGCACAACGCGATGGCCGCCGCAATTTGCTCGACCTGCGCTGCCGTGATTTGGCCGAGCTTGGGGACCAGCCGGTGTTCGGAAACAGATTTGACCTGAAACGCATCGGCGCCGGATTCCTTGGCGAGACCATTCTCGCTCACAGGCGCCAGCCGCACAAACCACGAAAACTGGGCAAACGCGGGCTTCCATTCCGTGACCGGTACCACGATGCACAGCGGCAAGCGGCCCACCTCCGGCACGTTCATCACGACCACTGGGCGGATCTTTTGGATTTCTGCTCCTACCGCCGGCTTGAACTCCACATCCCACACTTCGCCGCGCAGCGCCTTACTCATAGCTCAACGGCGCCTCGGCATCCTCCACGACCATCTCAGGATTCTGCCTGTAAAGCGCCTCCGCCTGCCGGGCTTGGCTCGCCAAAATGCGCCGTCGCTCCGCCGACGGCAGTCGCATCAACTCCGTAG
This sequence comes from uncultured Verrucomicrobiae bacterium, assembly GCA_963762555.1. Taxonomy (GTDB): domain Bacteria; phylum Verrucomicrobiota; class Verrucomicrobiia; order Limisphaerales; family UBA8199; genus PALSA-1440. The sequence continues at coordinate 283,198 of CAVXLO010000046.1, forward strand.
CGCTCAAAACCGGCGCGGTGGAAAGCTCTTGAATAAACGTCAGAACGGCTTGGGCTTGAAACTCAGGCAACCCTTTCACTTTCTCCGCAACCATGTCGCTCGTGCTCACGAGGAGAACCTAGAACAACGCCACAGGCGATGCAAGCCCGGGAGCACGGGCTCCAAAAGCAGAAGCTGTTCAGCTATTGTAAAGATCTGGTCCTTGAGGCAAACCCGGAATCGGCTGCAAGGCCAGCACGGGAAACCCTGATCTTGACTTGAACAGAATACAGTAAAGCACAATAATCACTGAGCTTTACTAATTGTGGCTTATGAACGCTCCCCACGATGGCCTCAGGTTTATCCATGGTTTAGTGTGTTTACTGGTGGCGGTGGTCAACAGCGGAGCCCAACCCGTGACCAAGATTGCTGCCGGTGCCACACATAGTCTGTTTCTCAAGAGCGACGGCAGTGTTTGGCTTACGGGTGGGGCCACTAATGGGCCCTTGGGCGATGGCACGTTGGTCAGCACCAACCGCTTCGAGGCATTAGGGATAAGCAACGTTATGGCGATTGCTGCTGGGGGGATGCACAACTTGTTTGTCAAGAGCGACGGCAGTCTGTGGGGAATGGGCAACAACTATTATGGTCAGTTGGGCGATGGCACTTACGGCGCTGTCCCGCCTTTCGGAACAAACACAACCGGAGCAAATCGTGGGCAGCAACGTCGTTATGATTGCCGGAGGGGGCTTCCATAGTCTTTTTGTCAAGAGCAACGGGAGCCTTTGGGCGATGGGCTACAACAATATGGGACAGTTGGGTGATGGCATAATCGAAAGCGGCTACAAGACCAATCAGCCCGAACAGATTGTGGCCAGCAATGTCACTGCGATTGCCGCAGGAAGTTCTCACAGCTTATTCCTCAAGAACGATGGCAGCCTGTGGGGCATGGGATGGAACATGTATGGCCAATTGGGCGATGCTTTCCCAACAAGAACGCCTGTACAGATAGTGGCCAGCAACGTCACCGCGATTGCCGCGGGCGTCGGACATAGTCTGTTTATTAAGAATGACGGCAGCTTATGGGCAATGGGCGAGAACTTCTTTGGCCAGTTAGGAGATGGGACCACCAACGGCTACTACTACACCAATGTCCCTGAGCGAATTGTCGCCGGTGGGGTAATAGCCGTTTCAGCGGGGAGTGCGCACAGTCTGTTTCTCAAGAGCGACGGCAGCCTGTGGGGCATGGGCAACAATCAATTCGGCCAGTTGGGCGACGGCACGACTAATAACGCCATTCGCCCGGAACAGATTGTAGCGAGCAACGTCACGGCGATCGAGGCAGGAGCATATTACAGCCTGTTTTTGAAGAACGACGGAAGCGTGTGGGGAATGGGCACCAACAACCTTGGCCAGTTGGGCGACGGCACTTACAATACGACCAAGCGGCCAGAGCAGATCCTGGCTGCCTACAATCAGATTTCCATACGACTTCTGAACGGCGGTAAGGTGCGTTTGTCGTTTGTCGGCATGGCCGGAACGAACTACGCCCTGGACCGTTCATTCGGCCTGATGCCACCCAACTGGGTTCCGGTGTTAACCAATCCTGCTGACGGAAACGGAATGCTGGTGCTGACGAACACGCCAGATTCAACCACGAACAATTTCTGGCGCATTCGATCCCTGCCATGAGCGAATACGGCGGCTGATGGACAGAATCACCCGGCGCCGGTAGGCTGGGCTATGCTTTTTGGCGCACATTGCTCAACGGCTGGCGGAATTTGGATGGCCCTCCAACGCGGACGCAGCATCCAGTGTGAAGCTGTGCAGGTCTTCGTTAAGAACAACATGCAATGGTTCGGGAAGCCGTACTCGCCGGAGGACCTCAGAATATATGCCAAGGAACTGACCGCGAGCGCTTTTGCCTGCGTCTTTGGCCACACGGGCTATCTCATCAATCTGGGCGCGCCGGCCTCCGAGAACCGCGAGCGCTCTATTAAATCCCTGATTCAGGAAATCGAATTGGCAACCCAGCTCGGGCTCCCCTTCCTGGTGCTGCATCCCGGCGCGCACCTGGGCACGGGGGAGGAGGCGGGCATCAAACAAATCGTTGCCGGCCTGGATGAAGTCTTTGCCGCAACCCGGAAGTCGCCCGTGCGCATCGCGCTGGAAAACACCGCCGGCCAGGGCACGTGCCTGGGGAACAAGCTCGCGCATCTGGCCATGATCCTTGACCGGGTCAAGAAGCCCGACCGGCTGGGCGTTTGCTTCGACACCGCGCATCTCTTTGCGGCTGGTTATGACATCCGCACGCCCAAGGGCTGGGATACCGCCATCGGCGAGGCGGCTTCGCTGATCGGTCTGAAGCGCATTCTTGCCTTCCACCTGAACGACTCCAAGACCGGCCTTGGCTCACGTGTGGACCGGCACGAGCACATTGGCAAAGGGCACATTGGTAAGGCCGCGTTCCGGCATATTGTCAACGATCCGCGTTTCAAGAACCACCCCGGCTGCCTGGAAACGCCCAAGTCGGATGACCTGCATGAGGATGTGCAAAACCTCGCGACGCTGCGGGGGCTGGTGAAGACTGGCCGATTGACCAAGGCCAGCCGTAGCAGCCGATGTAAGGAGGCTCAGAACTTCTGAGTCGCCGCAGGATCTTGGAGCAGCGTGGAACTTGCCTGAGCCAGTTTTCGAGCCAGGTGGTTGCTTCCCCCTCACCCCGGCCCCACTGCCGCTGAAGTTGGGTGACATAGTATTTGCGTGCATTCATAACATGCTGATAAACAATGATTTAGGTTGTACTTTTGCGCTGGTACCCCCATTAACCTGGGGATGCAAACGATTATCCACGACATTCCCGATTATCTCACCACGCTCATCGAAACTCTGCGCGCCAAGCTGCGCGACCAGAACTTCTTGGCTCGCCATCGAGTGCGACCTCAAGATTTCACCCGCCAACGCCAACTGACTTTTCCCCTGTTAATGCTTTTTCTGTTGCAACAGACCCTCAAGTCGATCCAACGCCACTTACACGAATTCCTCGACGAGCTGGCCCAAGGCGAGATCTTCGAGCCGCTGACCAGCGGAGCGGTGACCCATGCCCGAGCCAAGCTCAAGGAAAGCGCCTTCACCGAATTGAACCGAGAGTGCGTCCTGCCCACGGTCTATGGCCCGGAGCACCCCATCCAACGCTGGCGGGGACACCGGCTCATCGGCGTCAATAGTTCCTTGGTGCGGCTGCCGGAGAGCCAGGAACTGGGCCAAACCTTTGGCTGGAAAGAAGCTTCCAACCAACACGGGAGCACTGGCACCCGCTATCCGGAGGCTCGCTTGTCGGTGATTTATGATTTGCTCAACCGCATTGGCCTGGACGCACGGTTGGAACCGAGCACGGTGGGCGAGGTGGTTTTGGCGCTGCAACAGTTGGAACACTTGCAGCCGGGCGATGTGGAGATCAATGATCGCGGTTTCACCGGTTACCTCTACCTGGCTTCGGTGGCGCAGCGGGGCCGGCATTTTATTGGGCGCTGTTCGACCGGTTCTTTTCTGGCGGCCCAAGAGCTGTTTCGGGTCAACAAAGCCAATCAAAGCAGAGTGGTGTGGCTTTTCGCTCCACCCGACCAGAAGGCCGAGTGCCAACGGCTGGGGTTGCCCTTGAAGCTGAAGGTGCGTTTTGTGAGCCTGCGTCTGCCGAGCGGGGAATTGGAAGTGCTGGCCACCTCGTTGCGGGACGAGGCCCTGTATCCCACGGAGGAATTCTTGACGGTGTATCATTGGCGCTGGGGACACGAGACCTTTCACCTGATGCTCAAGGGCCGGCTGGAACTGGAGAACTTCAGCGGACGAACCCTAGAGGCCATCCGACAGGATACTCAGGCAGCGGTGCTGCTGGCCAATTTGGAGAGTGTGCTCAGCGAGCCCACGCAGGCCGCCCTCAGAGAGCAAAGCACGCCCGAAACCCAGCCCCGGCAAGTCAACCACTCCAACTCCTATCATGCTTTGAAGGACCAGGTGCTGGACTTGTTGTACCGGGACGTTCCAGTTCCAATAGTCATCTGTAAGTTGATGAAACTCTTTAAGGGCAGTCCGGTAGCGGTGCGTCCGAATCGCAAAGTGCCTAGACGTCGCAGACCCTCGTTCCACCGGTCTTATCATTTTCAAAGACGGGTCAGGAAAGCGGTATTCTAAGAGTATGAGCCTAATTCAACGGCAGTGCACCCCGGCCCTC
>CAVXLO010000047.1:0-51793 GCA_963762555.1 uncultured Verrucomicrobiae bacterium
GTGAACGGGTCCATGGACCAAATGCAGACGGGGGTAACGTTGTTGGAGCCGTTGGACACTGGCCGTTCCGCGATGAGAGGAACCATTGTCCACAATCCAGAACACGCGGCGGGCTTGGGCATAGGGAGGCTGATTCATCACCCGGTGGACCAAGCGATCAAAAGCCACAATGCCGCTTTGCGGTTCGCAGTGGCCGAAAAGCTTGGCCCGATGAACATCCAAGGCGGCCAGGTAAGTAAGCGCTCCGCGCCGCTCGTACTCGTGTTCGACCTTCATCGGTTGGCCGGGTTGGGGTGCCTGGGTAGGATGGATGCGAGCACGGGCTTGGATGCTGGTCTTTTCATCGGCCGAAATGACGAACTCGTCTGCTTGCAAGGGTTGGCCCTGCCAGACGCGCTGGTAGAGGTCCAGCAAGCGTGCGGCTTTGGCAGCGAACTGCGGGTCACGGGGAAAAATCCAACAACGGTGAAACCAAGGTCGGATGGCATCTTCATGCAGCCAGCGCCAAAGAGTGCTATCGCTGATTTTGGCCACCAACCCGGATTGACAGACCTGCTGGTTCAACTCGGCGAGGCTCCAGCGGGAGAGTGGCAAGCCGAACTGGCTGGGCAACTCGCAGGCCAAGGCCTTAACCTGCACGACCAGTTCTGGGGGGAAAAGCCCGGGGGCGACCCGGGCGGGGCAGTTCTTCCAGTCCGCGTAAGCGCTCGTAGAAGAAGCGTTTGCGCCATTGACTGACGACTTCACGCCGTGTGTCCAGCCGAGCCGCAATGAGGTCGTTGGGCAGGTTTTGGGCGGCCAGAAGGACGATTCTGGCGCGGAACACCTGAAAGTAAGGCAACGTATATTTGGCTGATCTATGTCGGAGTTCTCGCTCCTCATCTTGGGTGAGAACGATAGAGAATGGGCTATTTCGTGGCATATTATCCGCACATTTCCGTGCTGCGACAAGATACCACTATCCAGTCGGTATGGCCAGTTAAAATACGTTATTGTATTTAAGAAAACAAGTACTTAGCCGGCAATTGCCCTCTAACGGTCACTTTGAAGCCTGAGTAAGCTTCTGTGCCAGCGTGACGGCCGCCTCAGACGGCTTGACCTTGTTGCCGAACAGAATCTCGGCGGGGGTCAGAGCTTGTCCATAGTACGCCACGTTGGCCGCGGTGTCCGGGGAAATGGCGCCGCCCTTAATCGCGGCCCCGCCGTACAAGCCCATCGAGTCGCTATAGACCTGCACCAGGGCCTGGCTATCCGATGAGACCGTGCCTTCGGCCTTGCCTGTGGCGTTGCCAGCGGTCCCGCTCGCCTCGCCACCGAAATTGAAGTTGGATTCGGTGAGGCTGTGGACGGCGTTCGTGTTCATGAGCAGGATGACGACGAAGGAGTGTTGACCACCGATCTGAAACCCGAGACTGGCTTCATTGGCGCTGACGAACGAGGGCGGACTCCACCGTCCCCTGGCATCCTTCACCATGGCCAGGCCGCCGCCACCCTGGTAGGCGAAGATAAAGCCCGCCTTGGTGCGGTCCAGGAGGATGACGCCTTTGGCTTTGCGCAAATCCTCCGCCGGGACGCGCGTGTCCGGCTTAGCTTGCATTTGCTCGAATTTCACCGTTAGCATCCGAATGCGCGTGTCCACGTTCGCTTTGTCAAGCGCCCAGGCCGGCGTGGACAGCGCCAGCAGCAGCAAGCCAATCATCACGGATCTCATGCTCCTACCCATAGCTCACCGGAGGCCGGTGCGCAACGGCAGGGTATGGAGGCTTTGACAACGGCCGCACTTCCGCGAGAATGACTTGGATTCGATGCAGTGGATTAAAGCCCAAAGTCTAAGGCCCAAAGACAATGCCCAGTGGTCGATAGTCGGTAGCCAGGAGTGCGGCACGCTCGCTGCCGGCAACGGACCAGGAACTACAGACTACGGCCCGCGGACCAACCAAAACACCATGGTCAACGCTTCCATCGCGGCCACCCCTCCCGCCGCTCCCACCTCACTCTACCATGCCGGGATCTGGCGGCTGGGTCTGGCCCTGGTGCGGATTCTGCCCAAGCCGGTGCTGGAGCGGTTCTTTGTGCTTTGCGCGGAAATCTATTACCGCTGCAACCGCCGGCGGCGGGAAATCGTTGTTCGCAATCTGCTACCGGCACTTGGCGACCGGGCGGCGGCGGAGATTAAAGCGCATGAGCTGTTTCGGCAGTTCGCCTTGAAGCTGGCAGATCTCTGGCGCTACGAGGCGGGCCGCCTGGTGCAAAACTGGTCCCTTGAAACGGGCACGTGGGAAAGGTTCCAGGCCTTGCAGGCCAAAGGGCGGGGAGTCCTGCTGGTCACGCCTCACCTTGGCAACTGGGAGCTCGGCGCGCCGTTGCTCGCCCGGCGCGGGATTAAGCTGCTCGTGCTCACGCAAGCCGAACCGGGCAACCGGCTCACGGAATTACGCATCGCCTCACGGGCAAAGTGGGGCGTGGAAACCCTCGTCATCGGAAACGACAGCTTCGCCTTCGTGGAAGTGATCCGGCGCTTGCAGGCCGGGGGCATGGTGGCCCTGCTCATTGACCGCCCCACACCGCCGACCGCCGTGCAGGTTGAGTTGTTCGGGCGGCCGTTTCTTGCGTCGGTGGCCGCCGCCGAACTTGCCCGCGCCTCCGGCTGCGTGGTGGCCCGTGTATCCATCCTGCGGACCGGTGACACCTATGCAGCGCCCCTGCATCCGGAGATCGAGTATGATCGGGAGGCGCTGTCCAGTCGCGAGGCACGGCGTCAACTGACCCAGAAAATCCTGCGTGCATGTGAACCCGAGATTCGCGAGCATCTGGACCAGTGGTATCATTTCATTCCCATTTGGCCGGAGGGGACATGACGCGGCGTTTCCTTTCGACCCACGCTTGTTCATGAAATCAGTCGTGTCCGACCCATTGCCAGCGGCTCTGAAACTGCTGCCCCACGGCCCGGAGTTCCGTTTCGTGGACCGGTTGCTGCGGCTGGTGCCGGGCCGCGAAGGAGTAGGTGAATACCGGGTCAGGGGCGACGAGCCCGCTCTTCGCGGGCATTTCCCCGGGGAACCGATCTTCCCCGGAGTGTTGCTGGTCGAAGCAGCGGCCCAGTTGGCTGGCGTCGTGGCGCAGAGCGATCCGGCCATTCCTCCGTTGCCGGGGCTCAGGCTCACCGCCCTGCGCGCTGTGAAGATACAAGGCACCGCGCGGCCTGGCGAGGTGTTGCGGTTGGAGGCGCGCGTGACGGGCCGCCTGGGCGCTCTGGTGCAAGCCCAGGCGCGAGCCTATGTGGACGGTCAGCAAGTGCTCAACCTGGAACTCACCTTGTGTGGCACCTTGCCCGTGAACTCGGAAACCTCCAAAATCGAGCATCCACCATCCAAGACCCAATAATTGCTCAACCCGCCCTTGGATGTTGGATGTTGGTTGTTGGATGTTGGATGTTTCCCCCTTCCCCCCTTTCCCCCCCTCCCCTGCCCCGCCTCTCTCACGCCACTCCAGGTACTTCCTCCGCCACTGCACGCGCGAAACCTTCCCGCGCGTATCGGCGCCGAGCGATGCCACGAACCACCAGTCGCGCGGCACTTGCCACGCGGGCAACTTGCTGAGCAGCGCTTGCCTCAACGCCTCGACCGGCACCGCTGTTCTTGCCACGATACAGGCTACGATGTGGTCTATCCGCTGCGCGTCCTGGCTCGGCACGCTGAACACCAGGCATTCCCTCACCGCCTCGTGCGCGCCCAGCGCCGCTTCGATCGTAGCCGGCGAGACCTTGCGGCCCGCCACATTGATCTGGTCGCTCGACCGCCCGCGGAGATAGACCCGCCCGTCCTTGATCTCGGCCAGGTCGCTCGTCTGGAAGCGCCCTGCGCCGAGCGAAGCATCGGGCTCAGGCCAATAGGTCTCACCCACGGCGCCACTGATTACCTGGGCGCGGCCGTCTTCGTTGAGCACCACTTGCACGTTTCGCAGCGGCGTGCCAACGCAGTCTCCGTCCTCGCGCACCCGGCTGTCCAGGTCGCAGGCGATGCCCCCGCACTCCGACGAACCATAGAAGGTACGAATCTTCAGCCCGCGGGCTTCAAACACCGCCTGCTCCAAAGTCACGGGGAGCGGCGCGCCGGCCGACAGGGCCAGGCGCGTCTGCGGCGGGATGGCACCCGCTTCATGCCACGCGCGCCAGAGCGCCGGCACCGCCGCCAACGTCAGCGCGGACTCCCCGGAAGCCGCCTGCCGCACCGCTTCGGGCAGGGGTGACGGCGCGAGAATCAAGGGAACCCCATGCAGCAGCAAGGGCATCACCAGGTTCGAAAACCCATACGAGTGAGCCATCGAAATCACCCCGAGGTTGGGCCACTCCGGGCGGAGCCCCATCGTACTCACAATATTCTCGCCATCCGCCATCAACTGTCGCGGCTGGAAGGCAATGAGCCGCGGCGGGCCTGTTGTGGCCGAGGTACGCTTAAGGTGGCAACAGCCCGCCGGCGGCAAAGGCGCCACGAGCGGCTCCTGCCCCGGCTCCAGCGGACAAAGCACGACCTGGTCGCGCCAACCCAGCAAGACCACGAAGATGAATGCCGCCGAGTGGCCCTGCGGATAGAGCACCGGCACTTCACACCTGGGCATGTTCTCGACCAACCGCGCCAGTTCGTTAAAGCTCCATTGCCGGCCCGAAGCAACTTCCCGCAGCGCAAGCTCGTTGCCGCGCTCCCGGACGATTTGACGCCACCTCTCGTAGAGCATTGTCACCTTTGTAACTGAGAATTAGGTTAAACTACAAACATGATTCCCGCTCGCGCTCAGCGCCCGAACCCCGCAGGGCAAGCGTCCTCGCCTGCCAGTTCCGGCGGCGTCCCGCCGCCTAGTGATGCCCCATCGTCAGCCGCACCCCCCGGCCAATCCCCAGCCGCCGATGCCTGCCCCGCGCTGCTTCCCCGCACCCGCCCGTTCCTATTCGAGCGCGATACCTTCGCCTTCGCCAACGAGTTGATCTGGCAATACCGCCTCGACCCGGTGACCGGCGCAATGACCACCTGCCGCACCCAACCCCCTCCCGCCTACGCGCATCGCTGCTTCGTGATGGTGCGCTCCGCCCGGCAATTCCTTTACCACGCCCGGTTCGAACCAGGCCAACCCCCGACTAATGTCGAGACCTATCGGCGCCGGATTCGCGACGTCGTGTCCCGCAGTCCGCGCCGGGCCAGCCCTGAGACGGAACGGGTTATCATCCCGGGATGCGCCAGCCTCCGCTCATTCAGCCAGGCGCAAGAGGCCCTGCTCAAAGCCGAGTGCGGCGGAGCCTGGCAATCCTATGTCCTGCGCAGCCACTGGCGGATGGTCTTCCCCGTCTCACGCCGGCACCAGGAGCGCACGGCCCGGCAATTGGTCGAGGCATTCCGGGAGAATCCCGCCCCCATTGTCCATATCTTCCGCTTCCCCCACATCACCATCAATCACGGTCTCGCGCTGTTCGGCTTCGTCGAAACGGCCTGCGGCATCCAGTTTCAAGCCTACGACCCCAATATCCCCGACCATCCCGTCGAACTGATCTATCAGTCAGCGGACCGGACATTCTATTTCCCACGCACCCATTACTGGTCCGGCGGGAGGCTGAACGTGATCGAGGTGTATCGCGGCTGGCTCTACTGAAGGGGGGGAGGCTGACAGGAAACCCGAAGGCCGAAGTCCGAAGGCCGAAAATCGCCAGCCCCGCCGCTGCTCGGCGGACAGAACACGCGACGAGGCATTCCCGAGAGTGCAGTGCCCAGCCCCCGGACCCCTGGCCGCTTCTTCGGATTTCGGACTTCGGCCTTTTTTCGGCCTTCGGGTTTCGGACTTCGGCCTTCCTCACCCCTCTCCCTCCGCCTTGCCGGTTTTCTTGGAGGGCCTCCAGAACGCCAGCCCGAAGAAGACGAACCCGCACACGTTGATGCCGGCGATGTAACCCAACTTATAAACCCGCCCCTCGTTCTTCTCCGCGTAAATCGGCACGTTCTTGCCCAGCAGCAAACTCGGCAGGGCCACCGGCATCAGCGCGCCGTGGAGGAAGCCCAGGCCAAAGCCCGCAACTCGCCCTGGCCCGTATAGACGCGGCGCCGCCCAGTCATAGCCAAACCCCAAAACCAGCCCAAGCACGACCAGCATCGCCGCTTTGAGTGCCAGTCTCTTCGCCCAGCCCGCCAAGGTGCCGGACGGTTCCTTCGTGCTGCTATCCATAAAAGTCTGCCCAGCCCGCGCAAATTCCTCACGCGCCGCTACATCTGCCATCTGCCATTTGCCATTTTCGGTTGCTGCCGTGCCGTGCCGTGGGTGCCGACGCTTCCATACCTCACAACATGGTTTGCCCGTGGTCAGCCGCGCAAGCGGAATGCTCGGCGGCAGCCGCTACCGGCAGCGCCTGCCGGGCACTCCTCCACCACCGGAACCACCGCCACGTGTCCTTGATCGGATGAATGTGACTCCGCCGGCCTGTGCCGACCACGTGAATGGGCACGAACTCAACCTTGTATCCGGCCTGGACAAAGCCCAGCAGCACCTCCGACTCAATCTCGAAATGGTCTGTCTCCAGGTGCAACGCCGTCCAAGCCTTCAGGTTGATCAGCCGGAAGCCGCATTGCGAATCTGGCAGAACCCTGCCGGCCACGGCCGAAATCCTTCGGCTCATCCACCGGTTGACTGCGCGTCGAAGCCAGGGGATAGCTTCCGCCCGGTGCATACGGCTCCCAACGATCAGTAACGCGCCCGCCTCCTCGGCGCGGCGAAGGAAGGCTGGAATATCTGCTGGCCGGTGCTGGCCGTCGCCATCCAGCGTCATCACCCAGGCACAGCTCTGGGCGAGGGCAGCCGCCACACCAGCCTTCAGCGCCGCGCCCTTGCCCGGGTTCTGTTCCCGCCGGACAACCTGGGCCTCCGCCTCAGCGGCCCGCACGGCGGTTGCGTCATCGGAGTTGTCGTCCACCACGACGACCCTCGGCAGATAGCGGCGAACCTCCCGAACCAAGCCGGCGATGGTAGCCTCCTCGTCACGGCAAGGGATCACAACGACGCATGTCGCGGGCCAGTCCACCCTGGAAGCCTAAACCGATTGGCCCCGCTTCGCAGCAAAATCAGAGCGAAGATCGCGCCTATAGGCCGACCTGAGCCACCGGCAAGCCGCCCCCAGGCCACCCCCAAAGCGCAAGCTGCCTGCAAGCCACCTTCAAGCCCTGCGGCTTTTCCGTTGCCGCCGCACGTTGCGCACCTTACCGTCTTGAGCGAGTTTGAAGCTATGCGATATGAGCGCACAATGATGGACTTGCCGGCAGGGGACGCGTGGGAGGCGCCCCGGGGCTTCGCTGCCGGCGCGGCGGCGCATCGGCTTGGCGGTTTCTTGTTTGGGCGCTCCATCTGCACGAGTCTCTAAGCTCCACATGCCCAGCAGGATTCTCCTCGTCAGCACAAATCGCTGCGACTTTCCTTACCCGGTCTTTCCGTTGGGGCTAGCGATGGTGGATAGCGCCCTACGACAGGCGGGACATGAAACCCGGTGGCTGGATTGCCAGGCGGGCACGGAGACGCTGGGACAGGTGCTGGCGGAGTTCGCTCCGGACTACATTGGCTTCTCGCTTCGCAACATTGACGATGTGGTGTTCCGGCGACAGGAGACTTACTTCGGCGATCTTCTCGAGTTGTGCCGGGCGGCGCGCCTGCAAACTGACTGCCCGCTCATCCTGGGCGGCAGCGGCTTTTCACTGTTCCCGGAACAGTTGCTGGGACTGAGCGGCGCGGACTTCGGCATCGTGGGAGAGGGCGAAACCAGCCTGGTGAGCCTGGTCAACGCTTTGGAGAACAGGGCGGACCCCACCGGCGTGCCCGGGCTGGTTTTTCGGCGCGGGACAACCATCGCGCTCAACCCGCGCGGGCCAAGTGCGCGGGACCAAACCCCCGACAGACCCCGCCGGCCCGTCAACGCGGTGGACTACTACCTTCGCGCCAGTTCCACGCTGAATGTGCAGACGCAGCGCGGCTGCGCGCTCGACTGTTGTTACTGCACCTATCCGATGCTCGAAAGCAGAGCCCTCCGCCGGCTCCCCGGAGAGGCCATCGCGGAGGAGTTTGAAGAACTGCACCGGCTCGGCGCCCGATACGTGTTCATCGTGGACTCGGTTTTCAACTCGTCCCCGACTCACGTCAGCGAGACCTGCGAGGCGATCCTGCGACGCGACGTTAGGCTGGCATGGGGCTGTTTTCTGCGCCCGAAGGGCTTGGATGCCGAACAGATGCGACTAATGCGCCGCGCCGGGCTGACGCACATCGAGCTCGGGTCCGACAGTTTCAGCGACCCGGTGCTGGCCGCTTACAGCAAGCGTTTTACGTTCGACGACATTCTCCGGGCCAGCGAACTGGCGCGCGCGGAGAGGATAGACTGCTGCCACTTCCTCATCTGCGGCGGCCCGGGCGAGACGGAGCAGACGCTCGGCACCAGCTTCCGCAATTCGCGACGGCTCGGGGACGATGTCGTTGTCGCGACCGTGGGAATGAGAATCTATCCCGGCACGATGTTGTTCGAACGCGCCCTCGCCGCCGGCCTCGTCAAAAGCGCCGCCGACCTGCTCGCCCCGGCCTACTACCTGGCCCCCGGCCTGAAGGCCCAGGCGGTGTTTGCGCGCTTGGACGAGTTCGCCCGGCTCTCGCCGAACTGGTTAATGGGCGATCCTCCTCCCAACTATACCAGCCTGGCGGAGCGCCTGCGCCGGCGCGGGGTGGTGGGCTCGCTTTGGAAACACCTCGCCATCTCCCAGCGCATCCAGCCACGTCTGGCGATGCTCGCCCCGACGCCAAATTAGCCTGTGCTCTTTCCGCCCAACAGACCACTTGCACAGCCGCCCCGGGTCGTTGTCACCGGCGCTGGTATCGTGACTGCGCTTGGAATCGGCTGGCGGCCAAATGCAGAGGGCTTCCGGGCGGGTCGCACCGCGTTTCGTCCGGTGTCGCTCTTCGACGTCAGCCGCCAACGGGTCAGGACGGCTGCCGAGGTGTCGCTGCCGATGGAACTGCCGGCCACGCGCCTGACGGCACACCGGGCCGGGCGGCTGGACCGGGCCGGTGTGATGCTGCTGTTTGCGGCGCATGAAGCCTGGGCTCAGTCCGGCTGGGAACCTGCCGAAGCGCTGCCGCTGGTGCTGGGCACTACCGCCGGCGGCATGTCTCTCGGAGAAGCCTATTTCCGCACCGCGCGCCAGGAACCGCATCGGCATCGCGGCCAACCTACGCGCGCGGTGTACTACCAGGGGCAGACCCAGGGCCGGGCGATCGCCAACGCCTTCGGCTTTGACGGTCCCGTCCGGATCATCTCCAATGCGTGCGCAGCAGGCGCTGATTCCATTGGCCACGCCTGGGAACTCATTCGGCGCGGCCAGGCCGAGCGCGCCCTGGCTGGCGGGCATGATGCGTTGAGCGAAATGGTATTCGTGGGATTTAATGCGCTGCAGGCGCTTTCGCCTACCACCTGCCGTCCGTTCGATCTCCGGCGTGATGGGCTAGCTCTCGGTGAAGGCGCGGCGATCCTTGCGCTCGAAACGCTGGACTGCGCGCGCCGGCGGAGCGCGGCCATCCTGGGTGAAATCATCGGCTATAGCACGACCTTTGATTCCTACCACCTCACCCAACCACACCCGCGAGGGGACGCTGCGCTGGCCTCGATGACCCTCGCCAGCGAAAGTGCCCGCGTGACGCCCGCAGACATTGGCTACATCAACGCCCACGGCACCGCCACGCCTCTCAATGACAGCGCCGAAGCGGCCGCCATCGGTCGCTGGGCTGGGCCGCGTGCAACCACTCTGCCGGTCAGTTCCACCAAAGCCAGCATCGGCCACTTGCTGGGCGGAGCGGGTGCGGTGGAGGCGATCGTCTGCCTGATGGCCTTGCGAGAGCAATGGCTGCCGCCGGAAACCACTATTGAGACTCCCGACCCGGCCTGCCATTTCCCGATCGTACGCCAGCCCCGGGATGCCCGGCTGAACGTGGCATTATCCAATTCCTTTGGCTTCGGCGGCATCAATGCGTCTTTGGTCTTCAGGAGGTGGGCATGAGCCGCGTCTTTGTGTGCGGACTGGGCGCCGTGTCTCCCGCCGGCTGGGGTGTCGCGGCCTTGCGCGACGCGCTGGCCAAGGGCGAGCCGCTGCCGGTTAAACCTCTGGAGCGCCCCGGCTGGGACCAGCCGCTGCGGGCGCGGCTGGTCCCGCCCCCAACACGGCTCCCCTTCCTTGCCCATCCGCGCCTGCGGCGCACCAGTCCCATCACACACTATGCCGCTGCCGCTGCGCTGGAGGCTCTGGCCGGGGTGCGCACAGCCAACAACCGCAACCGCCGACTCGGGGTTGTCGTCTGCCTTCAGGTCGGTTGTGTCCACTTCTCCTATCGGTTCTACGCTGAAATGCTGAAAGACCCCACCACTGCCAGTCCGCTGCTGTTTCCCGAAACGGTCTTCGCGGCACCAGCCAGCCATGTCGCCGCGCTGCTCGAGAATACGCCGCTGGCCTATACTTTGACGGGCGACCCGGCCTGTTTCCTACAAGGCATGTCGGTCGCCGCCCAGTGGCTCGAGCAGCGACGGGTGGAGGCTTGTGTTGTGATCGGCGCCGAAGAAGCGGATTGGCTCCTGGCAGACGCGCTATGGTGCTTTGGGCACGATGTGGTCGTGAGCGCCGGGGCCGGGGCCGTGTGCCTGAGCCTGGACCCGGCTCTATCGGTTGGTGTTGAGCTGGAGGCCATCACCGATGCCCACACCTACACAACGCGCACGAACCGTGCTCGCGCGGCCCGGCTGATGCGCGAACAACTGCCACCAGCCTCCCCGGCGGAACTGCTTTGCGACGGCCTCTGCGGCAATCCACGAGCCGACGCGCCTGAACTGGCTGCGTGGCACGATTGGACCGGCCCGCGCCTCAGCCCCAAGCGCATTCTGGGGGAAGGGATGATGGCCGCCGGCGCCTGGCAATGCGTGGCGGCTTGCGACCGGCTGGCGAACGGGCATCTGGCAGCGGCCGCCGTCAGCCTCGCCGGAAGCAACCAGCAGGCCATCGGAGCGCGCTTCGTGCGCGCCGATTCCAACACCGGCCATTTGCGGGAGCACGCTCCGCGGCCGAGTATCAACGCATGAGTCCGCGTGTCATTCTGATCACAGGGGCCAATGGCGGCTTGGGGCAGGCCATCGCGCGGGCCTTCCTCGAGGAGTCGGCTGCCAACTTCGTCTGGCTCGGGGTCCGCTCTCGGCATGACCGCGCTGACCAACTCGCCCGGGACCATCCGGACCGCTGCTCCTGTCTAACGCTCGACGTCACCAGCCCTGAGTCCTGGAAGCAGGCCGTCGCTCACGTTCTGGCGCGTTACCATCGGCTGGAGGTGCTGGTCAACAATGCCGGCAGCCATGAAGACGCGCTGCTCGCCACCATGCCGGCGGATTCCTGGCAGCGCGTTCTGGCAACGAATCTCGACGGCGTCTTCCACGGTTGCCAGGCCGTGCTGCCGGCGATGATCAGCCAGCGCCACGGGCGCATCATCAACATCGCCTCACTGAGCGCATTACTGGCTCCGGCCGGCCAGGCCAATTATGCTGCCGCCAAGGCCGGCGTCGTCGCCCTCACCCAATCGCTGGCCAAGGAAGTCGCCCGCATCGGCATCACCGTCAACGCGGTCTGCCCCGGCTACATCGAAACCGAGGCCATCGCCTCGTTGGTGGGCGAGGAACGCAGGGCTGCGGAGAGGCGAATCCCCATGCGGCGGTTTGGCCGGCCCGCAGAAGTGGCGACCGTGGTGCGGTTTCTCGCTTGCGCGGACGCCAGTTATGTAACAGGTTCTATTGTGAAGGCAGATGGTGGAATTTTGTGATGCATGTTAACGGGACACTCAAACGGGACATCAAGGAGATGATGGTCGAAAACCTCATGCTGCAAGTCAGTTCCGACGAAATCGGCGACGAGCAGCCACTCTTCGGCCCCGGTAGCCTCGGCCTGGATTCGGTGGACGCGCTCCAACTGGTCGTCGCGCTTGACAAGAAATATGGCCTCAAGATTCCCAATCCTGAGTCCGCGCGCGAAGTCCTCCGAAGCGCCAGCACCATAGCTGACGCCGTGGCCAAACACTTGGCTTCTGCGTGAACCCAACGCTGGGGAAGTGCTTTCCTCGGTGTTTGTTGGTACCCCGGCTAGGACTTGAACCTAGAACCAATTGATTAAGAGTCAACTGCTCTACCAATTGAGCTACCGAGGCAACCAGCTCGTGCGTAGTAACTACACTACGTTAACACGGGGGTGTAATTTGCACGAATGCGGAACAAAGGCAAGCTGTTTTACCGCAGATTCAGTGCAGGCCGGAACCTCGTGAACGCCAAGCGCAGTTGACTGGGTGGCGCCAATTTGCAACGCTCACATCGCCTTGCGCAACAACGAACAGTCTTAAAGCCGTGGAAATCAAGAAAGCCATCATCACCGCCGCGGGCAAGACTCAGCGGACTCTTCCCCTGCAGACCCTGGTGGACCGTGACGGCGCTCACCAAGACCGCGTTGCGGATTCTCATCGAAGAAATCCTCTCCAGCCGGCATCGAGGAAATCTGTGTGGTCGTCTGCCCGGGCGATCAGGCCGCCTATGCCGCTGCCGCGGGCGGGCAGAGGCGGGCGGCTTCACTTCGTCGAACAGACGGCCGCCCTCGGCTACGGCCATGCGGTCTTCTGCGCGCGCGAGTTTGCCGGCGGCGCGCCCTTCCTGCTGCTGGTCGGCGACCATCTTTACGTCAGCGGCGGCGGCAAGCGCGCGGCGCAGCAACTGGTCGAGATTGCCCGCGCGGAGAATTGCGCCGTCTCCGCCGTGCAAGCGACGCACGAGAGCAAGCTGCCGTACTACGGGACGGTCGGCGGACGGCTCGTCGCCGGGCGCAAGGGGCTGTATGAGGTGTCCGAAGTGGTCGAGAAGCCCACCCCCACCGAGGCCGAGCAGCGGCTGATTGTCCCCGGCCTGCGGGCCGGCCATTACCTCTGTTTCTTCGGCATGCACGTGCTCACGCCCGGCCGTCATGGACTTGCTCGCAGGAGGAGGTCGGGCAAGCCGGCAATCGCGGCGTGCATCTCACCACCGCCCTGGCCAAACTGGCCAGACGCGAGCGGTATCTGGCCTCCGAGCTGGAGGGCCACCGCTACGATATCGGCGTCAAATACGGTCTGCTCACCGCCCAGTTAGCCCTGGCGCTGGATGGGAAGGACCGGGACGAGGTGCTGAGCGGCCTGGTGGAGTTGCTGGCCCGGCGGGCAACTCAATAAGGGAGCTGCTCATGCCAGACCTCATCAGCATCATCACCGCCTCGGACCCCGCCCTCCGCGAATCAATCACTGGAAACCGCCTGCGCCAGCCTCACCCCCGACGAACTGCTCGAGCAATGCACCCGCCTGGACGACTTCCGCCGGCATAGCGAGAACCTCTACGAGCGCGTCCGCGCCCTGTTCTTCCTTTACGCCATCCACCGCTTCCACTTGCCCGACAAGCTCGGCGACGCCTCACGCATCACGAATCACGCGTCACGCTCCCTCATCCCCTTCAAAGGCTACGAGCATCTGCTCCAGCGCCGGTTCGAGGAGGCCATTGATCACTTCCTCGCGGTGCAGCAGGCGGAAGGTCCCAGCGACGCCATCTCAAGCGCTCTGGCCGCGGCCTATCACCGGCTGGCGTTCCAGACGCTGGCCGACCAGGTCCGCCGCAGCGTGCGCTCGGTGCGCGGCAACCAATGGATGTTCCGCATGGGCCACCCGGCCGATCACCCCCTGCGCATCCGGCCGGAGCTGCTGCGGCCCAACCCGAGCGACGGCACCTACCCGATCCTGCGCGAATGCACGCCGGTGCGCATGGACCTCACGCACTGCGGCTGGAGCGACATCTTCTTCCTGGGCATGGATTTCCCCGAGGGCGCCAAGGTGCTCAACGTCTCCATCGACCTCGGGCGTACACGGGCGCGATGCCGCGCCGCGCCCGCCGGTCGAAGCCTACCTGCGCGTCATCGAAGAGCCGTTGCTGCGGCTGGTCAGCGTTGACCTGGGCGCCACGGCGGACATTACGAACCTGGCCGAGGTGTTCGACTTTGCGAAGGACTACCTCGGCCTGCTCAAGGCGGCGGTCATCGCCGCGGGCATCGTGCCGCCGGGGATTGAAGGCTCGGGCCAGAGCCTGGCGGAATTGCTGGCCCGCATTGTCGGCCCGGGGCGCGGGCTGGAGATCGTCAGCAGCGTCAACAACATCCCCAAAGGCTCGCGCCTGGCGGTTTCGACCACACTGCTGGCCGCGCTGGTCAGCGTCTGCATGCGGGCGACCGGGCAGGCCGCCTCGCTCACCGGCCAGTTGCAGGAGCACGAGCGCCGACTGGTGCTGGCGCGCGCGCTGCTCGGCGAATGGCTCGGCGGGTCGGGCGGCGGCTGGCAGGATTCGGGCGGCGTCTGGCCGGGCATGAAACTGATCGAGGGCGTGCTCGCCAGCGAAGGCGACCCGGAGTTCGGCATCAGCCGCGGCCGGCTCATGCCCCAGCACCGCATTCTCGACCAGAAGGACGCCTCGCCGGAGACGCGCCGCAAGCTGCAGGACAGCCTGGTGCTCGTCCACGGCGGCATGGCGCAGAACGTCGGCCCCATCCTGGAGATGGTCACCGAGAAATACCTGCTGCGCTGCGATGCGGAGTGGAAGGCGCGCCAGAGCATGCTGGGCATTCTCGACGAGATTCTCGCCGCCCTGCGCCAGCGGGGACGTGCACGGCCATCGGCGGCGCGACCACGCGCAACTTCCGCCAGCCCATCCAGACCATCATCCCCTGGGCGACCAACTACTTCACCGAGACGCTCATCACCCGGGTGCGCGCGGAGTTCGGCGACGCCTTCTGGGGCTTCTGGATGCTGGGCGGGCATGTCCGGCGGCGGGATGGGCTTCATCTTCGCGCCGGAGCACAAGGCGCGCGCGCAACAGCGCCTGCAGGAGATCATGTCCGCCACCAAACGGGAACTCCAGGCACGCCCTGCC
This sequence comes from uncultured Verrucomicrobiae bacterium, assembly GCA_963762555.1. Classification (GTDB taxonomy): domain Bacteria; phylum Verrucomicrobiota; class Verrucomicrobiia; order Limisphaerales; family UBA8199; genus PALSA-1440. Next base: position 15,023 of record CAVXLO010000047.1, read on the forward strand.
CTTCGCGATGGAGCCGGTGGTCTATGATTTCGCCATCAATGAGCGCGGCACCTTCGCCGACCTGCTGGAAGGCGCGAGCCGCGCTGATGCCGCCGGGCTATTACACGCTGACCGCGCCGGCGCTGCTGCGCCAGGACCGCCACTCGCTTTCGCCGTTGCGCCGCGCCGAATTGGACAAGTTCGGCGCCGCCTGCCGCACCAGGCCCGAGTTGCGCGGGGTGGTGCAGACGCTGTTCGACGTGATGTTGCCGCGCGGCAAAGCGGAATCGGCGGCCGACCAATCGCTCGCCGCGTTGCTCGAGCAGCACGGCTTCGACCGCGTCCAGCACGAGCAAATCCGCACCGACCTCAAGGAGGGCCGCATTGGCCTGGCCCAGAACCGCCTGCCCGCCAGCGCGGTCATCGAGGACGTGCAGGAGGGCGACGTGCAGCCGACGCCTCGGATCTCAAGGCGCGATGCTTCGGCAGCTACAGGGCGACTGGGCCTCACTGCGCTTGAAGAACGGGGAGCTGGCCGTCGTTACGCTGGCCGCCGGCGCCGGCAGCCGCTGGACGCAAGGCGCCGGGGTGGTCAAGGCGCTGCATCCCTTCTGCAAGCTGGCCGGGCGCCATCGCACGTTCATGGAGACGCACCTGGCCAAGAGCCGGCGCGTGTCGCGCGAAGTGGGCACGCCCATCCCGCACATCTTCACCACCAGCTACCTGACCCACGCGCCGACCGAGGAGTTCCTCGCCCGGCAGAACCATTACGGCTACGAGGGCCCGCTGTTCCTCTCGCCCGGCAAATCGGTCGGCTTGCGCATGATCCCCACCGTCCGCGACCTGCGGTTTCGCCTGGGAGGAAATGCCGCAGCAGATACTGGATGAACAGCAGCAGAAGGTGCGCGACAGCCTCCGCCACGCGCTCATCAATTGGGCGCAGCGGCGCCGGCGAAGCCAGCGACTACACCGACAACCTGCCGCTCCAATGCCTGCACCCCGTCGGCCACTGGTATGAAGTGCCGAACCTGCTCCGCAATGGAGTCCTGGCGCAGCTGCTGGCGGAGCGCCCGCAGCTGAAGTATCTGCTCCTCCACAACATCGACACGCTGGGGGCGGATGTTGATCCCGCCCTGCTGGGCTGGCATATCCGCAGCGGCGCCTGCCTGACCTTCGAGGTCATCACCCGCCGCCTCGAAGACCGCGGCGGCGGCCTGGCGCGCGTCAACGGCCGCGTGCGCCTCGTCGAAGGGCTCGCCATGCCGCGCGAGGAAGACCGAGTTCGCCCTGAGCTACTACAACTCGAACACCTGCTGGATTGACCTCGATAAGCTGCTCGCCGCCTTCGCCCTCACCCGCGCCGATCTCAGCGACGGGGAGAAGGTCACCGCCGCCATCCGCAACCTCGCGGCCAAGATGCCCACTTACATCACGCTCAAGGACGTGAAGAAGCGCTGGGGCCACGGGCAGGAGGACATCTTCCCGGTCACCCAGTTCGAGAAGCTCTGGGTGGACATGACCGCGCTGCCGGAAATCGAATCGCGCTTCGTGGTCGTGCCCCGCTTGCGCGGCCAGCAACTCAAGGACCAGGCCCAGCTCGACGGCTGGCTGCGCGACGGCTCGGCGGCTTACGTCGAGAGCCTGTGCGAATACCGCGAATGAGGCTGGCCGGCCTGTTCCAGGGCGTCCGCTCAGATCTCCCGAGAGCGAAGCTCTGTCGCCCCGACTGCGATCCCCGAGCCGGTGCTTCGCGACTTGCGATGGAATAAGCGTTGGCTCGGGGTTATAGCTCCGTTGGAAAGCCACCGGTTGCCTGGTTGACCGCCCTCCGGTCGCCGACGCCCTCCTGGTAATGTTGGATTGCGTCGCCGTCGGGTGCCCATCCCCCTGTAATCCCCCTGTAATCCCCCTGTATTCCCCCTGTATCGCTTCCAGGAGCTTCAGGCTCATGGGTGGCCCGCCCAAAGGGGCCTAATTCCGCCTTGAACAGCGAGCCCGCCGCAGGGTCAAACGCTTCGTGAACGCTACACTCCTCCGCAACCGCCTCCACTATTGGTGGCGCAAGGAAATCCGTTGGTGGCTGGTCATCGGTTTAGTCGTCTTCTCGATCCGCTCTTCGCTGGCCGACTGGAGCGACGTGCCCACGGGCTCCATGAAACCAACCATCCTTGAGGGCGACCGCATATTCGTCAATAAGCTGGCTTACGACCTCAAGGTGCCATTTACCACCCGCCACATTGCCGAGTGGAGCAATCCGCACCGCGGCGACATCGTGGTTTTCTTCTCCCCGCGCGACGGCAAGCGCCTGGTCAAGCGGGTAGTGGGCTTGCCCGGCGACACGATCGAATTGCGCAACGACAGCCTCATCCTCAACGGCCAACCGGTCGCCTACCAGCCCATCGCCGAAGCAGTTGTTGCGTGATGTTGACCCGGCCGACCGCGCCCGCCAGATCTATGCCGTCGAGGATCTCCCCGGCCGATCCCACGCGGTGGCGGCAATTCCATCAGTGCCGGCGATGCGGAATTTCGGTCCTTACCGTGTGGCGGAAGGCCATTACTTCATGATGGGGGACAACCGCGACAACAGCTTCGACTCCCGTTACTACGGGCCGGTTGCGCGAAGCCGAATTGTGGGGCAGGCGACCGCCGTGGCACTGTCTTTCGACCGCCAGAATTACTGGTTGCCGAGGTGGGATCGCTTCTTCACCGCGTTGGACGGGAAGGAAAGATGAATGTTGGAACAATGGAATGATGGAATGTTGGAATAATGGAATGTTGGAATACTGGAATGATGGAACGGTGGAAACCTGCGTCTTCCAACATTCCATTATTCCATCATTCCAGTATTCCATCATTCCATCATTCCGTTCCTCCTACTTCTTCTCCGGCGCTTCTTTCGCTTCGGCCTTCTTCTCTTCCCCGCCTTTGGCTTCGGGAGCCTGCTTGGCAGCTTCGAGGACGTCTTCGGCAGGCAGGATGATCGAAGTCAGGCTGTCGCGGTAATTGCGGGCTCCGCCGCCTTTCGCGCTGATGGACGCGCATGACGAATATGCCCACGAGCTTGCCGTCGAGCGCGAATGCCGGCGAGCCCAGCGTAGTCGAGGTCATCGTGCTGTCGGGGATGTAGAAGGTGCGCGGTTTCTGGATGACGGCGCTGATGCGTTCGACTGAGGCGGCGTAGGCGCGGCCCGCGGCGCTGTTGAGGCGGTTAAGCGTAATGACCTCGTCGAGCAACTGCGCCGGGGCGGACTTGCTCAAATCCACCGCTGCCATCGGGCTGGCGGGCTTGGTCTTGGGCCGGATGAAGGCCAGGTCCAGGTCCTTGTCGCGCAGGACAATCTCCGCCGGTATTTCGGTGCCGTCGTCGAGCAGGATCTTGATGTCGGTGACCTCGGTCTCCAGCTTGTACTTGGCGGCTTCCTCGGACATCATGCGCTGGTACATTTCGCTTGGGTCACAGGCCGAGAGGGCCAGCACGGTCAGACCCGAGGGATCGAGCACCGTGCCGGTGAGGTCCTGCCGGTTCTCGCTCGATCGGCTCGCTCCGGAGTAGGACATTTTCAGCACCACCTGGACCGTCACGACGGCATGCTGGTACTGTTTGAAGATCTCGCGGCCCTTCTCGGCCAGTTCATCGGCGGGGCAAGGAGCGGCCAGGGCGGCCAGCAGGAGGCAAGTGGCGAAGCAAGTGATTCGGTTTAGTAACGCATAAGGATCTGTAGTTAGAGGTTAGTTTTTCCAGTTCGGTTCGATTTCCAGGAAGCGGGTGTGAATGCCGCGCAGGACTTTGATCACCACGACTTCTCCTTGGCGGCGGCAACCCGGTCCATTTCGCGCCGCAGTGCGTCCACCGAGTCCACCGGCTGGCCGTCCACCGCCAGGATCAGGTCGCCCTCAGCGAGGGAACCCAAGTTCGGCCCAACTGCCGGATTTACGCTCTCCACCAGCGCGCCCTGCTGGTCGCTGTCCCATTGCTCCTCGACCCGGTCGAAGAACGAGACGTCGCGCGCGGTGAATTCAAAGTCGTCGTTGCGGTATTTCTTCATCTCGCGCTGCAGGCGCGGCGAGCGGGCCAGTTCGACCGGGATTTTCAGCTGCGCCTTGTCGCGGAGGATGGTCAGCTCGACCGTCTTGCCGACGTCGTATTGGCGGATCAGGGAGGAGAGCTCGTCCTCGTACTCGGAGTCGGAGGCCGACAGCTTGCGTGCCGTCCACCGCCGTGATGAAGTCGCCGGGTTTAAGCCCCGCTTTCTCGGCGGTGGTGCCGGGATAGACGCGCGTGATGTAAAAGCCTTTCAAGTCGGGCTGGCCGAGTTGTTGGGCGATGTCGCGGCTGATGACCTGCGGTCTCGACCGGCAGCCAGGCTTTCGTGACTTCCAGCCCGGGGTCCTTGAGTTCGTCGAGGCCGACTCCGCACCACCGCCAGGTAGCGCGCGGCCTTGCGCTCGAAGGTGGCCGTGGCCGGCACGGGCTCGGTCTGGCCTCCTGTCAGCTTTCGGGTCAGCGCGGTCAACTCCCGCGTTCTTTCACCGGCTGCTGATTGACCTCGACGATGACGTCCTTGGCCTGGAGAGCGGGCTTGGCGCTGCCGGCAGGTCCGCCCGGGCGGACGGAAGTGACCAGCACGCCGGCTTGGCCGGGGCGTTTCATTTCTTCAGCCAGCAGCCGGGAGAAATCCCGCACGGTCAGGCCCCACTGCTTTGAGTTCCTGCTCCGGGGGATAGACCTCGCCGCGCTCGAGCGGGACCACGTGGAGCGTGATTTCCTTTCCGTCGCGCTGGACGACCGCGGTGACCTTGTGGCCGATCGGCAGGCTGGTCAGCCGCCACATGACGTCCGGCATCTGCTCCTCGAAGCGGACATCGGTTTCCGCGCCGTCCATCTCGCAGCAGCAGGTCGCCGGGTTTGAAGCCGGCCTTGGCGGCGGGGGAATTCTCCAGCACGCCGCTGATCAACACTCCGTGCTTGTCCTCGGAGCGCTTGAAGAGCGGCTGCACGTCGAGGCCCAGCCAGCTTCGCTCGAACCCGGCCTTTGGCCATGATCTGTTCGGCGACGCTTCTGGGCCAGGTTGCCGGGAATCGCGCCGCCCGAGGCCGTAGCTGATCTCGTTGATGCCGATGATCTTGCCGCGCAGGTCCACCAGCGGGCCGCCGGAGTTGCCGCCATAAATCGCCGCATCGTGGCCGATCCAACGAACCAGCGAGCCGACGTCCTCGCCGTCCAGCCGGAAGCGCCCGCTCGATCCCCAGAACCGCGGCATGGTCATTTCCGTGTTGCTGATAATGCCCAGCGTAACCGATTGGGAGAGGGCCATCGGGCTGCCCATCGCCAGCACGTAGTCGCCCACTTTAAGGTCCGAGGAATCTCCGAACTCAGCGGGCGTGAAGCGGACCGGGTGGTCCGGTTTGAGCTTGAGGATCGCAATGTCCGTGAGCGGATCGGTGCCGACCAGTTCGGCCTCGATTTCCTCCCGGTTCCACAGCGTGCAGAAGATGCGCACGGCATGACCGGCGACATGGTGGTTCGTGATGAGGTAGCCGTCCCGGGTGATGATCGCCCCGCTGCCGACCACCTGCATTTTGACCTCGCGCCCGTCGCTGAAGTCGGTGGACACAACGCGGATGCGCACCAGGGCCGGTTTGACCCGGGCGATAGCCGACTCGATCCGCGACCGCATCGCCGAGGGTACTTCGCGGCCCGTAGCGCCGAGACAAGCCGCCTCGGAAAGTAAGAGCAAACTGAGAGCCAACCCCTCGAGGAAGCGGAACGATTTACTGCCAAACATTTGAGACCTTTTAGACCAAATCCGCCTCCTTGCAAGCTCTGAATTCGGGGACGGGGAAGCATCTGGGTTTGTGAGCGGGTGGCGCGCCCTGCCATGCGGCTGGCCTTGGAGTCCTGGCAAACACCCCGCTGCAGCGGTTTCCCGGCACATGACTGTTCGGAGCACGGCATAGCAACCGCTGAAGCGCTTGGAAGCCCTGTTTAGCGGGGTGCGCCCCCTGGCGGGTGCTTTTCGCACTTTCGATAATGGCAGCCGGGCTGCTTTATTGCCCCTCAGAATGGCCGCGCTCAGGCGAGAATCGAACCGTCCCCGGCGCTCGGGATAAAATGAAGACGTACCGCATCCTCATCGGCAATGGCGAAGAACTGCTCAATGACTTTATCGAGGCCCTTTTTAAAGAGGTGTGCCAGGACAAGGCCGCCGTCCACTGCTGCCGAACCGCGCGAGTAGGCGACTTTGTGTGGCAGGGTTGCGACCGCGAGTTTGATCTAATCGTTCAGGTGCCCCACAACCTACTTCCCGAGGTGGCCGCCCCCACCCCCATCGGCCTCATCGGCGAGGGGATCCGCGCCATCCATACCATTAAAACCCACCGCCCAACACCGGTTATTGCCATCGTCGCCCTGGAGGAGCGGGCGCGATACGAACCGCTGTTGCTGGAGGCGGGGGCCGATTGTGTTCTAGAGCTTCCCTTCCGCGGCGATGAACTTGCCCCCGCCGTTGCTCGGCTATTGCGCCTCCCCGCGAGAATGGGTCACGTGCCGCCGAAGCGGTGGTTTTTTGCGGGGGTGCTAGTGCGGGGCCTCCGCCGGTTGGCCCAGGCTTAGTGTGGTGTCTCAGAATCGGGCTGACATAGGCCAAAGCCAAGTTCGCACGGTAACTCCAACGGCGCCCCGGAAGTGAGGAATCGGGCGGATGGGCTACGGTCCAGCGGGAGGCGTTGGAAGTGCTCAAGATTGCCCGAAACAGAGCATTGGGATCGTGTGAATCTTCCGGTGAATTGGCAGCAAAGCAGTCTCCGTTGGCGGCTTCACGAGCGGTGCGTTGCTAGCGCAGAAGGTCGGTTGCAACCGGACAGGGGTGGTAGTAGCGAGCGTGTCCCAAATTGGCGGTTTTTCTGTCGGCACCGCGCAAAGTGACCTTGGGATGCCCGGTGGGGGTGCCAGTTGTTTTCGGCGCGTTCAGGGCCAGCCGGTGAGCAAGGGCGGGGGGAGTGGCTGGCGGGGTTTCTGTGTCATGGGAGTAGAAGCGGCAGCGGATTCCGGGGCGTCTATCCCGGGCCAGCCGTTGAGATGTTAGCGAGCGGGGCCGGTTTGGGCCAATCGCTTCTCTTCCATCTTCTTGGCTGCGTAGCGGGCCGCGTCCCGCTTGGCAATTCGCTCCCGGTTCGCGACATAGTAGGCTGCTCGTCGCTTCAAAATCTCGCCACGATTCGCGGCGTAGTAGCCTGCGTGGCGCTTGTTAATCGCCTCGCGGTTTGCTGCGTAGTAGGCCGCCTGCCGCTTGCGAATTCTATCCCGGTTTGCCGCACGGTAGGCCGTTTTGCGCTTTCTGATCTTCTTCCGATTCACTACCGCATAAACCGCCCCGTAGCACTTTCGACCGCAGTAGCGCTGCTTTCCGCTGCTGGGTTCAAAGGCTTTCCTGCAATGCGGGCAACGCCTGCTCACTTGCGGCTTCCCTTCTTTGGCAGCAGAGGATGGAAGCCCGATGCCGCCACGGCTGGAGTCCATACGAGGTCGGTAACCACCTTGTCGCCGCTGCGCTGCGCCTCTGAGTAGGCAGAGAAGTTCTGGGACTGGCTCCGGGGCTTTCCGTCCGCCCGTGTCCGCCAATAGAAGCGGTAGCAGTCCGGGCGCTTGTAGATCGTGGCCAAGACTCCGCCCTTGCCGTTATGTCGCAGCCGCTTGGGATACTTCACGTCTTGCTCGCTTTCGCTTTCCAACTGCCCCGAAATGTCTGGGTAATCTTTGGGGACGGTCGCCGATTCACCATTTTCCATAATGAAAGTGGTGCGCATAGCAGGACTTGAACCTGCACGGATTACTCCACTACCACCTCAAAGTAGCGCGTCTGCCAATTCCGCCATATGCGCAGGACTGGCCGTAATGAAGCAGGCCCGAGCCCGGGATGCAAGGGCAAATTCGCGCCGAAATTGACCTCAATTCTTCTTGAAATACATCTCCGCCAGGTTCCAGGTCAGGTGGTAAGGGCTCAGGACAGCGGGGCGGAGGTTCCCTACGTCCGAGCGGATGGCCGCCGAGGAAAACGGGGAGACGGTGTAAATCATCGGCAGTTCTTCAGCTAGAATCTCCTGCACTTCGTCGAAGTCCTTCTTGCGCTGCTCGAAATCCAGCGTGCGCATTTGGGCGTCCATGAGCGAATCTATGCGGGCTTCCCAATCAGTCGAGGGCGTTTTCTGGAACGGGAACCATTGGTGGAGGTCTTCACTGGACCGCAGCACGTTCATCTGGGAGGCGGGATCGGTGCCGCCGCCTCCCAGGCCCATCAGGGCACACTCGTAATCGAATGTGACGTTGATGCGCTCCAGGAGCGCCTGGTAGGGGATCGCCAGAAAGGTCAGGTTGACCCCAATCTTCTTCAGGTCCTCCTCGATCAGTTTGGCCGCCTTTTCCCGCAGGGGATTGCCGGTGTTGGAATAGAGCACGATCTCAATCGGGTGGCCGGCAGCGTCCTCCAGCACGCCATCGCCGTCGCGGTCCTGGATCCCGATCTCCGCCAGCAGGGCGCGGGCGCGCGCGGGATCGAAGCTGTAGCGCGGCACGTGCGGGTTGTTCCATTTCTGGTTCTCCGACGAGAGCAAGGCGTAGGCCGGTTCGGCGCGCCCGCCATAGACCTCGCGTGCCAGGCGCTCGCGGTCAATGGCGCAGGAAATGGCCTGCCGGAATTTCTGGTTGCGGAACCACTTCAGCTTGATGGGATTGACGATGGGCTTGCCGGACGCGTTGGTCCCGGTGTTTTGGTTGAACCAGAGGAAGTCACGTTCGGCGCCGATGCCGAGTTCGACCATCCGGAAATGGCCGGCGGCGGAGGCGGCTTTAAGTCGCGCGTAATCCTGCGGGCGTACCGTGTCGCAAACGTCGCTCTTGCCGTTGAGGAAAAGCGTCGCCTCATCCGCCCGCCCTCCAATTACGCTAAACATTACTTCGTCAAACCAGGGGAGGCGGTGGCCTTGCCGGTCGGCCACCCAATACTCGGGATTGCGCTCCAACAGGGTGAACTGCCCGGGCCGAAACTCCTTCAGGCGGTAAGGTCCGCACCCCACGATCCGGTCCGGTTTCGAGTGGAGGCTGTAGGCCATGGGGAAAACGTTTGCTTTCACCGCTCCCTCGAGGATATGCCGGGGCAGGATCGGCACGGTGCCGAAGAACTCGAGCATCGGCCCAAAGACCTCCGGCGTTACGACCCGCACCGTGAAGTCGTCCACCCTGGTCACGGCGAAGGGCTGGCCGTTGAGGCGGAACACGTTGTAGCTGAGGCGGTTGAGGTCGGGGTTGTACATGATGTCGTTCCAGGTGAAGACGACATCATCGGCGGTGAGAGGCTCGCCGTCACTCCAGCGCACGCCGCGCCGCAAATGGAAGGTCCAGGTCTTTTGGTCCGCGGCGACCGACCACGACTCAGCCAGGCCAGGGCCGGGTTTCTGCGCGGCCCAATCAAGGCTGACCAGCGAGCCAAACAGCAGGCGGACGATGCTGTCCGAGGCGTTATCGAACGCGAAGAGGGGATTGAAGGTCTTGGGGCTGGTGCTGGCGGCGATCACGAAGCGTCCGCCGGGCCGCCCAGGTTCCCCTGGCGCGATCAGCGGAGATGGCGGCAAAGGGTGCGGCGAGCTGAGCTTGCCGTCTCCGGGCTTGCCGCAGCCGGCCAGCGCGAAAACGGCTCCCAGCAGTGCGATGCGAGAAAGCGCGGTCACAGTCATGGTGACACACTCTTTATAGCGGAGCCGCCAATGCCGAGCAAGGAGGCAACCAGTGTGGTGCCTCACAATTGCCTGCACGTTTGCGATCCAAAGCGCCAGAGGACTGGCGCCGTCCAAGACGCTGCCCCGCCCTCCGTTACGCCAGAAAACGCGAAGCGTCTTGGACTGCGGTAGTCCTCTACCGCTTCAGACAGCCAGCGAAGGGTACTGGTAATCCTGAGACACCACACTAAGTTCCGCCGCGCCGGTCAGGGATGGGATTTGGAATTCGACACCGGCAGCGGGCTGTGCTACGAAGCCGGGCGTGCGTTCTCAACTGCTCAAAGATGTCTCCCGCATCGTGGTGAAGCTGGGCACCGGCGTCCTGACCGACAGCCGGAAGCAACCGGACCTTGCCCAGATGGAGCAGTTGGTGGCACAAGTCGCGGAACAGAAACAGGCGGGCAGAGAGATCGTGCTCGTCTCGTCCGGTGCTGTAGGGGCCGGCATGGGGGCGCTGGGCTATGACAAGCGCCCGGGCGAGCTGGCGGAGCTGCAAGCCTGCGCGGCCGTGGGCCAATCGCGGCTGATGGCGATTTATGAAAAGCTGTTCGGGGCGCATGGGCTGCCGGTCGCCCAGATTCTGCTGACGCACGATGACCTGGAGCATCACGAGCGCCATCTTAATGCCCGCAACACCCTGGTGACGCTGCTGGGGCACGGCGTCATCCCCATCATCAACGAGAACGACGTGATCTCCTTCACCGAACTCAAGTTCGGCGACAACGATAAGCTCTCCGCGCTGGTAGCCTCGCTGCTGCCGGCGGATTTGCTGCTCATCCTGACCACGGTTGACGGTGTGCTGGAGAACTTCGGCAAGGCCAATCCCCGGAGGATCCCGATCATCGAGCGCGTGGACGAGGCGTTGGAGCGAACGGCGGGCGGGACGGACAGCGCCACCGCTGTAGGCGGCATGGCTTCGAAGATTCAAGCCGCCAAGATCGCTGTCCGGTCCGGCATCCCGCTGGTCATCGCCTCGGGCCGAAAGAAGCGGGTGATCGCCCGTTTGCTGGCCGGCGAGGAGGAAGGCACGTTATTCGTGCCGCAGCCGACCCGGCTTCGCGGCCGCAAGCGATGGATTGCCTTTTTCCACCATCCCCAAGGCGCGCTGTTCGTGGACGCGGGGGCGAGAAAGGCCCTGCGCGAAGGGGGCAAGAGTCTGTTGCCGCCCGGCATCGCCCGGTGCGAAGGCGAGTTTGCGGCGGGGGAGGTGGTCCGTATTTGCGACCCCGACGGCACGGAGTTTGCCCGCGGCATCGCCGGCTTCGACGCCACCGAGATCAAGGCCCGGAAACTACAGCGAGTGGAGGTAGTGCATCGGGACAACCTCGTGATACTGTGAACGAGAGGTGGGGAATGGAATGATGGAAGATTGGAATAATGGAATGATGGAATGATGGAATGTTGGCCCACAGCACACCAGTTCCCACCATTTCACCATTCCACCATTCCAATCTTCCATCGTTCCACCATTCCATTATTCCAATCTTCCATCGTTCCGTCATTCCACCATTCCATTCTATGAAGAACCATTCTGCAATTCGCGATTTGCTGGCCATCATGGCCCGGCTCCGCTCGCCCCGGGGGTGCCCCTGGGACCGGCAGCAGAACCACAGGTCACTGCGGTGGCATGCGGTCGAGGAGGTCTATGAGCTGCTGGACGCCATCGAAGCCGGGGACGACCACGAACTGGAGGAAGAGCTGGGTGACGTGCTCTTGCAGGTCGTGTTCCACTGCCAGTTGGCCAAGGAGCGCGGTGCGTTTGATTTCGAGAAAGTCGCCCGCCACATCGCCGACAAACTGATCCGCCGCCACCCGCACGTCTTCGGCAAGGTGCGCGTCAGGAATGTGGACGAGGTCTGGGCGAACTGGGAGGTTATTAAGCGGGCCGAAAAGCATGGGACGCGGCACGCGCGGCCCTCCGCGTTGGACGGCATCCCGAAGCGCCTCCCTGCCCTGCTGCGGGCCGCCAAGCTAGTCAAGAAGGCCCGGAAGGCGAAGCTGCTGGCGGCGGCCCCGGCCAAGCCGGCTCGCACCAAGCGGGAGTTGGGGGAGCGGCTGTTCGCATTGGCGCAATTCGCGCAAGACCAGGGCTGGTCGGCGGAAGACCTGTTGCGCAGCGAGACCAAGCGCCGGGAGCGTGCGCTGCGAGCGGAGGAACGACGCCAAGCCAAGCCCGCGGCAAACGGTTAAGAATGCCGGCGGAGGTTTGTTAAGAGACCCACAAATACAGGAACTTTGTATCAGGCACCCGCCCGGCATGGCGTATTCATGGAGGGGCGGGGACGGCCTCGTCTCCGGGATTCAGCGACTCCCGGCAATTCACCGGGGACGAGGCCGTCCCCGCCCCTGAATTCTCGCCTTCATGAATACGCCCTGCCCGCCCCGGAAGTGCGAGAATCGCCTCTCGACTCCGCCTGTCCCATAGGTTTACCTTGCATTACTCATTATGACAGATCCACGCTACAAGAAGCTGGCCAAATTGCTGGTCGAGTATTCGACCGCGTTGAAGAAGGGGGACCGCGTCCTGCTGGAGATGATTGATGTGCCGGACGAGTTCTCGATTGAACTGATGCGGGCGGCGCGGGCGGCGGGGGCGACGCCGCTCATCGAGGTCCGCCACACGCGCATCAACCGCGAGATGCTGCGCGCAACGAACCCGCAGCACGCCCGCCTGGTGCGCGACCTCGAGTTGTTCCGCATGAAGAAGATGCAGGCCTACATCGCCGTCCGCGGCAGCGGCAACGCCACGCGAGAACGCCGACGTGGCCAGCGACCGGATGGCGCTTTATTCGCGCACCACCCGTCCCGTCCTCAACTATCGCGTGAATAAGACCCGCTGGTGCGTGTTGCGCTGGCCGACGCCCAGCATGGCCCAGGCGGCGGGCATGAGCACCGAAGCGTTCGAAGACCTCTACTTCAACGTCTGCACACTGGACTATCGCAAGATGGCCCGCGCGATGGTGCCGCTGGAGCGCCGGATGGACCGGGCCGACCGGCGTCCGCATCAAAGCCCCCGGCACCGACCTCACCTTCAGCATCAAAGGCATCGGCGCCAAGATGTGCAAAGGGGACCGCAACATTCCGGACGGCGAAGTGTTCTCCTGCCCGGTCAAAGACTCGATCAACGGGCGCATCCAGTTCAACACGCCGACTCTCTACTCGGGGACAAAGTTTGAGAACGTCTGCCTGGAATTCAAGGACGGCAAAGTCGTGAAGGCCACGTCGAACAACACGCGGCGCCTGAATGAGATTCTGGACACCGATCCCGGCGCGCGTTACACGGGCGAGTTCTCACTCGGCTTCAATCCTTACATCCTCAACCCGATGTGCGACATCCTGTTTGATGAGAAGATCGCCGGCTCGCTGCACCTGACGCCCGGCCAGGCCTATGACGAATGCGACAACGGCAACCGCTCGGCGGTGCATTGGGACATGGTGCTGATCCAGCGGCCGGAATGGGGCGGGGGCGAAATCTGGTTCGACGGCGAACTGATCCGCAAGAACGGGATGTTCGTGCCGAAGGATTTGAAGCCGCTCAACCCGTCGAATCTGAAGTGAGCCGCGGCTGCGGGTCACATCGTTACATCGGTTACATCGGTTACATGAGCGACCTGCGCCGCCGGGCATTTGTAACCATGCAACTCATGTAACCATGCAACTCATTTAACCTCTGCGCCTTGCTCCCCGGCCCTATTTCTCGTCCTTCAGAACGGCCAGGAACTGCTTCATCGCCGGCGAGAGCACTTTGTTCTTCTTGTAGAGGGCGGCGAGCGGGCGGTAGAATTCCCCGTCATCGAGGGTCACCTGGGCCAGCGTTTGCTTGGCGACTTCCTGGAGAACGGTTTCCTGCGGCACGATGGCGATGCCGGCGTCAATCTCGACGGCGCGCTTGACGGTCTCGATGTTATCGAACTCCATGACGCTCTGCACGCGGACGGAGTATTCCTTGAGGATTTTGTCCAGCGCCTTGCGGGTGGGGATGTCCGGCTCGAAGCTGATGAACTTCTGGCCGTTAATGGCTTTGAGACGGATGCTCTTGTTCTTGGCCAGCGGGTGCTGCGGGTGGCAGATCAGCACCAGCGGGTCCTTGCGGAGCGGGCAGATTTCCAGCTTGCTGTCGCGCGCCGGGTAGGCCACCAGGCCGAGGTCCACCACGTTGCCCAGCACGTCCTCATAAACCTGGTTGGCGCGGCGGTATTCGACGTGGACGTTGACCGTCGGGTAGCTCTTCAGGAACTTCTTCAGGTAGGGCGGCAGATCGTGGAGGCCGATGCTGTAGATGGTGGCGACGCGGATGGTGCCGGAGATGATGTCCTTGATCTCCTGCAGCTTGCTGTGCAAGGCGTCGTAAGTGCCGATGATCTGCTTGCTGTAATCGTAGAGCACCTGGCCTTCGCGAGTGAGCCGGAACTTCTTCTTGCTCCGCTCGATCAGCAGCGACTTGAAGAGGCGTTCCAGCGAGCTGATCTGCTGGCTGACCGCTGACTGGGTCACTTCATTGATCTGGGCGGCCTTGGTGAAACTCTCGGTCTCGGCCAGGTCGCAAAAGACTTTAAGGCTCTCGATTTGCATAAGATGACTGAATAACGGATTTAACCCGCGCAGTCAACTGCTGTTTTATTCGGCGGCGGCGGGTTCGGCGCTCAGCGCCTGTTTGACCTTGAGCAGCAGCTCCTGGCTGGTGAACGGCTTTTGCAGGTAGGCCCCGTTGGTTTCCTGGCCGGCGGGCCACACGTAGCCGCTGGTGCAGATGATGCGCGTGTCGGGCGAGATCTGGCGGATGCGCTCGACCAGCTCCCGGCCGCTCATGGCCGGCATCACCAGGTCGGTGATCACCAGGTCCACCGGCGCATCGTTGCCGGGCGAGGATTTCCAGCGCTTTCTGCCCGCCGTTAGCCGTCAGCACCCGGTAGCCGTAGGCCGACAGAATCGTCTTGCCCATCGTCAGCAGCAAATCCTCGTCATCCACCATCAGAATGGTCTGGCTGCCGCGGAGGTCATCGGACGTGACGCCCGTGGTCGTGCACGATCGCGTTTTCGGCCGGCAGGTACATCCGGACCGAGGTGCCCGCGCCGGGCTGGCTGGAGACGGCGACGCCGCCGCCGTGGTTGGTGACGATGCCATAGACCCAAGCCAGCCCGAGCCCGCGGTGGTTGCCGCCGCGCTTGGTCGTGAAGAACGGCTCGAACACCCGCGGCAGAACCTCCGGCTCGATGCCGCTGCCGTTGTCGCTGATTTCCACGCAAACGTAAGCGCCCGCGGCCAATTGCGCGTTGCGGTCCTGCGTCGGCTCCGCCAGTTCGAGGTTGCGCGTTTGCACGGTGATGCGGCCGCGTGTCACTGATGGCCTGGAGGCAGTTTTCGATGATCTTTATGAAGGCCTGCTGCATCTTGGCCTCGTCGAACTTGGCCGCGAACAGCTTCCGGTCCAACTGGAGCGTCCACGTCACCGGTTCCGGCCGGGCGTTCTGCTGGAAAAATTCCACCGCGCGCTGCAGGAGCAGGTTCAGGTTCCCGGCGGTTTGCGTGCGGACCTCCTTCTCCTGGCGGCTGAACGTGCCGAGGTCGTTGGCGATTTCGGCCGCCTTGGAGGCCGATTTCTCGACTTCAATCAGCGATTCCCGCCACGGATGGTTCGGCTCCATCTTGCTCAGCACCAGCGAGGTGTGGCCCAGGATGCTCGTGAGGGCGTTGTTGAAATCCAGCGCCACGGTGCGCGCCAATTGCAGCGCGCAGTCCAGCTTTTGTTTGAGCGCGAGACCCGTGTCCCCGCCGGCGGTCTTGGCTTCCGGCCCGGCCGCCGCGCTCTCCCGCAGCAACTGGAGCACGAAATACTTCTGACCCTCCCTCGTGAAGGCGCAAATGGATGTCAGGTAGCCCAGCGTATGGCCGCCTTTGCCGCGGAATTTGAGCGGCATCGTCGGCACGGCCGAACGCTCCCACTGGGCCAGAAACTGCTCGGGCGCGGCGGCGTTCTCGGGCGACCACACGACTGACAAGCCGCGGAGATTCGCCCGCCAGGACGGCGCCGAAAAGGCTGACCGCCGCCGCGATTGGCGCGGCAGACGGTGCCGGCGGCGTCCACCAGGAACGCCGGCCAGCCTGCATTCTCCAACGCAAAAGCGACTTCGGGCTTCATCAACAGGGTCTTCCAAATGGCAGCTTACCGTCTCGTTCCCCGTCCTCAATCCGAATCTTTCGGGACCTCGACGAACGCCGCGGGCAGGAGTTCCCGCACGGAAAACTCTTTGACGACGCGCAACGCGCGGCTGTCCGCGACCCACACCTTGGCGTCGGGCGCATACTCGGCCAGCAACTGGCGGCACGCCCCGCAGGGCATCGGCCCGCCCGGGGCGCGCGCGACGACGGCGATGGCGGCGAAGTTCCTTTTGCCGGCGGTCAACGCGTTGAACAGCGCCACGCGCTCGGCGCAGCAGGTCAGGCCATAACTGGCGCTCTCCACGTTGGCGCCGGTGATGATCTCGCCGGCCCGGGTGAGCAGCGCCGCGCCGACTTTGAATTTCGAATACGGCGCCACGGCGCCGCTGCCGCGCCCTTGGCGGCCGCCCGCACCAACATCCCGCTTACTGGTCTTGGCCATACAGGTTTGCAAAGTCCTTCAGCAGTTGCGCTGCCACTTTGCTTGACCCGCTCCGCCGTTTCCAGCACCTCGGCGTGCGACAGCGTGTTGCCGGCTCCGGCCTGCGGCCAGGTTGGTAATGCAGGAGACGGCGGCGACCTTCAGGCCGCATTGCCGGGCCACGATCACCTCCGGCACCGTGCTCATGCCGACGGCGTCCGCGCCGAGCCGGGCAAACGCGCGGATTTCGGCGGGCGTTTCATAGCTCGGACCGCAGACCGCCAGGTACATGCCCGTCCGAAGCTTCACGCCGCACGCCCGGCCCGCCCGTCGCAGCAGGCGGCGCAAGCCCCGGGTCGTAGGCGCAGGTCAGATCCACAAAGCGCGGCAGGCCCGGCACCGGCGCGCCCCGCAGCGGGTTGGTGCCCATGAGGTTGATATGATCCGTCAGCACCATGAAGTCGCCCGGGCGGAAGCTGCGGTTGACGCCGCCCGCGGCGTTGGTCAGCAGCAAGTCGCGGATGCCGTAGGCCGCCAGTGCGCGCACCGCGAACGTCACCTGCGTCATCGGGTGCCCCTCGTAATAGTGCGCCCGGCCACTCAGCACCATGACCGGCGTGCCGCCCAGGTGGCCAATCGAACAGCTTGCCCGGCGTGGCCGCTCACGCCCGTCGGGGGAAAGCCGGGAATCTTGCCGTAGGAGATCTCCGCGTCCACCTGCAGCTCACTCAACACGTGGTGAAAGCCGCTGCCCAGCACCAGCGCCAGCGTCGGCCGCAGCCCGGACAGTTTCTTCAGGCGTGCCGCCGCGGCCTGGGGTTCAGGTTGTCGTTTGCTCATTCCTGTTCTATGCTGCGGTTGAATTAGTCTGATCGGTTACAGCGCGCTTATGGAATTAAACAGCGACGAAATCCGCCGCTACTCGCGGCACTTGATACTGCCCGAAGTCGGGCTCGGAGGGCCAAAAGAAAATTCGCGCCGCGAGCGTGCTCTGCATCGGGGCGGGCGGACTCGGCTCGCCGGTGGCGATGTATCTGGCCGCCGCCGGCATCGGCAAGCTCGGCATGGTGGATTTCGACGCCGTGGACCTCTCCAACCTCCAGCGCCAGATCCTCCACGGCACCCCGGATGTTGGCCGGCCCAAGACCCAGTCCGCCGCCGAAACCCTTCACCGCCTCAATCCGCACGTCCAGGTCGTCCTGCACGAAACCCGCCTCACCAGTGAGAACGCCCTCGAAATCATCCGCCCCTACGACCTCGTCGTGGACGGCACGGACAATTTCCCCACCCGCTACCTCGCCAACGATGCCTGCGTGCTGCTGCGCAAACCCAACGTCTATGGCTCGGTCTTCCGCTTCGAGGGCCAGGCCAGTCTCTTTGCCCCGCACCTGGGCGGGCCTTGCTACCGCTGCCTGTATCCCGGAGCCGCCGCCGCCCGGCATGGTCCCGAGCTGCGCCGAGGGCGGCGTGCTGGGCGTATTGCCGGGCCTCATCGGCGTCATCCAGGCCACCGAGACCCTCAAGCTCATCCTCGGCAAAGGCGCTTCGCTGCTCAACCGCCTGCTGCTGTTCGACGCCCTCGAAATGCAGTTCCGCGAACTCAAGCTGCGCCGCGACCCCGCAATGCCCCGTCTGCGGCGATAACCCAACGATCACCCGGCTCATTGACTACGAGGCCTTCTGCGGCACCACGCCGCCCACAACTACACCCGCTATGCACCCCGACGAAGTCACCGTTCAAGACCTGAAACGCGCGCTGGACAACCCTCAACTCGGCGTCGAAGTGCTGGACGTCCGCGAGCCGGGCGAATACCAGATCGCCCGGATTAACGGCGCGCAGTTGGTGCCGCTTGGCACGCTGGCGCAGCGCTTCAGCGAGTTGGACCCGCACCAGTCGTACTACATCCACTGCCGGAGCGGCGGGCGCTCCCTGCAGGCGGTTCAGATCCTGCGCCAGCGCGGCTTCACCCAGCTCAAGAGCGTCCGCGGCGGCATCTGCGCCTGGTCCGACGAGATCGACCCCAGCGTGCCGAAGTATTGAAAAGAGGTATGGAAACAGGTTGCCCTCGCCAGCACCTTGACTTAATCTGAGTCCGGTTTGCGCGAGTAGCTCAATTGGATAGAGCGTCGGCCTCCGGAGCCGAAGGTTGAGAGTTCGACCCTCTCCTCGCGTACCAGCCTTCGCTCGCAACGCAGTGGAGAGCGAAGGCTGCCGCGCCGTAGCCGGAGGTGAAGGCGGGCGTTTTTGGCTCCATCGGACGGCGAGCTACGGCTCGGCAAGCCAGCCCCGCAACAAAGTGGAGAGCGAAGGCGCCCCTCTCCCCCGGGTAAAGTGCGCGTGCAACCTGCCCGCCGTAGCTCAAAAAGCGAAGGCGGTACATGGCGGCGCGTGCCACATCCGGGTCAGGGTGGCACCCCCCAATAGACGCATCAGAACAGCCAGAGGCGAAAGAGGGCTCTTGCAGCGAACCTTGAGGCGCTTCATTGGCGGTGGAATTTTCGTAAACAACTGTAATGGTTTGCGGGCGATTCAGGGACGACAGTAGGTTGATGAGAGTTGATTGAACTTATGGACACATCCAAGTGGTCTTTGGTTTTGGCTTATATCCTCGCCCTGATTGGCTACCTCTTCTGGCTGCTGGAGGCGAAATGGAAACAGCGTAACATAACCCGACTTAAGCGGCGCTCCATCATCATTTGCGGAATTGTATGGGGCGTTGTAATG
This sequence comes from uncultured Verrucomicrobiae bacterium, assembly GCA_963762555.1. Classification (GTDB taxonomy): domain Bacteria; phylum Verrucomicrobiota; class Verrucomicrobiia; order Limisphaerales; family UBA8199; genus PALSA-1440. The sequence goes on from CAVXLO010000047.1 coordinate 34,080, forward strand.
GTTGCGCTCGCTATCGTCAACTATCGTATTGCCTTCCGACATGTGAAAACCCCGCAATTCACGTGCTATTTGAACGGCCTAGCAATCACGAACAATGCCTGCATCACTATTCCAGCAACCAACACGTCTATCCGCTTACAGTATTCAATCAGGAATATTGGCGATTTTGAAGCAGAAGATGTGGCTCTCGTCACACTATTCCCACGAGCGCTGAAAATCAATCCATCCGAGGCCCTAATGAGATGGGCGTATTGTGATGGTTATGAAAGTAATGCTACAAATGACATAGCAGACGCCGGTTTACATGGGGGCACTAGCCAGTCCATGCAAAGGGTTTTCCCTAGCGGTGGAATTGAGGGGTTTGCGCCGTTAACTCTCCAAGTAACCAATTTGAATTGTATTGTTAGCAATCTTGAATTGCGAATACAGGCAAAGAACGATTTGTCATGGCGCACGAAATACAACATGCATATAACAAACGGAGTGGGTAAGCCATACATCGGATTCTAACGTTACATGGCCAAATCGCGTCACCAGTGAAATACCTCTCTCGTCTCTCCGCTCATCTCAACCTTTTTTAGGCCGCCTCCATAATCGTGACGAACGTCAACACCGCTAACGGCAGACAATCCGCCTGCCGAAAAGGTTATCAGTTAATGGGGTTATCATATTCTCCAGACTGCGGACGGCCAGTCGCGCTAATGCTGGCGCATGGCTCGGAAGCTGCGCATCCATTATCCCGGGCGATCTATCATGTGGTGAATCGGGGGACCCGCCTTCGTCTGACGCCGACGACACGGGCCCGGCGGGAGGCCATTTTCCTCCACGACCGTGACGGGGGGTTGTTCCTCGACGAAACCCTTGGCGGAATGTGCCAGAAGACGGGGTGGCAGGTGCACGCGCATGGCCTGACGCGTAACCATTTCCAACTGAGGATGCCGCTGGCGTGGATTGCGTGACGGCTCCGGACGGACGGCCGAGGGCATTGGGCGTGGTTGCTGCAACGACGTGGCCGAAACCCGCTCTCAGTCCCCGCCAGTCAAGGGCTGCCGAGAATATGACAACCTCATTCACCGACCCACTTATCAAGCGAAACGCAGGCACTTGCCAGCAGGTTTGCTGACAGGCTTCCCCCAGAGTCTTGATGAAGTCGTGCCGGTCCGCTCCGCTTCCCACACCGACCGGCAACCCCTCTCACCACAGTCAAGAGCACGCCAAAACTGCCCCGTTGACCGGCCGGAGCACGCTCTGGCAATATCATCGCCATGCTCGGTGAGCCCAAACGCCAATTCCCGCCCACCCGCGTAACGCTGAGCAGGTGCTGCGCCCAAAAGCAAATTTCTATCCTCTGGGTCGCTGTTTGCGGTGCCTGTCTGCTGCTGAGCGGATCGGCCTGTTTGGGTCAGGCCCGGCCGGCGGTTAATGGCCGCAACGCGACCGGAGCGCTGAGATTGCAACGCCAGCGGGTCGTGCTGAAAGTCATGCCGCCCCGGCAAGCCGCTCTCGACGAACCGCTGAAGATGGTCCTGGAATACACCGTGTCGCTGCAGGGCGCCGCGGGCAAGGCCGTGGTGAGTTATCACAATGTTGACACGGGCCAGGATTTCACCAAGACCGTGGCGATTCCCCTGAACCGGGGAAAGAACACGGTCGAGGTTGTATGGGAGGCGGACAAGATGCTGCCGGCGGGCCTTTATGTCACCAGCGTGACGCTGATGGACGCCAGCGGCGAGGTCGTGGCACGCTATGCTCCTGATCCGGCGACGGTGCAGAGCCTGATGGTCAGCGGCGGCGCCACGCGGGTCATGGATGTCGCAGCGATAACCCGGTCCATCAAGGATTTTCCGGTCTGGCAGAAAGAGTTGGAGGCGGCCGAGGCCAAGGCCAAGGCCGCCGGCGCCGATACCACCCGGCAGCACCTGCTGATCGTCGTGCTGCGGGACGCGGCGGCACGTTCCAAGGAACAGATCCAGCTCAAGTATTTTGACGTGCTGCGGAGCAACCACGAGTTTTTGAAGCAGAGGGTGCCGATCGTCAAGGCGGAGCTTGAGAAGGATGGCGGCGGATCCCGGTCTCTCGCCGAAGCTCGCGGTCGTCCCGCGCCCCACGCGGCGGTACACGATTCGCGACGGCTATTTCTACGCGGGCGACTACGCCGGTGTATCTGAGCGGTCCGTGCATCTTCAACTTCACGCTCAACGCGCTGCCGGAGATTCGCGAACTGGGGTTTAATGAGATCGAGGTCAGCACGGGGCCGTCGTCGGTATTTCCCAATTCGGCGGAGCCCACGGGCAAGCCGAGGATTATTGACTCAACGAGCGGTATCAAGACCGGCCAGCTCAGGGAAGTGCTGGACCGGTGCGCCGAATTGGGGCTGAAGGTTGACCTGGGGATGACCGCCCACCAGATGCCGCAATGGGTGTTCAAGCAATGGCCGGACGCCCGCAACGCCAGCCCCAATTTCATGCTGCCGTACGACATCGAGCACCCGGAAGTGAAAAGGCTGCTGAAAAGGTGGTATGAGATCGTGATGCCGCAGATCGCCGGCCATCCGGCGCTTAACAGCATCTGGGTCGCCAATGAGCCAGGTTATCTGAACCCCAACCAACGAAACGTGGCGATCTTCCGGTCGTGGCTGGAACAGAAATACGGGACCATGGCGCGGTTGAACAAGGCGTGGGGCACGCATCTGGAGAGCTTCGAGCAGATCAGCCCCGGAGCAGGTCGGGCGTACATCCCGGGCGGGGCGGCGACGCAGGCCGCGCAGGCGGACTGGTGGTGGTACAGTTCGGAACGCCTTGCCCGCCACTTCGCCTGGTTCCGCGACCTGGTGCACCAGTATGATCCGAAACTGCCGGTCTCGATAAAGCTCTTTAACGCGACGTTCAATCCGCAGTTCAAGCCGCCGATGCGCGCCAACGAGGAGCCGATCGAGGACCTGATGGAGATCGAGGGATACGATGGCGGGTCGTACCCGTTCGCCAAGAGCTACGCCGATTTCCTCAGGAGCCTTTCGCCGAAGAAACCGCTGGCGAACCTGGAATACAAGTTCGGCTCTCCGCCGCAGAGAACGAAGCTGGACTTCTGGAAGGAAGCGATGAAAGGCGCGAGCCTGAACGACTGGTGGTGCTGGCATCCGAAGCCGACGTTCAGCCCCGTTCCCGGCAATTCCATCGCCCTGTATGAGGCCGCGATGGACCAAGCTCGATATTCAACGGCTGCTTCCGCAGGTGATGGCGTTTAACAAGTTCCCACGTTCGCCTCTGGTCATTCTCTATCCGGACCCGGTGCAACCGCGGGTGGGGGCGTATTTCCGGGTGCACGATCTGGTCAACAACGCCCTGACTCAAATGGGCTACGCCTGCGATTACGCCACCGAGAAGCGGGTGGCGGAGGGCCGGCTTAAGGACTACCGCATCGTCGTTATGCCTCAGGCCGACTACATCCGCGACGAGACGTACGCGGCGGTGAGGAAGTTCGTCAGCGACGGCGGCACGGCGGTGGTCATCGGCGATCCGCCGGCGCATGACGAAATGGACCATCTTCGCGACGCCACGTTCTTCGGGGTTGCCGGCGGCGATGCCCGCCTGCAGCGCGTGAACGGCACGGCCGCCAGAGACTGTTCGCGGGGGAAGGGAAGGATCTACCTGCTGCCGAATCTGCCGATGGACGCCGCCCGCAGGAACATGGCCCCCGAGGCGGCGCAACTCGTGGAGGCCTTTCTGGAGCGCGTTACGAAGGCGGAGTTGCCGCCGCAGCCGGTGGTGATCCGCAAGTACGAGAACCGCACCATTGCCCGGGACCAAGGCGCGGAAGGCGGCAGGGCATATCTCACTTGGATCTGCAACGAGAGCCTGGATAAGGAAGCGATCCTGACCCCGACGTACAATTTCAAGGTCAATGGGTGCAAGGACCTGATCAACTGCGAAACGGTTGATCCCCATCGAATCGTGATTGGCCCGGTTGATTGCCGGCTGTTGCAGCTTTCGGTCGCCCCGTGATCGGAGAGAACTGAGTATTTATGCCAAGAACCAGAGCATTTCTTTTGTTGATCGTTGCGTTCCCGTTGTGTCCTGTTTCACAGAGCCCGGCACGGGCAGATCAGCCCTGGTCCGGTCCGGTTCGCGGATCGTGGGTGGCGTCGGCGCCCGGTAACGGGATCGTTCTGGCGCAAGGGGCCAAGGGCTGCGTCATCTGCGTCGGATCGCGCGAACACTCCGCGGTGAGCCAGGCGGCAAAGTTTCTCAGCCAGGACATCGAGAAGATCAGCGGCTATCGTCCGCCTGTTGTTCCCATTCCAAGCACTCAGACTCTGACTCTTCACCTCGTGACCCTCGGCCATGGCCCGGTGCCCGCGGAAATTGCTCAGAGCAGTCTCAAGGGGAAATGGGAGGCTTTTCAGATCCTGACACAGGACCATGGTGTGTGGCTGGTGGGCTCGGATTTCCGCGGGACCGCATTCGCCGCCTACACGCTCAGTGAGCGGCTGGGGATTGATCCGTTGTACCAGTGGACCGGGCATCGTCCCGAGCACCATGATCCGCTGGTGATGAAGAAGACCAACTTCCTCTCGGGGCCGCCGACCTTCAAGTACCGCGGCACGTTCCACGATGACGAGGATATCCTGCCGCGGCCGTTCGATGCGCGGGGGTATCCCCTGGTGACGGGCGACGTGCCGACCGAGTGGTATGCCCGCTACTTCGAGACGGCGCTGCGTCTGCGCCTGAACATGGTTGCGCCATATACACGGGCGCACCGCCGCTTCGAAGTGCAGAAGATGGCGAGCGACTGGGGCCTGATCTATACTTCGCACCACTACGATATTCTGCTGTCGAACCCGTTCGGCATCCTCCATTTCGGCCTGGCCGAGCAGCGCGGAGTCAAGCCCGATTGGAACTGGTTCAGCAACAAAGCAGGCATGCTCAAGTACCTGGCGCGCGGGGGTCCTCGAGAATCGCGGCCTCCAGTGCATCTGGCCCGTGGGATTAAGGGGCGTGGGAGATCTTGCCTACGGGTTCCCGAAGGGGACCTCGGAGGCGCAGAAGGATGCCGTGTATCAGGATGTGATCAACGAGCAGGTGAAGATTGTAAAGGAACTGGTGCCGCCCGACCAGAGCCCGGTGTTCCATTTCACCCTTTACGGCGAAATGCTGAAGTACTACCAGGCCGGAAAGCTCTCGCTCCCGCCCGAGGTGATTCTCGTCTGGCCGGATAACCTATTCGGTCGAATGCGAGCCCTCCCTAACGACGGCAGTCACAAACTGAACGGGGTCTATTATCATCTCGCGTTCTGCCCCTCCACCCTGCAGATGACCCACGCCGTCCCTCCGCCCCTCATCGCATCGCAGTTCCGCGACATCGTGGCCGCCAAGGCAACGGATCTTGTGCTCGTCAATGTCTCGGAGGAACGCGAATACGTCAAGGAACTGCGCATGATCGCTGACATCTGCTGGGACGCCCCCGGCACGTTGTCGGGCCCCGATCCAGCCGACCGGTACATCGCCTGGTTCTGCCGCGAATACTTCGGCGAAAAGGCCGCCCCGTGCGCCACCGAGGCCTGCCGGTGGTACAACCGCCTGATTGATAACCCAAACCGGCTTCGATATGCGTCGGAAATCCTCCATAAGCAACTGCTGCCGGATCTCCAGCATAAATTCCAGGACGAGGCCTATCAACCGGTTCCACGGAATGAGCTCGAGGAACTCAAGAAGCGCAACGCCGACTACGAGAGAGCCATGAAGGTCATCTCCAAGGCTTCCCGGCGGATGAATCGTCAGCAGCGACAGTATTTCTTTGAAAACATTACCTTGGGATTGCTGATTGACTATCGCCCCACGCAGGCTGCGCTCAAACTGCAGGCCGCTCTCGCCGAACCTGACCGCGAGAAGGCGCTCGATCAGATAGAGGCCGCGCTATCGCCATTGAGCGATTTGGAGATCGAGATTCTCCGCGCCGAACGTCCTCCGTTCGAACAATGGTATCGCGAGACCTGGGCTCGCCCGAAGGGCTCGCCATTCGACCTGCACCGGTCCTACCAGGACGTTCGCGCCTTGCTCTGGTCGCTTTCCAGCGAGGCTGAGCCTCAGGAACCCTGAGCGGAAAGCCCTGAGGATTTATCTTACCAATGGCGGCGGGCCTCGATGAATTCGTGTTCATGCAGGCCGGTGCTCTCCTCGCGCCAGCCGTTCCCCTGCCTCACCGGCTCAACAAGGTTGGCCAGGCTGCGGCGGACCCAATCGGTCGTGCGTTCCCGTTGAATGTTGGCCACGCCGTGCCGGAGGTGGATGGGCCGCGGTTGGCCGTCGCACGCGGGATGGCGAGCAACACCGTCATTATCTACACGTCCGGCAATGGCTATTTCCTCGGCGACCGAGGATTGGCCGGCAAGTGGTTCATGTATGAGGAGAGCCTCCGCGACCCGCTCACCATCTACGACCCGCGCCAACCAGCCGCCAACCGCGCGTGCGACGAGAACGCGATGACGCTCAACATTGATTTCGCACCCACGATGCTGAATATCGCCGGCATTGCGCCGCCCGCCGGAATGCAGGACCGCAGCCTGATGCCGTTCGTCGAAAACAAACTCCCGTCGGGCTGGCGCACCCAGTTCTTCTATGAACACCACTTCGGCCCGCAGATTCTGCCGCCCAGCGAAGGCGTGCGAACCGGACGTTACACCTACATCCGCTGGGTGGATGAGCAGCCCCCGATTGAGGAGCTTTACGATTTGAAGACCGACCCGCTGAAAGGGCACAACCTCGCCGCCGATTCCGCCCACGCGCAACTCCTGGCGAAGCTCCGGGCACAATGGGAGAAGTACCGGGAAGACCTCAAATGAAATCCTTCATCCCATGTAACCCAGGTGACGGTTTAATTCTTTAACCGGCTAGCGCCTGATCGCTCAGGGGATGCGAAGTGTTAGCAATTGGCACTTCTTGCTCCCACATGGACTGAGCGCCGCGCGGGTGCCTTTGTGCCGCGGCTCTTCCTGGGTGGGGAGCTTAATCCTCGAGCCACCAGAACGAGTGGATCGCGTTGCCCGAGGCGTCAATTCTCCACAGCTTCTTATAAGGGACGCGCTCAATATGCCCATCCAGCAACCCAACGTTGGCTCCATTATTATGGACTGTAGGCCGGCCATGGCTGAATGGCTTGTATTGCGCCATGGAGTCGTTGATCCCATCTCCGTCCGAGTCAGCGTCAAATTTCATATTCGATTCGGCCGGGGAATAGACATAGTACCAAAGAGTATCCATGAACGCCATCGCATCCGCGGGCTTCTTGATCCGCGCGCATTTCAAGGCAGGGTTCACCACGCCGGAGCTGGTAATGTGGTAATAAAACATACCGCCGAGTTTCTTGGCTGTTTGATATCCCCCGTAGTTGACCCCGATCCAACAATTCCAGTTGTCCGGTCCCGTGTTGTTGCCAAAGGGTTCCGGCCCGAAATTGCCGCCGGGGCATTTGCGCGCCGCCCAATTGTAAACAGACGATGCGCTGTAATTGCCCCCGGTGTTCTTCGCAACGTAGGGCGCAAGGATGTCAAAAGCAAACGGGTAGCGCGTGCCGTCGGGTTGGGTGCCAATGGATTCCGCCATGAAGGGAATCGTGTCGTTGTTATCGCCGGTGTACATCACCAGCGCAAGCGACCAATTCCTCATGTTCGAGGCGCAGTTGATTTGCTGGGCCTTGGCTTTGGCTTTGGTCAGCGCCGGCAGGAGCAATGCCGCCAGGATGGCAATGATCGCGATCACCACCAACAACTCGATCAGTGTGAAAGCCGCCGCGACGTTCCTGGGGCGACTTCGGACAATTGTCTTCTCAACCATATTCATGACTTAAGCCACAATCACTTAGTTTCGGACCCGGTCACAGACTGAGCGCCCCACGGGCAAGAGCGCCAACACCCAGCCTGGCGCCCTTCCCTTGACTTAGTGCCCTGCAAAGAGACCCTAGGGCTTGCGCAGACGGTAATACACCTGCGGCAACGCTGCATCTATTGTTACATTCAGGTTCGTCCCGGTCTCCGACCCCGCAATATCATACCAGGCGTTCGGATCGGCCACGCTGATGGAATTGGACTGTGCGTACCAGCCTTTGTGAGACTCCGGCCAGGCCAATGACAAGTTGCCGTCGGTGTAGGACAGCGTAATATTCGTCGGATAGTCCGCCACCAACCCTGTAATGGTCAGCACGCCGCTCACGGGGTCGAAGGTGCCCGTGCCGCCCACCACCGTCACCTGCGAGAAGGTTCCAGTGTGAGCGGGACTGCTGAAGAGCTGGAACGTGTTGCCGCTCTCAAGGGCTCCAGCGACGTTGGTCACCACCAGCTTGCCTCCGTAGTTGACTGTATTCGCCACCACCATGTCGTTCATGCCGGTGCTCTTGTCCACCTCAAGCAAGCTGGTGCTTCCCTCCTCCAGGGTCAGCGTACTGGTGATGGTCAGGGTGCCCACGGAGGTTCCCGGCGCAATCGCGCCACCAGACTGCACTGTCACCTGCCCGCCGATTAAGCCGCTGCCGCCCAGGGCACCCCCCGTGACCGTGACGACGCTCTCTGGCGCCAGGAAACCATCAATCGCCAAGGTGCCAGCCTCGACCAACGTTGCCCCGGTATAGCTGCTCGTTCCCGTGAGAGTCAGTCTGCCCCCCCAATCTTCTTGAGACCTCCGGAAGTGTTTGCCGTAAGGGTCACCGCGCCAGAGGTTGCTTCCACCACCGGCGCACCTTTTGCTACCGTATATCTGGTGAAGCCTGCGGTGTAATTTACCCCGGGATTGGTAACCTTGATGCTGCCCACCTTCAGCGTCCCGTTGCCCGTGCCATCATCCACCATTTCCGCGATTGCGGTCGCCCCGAAGCCGCTGCCCATGTCGTCCACGATGGAAACATATGGGGCTCCGATATAGCCGGAGCCGCCGTCGGCAACGGCAAGGGCACTGACGCCCTGGCCTGTGGGGGCTAGCAGGCTGGCCGCGATGGTAATGTCGTTGCCGGCGGTGTCCACCACCGCTCCACCCTCGAATGAATCGAACGAACCATTTACGTACACTGAAGTAATGGTTTCGGGCATGAAATCGTTCCCGCTGCTGGACGCCTTGAGAATGCCTCCATTGAGATTCACGCGGCTGTCGCCAAAACTGGTGGCATTGAATCGGGCCGTTGCCAGAGTTCCTGCGTTCAGATTCACAATGCCCGCCCCCCCGGCGCCCGGGCTGGAGCCGGTCCCGAAGTTCAGCGTCGCGCCGCCATTATCCAATGTTCCACCAATCAGGTTGACTTCTCCTCTCCCATAACCCTTCGGATTAACATTGAGGTTACTGTTGTTGGAGCGTTTCAGCGTGCCGTTGGAACCGATGGTTAGCACCCCCGTTCCGCCGTAATAGGGGACTATCACCTGCGCATCGACCAAAACGGTGCCTCCGGATATGGTTGCAAATCCCGTGCTATCTGAGCTGTTTCCGCTGCCCAGGAGAAACCCGTGAGTGTTCACAATTCCGCCCGAGACTGTCAGCGAGCCATACCCGAGAACACCAACCGCAAAGTTGTTGAAGCCCCATGCCAGGAGGTTCGTGAAGTACCCCCCATGATATTGATCGCCCCACTTGACCCGGCTCCTGACCCTATATTGAGGTTGCCGCTTCTTAAGACTGCTGCGCCGGGGGTGATATTCAGCACCCCCCGGGTCGTAGGCCCCACCATCCAGGCGCCGCTGCCGGTTTCCACTGGACCACCCAGGGTAAGTATGCCGCCGTCAACCGTGGTCAATGCTCCGTCGTTAATCAGGGACCCCGTGATCGCCAGAGCGCCTTCTGGAACCGTAGTGGGACCACCATACGTGCTCACCCCGGCTAGCGTCAGCGTGCCGATTCCCGTCTTTGTCAGTCCCCCCGCTCCCGAGACGCCTCCCACGGTGAGATTGCCGGCAGTGATGGCGACAACGCGATTCTCGCTGCAGCTTACGTCCCCCAGACCCAGGTTAAGGTCTGAGGTTCCGTTGAAGGTAAAATCACCCCCCCAGACCTGCGCGTTATTGTCGGTGATGGTCAGGGGGCCTCCAGAGGTGTTGTCCAGGATGCCCCCAAGGATCGTCAGCGTTCCTGAGCCGGGCGCGGACGGATGGTTAAGGTTCAGAGTGCCCGCCCCTAAGGTGATTCCCCCGCTGAAAGTGTTCGCATTGGAAATCGTCAAGGCACCAGTACCCGTTTTCGACAACGCTCCCGAGCCCGCAATGTACCCCGAGCCTGCGAAGACGTAGTCCACCGTTGCGTCAACCTGCACAACCACTGGTGACACCTTTTCGGTAATGTTCACCAACGGGTTCGCCGCGCCTGTGTTATCAAAAACCACCGGCTCGCCGTCGTTAAAGACCGCCGACGCCGCTGCTCCATCCAGCCAGTTGGTCGCCCCGCCCACATCCCACACGTTACCCGTCGGACCGGCGCCGCCGACCCAAGTAAGCACGACGGGAGCGGAACTAACCCGCAAAACCACTCTGTTAGGTGTGCCGCTCTGGTAAACGATCCCATATGCCTTTGACGGATTGCCGCCTGTTATCTCGAAGTTGGATGGCCCTCCGCCTAGCGCACCGGTTACCTCCATCAGCGTGTAATCACCTTCCGCCAAGCCGGCGGAGGTGGGCACGCTCACCGTCGTTGTGCCCGCCGGACTGAGGTTTCCGCCAACGACAAGCTTGTCTGCCGTCACCGCATCGGTGATTTCGAAGATGGCCGTGCCGCCGCCGCTGAGGATCAAATCGCCCCCCAAAGTCAGCGTCCCGCCCCCGTCTCCAGGAGAAAGAAACGCCCCGGCCTGCGCTGTCACTGTTCCGCTGATCGTCCCGCTGCCCGACAGTTGCGCACCCGTCTGCACAGTAACGGCGCCGCTGCCGGTGCCGCTTCCAGTGGTGTTGTCCACCATGAGCGTGCCGCCCCCAACGATCGTACCGCCCGTGTAGGTGTTCTCGCCCGTCAGCGTCAGCGTGCCCGCGCCCAACTTCACTAATCCGCCTGCGCTATTGGCGACCGTCGTCACCGTCCCTGGCACGGCCTCGTCTCCCGAAGCTCCCCCGCCTCGTAAGGTACAAGACGTCGTGCCCGCCGTGTAATTCACACCGGGATTGGTGATCTTGATGCTGTCAACTTTCAGGGTTCCATTGCCTGTGCCGTCGTCCACCATGTTTGCGATCGCCGTCGCAGCGACCCCCCCGCTGCCGTCCGTGATCGCCACGTACGGTGCACCAAGATAGCCAGACCCGCCATGGGTCACCGCGACCGAGCTTATCCCTTCACCGGTCGGGGCCAGCAAGCTTGCGGCCACAGCTATGTCCCATCCGGCAGTATCAATCACCGCCCCGCCGGCAAATGAGCCGAATGCCCCATTAATATAAACTGAGGTCATAATATCAGGGAGAAACGCCGTCTGATGGCCGGAAGGCAGCACCGTTCCGCCGCCAAAATTCAGGCGACTATTGCCGTGGGTTGTCGGGTTGAACCGGGCGGTCCGTAAGCTGCCGGCGTTCACGTTCACTATTCCGTTGCCGCCCCCTGCCGGGGTCGTGCCGGTCCCAAAACCCAGAACTCCATCGCCGTTATCTATGGTCCCGCCCAGGAGGTTTAACTCCCCGATCCCATTACCCTTCTGGTTGACGTTGAGGTTCTTGCTTCCCGAAGTGCGGAGCAGGCTGCCATTGGTGCTCACTGTGAGCACTCCCGTTCCGGAGAAATAGGGGATCACGACGCTATTATCCACGGTGACCGTGCCTCCGGAAATCATGCCTACCCCTATGCCTGTTGAACCGTTCCCGCTGCCGAGCATGAAACCACGCGTATCCACACTGCCGCCCGTAACCGTAAATGAGCCGTAGCCAAAGGCGCCGATCGAAAGGTTGTTGTAACCCCAGGCGGTAAGCGTCGTCAGCGCGCCGCCGGCCACATGCAGTGCTCCGTTGTAGCCATTCTGGGAGCCGACGACCAGATTGCCCGCGGTTTTCCTTACTATGGCCCCTTCGGCAATGTTGAGGACAGCGGGCGGACTGGCTGCGGCGGAGTCAACGGTGATCGCCCCTCCATTTGTCAGCGAGCCGGTGATTGTCATGGCTCCTTCGTTGACGGTCGTAACGCCCGAATAGCTGTTGTTACCGGCAAGGGTCAACGTGCCCGTCCCCATTTTGATCAAACCCCCTCCCGTCCCCGAGATTGTCCCGCCAAACAAAAAATCGCCCCCGCCCGCCGCCGTCGTCACTGTGCGGGCCGTGGTCACCACGAGATTATTGCTGATGGTTTGCAGACTGGAGCTGAGATTGGCCAAATCTCCATTCAGGGTAATCGAGCTGCCGCTCAAGATGAACGCCGCCCCGGCGTTGAATATCAGACTATTGAAGCTGCTCAAGTCGGGAAAATCGTTGAAAGGGGTCGGCCGGGTCGTGCCGCCGAATTGTAAATCGTAACCAGCATCAGGAATCGGGGCATTGCCTCCCCAGTTACCTGGATTGCTCCAGTTGTCATTGTTCCCGCCGCCGTCCCAGACGGACGGGGACTGCCCCGGGGCGTTACAACAAAGGGCTATCAAGAGCGAGATAAGTGCGAGTGTGGAGGGAGGGGTTTTTGCTTTCATGAGTTGACTGATGTTGAGGGGGTGTTCTGGATGATTAAACTACTGATTGCGACTCGAATACAAAGTCATCGCTTTTCATGGTTGCGAGTGATTCATTTGACTGCCCCTCATTAGAGGCACCGGACTTGCCGATGATAGCGGATTCAGGGGGGACGTAAATACGCATGAAGATGTGTAGCGAGGACCGTGGCGGACACGTGCAAGGCCGAGAGGGACGTTGCTCTGGCGGGAGATCGTTCCGGGCGCGCGCAGCTCTGAGGAATCCCTAAACCTTCGCACCTTGGGGGGGGGTTCCATCCGGTAGCACTGCGGCAAACGGGCTCCCAGCGTTTTGGCCGGTCATTGCCCTCGGGAAAAACTCTTCGCGCGGCGGTTTTCGCTTGGATGTTCTGTAACGCATCGAGGCGATTCATGAAGTGCCGGACTCGGGGTGGCTTGCCCTCCGGGCTGAACTCTCCGGGTTGGGAAAGCAGGGCTTTGGCGAAAGAAGCAGCGGGGGAGGGGGGAAACGACCGACGCCTGCCCAGGCAGCTTCCGAGGCAGAGAGGAACCAGGATTAAGTGGGGCCGGGGGCGGGCTGACGTCCATAGTAAAGGCGATTTAACGGAGCATAGTGGCCCTCCAATCGAGCCTTGGGGCCGGTGGAAGGGAGTAGTGACAAGCCCGAATTCGAGGTCGCCGGGGCTAAATCCATGCTTGTTGGAACCTACTGGGATCCCGCGACTTAGAGATGTGTCACTTGGAAGGACGCCTTTTCGAAACACGTCAGGTTATTGAACTTGTATTTCGGCCCTTATACCCAGACTTTAATATAAATAATTAGGCTTCTTTCTCTTGAAATCGCGCGGCGGCGTGATACTATGCTGCGGTATCCCCAAAAGGAATCTGGAAGGCCGCCTTGCGCGCAGCCTTTCCACTGGCATTGGCGGACGCTTTGGCAATTCGGCTGGACAGGAAACGACTATGCGGGACTACTTGATGGAAACGCTCAGGGGCCGCGCGGGCGGCCGCATCCCCAATAACCCGGGCGTCAAGACGCTCAAAGGAGGCGACCGCTTGCGCCTGACCGGGCGGCGCAGGATTACCCCTGCGGTGCATTCCTTGGGCCTGCTCTGCCTGGCGCTCGCCGCGCTTGGGTTGGCTCCGGAGCTGCCGGCGCTGCCGCCCAGCGAAAACGGTGACGGGGTTCCCCAGGAACCGTGCCTGGCCTTGAATGTCGCGAGCGCCCTGCCCTCGCTCGCGCTGCAAGGCCTGCCGCTGACTGGCTGTTCCGTGGATATCAGCGCTACCGGCTCAAAGATCGAGTTGATCAAGCTGAGTTGCCATGATCCGACTTATTACGACGTTCCGGCAACGCTGCCGGTTTCCTGGCAATTGGTGAGTTGGCCAGGCAGCCCGGCACCCACCCTCACCTCCGATCTGCGAACGGCGACGCTTTCGCTGCCGCGCACGGGCACATACGTGGTGCGTTTCACCATCTGCCCGTCCGGGAATTGCACGTTCCGGCCGCCGTCAGGCGCCACCAATTACCCCATCGCGACAGCTTCCAGGGATCTCTCCATCGTGGCTGTCAGTTCCATTCCCATGCCGGCGGAGGAATACCCGATCCTGCCCGACTCGGCCAATCACGCGACCCAGCCGGTGACCATTCTGAACAAGGACTGCAAGTGCCAGGGTGGCGGGGGCGTGCTGGATCCGCAGTGGGTCACCGCTCAGGAATGGTCGAGCGCGAACGATTACAAACTGCTGGAAGGCGTGGTGTACAAGGCGCACATCTCGGTGCAAGATGACTTTCTCGATCACGACACCCACGACGTGGATTTCAACGTCATTCCGGACAAGCGCTACAACAACCTGGTTTCGGCCGACTCCCTGGCCGACGAGCACGGTCAAATGGCGGTGGAATGGGAAAGCGGCGGCTACCCGGAGCGGTTCCTGCCGACGGCCAGCGACCGGGTATCGGTGTTTGGCTTCTGGATCATCGATTGCGGGCATCCGCCCTACTACAGCGAGATCCATCCTCCGGTGGGCATCGCCGTGCACCGTCCGCGGCCCATCCAAATTCCGGCGGGGAAAAGTTTTGACTGGGTGTTCTCGGACGGCACCATCTCATCCACGGCCGGCAACAATGTGTATGTGCCGGGGATCCTCACCGACATCTGGTTCAACCGGTATTCCGGCGAGAACACGCGCTGCGGCGGGACTTCCCTGCACCAGCCCGGCATCTGCAATACCTGCATTCCACCCTCGCAGACCTGTCCTCCCTACATCGGGGGGTCCTGCATCCGTTCGCCGCTTTCCCTCGACCGCGTTTTTGAGTTCAACATTTACCTGCCGCGAAACCCGGCCGTGAACGGCCGCCAGCAGGGTCTCTCCAATCCGCCCACGCCGCCGATTTACGTCGGCGTTTCCAATCCGTGGGGCATCGCGGGTCCGGAACCGGTCATTACGCCGGTTACTGAAGGTGATGTCACCTACCTGCACGTGCAACTGGATTTGCGCGGCTTCACCGGCGATGCCTACTCGCGGAGAATCGAGTCGGCCTGGGTTTACCCGGCCTCGGATAACTGGGGGCTGGCCCGCTGGCATGTCAGCTTCCCTGTCCTGGATGTTCACGACGACCTGGATCCCTGGACCGACTGGCCCAACGACGACGGCGACTGGCGCTTTTGGCTCACCCTCAACAACCGCGACCAGGAGTGGACCCGCATTCTATTCGGTGACGACAACGCCCACGGGAAAATGACCTTCAGTCCCTCCTGGGAGACCGGCGCCTCCGACCCGCTTTTTTGGCGCCAGAACCAATACGAATTGGACTCCGCGCACCGGCTCGGCCCGGATGTTCTGGCCTACCCGGACCAGGGAGTGCAGATTCACACGACCGCTTATGAATCCGACGCCATCTGGGACGATGATCCCGGCCGAACATTCGCCGTTTCCCGCGGTCCCAGCAGCCAGGTGGTGCTTTCGGATCAGGGTAACTACAGCATTCATTTCGATGTGACAGCGGGACCGCCGGTCGGCGCCGCCACATTGTCCGCGGCGGCGACCCGGCTGAACAACGCCCTGCGCTTGACTTGCAATGGCGGAGGCTCGCGTTGGGATGCGATCCGCCCGACTCTCGCGTATCCCCTTGAGGCCAAAGGCGAGTTGCTGCCGGGCATCGCCGATCAGACACCCTGGGTCGTGCAGGGCGAAACCGGCACCTCGCGGCTCGGCACCGCGGTGGCCGGCGTGGGCGACGTTAACGGTGACGGCTTCGCCGATATCCTGCTGGGGGCGCCGGGGTTCGTCCCGAACGGCAAGGTCTATCTCTACCTTGGGCATCCGCAGGGCCTCCCCCCGAACGCCTTCTGGACCGCTACCGGCACCCAGGCAAGCTCGGGATTTGGCAGCGCCGTCGCCCCCGCGGGCGATGTGAACAAGGACGGTTTTGCCGACTTCCTCGTCGGCGCCCCCACCCATAGCCGCGTGGCGACAGACGCCGGCGCGGTCTTTCTCTGGCTGGGCGGGGCGGGCTCCAATGCGCCGCCGGCCGCTCCCGCCTGGACCGTCGAGAACGGCTTTCCCGGAGCGCAGTTCGGGTTTGCTCTCGCCTCGGGGGATATCAATGGCGACGGCTTTAGCGACGTCGTGGTTGGCGCTCCGTATTACCAGAATTCTGTCTCCGCTTCGGTTCCGCTGGGCCGCGTGTTCATTTACCTGGGGTCCTCGAACGGCCTGGCGGCCACTGCGGCAAGCATGCTCATTCCGGCGAGCGTTGACGGCATCAGCCAGCATTACTTCGGCTACTCGGTGGCGGCTGCCGACGTCAACCATGATGGCTTTGCCGATGTGATCGTCGGCGCGCCCCGCTTCGATAATGGCCTGGCCGATCAGGGCGCGGTCTTTCTGTTTCTCGGCTCCGCTTCCGGGGTGGGCACCACCCCGATACGCACTTTGATGGGCGGCGTGGCCAACGCACAGTTCGGCTACTCAGTCGCCGCGGCGGGAGACGTTAACGGGGACGGCTACCCGGATGTCCTGGTTGGCGCGCCCTTCTATACCGGCGACGATGTTACGGTGGAAGAGGGTTCGGCGGCGTTGTTCCTGGGAGGCAGTGCCGGGCTCAATTCCCCCGCCGCCTGGGGTGCGCCTGGCGGCTGGGGCGGGGCGCAATTCGGCGCTTCCCTGGCGGGAGCGGGCGACCTGAACGGCGACGGTTTTGCGGATTTCATTATCGGTTCCCCGGACTACACCAGCGAGTGGAACCGCGAAGGCCGCTTCCACGTGTACCTGGGGGCGAACAACCCTTCGGCGCTAAACCCGACCTGGATTAAGTCCAGCGGGGAGCCAGAGCTTCAGTTCGCCTACGCTGTTGCCGGCGCCGGCGACGTCAACGGAGATGGCTTCAGCGATTTCCTGGTCGGAACACCCGGTTATTACAGCGACAGTCCCTTGGGGGAAGTCTTCCTCTTTCAGGGCCAGGGGCAGCGGGCCATCACCCCGCGCGACGATCAATTCTTCGAATCCGTGGATCCGGAGGCCGACGCCTTTATAATCTGCGGGATCCGGACTTCGGGGCGATGCTCGCTGCCACGGGCCAGAACGATCCGGTCCGACTGGACCAGGTGCTGACCGCCTTGCGGGCCAAAATCAATTCCACCCTCATCGGCACGCCCCGCGAACCGGACGCAATGGCCGCGCTGGCGCAGCTTCAGCAGTTCGTCCCCGCCAACCTTTGGCAGCAGCATTTCGGCGACCTCCAGGTGGCAACCGGCGGCGCACTCTATCTATTGCGGCGGCACCAACGAAACCCTGGATGCGGTGGGCCGGCGCTGGAAACCGGACGCGCCCTTCCTGGTCGGCCCCAGCGGCAATCTGGCCTTCTTCAACAACGAGGTCGTTGACCAATCCTTGCTCACCGATCCGAGCATTCCCAATAACGTAATCCTCAGCGAACGCTGGCGCGACGGTGACATCAGCTACGAAATCCCCGTGGAGAACGGGCCGCACACCGTTATCCTCTACTTTTCGGAAAACTGCACGGCCTGCGTGAGCACGAACATGGGCGGACCGGCCCGGGGCGCCGCGCGTATCTTCGATATCGAGGTTGAAGG
>CAVXLO010000048.1:0-73654 GCA_963762555.1 uncultured Verrucomicrobiae bacterium
CCTAATTCATAAGTCCGCGCACGTATTTTTTGTTAAGCCGCCATCCCTAATTCCGTGGGTTTTGGGGTAGCTAACTTGGTTAGGAGTTGATTGAGGTCCTCGCGCGTAAACTTCCACTCGAAGGGCCGTCCGATCGTTTCGAAATGGCGTTCGAATTGCCAAAGGGCGTGGGCGACTTCATCCAGGGATTTGAAATCGTTTGGCGTGAGCACTTTTCGCTGGATGATGGAAAAGTAAACTTCGACCTGATTGAGCCAACTGCCGTGAACGGGTCCATGGACCAAATGCAGACGGGGGTAACGTTGTTGGAACCGTTGGACACTGGCCGTTCCGCGATGAGAGGAACCATTGTCCACAATCCAGAACACGCGGCGGGCTTGGGCATAGGGAGGCTGATTCATCACCCGGTCAACCAAGCGATCAAAAGCCACAATGCCGCTTTGCGGTTCGCAGTGGCCGAAAAGCTTGGCCCGATGAACATCCAAGGCGGCCAGGTAAGTAAGCGCTCCGCGCCGCTCGTACTCGTGTTCGACCTTCATCGGTTGGCCGGGTTGGGGTGCCTGGGTAGGATGGATGCGAGCACGGGCTTGGATGCTGGTCTTTTCATCGGCCGAAATGACGAACTCGTCTGCTTGCAAGGGTTGGCCCTGCCAGACGCGCTGGTAGAGGTCCAGCAAGCGTGCGGCTTTGGCAGCGAACTGCGGGTCACGGGGAAAAATCCAACAACGGTGAAACCAAGGTCGGATGGCATCTTCATGCAGCCAGCGCCAAAGAGTGCTATCGCTGATTTTGGCCACCAACCCGGATTGACAGACCTGCTCGTTCAACTCGGCGAGGCTCCAGCGGGAGAGTGGCAAGCCGAACTGGCTGGGCAACTCGCAGGCCAAGGCCTTAACCTGCACGACCAGTTCTGGGGGGAAAAGCCCGGGGGCGACCCGGGCGGGGCAGTTCTTCCAGTCCGCGTAAGCGCTCGTAGAAGAAGCGTTTGCGCCATTGACTGACGACTTCACGCCGTGTGTCCAGCCGAGCCGCAATGAGGTCGTTGGGCAGGTTTTGGGCGGCCAGAAGGACGATTCTGGCGCGGAACACCTGAAAGTAAGGCAACGTATATTTGGCTGATCTATGTCGGAGTTCTCGCTCCTCATCTTGGGTGAGAACGATAGAGAATGGGCTATTTCGTGGCATATTATCCGCACATTTCCGTGCTGCGACAAGATACCACTATCCAGTCGGTATGGCCAGTTCAAATACGTTATTGTATTTAAGAAAACAAGTATAAGATGCTCCATTTGTGCTGTTGCGACCGGCTGCCGCTGACCGGCTGGCGGTCCTGCTGGCTCCGGGAGCGATAGGCGCGCACGGCGTGGCGCGCCCCACCCACCACCAAATTGGGGATTGCCGGCCAGCATCCTGGCCAAACGCAGCCTTCCAATTGGCGCCGCGGCGCGGGTCACTTCTTGGCGCTGGTCGTCTTGGTGGCGGGAGTTGAAACGCTCGCCTGTTCCTTCTTCGGCTCGTCTTTCTTCTCGACCAGGAGATGGCTTGCGGTCTTTGAGCAGCGAATCGAGTGTCCAGTTGGAAACGAGGTACACCCATTTCCGTAGCTCTGTTCCTGGGTCAGCTTGTCCTCGAGCTTCTTCTGCTTGTCCTTGAATTCCTTGTCCAGCTTGGCCTTGTCCGCGGGCTTTTCGTCCTTGCCGGCGGTGCGCTCCTGCGGGATTTGCGCCGTGACGGCCAC
The DNA here is from genome assembly GCA_963762555.1 of uncultured Verrucomicrobiae bacterium. Taxonomy (GTDB): domain Bacteria; phylum Verrucomicrobiota; class Verrucomicrobiia; order Limisphaerales; family UBA8199; genus PALSA-1440. Next base: position 1,739 of record CAVXLO010000048.1, read on the forward strand.
GATGATCGGCAGGTTGTCGTTCGTCTTCTGCCCGACCTTGATGGTGTAGGTGAAGTTGTCAAACGTATCGAGCGTCACCACCGTCGGCTTGTCCAGGCCGGCTGGCTCCGGCTTGGCGTCGGCGGGCAGGACATCGTTGAAGCTGGGCGAACTGAGGGCGTAGGAGAAGCTGGAGGTCTTGGAAGAGTCGAGCTTCTCGTCCGGCTTGGCGTCGGCCAGCTTCCAATCGCTGCCGGTCTCGGTGTCGCGCGTCACCTTCCACGAGTTGGTGGCCTCCGGGATAGTTGACCGCAATCGAGCGGATCTTCTCCACCTTGAAGAAGTCCTTGTTCAGCCACGCCTCGGGCTTGGCTTCGATGCTGCTGAGGGGGTCGGAAATCACGGCCACGGTTTTGCTCCGGTGCCGACCATGACATAGCGGCCATCGGGCCAGCCCTCGCTGTCGCCCATATCACCCATTGGTGAAGAGCTGTCATCGGCTTTGCGCATGTGCGTCTTGCCGAGCAGCAGCGACTTGATCGACCTTGCCCTTCTGGTCGCGCAGTTCCACCAGAACGGCGGTATTGGTCGCCAGGCCCCGGCGGCAGCAGCTTGTAGCGGCCCAACATGGGAGGGCCCGACTTCTTCGGTCTGGGCGGCCTTGAGGTCAGCCGCCTTGAGCAGGAAGCCGCTGATTTCGGAGAAGTTCGCCGGGTAGTCATTGCGTTGCTTGACGCGCCACAGGTTGTCCTTCCTGACCAGGTCGAGTTCGTTGGTGCCGCCCTTGATCACGATGGCGGCGACGTCATTAACGGGCAGGTTGCCCAGGAGTCTTGTGTGCGGCGCCCTGGCCGGGGCACTGCCCTGCCACGAGCTCTGGTTGCGCTGGTGGATGACACCAACCGGCGATGCCCAGCACCACCACCAATACGACTAGAATGAGAAGCTGTTTCCGATTCATTTTGCCGAAGTCTTCCTGCGGTTAACAATCGCGATGACTATGCCCGTAGCCGTCACCGCCAGCGGCACGGCCAGAATGTTGATCCATTTGATGCGCGTCTGCAGCGAGACGACCTCTTTCCGTAAATCCTTCTGCACCTGCTTCAGGCGCTTGCGGGTATCCGCTTCTTCCTTGCGCAGCTTGTCCAATTCTGCGCGCTGTTCCGGCGACAGGATGAAGCGCTGGTCCTTGTCCTTCTTCTGCGCCTGCAGCTCGTTGATCTTGCTGCTGCGCCTCGGCGGCGCTGTCCTCCAGGCGCTTGATCTCGCTCTGGAACTTCTCGTTGGCCGCCGCCTCCATCTCCTTCACGCGCGTGAAGGGACGGTTCAAGGTGGCCCGGCTGCGCACGGCGATGAGGTTGTTGTCGCCGGTCATTTGTTCGACGAGGTTCTGCGCCAGGTTAAGATTGGCGTTCATGGCCATCTGCATCGCGCCAAACGGGCTGTCAATCCGCCGGATGGTGAACGGGTCGTAGAGCATGTCGGCGTCGCCGAACAGCACTACCGTGTTGTCGCCCTTGGTTTCCTTGAGCGTATTGGCGGCCGTTCTTCTCGTCGGCTTCTTTGTCGGCTGTCGGCCTTCTCGTCCTTCTTGTCCTGTGGCGCGCCGTCGGGGAAGGCGGTCTTGAACTTGCCGCGTCAGGCGGATGGCGAGGTTGTAATTCACGCCCGACGGCTTGAAGTCCTTCATGATGCTGTCGCCGGAAAGGTTGGCCAGCATGGCGTCCACCAACTGCGAGTCCTTCGAGCTGTGGAGCAGCACGGTTTCCTTCAGCCCGCGCCACCGGCGTGCCGGTGAACGCGCCGCACAAAGGCAGCCAGATGTTGTCAATCTGGCTGGTGGCCACATCGTCCTTGTTGATGCCATCGGAGGTCAGTGCCAGCCAGGCCGGGGCGTCCTGCGGCTCGCCGTTGCGCCCGCGCAACTGCATCTTGTACTTGAGGTCGGCCACGACCTTGGACGGTATCGAACTGGATGCCCCAGGCCTTGAGCAGCTTGTCGAGCGAGGAACCGCCGCCGCCCATGTTGGCCATCATCTGGTTTTGCTGGCGGTTGTCGGCCAGGCACTGGGCGTCGAGGAAAGCCATCAGCTTGCCGCCCCGCATGATGAATTGATCAATCGCATACTGCGCCTTGTCGGAAATGTCCTTCGGCGCGATCACCAGCAGCAGCTTGATGTCATCATCAATCTTGTCCGCGTCCATGCCGACGCGCTTGACGTTGTAATCGGCCTTCAACTCGTTGACCATGGTCCAGGGCTGGCTGCCTTGCTGGCCCATCCGCTGCATCATCGGATTCGAGGGCGTGCCGAACACCGGCAACGGGCTCATGAGACCGATCGATCGGCTTCTCCGGCGATTCTCCGCGCGGAGAATGGCCCGGTCCAGGTCGTATTCGAGCAGGCGCTCGCGGTTCGGGCGCCAGGAACGGAATGGACTGGACCTGGTCCGCGCACTTGACCGCCAGGCCGAGATAGAAGCCGTCCGTGCCCGGCAGCTGCTTGCGGCTCGATGCCGTCCAGCCGCGCCGAATCCTCGGCGTCCGAGTCGGGCTGCGGGTCGTATTTCTCGATCTTGAGCTTGCTGCCGGCGACCTGCTTGTATTCGAAGAGCAGGTCCTCGACCTTGCGCGCGTAGCTCTTCAGGTACACCGTTTCGGGCGTCGCGCTCTCGGTCTGGGTGCAGTAGAAGCGGATCGTCACCGGCGTATCGAGCTTCTTCAGGATCGCCTGGGTGCCGGCGGAAAGCGTGTAGGCCTTGTCTTCCGTCAAATCCATGCGCGTCGCGCACGGTGCCGGCGATGAAGTTCAGCAGGATCAGGATGCCCAGCATCACCACGACGCCGAGCGTCGAGTAGAGAATTGTTTCAAGCGATTTCTTTTGCATCAATAGCCTCCTTGGATTTAGCCCGCGCGATGGGTGCGCAGGATCACACTGGTTGTAAAGAGCGAGAACCCGATGACCGACAGGAAGAAGAGCACGTCGCGGGAATCGAGCACCCCTTGCTGGAAGCCCTCGAAATGGGTCATCACGCTGAAGGAGGTGACGAGATCCGCCAGCCGCGGCGCGGCGAACTGTTCGAGCACATTGATGACCGGCGGGAAGCCCGCCAGGATCAGGAACAGGCACACCACCAGCGAAATAATGAAGCTGACCACCTGGCTGCGCGTCAGCGCGGAGGTAATGCAACTGATGGCCAGGTAGGCGCCGGCCATCAGCCAACTGCCGACGTAGCCGGTGAGGATCACCCCGTTGTCCGGGTGGCCCAGGTAGTTCACGGTGATGACCACCGGGAAGGTGAGCACCAGCGCCAGCGCCAGAAACAGCCAGGAGGCCAGGAACTTGCCGACGATGGCCTGCCACGCGGTGATCGGCATCGTCAGCAGCAGCTCGATCGTGCCCACGCGCCGCTCTTCCGCCCACAAGCCGCATCCCCACCGCCGGCACCAGGAACAGGTAGAACCACGGGTGCCAGTCGAAGAACGGCTGCGCCAGCGAGGCCTCGCCCCCGCTCGAAGAAGCCGCCCACGAAGAACGTGAAGAACCCGCAAAGCAGCAGGAAGATGACGATGAAGACGTAAGCCAGCGGCGAGGTGAAATAAGCGCCCAATTCGCGCTTCGTGATGGTCCAGACATTGCGCCAGGCGTTCATTAAGCCGCCTCCTTTGCTGTGTCGGGCATAGTAATGCTTCGGAAGACTTCATCCAGCCGGCCTTCCTCGGCGTGCAATTGTTCGATCTGCCACTCGTGCGCCGCCTCGCCGATCGCCGGGGCCAGCGTGCCATTCGCGCCGGCCTTCGGGAACGCCCGCACGGTCACGTGGCCGTCCTTCTCATCCACGACCGTGACTCGCTTGACCAGCGGCACCTGATACAGCTTGCGCGGTGATGGCGCTGGAGGCCACGCCTTTGACGCGCAGCGTCACCGCGCCGGCCCATTCCGACTTCTGCCGCAGCTCCTGCGGCGTGCCGTTGGCGACGATCTTGCCGCGGTCAATGATGATGGCCCGCGAGCAAACCGCGTCCACCTCCTCCAGGATGTGGGTCGAGAAGATAATCGCCTTCTTCTCGCCCATCCGCCGGATCAACTGCCGCACCTCGTGCTTCTGGTTCGGGTCCAGCCCGTCGGTCGGCTCGTCCAGCACCAGCACATCGGGATCATGAATGATGGACTGGGCGAAACAGGTGCGGTGGCGATACCCCTTGGAGAGCGTCTCGACGCTCTGGTGCAGCACCGATTCGAGGAAGCACATCTCCACGACCCGGTTGACGGCCTGCTTCTTCGCGTCGCCGCGCAGGCCGCGGATTTCGGCGGCGAAATGGAGAAAGCCGTAAACCGTCATGTCCGTGTACGCCGGGCGCGTTTTCTGGCAGGTAGCCGATCAGCCGGCGCGCCTCGATGGGGTGCTGCACGATGTCGAAGCCGCCGACGCTCACCGTGCCCGCCGAAGGAGGCAGGAAGCCGGTGATCATGCGCATGGTGGTGGATTTGCCGGCGCCGTTGGGGCCCAGGAACCCCAGCACTTCGCCGCGGTCCACCGAAAACGACACGTCATCCACCGCCCGTTTGGTCCCGAATACTTTGGCCAGATTTTGAACCTTAATCATAATTTGCGCGCTCCATTTCTTAGCGAAATGAACGCTCGGAATAACCAGTTCAAGCTCAATTGTAAACTGGTTTCTTAACCAGATCGGCCTGGCGGCCTGGCCGCGCGCGGAAACTACCCACGTGGCCTATTCGGGAGTTTTGGATTGGTTTGCCGCGCGGATGTTCAAAAAAACTCGCCCTACAGCCGTTCCCTGCCAGCGTAGCCGGCATCGAGGTCGTGCCAGAACTCAATGTCCTCCTCGTCCTGTTCCCAGCACAGGAACACTTCCCGCCCGCCAATGATCGCCGGGAAATCCACCAGCCCGCGGTCCAGGTCCTTGAGCTGGATCTCGCGCCGCTGGAATCTGAGCAGCGCTCCTTCGAGGTCGGCGAGCGTTCTGACCCAGCGGTTCACCATTTCTCCCCCCAAATCGCTGCCCGGCGACATCAACCCGCTCAAGCGTCCCTCGAGCTTCTCCAGCTCGGCGCGTATTTCGGTCAGGCGCTTCAGCCATTGCCGGATTTGGGGCAGCAAGCGGCGGGCTTCCTCCAGGGTGTAGTGCTTGCGAAACTGATACGTCATGATGCGCTCCGGGGGCCAGGGCACTCGCTAAGGTGCTGTCTCAGGATTACCAATACAGTTCGCGGAGGCTGGAAAGCGGCAGAGGACAGCCGCACTCCAAGACGCTGACGCGCCGTCCCCAGCGCTCGAGGTCGCGAAGCGTCTTGGAGTGCGGCTGTCCTCTGCCGCTTTGGCACAGGTATGCGGAATTCTGAGGCAGCACATTACGGTTCACCCGGCGCCGCCGGGCCCGAGCTTCTTGCGCACTTCCTCGTTGGGCTCCAGCGCAAGCGATTTGCGCCAGGCCTCGCGCGCCTTGTTCGGTCTCCTTCAGCGCCGCGTAAATATCCCCGAGGTGATCATACACCGTCGCGTCGGGTTCCTCCGAGAGCTTGGCGGCCTTGAGCGCGTAGGGCAGCGCCTCCTGGGGCTGCTTAAGCTTCAAGAGCACCCACGCCATGCTGTCGAGGTAGGCGGTATTGGTTCGGTTCGGCCTTGAGGGCCTTGGTGATCAGGTCGCGGGCCTGGTCAAGCTTTATGCCGTGCTCGGCCCACATGTAGCCGAGGTAATTCTGCGCCTCGGCGAAATTGGGCGAGCAGCTGCAGGCACTTCTGGAAATAAGCCTCGGCTTGGTCGTAATCCCCTTTGCGCTCGCACGTGGCGCCCACCTGGAAGTAAAACCCCTCATCGAGCTGCCTGGGATCAGTGGCTTTGGCAATGATCTCGGCGGTGGTGAAATGCCGCAGGGCCTCGGCGTAAGCCTTTTGCCGGCTGTAGCCCAGCCCGGTATAGAACTCCAGAGCAAAGCTCTGCGGGAAACTTCCGCCGCGCCTTGTCCAGCGTCGCCAGCGCCTCGCTGTTCTGCTTCAAGTTCAGTTGCGCCATCGCCAGGAACAAATAGCCGGACTCGAAATCCGGGCTCAACATGACCGTCTTGCTGAAATTCTCCGCCGCCTCGGCGGGCTTGTTGGCCTCGAGCGCCAGGCGGCCCAGGTAATAGTAAGCCTGCGGGTTGGTCGGGTCGTCGCGCAGAATGGCCTGGAGCTGTTCGATCGCTCCCTTGTGATCGCTGCCGCGAAGATAAATGTCCGCCAGGTTCGCCCGCACCCGTTCCTGGATGAGCGGTAAATCCGGCGGGTCTTTGAGCACCTGCAAGTAAAGCTCGGCCGCCCGCTTCGACTCCCCCAGCAGGTTGAATCCATCGGCCAGCTTGAGGCGCCCCAGCGGCGTCATCGGACCCAGTTGCTCCGCGCGATTCAACAGGCTGATGGCCTTGGCGTCGGCGGCCTTCTTTTGCGCCGGCACCTGCACGCCGTAACCCGCGTAAAGCTCCGCCACGTCAATCAGGAATCCGGCGTCCACCTTCGGCTGCCGGGCCGCCTCGCCCAGCACCTTGAGCGCCTCCGGCGCCCGCTTGTGCCGCATGTAAACCAGGAAGAGATTCTGGTAGCCGTTGAACGATTCCGGCGCGCGTTTGATCGCCGTGCGGTTGGCCGCCGCCGCCTGGTCCGGCTTCCCAAGCTGGTCATAAATCAAGCCCAGCCGCGCATAGATGTCTCCCGGGGCGTCCGGCCGGTTCGCGGCGCGCTGCGTGACCTCCAGCGCCTTCTCCGGCTCCTTGCTCTGAAGCAGCCGCCGCGACACCTCGAGCACAAGCCCTTCATCCTCCGGATCCAGCATCGCCGCCTGGTAATACTCCTCCATCGCGGCCTTCGACTCGCCGTCCATCTCATCCACGATGGCGGCGGCATAGTGCCCGTGCGCCTTGGCCAGCCGTTCCGCCGACTGTTCGGCCGCCCGTTCCTGCCTGGCGGAAACGGTCGCGTGCGTCCCGGGCGACGCTCCCTTGCGCGACGACACAGAGCCGCACCCGGCCACCAGCAAACAGCTCGTGGCCGCCACCACCCCCATTATCCAGTAACACCGCCGCATGCAATAACACGCCACCCGCCCCGCTGGGGGAACGGGTGGCGCTCAATCAACCTGCCGGCACGCCAAAAGGCCCGCAGCCTACTTCTGCCAAGTGCGCTTCTTGTGACGATTCGCCCGCAGCTTCTTACGCCGCTTATGCTTGTTAATCTTCGATTTTCGCCGTTTCTTTAATGAACCCATATTCAGTATTTGTATGCCTGCTGACGGGCCACTCACCAGGAGTCTGCGGCAACCGCACCTGCCCGCAACCCGCTGTAGCGCCCAACCGATCAGTTCAGCAAGCCATACCCTGCGGGATTAACCGCCCAGCGTCAAGCCTGCCGACTCCGCCCTTACGCCATTACCACACCGCTTGAATCCCTGAGCCCGTCGAGGCCCGGGTCGCGTCCGATCCAAACCAAGGCGCGCCCCAGCTTCCCGCCATTGCCATTGGCTACTGGCCATCCGCCATTTGCATCCCATTCTCTGTGCGCACGCGGACGCGCTCTCGTGTGGACTCCGCTTCAGCGAGGTTGGAGATGCAGGTGCGGCTCTTAACCCCTTCATTCAGCGGTTCTCGGGAACAGATAAACCGCTGAAACCGGAATCTCACACCCCGGCCGCCCCCGACGGAGCGCGGTGCCAGCCTACTCAGTCACCGCGGAGCCTCGGGGTAGCCTCAGTGGAGCCTCGGGGTGGCCTCGGGGTGCCTACCGGTTAGCCACCAGATAGCCTCGGGGTAGCCCCAGGGTGGCCCCAAGGTGGCTTGCGTTGACTTTCCGCGATTTCAGCTTTCAGCCCTTCAGTATCTCAGGTTTTGCCAAAGTGCGGCTTTTGGCGGCTTTGCCCGCTTTTTCAAGGTTCGAAGTTCGTCCACCCTCCGCAGTACTGTCCACCCTCCGCAGTGGTGTCCACCCTCCGCAATAGTGCTACGGAGGACGGGCTACGAAGGACGGGAGGTTCAAGGTTCAAGGTTCGGTGCTCAACATAAGCCATCGGAATCCAACTCGCCTCTCCCGCCTCCCTCGCGGTGGTCTGGGGGCACCCTGGACAAACCCTGGACCTACCCTGGTACCATAGACCCTCTTCCGGACCCCGTTTTTGATCAGGCACGCTTATCCAAGTCGTTTCCCTGCCGCTTCGCAACCGGGTCAGGGTGTCCAGGCTTGGATGTTGGAGGTTGGATGTTCGATGTTGGATGTTCCACCGTTCCCCGATGTTCTTCTTTTGCTGCTCGTGCTCAATCAGACGCTCGCCCTTATACTCGACGAGCAAAACGCGCCCATCGTTAAGCTCGGCGAAGAAATCGGGGTAGAACGTGCCGGTGGCAGTTGGCAGGCCGAACATCCCGACCACATTGCGCACCCATCGCTTCACCTGCGGATGCATCTCGATCGCCCTCGCGCACTCCTCCTCCTCCCTGCTATCAAACTCCCCCACAAAGCCCTCGCCGTAATAGTGTTTGGGGAAGCTGAACCCGTAGGCAAACGAGCAATCCCAGCCTTCCTTCAACGCCTGCACCGTGATAACGAATTCCACCTTGCACGCCGGGTCGAGCAGGTTGATGCCGTCCAACTCCCGCTGGCTGCCGGTGGCCACCGCAATCCGCTCGCGCTCAATCTTCCCCTGCTCGACCAGGTAATCTTCCACCACTTTGACCGTGACTTCCCGGTCCTTGCTCTCCGCCTGGATCAGCACGATGGGACGCAAGAAATCCGGCTCCTGCCGGGCCGGCTCCGCCAGCTTCTGCCGCGTCAGGATGCTGTCGGTCAGCGCCTCCTGCCACGTCGGGTGTTCGGTCAGCATGATTGGCAGCTTGATCATCTCCTCGCTCTTCAACACCGACGCTGAGACATGGTGCAGGACGTTGCTGTCCTCCGCCGGCGTCGCCGTGAACTCGACAACACAGCCCGCGTTGATTCGTTGCAGCACCTCGTAGCTGAGACTCGAGGTCGCGTTGTGCGCCTCGTCCACGATCACCAGCGGCCTGACCAGGGCCAGGATGTTGGCGAACGAGAACTTGATCCGGCCCTTGTCCGGACCATCTGTCTGGCACTCCAGTCCCGGCGTGTGGGGCGGGATGCTGGCAAAGTGCGGCTCCAGGTCCTCCCGGTGGTCGTACACCTTCCGACCTTCTGTCTTTTCAACGCGCAGCGCGGCAAAGGTTCCCACCACAATGCACGCCTTGTCGCGCAAGTCCTGCGGCGTCAGCAAGCTGAAATCGCTGATGTCCACAATCCGCAGCTTGCCATCGAAATCAGTGTTGAGCTGTTCCCGGTTCGGGTGCTTCGGATTGTTCAGCGTCTCCAACGTCTGCTGCCGGATGGCATCCGTCGGCATGAGCCACAAGACCAGCGGGTTGTTCTCCCGCTCCAGGAACTTCGCCCCGACCTTCACGGCCTGGGCGGCCAGGAACGTCTTGCCGCCGCCCGTTGGCAACCGCAGGCAGACGTAAGGCGTCTCGGCCAGCTTGTCCAGCGGCACGTACGGCTTCCGCCATTCGTTCGGCACTTCCTTGGGGGCGTTCTCAAACGCCGCCCTCGCCCCGCCAAACCGCGCCGCCTCAAGAAAGTCCGCCAGCTTCTTGATGGTCTCCTTCTGAAATGGTTTTGGCTCAAACATGCTCGGCAGTTGTCCTCGCGGCCCGGTCAAGCAGCGCCGGGTTTGCCAATACCCACAAATCCGCCTGCCATTTTTCAATCCCAAAGGGATTGTATTCTTCAGCCCAGGGTTGCGAGCAGCGAGCTACCCTGGGGAAACGCAGCCGCAATGGTCAACCCCAACGATAGTGCCATTTGGCAACGTCAATCCTGTTTGTCTGATTTCTTTTCATCTCGTTGTTTCTCCTCTTCTATAAGTTTGATGTATTGACGGACGACCTGTTTGGCGATGTTAGTGCATTGGTGAATGAACACCGGATCGGGGTTAATTGCGTGGAGGGTTTTAACCCGGTGGTAATCGCGCAAGTAGCGGTCAACCGAGGATTGGGAGTGATTGATTTCACGGGCGACGGCGGCGGGGTCCTTACGTTCGAAGATAGCTTTGCGCACGGCTTGGGTCTTGTGGGAGACGGTGGAGCCGACGTCCTGGAGGCTGCCGGGATGAGGCAGGATGCAATCGTGCTGGGTTTCATAGCGTTGGCGGAAGCGGGAGATGTGCCCTTGGTTCCGGTGCAAGAATAAGGCGGCGTCGCGCACGGAGAGCAATCCGCCTTGGGCATGAGCTTCCCGGAACAACCGGGCCAGGACTTGCTGGAAGTTATCGGGCAGGGTGGTGCCCTGCGCCAAGCGCTGGGCATCTTCGGGGCTAGCGAGGGTGAGGATTACTGGAACGAGGGGGCGATGGCGCGAGCGGGGACTGGTATTGCTGTCGGGGACGGTCCAGAGGAGTTGGCCTGGTTGGAGGTGCTCGGCGGCGGGGCAGAAGGCTTCGAAGAGGCCGATGACTTCGGCGGCCAGGCGCCCGGCGAGCATGGGGCCCAAGCGGGTCAACTCGCGCTGGAACAGGGCGCTGAGGATGGGGTGCAGGAAGCGTTTGAGCGCGGGCCGGTAGTGTTTTTGGTTATAAGAGGGAGCGATCACGGCAGGTCCTGGGATAGGGGCGGCAGGTTTTTTTTAATGGGCGAATGCAGTTCGGCTTTTCGGTGTTGGATGGCCTTTTTGTCCTTGAGGAGGGTGAGATATTGTTGGGCCAACGGCTGGGAAAGGCGGGCCAGGAAGGCGACGGATTGGAGGTCGAAGCCCTCGGCTTGGAGCAGGGCGACGCGTTTGAACTTTTCCACGTAATTGCGCACCGAGGAGATGCAATGGAAGGCGGTTTTGGCGATTTGGGAGTATTCCTGTCCGTCGAGCCATAATTCGATGACGCGCCGGCGATGGGAGAGAGTGCGTCCGATGTCTTGGATGGTGGAGCGCAGGGGCGGGGAGATGTCGGCTTGGCGCAAGGCATGCAGATCGCGGCAGAGCGTGCGTTGGCCGCAATTAAAGAGGCGATAGGCGAGGTCCTCCAGGGTGAGGAGCCCGCCCTGCTGGAAGGCTTCGTGGCAGACGCGCACGAGGCGATGGCGGCGCAAGGCGGCGACGCCGCCCTTTGTGCGGGCGACCAGATCAGTGGCTGGGTCTTCCCAGGTAAGGGTGACCAGGATCTGAGGGCAGCGGGTCAGGCGCGGGCCTGGCGGCGCCTCGATCGAGACTACCTGGAGAGAAAGTTGGCCGGGCTGTAAACCCGGAGCGCACTGGAAGAAAGCGGCGTAGGTGTCGTGGACGTTTTGGAGGATGGCTTCGGCTTCAAAGGGAGAACAGTTAAGGCCGTCGGTGATGCGTTGCTTAAACATTTGATCGAGCTGTTTGGCGGCGAGCCGTTCCCAGAGCTGCAGGGCGGTGTTATTGATCATGAGCTTAGAAGGTTAGAAATGGACCGATGGAGCGGCAAGGTGCGGCACGGATCCGCTTCGCTGGGCTGCACCACTCCGGCTCGCTACGCTCGCCTCCGCGGTGCAGCCCAGCGAAGCGGATCCAAGCCAAGAAATTAAACGATACTAATGGTTCCATCATGCACAAATGGCCAGATGCCAAATGGCACAAATGGTGGGTTGCGGCACGGCGTAGATTCTTGGCGTGCCGCTGCAACTCCGCTCAGACGCTGCAACCCCTTCAGGGTTGGGGATTCCTTGCTTCGATCACACCCAGGGTAGCTCGCGGCTCGCAACCCTGGGCTAAGTGATGGAATCCCTTTGGGATTCACTTCTTGCCGACGCGAGATGTGGGCAACAGCAAGCCGCCGGGTGAGGGCACCCGGCCTATACCACCGCAACGCAGCGTCTTGTAGGTCGGGTGCCCTCACCCGGCGCCCCGGTCTGGTGCATAACGAGAATTGTGGGAACATACTCTCTGGCCGCCTCATCGCCGTTTCACGTCGTACGGAATCTGCTTGAAGACCACCCCTTCGCGGCGGAGCCGGTCCTCGCCCAGGCTGGTGCACTCGCCGTAAATCACCTTCGGCCCGTCATGCCGGGCCAGGCCCGCCAGGACCTTGCCTGTCAGCACATTGCCGCCAGCGGGCCGCTTGTCGCCCAGAATGCCGTTGTAGAGCAGGTAGTATGCGGTGTCATTGTGGACGCCCAACAGCGCCGATTTGCCGGCCTTCGTCAAAGGCGTGTGCGTCTCCGAAAACCAGACATGTGCCGCTAATACTGGGAACTGGATGCCCGCGCTGATGTGATCGTTCTCGTCGAAGATCGGCGGGCCGAGCCGGCAAAACCGGAACCCGCCGCCGCCCCTCCACCCGACCGCCTCCGAAATGCCTCCCTGCTCGCCGTCCACAACCTTCTTCAACCGCGGCACGCAATGCGTCACCGCATGGTCGCCCAACTCAATCCCGATCCAGCGCCGTCCCATCTTGTGCGCCACCGCCGCTGTGGTGCCGGAGCCAAGAAACGAGTCGAGCACCAGATCGCCGGGATTGCTGGCAATAGTAACGACTTGCAGGAGAAGACGGTCTGACCCCGCGACAGCCCGTGGCACGATGCGCACCGCAGGACCGCGCTGAGCCTCCTGCCAGGTCTTTGGTGTGGAGCCTCAGCCCCGTTTATTCCCCACGTTTATCATAGTTCGCTAAACTAATAGTATTATTGGCTTGAGTAATGGTCGGCGTCTGCACTATAAAGCTCTGGATGCGTAGTGCGCGGCTTGTCAAAGCTGCGCCAGAAACCTGGCTCCCGGAGCCATATCGGCGGAGACTGGAACAGTCGATCGCCCCGACCGAAGTGAAAGTGTTTTGCAGGACATCGAAACGACATTGCTATGAACACCAACCGAAACAGCCTGGTTAAACCTCTCTGCGCCGCGGTGCTTGCCCTGGGACTAGCGAACACGGCTTCCTTCGCCCAAACGGATGGCTCGGCCAGAATGTCAGTAACGCTCAATGATTACAACGGCTCCGGGGCCAACCATTGGACCGTCGTGTGGGTCACAACCGGAGCGGGTGCTTTCATCAAGACCCTCTGGAAACAGGGGACGAGTTACAGCTTCACCAGCTCACAGTGGACCACTCACTGTCCGCAGTGGAACGCCGCCCGCGGGGGTACGACTGGCAGTACAGGTAGTGGATGGCTACACCAGCGCCACGGCCACCAGCTACTCCGGCACCAACAGCCCGGTCATCCTAACCTGGAACTGCCGCGATTTGAACAACATCCTGGTGCCGGACGGGACCTACAAGTTCTGGGTGCAATACGCGGAGAACAGTGGCGCGGGGCCATACACCACCAACGGCTTGCTTTGGGCCAAAGGGCCAGCCGGCGCGACCAACAACTACGCTAACCTGGCCCCCAACTTCACCAGCATGCAGGCGGCTTGGGTGCCCAGCACGCCACCTCCAGTAGCTCCGACGATCACCAGCGCACCACCTACGGCCAACGGCACCGTCGGAGTGCCGTACAACTATACTTGCACCGCCACCGGGACGCCTCTGCCTGGGTTTGCGGCCACGGGTCTGCCAACGGGACTCACGATCAATTCCACCGGATTCGTCTCCGGCACCCCGACGGTCAGCGGTACCTTTAATGGCACGATCACCGCGACCAACGGCACGCTGCCGAATGCTACACAGCCTTTTGGCATTGTTATCAGCGTGGTGCCGGCGAGCTTCACCTCGGTCCAGGTGGACGGGACCCTGCTGGTAATGAGCGGCAGCGGCCCGGCAAACGGAACCTACGCGGTGGTGGTTTCGACCAACGCGAATGCCCAGGCGGCCCAGTGGACACCCATTGCGACGAGCACCATCGGCAGCGATGGCCGGTTTAGTTATACCAATGTGTTGGATCTGAGCGCGGCGCGAAGATTTTACCGCCTGCGCGTGCCGTAGCAATGAGTCGCAACGCCTTGTTCGCGCTCTGCGCCGCCAGTGCGGTTCTAGCCGCGTGCGGCAGTTCCGGTCAGAGCGCGGATCTGCCGGTCATTCGCTGGCAAGGCAGGACGATGGGTAGCCCCTACACGGTTCAAATCGTTGGCACGAACCTCACGCAGACCCAGACCGACACACTCAAAGCTGAGGTCGAGGACCGCCTCAAGGAGGTGAACCGCCAAATGTCTCACTACCAACCCGACAGCGAACTCTCGCGGTTCAATCGTGCGGCAGCCGGAACGCCTTTCAAGGTCTCGCCGGAGTTTGCCCGCGTCGTGCGATTCTCGTTGGAGTTATATCATCGTTCTCAGGGCGCGTTCGACCCCACTCTCGCTCCAGTCATCAACCTCTGGGGGTTCGGCGAAAAGGCCGAACTTCAAGCCGTGCCGCCAGCGGCTGAACTGCGGGCTGCGATGAGAAACACGGGTTGCCAGCATCTCTCGGTGACCGCCAGCGACGAACTCGTTAAGGACATCCCTGAGCTAACCATCAACCTCAGTGCCGTGGCGAAAGGCTTCGGCGTGGACGAGATGGCGAGGGTGTTGTGCCGGCACGGGCTGACCAACATCTACGTTGCCATCGCCGGGGAAGTCATGGTGCTCGGCCACAACCCGCGGGGAGCGAATTGGCAGGTGGGCATCTCGGCGCCCCTCGCACACTGGAGGGAAAACGATCCGATGGCGGCCATTGCGTCGCTTTCCAACCGGGCGATCTCCACTTCCGGCGATTACCAGAGATACTTCACTGATGCGCAGGGGCGGCGTCTGTGCCATATCATTGATCCGAAGACCGGCTGGCCGGTGCAGCACAACATCGGCGGCGTCTCCGTTGTGGCCCCGAACAGCATGACGGCGGACGCCCTGTCCACCACGCTGTTTGTGCTTGGCCAGGAGGCGGGGCTCCGCTTCATCGAATCCTGGACCAATGCCGCCGCGCTGTTTATCGTGCGGGAAGCTGAAGGCAAGTTCCGCTCGATTCCCAGCTCCCGGTTCAGGAGCATGACCGGTTACGAGCCATGATTCTGTCGCTGGCTTAATTCACAAGCTGCGTCGGCGGGGAAGGAAGCATGGCAGATGAGTGCCCGCCGGACAGGAGGTTCCGCTGGTTTTGCTGAGAGGCCGGGGCTGCATCCAACTCGGCACCAGGGCGGCCAGCCCTAAGCACACGGTAAGCACGCGCAAGTGTAAGCGACGAGGGGAGGACAGCGGAAGGGCGAGAAGTCACGGTTCCTTTCGTAACGCAGGTGTCCCTGGCAAGCCTGCAGCGAGGGCGCTCAAGGACCGCCTGTTGATGGTCTTCGTCAGCCGACCAGGCTCAGGCGCACGCGGGCCATCGTCTCGCGCTGACGTTGCCCGACGAATTCGCGCGCAGTGGCGGTTTTGGCGTGCGCCGCGACCGAGTCTTGCGCCATCGCCAGCACGGCTGGGACAAGGCGCTTAAATATCTTCCGCGCGGTCCAGGTCAAAGAGCCAGTCGGCCAGGCCGATGTCGCGCCACATATAACCCTTGCTCGTTTGCTCGGCGAACCGGCGGACGATGGCGGGCACGCCATTGCCGACGCACAGGATGGGCGAATGCATCTCGTTGCCAAATAATCCCGCCGAGCGGACATAGGTGCTGAGCGCCTCGTCGGGCAGCCAGTAGCCTTCGCGCCACACCACGCCCTGGCGCACCTCGGGCGGCAGTTTGTCCAGGAGCATCTCCTTGCCGATGGCCATCTGGCTTTTGTCTTCCGGGCACAGGAGGACCTTCAGACCGGCCTGACGCACGACGGCACTGATGGCCTCGCGGAGGGGGGCGTGATCATGTTCCTTCATCGCCTCGTTGCGCGCATGTCGGCGCTCGTCCTCGGCGGTCATTGCTTTGCCGCGAATTAGCCAATACGGAGTGTAGCGCAGCCGGGGAATGCAACAGAGAAACTTGCCCTCCACCAGGTGGTGCGCCCGGAGGAAAGCTTCGGCGGCTTCGTCATTCCGCAGGTCACAGGCGAACGCGCCGTCCGGGGCGAACTCCATCACTGGGCACTGCACGCCGTCCGTCTTTGCCTTGGCCAGTGAAACCGAGTCGCGGAAGAAGACGAATTTGGCCCGGCTCAGCAGTTCCCTTTCCGCCTTGCCCAAACCACCGTGCCGGTGTCGCCCAGTCCTCATTATTCTGACGCTCTTGGCGCACGTTGAGACCCGTTTGCCGCAACCGCAACGGGAGCAGAGGGGAGTATTTCCGGCGCCTTTCAGAATAGGCATAACCCACTGCAAACAGCGAGGAACCGGTGCAGGCGACAGATTCTGTCCACCGATACAGGGTGAACTGTTACCGAGTTCTTGATACACTGCGAGCCGGCATTCCAAACCCGGAAACCTCAGCAGACTGTGCTTGAGTGCGTGCGGAAAAAGGGGTAATCTTAGCGGCATGAAGACGGTTGCGGCGCATTTTGACGGGAAGCAGATCGTGCTGGAGGAGCCGGTGAAGTTGACGGCCCACACGAAGCTCAAGGTGATCGTCGCCGAAGAGGGAGAGACGTTCTCCGAGGATGACCTGAGCCGGTGGTGCATGCGTCTTTCAGAGCCAGCCTTCGCCAAAGTGTGGGATAACGCTCGCGATGCCGCCTACGACAAACTATAGTCGTGGCGCGGTGGTGCTGCTGCCCTTTCCGTTCTCGGATCAATCCGCCGCCAAAGTCAGGCCAGCCGTGGTCGCCCATCCGCCGTATGGGTCCGATGACCTCATTGTCGTGGCGGTGAGTTCGGAGCGAGGCACCTTGCGGCCCGGCGAATCCGGCTTGGCATTCTGGCGTGAAGCGGGGTTGTTGCACCCTTCTTCAAACGCGCGGTCGCTACTATCTCCAAGGATTTGATTCGCCGGCAATTGGGCGTTCTGCACACCACAGACGTGGCTGCACTGGAACGCGCCCTTCGCACCTGGCTTGGCCTATAGCGCACGCTTTTGCCGGTGTCGTGCCGGTGTCACTATTGACACTCCTGGCGCGGGTTGAGACCCGACTCAGTGACGGCCTGAAAATCGGCTGGGACTTTCAAGCCTCGGCCAGCACGGTGAGGGATGCCTTGGCGCCGCTGGCGGTGAGCCTGGCGTCAATGGTGGCGGACTTGTAGAGGGCGCCCAGGGTCGGGGCGTTGAAGCAGGCCTCCTCGAACACCTCGGCGGTGCAATCCTTGAGCAGCGCCATCAGGCCGATGTGGACGATTTCCGTCGCCTGCTCGCCGATGATGTGCACCCCGAGCAGCTTCATGTCCGAACGGCGGAACAGCAGTTTGAGAAAGCCATCCAGTTCACCGATAATCCGGCCGCGGGCGTTGTTCTGGTAATTCGCCCGGCCCACTACGTAATCCACGCCCTGCTTCTTGAGCGACTCCTCGGTCGCGCCGACCATGCTGACCTCCGGGATGGTGTAAATCCCGTTCGGCAGCAGATGCGAAATGCCGGCGCGCGCCTCCAACCCCAGCGCGTTGCGCACCGCCCGGCGGGCCTGCTCCATGCTGGTCGAGGCCAGCGCCGGGAACCCGATCACATCCCCCGCCGCGTAGATGTGCGGCACGTTTGTGCGGAAGCGCTCGTCCACCGGTATCAGGCCGCGCTCGCCGACGGACACGCCCGCGGCAGGCAGGTTGAGACTGTCGGTGTTGCTGCGCCGCCCGGCGGCGACCAGCACGGCGTCAACCGTCAGCTTGGCGCCGGAAGTCAGGCGCAGGGTGGTGCAGTCCGAAGCCTGCGCCGGGCATTCGAGCACCTTTTCCTTCCAATGGAACTTCACCCCGTTGCGCTCCATGGCTCCCGCCAGCGCCGCCGAGACCTCGGCGTCCAGGAACGGCAGCAGCGTGTCGCGGCCATCAATGACGTGGACCTCGGTGCCCAGGGTGGCGAAGGTGCAGGCGTATTCGCTGCCGATCACTCCCGCGCCGATCACGGCCAGCCGCCCCGGCAACCGGTCTAATGCGAGAATGGTGTCCGAGTCATAGACCTCCGGGCTGTCGAACGGGTACAGCGCCGGGCGCAGGGGAGAAGAACCCGTTGCGATAAAAATGCTCTCACCCTGGAGCCGGACTTCGCCCTCGCCCGCGGCCCCGTGGGCCCAGCCTTGCGGGGCCGGGCCAAGCTGCACCCGGACGGTATGCGGGTCCACAAAGGCGGCGGTGCCGAAGTAGATTTCGGCCTGTTCGGCGGTGAGCTGTTGAAAGATCATCGTGTTGAAGCCTTCCTTGACATGCTGCTCGCGCCGGAGCAGGTCGGCGACCTTCACCTCCTGCTTGAGCGAGAGGTCCACACCGGTGAGCTTGCGCGCCTGGATGCCCGACAAAGCCAGGGCCGTCTCGCGCAGGGTCTTGCTGGGGACAGTGCCGGTGTTGACCCCGGCGCCGCCCAGCTCGTGGTGGTTGTCCACCAGGGCCACCGTCTTGCCGCAGGCCTTCGCGGTAGCGGCCCCGACGATTCCCGCCGGGCCGCCGCCAATGATCACCATATCGTACGCTTTGATTTCGCTCGGCATTGAAGCTCCTTCCGTTGGGAGGCATGGTTAGGGCCCCGCTCCGCTCTCCGTCAACCATTCCACACGCCGTTGGCCCTGTCCAGCGAGACCCCCTCATGGGGATCAGCAGCTTCCAATCACGGTGGCACGGGTCGTGCGCTTCTTGAGCGCGGTCATTCGGGTCAGACCCGTCTTTGGCCGGAAGATTGCCGCGTATGAATGTCTTAAGAACGCATCCTTACGCCGCTGGCAGGTGGATCGGCTGCGTGCTGGCGGCGGGGTTGGTCCTGCTCTCGTGGACGGTGCGGGCCGCGGAGGAGAGGTTTGATATGCTTCAAATCGGGACACGGACGTACACGAACGTGACAGTCACCACCGCCACGAAGAAGTACGTCTTTATCCTTTATGATGGTGGCATGACCAGCATCAAACCCGCCGACCTGCCGCCTGACATACAGGAGAAGCTTGGCTATGGCCCCGGCGGCGGACCAAAAGTCTCCACAAATACTGCCGTGGCGCGGTTGAAACGGGAGATGGCCAAGATCAGCGTGCCGCAAGTCAAGATCGTGGAGAAGCAACTGGAACAACAATTCCACCAGGCTCCGCCAGCCTTCCTGGCAACGGCAAGCCTGCTCGGCCCGAAGCTGATTTACATCGTTTTGGGGATCGGCCTGCTGCTTCATCTGTTCTATTCTTATTGCTGCCTGTTGATCTGTCGCAAAGCGGGCAAACCGCCCGGCTTCCTGGTCTGGGTGCCGGGCCTGCAATGCCTGCCACTGCTGAGTGCCGCCAACATGTCGCGCTGGTGGTTCCTGGCGTTTTTCGTCCCGTTGCTAAACCTGGTCCCCTTTATTCGCTTGTGGTTCCTGGCGTTCTTGTTGCCGTTGCTAAGCCTGGTCCCCGTTATTCTATGGTGTTTCAACATCGCCAAAGCGCGCGGCAAGAGCGCCTGGGTGGGGTTTCTGCTGCTGCTGCCCGTCATCGGGCTGTTCGCCTTCCTTTACCTTGCCTTCTCCGAAGCTGCACCAACCGAGGATGAGGAAGGGCCGGAAGCGAAAATCATGACGCTGGCGGCGACTTGACCGGTCGCCAGCCTCCCCTCCGGCAGCAATCGGCACGGCTCGGGCCTCAGGCGCCCCTTGTAGGTCCCACCATCGTAAGCTGGCGTCAACCCGAAATCCCAACCTGGCGAAGCCAGAACCAAGGAGCAGAACCACGAAACGCGCCAAGCGTATGGAGTGCGGGCACATTTGAGCGGCACCAAAGGGGATCGGCGGACCCTTCCGACTGCGGCGGCCTGGGAGCTGTCCCCGGTTCGCGATCCGCCCGCCGGCGCGGGTAGGATTTTCCCCGACGCCAAGTTAGGAAAAACCCCGATAGAAGCCGGCCCCTGCCAGGCGTAGCTTTGCGCGCAAACCGGAGACTGATTATGCGCATTGCCAAGAGTACACTGCTGGCCGCGATCCTCGCGGCGCCGATGAGTTTGACCGCCGCCACCGCGACCGTGCTGGGGTGGAACAACCTGGGGATGCATTGCATGGACAGCGATTATTCGGTGTTCTCGATCCTGCCGCCCTACAACACCATCCAGGCGCAGCTCGTTGTCAATGGCTTCCTGGTCACCAATGGGGGCGGTTACACCGTCACTTACGAGGCCATCGCCGACCCGGACGGGTCGTTCAACTCGACGGCGATCGGCAAGGGCAATTTCTATACCTACTGCCCTTCGCTCTACGGAGCGAACCTGGCGGTGGACCAGGGGTTGGCGGGCTGGAACCTGCCGGGTCCGGCGAACATTCCCCAGTCCATGCTCTTCGAGCAGACGAACCAGCCGGCGGCTGGGGTG
The DNA here is from genome assembly GCA_963762555.1 of uncultured Verrucomicrobiae bacterium. Classification (GTDB taxonomy): domain Bacteria; phylum Verrucomicrobiota; class Verrucomicrobiia; order Limisphaerales; family UBA8199; genus PALSA-1440. The sequence continues at coordinate 22,008 of CAVXLO010000048.1, forward strand.
TTGACGCCTGTCAACTGGTGGCGGGCCGAGGGGATACCGCTTTCGCCTTACGACAATGCTCTGGTGAAGAATCCCTATCCGTTGATGCGCCAAATCGCGTGGAACAGCGCCAACCAGCCGGTGGCGACCAATGACATCGTGCTGCCGATTTCGGACGAGATGGATTGCAAGGCCTGCCACGCCTCTGGCACACGGGTCTCGGCTCAACCGGTCACGGGCTGGGTCTGGGACGGCCTGCCGGAGCGCGATTATCGCCTGAACATCCTGTTGCTGCATGATGAGCTTGAATTCTCGGACCACGCGGACCTCTACAGCGCGGCGCTCGCGGCGCGCGGGTTCAATCCGCAGGGTCTTTACCTCGGGGTCGTGGCCGACGGCAAACCGGTCTTGTGTGCGGCGTGCCATGCTTCGGAAGCCCTGGGCGCTCCGAGTTTCGGCACCATCCCGCAGTTGACGACTTCGGTGCACGGGTTTCATGCCCACGTCACGGACCCGGTCGCGAACATCCCCCTGGATAGCCTCGCCAACCGCTCCGCGTGTTACCGTTGTCATCCCGGCTCGGCGACGCGCTGCCTGCGCGGAGCGATGGGGGCCGCCGTCGCCGCGGACGGCTCGATGGAGATGCAATGCCAGAGTTGCCACGGCAGCATGAGCCAGGTCGGCTCGCCCAGCCGCGTCGGCTGGTTCATGGAACCGAATTGCCAGGGATGCCACAGCGGCACTGCCACGACCAACGCCGGCCAGATCCGCTATACCTCCGTCTTCACCGACACCAAGGGAACGGTCCGGACGCCCGCCGACCCAACGTTCGCCACGCAGGCCAATACGCCGGCGCCCGGGCTCTCGCTTTACCGGTTCTCAGTCGGGCACGGCGGCCTGCAATGCGCGGCCTGCCACGGCTCGACTCACGCCGAGTTCCCCAGCAGCGATCGCAATGACAATCTGCGCAACATTGCACTGCAAGGGCACGTCGGCGTGATGTCCGAATGCACCGCTTGCCATACCAATTCACCCTCGACGATCACCGGCGGGCCCCACGGTATGCACCCGGTCGGAGCCGCCTGGGTCAGCCGCCATCCCGACGCGCTGGAGAACGGCCAGGCCACCAGCACCCAATGCCGGGTCTGTCATGGGTTGGATTACCGGGGCACAGTGCTCTCCCGCATGCAGGCGGACCGCACGTTGAATGCGTTTGGCACCAAGACCTTTTTCCGCGGCGCCATCATCGGCTGTTACACCTGCCATAATGGCCCCAGCGACGATTCGGGTAACTCCAGCGCGCCGCCGGTCGTGACTGGCGTCTCGACCAACACCACGAACGACAAGGCGGTGGCCATCACCTTGCCGGCCACAGGGACCGGACTCACGTTGAGGATCATTTCCCAACCGGCCGATGGCACCGTCGGATTGACGAACGGCGTCGCCACGTATTTCCCCAATGCGGGTTTCGTCGGCACGGATACCTTCACCTTTGCCGCCTATGACGGCTCGAAGAACTCGGGGCTGGCGACCGGCAAGGTGGCCGTGGCCCAGGGCCCCTTCGCGATTGGCGCCGCGGCGTACGTGCCTCCGAGCTATGCGGCGGCGTGGCCGGTTGCTTTTGTCGTTGTGCCTGCGGTGACCAACTCCGCCGCGCCGGTGACGTTTGACTGGGATTTCGGCGACGGCGCGCCGCATGGCTCCAGCCAGTACGCTACCCACGCCTATGCGGCGCCGGGCACTTATCACTGGACGGTTATCGCCACCCTGTCCGGCAAATCGGCCTCGGTCAGCGGCGCGATCATCATCACCGGCCCGATTGCCCTCGACCTGAGCTTCGCCGGCGATCTCCTGACGCTCTCCTGGCCGAACACGCTGTCTGACACATTGCTCGAAGTGAGCCCGACGCTGGGGCCGTCCGCCCAGTGGACGTGGGTGACGAATCTGCCCGCTTACACACCAAGCGCTTGGACCCTGACCTTGCCTATGTCCGGTTCGAGCTTCTACCGCGTGCGCCAGCCGTGGTGATAGGCCGATCAGGCCGGCCGCGTGCGGCGATGAGGAGCGGCGCGAGCGAGCAGGCCGGGGGCTTTGGCGGCGATTCGCTCGCTGAGATAGCCTCTGCCCAGGAGGACCTCGTGGATGGCGTCGAGGAGCTGCTCGGCGGGGTCGCCCTTAACGACATAACCGTGGGCACCCGCGGCGAAGGCGCTCGCCGCGAAATGGGCCTGTTCGTGCATGGAGAAGACCAATAGCCTGAGCGCCGGACACTGCTGGCGCAGGCGCCGCATCAAGGAGAGCCCGTCACCCTCTTTTAGGGTCAGGTCCACAACCACCAGGTCGGGGCCCAAGTCCTGAATCCCCTCCAACGCCTCGCGCTCGCTGGCCGCTTCACCGCAGACCTCCAGGTCCGCCTGCGCGCCAAAGAAGAACCGCAGCCCCTTGCGGACCAAGGGCTCGTCGTCCACCAGGAACACACGGATCTTTCGGCCCGGCTCTTGCAGCTCTCGCGCCATGTCAGGAGGTTTGTTGGTCCCGGGCCCAGGAAATGGCAAACGACGCAACCCCCGCGGCGCCTGGCATCGAACACCTTAGCATGCCGAGGAAGCTAGCCGGGTGAGGGCGCTTCGGCCATAGGGGATATTCCTAAACCGAATGGGAAGAAGTCGTAACGGACCTTGCAAAGTAACGGCTTTGCTTTAGTCTCGGCGTGAGTAAGAATCATTCATGCGAGAATCCCAGCCCAAGGGAGAACGGAGTTTCCGGGGCATACCGGTTTCGGCCGGAGTGTGCCGCGGGAAGATCCTTGTGCTGGGCCGGGCCCGTCCGGCCATCACCAAACTGCAACTGACCGAGGCCGCGGCGGCTGAGGAAGTGGATCGGCTGGAGAAAGCGCTCGTCCAAACCCGCCAGCAGATCCTTGGCATCCAGCGCCGGGTCAGCCAGAGCATGGGCGCCCAGGAAGGCAGCATGTTTGACGCGCACCTGCTCGTCCTGGAAGACCGCACCCTGCTCGACGAGGTCATGCGCGTCATCCGCGAGGAAAAGGTCAACGCCGAACACGCGTTCCATACCGTCGCCGAACGCTACGCCGCCACGCTCGCGGCCATCGAGGACGAATACCTGCGCGAGCGCGCCACCGACATGCGCGACGTGACGACGCGCGTGCTGAACAATTTGTTGGGGCTGGATGAGGAGTCCGATCTGCGCCACCTCAAGGAACCGTGCATCATCATCAGCCACGACCTGACGCCCTCCAACACCGCGCAGCTCGACAAGCGCAATGTCCTTGGCTTCGCCACCGACGTCGGCAGCAAGACCTCCCACACCGCCATCATGGCGCGCTCGCTGCGCATCCCGGCGGTCGTGGGCTTGAAGGACGCCAGCATGCAGGTGGAGAGCGGCCAGTATGCGTTGCTGGATGGTCTCAACGGCGTCCTTGCCGTCAACCCGACTGACCAGACGCTGTACGAGTACGGCCAGCTCATTCTGCGGCAGGCGACCTTGCAGCAACGGCTGCGCGATCTGCTGCACGAACCCGCCGTCACCCTCGACGGCCATCGCGTCCTGCTCAATGCCAACATCGAGCAGGCCGGCGATGCGGCGCAGGTCAAGGACAACGGCGCGGAAGGCGTCGGCTTGTTTCGCACGGAATACCTGTTCCTCAACCGCGAGCACCTGCCCGGCGAGGAGCAGCAATACGAGGCTTACCGGGAAGCCGCCGCCGCGCTCAAGCCCCTGCCGGTTGTCATCCGCACGCTCGATTTGGGCGGCGACAAGTTCCTCGCCCACATGCAAATGCCGACCGAGCTGAACCCCTTCCTCGGCTGGCGCGCCATTCGGATTTCCTTGCAGGAGCGCGACATCTTCCGCGCCCAGCTCCGCGCCATTCTGCGCGCCAGCGTCGAGGGCAACCTGAAGGTCATGTATCCCATGATTTCCGGCCTCGATGAACTCAAGCAGGCCAACGCGCTGCTGGCCCAATACAAGGAGGAGCTTCGGCAGGAGGGGGTGCCTTTCGACGAGCACCTCGAGGTCGGCGCGATGATCGAGACTCCCTCGGCCGCGATTATGGCGGATTCGCTGGCCAAACACGTCAAGTTCTTCAGCATCGGCACCAACGACTTGATCCAATACTCCCTGGCGGTGGACCGCATGAACGAGAAGATCGCCCACCTCTATGAGCCGACCCATCCGGCCATCGTGCGCCTGATCAAGAGCACCGTGGACGCCGCCCATAAGCACCACATCCGGGTCAGCGTCTGCGGCGAGATGGCGGGCGACCCCGCGCTGGCGCCCTTATTGTTGGGGTTGGGCGTGGATGAATTGAGCGCGGCGCCCTCCCTGGTGCCACAGTTGAAGTTCCTTATCCGCCGCCTCAAGCTGAGCGAGGCCCAGGAATTGGCCGCCTTCGCCCTGGGTTGTGAGAATGCCGGAGAAATCCTTGCGCACTGCCAGGGGCTCACCGGTAGAATCGCGCCCAGCCTGTTTGAAGACCAGAAATGAAAGTAATCATATTAGCCGCGGGTTACGCCACGCGTTTATATCCCCTCACTCTCAACCAGCCCAAACCACTGCTGCCGGTCGCCGGCCAGCCGATGATTGACTACGTGCTGGACAACCTCGCCCCCATCGGCGGCATTGACCGCATTTACGTGGTGACCAACGCCAAGTTCGCCGGCCACTTCCAGCAGTGGGCGGCGGATTACCACGCCCGCAAGGCCAAGCTCAACTTCACCATCGTCAACGACCGCTCCACCGACGACACCAACAAGCTGGGCGCCATCGGCGACATCCATTACGTCCTGAAGACGCAGAAGGTCGCCGACGACATCATCGTCGTCGCCGGCGACAACCTGTTCAGCGAGAAGCTCGAGGGCTTTGGCCGGTTCTGCCGCGAGAAGAACGCCCCCGTCCTGGCCGTCTATGACGTCGGCAACCTGGAGGAGATCAAGAAATACAACTCCATCACCCTGGACGCCGAGGGGCGCATCACCTTCTTCGAGGAAAAGCCGAAGAACCCGACCAGCACGCTGACCGGCATCGCGCTTTACTACTATCCCAAATCCACCCTGCCGCTGATCCGGCAATACGTCGCCGAAGGCAACAACCCCGACCAGCCCGGCCGGCTCATCCAATGGCTCTATCCGCGCCAGCCCGTTTATACCTGGAAAGTCCCCGGTCTTTGGTACAACATCGGCTCCAAGGAAACCCTCGAAGAGGCCAACTCGCATCTTTGCACGGAAATAGGTCGCGTCGTCGGAAATTGGAAGCTCAAGCCCGAAGCCCGAAGCCGCCGGGCAAGCGCTTCCCCACGCTGTAGCGGGTCCGGTACTCCTTCGCGTCGCACTTTCTGCGTGCGCATAAGGGCGGCGGGAGGTAGTTTGCGCCCCACTCATGGCGATCATTAAACCTTTTGCGGCACTGCGACCGGAACCAGGATTGGCTGCGCGTATTTGCGAGCTGCCTTATGATGTAATGTCTTCGGAGGAGGCGCGCCAACTCGCCGCGGGCAATCCCCTGAGCTTCCTGCACGTCAGCAAGCCGGAGATTGATCTGGCGCCGGGGACGGACGTTTATGCGCCCGCGGTTTATGCCAAGGGACAGGAGAACTTCCGGCGGCTCATCGCGCAAGGCGGGTTGCGGCAGGACGGGCAGCCGTGTTTCTACCTGTACCGGCAGGTGATGGGCGCGCATAGCCAGACAGGACTGGTCGCCGCCGCCAGTTGCGAAGATTACCTCAAGGGCATCATCAAGAAACACGAGCTGACCCGGCCCGACAAGGAGGACGACCGCGTGCGGCATATCCAGGCGCTCGATTCCCAGACTGGGCCCGTATTCCTGGTTTATCGCGCCAGCCGGGCGGTGGACGAATTCGTCGCCCGGCAAACCGCGCGGGGACCCGACCTCGACTTCACGGCCGGCGACGGCGTGCGCCACAGCGCCTGGGTGATCGCTGAGGCGGCGGGCATTCGTTTCATTGAAGCTGAGTTCGGCCGGCTTCCCTGCCTTTACATTGCCGACGGCCACCACCGGTGCGCCGCTGCGGCGCGGGTGTTCCAGAAGCGCAATGGCGCGGGGCAAAGCGGCTTTTTCCTAAGCGTCATCTTTCCGCACGATCAGATGCAGATCCTGCCCTATCACCGCGTGCTGAAGGACTTGAGCGGTCTGTCGGCTGGGCAGTTGCTGGAGAAACTTGCGGGGGTGTTTACGATTCGCCAACCGGGCGCTGCCACCCCGGCGCGCCAGCATGAGGTGGGCCTTTACCTTGGCGGGCAGTGGCATACGCTGAGTTTCCTGCCACGCTTCGCGGAGACGACCGGTGCAAGTGACCGGCTCGATGTCACCCTCTTGCAGAAGCATGTGTTCGAGCCGATCTTTGGCATCGCCGACCCGCGCACCAGCAAGCGCATCAATTTCGTCGGCGGCATCCGCGGCACGGCGGAGCTGGAGAAGCTGGTTGGCAGCGGCGAATTCGCCTGTGCCTTCTCGCTGTTCCCGACGAGGATCGAGGACCTGATGACCATCGCCGACGCGGGCGGTCTTATGCCGCCCAAGAGCACCTGGTTCGAACCCAAGCTGCGCGACGCGATGTTCTGCCACATGATCGGCCCGTGCCCATGAACCGCCTCAAACGCGGCCTGCGCGCCACCTTCACCGGGATGGCGGCCAACACAGTGCTGGCGGGCGGCAAATTCACGGCGGGCATTCTCGGGCATTCGCACGCGCTGGTGGCGGACGCCGTCGAGTCATTGGCGGACGTTTTCAGCTCGCTGGTCGTCTGGCGCGCGCTGGTGATTGCGGCGGAGCCGGCGGATGAGGATCACCCTTATGGGCACGGCAAGGCGGAACCCATTGCCGCTGCGGCGGTGTTGGTGCTGCTGCTGCTGGCAGCAGGCTGGATTGTGATCCAGGCCTTGCGTGCCATGGCGGCCCCGCCCAGGGTGCCCGCGGCGTTCACGCTGATCGTGCTGGTGGCGGTGGTCTTCATCAAAGAGGGCTTGTTCCGCTTCGTGAGCCGGGTGGGCACCTCGGTGGACAGCTCGGCTGTGCGAGCCGATGCCTGGCATCATCGGAGCGATATGCTGTTGTCGCTGGCGGCGGCGATTGGCATCAGCATCGCGCTCATCGGGGGCGAGGCTTACGCCGCGGCTGACAAAGCGGTGGCGGTGGTGGCCGCGGGCATCATCGCCTGGAACGGGTGGCGGCTGTTGCGCGGGGCGCTGGATGAGCTGATGGACGCGGCGCCCAAGTCGAAGGCGGTGGTCCAAATCCGCCGGATCGCCGAAACGACACCCGGCGTCGCGGGCGTCGAGCAATGCCGGGTGCGCAAGATGGGCTATCAATACTACGTGGACATGCATGTGGAAGTGGACCCGCAGATGACGGTGCAGCGCTCTCATGAGATCGCGCACGACGTGAAGGACAAGATCCGCGAGCAGATTCCCCGCGTGCGGGATGTGCTGATTCACATCGAGCCGGCTCGCAGGGCGGCGGAAGGCTAGTATCTCGAAAGGTTACATGAGTTACATTAGTTGCATCGTTACAAAGGAACGCGGGCGGCACGGGTCGCCCATGTAACCCATGTAACCCATGTAACCCATGTAACCCATGTAACCCATGTAACCCATGTAACCCATGTAACCCTGTAACTCATGTAACTGTGTAACCTCGCAACCGTGTAACTTTGCAACCACACGAGAATGGCGCCTGTGGATTACCGAAAGCAATTTGAGGCAGTGCTGGCCGGCCCTGCGCCCGCCCTCGCGCTGGCGCCGATGCAGGGCGTGACCGATCTGCCATTCCTGCGGCTCATGGCGGGTTACGGCGGGGTGGATGTCTATTTCACGGAATACTTTCGTGTTTATCCCGGCTCGCATCTAGACCCGCACATTCTGAAGACGATCACGCAAAACCCCACCGGCAGACCGGTCATCCCCCAAATGATCGGCAACGACATCCCCGCGCTGGTGCGGACCGCGCGCGAGCTCGAGCAATACCCGGTGGCGGCGGTGGACCTCAACCTTGGCTGCCCCGCGCCGGTCGTCTATCGCAAAGGCGCGGGCGGCGGCCTGCTGCGCGAACCGGGACGCGTGGACGCCATCCTCGGCGCATTGCGCGACGCCGTGAAAGGCCGGTTCACCGTGAAGACTCGGATTGGCTTCGACTCGGCGGACACCTTTTCCGACCTGTTGCCCATCTTTGCGAAGCACTCCCTGGACCTGCTGGCCGTGCACGCGCGAACCGTGAAGGAGATGTATCGCAGCCAGGTGCACTACGAGTTCATCGCGCGCGCCGTCGCCGCGATGCCTTGCCCCGTGCTGGCCAATGGCAACATCTATTCGGCGCAAAAGGCCGCCGAAGTGCTGAAGACCACGGGCGCGCGGGGCTTGATGATTGGCCGCGGGGCCATTCGCAATCCCTGGCTGTTCCGCCAAATCGGGGAGCATCAGCGCGGCGAAGACATCTTCATCCCGCGCGGCGTGGACGTGCTGGCCTATGTGCGGGCGCTTTACGAGGCGGTGTGTTCGCCGGCGGTGCGCGAGTCCGCGCAGGTGCAGAAGATGAAGAAATACATGAACTACCTCGGCGTCGGCGTGGAACCGACCGGCCAATTCCTGCACGAGATTCGCCGCGTGACGACCACCGCCGACCTGTTCCGCGTGTGCGGACAGTTCCTGGACCACGACCGGCCCATGCCGCTGGAGCCGTTCCCGCTGCGGTTGAAGGAGGGTGATCTCATGGCCGGCGAGCAGTGGTAGGCCGCCCTCGGTGCTCTCGCATTCCGACAATGAGCCTTGAGTCGGCGAAGCTGCGAGGCTATCAAGGAATCGCTTTAACCAGTCATGAAATCGCGCCTGAGCCTTCCTGTTCCGCTTTTCCGCCTATCCATTCTGGCCGCCGGTCTGGCCGCCTTGGGCTTCCGCCCGGGCCTCGGGGCCGCCCCGTTTGACGCCGCGCGCTTCGGCTTGCCGCTGCCGGAAGGCAACGGAGTGATGTGGGAGGACCCGCGCGAAATCCACCAGGTCGTTGTCCACTTCGCCGGGGCCGCTCCCGCGCCGGAGCAACTGCGCTTGGAGTATTGGGGCAGCCGGTGGCCCGAGCAACATTTGCCCAAAGATCGCGTGCCGGGCGGCGGGGACGTCGGCTGGATGGAATTGGGTAACTGGTACACCTATGATTGGCGCGTGGCGGATGCCGAAGCCAAGGCGGACACCAATACCGTCACGTTCACTTTCCGGCCCGTCAATGCGAAGGAGTTTCCCAAGCTGAAGAATTACCCGGCGCCATTCCGGTACACGTTGAAACTGCGCGTTACCTCCGAGGCGCCGTTGCCGAAGGTCGAGCGGATCGAGGCGTTCACCGATTCCAGCCTTGAGCCGCGCATTGTCAACCTGGCGTGGAAGTCTGCGCCCGGCGCGAAGGCTGCCTTCGAGGTCTTCAACGGCGCGTTCCAGCAGATCCAGAAGCCGTCCTCCCACTGCACCTGCATGCGGCTAATGGTCGCGACAAACGCGGACCCGAATACCCTCGACCGGACGCTCGTGACAGTGCGGCGCGAGCAGCGTGAGTTCACTTTCGCGGTGGACGACTTGAAGCAGGGCGCGCTCTTCGTGCCCTCGTTCGGCGTGGCAGTGCTGCCCGACGGCGACACTCGCAGCTATGCGGCGGTGGCAGCCGCCCAGAAGGCTGCGGGCGGGAAGACCCTCTATGATCGCGTGGCGGAAATGCCGGAGCAGACCTGGCGCGGCGCCTGGGCGGGCATGCCGCCCAAGAAGTCGCACATCTACCTGCCGCTCGGCCTCGACAGCGGGCGGCAGCGTTTCCGGCTTGATGCGGACGGCACCGTGCGCTTTCGCTCCAACGACCACTACCTGCGGGCACGGCCCGGCCAGGAGACGCCGCGTCTCGCCCTGGAACCTGCGCCGGTGCGCTTCCGTTTCCAGCCGCCTGAGGTCCCGGTGTTCCGCACCATCGAAGAGGCGTGCCTGCCGATCGGGCACACGGTTTGGGAAACCAATGGTGTGCGGGTCGTGCAGACCGCCTTCGCTACTGAACTGAAGGGCGCCAGCGCCGACGGCCCGGTTCCCGCGCCGGACGCTTTCGCCGTGTTCCTCGCCAGGTTTGTCTTCACCAACTTCTCCGCCGCACCCCAGGTCGCGACCCTGCCGCTGACTTACAGAAGCGGCGATACCCTCAAGGCCCTTCGAGTGGACGATAAGGGTTTGCTTTGGCTCGGCGACAACGTGCGCGGCCAGGTGCTGGCGGATAAAGCACCCGTCGTCGAAGGGGAAACGCTTAATTGGACCTGGACGCTTGCGCCGGGGGAAAGCAAGGCCGTCATAGTCAAAATCCCCTACCTCGTGTTGACCGCTCAGGCCGAGCACGCCGCGCTCGCGGCACTTGACTTCGATCGAGAGCACCGCGAGGTCGCCGGTTACTGGCGCCGACGCTTGGACGAAAGCGCCCGGCTCATCACGCCCGAGCCGATGCTCAACGAGTTCTACCGCGCCCATGCGGGCCACCTGCTGATCAATTGCGAGGGCGATCCCGACAGCCCCGACCGGCGCTTCGCCCGCGTCGGCTCCTTCTCCTACGGCGCTTACGGCAACGAGTCGTGCATGATGGTGGTGGACCTCGACCGCCGCGGCTATCACAAGGAAGCGCAGGAGTGCCTGGAGGCCTGGCTGCATTACCAGGGCACGGTCGGGTTGCCGGGAGATTTCTCCACCTCCAAGGGCGTGCTGTACGGTGCGGGCGGGCTCGAAGCGGGCGGCTACAACCAGCATCACGGCTGGATTCTCTGGATGCTGGGCGAGCATTACCGCTTCACGCGCGACGAGGCGTGGCTGCGGCACGCCGCCCCGGGCATCCTGGCGGGCGCGGATTGGATCATCGGCCAAACCGCGCGCACCGCCAACCGCCACCCGCTGGAGCGCGGCCTGCTGCCCGCCGGCAGCCTCGAAGACATCGGCGATTGGTGGACGTGGCTTTCCACCAGTTGCTACACGTGGCGCGGCCTCGATACCGCCGCCTGGGCGCTGGAGCAGATCAACCATCCCGAAGCCCCGCGCGTGCGCCAGGCCGCCGATGCCTACCACGCGCGCTCTGCTGGCCAACTTCCGCCAGGCTGCCGCCCGTTCTCCGGTGGTGCGGCTGCGCGACGGCACGGCGGTGCCAGACTTTCCCTCGATGGTGCACCGGCGCGGACGTTACTTCGGTTGGATTTGCGAAACGCTCGAAGGCTCGCTGCACTTGCTCATCACCCGCGCCCTGGACCCGCGCTCGCAGGAGGCCGATTGGATTCTCAAGGATTACGAGGATAACCGCTACCTCTCCAGGCAATACGGCTACACGGTGGACGACTTCGACAAATACTGGTTTGGCCGCGGCGGCATGTCCATGCAGGCGTGCCTGCTGCTCGACGTCGAGCCTTATCTGTACCGGGACGACGTGAAGCAGGCCCTGCGCGCGCTGTTCAATGCCGAGGCCGCCCAATACTTCCCTGACGAGCGCATGAATACCGAGCACGCGCTGCCTGACCTGGGCGACTGGCGCGGCGACCATTACAAAAGCTCCGACGAATCCAACGTCGCCGGCTGGCTGCGCTACCTCTTCGTGCGCGAGGAAGGCGACACGCTGCTGATCGGCCAGGCCGTCCCGCGTGAATGGCTCCGCCCCGGCCAAAGGTGCGGGATCGAGCGCACGGCGACTTACTTTGGCCCGGCGAGCGTGGTCTTCACCGGCGGTGAGAATCAAATCACCGCCGCACTGGACGGTCCGCGCCGCAACCCGCCGAAGGAAATCCGCCTCCGCTTCCGCGAACCCGGCGGCCGCCGCTTGTCTCACGTGGAAGTCAACGGCAAGCGTTGGAGGAAGTTCAAAGGCGAGTGGGTGGAGTTACCGGGCGACATCGGGCCGGCGACGGTGGTGGCTCGATACGCGAAGAAGTAGCGCCCGCCGCACCGGCAGGGCAAAGCCCGGCTCGGCGGGCGGTTTTCTGGTGAGTTGCATTGCACGTAACCGGCGGGTGTGCGGGGTCGTCTAAGCTGCCGGGCAAAGGCGCTGTCCCGTGGAGGCGAAATCTGGGGGGTGAACCAATAGAGCACCAATAGAGCACCAATAGAGGAATAATAGAGGAACAATCGAGGAATGGGAGCGGGCTCCAGGCAATTCCCAGGCCGGTTGGTAGCGCAGGTTTCCAAACCTGCTGTATCGCGGGTTCCCAGCCCGCAGAGCCAGACTGGTCCAGCCGACTTGGAAGTCGGCGATCCGGCAAGTCTTGGAAGCCTGCGCTGGACACATACGGAGGAGGAGAGGCGGCATACCAGGTTCGGGGTGGGAGATGCGCCCATTGCTATTTCGCCCGGCTTGCCCAAACCGCCAGAGTAGAGGAGATTGAAGCGTGGCATCCACTCCTCCAACTACCGCCTCACAGGGTGAAGTCCCAGTCACGGAGCGGGACCTCGAAACTGCCATTCACCGCGCGGAACGCGACCTCGAAGCGGCGATCCGTGAATACGGCGAGAAGATTTTCGCGCTGATGGATGCCGCGCAACCGCCTTCCCTGTTCAGCAAGAAGGGCTTTTACGGCACCGCGATGGATTGGGCGATGCGCGACGAACATTTCAAGACGCAGCTCTTCCGCTTCGTGGACGTGCTGCCGACGCTCGGCTCCTCGGGCGAGGTGGCCCGCCACCTTAAGGAATACCTGGGGGACGAACATCTCGCGCTCTCGCCCGCCTTGCGCGCTCGGATTGAAGGCAGCCGGCGGGGCTTCGTGGCTGTTCGGCCCGGGCGTCAAGGCGCAGGTCACCGGCATGGCGCACCAGTTCATGCTCGGCAGTAACGAGAGGGAAATCGCCGCCACGCTGCGCAAGCTCCACGAGCAGGGCATCGCGTTCACCGTGGATGTGCTAGGCGAAACCGTCGTGAGCGAGGCCGAGGCGGACCAGTACGCGCAACGCTACCTGGCGTTGATGGACTTTCTAGCGCCCGAGGTCTCGAAGTGGCCGCATCCGTGCCGGAGCAACGAATCGCCCCGAGGTCCGGTGCCGGCGCTCAACGTCTCGGTCAAGCTCTCGGCCCTGTATTCACAGATCCACCCGACGGACCCGGACACGGCGGTCGAGAAGATTTCCGCGCGGCTTCGGCCCATCCTCCGCCGGGCGGCGGCGTTGGGCGCGTTCATCAACCTGGACATGGAAAGCCGCGCGCTGAAAGACCTCACGCTGCGGGTCTTCAAAACGATCTTCGCCGAACCGGAGTTCGCGTCCCAGCCGGCTTGCGGCCTGGCGTTACAGGCTTACCTGAAAGAGTGCGAAGCCGATCTGGCCGGCCTCATCGCGTGGGCCAGGGAGCACGGCCGCCGCGTGACCGTCCGCCTCGTCAAAGGCGCTTATTGGGATTACGAGACGGTGATCGCGCACCAGCGCGGCTGGCCCGTGCCCGTCTTCGCACACAAGACGGAGACGGACGCAAATTTCGAGAAGCTCTCTCTCACGCTGCTGGAAAACGACGACGCCGTGACCGCCGCGTTCGGCACGCACAACGCGCGCAGCATTGCCCACGTGCTGGCGCAAGCCGAGCGGCTCGGGCTGGACCGCCGCAACTTCGAGTTCCAAATGCTCTATGGCATGGCCGACCCGCTCAAGGCCGCCGTGCTGGAACTGGGCGGTCGCCTGCGCGAATACTGCCCCATCGGCGAACTGCTGCCCGGCATGGCCTACCTCGTGCGCCGCCTGCTGGAGAACACCTCGAATGAGGGCTTCCTGGCCAACAAATTCGCCAAAGGCGCCAGCCGGGACGAGCTGCTCAAGAACCCGCGTGAAGCCGCAGCCGCTGACGCCACCACGACTTCCGCTTCGACTCCGCACTCCGCACTCCGCACTCCGCAGTTCCTCAACGAGCCGCCTACGGACTTCACGATTGCGTCGGAGCGCCAGAAGCTGCAGGCGGCCATTGAGGACTTGCGCCGCAACCTCGGCCAGCGCCATCCGCTCATCATCGCCCACAAGCAGGTTGCGACCGCCGATTGGCGGCCTTCGCTCAACCCTGCCAACCAGGGGGAAGTGGTGGGCTACGCCGCGCAGGCGGGTCTCGCCGAAGCCGAGTCCGCCTTGCAGGCGGCGCGAGCCGCGCAACCGGGCTGGGCGCGAACGGCCGCTGCGGACCGCGCGTCGGTGCTGGAAAGGGCCGGGACACTTCTGCGCCGCGACAAGGCCTCGCTTTCCGCCCTGGAAATCCTCGAAGCCGGCAAGAACTGGACGGAGGCCGACGCGGACATTGCCGAGGCGATTGACTTCTGCAACTTCTACGCCGCGGTGATGCGGGACCTGGGCCGTCCGCAGCGCACCCAGGCGGCGGCCGGTGAATCGAACTTCCAGCATTGGTGGCCGCGCGGCACTGGTGTGATCATCGCCCCGTGGAATTTCCCGCTCGCCATCCTCACGGGCATGACGACGGCCGCGGTCGTCGCAGGCAACACTGTGGTGATGAAGCCGTCCGACCAGACGCCTGTCCTGGGCGCGCGACTGATGGAGTTGCTGATCGAGGCGGGGCTCCCGGCGGGCGTGGTGAATTTGTTGACGGGGCCGGGCGGAAAGGTCGGCGCGCATCTCGTGGCGCATCCGCAGGTTGATTTCATCGCCTTCACCGGCTCCAAGGAAGTCGGACAGCAGATTTGGGAGACGGCTGGCCGCACGTTGCCCGGCCAGGCCAATCTCAAAAAGGTGATCTGCGAGATGGGCGGCAAGAACTGCATCATCGTGGATAGCGACGCTGACTTGGACGAAGCGGTGACCGGCTGCCTCGCCTCGGCCTTCGGCTACCAGGGACAGAAGTGCAGCGCGCTATCACGCCTGGTGGTACTGGCAGGGAATTACGAGCGCTTCCTGGAGCGACTGATCGCCGCGGCAGGTTCGCTGCGCGTCGGGCCGGCTGAGACGCCGGGCAACATCATCGGCCCGGTCATCAACCGTGAGGCCCGGCAGCGCATCCTGGCAGTGATCGAAGCCGGCAGGAAAGAAGCGACGCTGGCCTGGCAGGGAACAGTCCCGGACGATCCCAACGCCTGCTACGTGCCGCCGGCCATCTTCACCGATGTACCCCCCGATAGCCGGCTCTTTCGCGAGGAAATCTTCGGCCCCGTGCTGGCGGTCACGAAGGCGAAGGACTTCACTAAAGCCCTGGCGCTGGCCAATGACAGCGAGTTCGCGCTAACCGGCGGGTGCTATTCGCGCAGCCCGGTGAATATCGAGCGCGCCAAAGCCGAGATGGTCTGCGGCAACCTATACATCAACCGCGGCATTACCGGCGCCATCGTCGAGCGCCAGCCCTTCGGCGGCTTCAAAATGTCCGGTGCCGGGACCAAGGCCGGCGGACGCGAATACCTGCAGAACTTCCTCGTGCCGCGGGTCGTCGCCGAGAACTGCCTGCGCCGCGGTTTCGCGCCGGTGGAGCGGGAATAGGCTCACCGGGGCGCTTGGGCGCGGCGCTGACCTACGAGCTGGAGGATCGAACGGCGCAACGGAGCTTATGGGTGCAAGTCTATCGGGCGGGCCATGCCACCCAGGACCAAATCTCGCGCCACTTGAACATCGGCCTGCGCACCTTTCACGGCTGGGTCGGGCGTTATCGGGAGACGGGCATGGCCGGGCTACTGGACCAGCCCAAGAGCGGTCGGCCGCAGTCGGCCGATCAATCCAAGCAGAAGCTGGCGTACGGACGAATAATTGCATAGTATTCGCGTCTAATGTTGCTGGAGCCATGAAACGGCTGATTTTGAGTGTTTTAGCGGGGGGCGCGCTGGTGAGCGCCCAGGCACAGTTGTTCAGTCCTGAATCGGTGAGCGGCGCGCTGCTGGGCACCTTCATCGGGGGGATCGCGGGTGGCGACTGCCATCACGGCTTTTCCGGAACCGGCGCCGCGATTGGCGCGGGGGTGGGCCTGGTGGCGGGGGCTGTCGCGGGCGAGGTGCGACGGCAGAATACCTGCATTTACCAGCCGGGCTATTATTATCCCTCGCTGGTTTACGCGCAGCCCGGTTACGGCTACACCTACACTCCGGCTTATGTTTATGCGCCCGCTTACGTGGCTCCGGCGCCTCGGCCCAACTACGCGGTGGGCGGCACGCTGACCGGTGCGCTGGCGGGCGGCTTGATCGGCACGGCTTATCACAGCGGTTGGGAGGGAGCCGGCATTGGCGCCGCCGCGGGGCTGGTGGCCGGCACCGTCGCCGAAGTGGCGGCGCGGAAACATGAACAAAAAGTCGTGGCAGCATACGCCGCGCCTCCGCCGGCGCCACCTGCCGTTGCGGGCGCCACTTGGGGCCGACCCCTCGCCGCGCCGGCCACAGTGGCCGCACCCATTTACCAGCCGGCGATGACACCGACACCAGCTTACCAGATTCCGGATGCGCCCACTGTGCCGGACGCACCGACTTTCTAAACGTTCCATTCACAGAATCACAAAATCATGAAAGCACTACTGACTAAACTCACTATCCCCGTCTGTACCACAGCCGTGGCCGTTCTGGCCGCCGGCTGCGCTTCCAGCGGCGTGAAGAACCCGTCGGGTATCGCCGTCACGCACATGAACGCCGATGAGCAAGGCTTCGTAGCCGGCACTGGCATCGAGTCGCAGGACATGGTGGCGGTCACCGACAAGATGGCCCGCAGCATTCTGGGCATTCCGCAGATTGCCAACGCCGCGACCCCGCCGACCATTGTGTTGGAGCCGGTGGATAACCAGACCCGCTTCCCCATCAACAAGGAGATCTTCCTCACGCGCATCCGCGGGCAACTGAACTCGAAGGCGCGCGGCAAAGTGATGTTCCTGGCGCGGAGCCAGATGGCAGCGCTGGAGCAGGAGCGCAACCGCAAGCGCGAAGGCCAGGTAACCGCCAGTTCCGACCCGAACTTGCAGGAATTCAAGGGCGCGGATTACTTCCTGACGGGCAAGCTGCAAGGCATGTCCACGCGCACCGCCGCGGGCACCAGCGACTACGTTCTCTACGATTTCCAGCTGATTGACGCCCGAACCAGCGGCATTGTTTGGGAAGACCAGGCGGAGTTGAAGAAGCAGGGTCTGGAGGACGCGGCTTATCGTTAGGCTCCGCCGCAGGGCGAGATGAAGAGATTACTTTGGCAGCCGTCGCTGCTGGCCGTTGTCCTTACCCTGGCCGGCTGCGCCACGAAGAAGCCGCCGCCGGTGGCGCTGACGGGCAACATCATGGTGGACGCCCCGAACGCCATCGCCCACGGGCCGCCGCGCGACCGCGTGCTTTGGGAGTATCGGCTGGCGGCGGCAGCCATGCGCCAGGGTAAATACGACCTCGCCAAACAAAACCTGGATGACGCGCTGCTCACGCTCGGCGGGATTTACGGCAAGGACCCGAACGCGAAGAAGGCCCGCAGCTACTTCCACGCCGAGGCCAAAAAGACTTTCATCGGCGAACCTTACGAACGGTCCATGGCCTACATTTATCGCGG
Source organism: uncultured Verrucomicrobiae bacterium (assembly GCA_963762555.1). GTDB lineage: Bacteria > Verrucomicrobiota > Verrucomicrobiia > Limisphaerales > UBA8199 > PALSA-1440. Next base: position 39,479 of record CAVXLO010000048.1, read on the forward strand.
CATTCTTTACTGGATGGACGGCGAACTCGACAACGCCCGCGCCTGTTTCCGCAGCGCCGAATTCGAGGACAGCGACGCCGAAAACCATGAATACGCCGGCGACTGGGTGCTGCCCGATTACCTTGACGGCCTGGCGACCACCAAGCTGGGCGGCGACGGCTCGGACGCCTTCAAGCGCGCGCGAGGAGCACGCCAAAGGAATCAAGCTGCCGCCTTACCTGCCCGAGCGCGAACGCGCTCTTCTTCATCGAGTTCGGCCCCGGGCCGACCAAGTATGCCACCGGCCAGTACCGGCAGGAGCTTCGCTTCCAAACGGTGCCCTCGCCGGTGGCCTCGGCAGACCTGAAAGTGGATGCGCTGCAAATCCCCATCGCTCCGACCGACGACGTGGCTTTCCAGGCCACAACCCGCGGCGGGCGGGTGATGGATCATATCCTCGGCAACAAAGCCGTGTTCAAAGGCGCGACAGACGCCGCGGGCAACGTGGCGCTGATAGGCGGCCTGATGACTGCCGCGGCGAGCAGCGACCGCACCACGCAGGCAAGTCGGCCTGGGCATCGCGCTGGCCGGCCTGGTCAGCAAAATGATTTCCGCGGCCACGATCCCGGCCGCCGACACTCGCGCATGGGACAACCTGCCGCGCTACCTGAGCTTCGTCAGCATGCCGCTCCCGGTGGGCCAGCACGTGGCCACCGTCCAGTTTCTCGAATCCCGCAGGCCAGGTTCTCCCGAACCTGACCAAAACCGTTACCATCAACATCACGACGACCAACCGCGACAAGGTTGTGTTCGTCAGCGACACATCAGTAACCCCGCAAACCTTATGAATAGAACATTCCTATCACTCCTCGCAGCCGGCGGGACGGTCCTGCTGGCGGTTGGTTGCAGCACCCACGACAAAGGGCCTTACCTGCCGCAGAATTCCAAGACCTTCCCCTACGAGGGCCGCGACCCGGTGGTCCTGCTGGATCCCGGCGTCCAATACTCGGTCACATGCAGCGGGTCCGAGGCAACGACTCTGCCGGATGGCCGGCTGCAGGTCGTCGCCCACCTGCGCAATCGCGAGAACCGCCGCATCGAGGTCCAGGCCAACTGCGTCTTCAAAGACCTGAACGGCTTCTCGACCGGCGACGAGACGCCTTTCCAGACGGTGATCCTGACCGAGAACGCCACCGAAGACGTGCAATTCACCTCGATGAACAACCTGGCCAAGCGATACACCATCCGCGTCCGCCAGGCGCGGTGAGTTGAGTGTATAGCGGCGGCCTGTCGGCCGGTGAACCGTGCGAGGCGAGGCGCGTGCGGCACTGAGCCGGTTCCGCAGCCAAGCCGGAACTCCGGGCCGCCTCGGACAGGCCGGGGTTGTGGCAACAGCGTTAGCCCCGTTCCCCCTCACCCCGGCCCTCTCCCCAAGGGAGAGGGAGAACCATCCGCCGCGCTGCGAGCGAACGAAGCCGTCTATTACGGCGATTACACCCTCACCGTCGGCGGGCGCAACTATGGCCGGAAAGAGACCTCCCACAAGATGGATGCGGTTCGGAATACGAAATGGGTCGAAGGCAGCCAGTAGGTCAAATTCTCCACCATCAAGGTGAGCTCAGGGGACGAGGTGGGAATTCTCATTCAACCGGGCGGTTTGGTGTCCGACTCCTCCGGGCGCACCTTCCGCGATGCGATGACCTGCGGCTTGCAGCTTATTCCGGTGAAATAAGGGGGAAAGTCCCGAGGCATGTGGAGTGCGTCTGGCGTGCTGGCGCCTTCTCCCGCTGTCGCGCGCCCGCAAAGGGGAGCAAAGGTTCCCTTGCCGGGGAGTTGGGTTGCGCGATTACCGAATGGAGAAGCTCCTGCCGTCAGTTCTTGCTGGCATGACGGACCCGACTGCGGTATGAAGACCCTGGCCACAAGGCCGCAGTGCAGCAAGCCGGATGAAACGCATGGGTTTAGATGACCCGAATAGCCATTATCTTCGGGATGTTCCGCCCCAGGCGACTCGGGGCGAAGCCAAGGCTTTCCTGCAACAATCCGCTGCACGAATGGAGTCTCCCCGTTAATGCCCACCTCACGAATCACATTTGCCGTTTGTTCCGCTCTGCTTCTGTCCATCTCGACCACCCTCGCGCAGTGGGTAAATATCGGCACCGGGATAGACTACCAGGAGTTTACCACCGCCGACCCGAATAACGTGTTCGTCACCCGCATGGTGGTGAGCGATCCCGACTGCGTTATCGGCACCATGATCGGCCAGAACCGCGTGTCCGGCGGCGCCGAAACCGTGAGCGCCCAGGCGAGCCGTCGCCAGGATGCGCTGAACTGCTGGGGACAATCCTGGGGGCAGCGCAACAACGTGGTGGTGGCAATCAACGGAAGCTTCTTCAACGGCACCAGTGGCGTGATCACCGGCGGACAGATCTACGACGGCTGGTATGCCAAGCAGTTTGATGACTGGTCCGGGCAGACGGGATTCGTCTGGAAGTATGACCGCAGCTATTTCATCGGCGTCTGTCCCCATTACAGGGCCAACGAACAGACGGTGACGCTGGGCGGGGCTTCGCGCGCTTTCGATGGCATCAACGTCTCCCGCGGGGCCAACCAGTTGATCCTCTACACCCCGCAATACGATAACAACACACTCACCGACGGCAGCGGGGTCGAGGTGCTGGTCGCGTTGTCCAGGCCCTTGATGGCGCCTCCGAGCACGGTCACCGGTACGATCGAGCAGGTGCGCGTCAACCAGGGGTCCACGAGCATCCCCTTTGATCACCTTGTCTTGTCGGGAGTGGGGACCGCGGCCACCTTTCTCCAGAACAACGCGCAGGTAGGTCAGCAGGTATCTGTTGGCCAGAATCTGCAACTGTACAATGGCCCGGTCGGAAACCTCTGCTCCACGGCGGACAGCCGCAGCTTCAATAATGCCTATTCGCTGGCCCAGGGGAATTGGGTCTTCCTGAAGGATGGAGTGATCCAGCCGAGCACCGACCCGGGTATGACCAATCGCAATCCTCGAACGGCAGTCGCGTATAACGCCAGCTACGTCTTCTTCATGGTCTGCGATGGGCGGACGGCCCAAAGCGTCGGGATGAACAGCGATGAGATGGGAGCGTTCTGCAAGAATACGCTGGGGGCCACTGATGGCGTCAACCAGGACGGCGGCGGGTCCTCCACTATGTGGATCAACGGCGCGATTATGAATCACCCATCGGACGGCGTCGCGCGCCCCGTCGCGAACGGCCTCATGATGGTCAACCTGGAACCGAAGCTCGTCTCGCCGTCCTTTACGGCTAATGAGACTGTCACTACGACGGCCAACGCGAATGTCCGCCTGGGGCCGGGAACGGATTACTACGCCTTTACTACGGTTGCCAGCGGGACCCAGGGCGCCGTGGTCAGTCATGCGGTCAACGGGGTGTATGCCAAAGGCTACTACTGGTGGAAGTGTGCGTTCGGCGCGACCACCGGCTGGGTCGCGGAAAGCCTGCTGGCAGCTCCCGGCACCGCCCCGTCCATCACGCAGCAACCAATCAACCAGAGCGTGAATGCGGCGGGTCCGCCGCCTTCACTGTTCTCGCCTCCGGCACCGCCCCGCTAAGTTACCAATGGCAGACGGACACGCTCAGTTTGAGCAACGGCGGCCATTATTCCGGATGCACGGCGGGGACCTTGACGATCAACAGTGCCGACAGCAATGACGCGGCCGGTATCGTTGCATTGTGACCAACGCCTATGGAAGCGTGACCAGCGGTGTAGCGACGCTGGTGGTAACAACGAATGCCCTCGGGCAGGGTCCCCTCGCCAGCATACCAACGCTCTCAGGCGATACAGCTAATGATGCTCGCGCTATCACGCCGGACGGCCGGTGGGTGGCGGGCAGCTCCGGCTCGCGGGGATTTCTTTATGCCGTCAACGCCGCCTCCGCCCTCAACGTGGTTAGCTGATGGCGCGCAGTCCGCGGTCCTGACGGGTGTGGGCTACCGCACCAATAGCGGCCAGCAACAAATCATTTTGTCCGGCCTTGCCGGCGGGCGATACACGGCCTGGATGACGGCTAACGCCGGGGCAAGCTGGGGTGTGATGCTCCAGGGCGATGCCGCAAGAACCCAACCGTTCCCGTAGCGAACGGACTGGCAGGAACGGCATCCGACGCCTTCTATTCGGTGTGGACAGACGAAGGCACGGGGACATCCGACAACTGGGGGCTGAACGTTGGCCGGTCCTCCAATTCATGGCCGGCGACAGTGGCCTGGGGCACCAAGAGCGTCGCCAGGCCGGATACGACCCAACTGAACGGCGTTTCCAGCACCGGGCGGGCGGTGGGTTGGCGGCGGAATGGGACCACCCTGATTTACGCCAACTATGTAGCCGATTGGCGGGGGGCAACTACACCGGCCATCTGGAACTTTAACGGACTGGATGGCACTACAACGGGCCAGGCTTTTTCAGTCAGCGCCGACGGAACTATCGTTTTTGGCATATCGCCGATAGGCGGAGAAAGCGGATCAACCAACTATGGATACAAAGCGGTGTTCAATGCCGCGTTCCCCGGCCCCTCAACGCAACTGAGCATCGGTCAGTTGCCCAATTTCCCCGACACTGCCGGGGCCACCGACCTCGCTATTCCCTACGGTTGCACCGCGGATGGGAAGTACGCTGTCGGCATGAGCTACCGCGGCATGGAGAAGGCCGTGCTCTGGGACACTCGCGGTGAGAACGCAACCAAGTGGGCAGCCTTGGACCTGACGGACCTGGCTATGGCCGGCGGGAACTTGAATATCTTCAGCCGCCTGACCCGCGCCTACAGCGTCGGCACCAACGCTGACGGAAGCCTGGTGATCGCTGGCGTTGGCCTGGATACCAACAGCCCGGTGAGAACACGCGCGTTCGTGATGACGGTCGCTCCGCCGAGCGCGCTCGTTATACCTCCGCCGACCGTAACGATCTCGATCTCTTATCCAGGGGGATTCGTATTCAGTTTCCCTACGGTCGCGAATACGGACCTCGTGTATTCCCTCGAGTACGCGACCAACCTCATCGGTCCGGTGACTTGGACCAGGTTAGCTTCCACACCAGGCACAGGGGCTATAGCCAACTTGTCGGACTCTAATCCGGCCGGTTCGCAACGCTTTTATCGCATCCGCGTTCAATAACGGCCCGCCAGGGGGATAGGACACCGCAGGGCCAGTTCAGAGTGCACCCAGCCTGCGGGCGCCTTCCGGGCTGGAGGTGGCTCGTCAGCGGCAGCTTCAGTCGGCGCCAACTGGTTTGGCCCAGGTGGATTGGCGAGAAGCTGCTCGCGGACCTCTCCGCCGCATGGGGGTGAAGACCCCATGGGCCTAAAGCGGCATTTGTGCGAGCTGTAAGTTTGTATGATTTCCCTGGCAATTCCTACCACACGCGTCAAGGCCGACGCTGTCCGGCTTCCTTGCAACATTGCACAAGCGAAATGGAGCGCCGGCAGCCTCCTCCCAGGCTGTCGAACGTTGGGGCGCCATGTTGCCTGCATCCCCGTCCTGCTACATACACGAACGTGTACAACCCCGCCGCACAGCAGGAGTATTTCCGCTTCCTGATGCGGTGAGGCGCGGCGAATTTAAAAGGCGTTGCGACCGGGCGGGGACGGCCCCGTCCCCGCAATCTCGAGACTCGGGGGACGAGCCGTCCTCGCCCCTCTTCTTGATCGGGCCTCGTGCACTAATCCCTGGTAAGAGGCGGGCCCGCCGCCGCTGAACCCGGCTCGGCTAATTCATCTGAACCTTAAAAATAGAGGGCGTTAATCGCCCATGGCGGGCGCCACCTATTCGCTGCGGACTCGGTAGAAGCGCCGCCTGAAATAGGTCGCGTTGGGGTCGCTAAAGTAGTGGATGCCGTCACCCAGGGCGTTTGTGGCCAGGGCTGTCCAGTGGATCAGGTTGGTCGAAGCTTCAACGACCATCGTCTCTCCCGACACTCCGCTAAGAGCAAAGCCGAAGCCGTTCGTCCTGATGCCAAGATCTCAAGGTCCGGCGGGTTAAAGGCCAGCACGGCGGCTGCGCTGGTGCAGCAGCCAAACGCATTGCTCACCACAACATCATAGCTGCCGGCATCGGTGCAACGCACATTAGCCAACGTCAGCGCAGAGGCCGTAGCTCCCGCAAGGGGCACGGTGTTCTGGCGCCATTGGTAGCTCAGCGGTGGTGTGCCCGCGGCCACTGCACCGAACATGATCAGGCTGCCAGGCGCGGCTGTCTGGCTCACTGGCTGGAGCCGGATGGCGGGGGGACCGACATTTGTTTCCACAACCCAGGATGAACTGCCGCCGTAGCCCGCCGCCACGAACCCCTTGGCAACCACCGTGGAATCCGCCGGCACCGAATCCACCGATAATTCCCATCCCCCAGCCACATGCGTTCCACTGCCCACGATGGTCCATGAATTCCCATTGGTGGAAATCTCGAAAGTGGTGCACCAAACCTCCGGGCCGGTGCCGCCGCGCAGCCAGGTAATCTTGGCGGCCTCGCAATGAAGCGATTGTGTCGCCGGATGGGTGTTATCGAGCCGCCCCAGGCAATTGCGTGGCTGTCCTCCCAGCATCCTGAAATTACCGCCGACCAGACTCTTCCCGTCCGCCTGCAGCGCGAGGGAAACACACAGCCGTCTGCTCCGGGGTTGAAGGTGAGGTCGAGCGTGCCGTCCGTGTTGAGCCTTCCAAGCCGATTGCGCGTCTGGCCGCCTAACATCGTAAAATTGCCGCCAACCTGAATCCTTCCGTCAGCCTGCACGGCCAGGCTGAACACATAATCATTCGCCCCCGGATTGAATGTAGTGTCCAGCGCGCCATCGGCGTTGAGCCGGCCAAGGTAGTTACACGCCTGCCCGTCCAATTCCGTGAAGAAGCCGCCCACCAGGATCTTGCCATCCGCCTGCACTGCGAGGCTGGACACCGAACCGCTCGTCCCCGGGCTGAAGGTCAGATCGAGCGTGCCGTCGTCATTAAGCCGGCCCAGGCTGTTGCTGGGATGCCCAGGCCACGCGAGCGACGCGCCGCCCACAAGAATCTTTCCGTCCGTCTGCACGGCGATCGAATACACGGTTCCCCTGACCGCAGCGCGGAAAGTGGTGTCCAAGGTGCCATCGGCATTGAGCCGGCCAATATTGGTGCAAGCCTGCCCCCCGAGCCCGTAGAACGAGCCGCCCACCAGGATCTTCCCATCCGCCTGCGGCACCATGCAGTACGCGACCCGGTCGCTCCGGAGTTGAAGTCGGTATCCAGCGACCCATCGCTATTGAGCCGGCCAATGCAGAAGCGCGTCTGCCCGCAGAGACTGCCAAACGCACCACTCACCAGGATCTTCCCATCCGGTTGCACTGCCAGGCAATTCACATCCCCGCTCGCTCCCGGATTGAAGGTGGTGTCCAGACTGCCATCGGCATTCAGCCGGCCAATGCGGTTGTGCGGTTGGCCACCCAGCGTCGTAAAAGAGCCCCCCACCACGATCTTGCCGTCCGCCTGGAACGCGGTGGTGGAAACCAGGTGGTCTGCGCTGGGGTTGAACGTGTCAGGTCCGGCCAGGTTCACGGTCAATAACGCTACTGAGCTGGTCAGGGTGCCGAAGGGGTTACCGACCACTACGTCATAACTGCCGGCATCCGCGCCTTGCACATGGGTTCGGATCAGCGAACCAGAGGTTTCCCCCACAATGTCAGCGCCATTCTTGCGCCATTGATATTCCAGCGGTGCGCTGCCCAAGGCCGCCACACTGAACTCCACGGGGTCTCCGGCATCCACATTCAGGCTCGCCGGTTGGCTGGCTATGAAGGGGTCCACAACCGTCAGCGTAGCTACCAGGCTCGTCACACTGCCAAAGCGGTTGCTGATGATAACCGAATATCCGCCCTCATCCGCCTGTGCTACATCGGTCAGGGTAAGAGTTGGAGTCTGCGTTCCGGACACGTTTCCGCCCTCGTCCAGATTCAGCTCGTCTTTGCGCCATTGGTAGCTCAAGGGCGCTACGCCCGCCGCCGAAACCGTGAACGTGGCTGCGCTGCGGGGTTGTTAGTCCGGCTGGCCGGCTGGATCAAAACTGTCGGCACGCTGAGCACGGACTCCACGAACCAAGCCGAGGCGTTGTACTGTCCTCCCATTATATAGCCGCGGGCGCGGATGATTGCATCCGCCGGCACGGGAGCGCCCATGAGCTGCCAGCCTCCCGGGATGCGCGTGCCGGCGCCGAGGTTCACCCAGTCAGTCCCGTTCGTTGAGGCCTCAAAGGTGGTGCGCCAGACCTCCGGGGTGACGCCCCCGCGCAACCAGGTAACCGTGGTAGCGTCGCAGGCCAGCGATTCGTGGCTGGATCGGTGCTGTTGAGTCGGCCAAGGCGGTTGCGCTCCTGCCCGGTTAGCGTCGTGAAGCTGCCGACCACCAAGAACTTCCCGTCCGTCTGCACCGCCACCCCACAAACATATTGATAGACTCCTTCGGCGGTGCCTTGATTGAGGGTGGGGTCCAGTGTGCCGTCTGGATTAAGCCGGCCAATGTGGTTGCGAGGTTGCCCGCCCAAAGCCGAAAAATGGCCTCCCACCACGATCCGGCCGTCCGCTTGCACAGCGAGGCTGCTCGGGAAATAGTCCGCTCCGGGATTGAAGGCGGTGTCCAATGTGCCGTCGCTGCTGAGCCGGCCAATGTAGGCGCGAGGCTCTCCGCCCAGGGTCGTGAAATTGCCGGCTGCCAGGATCTTCCCATCCGCCTGCAGTTCGAGGCAAAAGACATAGCCGCCGCTCGCTCCAGGATTAAACGGCGTATCGAGCGTCCCGTCCGCATTCAAACGGCCTATGCAGTTTCGGGGTAACCCGCCCAGCGAGGTGAATTGGCCGCCGACCACAATCTTGCCATCGGCCTGCACTGCCAGGGAGTACACGTAACCGACTAACCCCGGGTTGAACGTGGTGTCTACGCGTCCCATCCCGGGTTGAGCCGGCTAAGGAAGTGTCCGCCCACCAGAATCTTCCCATCTGCCTGAACCGCCAGGCAATACACTGTGCCACCGCTTAACTGCCTGAAAGTGGTATCCAACGTTCCATCGCTGTTTCGCTGGGCGAGGCAATCTCCTCCCACTAGAATCTTCCCGTTCGGCTGCAATGCCAGACAATAGACCGGGCCGCTGGCCCCCGGGTTAAACGCTGTGTCTAGTGTGCCATCCGGATTGAGCCGGCCAATACGGGAGCGCGCCTGCCCCCCCAGCGTTGTGAAATTCCCTCCGACCAGAACTCTCCCGTCCGGTTGGATGGCGACCGCGTAAACCACACCATCCGCATCCGGGTTGAAATCGTCAGCCGTCTGGGCAACCGCTGGCGCCGCCAGGCTCAAGGACCAGATGGCCACGGACGCGCAGCGCACGCGGCGCCAGTTGAAGGATCAGTGTTTGGCATTCATGTTTTCGGGAAGTTGAGAATCTGAGGGCGGAGTTGGATGACAGGCGACAGGCCAAGGGAGCATTCGGTATTCGATGAAGCCGCGAACAAAAAGTGCAAGGCCAGACGTTGAGCACCCGACGGGAGATTTCGCCGGCCTGCTGAGCAGCGCGTGAACATGGTACGCGTCTCAGTCGAGGCCCTGTGCTGAAACCGCAAGCCCCACGCAACCTTACCGCCCACGTATCCTAGCTTCACCTTGCCCTCTGTTTTATGCTGCTGCGCCCGATAGTGTCAAGGACCAAATGAAGAAAAGCAAAGGTTCGATAGCACCACCGCCTCCCTGGCCTCTTGGAAACCGCTTGCGCAGCACCAGCGAACCATACGGGTCCACAGTGACGGCCTGTCTCATCCAAATTCCGGTGCGAAGACATCGCTCGCGAGACTGATGTCCTCGCCGAGAACCCATTGGACCTCGCAATGGCACTCCTCAATTCCGCCGATTAGCCGCGCGGACATGCCTGCCGCCCGCGGCGACCCGGCCCGGTCGGGCTATTTCACAATGACCCGATAGAACCCGGCGCCCGCGGACTCTGTCACCCTGATAAACATTATTCGGAGGGGTGGCGGGAAGGTCCGTTGCCAACGGTGTGAAACCGGCGCTCAGATTGGTGGCCCACAAAACGTCATAGCTCTTCCAGGCGACGCTCGGCCATTGGAGCACGATTTGGCTTCCGCCCGGCGCGGACTCCACATGGGTGCTGACGACGAACGGCGTCCAGTTCCAGGTCACCGTCGAGTTGGCCATGAGCGAGAAGCTGACATCCGTGGTTGTTCCACCAGCCGCAGCGGCGCTGCCCGTGCCTGTCCAGCCGGTGCAGATGAAGGTTGTCCCATTGGTCTCGACGTGGTCCGGGACGCTTAGCCCGACATAGGTTCCATCCGCCAACCAGTAGGTCCCATAGGACATCGGCGTGGGCTCCCCGTAGGGCGCCGGGTTGCCTGCCACGACCAGGCGGTGCGTCAGGGGCAGATTCAACCCGTGGCGCAAATAGCTCACGCCGCCGTTGACCGTGACAAAGATGAGCTGGCCATCGGGAGAAATGCGTATGCGCCCGTTGTCAAAGGCATGGTTCCCGGGATCACTGAACGTGTTCTGAAAGTCGTATTGCCCCAGCATTTCCCACGTGGTCGTGCTGTAAGCCTGTACGGAGCTGGTCCCGGCCAGAGGCAAAAACACGGCATCCGCGGCGGGATGAAAAGCCGCTCCCAGCGCTTGCCCGCCGATAGTCATGACTATGGTGAAGTTACGGTCGTAGAGCAATGTGGCAGCGCCGCCTGGAACCGCAAACAGGTTGCCATCCCGGCTGGCCCCGCATTCATAATTGAAAATCCCTGTTCCACCCGTCTTGGTAATGGTGCGAGTGGCAACATCATAAAGATCCAGCGGTCCGCCCGAATCGTTGCTTTCAGCGACGATAATGGTGCTGCCATCGCCGCTGCTGCTCAACATGCTGTCCTGCATGATGGAGCTAATAGTGTTCACCGTGCCGCTGGCGGGGTCGTACCTGCGCAAGGGCGCCGAGCCGGGACCGTTCAACCGCGAGCTGATCAGCGCCGCGCCGTCCGCGCCAAAGGCGACTGCAAACGTCCCCGCCTCGAGGGCTGCGGCCGGGAAAGACGCCTGGTGGCTTTGCCCGGTCGCCAGGTCAATCACGTGCACCCACACATTCGACGAGGTGGCGGAAGCATCCGCCACGATCAGCGTGTTGCCGTCCGGCGATAGATCAAGGCCCTTGAGGTTGCCGCTGAGGTCGAACGGGTGTCAGGAACGACGCCGAGGCCATTTGATACCGCAAAACCGTGCTGCCGCTCGTGATGTAAACCATATCCCGCGCCGCGTCATAGACCATGTCCACCCGGTCCGATGCGGGGATCAACGTAACAGGCGGTGGTGGTGGCGGCCCCGACGGCTTGATGACCAGCGTGCCCCAACCGCTAAAGCCCCAATCATCAACATAATCATAAGTCCCCGTCTTCTCCGCAACCAGGCTTACCCCATACTCAACGTCAATCGGCCCCGAACTCCAGGGATAGGTGTAGCTGCGAGTGGAGTGGTAGTCGAAGAAATCGTAGTCAACGTTCCACCAATACACGGTGTCGCCCAGTGCCACCTCCAGGTAGGCCGGCGAAAAACCGTCCGCGGTGATCCAAATGTCATGGCTGGCCGCCTGTGCCGGCGGCGCAATCGCGCACGTCAAGCAGCCTAGAATGGTCAGCCCGGTAAGGGCAGTGAAGTTGAATAAGTCTTTCATAAGCTTCTCCTCCTGGAATTTGGTTTCTTTGCACGCCCACATGTCTTCAGCACTACGCGGATAGGGAGAACGACTCATCGGCCCCACCCATTGTGGGCCGATACTGCCAGACACGGGCGGGGATGTCAACAACCAATCTTGCCGCTGTTCGGGGCAGTGATCCAATTTGTTCTGTCGCTTTTGTCTTTGAGGCCACATATTTGCACGCAAGCTTATGAATCTGAATCGCCGCAAGTTCCTGACCCTGTCCGCGTTGACTGGCATCGTCGGCGCCGCCCCACGTGAAGTCCGAGCGCTGACTCTGCCCGACCCAGCACAAAAGGCCCGCCTGCGCTTGTCGTGCCAGGACAGCGTTGCCCCCGGAAAGACCATTGCCGAGAAGCTCGATTTCCTTGAGGCCAACGGCTTCGAGGCCTTCGAGCCGCATGGCAGGAACTTGCCGAAGATGGCCGATGAGCTGCAAACAGCGCTGCGAGGCCGCAAGATCAAGATAGGCGTCGTCTGCGGCGGGATGCAGGGATGCCTTATTTCGGACCAGGAAGACGCGCGCCGCACGGGCATGGAAAGCCTGAAGGAAGTGCTCTCAGCCGCCGGCGCCCTGGGCGCAACTGGAGTCATCATGGTCCCGGCCCGGCCCAACCAGACCAAGCTCGAGCACTGGGAAGCCCGCCAACTCCTCGTCAAGGTCTTGCCCGAACTGGGCGAGCACGCCCAGAAAGCCGGGCTCCATATCCTGCTCGAGCCGCTCAACCGTCGTGAATGCCATTTCCTCCGTCAGGTGGAGGACGGCGCCGCTATTTGCCGCGACGTCAACCATCCCAGCGTCCGCGTGATGGGTGACTTCTGGCACATGACCTGGGAGGAAACGAGCGACATGGCTGCCTTTATTGCCGGCGGGCAGTACCTCCGGCACGTGCACATTGCCAGCCGCAAGACCCGGAAGATGCCGGGCGAAGACGAGGGCGATAATTACGCGGACGGCTTCAAGGGCCTCAAGCTGATCGGCTACCAGGATTTTGTCTCCTTCGAATGCGGTCTCAAAGGCGAGCGGAGCAAAGCCCTCATCGCCGCAGCCAAGCTGCTGCGCGAGCAGTGGGAATCCGCCTGAACCGGTGGCGCCGGGCGATCAAGCATGGGAGCGCAGCCTGAAGGCCTTGTCATTACCCACATCTGGAACAGCCTTTGTTGAGGGCAACTGAGGGTGAAAGTTGGGCCGACGCTTTGAAACGGGAGTGCCGCACAGCCCCGCTGCCGGCCCGGCTCAGGCCAACCGCAAGCCTGGGACTGGCCAAGAGGTAGGCAACCACTAGGCAACCGGTCCGATGTGGATCGGATCCACATCGGACCGGTTGCCTACCAGTCGGCTACTGGTTAGCCACTAACACGCCTGGAGGGGGCTTCAGGGCGGCCTGGAGGTAGCTAGCACTATCCGCAATATATTATGTCGCTATGTATAGCGCAGACAGCCTGTTGATTCGGCCCAGCGATTGCGTGGAAAGCCCATTGGCGGCACGCGTGGCTGGGGACAGGTGCGCAAGGGCGAGGTGGGTTAGGCCAACGCGTGGAGCGGGCGTGGATGGGAGGGGTCCGGCTACTTGGCGTCGAGCTTGTAAACGCCGTGCCAATCGGGCGGCGCGGCTTGTTGCAGCTCGTGGCATCGGCTTTCCAAGGCGTGGCTGGCGCGATCGGAGAACTCGTTGGCGATGGCGGAAAAGGCTTCGCCAGCCTGTGGAAACTGTCCCGTTTCGTAGAGGACCCAGGCCGCTGTGTAGTGCTCGGCCAGGGAGACGAAGTTGGCGGGGGAGCGGCTATTGAGCGGCTCCCACAATTCCAGCGTCTCGGTTTTTCCCTTCGGAATGACCCGGTCCACCATGCGGGCGGGGGGAGGCTGGGTCAGCTTGTTTCTGACCTGGCGGGTGATCAGGAAGGTGACGCCGTAGAGCTTGGTAAGGGACTCGATTCGGGAGGTGGTGTTGATGACGTCGCCCAGGACAGTGTAGTCGAGGCGCTCGGTGCCGCCGACGTTGCCGACGAGGGCGGGGCCGGAATGGAGGCCGATGCCGTAATCGAAGAGCCCCTGCCAGGCTTGCGGCAGACCCCGGCGCAGGATTTCGAGGCCGGCGATCATCTCCAGAGCGGCGGCGAGCGCGAGGTCCGCCGCCTGCGGCTCGGGCCGCGGCGCGCCCCAGTAGGCGGCGAACTGGTCGCCGACGTAGTGGATGAGGTTGCCGGAGCGCTGATGGACGGCGCGGGTGTCGAGGCTATAGACCCGGTTGAGGAGGTCATAGACTTCCCGGGGTTGGCTTTGTTCGGTGATGGAGGTATAATTGCGCAGGTCGGAGAGCAGCACGACGAGTTCCGCCGCCTGCGGCTCGAGGGAGCCGGGCTTGGCCAGCACATGCTCGATGACGCCGGGGGAGAAGTACAACTGCATCGTGCGCCTGAGCTTGAAGCGCTCCCACCATTCGCGGGTGTGGCGGCGGACCAGTTCCAGCACGAAGGCAATTGCCCAGACCGCGCCCACGGTGACGACCGGCAAGGTCAGCCCGTAGCGGCAAAAGACGAACAAACCCGCCGCGATCCACAGCGCGGTCATTAGGAGCCAAAACAGGGCGAGCCACCGTTTGCGATTGCAAAACCCCGCGCCCCATCCAAACGCCACGACCGACAGGGCGAGGAGCGGAGTCATCCCGCCCGGCAGCGCGCGCAGGAACCGATTCTGGAACAAGTCGTTCAGAGCCGCGGCGTGCAACTGCACCAGCGGTTCCCGTGACCCGAACGGAATTGACCCCGTGTCGGCAATGCCGGAGGCGACGTAGCTGATAAGCACCACGGCTCCCGATAAAGGCGCCGGGGCGGTCTGATTTCCCGGGCTTTGCAGCCGGGCATATTGCGCGTGCAGTTGAGCCGGGGTGACATGACCGAAGGCGGTCGGCCCCGAGTCGAGCCAGCCGCCGCGGAAATTGAGCAGGTGGGGCCGCGTATCAAGCGTATGCGTGGCCATGGACACGTTGTCCGCGGCCAGTTCTTCCCAGCGAATCTGGCCCTGCTTGGAGAATTTGAAGTCGTCCGGCCAGCGAAGTTGCTGGCAGGCGCAATAAGCGGCCAACGCGAGCGAAGGTTCGAGGTGCCCGGCATGTTGTTGGACATAGGCATAGTGGCGGTAAACGCCGTCGGGGTCCGGTTCTACGTTGATCAGGCCGGCAGGCAGCAGGCGTTCCCTGAACGGGAGAGAACGGACGCGCCGGCCAACGCCAGGGGAATCCGTCGTCTCCTGCCACGCCTCAGCCAGGACGACTTTGCCGCTGCGCGTGATCGCCTGATACAACGCCAGCGCGTCGGCCTCCTTGGCGCGTTGGAAGACCGCATCGAACACCACCGCGTCGGCGCCCAGGGCGGTCGCCTCGTCCACGATCCTGGCGATGCCGGCATACTCGTCCTTGACGCTATGGAACGTGGCGACCTCCTGGTCCGTAATCATGAGATAGACGATACGCGGGTCCACCGGCGGCGCCTGTTTCAGCGCGAGGCGCCAGCGAAACGTCTGGTCCAGGAAGCGCCGTTCCCAGGGCGCGAAGGGATTGGGCAGGAGCAGCAACCACACGGCGGCGGCCACGCCGAGGAGCAGAGCGTGGAGCGCGGGCGAATCCCGTTGCCAGAGGGCCACGATCCTGCTCAGTGGCTTGGAGGACATTTACTGGGGCGGACCGGTGCGGGCGGCAAAATCCACAAGGGCCGGCTGGCCGGGGCCGAAGGAGGAACTGATCGCGTGGTTGCGCCAGTCGAACTGGCCGCGGAACACACCCGCGATCGAGGCGGGCAGGCTGGCGGCGTCGGTGACCGGTCTTTGCAGCATCCTCAAGCGGTCCACCAGGGCGCGAAGCTTCCTGGTCTGCGCCGCAAGCACTCGGGGAGCGAGACCGGGTTGGTGCATCGCCACAATCAAATCATGCAGCTCGGTGACCGCCGGATCGTTCTGGTCGAGGGCCACGGCCTCGATCCGGAACGGACTGGAGTTGGTCGTCCACAGCCACAGCGTCGGAGGAAACCTCACCGCTTCGCCGGGGTTCAAGGTGGTCCAGAGCGGAAGCCAGCCGTTGACCAGGCCGGACCGGCTGGCATCCCACGGGATCACCACCGCCCTGGCCGCGGCATCGGCCTCCAAGGTCAAAGCCAGGCGTCGGTTGGGAGCGGGCTGAACGACCGGTTCCCAAACGAACTCGCGTTCGGCCTCGCCGACATGGGACTCGATCACGCTCAGGCAGGAGAGCAGATGGGACGCAGCCGCCGCGTAGCCGTTGGCCAAAGGTGCCAACAACGCCAGAGCCAGAACTGGAATAAGGCGTAGCACGTGAGTAAACCGCTAATCGTTATCCGACCGGAACTTGAACCACCGCTGACGGAGCGCTCCTCCATCCCGGCTGGGGCCAGGGCTCCAGGTCGCGCTGCCCGGAAGCAAGCGGCACGGGACGATCGTGAACCGTCATGCTACGGAGCATGAGTCAAGAGCCCTGGGAAAGCAATCGTAAAATGCGGGCTCAAGGAGAAGAACCTTGCGGCGGCCCGCGCGGGATGTTGGGCATAGCGGGATCAATCGGCTGCGAGTCCTGGGCGTTGATGCCGGTGGAATCCCGCGCCGAACGGTGTTGCTTCCGTTCGCCGCTGCTGCGGCACGCGATGGCATCCCCCTGTCCCGTTTCTGGACGGTCTGTGGTCGGTTTGCTAAGCCGCCTCGGGAACTTCCGCCTTTTCCACGTTGTGCAAGACCTCCTGCATGGCCTCCGGGGAGACACCGTAGGTGATCTTCGTATTGAGCCTGTTGGTTAAGAACTCGTCGAGTGCGACCCAGCGGCCCTCAAGGTTGATGCGCTTGGTCCAGGCGCACACGACCTGCAACTGGCCCTGGAGCTTCCGCGCCGCCGCCGTCGAGCGGTTTAGTTCATCAAGCGTCTTCTCGAGTTCTTTGCGCACGCGCAGTTGCTCGCTCAGGCTGTGTCTGAGGCCCTGCACCAGCAGGCCAATACTGGCGAAAGCGAGGAAGCAGATAACCGTGTTTGCGTAGCGAACGACTTCAAAGGGGTAATAATGGCTGGAAAGTATATCTACCACGCACCAGCTCATCCCGCTCAGAACAGCCATAGAAACGACCGATACCCGCCCCAAATACCAGCCGCATAACGCCGCCGGCATAAAGAAGAAGATGATGAACAGGAAGTTGTAGCCGGCGAGATAGGCGATATAGCTCAACACCAGGAGGTTGGCCAGGCTGGCCAGAATAACCTTCAATTTAAAGAACGTACTCATATCGTTTGTCGTCGTTTACGCTCGCGGAATTCCAACTAAGGGAGAATTCATAGCTACTCTCGTGCCGTTCGCGCGGCAGGAAGGCAAATCCGAAGCCCGAAGGCCGAAATCCGAAGAACCCAAGGCGGCAAACCTCGACCACGATCCTTCACGGCGCTGTCCCCGGCCGGGCACCGAAGCCCAGGCCAACTCGCTCTTATACTGGCGAGAACTCGGGTCTTTTCGGCCTTCGAGCTTCGGCTTTCTGCCACCCCTTCCCTCCCCACTGGAACCGTCGCCGCACCTCAGCTCGGCTCGATCCATGCCTTTCGTCCGTTTCCCCCGCATTTGGTGCTTGCAATCAGGCCGCTGCAATCGCACCCCTTGTTGCATCAGAACACTACCAGGGCCGCTATGTCATACGACCGCGCAGATTTCGACTACAGCACAGAAGATCAGCCGCTTCCCGAGGGGCACGCCGCGACGCATATCGGGATGTTCCTGGCGTGGGTAGTGCTGAACGGATTGGAAGGTGACTTCCACCGGGAACACTCCGCCGAGCTGGTGGCCCGGTTGCGCCGGCGGGAGATAACGGGAAGGCAGTTCTTTCAGGCGGCTTGCGGCGAGCGATTCTCGGAAAGGGACCTAAACGAGGAAGGCAACGCGTTCGTCCTGTCTTACTATGTGGACGAGGCTGGCCGGCATGGCGCCTATTTTGCCGACTATAAGCGGACGCTGGCCCGGGGGTTGCCCAGCTTCTGGCATGTGCCGGATACCTGGGATAATTACGAGAAGATAGCCGCGGTAATCAGTCGGCGCTTCGAGGCGTGGAAGAATCCACCGCGCAAGAAGCGCTGGTGGCAGTTCTGGAAGTTTGACACCGGCGGGGCTTTGTAGTCCAATCTCACGTGAACGAAGCGAAAGGAATCCAAATGAAACGCAATTCTGCTCTCACCCCCTCGCGGTTGGCCGCATTGTTCCTTCTCCTGCTCCCGCCGGTCCTCTCGACAGGTCTCGCGTCCCCCAAGGTCGAGGTCGTTCCGAAATGGGAGCGCTTCGAGCACGCCTTCAAAAGCAGCGTGCTGTACACCAACGCCCTGCAGGAGGCCTCGCTGACCGTCGTGTTCACCTCGCCGCTGGGCGATACGAGCCAGGTGGACGGGTTCTGGGACGGCGGCAGGACCTGGCGCGTGCGCTTCGCCCCCGACCAGCCGGGCCACTGGAAGTTCCAGACGACTTGCTCGGACACCGCGAATAGCGGTCTTAACAACCAAAGCGGCGAGTTTATCTGCTCGGCGGCAATCGGCCTGACCCGGTTCTATAAGCACGGACCGGTGCGCGTCGCGCGCGATCATCGGCATTTCGAGCAGGCCGACGGCACCCCCTTCTTCTGGCTGGCCGATACCATCTGGAACGGCGCGCGGGTGTCGGAGCTTAAGGACTGGGAGTTTTATGCGGGCATTCGCACCGCGCACAGGTTCACAGTGGCCCAATGGGCCGTGGCGCCCGGCGGCGACTCGAAGAACCAATCCGCTTACACCGGCTTTCCGGATCGCATCGGCATTAATCCTGAGTTCTTCCAGCGGCTCGACGCGAAGCTGACCGTGTTGAGCCAGGCGGGCATTTTGAGCGCGATTGTGCCCATCCTTGAGCTGCCCTCGGTGAAGCACGCCGCGCCGCCACTCCCCGACTCGCAAGCGGAGCTGCTCGTCCGTTACGTGGTCGCCCGCTGGGGCGCTGACCCGGTGGTCTGGCTGCTGGCCTTTGAGGGTGACAGCGCGGGCAAGCATGTGGACCGCTGGAAGCGAATCGGGGAGGCTGTGTTCGGCTCCCGCTCGCACGCGCCCGTGATCGTGTTTCCCGGCGGGACGCAGTGGCTCCTGGACGAGTTCCGCAACCAGAAGTGGGTGGACGCTTTCGGCTACCAGAGCATAACCGACTTCAGCGAGGACGCTCTGAAGTGGACGTTTACGGGGCCGTTCCCATTAGAATGGAAGAAAGAGCCAGCCCGGCCTGTAATCCCGTTTTTGCCTTGCGAGAACGGGCCCGTTCCGCAGTCCACCAACCGATTCAAATCGGACGACGTGCGCCACGCGGCGTATTGGAGCCTGTTGCTAACCCCGCCTGCCGGGGTCAGCTACGGGGGCGAGGGCGTGGTGAACTGGGACCGGAGCGTCGGACCGGGGCTGGGGAAGGCTGCGGCGGGCGGCATGGCGATGTGGCGCAAGGCGTTGTTTATGCCAGCCGCCAAGCAGATGTCATATCTGGCCGGCTTCATGAACTCGGTTGACTTTTGGCGACTGCGCCCGGATCAGAAGGCTGTGGCCTCGCAGCCGGGAGACCAGTCGCCCTCGAAGTTCATCGCGGCGGCTGCCACGGACGACAAGACGCTCTCAGTCGTCTATGTGCCGGAGGAGCGCACCTTGCAGTTATTCCTCGAAGCGCTGCCCCATCCACCCTCTGTCGCCTGGTTCAATCCGCGCACCGGCGGACACAACCCCGCCGTGGCGGTCGTCTCCGGAACCGCGTGCCAATTCCCGACCCCGGAGCCGGGTGATTGGCTGCTCGTGACGGAAGCGGGGAAATAGCGAAAGCGGTTAAATGAGTTACAGGGTTACAAGAGTTACATGAGGCCCCGGCCGGCCGTGTCACTCCTGTAACGTATGCAACTCATGTATCTTTTGTAACTCTGCAACCCCTGCAACAGTGCAACGTCATCGCTGCACCCGGGCGCTGCCGCCCTTGACCAGCGCCTCCACTTCCTTGAGCGATGCCATGGACGTGTCGCCGGGCGTGGTCATCGCCAGCGCGCCGTGCGCCGCGCCGTATTCCACCGCCTTCTGCGGATCGTTGAACTTCATCAGACCGTAGATCAGGCCGCTGGCAAAACTGTCGCCGCCACCCACGCGGTCCAGGATTTCCAGGTCCTGGCGGTTCGGCGCTTCGTAGAAGTGCGCCGCCCAGCCCAGCAAATCGCGCCCCAGTCGTTGCGCGTGGCCGTCTTGACCGCGCGCAGCGTCGTGGCGACGACTTTGAAGTTCGGGTAAGCCTTCACCGCCTTTCGATCATCTTCTTGAAGGCCGTCACATCAATGCGGGTGAGGTGTTCGTCGGCGCCCTCGACCTCGAAGCCCGAGGCAGGCGGTGAAGTCCTCCTCGTTGCCGATCATCACATCCACGTATCTGGCAATCTCGCGGTTGACCTCCTGCGCGCGCTGCTGGCCGCCGATGCTCTTCCAGAGCGACGGACGGTAGTTCAGGTCGTAGGAGACGATGGCGCCGTGCTTCCGGGCGGCCTGCACGGCTTCGAGCACCAGCTTCGGCGTGGTGTCGCTGAGCGCCGCGAAAATGCCGCCGGTGTGCAGCCAGCGCGCGCCGAGCTGGCCGAAGATATGGTCCCAGTCGAAGTCGCCCGGCTTGAGCTGGCTGGCGGCGCTGTGGCCGCGATCGGAAATGCCCACCGCGCCGCGCACGCCGAAGCCGCGCTCGGTGAAGTTCAGGCCGTTGCGCACCGTCCGCCCCACGCCGTCATACGGCACCCATTTGATGAACTCGGTCTCCACGCCGCCCTGCAGGATAAAATCCTCGAGCAGCCGGCCGACGTCATTGTCCGCGAACGCGGTGCAGACGGCGGTCCTCAGGCCGAAGCACCGCCGCAGGCCGCGCGCGACATTGTATTCGCCGCCGCCTTCCCAGACCTTGAACTCGCGCGCCGTGCGCACGCGCCCCTCGCCCGGGTCCAGCCGGAGCATGATTTCCCCGAGCGCAACCAGATCGTATCGGCATGAACCGTCCGGCTTTATGTCCAGCATAGCCATCCTTCCCGAAATATCAGGCCAAAAAGCACGGTGGGTACCCTAAGCTTCTGTCCGGCGTGATCAAGCACAAAGCAACCAGCAATCGCACGTTGACTATGAGCACAGTGCCAGACATCCTCACCGCAATGATCGGAAACGTGCCGCAACTACACTCTGGGTATTCATGTAGCGCGCTCCAGGTTTAATCCATTCTCCTCCAGCACCAGCCTCCAAGACTTGACACATGCCCAACTCGGCCCCGACCTTCACCTGGCTTGATACGCTCGTCGTAGTTGTCTATTGCGTGGGCATCACGCTTTTCGGGCTGTGGATTTCGCGCAAGACCCGCACCACCGGCGGCTATTTCCTCGGCGGACGGCAATTGCCGTGGTGGATTATGATTGGCCAGGCCTTCGGGACGGGCACCCACGCCGAGGGGCCGGTGGGGCAAGCCGGGGCTTCCTATGCGCATGGGTTTGCCACCATCTGGTACCAGTGGAAGAACATGATGGCCACGCCGTTCTACTGGCTGATGGCGCCCTGGTACCGGCGCAGCAAACGAACGACGCTTGGCGAGATCGTTGAGGACCGTTATGGCCCGTTCCTCGGATTGCTCTACTCGGTCTTTGCCATCCTGTTCTTCGTGTTTAACCAGGGGGCAATGCTCAAGGGAGCCGGCAAGGTGGTTGCCATGGCGACAAATAACGCCATGACGCCCAACGGAGTTGTGCTCTGCATGGCAGCCGGTTTTCTACTCTACAGCTTCTTCGGCGGCTTGCTCGCGGCGGCCTATACCGATTTCATCCAGGGGTTCCTGATCATCGTGCTTTCCTTCATGCTGATCCCCTGGGGCCTGCATGAAGTCGGCGGGCTCACCGGCATGAGACAGGCCCTGCGTCCGGAGTTCTTCGAGCTCTACAACGAGTTCAGCCAGATTGATCTCGCCATGATTGCCATGCTGACGCTAAACGGCCTGGTGGGCATCACGGCGCAGCCGCATATCCTGACGATGTGCGCCACCGGGCGCACCGAGAGAGCCGGGCGCGTTGGCCAGACCTACGGTTCGTTTATCAAGCGCTTTTGCACCATCGGCTGGGCCTTCACGGGCCTGATTGTGGCCGCCATGCTCCTTCGCCGCCACGAAACGCTGAGCGACCCGGAGCAGGCTTTCGGCTACGCTTGCCTGCACCTCCTCGGGCCGGGTCTGACGGGCCTGCTGGTGGCTTGTGTGCTCGCCGCCAATACCTCCGCCTGCTCCAACTTCATGGTCAACATCGGCGCGCTGTTCACGCGCAACTTCTATGTCCGGCTCTTCCGCCCGCAGGCCTCGGACAAGGAGCTGCTTTGGGTAGGCCGCACGTCCGGCTTGGTGCTGACCCTGTTCGGTGTGGGCTTTGCTTTAATCATCAAGGAAGTGCTGCAGACCTTTCTGTTCAACGAAACCCTACCCGCATTCATGGGCATCATGTTTATGGGTGGGATCCTGTGGCGCCGTGCCAATCGGCAGGGAGCCGTGGCCTCCATAGTCACGGCTTTCGTCGTGTATTACCTGGTGAACCACCACGTCGCGGGGGAATGGCACCTGGTGTATAGGTGGCAGGCGGCGCCGTTCGGCTGGGCCATGCTGGCGGGCACCGTGGCACTGATTCTGGTGAGTTTGCTAACTCCGGCCGAAGCTCCTGACCGCATCTCTGCATTCTTCGAAAAGCTGCGCCGCAGCAGCGACAAGGCTGATGCGGTCACCGGACAGGCCGAACCTCTGGCTGCGGATCACGGACAAGACTTGCTACTCTGCGACCTGTCCGGCTGGTTGCAACGTGACCGCTGGCAGCGCTTCTTTTATCGCTATCGTGAAGACCTGGCCGGCTTCCTCCTTGCCTGGATCTCAGTCGGGCTGCTCATAGGTGTCGCCTGGGGAATCATGCAGCTATAGCTTCTTCCTATAAAGAAGCCAGACATCTGTAGCTTGGGGCGCCCTCGGATAAGTGCCAAGGATGTGTCAAGGGAAACCGCATTCCAACGTTGACATGGCGGTCCAAATCGGAGTAATTACGCCGGATATGGAAATATCCACAAGCCTAACACCGCAACGGTTGCGCCGGGCAGCCAATGTGAAGGAAAGGATTGATGCCCTGCAAGACGAGCTTAACCGGTTGTTGGGGGCGTCGGCGCCGGCGTCAGGCCGAGCCGCAGTCGCCCGCCAACCGGGGAAGCGCAAAAAGATCAGCGCCGCCGGGATCGCTCGAATCCGGGCTGCTCAAAGAGCCCGCTGGGCGGCTATCAAGAAGGCCAAAGGCCCAGCCGGAGCCCCTGCCAAACCCAAGCGGAACGTCTCCGCGGCGGGCCGGGCGCGCCTGGCGGCACTCGCCCGGGCGCGGTGGGCCAAAGCCAAAGCTGCGGGAAAATCATCCTTGTAGGGCACCCGTCTCCTGGGCGGCGCGCTTTTCCTGGTCGCGAGAAGGCGCCGCCTATGGCTTCAGCACAACTTTTCCTGCCAGAGCGCCCGTCTGATGCACGGTGCTTTCTTCCTGCAAGCGGTGCGCTTCGGCGGCCTGGGACAGCGGCAGCACCCGATCAATGCGCGCGCGCAGTTTGCCTTCCGCCACCCAGCGGTTGATGGCATTGGCCGCCGCGCGCTGCTCGCGGGCACTGGCGTTGAACATCGCAAACCCGTGCAGCGAGCAATCCTTCACATAGAAAGGCCCGACCGGGAACGGCGGACACGCGTCCCGTCCGGCCATCACGATCATCCGGCCCCGTAAGGCCAGCAAGGGGATCGCCCGATTGAAATCCGGCTCTCGCACAGTCTCCCACCAGACATTGACGCCGTTGGGTGAGAATTCCTTGATGGCGGCCACCACATCCTGTGTCCTGTAATTGATCGCCAGGTCGGCCCCCAGGTCACGGCAGGCTGCGACCTTCTGGTCGGTGCCCGCGGTTGTGATGACGCGTGCGCCGAGGATTTTGGCCATCTGCACCACACACGAACCGACGCCCCCCGTGCCGCCGTTGACGAACAGGGTCTCTCCTACCCGCAAATTGGCGCTCCGCACCAACCCCAGTTGGGCGGTGATGCCCGTCAACGACAGCGCAACGATATCCTCATCACTGACACTCTCGGGAATGGGGTGCAGCCAGCGGTGGTCAACCGCGGCGAATTCGGCGAAGGTACCGGGCCGCCCGTCCGCGCCCTGGCTGGTCGCCCAAACCCGGTCGCCCACTTTGAAGTCCCCCACCCCTGCGCCGACTTCCACCACCGTGCCCGCCAAGTCGCGGCCGAGGATCGCGGGGAACGAGAGGTTGCCCGGAATGGCGCCGCTGCGGATATACACATCTATGGGGTTTACATCAACCGCACCGACCTTAATCAGGCATTGGCGGCGGGTCAGTTTGGGCACCGGCAGCTCTCCATAGGAGATCACCTCAGGAGCACCGGTTTGAGTAATGTATGCGGCTTTCATGTCTTTCCAAAGTTTAGGCAGGCTAGTGTAAATCTTCGTACGCAGGCCTGCAAGCTCAGGCGCGTCCTTCTCACTCTGAAAGGACACGGGTTTTTCTATAGCCTCCCTGAGGCGGCCAAGGTATTCGTCGCGGGAGATCGTAACACCACCGAGTTGGGCGGTAATCGGCGTGAGCATTTGGATGTCAAACAGCATAAAGCCCTGCCGACGCAGATGTTCGATCAGATGGAACAGGGCGACCTTGGACGCATCGCTGATCCGGTGGAACATGGACTCGCCGGCAAAGAAACCGCCTATGGCCACCCCGTAAATCCCGCCGACGAGGCGGCGGCCTTGCCAGCATTCCAGGCTGTGTGCGTGGCCTTGTTCGTGCAGTTGGGTGTAGGCGGCGATGAACTCGGGAGTGATCCATGTGCTCCTGCGGCCCGCTGCGGGCGCCGCGCAGCCTGCCATTACCTGCCGGAACGCGCGGTCAAGCGTCGGGCGGAACACGCCCTTGCGAATGACCCGTGCCAGGCTGCGCGACACGTGAAAGCCTTCCAACTCGAAGATCGCGCGCGGGGCGGGCGACCACCACGTGATCGGATCCACTGTCCAGGGAAAGATGCCGCTGCGATAGGCCAGCAACAACCGCGGCACCGACAGATCGCCGCCGACCGCCACCAGTCCCTCCGCATCGGCAGAATGCGGACTGGGGAAGCGTAGCCGGTGATCGAGAATGACGACGCGCATGGGGATGTGAAACGTGATGCGTGATGCGTGAAACGTGAAGGCTGAGGCCAAGAGCATCCTTCCTGTTTCACGCATCACGCATCACGTTTCACGTTCCACCTCCTTCCTCCAATGCCTCCAGCAGTTGCATCTGAAAATACCCCGTCATCTCCATCGCCAGGAAATGGTGGGCGTTGCCGGCGGTCAGTTCCGTTGGCTTCTCCTCCGGCGACCCGAGGATAACCCAGCTTCCGACGCGGATGTCATTCAGCACTTGCATGACCCATTCCACCTCGGCGCGGGACAGGGAGAGGCGGGCGCCTGACTCCGTTTGGTCGAACCGCCGGGGATCGGCGAGCAGGTTACGCAACTGTTTCTGGTTCTCGGCGCGCTGCTCGGCCAGCGCCTCGTCCAACAACTGCTGGTTTTCCTTCGCATCCGGCAGCAGGCCCGACTGGCTGAGCACGTGGTGCGCCGAGGGAACGCACGGATACAGCTTGAGGAGCTGCAAGAGCGAACGCTTCTCGCGCTGGCCCAGTTCGAAGACAAGCCGGGTCCCGGTCGCTCGCAGCAGTTTCATTCGTCGCGTTCCATCGTGGCGTGCAGGGTGTATTTCTGGAGCTGGTGCACGTAATGCTCCGCCCGCTCCATACTCTCCCGCGCCAGCACGCTCTTGCCCTGCTCGTGGACCTGGAGCATGTGAAACTCGGCTTTCTTCCGCGGCCAGCCGAATACGACCTGGAACACGTGGGTGACGTAGTCCATGAAGTTCACGGGATCATTCCAGCAGATGACGAGGTAGCCCGGCTCCAGGCTGGATTTAGGCTTGTCTTCGACCGTCTGGACAGTGCCAGGCTGGATTTGCGGTGTCACGGTTTCCGCCATACCGGCAAAGTAAGAGAACACCCCCGGATTGTCGAGGCGGACAATGCCCACTTGCCAAACCACCCTGTTCGCCCTTACCTTCTCCCCACCATGAAATTATCCAGCAAACTCGAACGGCTGCTCAATGACCAGATCAACCTCGAACTGTGCTCCGCCTATGTCTATCTTGGCATGGCGGCGTATTTTGAGCGCACGGCTTTCACCGGCTTCGGCAAATGGATGCACGTCCAAAGCCGGGAGGAACTGGTCCACGCCAGCCGCTTCTTCAAATACATGGTCGAGCGCGGCGGCAAGGTCATCCTCGAAGCCATCCCCGAGCCCAAGTGCGATTACAAATCGCCACTCGATGCCTTCAAAGTCAGCCTCGGCCACGAACAGAGAGTCTCCGCTGCCATTTGCGCCATCTACGACATTGCCGGGAGCGAGAAGGACTTCGCCACGCTGTCGTTCCTGAAGTGGTTCCTGGATGAACAGGTCGAGGAGGAACGGAACGTCGGTGACGTCCTGGCGAAGCTGGAGTTGGCCGGAGACAGCCTCGGCGCTCTTTTCCAGATTGATCAGCACGCTGGCAGGCGCGCCGAGGAGAAGAAAGCCTAGCGTTGACCCTGAGATCGCGCCTGACGCGCCCTGGCGGCGGCAGCGCGGGGGTGCGCAGCGTATGCCTTACAGGACTTTCGGCATAGAGGAGGTTGCGCGTTACCTGCACCTGAGCCGCCCTGACGTCGAGCGGCTGGTGAAGGACCAGGACATCCCGTTCGAGCGGCACGGCGCACGACTGCTCTTCCGCAAGGTCGAGATAGACGCCTGGGCGTCCCGACGCATCCTTGGCCTGCAAGGTCCGCGGCTGGCCGATTACCACCAGAAGTCGTCCCGCGCCGCGCGGGAGTTCGTCCCGCAAGAGGCGATTATGCCGGAGATGGTCCAGCCGGAGTTCATCGAGCCGGCCCTGACGGCCAAGACCAAAGCCTCCGTCCTGCGCCAGATGGTAACGCTGGGCGAGAAGACGGGACGCGTCTGCGACCGGCAGGCTTTGCTGGAGGGCCTGGAGGCGCGGGAAGAACTGTGCTCGACCGGCATTCCCGGGGGCCTGGCGCTGCTGCACTCGCGCAACCCGGAGTCCTATCTCTTTGAGACCGCTTTCGTGGCTTTGGGCCGCACCATCCAGCAAATTCCGTTCGGCGCCCCGGACGGCCAGCCCACCGACCTGTTCTTCCTGATCGGCTGTCCCGACGACCGCATGCATCTGCATACCCTGGCGCGCTTGTGCCTGATGGCGCAGAAAACCGACCTGCTGGCAGAGCTGCGGCAGGCGGGCGATGCCGCAGCTATGCGCGACTGCATCATCGCAGCCGAGCAAGCCGTGCTCGAAAACCGGCGACAGGCCGCAGCCGACCGGTGACTGCGCCCGGAGCGCACAATACCGCGCGAGTTAGCGCACACTTTGGGCTCGATTGTTCGGATTCGCAGCTTAGAGTGGCGGCATGACTCATGATTGCCTGGTAAAGGCTCTCCGGTCCGCTGCCACGCAGGCACGGCGGACTATTTGGCTGGTAGCGGTGGCGGTTTTGGTCAGCGGGGTCCAATCCTCCACCCTGGCCGCACCCTTGGGAGTGGCCACCTTTCGCTGCGACGTGACACCCTGGCCGGGCGAGGCGCTGGTCTGGACCGCGAGGCTGGTCAAGGTCGAAGACCCCCTGCTGGCCAAGGGGATCGTGCTGGAGGATGGCACGAACCGTTACGTGCTGTGCGCGATGGATTGGTGCCTGTTGTGCAATGACTCGGAATTGTCCTTTCGCAAGGCCCTGGCCGCCGCTGCTGCGACCGATCCCTCGCGCGTCGCCATCCAGTGCATCCATCAACACGCCGCCCCTTGCGCCGACGAAGGCGCGCACCGGCTGTTGGACACCGCGCCGAGTCCTCCGTCGCATCTCAGCGCGAAGTTCCTGGAGTCCGTGCAGACGCGCCTTGCTGCGGCGGTGCAAGAGGCAGTCCTCCACCTCGAACCCTTTGATCGCATCGGAACCGGCCAGGCCAAGGTCGAGCGCGTCGCCTCCGCGCGGCGGCTACGGGACGAGCATGGCCACATCCTCACCCGCTGGAGCAGCAGTGCCAAGGACCCGAAAATGGCGCAAGCCCCGGAAGGCGACATTGATCCGTGGCTGAAGACCATCACCCTCGCGCACGGCGACAAGCCGCTGGTGCGGCTGAGCTACTATGCGACGCACCCGCAGACCTTCTGTTGCGATGGCCGGGCTTCGGCGGACTTTGTCGGGCTGGCGCGGGAAGCCGTCGAGCGGCAGGATAAGGTGTTCGAGATTTACTTCACCGGCTGCGCCGGCGATGTCACGGCGGGCAAATACAGCGACGGCTCCCCCGAGGCCATGACCAACCTGATGCATCGCCTTGAAGTCGGCATGAAGGCGGCTATTGCCAACACACGGTTCGTTCCTGCGACCAGCCTGGTTTGGCGCACAGACTCGTTCGTCCTGCCGCTGCGGGCCGCCCGGGACCAGGTCACCAGCCAAAGCCGGGCCTGGCTGAATGATCCGGCCCAGTCCGACAGCCGGCGGGTCTATGAGGGCGCCATGAGACTTTCGTTCGTCGAGCGCCTGAACCGGCCCATCCAGGTCAGTTCTCTCCAAATCGGGACCGTCCACATCCTGCACCTTCCGGGCGAGCCGATGCTCGCCTACCAGTTCTTTGCCCAGCAGGCCAAACCCCATGACTTCGTGGCTGTCGCCGGCTATGGCGATTGCGGCACCGCCTACATCTGCACAGACAAGGCGCTCGACGAAGGGGGATACGAGCCTTCCGCCACCAATGTTGGCCGGGGCTCCGAAGCGCTGCTCAAAGGGGCCATTCGAACTCTGCTGGGAGAGTGAGTCCCGGGCCTGTCAACTGGCCTCCTCGAGCACTGGCTGGAGTCCGAGGGAGCTTGCAATGCCAGGGCCGCCGCACGATGTTGTCGCGTGGTGGTTGCCAGGCGAAAAGACATAAGCTGAAAGGTCCATGATCTATGTCGGGTCCACGCATTTATAATCTATTTCCGCTGCTGGTCGGCTCCGTGGAGAAATGGGGGGAGCACTTGCCCCGGATCGCCGATCTGCGATTCAACTGGGTGTACCTGAATCCGTTCCATCTACCTGGCAAGTCGGGCAGCCTCTACGCGGTAAAGGACTATTACCGGCTGAATCCGCTCTTCCAGGGTGAGACCGACCAACCACCCGATGAACTCCTGCGGGGATTCCTCAAGCGGGCCGAGGAGCACAAGCTGGCGGTGATGATGGACCTCGTCATCAACCATACCGCCAAGGACTCGCCGCTGGTCAAACAGCACCCGGACTGGTACGTCCACAACCAGGACGGCACGGTCCGCTCTCCACGCGCCAAGGACTCGAATGCGCCGGGAAATGTGGTGGTCTGGAAAGACCTGGCCGAGTTGGATTACCACAGCCAACGCGCGCGAGCAGCCCTCTTGAATTATTGGAAGGACGCTGTCCGGCACTACACGAAGCTCGGATTCCACGGGTTCCGCTGCGATGCGGCCTACCAGGTGCCGGGGAACGCCTGGAAGGAGGTCGTTGCCGCCGGGCGGGAAGTCAACCCGGAAGCGCAGTTCTTTGCCGAAACCCTCGGGGCGAAGCCCGGGCAGATCAAGCAGTTGCGCGAGGCGGGCTTCGATTATTTCTTCAACAGCGCCAAGTGGTGGGACTTCCACCAAGGCTGGCTGCTCAAGCAGTACGAACAATTCCGGCATATCGCCCCTTCGATTGCCTTTCCCGAAAGCCACGACACGCAGCGGCTGGCTGAGGAAAAAGGGGGCGATGAGCGGCAGTCGCGGCTGTGGTATTTGTTCGCCGCGTTCTTTTCCGCCGGCGTCATGATGCCCATCGGCTACGAGTTCGGCTTTCGCAAGAAGCTGCATGTGGTCAAGACTCGCCCAGCAGATTGGGAAAAGCCCTCCTTCGATCTCTCCCCCTTCATCGCCGCCGCCAACGAAATGAAAGGGCGCACGCCGGTGCTCAACGAGGAAGGGCCGCAGGAACGGATCACGCCGCCCGAAGACGCATTGGTCGGCCTGCTGCGCCGAAGTGACCACTCCGCCGAACGGGCCGTGGCGCTGATCAATACTGAGGCCGATCACGAGCGGGATTTCGCCGTCGCCGACCTCCAGGGCGTTCTCCAGGGGAAGCGGGAGATGATCCGGGAGATCACCCCTTCCGCATCCGGTGACTGGGCGGAAGGTGATAGGATTTCCCTTCCGCCCCTGGGCATCCGCATATTCCACCGCGCGCAGTCGTGACTTCGACCGCGGCGGGCTCAGGCAGCCTTGGGCAGCCGGTCTTTAAGTTCCTGCTCCCGGAACAGATGCCTGGTGGAGATTAGCTCGCGCGCCGCATCCACCTGGCCCCAAACGCCCCAGAGCAGCACACCCCGCACGCGCCCGGCCCTTTGATAATAGACGACGCCTTCGCGGTGCGGTTTCTGCCAATCCGCCAGCGTGCTCAAGCGGGAATTCACTTCACCGACCGCTTCATAACCCAGGTCGAAAAGATCGGAATAGAAGAACGGCAGGTGCAGATACCGGTCGGTGGCTCCGGCCATGTTCCGGCCGGCCAACCGCCCCATCGTGTTCGCGTTGTCTTCGTGTTCCACCCGCAGACGCCGATCCAGGGCTGGGTTGTAGAAAAGCGCCACGTCTCCGGCGGCGTAGATATGGGGTTGACTCGTGCGCAAGAACGCGTCCACTACAATCCCCCCTGCCGTTCGCACTCTCGCCTTGCGGGCCAGCTCGATATTAGGCTCGGATGCCAATGCCGGCGACAACGCCATCAACCACCACTTCGCGCCGGCTTTGGGTTTTGAGGACCAATTGCTCGCCCCTGTGCTCCAGGCCGGAAGCCGACTCACCGTTCCACACCTCCACACCCTTTTGCCGGTAATAGTCAGTCAGGAACTGCGACAAATCGGCTGGGAACATGCGGTCGCCGATACCGCTGCCGGGAAAGAGCATGACGACTTCCTTGTGATTCATCGCCAGCGCGGCGGCCAACTCCGAACCGATGAAGCCGCCGCCGATGACCGCAAACCGCTGCCCTTTGACCGCCAAGTCCCGCAAGCGGCGATAATCTCCGAGAGTCCGAAAATACATGATGTCATCGCCGCCAAACGGCAGTCGCCGGGGCGAGCCGCCCGTGGCCAGGAGCAGGTTGTCATAGGCATAGACCTCCCCCTGATCGTCGGTAACTGTCTTGCGCCGCACATCAATGGCGCTGGCGGTTCGCGCCAGGTGAAGATCCACATCACGCTCTTCCGTATGCCGCCAGACACTATCCAGAGGCTTGTCCTTCCAGAGCCCTTTGGTGAGCGGCGGGCGGTCGTAGGGGGGATCGGCATCCGAGCTGATCAGGCCAATGTTGCCGCTGGAATCGAGCTCGCGGATGCCGCTCACGGCCGCATCGGCGGTCATTCCGCCACCAATAATCAGGTACTTGTAACTTCGCATAATTCTCATCCTTCGCCCGCTGTCATAAAGGCCAACCCCAAGCCTGCAGCTCCCTGCTGCCAGGACCTGGGGAGAACAGCCTCAAAGCAATCTCCTCCATCGCTGTCCACATTTCAAACAGGCCGCCGAAGAACAGGACCTTTGTGGCCAGAAAGCCCCACATGCCCGGCGTCGAGACCCCGCGTACCCTCCAAGAAAACACCGCAACGGGGTTGAAAAGGAGCGGAACGGGATGAACGTAAAGGACCGCCCACCTGGCACCCCAGCCGGGGGGGCATCTCAACTTTTGTGAGGGCCAACGGTAAGCTCTATACAGCCCTCTGCCGATTGTGAGCGCCGTTCCCCCTCACCCCAACCCTCTCCCTCAGGGAGAGGGAGAACCGCCGGCAGCCCGTCGGCGAATCTGGGCCGCCCGGTATGTCCGAGCGCTGGCGTGGCTGGCTCCCTCTCCCTCAGGGAGAGGGTTGGGGTGAGGGGGAACGGGGCTCAAGAAGAGACAGGTGCCGTCGCCAAGCAGCCTGCGGTGTAGAAAAAATGAGATGCTGCCTGCCCGCGCCCACCCAGGCGCAGTCCACGCCTAACCAATGAGTATTCTCAGTTCCGGACTAGACCTGGTCGAGTTGCTGAGAGTCCTCGGGAATCAGGCAGCGGAGTGGCACACGCCACAGCTCCCATACACCCCCAGCCGCGCCGAATCCCCGGGGTAACGGCGTGCCAGGTCGGCGGCCAGCGCTTTGAGTTCCCCGACGTTGATCTGCTTGCGGATCTCCTGGTCGAAGGCTTCGCAGGATTGGTCCAGCAGCGCAAATTCCCCGGGCGGAATCGAGTTCTGCGCCATGGGATAAAGGATATTGTTTTCCTTCTGGATATGCGCGTAGAGCAAGGGCACGAGTTGGCTGGCGCAGGCGATGGCTTTGGCGCTCTCGATCTCAGTGAGCGGGCCGGACCCACTGCCGATTGCGAGCAAACCGCGCACCTCCTCACGGCCGGCGTCATGCTCGGCCAGCATCACTGCGATTGGGCCGCTGTCCTGGGGGAAGCCGGCCTCGACCATTTTGACGAACAGCCGGTCTTCTTCCTTGCCGTGATGGCACTTGTCGGCAAAGTCACGAAAGAACCGGCCGAAGTCCGCGAAAGCCCGCCGGGGGACCTCTCCGCCGGAGGCTAACGTTTCGCCCATCGCCTGCAGTGAAGCCAGCACGGCAACAATCAGTTCATGCTCCTGCATCATTGATTCAACGCATTTATTCATGCAGGGACTATAGTGCTGTGAGGAGGCGGCCGTTTTGATTCCGGTCAAGGAAACGACCGAAGCACCGGATAGTGCCCAACGGCGCCCATCCTGGCAGCCGGGCGGGAGCCGACTACTGCCCTGGTTGGCGGAGAACGCGATAGTTCCGGGCGAAGAGATCGTGAGTGGCGTCGGACTTGCCGGCCGTTTGCGCGGCTGGATCAGCGCCATCCACGATAGCCAGATCTATGGTTTTGCTCTCCAGGAGGCGGGCTAACTGGACCGGGTCGCCCCACACGCCGGGCACGTTACCGAGCGAGGTGGTTGCTACTACCAGCACCGGCGGATGTTGGAGAGGCACTCGAGCGGCATCACCCGGACCGAGCACCGGCGCGCCAGCAAACGATACAATCGCGCCCGCATCAGCCGATGCATTCAGGGCCTCAAAAAAGTCTCCTGCTTTGAGCCCGAGCTGGCCCCGGCGCATCGGGTCGCCCAGATTGGCGGCCTTGGCGGTCGTGACAGTGAACCCCTGCTTCTTCAGAGCGTTCCTAAAGGTTTCCTCCACGGTGGAAACAGCCCCCCAACTGGCATCCGGGGAGATGACGGCAACCTGCTTTTTGGCCCCGGCAACGCGCACCGCTTCCTCAGCCAGCACCGTGCCGAGCGCCTCGCTTGGTCCCAGGAGAACCGTTGTCTTGCTGGGGGCGCACGAGACGAAAAGCATCCCCCAGATCGTGAGGGCCAGCAGATGAGGTTTAATCCGGTCCATTCTGATAATTGTATCTGGCGGGAATCTGGGGCGTCGTATAGGCAAAGGGAGCTGGGCCCAGCGTGCCGTCGTAAAAGAGCTTGATGGCAGCCGCATGCCCATCCACGAAACTGACGTTATCTACCGCATCCCTGTAGGAGATGTTCGCGTCACCGGTCAGGCTCTTGTGCCATGAATAGCTCCAATGGATCGGCCACTCGGACATCATCCAGGTGCGGGAGGGGTGCTTTACGTTGGACAGACGCAGGTCGAGCAGAGTCGTTTTGGCGGGGTCGTTGCCATGGTTGTCGCAGCCATTAAAGACGTAGCTGCCATAATCCAGGATGTAATTGGCGTAATGGGGCATCTTGTACCCGTGATCCGCCCAACCTCGGTCCTTCGGGCAATGAAACGCCATGTCGTTGCTGCCTTGGGGCAAAGGCGGGTCCAAAAAGCCCCGCCGCTTGACCCCCATGTACGGTACGACCAACTCTTTGTACCACCACCAGATATCCTCCAGTCCACCTTCGGCGCCGGTGGTGATCACGCTGTCCCGCCCAGGGGTTTTGTCCTGGTTGTCGTCCACATACAGTTTCATCCCCAGATTGATTTGCTTGAGATTGCTCAGGCACTGGGTTTGAAGGGCCTTGGCTTTCGCCCCGGCGAGCGCGGGCAGGAGGAGCGCGGCCAGCACGGCGATGATCGCAATCACGACGAGCAATTCGATCAGCGTGAAGGCGAGCCACCCTCGGCTGCCTGCCACCGTCTTCTCCACTGGCGACAATAGCCTCATACAATTAGACTGTTTTTGCCTTCCCCAGCTTGTACACGCGACCGGCACCTCGTGCAACCGCCA
>CAVXLO010000049.1:0-251589 GCA_963762555.1 uncultured Verrucomicrobiae bacterium
GCTCAAGGAGAGGGAGCCACCCGCGCCACCGCTCGAACCTACCGGACGGGCGAGATTCGCCGACACGCTGCCGGCCGTTCTCCCTCTCCCTAAGGGAGAGGGCCGGGGTGAGGGGGAACGGGACTCACGACGCAGCAGGTGCCGTCGCCAGGCACACTGCGGTATGCAAGAAAGGAGATGCTTCCGGGCCGTGGGGCAACTCACGGTATCGGCCCCTGGGAGCGCCGGCATCCCTGCCGGCACGCTCTCGCGGGACACTTTGGGTTTTGCCTGGAATCGGGCGATGTTGCAAGGTGCCGGCAGGGATGCCGGCGCTCCCAGGGGCCAGGGCCGATAAGATGAGTTGCGCCCCGGGCCGCGGAGCAGTTCCACCAAGCCTCGACAGCCTCCAGCCCCAGCCCCTACACTCCAGGGCTATGCATGCCCACCACAGTGCAACACCGCACCTGCCGCCCCGGTTGCCGCTGACCATTCTGTTCGTCGCGATTATGCAAATGGCTCTCACGAGCGGGCGCGCATGGGAACCGCCAACGTTGCCCGCGCCGGAAGCGGCCCGTCTCGCCGGCCGCTGGGCAGCCGCCCAGGCCCTCAATGCCCAGCGGTTGGGGATGGCCCCGCTGGATAACCCCGCTTTCATATTGGATGACGTTGCCCTGAAGCAGCACCGCAAGTTCGCCGAGTATAGCGGCGACATCTCGGGTCGCTGGATTGGCGCCGCGGCCTTTCTCGCGCCGCAGTTCCCCAAGCCATTCGCCGCTCTTTCCGGCAGTCATGGCCGGTTTTCCACTTTACCAGAAGAGCGACGGCCATTTCGGAGCCGATCAGCACTTGCCCGAGATCGAGCGCAGGCGCGACATGCCCATTCTCTGGGGCAATGGCCGCCTGCTGATCGGCCTGGTGGAAGTGTATGAACAAACACGGGACACCAATGCTCTGGCCATGGCCAAACGGCTCGGCGATTACTTCGTCTCTACCGATCCGGTCTATGACAAGGCGGAGAACATCCGCACTGTCGGCGGCAGCTACGCGGATGGCTTCGTGACCTGCTACTTCTCATGCATCGAGGGCTTGGCCGGTCTGGGCCGGGTCACCAGGGACCAGCGCTACGTGGAGGAGGCGGAGCGCATCGCGGCGTTGGCCGCCACCGTCACCAATTTCGATAGCCTCCACAGTCATGGCCGGCTTTGCGCCGTGCGCGGCTTTGCCGACCTGTACGCCCTGACCCATGAACAGCGCTGGCTCAGCGATGCCGAGCGCGACTGGCAGACCTTCTCCAGCCGTTACCTGTTGCCCACTGGCGGCGTCAAGGAGACCCTTGACAAGAAGTGCGTGCGCGACGAAGGCTGCGCCGAGGCCGACTGGCTGCGACTCAATCTCGAACTATGGCGTCTGACCGGCAAGGGCCGCTACCTGGACGCCGCCGAGTGCTCCCTCAAGAACCATTTCATCTACCAGCAATTCCCCAACGGCGGCGCCGGCCACCGTTTCCTGCACCAGATCGAGGGCCAGCCTGTCGCGTTCAAAGGGCTGAGCGAGGAAGCCTGGTGGTGCTGCGGCGAGCATTGGGCGCGCGCGATGATAGATGTCGCTCGCGGCGCCGTCACCGGCAACTCCCGGGCGCTGTACATCGCCCTGGCGATTGACTGTGACACCACGCTCGCCGGTCCTGGGGGGAACTGGAGCGTGTCGGTGCGTGAAACCAGGGACGGCCTGACCGTTGGGCTGGAGCCGCCCAGGCCGATTAAGGCCCAAGTGTGCATCCATCGGCCGCAAACCCGCAACTTGGGGGCGTCGGCCGGCTCGGTTGACGTGCCCGAAGGTCTTACGGTCAAGGCGGACGGTGATATGTGGGTTGTCAGCGGAATGTGGCGTGGCGCGCAGGAACTGCGGGTTCATCTGCCCGTTGGCCTCCGCGTGGAAACCGGCAGCGACGGCACGGGTGTTCTCTTGCGCGGCTATGATCTACTTGTGGCCCATGACACGCCAGCCAACGCCTGGCTGACCGATAAGCTCCCGTCAACGCGCCCGGTTGTTCTGTGGTCGGCGGCCCTGCCGATGACCGAAGGGCGGATTGTCGTGCCGGCCTCGCTCGCCGCCGACGCAGACCCGGCGCAGCCGGAACAGTGGCATCGGCTCGAACTCGCTCCCTTACGCATCCAAGGCCCCGTGCGGGAGTCCCAGACCGCGTGGTTCTCCTTCCGACCTCGCGAGGTCGAGCAGGGGATCATTTCGGCTCTGCTGGCCAAAAGCCGGTAGTGTGGTGTCTGAGGAATACCCATGCAGTTCGCGGGGGCTGGAAAGCGGCAGAGGACACTGCACCTTACGCGGATTCTTTTGGGGTGGCCTGCGGTTTGGGTTCACATCAGCCCCGTTCCCCCTCACCCCTGCCCTCTCCCTCAGGGAGAGGGGGCCACGCTGGCTGCCTCTTGAAGCATCCGAACGCGTCGGTTTTGCCTGCTGCCGGACCAGGATTCTCCCTCTCCCTGAGGGAGAGGGCAGGGGTGAGGGGGAACGGGCTGTGCGCTATCCCGGAGTTAGGGCTCGGGCAAGATGTGTGTAAGGAGCAGAGAGGACAGCCGCACTCCAAGACGCTGGCGCGCCGTCCCCAGCGCTCGAGGTCGCGAAGCGTCTTGGAGTGCGGCTGTCCTCTGCCGCTTTGGCATAGGTATGCGTAATTCTCGGACAGCACACTAGCGGGGCGAACCCACTATCTCCACCTGCCCGCGGTCATGACGGACCCTCAGCACGCCGGTCGTGGAGTCGAATGACCAACCGACATCACCCTCTGCGGGAGGCTCCTTAGTCGGCTTCAGCTCCTGCGGGCCGGCATAGACTGCTTTTGGGACGAAGCTCAATTTGAGTTCCGTGGACGACGGAGCAATGGTCGTGAACCTTACCTGGCGTGGGGAATAGCGCACATCCCGAACGAACACGCTGCTGCCCAGGAGATGATCCTGCCCGGCGGGGGCCAACTCCGGCAGGCGCGACATGGATTCGAGCACATGGCAAACCGTATATAGATGTTGCGAATACCAATCCGACCTCTTCTTTTTGGCAGCTTTCGGGTTCACGCTGTAGAAGAAGGTGCGGAACAGCCCGGACGGGGCCTGCATGTAAGTAAGGGCGTTGATCCCTGACAATGCCCGGCGCTTGACCTGCTCATCCCGGGTGAGCGAGTAGAGGTCTGCCAGCGCCAGGCAGTACCGCGCGGTGTGCCCGGGCATGATGTGGTTGAACCCCGCCTGCTCGGCAACGGCCGGCGCCGGTGCTGCCGCATGCCCGTCGGTATGCACCAACCGCTCTTCCATCCGGCGCAGAATGCGGCGCCCCATCTCGACATATTCCGGATGCGCCTTGCCGTGGCGGAACAGGTAGTCCGCGGTAAAGCTCATGGGTTCAGCCGAGAGGTAATCCGGCGGCTTAAGCGTGATGTCCTCGTGGTAGGTGCCCCACCGGTTGCTCTCGACATTGGTCAGTTTCATGTACTCCAGCGCCCGGGCATGGGCGCGGTGCCAGGCTGGGTTGTCTTCATAGCGGAGCAGATCCTCGAAGAACTCCACCAGGAAAACCGGGGCGCCTCCGAAGTCCTGCCGGACGGTGCCATCTTCTGGAAGGACCCGGAAGGGCCAGCTTCCATCCTCGCGCTGCCGGTGAATGAGCGTTTCGGCAATCGCCCGCGCGGCAGCGAGGTATTTCGTCTCAGCAGTGGCCTCGTATAGCGCGATGTAGGCGCTTCCCAGAAAAGCCGCCTTGTCCGGCTCGATGCTGTCCTGATCTCTTGAGCCGCCGGGTTTCCCGTTGCTGAAGGTGGAGTAAGGCAGGTTGGCGTAAACCGCGTTTGGCGGCGTGGAGTGAGCCACATTCCAGTCGGCCAGGTCTCGCGCGCGGAGCAGCCATTCCCGGTCCCCGGTGTAGGCGTAATACCGCAGAAACGTGAAGATGAAGTAGGCATGCTGCCGCGCCGGGTAGGCTAGTTGACGCTCTGATCGGGTGCCGTCCGGGTTGACAAACGCACTGGTGAAGTAGCCGGCCAGTGCCCCATCAATTCTGCCAGGCACATAGCCGCCATCGGCTTTCTTGAGGAATTCCATGGCCTTGGTGATCGCGTCCGCAACTGGCCGGCAGGGCAGGACAACGCCGTCAACCACCCGGACTTTGTTGGTCTCGGCTCGCTCGGCTGCTGCTGCAGAATCAGTCCCGGTCAGAGCCACCAGCCCGCCTGCCAACAGAATGGCGCAAAGACTCCTGGTCCCGCCAATTGATGAATAGGCAATTCGTGACCTCACTTGATGCCCCGAGCTTGAGGAAGCATGCGTTTGGCTCGTAATCATGCCGGGGAGAATATTGGGGGGCTAACGAGGTTCAAGACCTTTACCGCCAGACTCCCCGATTCCCGCTGGAATATGCTGCGGCGCCCCCAGGGCCAATTCATGAACGGGGCGGGGACGGCCTCGTCCCCGTGATACGGCCAGATTCACCAGCCAGATGGGGGGACGAGGCCGTCCCCGCCCCGTTCACGAATTGGCCCCAGACATCCTGATCCCGTGGAAATCAGGTGAGCCCAGTTCCCCCTCACCCCGGCCCTCTCCCTTAGGGAGAGGGTGCCCCGTCGACCGTCGTGGGCTATGCCTGGACGCTCCGATTTGTTGCAGCACGGCCGATGGTTCTCCCTCTCCCCAAGGGAGAGGGCCGGGGTGAGGGGGAAGCAACCACCCGACTCGAAA
Source organism: uncultured Verrucomicrobiae bacterium (assembly GCA_963762555.1). Taxonomy (GTDB): domain Bacteria; phylum Verrucomicrobiota; class Verrucomicrobiia; order Limisphaerales; family UBA8199; genus PALSA-1440. Next base: position 4,725 of record CAVXLO010000049.1, read on the forward strand.
ACCGGCTCAGGCAAATTCCACGCCGCTCCAGAATCCTGCGGCGAGTCAGGAAATCTGAGGCCTGTGGCACCGCGGCTGTCCCAAGATTTAACTCGCGCCGCCGGTCGCCTTGGGGCTAAACAAAAGCCCATGCAAAAGCCATCGTTAGGCCTGCCGATCATGCTCGCCATCAGCTTCCCCTTGTTGCTCAGCTTCCAGGGCGCCGGAAGAGCAAGTATTCCCGCCAGCTTCACCCGGCTGCAGCCATTGCCGGCGCCGAAGATCGTTGGCAGCTCAAAGGCCTATCCGGGCGGTCACTACAGCGTCCGCAACATCCTCGATGGCAAAGCCCCGACCGAATACTCCTCGGACAGCAAGGGCACCGGCACCTTCATCGAATTTGACTTCGGCGCCCCGACCACGGTGGTCGCCTTCCGCCACGTGGACCGCAATGACCCTGCGACGATAGCGTCCTCCCAGCTCACCTTCCTGGATGACGCGGGGGCGGTTGTGGCGAAGGTCCCCGTGAAGCACGTGAATCAGCGCGGTGGCCTGACTTTTGTGACGTTGCCTTCGCCTGTCAAAGCCCGGCGAGTTCGCTGGCAGGTCACTGAGCTGGGTTCGCCCTACGCCACAGTTGGCGGCGCGGAGATTGGCTTCTTCGGGCCGGGCGAAAAGGAGTCATTCCCCAGCGGGATCACCCTGGAGAGCCGGGCGCCGCAAATGTTGGAGCGGCAGGGCTCGGCGCTGATGCGGCCACTCGAGCTTACCATCAACTACCCCTATGCCGAGCCGGTGGATGCCGAGGTCAAGCTCGGCAGCGACGAAGGGAGGAAGGTCCATTTGCAGCCGGGCAGCCAAAGCCTTGCGTTGTCGTTCCAGGAGGTGGCATTCGAACGGAAAGTCGAAGTCGCTTTGACTGTCGGAGGGCAGGTGGTGGCTCGCCGCAGGCTGACGCTTAAGCCGGTCCGTCACATGAAGATCTTCCTCCTGCCGCATTCCCACAATGACATTGGCTACACCGCCTTGCAGGCCGACGTGGTCAAGAAGCAGAACAGCAACATCGAGACCGGGCTGCGGCTGGCGCGGGAAACGGCGAAGTACCCGGAGGGCGCGCGCTTCAAGTGGAACGTTGAGGTGCTGTGGTGTGTGGACAATTACCTGCGCGAGGCTACGCCGGAGCAGCGCGCCGCCTTCATCCAAGCGGTCAAGGCCGGCCAGATCGGCCTGGACGCATTCTATTGCAACATCCTCACCGGCCTTTGCCGCCCCGAGGAACTGCTCAACCTGATGGGTTACGCGACGCGGCTCTCGGCCGAGTGCGGCGTGCCCATCGAATCCGCCATGATCAGCGACGTGCCCGGCTACACCTGGAGCACCGTGTCGGCGATGGCGCAGGCTGGGGTGAAGTATTTCTCCTTCGCCCCCAACTATTTCGACCGCATGGGCGGCACGATGAAGGAATGGCAGAACAAGCCGTTCTGGTGGCAGGGGCCCGATGGCAAGAGCCGCGTGCTCTGCTGGTGCCCCTCGCGCGGCTATGCGCTGGGTCATATCATCGGCGACGGCGAGGCGCTGGCGCGGTACATCCCGACCTACCTGCTCGAATTGCAGACCAACGGTTACCCTTATGACATCACCTACCTGCGCTGGAATGTGCACGGGGATAACGGTTCGCCCGACGAGAAGCTTGCCAATGTCGTCCGCGACTGGAACGACCAGCATGTCTGGCCGCACCTGATCATCAGCACCACCGCCGCCACGTTTCGCGAATTCGAGCAGCGCTACGGCGACAAGCTGCCCGTCTATAGCGGCGACTACACGCCCTACTGGGAAGACGGCGCGGCGTCCTCCGCGCGCGAGACTGCCCTCAACCGCGCGTCCGCCGAGCGCCTGGTGCAGGCCGAGACGCTCTGGGCCATGCGCAACCCCGGGCCCTTCCCGGCGACGGCGTTCCAGGAGGCCTGGCGCAACGTGCTGCTCTACAGCGAACACACCTGGGGCGCCCACAACAGCATCAGCCAGCCTGACCTCCCGTTCGTCCGCGACCAGTGGAAGGTGAAACAAGGCTTTGCCCTCGACGCCGACAAGGAATCCCGCGAACTGCTAACCGGCGCACTCCAAAGCAGGGCAGGCGTCTCGCCTGCCTACTCCACCTTCAAGGTCTTCAACACCTCCTCCTGGCCGCGCACCGGCCTCGCAACCCTTTCCCGTGAGCAATCCGCCGGCGGCGACTTCGTGGTGGATGACAGCGGCAAACCCGTCCCATCACAGCGCCTGGCTGACGGCGAGTTGGTCTTCCTGGCGCGCGAGGTGCCGCCGCTCTCCGCCAGGGAGTTCAACGTTATGGGAGGAGCGGCGCCGGAGCTGGGCGCGGTGAAGGCGGACGGCCTCACACTTTCGCACCCGGACTTCACGGTCAAGATTGACGAGCACACCGGCGCCATCGCCAGCCTGTACAGCTATCGGTTGCACGAGGAGTTGGTTGACCGCAAAGCCGCCACCGCCCTGAACGACTATTTCTACCTGCCAGGGTCCGACCTCAAGGGCCTGGAGCGCAATGGTCCGCCGCGCATCAGCGTCAAGGAGCACGGCCCGTTGGTGGCCTCGTTGCTCATCGAATCGGACGCCCCGGGCTGCAAGAGCCTGGCGCGCGAAGTCCGCGTCGTGGATGGCCTCGATTACGTGGAGATCATTGACACCGTGGACAAGCTGCCCATCCGCGCCAAGGAAGGCGTCCACTTCGGCTTCGGCTTCAACGTGCCGGACGGCACGATGCGGATGGACGTGGGCTGGGCGGCGGTCCAGCCCGAGTGGGATCAAATACCCGCGGCCTGCAAGAACTGGTTCAGCGTGCAGCGATGGGTGGACATTTCCAACGATCGGTTCGGCGTGACGTGGTCGCCGGTGGACGCGCCGCTCGTCGAAGTCGGCGGCATCACCGCCAACCTGATCGGCTCGCAGACCAACCCCGACGTCTGGATCCAGCACTTGCGGCCCTCGCAGACGATTTACTCGTGGGTCATGAACAATCACTGGCACACCAACTACCGCGCCGACCAGGAAGGCCCGACGGTGTTCCGCTACGCCATCCGCCCCCACAAGACCTTTGCCGCGGACGACGCGGCGCGGTTCGGAGTCGCGTGCTCCCAGCCGTTGATCGCGATGCCAGCCGCCGGTCCGCTGCCCGCCACGCCGAGGCTCACCTTGTCCTCCGACAAGGTGGTGATCACGGCTTTCAAGCCCTGCGACGACGGCAAGGGCTGGATCGTCCGGCTCTTCGGCGCCTCCGGGAAAGCCGAGAAGGTGAAGCTCGCCTGGGCCGATCCGGCCCCGCGCGAGGTGTGGTTCAGCGACACCAGCGAGCAGCCCCGCAAGCAGGCCGGCCCGGTCATCGAGGTGCCCGGCTGGGGAATTGTGACCCTGCGGGCGGAGTAACTATCCAGAGCGTGATAAGTCCTTGCGCCGCGTGAGGGCACGCGGCCTACAGGGCGTTGTAGGCCGCGTGCCCCCACGCGGCGCCACTGTTGTCGTCACGTATAGGCGGACTACTCTGACGGGACTGAATCCGCCATAGTGAGGCGCCGGAAGTTGGCGAAGCGGTGAAAGGTCAGGAAATTGGCGTCGTGGTAGCTATGGGCGCCGCCCTGGCCATCGTCAAAAGCGGTGCGGCAGACAGCGATGATGTCCTGGCCGTCGAATAGCCAGTCCACATATTGGAAGCCGTGCTTGGTCGTATCGGGGTGGTGCAGCAGGATGCAGCGCACTTCCCATTTCAGCAGGTCAGACGAAGTGGTCAGGGCCAAGGTATTGCGGACTCCGCCGGGTTCGCGGCTGCGGTAGCGGTCGAGGACGATGTCGGCCAGGGCCCAGTAGCGCTTGGTTTGGGGATCAAAGCGGATGGTAAACTTCTTGGCGCCCCCGGGGAATTTGATGAACCCCGTGGCTGGATCGAAGGAGGCTGTCCTGCCGTCCGGGGAGATGTGCACGATGGCGGCTTTTTCATCGGGTGACTTGGTTTGCACGCGCAACACATCCACCACGTCGCCAGCGGGGGTGACAACGGCGTTGCCTTCCAGCCAGGCGCCCATGTCACCGCCATTCCAGGCGCGGTCACTGGGCAGGAAATTGCTGGTGGTCCAGTTCGCCGCGTCGAGCAGGTCCGCGTCCACGGGCACTGACAACATGCCGGCGCGGAAGTTGATGCCCCAGGCGACTGGCGGGTGCCGCCACTCCATAGCGCGCCAGAGGCGTCCGGCGTGCTCGATGACCGGCACGGGCGCGCAGTGATACTGGCCATCCCCGCGCAGCAGCCCGGTCAGACTGTTCGTGGGCGAGGTCCAGGTGACTCCGCCATCCAATGAGCGGCGGATCAGAACATTGCCGTATTGCTTGTCCGGACCGATCAGGTAGAGCGCCCCGCGATGGGTGAACAGCGAGGACCAGAAGGCCCCGTCAATAGTCGCGATCCTCGTCCAGTGGGCACCCCGGTCGCGGGACCGAAAGATATGCGACACGGCACGGCGGTTTTCAGTGCTCTTAGGGCCAAACTCATCGTGCGAAGCGATGTAGTCCCCGTTGGGCAGCACCGCCAGGCTCGGCGAGCCGATGTAGATGCCCGAGGAAGCCGGGCTGTGGTCAATCACCACTCCCGGCACAACTGGCCCGTCAGCGGCGAGCAGAGCTCCTGGGCTGAAACCGCTGGCGCTGACCAGGCAAACCAGCGCGGAGGCTTGGAACCATGCCGGGAATGCCAAAACCCTCAAGAGCGCGCTGGTTTGCACGCTCCCCGGTCCAGAGCTTCCACCAAACCGGTGGCAAGAAGACCGCCCGACGCGCGCCGAAGTCCCTACATCCACCTGCAAAGGGGTATTCACAAAAAGCCTTCTAATGCCCAAGCGCCCCCAGATCAAGCCGCAAGTCCACTGCCCCCAGGCCAAGGCGGCTCGCACATCAAAGGCGGCGGTGTTGCGCCATTAGAGCCATTGATGCTGCCAGGGCAGTACCGCCGGTCCCCGGCGATTGGGGGCCTGTTTCAGAATCCGGGGGCGGGGATTCTATGGTACCAGGGCAACTCCAGGGTGGTACCAGGGCAACCCCAGGAAAATGCGGGACCAACAGGTGTGCGAGGCAGTTTCGCATCATTGCGAAAGCTTATATTACCCCGGCATCCCCAGAACCCTTAACCTCCGGCCCCACCTCTCGGTGCCTCAGCCCGCGGAGCGCGATTCCTTGAACCCTTTGCGCGCTGGTGGCACAAAAGAGGCATGGACGAGGATCTACTGGTCCGGGGGCTCCGCACCCAGGACTCAGCGGCCGTGCAGGAACTGGTGGCCTGCTATGGGGACCGCTTGTTCCGATCCGCTTGTCTGCTCTGCGGCGATGAAGCCGAAGCCCAGGACCTCGTGCAGGAGACCTTTCTCCAGGCCGTGCGCTCTGCCCACCGCTTTGGGGGCCGGTCGAGCCTCTACACCTGGCTGCACGGCATCCTGCTCAACCTGACGCGCCATTACCTCCGGGACCGGAAACGGCTGGTCTATGATGAGGACTTGGCCCGCCAGGAACCCGCCTCACCGGAAGAGCGCCCGAGCCAACTGGATACGGAGCTGACTGCCGGCGCACTGACGGATGGCTTGCGCCGCCTTTCCGCGCCGCATCGGGAGGTCCTTATTCTGCGCTTTTACGAAGACATGAAGATCCATGAGATCGCGTCCCGGCTGGGGATTTCCAAGGGCACGGTCAAGTCGCGCCTGCACTACGCGATTGCTGAAATGCAGCGGCGCCTGCCCGGAGAAATGAACCTTTTCGGCCCCTGCGGCACTGAGGAGAAAGCGCTGCGATGAATTGCCGCCGTTTCCAACATCGGTTGTTTGAATACCTGGAGGGAAGTCTCTCTCCGGGAACCCAGGCTGCGGCTGAGAAGCACTTGGCTGAGTGCGCCGCCTGCCGCCGAATGGCCGGCGAACAGCGCCAGGTTGCGCAGGTTCTGTCCAGCAGGTTCCGCCGCAAGACTGACTCTCTGCAGCTACCGCCAGTGGTGGGGCACCGTGTCCTCGCTGCGCTGGCCGAGGAGCGCCCCAATGGGGACCGGGTGCGGGACGGAGTTATCTTCTGGCCGCGCCTTGCGTGGCGGCTGGCGGCGGCGGCCGGTCTCTTGCTGCTGGCTGGGGTTTTCTTCTTGGTCCAAACCCGGCGGTCCGGAGCGCCTCATCCCCAGCCGGGAATCGCGGCGGGCGGCATTTCCATCCAGCTTTCATACGTGGTGCCGACTTACACATTCCGCCGGGAAAACGGATTCGTGATTGATTCATTGACCTACCAAACCAACGTCGTCAACGAGAGGCTCGGGCCCGAGTTCGCCCGCGCCCACTGAACCAGCAAAGGAAGATAGAATTATGAAGATAAACCCCAGTCCACGCATTCATGTCCGGATAGTTGCTGAAGGCGGTGCAGCCTGTTCCCCCTTACCTCGGCCCTCTCCCTTGGGGAGAGGGGGAGTCAACGGCAGTCGCTCGCTGCTTCCCAGCTTGCCAGCCTCGCCGAGGCGCGGGCGAGGTTTCTCCCTCTCCCCAAGGGAGAGGGCCGGGGTGAGGGGAAAGCCGACATGCAACCAACGGCGGCTGGCGATCTGGCGAGATACACAGACCGTCGCCTTGTCAGTCCTGCTGAGTCTTACGCTGGCGCTGGTCGTCCGAGGCGAGCCGGCCATCAACCCTGCGGAGTTCCCGGCTGTGGTCCCGTTTGAGCTAGGCGCGACGGAGTTCCTGCCCGGCGACAGCATCACCATCCAGCAGGTGCGCGGCACCAGCCCAACCATCCGCACCGGGGGAACCTACTATGTCGAGGGCACTTATACGCTGGCCTCGAGAGACCAAGCCGACCTGGCGTTGTTTGCAACCACCTCAAGCCGCGTTGCCACTCCGACTGATCGCAGCCAGATTGTTCGCGTCGAGAAGGGCACCGGCACGTTCCACCTGACCAAGGTCATGCGCGCGGAGGGCTATCTGCACCTGAGTTTCTACCCCGTGCCAAGCGGCAGTGCGTTTGGTGGCGTCTATTTCGGCCAGGGCCAGGGCCTGCTCAAGAAGAAGGGGTGGAGCTATTCTGATAAGCATACCTCCTCGCCCGATTACACCACCTCAGGGGCCTCGGCGGGGGAGACGGTTGTCCTCAAAGGCCCGAACCAGGCCATGTTCAAGTTCCTGGGTGACCCCGTCCCGCCCCCCGCCGATATGGACCCCGCCTACAGCAAGGAAGGCCTGATCAAGGCGATCCAAACCGCCGCGCAGAAGGCCGGCATCTCCGTCCAGCGGATCGAGATTGAGGACTCGGAATTCCCCTTCCTGATCGGAGTGGTCCTCAACGAGGGCGACTTCGAGAAACTGACGGCGCAGCTCAGGAAGATGCCTCCCTACGAATACAACGGCAGCATCAGCAGCCGGACGCAAGCCTCATTCAACATTGTCCCCTACCGCGTATTCCCGTCGCAGGACAGCGAGCGTATCACCCATCGCGCCGGGCTTAGAAACCAGATGTTCTTCGATAAGCTCCAAAGGTCGCACTGAAGGCAGATTGGCTGGCAAGACGCTATGGGGCCGCATGGGGTGAGTGTGAAGCTGAAAAGCGCCAGTCCTCTGGCGCTTTCCCATTCCTCACCCCTCCGCGCTCCGACTCGCGAAAAGCTGTTTCCCTATGGAGCGGTCTCCTCTAGACTCCGGCCCTTTATGACGTCCGATCAAAGGCCTTTATGAAGATTGCTCTGTTTGGCATCGCCGATATCAAGCTCGGCAAGCATAACCTCAAAGACCCCCGGCTCGACCAGGCCGACAAGCTGGTCGAGGCGGATAAGAAGGTCCACGCGCAAGCCGATGTGATCGGCGAAGACCAGTTGCTCGACGCCGATGCCATCCTTGCCACCCAGGAAACCAAGGCGGACTTGATCCTCAAAGACCTCGAGTTCGTGGAGACGCGCCTGGGCCGCGACCCGCAGCCGGCCGAACGGGCGGCGCTGGAGAAAATCCAAGCGCTGCTCGAAAGCGAGCGCTTCCTCTTCAACTCGGGTCTTGGCGCGGACGACCTGCAGGCCGTCGCCGCGCACAACTTCTTCACCAACAAGCCAGTCACCGTGGCCGCACCCGAGGAATTGCAGAACCCGGACGCCCTGCTGCTGCGCGCCTTCGCCGAAGCCGGGCTACATCTCCTTCCTGACGGTCGGCGGCAAGGAGAACCGCGCCTGGCCGATCCGCAAAGGGATGACGGCCTGGGAGGCGGCGGGAACCATCCACACCGACATCCAGAAGGGCTTCATCCGCGCGGAGGTCATCAGCTTCGCCGACTTCATCGCCGCCGGCGGCGAAACCCAGGCCAAGCGCGCCGGCAAGCAGCGCCTGGAGCAGAAGCAGTACGTGGTGCAGGACTACGACCTGGTGAACTTCCGGTTTAACAAGTGATGCGTGATGCGTGATGCGTGATGCGTGAAATCGCCTCCTGTCTTCTGACCCCTATCTCCCACCACCCCCCTTCACGCATCACGGATCACGCATCACGCATCACACCCCACCTTTCCCCCTTCCGTTCCGGCCTGATTAGGTTTAAAGTCCGCTCGCTATGGGCGTTTTGTGCCGCTGGATATTGGTTTCGACCCTGCTGCTCGCCGCCGGGCCGCGGGTTTTGGCGGCCAGCGCGGCGGATCGCGCGTTCGACGCGGCGCGCAAAGCCCTGGACGATACCTTCTACGCTCGGGCGGAGGCGCAGTTCGCCGATTTCAGCCAGAAGTTCCCCGCCTCGCCCCGCCTGCCTGAGGCGATCCTGCTCCAGGCGGAGGCGCGGATCAAACTGACCAATTACGCCGGCGCCATCGCGCTGCTGTCGGCCAACCAGGCCAAGGCGGGCACCAATGCCGACGAATACCTCTTCTGGCTGGGGGAAGCTTACGCGGGCAAAGGGGATTGGCGCTCGGCCAGCGCTACCTTTGCGAGCCTGGTCAAAGAGTACCCCGCCTCCACTCGCTGCCTGGCGGCCAGCATCAAGGAAGCGCAGGCGCTGTCGGCGCTGGCCCGGACGGAGCCGGCTGAGTGGCAGCGCGTGATCGGGTTGCTGGAGCAGACCAACGGCGTTTTCCAATCCGCGGCGCGCACCAATGCGGCCAATGAGTGGGTGCCACCGGGTTACCTGCTGCTGAGCGAGGCGCAGTTGGCGACGAAGGATTACCGCGGAGCCGAGGCGACCTTGCAGCCGCTGGCCAAACATCTGCTGAGCCCGAAGCTCACCTGGCAGTGGCAGTATTTGCTGTGCCGCATCCAGTTGGCCGGCGGGCAGACGAATGCGGCGCTGGCCACCACGACCAACCTGCTGGCGACGGCGGCCAGTGCCTCGCAAACCAATCTGCTGGCCGAGAGCGCGGCATTGCAGGCCGGCCTGTTTGAAAGCCTGGGTCGGACCAACGACGCCATTGGGGCGTACAAGAGAAACCTCGCCGACGGCGTGCCCGACGAGCGCCAGCGCCAGGCGCTACTCAAGGTTGCCGAGCTGTACCTGGCGCAGGGCGCAATCCCGGAGGCGGCCCTAACGCTGGAGCAATTCCTGGCCCGGTACCCCAAGGCGGCCTCGGTGGACCTGGCATGGCTGACGCTGGGTGAACTGCGCCTGCGCCTGTATGAGGCCGGCGTGGGCACCAACGCGGCTCCGCCCGCCACCACCAACGCGCCGGCGACACCCAACAATCTGCAACTGGCCGCCGCGGCCTTCAGCACGCTGGTCAAGGAGTACCCGCACAGCCCGTTCCTCGGGAAGGCGCAACTGGATTTGGGGTGGTGTTACCGGCAGGAGGGCAGGCTGCCGGAGAGCCAGGCCGCCTTCCAGGCCGCCGTCGAGCGGTTGCCTTTCTCCAAAGACCTGGCGATCGCCTACTTCCGGCTGGCGGGCGTCCAATTGCAGCAAACCAACTTCGCGGGTGCGATCAAGAGCTACCAGACCATCATTCAGAAGTTTGGCACGCTGCCGGAAGTGAAGACGAACCTGTTCGGGCGCGCCCTCTACCAGACCGTACGTGCCGGGGTGGCCGGGGGCTACCTGGCGGATGCGACCAATGCCTTGCAAGAGGTATTGGCCATGTATCCCGCGAGTCTGGACACCGCCCGCGCCGTGCTGCTGACGGGACAGGCCATTAGCCGTCGGGGGCAGCCGGCGGAGGCGCGCAAGATGTTCCTGGACTTCATCGCGAGGGTGCCCGACACGCCGTTGCTGGCGGACCTGCGGTTGGCGGTCGCGGTCACCTACGAACAGGAGAGCCAGTGGTCGGAGGCCATCGCTCAGTACGATAACTGGCTGGCGAGCTTTCCCACCAACGCTGACCGCGCGCGCGCGGAGTATTACCGCGCGCTGGACACCTCGCTGCTGCCCGGCCAGGACACGAATGCCCTCACCTGTTTCACGAACCTGATGGCCCGCTTTCCCACCAACGAGTTCGCCCCGCTGGCCCGATTGTGGGTGGCCGACTACTACTACCGGACGGGAGACCCTTTGCAGGCGGAGCTGAATTACAAGTTGCTTTCCCAGGATACAAACTGGCCCGTCACCAACCGGTATGAGGCGCAACTTATGGCTGGGCGGGCGGCGGTGGCCCACCAGGGCTGGGGGGCGGCCAAGTCCTATTTCACCAATTTGTATAACAACCTCGCCTGTCCAACAAATGTGCGGGTGCAGGCCCTGTTCGAGTACGGCCAGACGTTGATGGCGCACTCGGACCCGACCGAAACCAACCAGCTCGCCAATTGCGAGGAGGCGACGCGTGTCTTCGGTCGAATCTGCGACGAATACCCCTCCGACCCGATGGCGGCCCAGGCTTGGGCCGCCAAGGCCGAGTGCTACACGCAGTGGGCCCTGGCGACGCAGCAATATGACTCCCTGACCAATGCGCTCAACGCGTACCAGCACGTCGTCGCCTCGCCGCACGCGGATGTGGCGGCCCGCAGCAAGGCCAAAGTCGGGCTGGCCATCGTGCTCCAGAAATGGGCGGAACACAAAACGGGCAAGGAGCAAACCGCCCTGCTCGAGCAGGCGCTGAGTAATTGCGTGGATGTGGTGTATGGCAACATCCTGCGCGACGATGAGCGGCTGGATCGGTTCGGGACGCTCGTCGCTGCCGAGAAGGGGATGGATCTGGCCGAGGCACTCCAAGCCTGGTCCCAGGAGGCCAGTATTTACAAGCGGCTGACCAATAGCGTCTGGCCGCTGCCGGACCCCGCCCTGCAGCGCAAGGCCGCGAAAGCGTTCGAACATCTGAAGCAGGAAAACGGGAGTCGCTGATTTGACGCCCGCACCCAGGGCGCTTACTTTGTCCTGGATGAGTTAGAGCCGCCCCAATACCGCAAGCGTGGTTTGGGGGTTCCCTTTGCGGCCAAGGCATGGAGTAACGCCGCGGCCGAGAAATGCCGTTCCGTGCGATGCGGAACGGCTTTTTGTTAGAAGCCTTGGCAAAACGCGGGGCGTGGACGTCAGGACGGTTTTCCTCTCAGCTTCCTGGCAGCGGTCAGCACAACGCGAAAATCATTATCGAGAAGCCGCATGACAAGCCCACGATCCTAATTTCCGAACACTACGAGCTGGCAGCGGGAAAGCCGATGAACAGCAAGTGGGGCATTGATGCAGGCGCTCGAACGAGCAACGGTGGTGTGACTTCCATCAGCGTCGGCAAACCGGCCCGGCTCGACCAGGCGATTCGGATCATGAACAGCCGATGCGCGAAGCGAACGGAAAACAAAAAGGGCAAGGGCTTCGAGAAGACCCTTGCCGTTTAACCTGCGACTGTTGATCGGTGGTTACTTCTTCTTACCAGTGGACTTCTTGCTCTTGGTCTTGGACTTGTTCTGTTTGGGTTTCGTTGGTTTTTTGGCCATGATGTTTTGGTATTTTATGTGTTAACTCCCCTGCGGCATGTCAGCTCGCCGCAGAGGGGCCTAGCATGACTGCCGGAACAGCCGTTGTAAACCCTAATTTTAGAAATTATTTGCGCGGGCGCTGGTTGCCGCGGGACGGCGAGGGGTAGCCGCTTTCGCGGGCGATCCCGAGGGCACTGCGGACGCATCCGCTTATCGCTCGCTCCGACGAGCGCCAAAACATGCTGACCGGGCAGCCCTATCGGGTTGCCATGCGTGTCCTTGCGAGGTTGCTGGCGGTCTTTGCGCGTCTCTTTTTCCGAAAGGGATTGAAGCATCCGGGAGTGATATGACAGTTCGCGATGACGTTTGTCGGTCGAGCTGCGACGCCTCCAAGCCAGCTTCAAATCGCGGCGACACCAACCCCCTTGACTCCGGCGCTCACCCACTCGATTGTGCCGCCAGAAAGGGCACCACATTATGAGCAAAGTAATACTGATCATTCTGGCGATTCTGCTCCCGCCACTGGCGGTTTATCTCAAGACCAAGTCAGCCAAGGACACCATCATCAATATAATTCTGTGCTTCTTCTTCTGGATTCCCGGCATCCTCCACGCGCTCTACCTGATCTTAACGTAGGCGCTGGCATTGGTGGCGGTGCGGCAGAACGTAGATCGCGTGTGCCGCCTGCTCGCAGCGGCAGGGTAGTACCGTTGGCTCGCGCTGAGCATCCCTATCGGCATTCGCGGGCACCCGGAAATCCGCCAGGTGGTGATTGCGGAATCCGGCAACGCTGGGCAAGTTGACTCAGCATGAACCCGCACCCGTTCGACTTCCACACCGTCGAGAAACTTGTAGCCCGACACGCAGCCGCCATGAACAAGGCGGCGCTTTACAATACCGACCCCAGAATTTGGGAAGAGGCCGCCAGAGGTTACCGTGCGCGGCCAGACGGCGGGCCGACGATCAGGGCGCTAGAGGGCAACGTGTGGGGCGTCCCCAAGCTGGGGGGGGGTAGCGCGTTTTGCCGCAACTGAGGACGCCGAACGGGTGTTGCTGGCTGCTGGTTTTAGATTCATCCCAGAGGAACAGGGGTTCAGGGCATGAGTGCGCGGGAACAGAAATGGGGCCGTCACCCTCACGACCGGCTTGACCGCGCAGCCGGTGGCTGCACGACCGGCGAAATGGCTTGCCCGTTCCACAGAGCGTTCTACTCTGGGCATGAGAGACAAAAGTCCAACAACCGGCGTGCGGGCGAGCGCCCTCCCGCCCTCCGATGAAAGGAAGAAGCGTATGAAGAACAGAATTACAATCCTGTGTCTGGCGATGGGCGGTCTGCTGGCATTGGCTGCGGGTTGTGGCAAAACAGAGAATGCAGCGCCTCCGGCAAAGGAAACCCAGACGACTACCAGTGCGCCCAAAGCGGAGCCGACGCCGACGGCAGAACCCGCAGTGGCGCGGGCCGGCAACCCAGTGGCAGCCGCAACAAGCGCGGCTAAGCCAACGTCGGGCACGGCGGTCAGGGAAGCGGATACGACGGTGACTACTGTGAAGGAGGCAGCTCGACAAGTGGCGGCTGCCACCAATGCGGCAGCGGAAAAACCGCAAGGTCTGGTCAGTCAGGCCCAGACTACGTTGGCGGGTCTTTCGCAGGACCAGATGGTGCAAGGGCTGAAGGATGCTTTGGGAAAGGGGCTGCAAGAAGCCATCGCCGGATTGGGTCATGACGGCGGGTTTCTCACGAACTTGAACGTCAAAATCCCCATGCCGGAGAAGTTGCAGACGGTCGCGAAGGCGCTGCGGGCAATGAAGCAGGACAAGCTGGCGGATGATTTTGTCGCCACGATGAACCATGCCGCCGAGCAGGCGGTGCCGGAAGCGGGCAGCGTCTTTGCCGATGCGCTCAAGCAGATGACCATCGAGGACGCAAAGTCCATTCTCAGCGGTCCCAACGATGCCGCCACGCAGTATTTTCAAAGGACCACGCAGACCAACCTCTACGCCAGGTTCTACCCCATCGTGCAGAAGGCCACCGCGCAGACGGGCGTCACGGCGGCGTACAAGAACCTGATGGAGAAGGCGAATGTCGGTCAGGGCTTGGGGAGTTTTGGCAGCGCATTGGGCGGCTCTTTGCTGGGCAAGGATTCGATGGATATTGATGCCTATGTCACCACCAAAGCCTTGGACGGGCTGTTCAAAATGGTCGCGGCGGAGGAACAGCAGATACGGCAGAACCCAGTAGCACGAACGACCACTTTGCTCCAGCAGGTCTTTGGAGCGGTAACGAAATAGCGCGGCGACGAAACCATGGGGCTGCTCAAGGCCCGGGCGTGCGGGAGATTGCGAGGGAGTTGACGATCCCGCCCTCCAGCTTCTGCAAGGCGGTTGACGGCGCTGGCCCGGCGCCGGGGCCGAGGTCGTGGACTCACGAAGCGCGTAAAGAAGGGCCGTTTGTCCGGCTGCGCGGTGCCGGGACGGACGATCCTCCAGCCCCACCCGATTATGCCTGCTCGCCGTCAGGGAACCATCGAAAGGAACAAGAACACGGCGAACACGACCAGATGCACGGCTCCCTGAAGCACGGTGGCCCGTCCCGCGCTCAAAGTCATCGAGGAGAGCAGTAGGCTGAGGGCCAGCAGCGCCACCTCCTTGGGAGGGAGGCCCAACGCGAGGGGCAACCTCAGCATGATGGAGGTGACAGCCACGGCGGGTATCGTCAGGCCGATGGTGGCGAGCGCCGAGCCGAGCGCCAGATTGAAGCTGATTTGCATCCGGTCGCGGAGGGCGGCTCGCACGGCGGCCCAGGTTTCGGGCATCAACACCATGAGCGCGATGGCGATGCCGACGACGCCCTGCGGCATTCTGGCCGCTGCAACCGCCCCTTCGATGCTGGGAGAGAGCACCTTGGCGAGGCCAACGACGGCGATCAAAGACAGCAGCAGCAGGACGAGACTTACCCACGCGACAAACGCCGGAGGTGGTGCAGCGTGCGCATGGTCGGAGTCACCGCCTTCGGGCAGGAAAAAGTCTCGATGACGGCCCGTCTGCACGAAGATGAAGATTGCGTACAGCACCAGCGAAACCACGCCCGCGAAGACAAGCTGGGCCGTGGAGAATGTCGGCCCGCTAGTGGAGGTGGTGAGCGTCGGCAGCACCAGTGTCAGGGTGGCGAGCGTGGCCAAGACCGCCAGCGCCGGGGTTGTGCCTTCGATTCGGAAGGCGAGCACGTGGTGCCGCAAGCTTCCCGCCAACAGGCACAGGCCCACGACACCGTTGCAGATGATCATCACGGTGGCATACACGGTGTCGCGGGCCAGCGAACTCGCCGCTGGCCCGGCCGAGCGCATCATTGAGACGATCAACGACACCTCGATGATCGTGATCGCCAAGGCCAGCACCAGCGTCCCGAACGGCTCGCCAACCCGATGCGCGATCACCTCCGCGTGGTGCACGGCCACGAGGACGGAGGCGAACAGGGCGGCTCCGGCACACGAGAGCAGAATCCAGCCCGGTGAAGCTCCGCTGCTCACGGCCAGTACAAAACACGCTGCGATGGGCGCCGCAATGCTCCATAACGGCACGTTAGCGAGGAATTTGCGGGTCATGGCTTAATCTCGATCAGCATCTTCTCCGCGCCCGAAGGCACAAGAGCCCACGTCCCACCGGCTGGTCCAGAATCAAGGCCCCGAAACGAGGAAAGACCTTGAAGAGCTGGAGCGGCGGCAGGATGCGTTCGATGCCCAGCGCGTGGGCGAATACGAAGGGCAGACGGAAAAGGGCGTTGGCTGACCGTAGTCCGTTCAAAATGAACGGGTTATCCCTCCGTGCGATGCGGAACGGCTTTTCATTCCTGCTAATCTCTGCCGCGCAGTTTCGAGAGCAGCCGGAGGAGTTCGAGATACAGCCAGACCAGCGTCACCAACAGCGCCATCGCGCAATACCACTCCATGTAGCGCGGGGAAGCGTTGCTGACGCCCTGCTCGATCACCGCAAAATCAATCAGGAGGTTGAAGGCCGCAATCCCTACGATCACCACGCTGATGCCGACTCCCAGCCAGCCTGACTCGTTGATAAACGGCACGTGCATGCCGAACATGCCTAACAGGATGTCCGCGAAGTAAACCAGCGCGACGGCCGCGGTGGCCGCCATGACTCCCTTTACCAGCCCGCTCGTCACGCGGATGGTCCGGGTCGTGTACAGCATCAACATCAGTCCCAGCACCCCGAAAGTCAGCAGCATGGCGTTGGTGGCGATGCCGGGGTATTGCCGTTCGACAACCTGCGAGATGGCCCCGAGCACGAAGCCCTCCAGCACCGCATAGATGGGCGCGGCGATGGGCGAGGTGGTGGGTTTGAAAAGCCCCACCAGGCAGGCGATGAGCCCTCCGATCAAGCCAACCAGCAGCAGCGGGCCGCGCAGGGCCGGGTGGGTCCAGGCAAAGGCCGCGGCCCCAAAGCACAACAACAACAGGATGCCGGTCTTATTGATGACGCCCTGCAGCGTCATGGACCCGGTTCCCGTCCAGTCGCGCGCGAAGGCGCTCTGGCGTTTCAGCATTGGATTTGACGTTTCCATATCGTTATATCTGCCTTTGTATCTACCCGGTTGCCGCGGCTTTTGCAACCTTCTTCAGGTTGGGGGCTATTCCCGTTTCCCCTCGCCTCACCTGGCCGGGTAGCGCCAGACCCAGTCGCCTTTCTTTAATTCAAGGCGACCGCCTCTCGTTAATGCGACCTTGCCGCCGTCATCCGTCTGGTTCCACCCGACCGAGTAGAGGATGAATTGGCCGTCGTCGGTGCGGCGGTATTTGAGCGGCTGGCCGTTGATCACGTCATGGGGCAGCTTTTCCAGGTACTTCGGCGCGAGCGCGGCGAGGGTTTCCGGGAACTGGCCGTTTGCCAGGCGGTATTCCTCGAGGGCGCAGGCGATGCGGGCGAGGTCCACGGAAGTCTGGGCATAGGCGAATCGCTGGACCGCGCCGCCCAGAGCCGGTACCAGCAGCCGCGAGAACATGTCGTAGGGCCGCGGGCGCAGCCTTTCGAGGACAGGGTCAGCCTTTTGGACGGCACCGGGCGAAACGACGCGCTCTTGCAGGTTCACCGCCGGCAGAAAATAGCGCTCCTGTAGCCGACACAGCGAGACCTTGTTCTGGTCGAACCAGCCCGCCGGTATCAGTTGGAAGGCTGTCTGGCTCATGAAGTCGCCCAGAGGGTCGGAGGTTCCCGATTCACCGGAGGCGCTGTTGAGGAGGTTATTCAGACCGGAAATCCCGGCTTTGTGGATGTAATCCACCGCCCAAAGCTCGCAGCAGTTCCGCTCCCCGCGCATCGCGAGTTCATAATCAGCCAGAAAGTCCAGCCGGCCCAGTTCACCCTCGATGACCTTGAGGTCCGCCGCGGTCCATTGCCGGTCGGCCAGGCCTTCCCAGACCGGCTGCAACCCCCCTTGCGCCATGGCCATGCGGACAAGCTGGGAGATCAGGACGGGTTCGCTGCGGATCGTATCGGTCACCCGGAACAGGAGGCTCAAATCCTCAAGCGCGGTTTCCCGCTCGCCGGCTTGCAGCGCCGCGCTGGCGTGGAGGGACAGATACTGCGCGCAGGCCTTCAGTCGGGCCAGGTGCGGCAGCAGGGAGGCGTACCCATTATCGTAGTTGATCCAAAAGCGGGCTTGGGGCCGAGCCGCCGCCTGGATCAGGAGCTGGCGGTTCTCCTTGAATTTGCTTAAGGCAAACAGGACATCCGCCGCCGGAGACTGAGGCTCCTTGGCAACAGGGAAGTAATTGGTGGGCGGAGAGGCGTTGCGTTCCGGCTCCAAACCATAACGCCTGATGAACACCTGCCGCGCAGCCTCCTCGGCTGGGGACCTGCGGGCTGCCGCCTTGGCCTGGGCCACGGCGTTGCTGGTGCCGCGGTAATATCCTTGCCAGGCCGCCAGGTCCACTGGCAGCGCCTTCGCCCATTCGCCCGGCTTGGGACCGTTAGAGTCATTGGGACCGTAAATGCTGAAGATCACGCGATTGCCCCAGTTGGTATCGCTCCACACCGCTACGCCGTTGGTCTTGACGAAGTGCAGGTCGGTCCACAGCGGCGTCTCGAAGAAGTTCTGGCTCGCTGGCACAGGGGGCGGGATGAGACTCGCCGTGTCGAACCGCTCACCCTTCGCCTCCCATTTCTGCTTGTAATCCTGCCAAGCCCGCCGGCCGCGCCAGTCCTCGACGGCGTAGAACAGAGCGACCAGGGTGACCAGGCATCCCAGGACCACGAATCGCCGGCCCAGCAACCACAAAAAGAGACGCCGCACCGGCGGTATCCAGGCCAGAATGAAAGCCGGCAGGCTGATTGCAAAGCAGAGGACGCAACCCAGCGCGGCGAACGCGGCCACGATATTCGGCCCCATAAGACCGGTCGCGGCCACGACCACGACGAAGCAAAGCATGCTCAGGAGGGTCAGCCAGAAGAAGAAGTGGCGGGGTTCATTCCAGGCGGTGCGGAGGATGCCTTTGAGTTTGTCGTTCATAATTGTCTTACGTGTTGAATGTTTCGCTGAACCGCTCGCCGCGAGGACCCGGCGGGGCCGTCTTGGCCTTGCGGGTTGGGGCCGGTTCGGAGGCGAAGGCCAGGTCGGCCATCAGCAGTTGCTTTTCTTTCCATGCCAGGCGCACCTCGGAAACCGAGGGGACGCCGTGCGCGGCCACCAGCGTCGTCTCCCGCGCGCGCGCGGTGAGGTTCAGCGCGAAGATCACCGCCCACGCCACCGCCAGACCCGACCACGCCCAGCGCGAGCGGCGCCAGCCGGCCTGGAGCTGTTCGCTCAGCGCCGACAGCGCGGCGTGCCAGGCGCCAGGCCGCAGGGCAGGGGACGCGGGTGACGGGCGCCAGGTCGCGGGCGCCGGGGCGACTACCGAGCGCTCAAGCTTGTCCCAAAGCGCGGGCGTCCGCTGGCCGCGGTTCAGCCCGGCCCTTATCTGGGTATCCAGCTTTTCCTCCCTGGCAAAACGGCGCGCGCACTCCGGGCACGACTTGAGGTGTTGCTCGATTTCAAGGGTGGTCCTGGCGTCCAGCTCGGAGTCGAGGTAAGGGCCGCACAGGGCTTGGACTTCATTACATTCCATACTCATTTCTCCTTTGGTAGATTGCTTCGCTGGTTGGAGCGCGCCACGCAGGCGCGCATCTTTTGCCGGGCGCGCGACAGGTTCCCCATGACGCTGCCCAAGGGGATGCCCAGCGAGTCGCTGATCTCCCGGTAGCGCAGGCCGCCGATGGCGCGCAGCAACAGCACCGCGCGCTCGGTGTCCGTCAGCGCCTTCAACCCCGCCGACAGGGCCGGTTCAAGAATCTCATGCAACGCTTCGGGCGAGAGGGGTTGGCTGCTTTCCTGTTCTGGTTCTTCGGCGAAGGGCAGGCCGGCCAGCTCCTCCGGTTCGAGTTGAAACTCATGGCGCGCAATCCGCGCGTGTTTCCGGTTCAGGGCAAAGGCTTCGTGCGTCAGTATCTTGAACATCCACGCGCGGAAGCTGGCGTCTTCATGGTAGCGGTCGAAGGCGGCAAAGCCGCGCATGACCGCGTTCTGCAACGCGTCCGGCGCCTCCTGCGGCTCCCACACCAGCCGTCGCGCATAGATTTCCAGGTCCCGCTCAATCGGCGTGAGCAGGGCCAGGAAACGGTCGGCGTCGGATGTGGCAGTCTCGCGCATAGCCATGTTCTATATGGACAAAGCGCTTTGCGGGGCGTTTTATTACAAAAAAATGAGGCCGGGGGGCTTTGCGAAGCTCCTCAGTATTAATCGCGAGCAGCAGATGAACAACCACTGACAATCGTGTCCGCAGGATTGGGGATTGTAATCAGCTCACTGACGGGTTAGCTTTCAATAGAAAGCAACAGCCGTGAGCTCGCCAGCAGTCGCCAACAGTAGCTTGTTGTCCAGTGGGGCGCCACAAGGGTCGAGACAATCGTCATCTGCAGTGCAGCAAGTGCCACCGTTAACCGCATGAATAGGGTCGTCGTTGGAGTGTCCCCATCCAGCGAGCACGCTCGCTACGCCAAGCTATTCGAAGCCCTCGAACAGCTTTTTGCCGTGTCATTTCGAGCTTGCCCTCCTGGCGAGTTCAGGGGGTTAAAGGCGCTGATTTTGCCAGCCGGCAATCGAGAAGCGGCGGTCAACGCTGCCCAATGCGGTGTGCCCTCCTATCTAGTCCAGAGTGGTAAAAGCGCGACGCTGCAGGGCGTCGAAGCGGCTGTCGAGTTCAGCCGAACGGAGCACTTGGCGCCCGTATTGCGGGGTCAAATGCTGGTGGACCCCGGGACCCGGGAATTCGTGCCGCTGGCGCTGCAACCGGGTGAAGAAATCATGGCCACGAGGGCCGGTCATGTCCTCTGGTCGCACCGGCCAAGCTCCCGGGGCACTGGGGCAATTGACACAGCATCGCTGCCCCTCTCCGAGTTGAAGGAGGGCGGCTATTTGCGCGAGGTGTTCAACGGGTACCATTACATGGGTTTGCTGCCGCTGATTCATTTTCTGCAACGGATCACACAAGGCAGGAGCCTGCAGGCGCCACCGTTGCGAGCTTGCTTTGTATTTGACGATCCCAACCTGCGCTGGCGTTCCTATGGGTGCATCAATTTTCGAGATCTGGCGGAGCATGCGCGTGCCTGTCATTACCACGCGGCCATTGGTGTCGTTCCGTCGGATGCAGCGTGGGCTAGTTCTGGGGTGGTGTCATTGTTCAAGGCGGCCCCACGACATCTGTCGCTGGTGGTGCATGGCAGCCGGCACTTATACCTTGAAATGGCGCGTGACTGTCCCGATGCCGAACAGATGGCTGTCCTTGCGCAGGCGGTGCGACGGGTGGAGAACTTCGAGCGCCGTCATGGACTCATGTTTTGCCGCGTGATGGAGTCGCCTTACGGGGCGCTCACGGGGGATATGTTCAAGCCCCTACTCGCGTTGGGATATGAAGCCGCCATGTTAACGACGCTCCAGTTCCTAAGCCACAACCGGGCACTGACCTTTCCCGCTGTCATTGGGGCTGAGTCTGCAGCCTTCCTGCCGGGCGGTTTGGGCCTGATCCCACGCATCAAGATGTCGCCCTGGTGGAAAACCGAGGCGCTGCAAGCGGCTCTGCTGGGACAGCCCATTGTCATCGCCGGTCACCATTACAACGCAGCGAACGGCCTAACGTTGATGGGAGAGATTGCAGCGGTGATAAACCGGTTTGGGCCGATGAACTGGTGCCGGCTGGGTGAGATCGCACGATCCAATTTTGCGTGGCATGTGGAGGACGGAGTTATGAAGGTCCGGGCGGCGTCACGTCGGCTCCAGATATCCATTCCGGAAGGAGTGGAGGAGATTCAGGTCGAACGTCCGTGGCTTCTCAATGGCGAGCTTGAGCCACTGACCCTGACTGGCTCACAGGCGGTCATGACAGCAAATCAACGGTGCGCCAGGTTCTCGGTACCGGTGGCCGTCAAGGGTGAGCGGTCGGTGGAAGTTCTCTCACCTGCGCCCGGGCTTATTGATCCGAAGAATGTGCCGTTGCCGCGTATGCGGGTTTGGCCGATGGCCCGGCGTATTCTGACAGAAACCCGAGACAGGGCCTATCCCTATTTCCACAAGCTATTCTCTCGACCGGCTTCCCGGGGTGCGCCGCTCTCTCGGTTTCACTCTTGAGCGCCCCGTATGCTCGTTCAGGACTTCCTTCAGCATAGTGCGGCAAAGGCACCGCGTAAGACAGCGTTGATCTGTTCGGGGAAGCGATGGACGTACGGACAGTTGGAGAACATAGCCAATCGTCTGGCGCGCCTTCTTCAGGAACAGGGCGTGAGTCGAGGCGATCGCGTTGCCATTCATCTCAACAATTCAGCCGCCCTGGTAGCCTCCATTTTTGGCGTTCTGAAGGCAGGCGGCGTGTTTGTTCCCGTGAACCGTGCCACCAAGATCGAGAAACTGGCCTTTATCCTGAATAACTGCGCGGCGGTTGCTTTGATTACCGACGTGCGTGCCATCAACCAAGGCTTGAGCGAAAGGCTGCTGCCCGCCGTAGATTCTCTGCGTAGTCTTGTGGTCTGCAAGTCTGACGAGACGGCTCCAAAGTCCCATGAAACCCGCTGGCATGGTTTCGACGTAAACGCCGGTGACGCACCAATCGCATCTCCGGCGGTGATGAATATAGACGTGGACCTTGCGTGCCTCATTTACACCTCCGGGAGCACAGGCGAACCCAAGGGTGTCATGTGCGACCACAGCAACGTGGTGTTCGTAACGGAGTCGATCGTGCGCTACCTCAGGAACACGGAGACGGACACAGTGCTCAACGTGCTGCCCTTGTCTTTCAGCTATGGGCTTTACCAGTTGCTGGCTACGTTTTACACAAGCGCTACGTTGGTGCTCGAGGAGTCATTCGCATTCCCGGCCGAGGTGCTCCAAACGATGGCACGGGAACGCGTGACCGGTTTTGCCGGAGTCCCGACCATTTACTCAGTTATTCTCGGAATGGACCTGGCTGTCTTCGATCTCCAAAACCTCCGGTACCTAACGACCGCCGCCGCTGGCCTGCCGATCGAGCATGTGAAACGCCTGCGCCGGACCTTTCCCAATACTGATCTCTACTTGATGCACGGCCTGACGGAAGTTGCCCGCACGATGTATCTGCCGCCTGACCAGGTTGATGCTCGTCCGGGTTCGTCAGGCATCGCGATCCCGGGGACAGAGCTCTGGCTCGAAGATGAACGAGGCCGGCGTCTGGGTCCGGGCGAGGTCGGCGAACTGGTGGTGCGAGGGCGGCACGTGATGCGCGGGTATTGGGGGGATCCACAGCGAACTGTGGAGCGTTTTCGTCCCGGCCTGTTGCCCGGCGAGCGGGTTTGTCACAGCGGCGATCTGTTCCGAAAGGATACCGATGGCTACTTTTATTTCGTTAGCCGCAAGGATGACATCATCAAGTGCCGCGGGGAAAAAGTAGCGCCACGCGAAGTGGAGAATGTTCTCTACCGCATTCCCGGCGTGCAGGACGCGGCGGTCATCGGCGTGCCTGATCCGGTGCTGGGACAGGCGGTGAAGGCATTCATTGTCGCGGCGAACGCATCCGTGACTGAAGCCTCAGTCCTTGCACATTGCAAGGCACATCTGGAAGAGGCGCTGGTACCGCGACAGGTGGAGTTCCGACGGGAACTGCCGAAGACCGAGAACGGGAAGATCCGCAAGCTGGATTTGCGTTGATGTGTGGCATTGCTGGCATGTTTGATCGGTCGGGGCGGCACGCAGCTTCGGAGCACAGCTTGCGCCAGATGCTGGCGTTGTTGCGCCACCGCGGGCCGGACGAATTCGGCATTCTGCTTGACCACGAAACCGGCCTGGGCAGTGCCCGCTTGAGCATCATTGACCTGAGCGGCGGCAGCCAACCCATCGCCAACGAGGATGAATCCCTGTGGATCGTCTTCAACGGTGAAATCTTCAACTACGTCGAGTTGCGGGCCGAACTGGAGGCCCATGGCCATCATTTCCGCACCAACACGGACACGGAAGTTATTTTGCATCTCTTCGAGGATTCTGGCCCCGCCTGCCTGGAGAAAATGAACGGGCAGTTCGCGATAGCCATCTGGGACACGCGCCGCAGGCGGCTGTTCCTGGCTCGTGACCGCCTGGGCGTGCGCCCTCTGTTCTATACGCAGACGGTTGATTCCACGTTGCTGTTTGGCTCGGAAATCAAGGCCATACTCAGCGACAAGCGTGTGTCACCCAGTCTGGACCCTCGCGGGCTGACTCAGGTGTTCACGTTCTGGGCCCCGCAAACACCCGACACCGCTTTTCGCGGAATTAAGGAACTACCGCCCGGCCATTACCTCATGGCGGACAAGGACTCGCTCCAGGTGGCGTGCTACTGGCGCTGCCGGTTCCCCGCCGCGGCGAGCAACAACGTGACGCGCCCAATGGCAGACATCGTCGAAGAATTCCGCGCGCTGTTGATAGACGCCTGCCGGATTCGATTGCGTGCGGAGGTGCCAGTGGGCGCGTATCTGAGCGGGGGGCTGGATTCCTCGACGCTCGCGTCGGTTGTTCGCTGGCGCACGGACACGAAGCGGCTGGTGACGTTCTCCATCGCTTTTGACGACGAGAAGTTCGACGAAAGCGCTTTCCAACGGGAGATGGCCCGTCACCTGGGCACGGATCATCATGTGGTCCGGGCAACTTACGCGGACATTGGCCGCGCGTTCCCGGAGATCATCTGGCACGCCGAAACGCCGCTCATGCGGACGGCTCCGGCACCCATGTTCCTGCTTTCAAAGCTCGTAAGAGAAACCGGCTTTAAGGTCGTGTTGACAGGCGAAGGCGCCGACGAATTTCTCGCCGGTTACGATTTGTTCAAGGAGGCCAAGGTGCGGCGGTTTTGGGCGCGACGGCCAGAATCGAAGCTCCGCCCACTGCTATTCAAGCGACTGTATCCTGACATCGGCGGCATTGCGCGGAGCAACCCATCGTTCTTGGCTGCGTTTTTTGGCGAGGGGTTGCGTGACGTAGCATCGCCGTGGTACTCACATGCCGTGCGATGGCGCAATAATCGGCGCACATTACGCTTCATCCAAGACGCTCTGCCGGTCACGGCAGACGAAGGCCCTATACCTCATCCCGTCGCAACGCTACCCAGTGACTTTGGAGCATGGGAACCGCTGGCCCAGGCGCAGTATCTGGAAATCACTACCTTTCTATCCCCATACCTGCTTTCGTCGCAGGGTGATCGCATGGGGATGGCCCACTCGATCGAAGGACGGTTCCCGTTCCTGGACGTGCGGCTGGTGGAGTTCTGCAACGCGTTGCCGCCGCGGATCAAGTTACGCGCGTTGCGGGAAAAGCATCTGCTGAGGGAAGCCGCGCGGCCTTGGTTGCCGGAGCTGATCTGGCAGCGGCCCAAGCGTCCATATCGCGCTCCCATCCATCGTAGCTTCTTCAACGACGCCTCGCAGGATTACGTGCGCGAATTGCTCGCCCCAAAGCGCGTGAAAGCCAACGGTTATTTCAAGCCGGGTGCTGTGGAGCAGTTAGTCCGCAAGATCGAAAGTGGTTCGGCGCTGGGTGAAACAGATGACATGGCTCTGGTTGGAATCCTCTCGACGCAGCTCTGGCACGAAAGGTTCGTGGAACGCTTTCAAATGCCACCGCCGCTTTCCGACCGTGACCCACTCAAAGTTTGCAGAACGAACTCAGTCTCATAAGATACACGCGCGTGATATTCGACAAAGAAGCCCTCCAGCTTGACGCTGCCGCCGAAACCGAACGCCTCGTGCGCTTACTCCGGCAATACGCTCGCCAGACCTTACGGCGAGGCGGTGTTGTCGGCATCAGCGGAGGCGTGGATTCGGCCGTTGTTCTAGCCTTAGCGGTCCGGGCCTTTGGCCCTGGCAAGGTCGTAGCCATAATGATGCCGGATAAGGACTCCGATCCGGCCAGCGAGACCTACGCGAGGGAACTGGCAGGCAGATTCAACCTCACGCCAGTGCGAGAGGAGATCACAGGCGCGCTGACGGGTTTTGACTGCTACCGCCGGCGCGATGAAGCCATCCGCCGCGTGTTCCCCGAATACGATGCGACCAAAGGCTTCAAGGTGAAGATAGTCCTGCCGCAGGATTTGCTGGATGGTGGCACCCTTAATGTGTATTCCGCAACGGTGATTTCCCCCGACGGCCACGAGAAGACACGCCCCCTGCCTCCGCGGGAAATGTTGGAGATTGTGGCCGCTACGAATTTGAAGCAGCGCACCCGCATGGCGATTCTCTACGTTCATGCGGAGTCGCGCCAGTTTGCCGTCATCGGCACTGCCAACAAGAACGAGCATGCTCAGGGCTTCTTCGTCAAATATGGCGACGGCGGCGTGGATGTTCAGCCGATTGCGCATCTTTACAAGACGCAAGTGTATCAACTGGCCAGTTACCTGGGTGTCCCGGCGTCCATTCAAAAACGCACACCGACCACTGACACATATAGCGCACCGTGCGACCAGCAGGAATTTTTCTACCGCCTCCCGTTTGAGACCCTGGACCTGATTTGGTTCGGGCTGGAGCATGAGGTTCCAGCGGAGGAGGTTGCGAAGGTCATGGGTTTGACGGCGACCCAGGTTCAGCATGTATTTGAAGACATCCAACGGAAGGAACGTACAACGCGATATCTGCGGATGCCACCTCAAGTGTCCGAGGCCACGGGCGTATGAATCGTAAGCCTCTTGGCCAAACGGGCGTCATGCTTCCCGAGATCGGCCTCGGCACGTGGAGCTATCAGGCCGGACCCGAAACGCTCCGTCGTGGCTTAGACGCGGGAGCGCTGTTCGTGGATACGGCCGAATCCTACGGTTCCGAGGCAGTGGTGGGTGAGGCGATTGCCGGGCAGCGTGAACGAGTCTTCCTCGCCACCAAGGTGTCGCGGGCCAATTTGCGCCGCGAGGCGGTACTCCAGGCCGCAGAAGCGAGTTTGCGTCGGCTTCGCACTGACCACATTGACCTCTATCAAATCCACGAACCGAACAAGGAAATCCCGGTTGAGGAGACGCTCGGCGCGATGGAGGAACTGGTGAAGGCGGGTAAAGTTCGTTTCGTCGGGGTCTCCAATTTCTCCGTAGAAGAATTGCAGCAGGCGCGGAAGGCATTGGGCTCGCTCCCCATCGTGTCCAATCAAGTGCGGTATAATCTGGCCGACCGCACCATCGAATCGGGTCTGCTGGCTTATTGCCAGGCAAATCAAATCACCGTTATCGCTTATAGCCCGCTTGGGCGGGAACTCCAGCGGATTCGGGACTGCGATCCACAGGGGATCCTGGAGGCGACAGCCCGTGAGGCGGGCAGGACCGTGCCCCAGGTTGTGTTGAATTGGTGTCTATGCCATGATGCGGTCGTGGCCATTCCGAAAGGCAGCACCGCGGACCATGTGCTCGAAAATTGCGGCGCGTCTGGTTGGCGATTGACGCCTGAACAATTCCAACGATTGAACGACGGGCTGAAGTTCCGGCGCCGAAGCGCTCTCGAACAGAGCTTGCGCCGACTCGTGCCCAGCGGGCTCGGGCCCTTTGTGAAGGGATGTATTCGGAGGCTGCCGACCGCCTTGCGCCGGCGAGTCAGTTGAGGTCACCAGAGCGATTTACGTATGACCAATCAAACCGAGAATCAACACGTCGAGCAACCCATTCGCGACTTCATTGCGAAGAACCTTCTCTTCAGCGAGACAGGTCTTAGCTATCCGGATGAGGCGTCTTTTTTGCACGAGGGAATCATTGACTCGCTGGGAGTCGTGGAACTTGTCGAGTTTGTTCAGAAGACCTTCGGCATCAAAGTCGAGCAGCATGAGGTGACACGGGACCATTTTGACTCAGTCACCAAACTGTCTGCCTTTGTTCGCAGAAAGCTGGAGAGCGCTAGAGCCTGATGCCGGCGTGCGCCGCCGGTTGCTGCCATGAGCAAATTCATTCTCCGCCGTGCGTTCAACCGGGTGTTTCACCTTTTCGCCAGAAACTGCCCCGGCGCAACCACGTTGCGCCCCCTGCTGCACACTTGGCGTGGGGTGCAAATGGGCCGGAACGTCTTCATTGGTGACGGCGTCTATCTGGACAATGAGTTTCCCGAGTGTATCGAAATCCAGGACAACGTCCAAATCAGCATCCGCGCCATCGTGATTGCGCACACCCGCGGGCCGGGCAGGGTCATCATCGAGAAGGCTGCTTTCATCGGTCCGAACTGCGTCATTGTGTGCGGAGCCGGGCGAACGCTCAGGATTGGCGCAGGTTCCGTGGTGGGCGCCGGGTCCGTGGTGACGAAGAGTATCCCGCCGCACCTGTACGTGTCCCTGCCGTCCCCCAAGGCGATGGCTCGCGTGCGCGTGCCGCTGCCGCTTGCCAATACGATGGACGAATTCTGGGCGGGGCTGATTAGCTTACCCGACAATGGCTCTAACCAGAAAGAAGATTGAAGCACTACCTTAGTCGCCAGGATCCGGTTTCAACCCGAGGTTCGTGCTCCCTGAAGCCGTTGTCCAGCACGCGGAGGAACTCCGGAAGCGCCGACTCCTCTCGGTTCCAGACGGACATCTGGGCACCAGGTGAGCAATGGCGCATCGCGCGTTCCAGAGCCTTGAGGGTTTGAGAGTGTGTCCCAATTATTCTCCGCCGCATGGAGCCCCTGTGATAAGCCGGCCAGCCAGACGCAGATTCGCCGCCGGCGCGATCGTCCTCGCCGCGGGCAGGTCTGCCCGCATGGGCCGGCCAAAGCTGTTGCTGCCCTGGGGCCAGACCTCCGTGCTTGGGCACCTGATCGAGCAGTGGCGGGCACTGGGCGTCACACAGATCGCCGTGGTCTGCGCCCCCGCCAACCAGCCCCTGCTCACTGAACTGGACCGCCTTGGCTTCCCGGCCCACAACCGGATCATCAACCCGGCGCCCCAACGCGGCATGTTCAGCTCCATCCAATGCGCGGCCCAATGGCCCGGGTGGGAGCCCCCGCTGACGCACTGGGCGATCGTGCTCGGCGATCAGCCGCACCTGAGCCCGGAAACGCTGCGCCGCGTGCTGGCCTTCAGCGCCGCGCATCCCAGGAAGGTCTGCCAGCCCGCGCGCGGGGGACATGGCCGCCATCCTGTCCTGTTGCCGAAGGCCGCTTTCCGGCAACTGGCCGGCACGAGGGCCAGGACCCTTAAAGGCTTTCTCGCCGCCCGACCCCGCCTGCTCGCGCGGTGCGAACTGGATGATCCCGGGCTGGACGTGGACATTGACCGGCCCGGGGATTACCGCAAGGCTCTTCTCTTCCGGTAGTCAGGAAGGGTTCTATCGTGTGGTCATTTCTCCGTGGGGATGGTTAATCACCGACGGCCAAGATGCCTAAGAGCTACCCGGGAGCCACCCGCGGGCCACCCGGCATGGTGTACAGATGGCGTACACATGGCGTACAGATGGTGTACAGATGGTGTACGCAGCCACCTGCTGGCCACCCACAGGCCACCCAGGAGCTATCCTTGTGCGACCGGAAGGCCACCGGAAAGCAGCGCAGAGGCGCGCTAAGCCGCCTTTTCGCTTTAAGCGCTCGCTCACGGCTGCTAGATTGCGGCTAGATTGAACAGCAGCGCCAAATGCCTGGCTGGCGGAGCGGCGGCGAGCCTCTTGGTCGCGTCTGTGTTCCTCGCCACGGTGGCGCGGGGGGACGAGACGCCCGGGTTTTGGGAGGGCCAGAGCATTTACCAGGTCATCACCGACCGGTATTTCGACGGGGATGCCTCGAATAACAATGCCGACGGCAATTACGCTCCCGCAGGTCACTCGGGCACTTCTGTGCACGGGGGCGATTTCAAGGGGCTGGAGCAGAAGCTCGATTACATCAAGTCGCTGGGGGCGACGGCTATCTGGATTTCGCCGGTGGTGCTGAACGCGAATGGCGAGTTTCACGGCTACGCGGGGCGCGACTTCTACAAGGTGGACCCGCACTGGGGTTCGCTGGCGGACTTGCAGCACTTCATCCAGGCTGCCCATGCGCGCGGGTTGCTGGTGATTGACGACATCATCGTCAATCATGGCGGGGACCTCATCTACAGCACTGATTCGGGGTATGGGAACTTCCTTTACCCGCCCTCGGGCTACAACCTCCGGTATCGCAACAGTTCGAAGACCTACCCGCCGCCGTTTGACCTGAACGCCACCAACACCACGCTGTCGGCGCTGTTCCACAACGACGGCGTTATCCAGAACTTCAACGACAGCACGCAGGTGGTGCTGGGCGAGCTAAGCGGCCTGGACGATTTCCGGACGGAGACGCCCTACGTGCGGGCGCGGATGGAGGAGATTTACGAGTATTGGATCGGGCAGGCGGGGTTCGACGGGTTCCGCATAGACACGGTCAAGCACGTGGACATGGGGTTTTGGCAGACCTGGTGCCCGCCGGTGCGGGCCTATGCCGCGACGAACGGGCATCCGAACTTCTTCATGTTCGGCGAGGTCTATGACGGGTCGGATGCCAAGTGCGGCTCCTACACCGGCACGCAGGGTGGCGGCCCGTTCAAGCTGGATTCGGTGCTGGATTATCCGCTCTATTTCCTGGTCCACAGCGTGTTCGCCACGGCCTCGGGCGATACCGCCCAGATCGAGGACCGCTATGCGGCGCTGGCGGCCAACTACGATCCCTCGGCCCAAAACCGGCTGGTGACCTTTCTGGACAACCACGACCAGGCACGGTTCCTCAGCTCGGGCAATGCCAACAATAATACCGACCGCCTCAAGGTGGCGCTGGTCTTTCTCTACACCGCGCGCGGCATCCCGTGCCTTTACTACGGCACCGAGCAGGCCTTTAACGGCGGCACCGATCCGTATGACCGGGAGGACATGTTCGCCGGGCAATTCAAGGACGGCCCGGCCGGGGTGGACAGTTTCAACATGACGCACCCGCTGTTCCAGTGGGTCGCCAGGCTGAACAATCTGCGCCGGCTCTACCCGGCCTTGTTGACCGGGTCTCACGTGAACCTGTGGGATGATTCGAGCGGCCCGGGGCTGTTCGCCTACGCGCGGCGGTTGGGCACACAGGAGGTCTTTGTGGTCTTCAACACCGCGAGTTCCAGTCAGACGCTGCCGGGCCGGCCGACGATCTACCCTCCGGGCACTACGCTGGTGAACCTGCTGGACACGAACGAAACCGTGACCGTGGTGTCCGGGCCGCAGACGCCGCCGATTACCGTGCCGGGCACGTCTTCCAAGATCTTCATCGCCCAGTCGCAGTGGCTGCCGCTCGACCCGGTGGTGACGGGTATCACGCCCGCCCACGATGCCGCTGGGGTCCTGGCGGCGGCCCCCATCGTCATCCAGTTCAGTCAGCCGATGAACACCGGCAGCGTGGTGTCGGCCTTTTCGACGCTGCCCGCCACCAGCGGGAGCTTCTCGTGGTCGCCGACGCATGACATCCTGACATTCACGCCCAGCACCACGGCATTCCCGACGCAAGCGCTGGTCACGGTCCGTATCACGGCTACGGCGCAAGCGGCGTCCGGCACGGCCTTCCATGCCGCGTTCGAGTCGCGCTTCAAGACGGGGACCTTAGCCGATGTGCCGGCGACCGGCAGATTCACAGGGGTCGCGAAGGTTGGGGACGGGGTCCAGTTGGAGTGGAGCACGCGGGCCGACATGACCTACCAACTCCAGCAGACCGACGCGCTGGACGGCTCGGGTACATGGACTGACCTGGGCACGGCGCTCGCCGGCACGGATGGTGTGGTGACGCAAAGCATAGGCGCTCCGGCGGGAGGGTTTCGGTTCTTCCGGGTGCAGGCGCACTGACGGCCCCGCAGCCTCGGAGCGCAGCCTTCAGGCTGCAGAAGCGTTCGAGGCGGCACAGGCTTCTGGTTTATGGGCCGTGCCGTTCCGCGGGGGAGGGTTCTGCAGCCTGAAGGCTGCGCTCCGGGGTGGCGGGGGGCGGCGGCCAATTGCGGTCAGCACGCTGCAACGGGAAACAAGGATTGAATCCGGGGCCAACTGGCACACATACTGGGGAAAACGAGTTATGAACCTGGATGACGCACAACGGCAGAAAGTGGCGGAATGGATCGGGCAGGGGCTGAAGCTTTCGGACATTCAGACCCGGCTGGCCTCCGAACTGGGCATTCGTCATGACCTACATGGACGTTCGGCTGTTGGTGGATGACCTGAAGCTGACGCCGAAAGACGTCGAGCCGCCCGCGCCCGCCCCGTCGGTGCTTTCAGGCCCCGCCGCGCCG
Organism: uncultured Verrucomicrobiae bacterium; assembly: GCA_963762555.1. Taxonomy (GTDB): domain Bacteria; phylum Verrucomicrobiota; class Verrucomicrobiia; order Limisphaerales; family UBA8199; genus PALSA-1440. Next base: position 36,303 of record CAVXLO010000049.1, read on the forward strand.
CCATCTCCAGGAATGCGATCACCCGGAGGGCAGCCGGGCGCTCCCGCGCCACAACCAGCGCCGCCAGCCGGCAAACCTGGCAAGGTATCGGTCACCGTGGACCAACTGGCGCGGCCCGGCGCCGTGGTGAGCGGCCAAGTCACTTTCAGCGACGGCAACACCGCCATGTGGCAACTTGATAATCTGGGCCAGCTTGGCCTCGCGGCGCGAACGCCCGGCTACCGACCGCCGGCTGCCGACGTGGAACAGTTCCAAATGGCGCTTGAAACCGAGCTGAGGAAGATGGGGATGTAGCGGGTTGAGGGGGGGAATGGATTACATGAGTTTCATGGGTGCATGGTTACATCGGTGCCAGCCGCGGCGGAGTGGGGCGCTCATGTAACGGATGTAACGATGTAATCTTGTCACCACCCACATTGCTGGTAGGCGGACGCAGGCAAGGGGTATCCGGCGCCGCGGGGGAGGGCGCTACTGTAAGGCCCTGCTGTCGGTAATCTGCACACCGGCCTTTTCCATTTCGGCGATGGCGGCGGCGACATCCCCCGGGTTGAGATTCACACCGCGACAACCGTCGCGTATCACATGGACGCGGAAGCCGAGCGCCACGCCGTCCAGCGCGGTGAACTTGACGCAGTAGTCGGTGGTCAGGCCGGCAATGAACACGTCCGTCACGTTCCGTGCTTTCAGGAAATCGCGCAGGCCGGTGACCTTGCGGTGGCCGTTGTCGAAGAAGCCGCTGTAGCTGTCAATACCGGCATCGGTTCCCTTTTGGAAAACTTCCGTGACGCGACTGGTTTGGAGCTCAGGGCCGAATGCCGCGCCCGGCGTGTTCTGCACGCAATGGACCGGCCAGAGGATTTGGCGCAGACCATTCAGCTCAATGATCTCGCCCGGTCGCTTGCCGGGATGGTTCGCGGCGAAGCTGCCGTGGTCGGCGGGGTGCCAGTCCTGCGTGGCCAGCACGAGCTCGAACTGCGGCTGCAAGCGGTTGGCGATGGGGATGACTTTGTCGCCTTCCGACACGGCCAAGGCGCCGCCGGGCAGGAAGTCGTTCTGGATGTCCACGAGGAGTAGTGCGTTCGCCGTCATGATTAAGCCTCGCCACGCGCCTGAAGGACGAGCCGGGTTTTGAGATCATGCAACCCCGGCTCCAGGCCGACTGGGTATTGATGCGGGTTAATGAAGCGCTTGATGCCGGGATGCAGCAAGGCCATCTGTTCTTTTGCCCGCTCGCGCACTTTATCCAGCGGCGGGGCGTGATAGACAAGCTGTGCCGCGCCGGAAGATGGGCACGAGCAGGTCCTCGCTCCGGGTGCCTCGGCGCGAAGCGCTTGCGGCGCGTCGAGTCCAGTGGATCAACAATCGTGAATGAGGCCGGCACCGGCTGGCTGAGGTCATAGATTGCGTCACCGATGAATTCGGCGTCCGACCGGAACCGCCGCACCTGCTGGATCCCGGGCGTGGTGATCTTCAACGCCTGTTCGGAGAGCTTCACCTTGTTCTCCCACGCGCCGCCGGGTTGGCGGATGGCGGAGAGCTTATACACGCCGCCCAGCGCCGGCTGGTCGTAAGCGGTGACCAGCTTGGTGCCGACGCCCCAGACGTTAATGGTGGCCCCTTGCTGCTTGAGGCTCTGGATGATGTGCTCGTCGAGATCGTTGCTGCCGACGATGACCGCGTTGGGGAAGCCGGCGTCGTCCAGAATCCTGCGTGCCTGGATGCTCAGGAAGGCGAGGTCGCCTGAATCAAGGCGGATGCCCGCCAGTTCGTGGCCTTGCTGCTGGAGTTGCCGTCCGACCTGCACGGCGCGCCGGACGCCTTCCAGGGAGTCGTAGGTGTCCACGAGGAAGATGCAGTTATTGGGCAAGGCCTTGGCGTAGGCGGCGAAGGCCTCTGACTCGTTGTCAAACGCCATGACCCAACTATGCGCATGGGTGCCGCTAACCGGGATGCCGTAGGTCTTGCCGGCCAGCACATTGGAGGTGCCGGCGCAGCCGCCGATGTAAGCCGCCCGGCTGGCGGTGAGCCCGCCGTCGGTGCCCTGCGCCCGGCGCAGGCCGAACTCGATTACCGGTTCGCCGCGCGCCGCCAGGCAGACCCGCGCCGCTTTGGTGGCAATGAGCGACTGGAAGTTGAAGAAATTCAATAGCGCCGTCTCCAGGAGTTGGGCTTGAAGAATCGGCCCTTGGACGCGAAGCAGCGGTTCCTGGGGGAAGACCACCGTGCCTTCCGGGACCGCATCCACATCGCATTCCAGGCGCAGCTTGCCCAGGTGGTCAAGGAACGCCGGGTCGAACAACGGTTGCCGGTCCCGTCCGGCAACTGTCCCCAGATACGCCAGGTCGGAGTCGTCAAAGCGGAAGGCGCCGAGCCACTCGATGGCCGCCGCCAGGCCGCAGGCGATGGTGAAGCCGCTCTGAAAAGGCGGCTGTGCGGAAAAACAGGTGGAACACGGCTTCTTTATTGGCGGTGCCTGACTTCCAGTAGCCGTAAGCCATGGTAAGTTCGTAAAGGTCGGTCAGGAGGGCGAGCGAAGCCGAAGGGGCGCTTGAAGCCGTGGTAAAGGTGCTCATCTTCTTGAATCAGTATCAAACCGTGCGGCCAAAGCGTCAACAAATGCTGAGGCGCCTTTTGAGTTGGAGCCAGGCGGCTTTGAGGCGAACATCGCCGCATGGACAATCAAAACCTGATCGAACTCTTGCGCCGGTCGAACCAGATGCTCGTGTTCACCGGAGCGGGCATTTCCACCGGCAGCGGCATTCCGGACTTTCGCGGGCCGGAGGGCGTGTGGAAGCGGCGCCAGCCGGTCTATTACCACGATTTCATGCGGTCGGAACCAGCGCGGGTCGAGCACTGGGACTATAAGCTCGAGGGCTGGCCGGCGTTCCGGGCCGCGCGCCCCAACGCGACGCACGAGGCCATCGCGCGGCTCGACCGGGCGGGCAAGGTGGTGGCGGTGGTGACACAGAACATTGACGGCCTGCACGCGCGGGCCGGAACGCCGGCGGAGCGCCTGGTGGAACTGCACGGCACGAACAGCTTCATCGAGTGCCAGACCTGTGGACGGCGCTCCGACCCGGAGGCGCACTTCGAGTATTTCCGCAAGACGCGTCGTCCCCCGGTCTGTGAATGCGGTGGCTATCTCAAGCCGGCCACGATCAGCTTCGGCCAGAACCTGCGCAATGAAGATTTAGAGCGGGCTGAGGCCGCGGCCAAAGCCGCCGACCTGGTCGTGGCGCTGGGCTCGACGCTGTCCGTCTATCCGGCGGCGAATATCCCCCTGCTGGCGGCGAACCGCGGCGTGCCTTATGTGATCATCAATCGCGGCCCCACCGAGCACGATGATCTGCCCGAGGTCACGCTGCGACTGGATGGCGACGTGGGAGCGATCTTCCCGCCCGCGGTCGAAGCAGCGCTGGCACCCGCGTCCTTGTCTTTGTAAACCCAGCCAGGCCTCTGCTTTCGCAACCAGCATTGCCGGCGATCCTCAGCGCCGCCTGGGAGCTTGCGAGCAGAGGATTACTCGCCCGCCTCCGAAACCCATCTCACCAGCTCGTCATCAGGCAAATGGGCGGCGACCACGCGCAACTTGTCGCTGGCGCCCAGCCCCCGGTAAGTCGAGCGCACTGCGTAGGTTGGGAAATTCGTGCTGGTATTGTGCAGCAGCAAGGGATGAGGCGCCGCGAGCATCGCCCCGCCTTCAAACGTGCCGATATTCCGGATGCCCGGGCAAAAGAGGTCCGGCCCGAGCAGATTCTGGTCGCTCGTCGCGTCCAAGGCGGCGCAATCCGCGACGACGCCTTCCGCCCCCGGGCGCAGCCAGCAAAGCCCAGAGACCGGCCCGGCCGGTGCCCCACAGGATCACGCTGAAAGAGCGCGGCCCTCGTGGATCTGCCCCTGAGCTGGCAGCCGTGCAAACCGTCAGCAGATCGCGCACGCGCTGCTGAAGCTTGGTGCGGTTATAGGTTGAATAGAAATTAGCTGAATTGGTTGGGCGGCTCACCAGTGCTGAAGTGGTCCACCACCAGCACCGCCAGGCCACGCTGAAGCAGGGCCAGCGCGAGCTCGCCAGGCTTCGTCTCGGCGCCCGGCGGCGTCCCCGTGGGCTGGTCGCTGCACATGACGACCACCCGGGGCGAGGGGCTGCTCAGGATGCCGAGCGGGGCCCAGTAGCTGGCCAGGATGTCTGCGTCACCATCTGAGCGGCTGATCTTAAGTGTAGCGGCCGTGAAGCCGCCGGATTCCCTCACCCGCTCCGCCCGGCACCGCACCGGGCTGTCGGGCCACTCGACTTGCAGCGTATGGCGCCACGCCGGCTGCATGACCTTCCTGAACGCCCTTAAGCCGCGGTCATTGCGGATCGCGAGCGATTCCCATTGCGCCCGATGAATATCCTTGAGCGATTCGATAAAGCGCTCCTCGCTTAAGGCGTCGTCGGGCAGGTTGCCGTCGGGAAACACCCGCAAATCGGCGTCCGGCTCCTTCCGATAAGGCGCTTCCTGGAGGGAAGACAGGCTGGGATGCTTCGGCAGCCATTTCCCGAACCACTGATAGACCGCTTCCCGGCTGGTCTGGTTGTAATTGTGGCCGAAGTCGAAGCGCACAGCGCGGAAATTGTCCGGCGCCCCCAGGAGCTGGTAGATGTGTTCAATGGCCGGTCCTTCGACCGTCGGAGTGTCCTTCGTCCAGTCGCCGGTAGAGGCAACCAGGATCTGGGGACGCGGCGCGGCGGCAGCGGCGATTTCCATGTTCGAGTATTCAACACGCAGTCCGGGGGCATTTTCGCAAAGGCACCCGCCCTGCATCGTATGCGAGACCATGACCACCGGCGCCTGCGCGGCCAGCCGATCGTCCACCGCCCCGAGCATGAAAGTCTGCGTGCCGCCGCCCGACGCTCCCGTGCAGGCCAGCCGCTTCCGGTCCACGTCCGGCAGGGATGCGAGAAAATCCAAAGCCCGGATGCTGTCCCAAGTCTGCAGTCCCATCAGGTTGACGTTCCAGAGCAGGTTCACCTCATTGGTCGCGAAATGGTGGTGGCGCGCGGAGAACTGGTCTGGCGGCACATCGCCGTAATCCGGAAAGAAGGTGTCATTGTAGCCCACCATGTCGTAGGAAAAGGCGACCATGCCTTGCCGGGCGAAGCTGATGCAGCGCGCTGCCACGCTGCATTCCTTGGTGTCTGTCAAGCGGCCCTCCTTCCAATGCCCGTGTGGATTGAGCACGCCCGGGAATGGGCCCCTCCCCTGACCGAGCGGGCGATATAGGTTTCCGGCGAGGTAAAAGCGGGGGAAAGGCTGAAAATAAACCTTCTCCACGCTGTAGCCTTCGCACTCAGTCTTGCCGAAGATGTGCGCCTCCAGCGGGGTCTTCTCCGGCATCGGCCACAGGCCGCAACTGACCAATATCTGCTCCCGAATCTCTTTGGCGCGCGCCTGCCATTCTTCCGCGGAGGCTATCTTTGGAAACTCCCGTGGCGTGTTCATGTCCTTGATCGCCGGCTGATTCGTCGTCGCCTGCGCTTGAGGCGCGGCGCCCAGGCTCGGCTGCCCGAGGCAAACCAGGAACAACAACCCAACCCCTGCAGACGCGGCAAAGTTCCTCATAATCTTACTGTGGTGAGGACCTCACCGTCTGCCCGTTCGATAGGTAATTCAAATACTCGATGAGCTGCGGCTTCATCTCCTTGCGCGACACAATGGCGTCAATGAGACCATGGTCGAGCAGGAACTCGGCGGTCTGGAAGCCGGGCGGCAATTCCGCCTGCGTGGTGTCTTTGATCACTCGCGGGCCGGCGAAGCCGACCATCGCCCCGGGTTCGGCCAGGATCAGGTCGCCCACGCTGGCGTAGCTGGCCATCACTCCCGCCGTGGTCGGGTGCGTCAGCACGCTGATGTAGGGCAATCGCGCCTGCGCATGATACGCCAGCGCCGCGCAGGTCTTGGCCATCTGCATCAGGCTGAACATGCCTTCATACATGCGCGCCCCGCCACTGGTGGAAATGATGATCAGCGGCAGCGTCTTCTCCGTGGCCCGCTCAATCAGCCGCGTCAGTTTCTCCCCCACGACCGATCCCATCGAGCCGCCCAGGAAACTGAAATCCATTACGCCCAGCGCGGTCCGGTGCTCGCCGATCTTGCAGATGCCGGTGAGGACCGCGTCCTTGAGGCCGGTCGTTCGCTGGTAATCCTCCAGCTTGGAGGTGTAGGAAGCCACCCCGGTGAAACTCAGCACGTCCACGCTCGTCATGTCCGCATCCATCTCCTCGAACGTGCAGGTCTCGACCAGTGAATGGATGCGCTCGCGCGCGCCGATGGGGAAATGATGCTGGCACTGCGAGCACACCTTTAGATTCTCATCCAGCTCTTTGTCGAACACCATCGTCGAGCACTTCGGGCATTTGGTCCAAAGGCCCTCCGGAATGTCTCGCTTCTTGGACTTGCGGGTGGGCAGCTTGGGCTTCTTGGCGAACGTGGTGTTGGCGGCCACGGGCGGGGGCGTGACCGCCGGTTCAGGCGAGTCCACCCCGAGCGCTTTCTTGGTGAAGGAGTTCGTTGCCATCATTAAAAGGGCGCGGCCTCACGGGTTGAGCGTCGTGGCTCGTCCGCCAGCCTCGCGCTTTCCATGTTCACCGCAAATTTCATTCTAGGCTTCAGCCTGATAATATTCAGACTCCGCGGGCGACTGTCCAGACCCAAACTTCGCCCGCGCCGGCAGCAGCCAGCACTCGGGCGCACGCGCCGGTCGTTGCCCCCGTCGTGAACACGTCGTCCAGCAAGAGGATGCGTTCGCCGTTCAGCCGCTGGCCATCGCGCATGGCGAAGGCATTGCGAACGTTCGCCAGGCGCTCCTGCCGCGTCAATTGGGTCTGCGTCTGTGTGGGCAGGACGCGGCGCAGCAGTCGCTTGTTCACGGCCAGGCCTGTCGCGGCCCCCAACCGCCTGGCCAGGCGCTCAGCCTGGTTGAACTCCCGCTCGCGCTGCTTGGTCGGGTGCAGCGGAACCGGCACAATCATATCCGGTTTCTGCTCGCCCAACACGGGCGCCGCCGCCCGAATGAGCAGATCCGCCAGGAACGGCTCGAACCAGAGCGCCCGCTGGTATTTGTAACGGTGAATGACCTCCAGCACCGGGTCGCGAGCCACCACCGCCGAGCGGGCCGATTTGAACTCCCACTCCATCTCACGACACTTCCCGCACTCAAACCGGGTGGTGATGTCCCCTTCGTAGGGCCGGCCGCACCGCTGGCAGAACGGCTCCTGGATGAACCGTACCGAGGCCCAGCACTCACCACAAACATAGCCCTCGGCAGGCGTTGCCCGCGCCGCGCCGCAAATCTGGCACACCTCCGGGTAAACCAACCCCAGCCCGGCATCCAGCCAACTCTTAACTGTACCGGTGAAAGCACTCATCAGTCACCGGTGAAGAGGAGGAAAAACGCCCGCGCTGCGCACAACTTCCACATGCACCCGATAGTAGCGCCCGTCAGGCGGCAGGCCAAGCCGAGTTCAATATTTATTCAAACCCGGCTATAAGTGACATTACGGCAGCGACTTACGAATAAACATTATGCTTAAGTGCCGCGACTATAGACGGTTGCCCGGTCCGTGCCGGTTCTTCGCTGTTCCCGGTGGAACGGCCATGCTCTCCTTGGCTGCACACTGATGCACGCGCGTCGCCTCCCTCCCCACCCCGTCACCGCACCGTCACCTCGCCGTTACCTCACCGTAGTACCTCTAGCCCGGGGCTAGAGGTACTACGGTGTGGTTCCGGTGTGGTTCGCGTGTGGCTCCGGCGGGGGCCGCCAGACGGTCTGGTGCAGGGATAGACGAATAAGCAGGGTTCAGCCCGCTTTGCTGGCAAGCGCGGCTATTTTGACGGACTGGCTGCCCAAGGTTCCATGAGAAGCTGTAACCTGGATCCGACCGGCATGATCCGGCACGGTCTTGATCCAGACAGCTCCCGCGCCGCCACTGTCGTCCCAGCGGAAAGGGTTGTCCCCGACGATCACGCCGGGGCCGCTCAAGTTGAGAGTGACTTCGCCCCCGACGAAGGGGCGTGGGGCGCCATACTTGTCCAAGGCTCGAAATACGAGCCGCGTGGCGTCCGAACCGTCGGCCACCAGTTTGGCATCGTCAGCTTTCAACCACAATTGATCGTGGGCGGGATCGGATGAGAAGGAGCGTGACAGCACGCGCTTCTTGCCGAGGAAACCGTCTATGCGCAACTCCGGCTTGGCGGCCCCATCCAGGGCGAGGTTGGCGAAGAACGGCGGGTATTTCAGGTGCGGATAGTTCTTTCGGTCGGGGAGGACGGAGGCATGGAGCTTGCCGTTGACCCATAGCTCCAGCCGGTCGCAGTTGGAGAAGATCGCGGCTTGCTCGCCGGGGCCGGAGGGAGATTGCGGGCCGAAATCCCAATAGAAGTCGGGCTGGATGACCGGGCGCACTTTCGGGTCCACTTGCGCCTGGTAGAAGGAGGCGCCCAGTTTGGGAATGCGGAAGACGTCGGCTACGCCGGGACATTTAACCGTATTGTATGGGTTGACCAGGCTTGCGTAATCAAAGCCGCACCAGGCGACCACGCCGGCGATCGCGCGGGGTGCGCTGGCCGCGGTCGTGGATTTGGGCGTGCCAGATCGCTTGTTGCTGCTGGAGCTTGAGGTCGCCGGCCCGGCGATACTTGCGGCCAAAGCCCCCTTTGCCCTTGCCGTAGGCGAATTGGCCAACTCCCTCGGCCAGGAAGTAGGGCACGCCGGGCAGCGGTTCGCGCACGCCGACGGTGCCGTCAGGGGCAGAGTGGTAGTCGTCGTACGCATAAACGTCCTGGAGCCAGTCCTTGGTCGAATAGCGGTTCATGGCTCCGGAGGTGGGGCGGGTATCGTCGAGGGCCTTGGCGGCCTCCTTGGTGCGGCGATACAAGGCCGGATTGTTCTCCGACTCATTAACGCGCACGCCCCAAATGACTACGGAGGGGCGGTTGCGGTCGCGCCTGACCATGTTCTCCACATCACGCACGGCCAGGTCTTGCCAGGCCTGGTCGCCGATGAATTGCCAGCCGGGCAGTTCTTCCCAGACCATCAGCCCCACCTCATCGCAGGCATCCAGGAAGGCGTCAGATTGCGGGTAATGGGAGCAGCGCACAAAGTTGACGTTGAACTCGTGGCGCAGAATCTCGGCGTCGCGGCGCTTGACCCGGGGCGGCATCGCGGCGCCCACGTAGGGATAAATCTCGTGCCGGTCCAGGCCGAATATCTGGAAGCGCCGGCCATTGAGGAAGAATCCGTCCAGCTCGAACCGCGCCTCACGGAAGCCAATGCGCGTGCGGTAATCATGCCAGGGCTGGTCGTTGACGAGGAGCGTGACTACGACCTCGTATAGGCGCGGGGTGGCCGGCTCCCACAGGGCGATGTTTCCCAACTTGGAAATGGTCAGCCCCACCGTCGTCTCGCCGGTCTTCTCCAGGTGCGGCCTCCTGAGTCGTGCTGGCGATGAGATGGCCACGTTCGAGCAAGTCGGCTTTGACCCGGATTGCTCCTGCCGGAATGACGGCAGCATCGAGCGAACAACTGACCTCGACCCGGCGGTCGGCGTCGAGCACCTTAACCGGTTTGGCGAAGAGGTCGCGGATGAAGAGCGGCGGCACACATCGCAAGCTGACCGGCCGGTGTATCCCGGCCGGTTCCAGGTAATCAACTGCCGCTACTCCCTTGGGCGAACCTTCCGGCGGCACCTGCAGCCAGCGGCCATCTACGGCCAGGGCCAGGACGTTGTTACCGGGCACAAGCTGCCCGGTGACTTCGTAGTCGAACGGGAGATACCCGCCCAGGTGCTCCGCCAGGGCACGGCCATTAAGGAAAGGCGCCGCGCCGGTCATCACCCCGTCAAAGTGGATGAACGCACGCAGGTTCTTCAGCTCGGTCGGCAACTCGAAATGCCGCCGGTAGATCCACCGGTCGGCCCACGCCCCCGGCTCCCAGTTTTGCCAGGAGAGCTTGGCGACGCAATGCGGCAAGGCGACGCGTGAGAATGCGTTGTCCTCAAACCCCGGCGCCTGGGCGGCGGGGTTCAACTTGCCGCCAAAGAGCCAGTCCTGGTCCAGCCGGATAATGCGGCTGGCCGGGCCTGAGGGGTGGGTGGTCGCGCCCGCAGTCGCGTTCCGGTTTCCCAAAATGGGGCCGGCGGCCAGCGCGGTCGCGCCCAGGGCGCAGTGGCGAAGAAAGTCCCGGCGCGAGACTGCGCTTGGGGCAAGTTGGTCTGTTTTCACATTCATGTTGCAGTTGAACTCTAAGGAATTCCGAGGAGCCGCTGAGGCTGCCAGGTGCATTGTTTACACGCCGACCCAATCCGGGCAATAGTCCAAATGGGCTGTTTTCGGATCGGAGCACCGGCATGTTGTCGGCTTAGCCCGCATATTTCATGCTCCGATTGAAACACCCACAGGCTGCAAGGTAGGGACGCCTCGCCGAGGCGTCCGCTGTGGGCACCTGACGGACGCCTCGGCGAGGCGTCCCTACCAGCGTGAAATATCCGGGTTAGGAGGTCTGAATGATAGGCATTTGCTTTCCCTACAAGGCCGCCGCTGGACGGCCTTCGCCGGTGGTGTCGGCAGGGTTGTGCGTCGCGGGAAAATGGCGCGCGGTCGAGTTGTATGTGGATTCCGGCGCCTTCTACACGCTGATGCATGCCACACACGCCGTGGATTGCGGCCTGGCTTTCAAGAAAGGGCGGAAGGTGTTCGCGCAGGTGGGTGAGGGCAGCCTCATCCCCGTGTTCTTGCACCGGCTGCCGATGCAAATCGGCGGAGAGCGGTTCGAGGCGACGGTTGGCTTCTCCGAAAAGCTGGGCGTCCGTTTCAACCTGTTGGGACGGCAGGACGTGTTCGAGCAGTTCAAGATTTGCTTTCACGAGAAGCGCAAGGTGGAGACGTTCCAAACGCTACCTTAGTTGGGGCACTGCCCTTGTCGCAGCACGGCCTCGACCTGCTCGCGGGCCACGCCGGGAAACCAGCTCAGAAACTCGTCCACGGTGGCGCCACCTTCGAGGTTCTCGAACAAAGCCCGCACCGGCACCCGCATCTTCTTGAACACCCAGGCGCCGCTCACCTTTGCGGAGGGGGGCGCGTGGAGCCTCAGGGTAGCCCAGGTGGAGCCTCGGGGTAGCCTCAGGGAAGCCTCAGGATAGCCTCCGGGTAGCTACCGGTTGGCTACCAGTAAGCCTCGGGATAGCCTGAGGGTGGCCGTAAGCCGGGTCCGGCTGTTCAAGGTTCAAGGTTCGGAGCAAGTGTGTCGAGGTAGGGGCGTCGGGTAACCGACGTCCCTACCTCGACACACTTGCTCTCACAGTAAGCCTGTTCGGTGCGGATGGCGTAGTGCTTGACCCGCAGCACCTCTCGCACCTGGTCCATCAGCTTGAGCTTGGGGTTGGGAATCACCAAATCCCGACTGTGGGCCGGATCACCACCCCCGCCGCCCGGAGCCCTTGCCTTTTTGTCTTGCCCGCCTGTACTCCATGCGCTTACTCTGGCAGCATGGTCAGGCCAGAGGCAAGCAATTCCGCGTTTGTCGGCCAATACGCACTTAGGCCGAATTCTTTCCGTCTAAACAAATAGTTATGCCTGAGCCAGAATCCCTTTCAAAGCGGTTCCGTCAGTTGCGAGAACGGGCCGGGCTCTCCGAGAATGAGGCTGGGGAGAGGATGGGGGTTTCGGTGTGGGACATCGAGGCGTTTGAGGACGAGCTTACCACCTGCTACTCGCCAGTGCAGGTGCGAGATTTCTGCCGAGTTCTGCAGGCGCAGCCAGCGGAGCTGCTTGCGGTAAACACTTCTGAGCCGCCCGTCTCCGCGCAGGAGCTGGTTGGGCTAATCCGGGGAGAGTGCCGTAAACGGGGTGTGACGCTGGATCAGTTCGAGGATGCTGTGGGGTGGCGGCTGGGCCAATGCATGGACCCTCCTGAACGATTGTTAGAGGACATGACCTTGGACGGTTTGCAGTGGCTCTGCCGGGAGCTTGGCATTGACTGGCACAGAGTTATCTTGAGCCTATGAAGTTAAGGCATAACGAGGCTGCTTCAGGCAACGGCGCGGCGGCACTTCTGTTCCCTGTTCGGTGCCTGGGGCGCGCCGTGCCTGAGCAGATTTTACAATTGTGATTTCTCCCCCTCCCTCGCTCTGGCTCGCCATATCGCCACGGGGAGCGAATGCGGGGCGTTGTTGACTGCTGGCAAGGGCGTGCCCATATTCCGCTATGAGTGCAGACGAATTGATAACCACAACAATCCGACTCCCCTTCAGTAATATCAAGGAGCTAGTCCGGCAATGCGAACGGGACTATCTCTTGCCCCGCCAAGTAATTGCTCGCAGCTTGGGTGCAACGAACGAAAACCTTGGGGAACCCGTCCTCTTCAACATTCCATATCGGGACAGGCGGGATTCCCGGTTTTATGAGGGTTTATTGTCCATCCAAGAAAGAGAGTCTATTGGACTGAGGAAAAACCAACAAAAGAGGATTTACCTCGCAATCGTTTCGCAGATTGCGAAAGCGATGCCCCAAAAGTTTGCAGAAGTAGCCCCCAACCTGTACGGGACTAAGCGGATATACTTCGCTCGCAGCCGTGAGGCAGTGGCAGGCATAGGAAAAAAGTATGATGCATCCTCCATACCTGAGACGGGCTGGTTTGCGTACGTCAGCAGCGGCGGAGAGGGGAAACGGAAAATACTTGCTGAGTTGATGCGTCGTGTTGGCGGGTTCTCTGAGGATTACATTGAGAATATATCACGGGCACCTTATGAAAAGTTTCCTGCCCTGTCGGGCATTGAACTCAAAGCACTCAAGCCACTATGACACCGAAACACTTTTCTTGCAGAGCGATTTACGAAGTGTGGCCCCTTTCACCAAAGGGAGCGGCTGCAAGCCAACAATCTCTTCTTGTAATCCTCCAGCATTTCTGCATTATGGCGATATGAGTCGGGCATTGCTCGAAATTGAAAGGCTAAACCAAATGAAACCATCAGCGAACCTCTCCTTCTGGCGGTCCACCGCCGCCGTTATTGCCATCCTGAGCATCTTTGGCATCACGGTTGCCCCGGGTGCTTTTGCCCAAGGCGCTTATTGGGTCACAGACTTAGGCAGTTTGGGCGGCAACGGCTCCTATGCAACCTGCATTAACAACAGCGGTCAGGTTGCAGGAAACTCCGAAATCACTAACTATTCCAGCATCGGCACTACGCACGCCTTCTTGTGGAGCGCAGGCGGCATGACGGATTTAGGCACTCTTGACGGCGGGTCAAGCTATGCCACGAGCATCAACAATAGTGGCCAAGTTGCGGGCTACATCAGCACTACCAATAGCGGCTATGAGGCGTTCCTTTACACCGGCGTGACGATGACTGGGCTTTACCCAGCGACCCTAACTACGAGTGCGACCGGGATCAATGGTGCCGCCCAAGTGGTCGGCAATTTCGGTTCCGGCGGTTACATTGCTGGCTTCGGAGGTTTTCTGTTTAGTGCGGGAATGGGGGGAGGCATCGACATCTTGGAGGCATACGGAATCAACGACAGCGGTCTGGTTGCGGGAGTGTCATCAGACCACCTTGCTGTCATTTTCAACGCAGCGACTGGCGCAAAAACATACTTGGGCACGCTTGGAGGTGCAGGTGGGTCAACCACCCCATCCGCTATCAACCAGAACGGTCAGGTTGCGGGAGGGGGGCATACTTCTAGTGCATACAATAGCCAAACCCACGCCTTCCTCTGGAGTAGCGGGATAATGACAGACTTGGGCACGCTGGGTGGCTACAATAGTTGGGCGTACGGAATCAATAACGACGGGCAGGTTGTTGGACGTTCATCAAGATCAACAACCAACAACTCTGATGCAGCCTTCCTCTACAGCGGAGGAAACATGACCGACTTGAACAACCTCATTCCGGCCAGCCCCGGCTGGACGCTGACGCAGGCCAACGCCATCAATGGCAGCGGCCAGATTGTAGGCTTCGGCTTCAATCCTTCGGGCCAAACCCATGCATTCTTGCTAACCCCAGTTCCTGTGCCGCACCGGGCCACCGCCTCGGCTGTTGTCAGCAACGGCGTGGTGGCCAACATTACTGTTACGGATAGGGGTTTCGGTTACACCAATCCGCCCATCGTCTTGATTCAAGGCGGAGGCGATGCTACTGCCACGGCTGTTGTCAGTAATGGCGTAGTGGTCAACATCGTAATCACCGATGCTGGAGTCGGCTATACGAGTACCCCGAGCATCTACATCTATTCTCCTTTTGGTTTGCAAGTCGGGCTGTTGAAAGCCGTGCAACCTTCCTTCACGGATTTGTTCCTCGGCACAAATTACCAACTACAGGTTTCCAGCGACCTGAGCAATTGGACAAACCAAGGCTCGCCATTCACGGCGACCAACCCTGCTTTGGCGTACCCGCAATACTGGAACGTGGACAATTGGAATCAGCTTTTCTTCCGCTTAGAGATTAGTCCTTAGCGGAGGGCACTTGTTTTCAGGCCCCATCTGTCAAAAGTCAAGTGGCATTAAGCAAGCACCTTACAATTGCCATGCTAGAGGACGAGGAGAAACGAGAATTGAGACGGGAAATCGGGCAGCTAAGGGAGCAGCAGGAGAGGGACCGCCAAGCGACCCGCACAAAGCTATTCTGGGCCATGTGGCTGATTCCATTAATCTTAATTCAGTTGGGTGCGCCTGATGCTGCGATAGCCGGAGGTTCAGTGGGGCTGGTCGGCTTATGGTTTTTGGGGTTTCCGCTGGCCTACTGGTTTTACCATAAGTTTCTCACCGACAAATCGAAGGACTGAAATTCGGGAAATCCTCCGAGCACCGTCGGCACGGTCGTTAAGATCATAGTCTCGGATACGGGCTTTCGTTACACGAAGCTGCCTTCCTATCTCAGCAGCGGGAGCAGTTGATTTGAGCTGCGACCAGTGATTGTGCCGCTGGCGTCCCTTGTAATGCCTGTATCGGTTTCATACCGTCCAAGAATTCGGCCCGTCTTGTCGCGGAGCGTATCCCGATTGCCTGACCCGGTTTCACGGTAGCCGATGATTTCCGATTTTCCGCTGCGTATGGTTTCTCTCATTTCGTTACCTAACTTTTGATTTGCTGCCCGACACCGGCCAACCGGAGTCGGGCGGCGTAGTATTTAGGCGACTTTCAACAGGCGGTGAACTTGGGTTGCGGTGAATTCGCACCCGCGATTGGTTTTAATCCCCCTCAGATTCAACGCGTTGGCGATTTCACCCAATTTGCTCAGCCGGGTCACTTCCATTATTTCCGTGACGATGCTGCGAAGTTTGGCGTTGCGGTCGGCGGCGAGTTGTTTCCAAGCCTCGTTGGCCTTCGGGATGGCTTCTTCGTAGCGGGGATTTCCGAATTTGACCCCTCGGGCTCGGGCGGCTTCCAAGGCGAGCTTGGTGCGGTTGGAAATCAGGGGAAAAGGGCCATAGCTTGGGACATCATCCATAGCACTCGTGACCCAAGCTATGGTTTGACCCCTGGAATGAAACCCGCTCACTGCAGAACCGTCAATCCGCAATTATCAAATGTTGAGATGTGGCCCCGTTGGCTTATTGTCGGCCTGCAAAAAGGGCGTCGCCAAGGGGCGGGGAGCGGTGTAATACAGAATTGTATGGCAAACATTTTGACCCTGCGCCTGCCGCCGGCGAAGCTGGCGAAGTTGGATCGGCGCGCAGCGGAACTGGGCCGTGACCGGTCCGGATACCTCCGGGCGCTGATTGATCGGGACCTGGAGCAGCCGCCCCAAGAGGGCCGCCACCGGTTCGCGTCCGAGGACCTGATTGGGGCATTCGACACCGGTCAGGGCGGGGCGGACAACGCCACGGTGCGCCGTCTGATCCGTTTGCGGATGCGCAAGCGCCGTGAAGAACCTCGCTGATACCGGCCTGTTGGCTGCGGCGCTGGATCGGTCCGATCCCTGGCATAACTGGGGCGCCGCGTGCTTGCGGCAGGCCGGGCCGTTTTATACATGCGACGCCGTGCTGGCAGAGTTGAGTTTCGTCATCAACGACCCCATCCCCGGGCTGAAGTTGGTCGCGCGCGGCGATTTGATTCTGGATTTTGATCTGCGGGCCCAGCTTGGCCGTATCCTGGAACTGCTGGACAAATACCATGACCGGCGGATGGGGTTGGCGGATGCCTGCCTGGTGCGCATGAGCGAGCTCACCGATGCTTGCAAGATTTGGACGGTGGACCGGGCGGACTTTTGCGTTTACCAACGGCACGGTCGGGCTGTAATCCCCTGTGAGTTTCCCGAGGCCTGAGAGGCTTCCTTGCGAAGGCGGGCTCAGATAGGACCAACGCCGCTACCAACGTAACTACTCAGGTCTAGAATAGACCGGATACTTCCTCGTCGGATTTGTGGGGGCAAGATTTCTTCATTTTGTACGGAACTCCAAAAAATCCTCTTGGTAGTCTGACCGCGTGCCGGATGTTGATATTGTTCAAGGTCGCCAAATCAGCGGCGTCGAGATCGCCGAGATAAAGGCATTGATCGAGGCTAACCCGCGGTGGAGCCGTCGGCGCCTCTCAGAAGTTCTAGCCCAGAAATGGCAGTGGTATTCGGCTTCGGGCCAGCTCAAAGATATGGCCGCTCGGACGCTGATGCTCAAGCTCCACCGGCGCCAACTCATCGCGCTGCCGGAACGCCGGCGGACGCCCGCTCGCCGAGGTCCATTGCTGAGCCCTGAATTGTTCGATGCGGTGGTTCCTGAACCGATCGTGACCAACTTGTCCTGGCTGCTGCCCTTGCAGGTCCAAGTGGTCGGCCCTAAACATCCAGACTATCATCAGTTCCAGCGGTATTTGGCCCAGCACCATTACTTGAGCTATCGTGGTCCGGTTGGGGAGAACCTGGGCTATCTGATTCGGAGTTGCGCGGGGGTGGATCTGGCGTGTTTGCTCTTTGGCGCGGCGGCCTGGCAATGCGCTCCCCGAGACCGGTGGATCGGTTGGTCGCCCCAGCAACGAGCGGCGGGTTTGGCGGGGATCGCCAACAACAGCCGATTTCTAATTTTACCTTGGGTGAAGGTGCGCCACTTGGCAAGTCACCTCCTTTCTCAAATCGCTGGGCGCATCCACATTCATCCCTTGCAGGAGTGCGAGTGCGGCGAGGATCTTTCCCAAGAGCCTGCCCTGGACTTTGAACGCCGCCAAGTCCTGGACCTGCCTCCCCTCACGCTGGAGTGCACCGAACATCGCGCCGAAATCAAAGATTGTCCCTGCTGTCACACGCGCGTCAGGGCTGCTTTTCCCGAGGCGGTCAACGCCCCGGTTCAATATGGGAAGAACTTTCGCTCCTTGGCAGGCCTGAGGCCAATCGCGCCCGCCTAATGCAATCAAATAGGCAGGTTTTGTCCGCCTATATCTGTGGAGAGTCTCACGGGCCCAAGCGCACACGGTAGAAGCGCTGACTGAAATTGCTGGCGTATGGGTCGCTGAAGATAAACGGGGGCGTCGCCGAGGGGATCGTCATCACCGGCGTCCAGTCGGCCAGGTTCGTTGAGCCGAGAACGGTATAATCCGGTCCGGCGTCGCCGTTGATGGCGGTCGCCAACAGGCCGTTGCTAAGGGCCGAAGTGACGAAACTGGGCTGGACGGGCGAATTCAAAGTCACCCAGAACCGCTGGGTCGCGGTGAGGGGAGGGTGGCCGTCATCTGTTGCCGCCAGGAGCACGGCGGTGATGATCGGGGCCTGGGAGAGCAGTGGCCGCCAGGTGAAATCGCCGGATGCCGGGTCAAGCATGGCGTTGGTGGGCGCGTTGAGCAGGCTGAAGGTAAGGGTCTGAGCGGGGGAATCAGTATCGGTGGCGTAGCTTCCGGCCGGGACGTGCAACGTGTACCCCGCCACGATGGTCGCGTTGGGGATCTGCCCGAATACCGGCGGATGGTTCGTGGCCCTTTGCGGCAGAACGAGATACTTCAAGTCCCCCGCCACCCAGGGCGCCCAGAGGGTGGTGTCGTCCGTCGAGTCCACCGTGGAGGCGGCGAACACATAGCTCGGCATGCCGTCCTGGTTGTATTTGACCGGGCGGCGACGGGAATCGGTCAGCAGGCCGCGGCCTTCGCCGAATGACCAACTGAAGGGATTGGCCTCCTTCACCCGCCGCACTTCCGTCCAGTTCGTGGTGTAGTAGATCAGTGTCAGCCCGTTGACGACGACGAACTGCTTGAGATTGTCGTCGAAGGCCAAGTCCAGGCTGTAACCGCCGATGTTGCCGGCGGGGATGGAGACCACGTTCGTAAAGCTGCCGGGTGTGAACGCGGGGTCGAGCGAGCGGATGACGCGCTGGTAGGGCGGGACCCCGTTTCCGTTCACATCCGTGTAGATCATGTAGTAGTAACCGTCGGGCGCTTGCACCACGGCGGGCTGGCCGATGCCATAAGCGTTGGGGTCCAGTGTCGCGAGGTTGGGGGAGATGATCGCGTCGCCGTTGTGCAGACGTTGGAAGCTGCGGCCGCCGTCGTAGCTGATCGCCATGCCCAGGCGCGTGGTGGCCTGGAGTTGGCTGCCGTCGGTATTGCCACCGTAGGCGAGGTACATCACGTCGCCCACGCGATACACGTTCGGATCACAGGCGTGCACCTGGTCAAACTTCGTCGGGTCCAGGCTTGGCTGCAAGGCCACCGTCAACGGTGCGGACATGAGGCCTTCGAGCGAGGTCGCTTCGCGGTAGAGGATGTTATCGCCGCCCACGGCCCCGGGGATGCCGGTGCCGCACATCCAGATTTTGTAGAGGCCTTCGACCTCGTCATACATGAAAGAGGGCGCATAGTTGTAGGGCGCCTCGGAATCGCGGACGATGTTCTGATAGACGGGTTGGGGCACGGCGGTGTCCGGTTGCGCGGCGAGGAACAGCGCCGTATCGGGTATGACCTGCTTTGCAAAACCCGGCCCCGCCCAGCTTACGTCCAGAACCTGGCTGCCGGTGTTCTGGAAGAAGCCCAGCGTGAGCGCGTGCATGCCGGTGTTGAGATTCGTGCTGCCGCTGCCTTCCTGTGCCGAATGCGAGCCGTCGTTGTTGACCAGCAGCGCGCCGTCGAGCCACAGCTTCGAGCCGTCATCCGAGTTCACGTAGAACGTGTAGGTGCCATTGGTCGGGATGTTCACAAACCCCGTGAAGCGCATGAAGTAATTGGTGTCGCGCAGCCGCGGCGAGAGGTCGAAATCATTGACCACGCGGCCAAAGATCGGATGCGTCGCCACCCGAGAATCGGTGAAGTCGGGCAAGGCAGACAGTGGTGCGGCCAGGGTGCGGCCCGAGACGCCCGGGTTGATCTTGATGGGCACTTCCCAATACTCGCAAAGCAGCCCCTGGCCGATGCGCGCGACGCGGTTGGTGGGGGCGGTAAGGACGAGGACGATTGCATTGCTGTCGCAGGTGACGCCGGCCGACAGGTCAGCGAAACCCGTTAGCGTGATGTTACTCGAGGCGAACTGCGGCGCCCCGGAGTAACCGCCGTGCTCGACGAGGGTAATCCGGCACGGCTGGCCGTTCCAGCGGACGTACTTCGAGCCGTCCACGACGAGCCGGCTGGCGGGGTCAATGGAGATGGGCAATTGGCTCAGCTTCAGCGGCGCCATGCCCTGCGCGTCGAGGTCAAATTCGAGCGTTGCGCCGCTGCCGAGCCGCAGGCCGCCGGCGCTGTTGGTTTGCTCCAGCACGAATTGCGCGCCTTGCAGCCGCAGTCCATGGTTGACCTGCAAGGTCCCCGTCCACCGCGTCGCGCCGGATGAGATGGTGAACCAGCAATTGCTCGCCTCCGGCCCTCCGACCGTGATGTCCCCGGCGTAAATCATGCCGCCCCATTGAAAGAGCTTCGAGCCCGAGGCGCCCGCTCCCGCGCCGATCGCCAGGGTCGGAGTGGAAAGCACGGCACTGCCGGCCACGACCATCTGGCCGACACCCTGGTTGCCAACCCACACCTTGCTGCCGGGGTTCGGGAGTTGCAGGGTCCCGCCCGAAAGGTCGTATTCGCCGCTCGCGCCCGAGCCGCCTCCCGCAGCGTCGCCTATGCTCACATTGCCGTTTACGATCAGCATGCCGCCCGACTGCGCAAACCGCCCGAAGTTCGTGCCGTCGCGTCCCAGCAGCAGACCCGCCGCCGTCAGCGCCGCTCCGGGCCGGAACAAGACGGTTGCGGTCGGCGCTTGGCTGCCCTGGCCTACATAAACCGGCCCGCACGCGCCCACGTCTGAATCTACCGTCGCCGCGCTGCCGTTGAGAATGTCCGGGCTTTGGCTGGTGCCCGGCACCATGCCGCTGCTCCAGTTGCCCGCGGAACTCCAGTTGCCACTGCCGGGCAGAAAGACCGCAAGCGACGGCAGGCTGTTGCTCAGCTCGAGGGCAATCGCGGTGAAGTCCACGGTGTGGTCCCCCGTTGGGCTCACGTTGGAGAGCCGCAGCGAAGGAGTCCCATGAAAGGCGGCTGGCGTCGTGAAGGTGTAGCTATACGCCTGGAAGGCGGTGTTACTCGCGAGCACGGCGCCCGAGTTGACGAAGACGTTCGCGTCATCCCCGATCTGCACCGCGAACGTGTCATTGCTTTCGCTTGTCTGCTTGCGCGCGGCGGCCCTAAAACTCACGACGTAATTCGTATTGGCGGCCAGCGCCGGCAGCTCCTGGGCCAGAGTCTTGCCGGAATTCTGAATGAACAGGAAGGTGTAGCCGCCGCTGTTTACCGGCCCGAAGACGCCCGTCACCGTGCCGGCGCCGTTGACGCCATAGCCGCCCGCGCTCCCGGCCACTTGAGTCCAGCCGGGGACATTGGTCGGATTGCTGCCCGACCCGACGTAGCCCGGCCACGTCGCGAAGGAAGCCGCGTTGCTGGTGAAGCCGCCGTTCACCACGAGGTTTTGGGCGGTCGCCGCCTGAGCTAGTAATGCGAGCGCGAACAGGGCGCACCATTTTCTCGTTAGGTGTCGAGGGATTGATGGTCCCATTCGGAGCGTGTGGAAAGCGCCAGAGCGCTTCTGCACCTTACACGGATCTTGGGGAGTTCCGGACTCCGGGTTGACGTGCGCCCCGTTCTCCCTCACCCCGGCCCTCTCCCTTGGGGAGAGGGAGCCTCGCAGTCCGTCTGCCGAGCGAACCTGGAGCGCCGGTATCGCTCGGCCGACGGACTGGCGAGCGTTCTCCCTCTCCCCAAGGGAGAGGGCCGGGGTGAGGGGGAACGGACCAACCGCCAACCCAAACAACTCTCAAGGCGGAAAGAAAAGCGTGTAAGGTGCAGAAAGGGCTGGCGCACTCCAAGACGCTTCACGCTTTCGGGCACCATAGCCTTTTGGAGTTCGCCAGCCTGCTCTTTAGCTTGTCTGGTTTTCATTAGTCTCGAATGCTCTCTGGATCAGAGAGGCCCATTCCCCCTCGCCCTACCCTCTCCCCAAGGAGAGGGAACCCGGGACTGCAGATCCCATTAGCACCGGGGCTTTAGCCCGGTGGCCAAGTGCTCCCGGCGCGTCGCAAGCCGTTTCAACGGCTTGCCGGGGCCGTACGGCAAACTGCTGAAGCAGTTGGGTATGCGTGAGGGGGCCAGAACACCGGGCTAAAGCCGCGGTGCTAATGAGAGGCTGGGCGGTAGCGCGGAGTTTTCGGGCTGTCGCTAACCTCGGCAGGCAAACACTAAGCGTGGCGAATAGGCGGTTCAGGTTCATGGGCCGAGCACCACACGGTAGAAGCGTTGGTTGAAGTTAGCCGAATTCCGGGTCTGTGATCGCCAGCGGCGGCACGGCGGCGGAACGGGTTGCCACGGGGACCCAATTGATCAGGTTAGTCGAGCCCAGAATCGCATAATCCGGGCCGGCGTCACCTTTGATAGTGAGCTGGAACAAGCCGTTACTCATGGCCGCTGCGCTCAGGGTGGGCTTCACCGGCAGGTTGACGGTCACCCAGAAGCTCTGAGTGGCGCTCATCACCGGCGAACCGTTGTCGGATACCACGACCCGGATAGAGCTGACCAGCGGTGCCTGGGAAATCAGCGGGCGCCAACTCAGCACGCCGGACGTGGGGTTGATCGTGGCGTTGGTCGGCGCGCCGAGCAAGCTAAAGGTGAGCACCTCCGGCGGCGACTCCGGATCAGTGGCAGTATTGGTCACCGTGAGGGTGGCGCCGGCCACGATGACCCGGTTGGCATTGGTGGACAGCACAGGGGGGTGATTCACCACGGGTTGGTCGAACGACACGTTGTCAAAGGTAGCGGCGCTGGCCAAGGCATTGTTGTGTGCCGTCACCGCGAGGCCCCATAGCGCATTGTTCGCAAACCCGCTCAGATTCGTCTCCCCCCCGATCTGAGTCCAGGCCGTGCCGTCGGGCGAGACGAAGGCGGAGAACGTCATGCCGCTTCGCACGAGGCGCACCCAATAAGGCGCGGTGAGACCCGGCGTGCCCACCGTGTAACTGTTGCCGGCGGTGACAGGCCGGTTCTGGAAATTCGCCCCGTTGTTCGGCGTCACACACATAAAGACGTGGCGCGAGTTGGCAGCGGTGCTCTCGCGAATCATCACGCCTGCCTTCGACCACACATCAGCCGCCGTCTGACTCGTGACCCGGGCCGTCAGTGTGCCGTCGCCGCTCGTGGCCTGATAGACGAAGTGGAAAGAGTCATTGGTGCCCCAGATGTCTGCTCCGGAACCCAGCAGGGTGAAGCTGCCTCCGCTCCAGGCTGAGCCGCCTGCCACGCTGATGCTACCGATGTCGGCATCGCTCCAGGCGCCGAGCGGTTCAAGCCGCGGTGCAAAGACCGCGCGACTGCGCACAATGCCCAACGGGTCCTGGGGATTCCAAAAGGCTTCGAGGCGCGCGTTCGCGTTGGTGGGCGCGTCGAGGCTCGCGGCGAGGGTGACGGCGAACAGGTTTGTGGCCCCGCCCGGCGGCAGCATATTCGTATAGCAGAAGCCCTCCGGAGTGAGAATGGCAGCCGTGCGCTCCGCGCCGTTAGTGGCAAAATAGCGGGTGGTCATACCGCTGACGCCGCCGTCCAACCCCGCCAGCGTCGGCAGGCATTGAACGTCGCCGTTGTTCTGGAGTTGCAGTTGCACGACCGTGCCATTGGTGGCGGTGGGCGTGAGGTCAAGTTGCTCCAACGCGCCGTTGGTATCCGCGATGCCTTTGAGGTACTTGATCGCGTTGAGCGCAAGGTTGCAGTAGCTCCCGTTCTTGGTCTCGGGTACCACGGCGTGCGGGATGCCGAAATACCAACTCTCAAACAGGTAGCGGTTGGCGCGGCCGCCTTCACGCTGGTGAGTGAACATGCTGTTCAGGCTGCTCTGCATGTAGTAGAGGTCCTGGGCATCGTCGCCGCCACTCCGGCTGCCGGCATTGCTCACGTTGCAGATAAGTGTGTGCCGCGCCCCCCGGGATTGCAGGTACTGTTCATAGGTCCGGATCTTCTGGCGATTCTGTGCGCCAGTGGAGAGAGTGCCATTGAAGCCAAAGTAATCCCAGGGGCAATCTGACTGGAAGGCGAAGTACGGATGGTTGATGGCCGAGGCCATGTTGACGAACGAGGCCACGATTTCGTGTGCCGTGAAGGAAAACGCCACCTTCTGGCCCGTGCTATTGGTCACCGTGAAGGCCAGGCTGTTGCCGTAGAGTGCCGGATACGCGTCCCATCCCCACCAGACGGGGCTGCTCGTATGGCCCACCTTGATCTGAGGGAACATTTGGTAGTAACCGTTGAAGGTATCCCGCCAGATGCCGCTGGTGTAAGGGTAGGTGCCATCCGCCACGGTGAGATCGCCCGTCCACCACGCAATTTGGTCATTGTTGGGCCAGGTCGGATTCACCTGGCAGACGGGCTGCATGTTTTCCATGTGGTAGTCGTGCGTGAACTCGGACCAGATGATGCCGTTGTTCTGGCAGCCCTGCGCCCAACCGCCCCAGCCGTTCGTCTGGCCCCGGTACCAGTTTGTCGTGGGGCTGGGGCAATTCCCGCCCAGCTCAGGCCAGAATTTGGTGTTGAACTGCCGCAGGTTCGCCGCCAGTTGCTGCATCAACGGTCCCTGCGCCGTCACATTCCACCCCGCTGAGTGGAAGAAATAGCCGTCTTCGTATCGCTGCACAAACGGCCACTCGGAGAAGTTGGTCATCTGCGAATTATCCGAAAGGCCGCCCCACCAGATCTCCGCCGGGATGGGCCGTGGCCGCACCGGCGTGTCAGGCCCCAGGGTGAGGGTGTAACGGACATAGTTGCTCTGAATGGTGCCGGCGCCGTCCTGTGCATACACCAGGATGTAATTGTCGCCCGCGCAGAGATGGCGCGCTGTGAACGGCCACGGGTCAGCGGCGGCGTGCGCGCCGAAGTCCAGCAACGGCCCGGTGACCGCATTGGAGCGGACCTCGTACCAATAAGCCTGCGCTGAAGGGGGGCCGTGAACATAGGCGGTCAGATTTGTGTAAAGGGAGGTGGCGTTCTGGTCGCCGCCCGCAATCTCGATGAGGTCATATTTGCGCACGGTGGTCACTCTCACGAAATGCGGCGTGCTGGTGTCGAGGGTGACCTGCCAATCGGAGGCGGCGCTGAATGTCACGCCGTTGTTCGTCAGGCTGCCGGTGTAGTAAAAGGCGGTGTAGGTGGCGTTGCTGGCCATGCCGCCGAGGTCGTCCACGACGAGTTGGCCGCCCAGGGTGAGGTCGCCGTTGACCTGGACCAGGCCGTTGGTCGCTGCGCTTGGCGCACCCAGCCCAATGACTGTCGTGGCGTTTCCGCTCAGCGTCAGGCTGCCCACCGTGAACGTTCCGGGGCCCGGCGTGATGGTCCCGCCGTCGAGCACCGACACGGCGCCGGCGATCATCCCCGTGCCGCCCAGCGTAGTTCCGGCGTTGACCGTGAATAGCGCCGTGCTGTTGTGCCGGCCATTGATCATTAGCGCGCCCGCGGTGACAACGGTCGGGCCAGCGTAGCTCTCTGTGCCCGCAAGCGTCAGCGTGCCCAGACCTGTCTTGGTCAGGCCGTTGGTCGAGCCCGGATAGGCGAGCAGGTTGGCCGCAAGGGTGACGTTTCTTCCCGCGGTGTTGATCATGGCGCCACCGTTCTTGATATAAGCTGAGGAAACGGTGTTCTCGAACCAGGGGTTGGACGGGCTGCCGTTGGGCTGCAGGGTGCCACCGTTAAAGTAGAAGTAGCCTTGCCCGCTATTGGAGAAGATGCGATTGGCCAGGATCAAACCGCCGTCCAGGTTGACGATGCCGGCCCCGTTGTTGCCAAGACGCAAGAAGTGGGCGCTGACGATGCCGGTGTCGGTTACGTTTAACGTGCCCGTGGCATTGCCGGCGAACGCAAAGAGGATTTCACCCGCATTGTTGAATTGACCGCCGCTCACAGTCAGCGTGCCCGTGCCGGTTGCGCCGAGGCGGGTGTAAAACGAGCTGTTCACGACCCCGCCGGTTTGTTGGAAGGTGGCGCCACCCTGGATATGGGACCCATCGTTGCTGTTGTTGTTGCCCGCCAGGGTAAGCGTACCGGCGGCCATCACCAGTGTGCCCCCGTTCAAGGCCAGGGCACTGTTTCCCGCGGCGGATGTGCCCAGGGTATAGCCGGTCCCATTCAGGGTGATGGTTCCCGGACCGGGCAACGTCAGCAACGCTGTTCCCGAGACGCCCGCGCCAACCGTCAGGTTCCGCCCCCCGGCGACCGCCCAGGTCTGGCTGGCCCCCAGCGCTAGATTGCAGTTGAGGGTGAGGTCTTGCGTGGCCGTTGAGAGGCCCGCGCCAGAGCCGTCCAGCGTGAGGGTGTTGCCCCCGTTCAACACCACCGGGCCACCAGGGTTCGTGATCCTCAGACCCGCCCATTCGAGGTCGGCCCCCAGCGACACGGCGTTGGCGGCAGTGATGGTGCTGTCCCACTGGGCAATATCCGCGCTGGCTGGGGCCACGTTGCCAATCCAACTCGCTCCCAGGTTGAGGCTGGCGGTGTTGTTGGTCTTGATGACGGTGGCGCCGTAGGACTGACATGCCAGGACCGCGACGGCACAAGTCATGGCCATTCTGAGCCGAAAGAGCATTAGAATCGAGCTTACGCGAGGCTGCCCTTCTCTTCCATCCCGCAAACACGGGAGCCATGGGCAAACAGGACAGATTCAAGAATGCGTAGCAGCCGATGCAGGGGCGTGTTGCCCAACGGTGCTCGCGATGAAGCGGGAGGGCGAGCGTCCTCGCGAGCCCACATCGAACTTCAACCACGACTTTGGTGTGGCTCCCTCTCCTCCTGAGGAGGAGAGGGCAGGGGAGAGGAAGCCCCGTACCCTGAACTCGGCACAAGCCGCTGGTTTGCGAGCGTACGAACTCCTCTCCCTGCCCCCACTGCCGTTGAACTCAGGCCAGGGACAACCCGGCAGGCTCCCGTTCGGTTTCGAGGGCGTGAGTTCGTGGCGGGCCGGACCAGGGCCGAGCCTCTCGCCGCACGGAAGCTTTGATCGTGGCACAACCCTGCCCGCGCGAGGGCCCCGCAGGTTGGATAACATAAGGACCAACCAGGGCGGGAAGAATCACCGTTTCAGCGTAGTGCAGGACGAAGGGCTCGAAAGCGTCGTTCGGGCTGATGATCAGCGCCTCGTCGCCTTCAATCAGATTCAGCACATTGACCCCTCCTTCGGTGTGATGCGGCACTGGTTTGGTAAACCAATGGCGGCGGGTGGCAATGAATTCCCGCTCGTGCAGGCCCGTGTGTTCTTCACGCCAGCCTTCGCCGGCTCCGGCCTGAGTGACGCGGTTGATCGAGGTTTTGCTTGACCCAGTGCGTGGTGCGGTCCCACTGGATATTAGCCAGGCCGTGCGCGAGATGGATGGGGCGCGGTTTGCCGTCCAGGCCCATGCGTCCCCAGTCCCAGAGCTTGAAGGTGAAGATGTACGGAGTCGCGCTGATTTCCAGGACCATGGCGTTGGCGCCGGAACAATGGATGGTGCCGGCGGGGATGAGGAAATGGTCGTGCTTTTTGGCGGGCCACTGGTTGGCGTATTGGCTCGCCGGGAAGGCGGGGCCGCCGGTTTGCGCCCGCTCGAGGTCAGCGGCCATTGCGGCTGCATCCACTCCCTCCCGCAGGCCGAGATAAACGTACGCTCCAG
Organism: uncultured Verrucomicrobiae bacterium; assembly: GCA_963762555.1. Lineage (GTDB taxonomy): Bacteria > Verrucomicrobiota > Verrucomicrobiia > Limisphaerales > UBA8199 > PALSA-1440. Next base: position 63,398 of record CAVXLO010000049.1, read on the forward strand.
CGCCGGCGTCCAGCAGGTAATAGCTCTCGTCCTGCGTGTAGTGCATCCCGAAATGGTGCTGGATGTATTCGGTAAGCGGATGGACCTGCAACGAGAGATTGCCGCCACCCATAGTGTCCAGGAAGTCGAACCGGATGGGGAACTCGTCGCCGAAGCGCGCATGGACTTCCTCCCCGAGCAGCGCTCGCGGATGAGCGAACACAAGGTCCAGCGACGGAATCTCGAAGCGGACACCCCCGATTCCGAGCAGCAGGCTGTTCTCCTCGGGCACACAGTCGAAGCACCAGCCGAAGTTGGGCGTGTTCTGGTCCAGGTCGCACACTTCCTTCATCCATTGGCCGCCCCAGGGAGCCGGGTCGAAAAAGGGCAGCACTCGAAAAGGCCGCGTGACGGCCAACCGTAGCCCCCGGCGCACCGCCTCGCCTTCGGCCAGCTTGGGCTCCGCCGGATTATTAGTGTCGAGGACGAAATCCCATTGTGCGATCAGGGGCCGTTTCCAGCGGTCGGCGACGCGCCAGTCCACGAAGAAGGCGCGTTTGTAAAGGAGGTTGGCGGGGAGTTGGCGGTTTTCGACTCCAAGGTTGCCGGCTTCATGCCGGCGGAAGCGGTTCTGGGCCTCCCAGCGCGCCAGGTCGGCATAGACCAGGATGTCCCCTTCGGCGATAAGCCGCGCGCCCACCCCAATGATCAGGACCAGGCCATGTTTGAGGCCGGCGAACCGGCTGCGCAAGTGGGCCACTTTCTCCGGGTCAAAGAACTGGGGCAGGACCAGGCCGGAGAGGAAGCCAAACACAGGATCATCGCCCCCGAGAAACGGCGCCGCCAAGTCGTCAATACGGCTGGCGGGCAGCAGAGCCTCCGCCGTCCTGAGGGTCAGAATAGGAGCCAGCCTTTGGCGGAGTTGGCACAGCACGTCCTCTTCGTCCACGCCCGGGTAGCATTCAACAACCAGAACTGTCCGCCGGGAATCTCGGCGAGCGATCTGCTGGCGCAAGCGCTCCCCGCAAGCGTCCCACCCCACGGCGCAGGCGCCCGCGGTGTGGGGCACGTCCAGTACCGGGGAACTTATCGTAGTTGCTCTTCAATAGTCGCCCTATTCCTTTTCGCTGGTCAGGCCGGTAGGCGTGGAGTTGATGGTGTAGAGGGCCTTACCCCAGCGCACGTGCCGCAGTGTGCCTGAGAACCCGCGCGGCTGCTCCGGCTCCCACAACATGCGCTGCTCGTCCAGGCCCGGCCGGAAGCCAAAGAAGGCGCGGATGACGACATCGGTGAAGTCGGCGCCGCACAATGCCTCACGGCAGATGGTGCCGGCGTTGGCGATGCGCACGGGGGCGTCGTAGTCGCGTTTCTTCGGTCCGTAAAATTCCTCGCCCTGGGAGAAGGCGCCCTCGTGCGTGGCGGCGACGCAGCGACGATAGAAGTCCAGCGCATCTTTCCAGTAGCCGAGGTGGCAAAGGCCGTCCACCGTCTCGGGCGGCCAGCCGGAATAAGCGCCCATCGGGCCGTGGTCGGGGCGATCCGAGCGCGCGGCGGCAGGGTCCTGGAGCGACTGCGCGCGCATCCAGTTCTTCATGAGCAGCTCGCGGACGACAAAGTCGCGCATCTCGCGGCGGACAGTGGGCGAGAGGTCCGGCGCAATGTCCTGAGCGACAAACTGGAAGTCGAGGCAGTGCCGCATGTCGAACTGGCGGCCATCAGGGTAGCGGCTTTGCCAAAAGCCTTTGCCGGGCACATAGAGCTTGGGAATCGCCGCGACCAGCTTGTCTGCGGCGGCGCGGCGCTCGGCGGCCAATTCGGTGTGGCCGAGGCTGGCGTGAAGCTCGGCCATATCCCGAAGCATGCTCACGTAGGCGGCGTTGAAGCCGGCGGTGGCGTGGATGTACGTCGGGACGCATTCGAGGAAATGCCATGGATCACCACCAAAATCAGCCAGGCCGCCATCGGACATGAGGTATTTCTGGTAGTTGAGTGCCAGGCGGTCGAGGTGTTCGAGGAAGGTCTTGTCCCCGATCTTCTGGTCGAGAAAGGCCCGGTCACGGGTGACCCGCAGGTAGGTGGTGGCGATGCGGAAGAGCATCGGGTAGTTGGCTACGTACCGGTAGCCGAACGCCCGGTTGCCGTAATAGTCGAAAGCCAGGCATTTCTCCAAGTCCCACTGGAGCGTCTTGATGATGTAGGCCCGCATCACTTTGGGCTCCAGCAACGCAAAGAGGTCGTCCATCATGCCGGTGTCCCAGATGAATTGGACCGAGGCGCCATAGCGCGGGCCGCCGGCGACGAAGACGCGCGGGCTGTAAGGGAGCTTGTCGCGGAGGGCCAGCAGCAGGTTCACCACGCCCATGTAGTAATTGCGGCGCAGGGCCGGGTCGTCCGTTTGCAGCACGGGCAGGTTGCCCTCGAAAAAGCCGTTGTGCGGGGTGAAGACCTGCGCATAGCGCTGTTCCCAAAGCCGCTTGGCATCGGCGAAAACGGCGTCGAACCGGCGGGCCCAGCGCGAGGCGTCAGAGGCCACGGCCGACCCCTCGCCAAAAGCCATCACCATCTCGATGCGCCGGGTCTCACCGGCGGCGAGACGAATGTCCCATGTCGCGCAACCCTGGTGGCCGTCCGAACTCAACGTATCCGGTTTGCGAGCGAAGGCGAAGACAGTCCTGGCCGGAGTCTTGGTATCGCTGATGACCAGCGCCGCGCCGGACTTGACGACGCTCGCGGTGTAGTCGGCGGCGTTTCCGAGCCGGGGCGGTGGGTTGGCAGCCACCGCGGCGCGGACAGTTTCGGTTTCCTCGTAGCGCCGCTTTGGCCCACCGGGGCCAGGCTGGAGGTAAGCCCAATCCCAGGAACCGGGCGCCGTCAGCTTGCTGATGGCTCCAATGAGATCCAGCGAGACCCTGGCCTCCAGCGCGCGAGGCTGGGTATTGGAAACGGTGATTTGCCACAACACACCCCGCGAATCGAAGACCATGCGGTTCACCGTTTCAATGGCCAAGCCGTCCGCCGAGCCGGCTCGGACCGCCTGATAAGGATACCAGCGGAATTCCCCGGCCACCGGCACCTTACCGTTCAGCTTCAGGGCGCCGCTGTGGAAAGCCTGGGAAAAAGGCGGCGAGGCAAGCCAACTGATGCTGGCAAGGTCCTTATTGACCAGCATCTGCCCGTCGAAGTTGTAAATGGAAGGGAACTGCTCGATCTCCGCCGGCGTCTTCCAGTCGCCGGCCATCTCGTCCAGCGTCGGCACGCCCGAAGGGAGCGGCGTGGTGGCGGATGCCGCGACGGTGGAAAAGGCCGTGCCTGCCAGCAGAAACGCCAATGCGTTGGTGGCGGGCTTTGGGCTCATTAGGCTCATTCTGATTGCGATCATACTCGCCGGCTGCAAGGTTACAAGGTTACATTGTCGCAATGGACGCGAGCAATCCCCTGTCCTGCCCTTCTCCGAGGCCATGCGCCAAATCACCGCCCCATAAACCCAATCCGCGCCCCCGGCAGCGTAAGGGTACGATGGCAAGCTGGCCCAAGCCCAGCCGCGCCCGGCCCTTATAAGGCCAATTTGGCCACTCAGCTTCAAACACACGCCTTACGACGCCAGCGTGGCAAAACGCTCTCTTGGTCCACTCCCTCCCCGTCCTCAACTCCAATCCGGCACACGCCGTCGCAACGCTACGATGCCAGCGCGGCAATTTGGCGACAAAGGACGATACCAGCGCGGCAATTTGGCCCAAAACCCTACGACGCCACTTCGGCCATTCTTACGATGTCTATTTGGCCCGTAACATCTGACCCGCCGACTGCACAAAACCAGATGGCAAGGACCGCGACACATATGACAATCTCATTAACCGACCCCTGCTATGGGGTGGTCCGTCAAGGGGAAGCGCGTTGTTAGTTTGTTTTTCTCATTCTTCCGTTTTCCACTGTTGAGAGTTACGGTGTATTCTGGATCGTCTCCTCTGGCAGAGCGCCGGCAACAAGGCCTGGCTTAACCTGCTATCCGTACATCCTATGCGGAGTACACTATATCGTTTCCAATCCGGCCAGAGGAGCGCACGGAGACCAATCTTTAAAACGGGCCATCTAAAGGCCCAGGGGTCAGGTACGGTCTCCGTTACGCTCCAAAAGTGTCATGCGATTTGCGTGATAAGTTGGTGGTGCGCTCCTCCGTTAATTTTGCAGATGACAGGTTGGGCTCGCCCCTTCATGCTCTGGGCGCGGCCCGGGGGATAGGGCTCTGCAGGAGTGCAACCCGAGCACCGGGCCGCCCTTGGATTGCGGACGCATCCAGGCCTGTCCCGACCGTGTTTGGGGCAGGCCTTTTGGCTGGAGGATGACTCCGCAAGCCAAGGCCCAAAGCGATAAACTCATCGTTCTATTTCTCGGATCTTCTTGGGTGTTCATACGTCGCCTGGGATTGGGTGTGGGGTGGTTAGCGTTCGGGGTGGCTTTGGTTTTCCTGGCTCGCGGGGGGAGCGTCACGATCGGGGGCGTCGGGTTGATTTGCAAGCCCAGATCGGCCGCTTGGCAGCGCCGCGTGCGCACGCGCCACCAGTCCACACTAAACTGCCGGCCGATGGCTACAATGATCTGCTTGCGCTTGGAGCGGGTGGTCTTGGGATTGGCCAACATGCGGCAGCCACCGGGCCACTGGCTTGTAAGTGGGCTGGTAATACACCAGACGCCAGGAGGCCTCCACCAGGACGGTGCGCACGCGCGGGTTGCCGTGCTTGTTGATCGCCCCTTGAAAGCGCCGTTGGGCCGAACTGTCTTCCCGGGGACACATCCCGGTGTAGCTGGCCACTTGCCGCCGATTGTGGAACCGGTGCCAGTCCCCCACTTCTCGCTCCAATACTTCATAGGTCAATTTGCCCAAGCCCTTCGGCAACTCCTCCGGGGTCGCGTCGGTCAGCGCCTCGGTCAAGGTCTTGAGTTCCTGCTCCAGCGCCTGGATGAGCCGGCGTAGTGGCTCCAGCAACTCCAGCACAATGGGTGGCACCACTAACTCCTTCCAGAGACCTCCGGTCCACCAGGCGCCCTCCAGGTGCGCGCCGTAGTAAAGGGCGTGGCTGCGTCCCTGGGCCGCCAAACGTTGCTTCTCCTTCTGCAAGCTCTCGCGCTGGCGCGAGCGGCTCCGGGCTTGCTCTTCGGCTTCCGTGGGCACGCGCACGACGCAGAAGGCCTCCGCGATTGCCGGCGACATACCGGTCCAGGTTGAGCACCATCTCTTTGGCGTCCCGCTTGTCGGTCTTGACCTTCTTGCCATATTCGTCCCAATCCCGGGGCCGGATCACGTAATTGGTAATGCCCAATTCCTTGAGCTTCCGATGCAAAGCGTAGCCAAAGGGGCCCGCCTCGTAACAACTGTAAACCTGCTGGGCCAGCGCCCTCTGTTTCTTGGCCCACTCCAGAAACTGGCGCGGGCTGAACCGTTGCGGCGGCTGGGGCGCACCGCCATCGATTTGGCGCACCACCACGTAGCGATCCAGATGCACGTCGATGCCCAGCTTGATGACCTGGTGCGGTGGAGGCCCGCTCTCGCCGCTCGGGGCCGATGCCGCTGCGGCGAGCGAAACCTGGCTGGCGCTCAGCACGGTCTCCACCAGCGTTTCGATTCTTGGTTGGGCGGAGGGCGAGGCTTGCTTCTCCGCGGTCCGGTTTCTATGTTTGCTCTTGTAAGTTAGTTTTATCATTGGGGCTCAGGTTGCGGAATTTCTCCCAGCCTGACCACCCCATGTTATCTTTATCTTTATAAAGCCTCCCTCCACCTGTGCCGTCCCTTCCCAAATCCCAAACCGGCCAACGCCGTCGCAGGGCTACGATGCCAGCGTGGCAATTGGGCGACAAAGTACGATCCCAGCGCGGCAATGTGGCAAAAAACCGTACGACGCCACTTCGGCCATTTTTACGACGTCAATTTGGCCCGTAACAGCTACGACCGCACTTCGGGACGAACTACGATGAGAATTTGGCACGTTGAACACCAAGCGCTAATGGCTGACCCCTTGTCCAGCCTCGTCAGCAGGCAGACCGCTCTTCCCTTTGCTCGGGACTTCATCGGGCATCTTTAGTCGTTGAGTTTTCTTGAGGCCAATGACAACGATTTCATCACCAGCCACCGCGACCCTTTGCGGTTGGATAATACCGAACTTGCGCTTCACGACTGGGCGATTACCCGACACATCGATCACGTACAGGTAGAATGTGAGCTGTCGTTTGTTCGCGCCTTCCGCGGCCTCGGTTATGAAGACCTCGGCGTTCGAAAGCCTTCCGACAGACAACGCCACGCCAGCGAAGTCATCCAGCTTCTGGCTAAACACGGCTTCACCGCTGATATTCAGTTTAGTGATGGCCCCGTCTGTGTTCACGACAACCACGGCATTGCTCAGACAGATGGGCGTCTTTATAGGAGCGGGCAGGTGCTTGCTGAACAGTCTTTCCGCTTCTCCGTCCGCAATCCTAAACAGCCGGACCTCGGAAACGCCATCTTCGATTACCTTACAGCAAAAGAGCCCGATAGGGTGCCAACAATCTTCGCCGGCTCTGAAAACCCTCTGGGCAGAGGCGAGATGGCAAGCGCTATTAGCGAGAACTAAGCCGAACATCGCGACAGCACCATCGATTACGCGGCAGCGGCGAACGAACCGCACCAGTCGACTTCGGCTTTTCAGATTTCGGCCTGTTGACGGGAACGTGTTGAGCATGTGTACCATCCTTTCCAGGGTTGATCATTTTGTCGGCCTGCCGGGGGGCGTCCGAGGTGGCGTAAAAACGCACCTTGGGCTTGGAATCTTTCCTGCGTCGCAGTCGCCCTGGCAGGTCCTAACGCATCCTTCCTGGTTGGGTACCCATGGCTTTTGGCACACGTGGAGACAAAAATCCTGGCAGTCTGAGTCCCACCACGGGTTGTTCGGGTTCTTCAATCTGGCGGCAAACCACTCGCACTTGTCACATTTGCTCGGGCGCTTGCCAGGCTTCGATGGCTTCCCTTTCTTTGGTTTGTCCTTCGTGTCGGAAGGGCCTCCGCCGTCAGTATCAACTTTTTGAATTGGGTCGTTCAGCGTGAATGCGTAAAGGTTGATTCCACCCTCCTCTTCCTCCGGGTCGCTGCTTAGCCACCTCTGCCACTGGGGTGCGTAGAAGCGGTAGCCATAATAACTGAACCGCGTCGCGGCGTCGCGTTCCTTGCTGGAGAACTTAAAGCGACAGACATCCGAACCCGCCACCGAGTTCAGATTGCCGAAGGCCCCATACTCATACCGCCCCGCTGTGCTGGTCCCGCTGCGCGCAAGCACAACATCGCCCCGATGATTGCAATGCGTGTAGTAGGTGTTGAGGCCCCCGGCCACGCGCGTCACCGCCACGACCGTGCCAATGTCCCCGGCTAAACCCACGCCGCGCGTGAACGCCTCCTGCGGGTGCGCCGCCTGGTTCAGCACCGCCGCAATGTCCCGGTCATCGCAAACGTACATCCACTGTTGGGTCTGGCCATTCACAACCTCGCTCTTCGCAATCCGCCGGCCGTTGGCATCATACCAGTTCTCGAGCACGACCACACCGTTGCTGCTGACGTTGGTCAGGCGGTCCGCCCAGTCCCACTCATACACCCAATTGGTGCTGCCGTTCACCCAGTTGGTCAGGTTCCCATTGCCGTCGTACACGAAATACTCCTGGCAATTGGTCACCACCTTCGTCACCGTCCGCGTCTCCGTGCTCTGGTTGCCGCTGACATCGGTGACGGTCACCACCAACGGGTTCTCACCCGGATTCAAAGCCACGTTGGGCAGGCTGAACGTCCCGTCGTTGGTGCCAACCCGTCCCCACACGCCGCGGCATTCGGCCCAGGTGTTGTACCATTTGTTGCTCCTCGGCCCGGGGTCCACTTGGCCCGTGACCGCCGCGCTCCAAGTCGTGTCGCTCGTGTCCGCGCGGGCGGTCAGCTCGTTGTCCTTGTTGTACACCCACTTTGTGCCCGCCTGGAGCGGGTTGAGCCAGTTGCCCGCCTCATCGTAGGTCCAGGAGTTGGTTGCCCCGCCCGCGAGGCCGTTGGTGAAACAGATTTCGTTGGTCAATTGGCCCACGCGGTCATAGCCGTAAAGCGTGACGTTGGTGCCGTTATTGGTAATCGCCAAAATGTTTCCGCCCGCGTCCCATTGATAGTTGTAGAGGGCGACCATTGTGGCCCCGTTGGTGATGCCCAGGCTCAAGAGCCGGGACTCCGTATCGTACGCGTGCGTCACCACGTCCCCATTCCCATACCCCTTCCGCCACAACCGGCCTGCAGCGTCGTACGCATACCAGGCACTGGCCAGCGGATTGCCGTTGCCCAACTGCGCGATGTTCGTCAGCCGGTTCATGCAGTCGTAAGCATAGCGCGTCTCCAGCCAGTCTGTAAAGCCCGCCAATCCCGTGATCACCCGGTTGGTCACGTTGCCCACCGGGTCGAAGCCGTAGTCAATCTTGTATTTCACCGTCGCAAACCCTGGGACGTTCGTCAGCAGGCAGACGGCGTTGGTCACGCGGTTCAAGGGGTCATAAGTATATTCGAGCACGGAGTTCGTCGAGGCCACCCGGGTGACGTTGCCCAGCGCATCGTAATCCAGGCTCAAGAGCACATTGTTGTTGTCGTCAGTCACGGAGACTAGCCGTTCGAGCGGGTCATATTGGTAGCGGGTCACGCGCCCGTTGCCGTCCCGCCGCCAGGCCAGGCCGCCGCGGAAGGTGTAATCGTAGCGAATCAGATTGCCCATCGGCGTCGTCACCTTGGTCAGCCGGGTAAAGCCGTTGGTCGAGGTGTAATCAAACCTCTTCTCGCGCGTCTTTCCAGGGGTCAAACCATAGCTTGGGTCACGAGTGCTATGGATAATGTCCCAAGCTATGGTTTGACCCCATTTCTGCAGGCTTGACCCCTTTCACTTTCACGTAACAGCTACTTGGCAACCCCCTTGTTCTCTCCCTCCTGGACTCGGCTCAGCGCAGTTCGCGCCGCTTCTCGGATTATGGGATCCGGATCATTAAGGGTGTTCTGCAGGTTGCGGGATTGCCGCCTTGGCAGAGCTCCCATATGCGCCTATTGCCCTCAATGCTGCCAATCGCGTATTGCAATTTGTGTCGTTAATCCTGGCCACTAGTTTCGGAATCACCACGGTAGGCTCCAACTTCATTTGCCCCAAGGCCCATGCCGCACATGTCCGAACCACTGGAGCCTCGTCCTGCAAAGCTTCAACCAGTGGAAAAACCGCTTGGGTCGCAGGCGGATGAACTGCTGCGAAGGCGGCGGCTGCTCTTGACCTCACAATAGAATCATGATTGGTTAGCCCAGCCAGAAGCACAGGAACGCTCGGAGATCCAATCGCGCTTAAGCACATAGCTGCCTCTGAGGCCGTTGCGCTGTTCGTCAGTAGATTCGCCAACGCTGGGATGGCAGGTTCAGCAGCATTTCCAAGCACTTCAAAGCCTCTTACTGCCAACTCCTCACGTTCACGTGTTGTACCAATCATCCGCACAAGACCCAACCACACGTTCGTTCCTCCACTGCGCAATGATCGCTCTACAGCAGCGCGTCTCTGCGGACTATTGCTTTCCAGTTGCGAGAGGCGCTCTGTGAGCTGAGAATCATCCAGGATCGGCGGTTCAAGTCGTTGGCAGCCAACCGCCGCAGCAACACAAACAAGCAGGAGCGCACGCCGAACCAACCGATCCTTACGCCTGTCCGCCATAGCTTTGCGCAGAAACAGATCATTCACGGGCAAACCTTCTCATAGTTGTCTGTTAGTACCTGAGCACATTTCAGAGTCCATGTGCTACTCGCTCCTACCGCCTCTGATATGCAGTCACAAACAACGATGAATGTATCGTATGCGTCGCCAGGAATGGCACATTTCTTGGCTTGATTCCCAGCCTGTTCGTATTGCTGTGCACACTCTTTGCTTAAGCCACTTGGACACTTGGGCAACTTGAAATCACCGGGCTTCTTGGGTGGCTTGGGAATACGGGGCAGTCTTGGTCTTGCTCCATCTGGATCCATCCAGACAGCCGGAGAGTTCCTCACAAAGGAATAGCCCGTGGGCCGCTCCTGAGAGCTGTAACGAGCAAGGAAATAAAGCGCGTGCCACTTGCCTGATCTCGTCGCCAGATTGCTGGACATGACTGCTGCAACATCTGGGCGGATCCACCGCTGCCACATCGGCGAATAGGAACGATGCCCATAGTAGCTGAAACCACAGCTCGCGTCGCGTTCCTTGCTCGAGAACTTGAAGCGGCAGACATCAGATCCGGAGGCAGAAGTCAGAACTCCGAAAGCGGAATACGAATACGTTCCCGTTGTCGCTATTCCGTTTCGCGTCATCACAATGTCTCCCCGATGATTGCAATGCGTGTAGTAGGTGATGACGCCCCCGGCCACGCGCGTCACTGCCACCAGCGTCCCGATGTCCCCGGCCAGACCTACGCCGCGCGTGAACGCCTCCTGTGGCTGCGCCGCCTGGTTCAGCACGGCCGCAATGTCCCAGCCGTCGCAAACGTACATCCACTGCTGCGTCTGGCCGTTCACTAGCTCGCTCTTGGCAATCCGCTGGCTGTTGGCGTCATACCAGTTCTCGAGCACGACCACACCGTTGCTCCTCACCTTGGTCAAGCGGTCCGCCCAATCCCACTCATACACCCAATTGGTGCTGCCATTAGCCCAGTTGGTCAGGTTTCCGTTGCCGTCGTACACGAAATATTCCTGGCAATTGGTCACCACCTTCGTCACCGTCCGCGTCTCCGTGCTCTGGTTGCCGCTCACGTCGGTGACGGTCACCACTAACGGGTTCTCACCCGGGTTCAAAGCCACGTTGGGCAGGCTGAACGTCCCGTCGTTCGTGCCCACGCGGCCCCACACGCCGCGGCATTCGGCCCAGGTGTTGTACCATTTGTTGCTCCTCGGCCCGGGGTCCACTTGGCCCGTGACCGTCGCGCTCCAAGTCGTGTCGCTCGTGTCCGCGCGGGCGGTCAGCTCGTTGTCCTTGTTGTACACCCACTTCGTGCCCGCCTGGAGCGGGTTGAGCCAGTTGCCCGCCTCATCGTAGGTCCAGGAGTTGGTTGCCCCGCCCGCGAGGCCGTTGGTGAAACAGATTTCGTTGGTCAACTGGCCCACGCGGTCATAGCCGTAAAGCGTGACGTTGGTGCCGTTATTGGTAATCGCCAAAATGTTTCCGCCCGCGTCCCATTGATAGTTGTAGCGGGCGACCATTGTGGCCCCGTTGGTGATGCCCAGGCCCAAGAGGCGGGACTCCGTATCGTAAGCGTGCGTGACCACATCGCCGTTGCCGTAGCCCTTCCGCCACAACCGGCCTGCAGCGTCGTACGCATACCAGGCACTGGCCAGCGGATTGCCGTTGCCCAACTGCGCGATGTTCGTCAGCCGGTTCATGCAGTCGTAAGCATAGCGCGTCTCCAGCCAGTCTGTAAAGCCCGCCAATCCCGTGATCACCCGGTTGGTCACGTTGCCCACCGGGTCGAAGCCGTAGTCAATCTTGTATTTCACCGTCGCAAACCCCGGGATGTTCGTCAGCAGGCAGACGGCGTTGGTCACGCGGTTTAAGGAGTCATAAGTATATTCGAGGACGGAGTTGGTCGAGGCCACCCGGGTGACGTTGCCCAGCGCATCGTAATCCAGGCTCAAGAGCACATTGTTGTTGTCGTCAGTCACGGAGACTAGCCGTTCGAGCGGGTCATATTGGTAACGGGTCACGCGCCCGTTGCCGTCCTGCCGCCAGGCCAAGCCGCCGCGGAAGGTGTAATCGTAGCGAATCAGTCTGCCCATGGGTGTCGTGATCTTGGTCAGCCGGCTGAAGCCGTTCGTGGAAACGTAATCAAACTTCTTCTCGCGCGTCTGGCCGCCGACGTGGGTGATGAGGTTGGTGATCTGACTCGCGCCGTTGTAGCGGAGCTCGGTCAGGCGGTTCTCGGGATCGGTCACGGAGACGGTGCGGCCCAGGGCGTCCCGGCCATAGACCGTCACGCGGTCGAGCCGGTCGCGCATCCAATCCAGCCCGCAGCAGGAATACTCGGAATGATTGCTGGTGCCGTCCGGGAAAACGACATCGCGCATCCGGTCGAGGTTGTCGTAGAAATAACGCAAGTAATGGCCCGAGCCGTGGTTGGTGAGGGCGTTGAGGCGGCCAACAGCGTCGTAGCCTTTGGAGATACGGAGTCCGTCGGCATAAAGCGTCTCGAAATTCCGGCCATCCGGGCCGAACGTCCAGCGGTTGGTGCGCCAGAGGGCGTCCACGAGATTGGTCATGTTCCCGTTGTGATCGTAACTCATCAGGGTGAACTGATTGAGCGCGTTGGTGACGGCCAATAATTCGTCTTTGGCGCTGTACGCGTAGCGGGTGGTTTGCCCCAACGGATTCCTGGACCAGACTAGGTTGTCATGCGCGTCGAACGAATTGGTCCAGGTGCCAAGAACATCGGCGCTCTGCAGCAAGCCCCATTCCAGGACGCAATTGGTGAGCACGGTGGAGCTGAGGAGGTTGTGGCGCGCGTCGAACAGGTTGGTGGTGAGAACGTCGGCCTGGCGGGGGTAGCCGGTGTAGGCGGGGTCAGGGTCATTAGCGAGGGCGGTCTCGATTGGGTTCGCATCCGCGTCGAACGTCTGGTGACGCCATTGGCGGCTGCTGATGCCGGCGTTTGGCACGGCGGAGGCGTCCACGCCCTGGTAATAGACGCGGCGCGCGGTGCCATCGCCAGCAGTGTTGTGAGCAAAGAGCCAGTTGTTCCCCGCCGTGTTTCGCTCGGTGACCGGCCCCGTATAATCGAAGGCGTGATAGAAATACTCGTTGGTCTGGCCCAGCGGGTCGTGGACTTCCATGCGGAAAGGCTCGCTGAAGCCGGGGTAAAGAGCGTCCTGACCGTGCTGGTAGCGAATGCTCCACGCATTGCCGCTCGGGTAGGTGATGTGGGTGGGCCAGTGGTTGGTGTCATATTGGATGAGGGTGGTCAGGCCGCCCATGTCCGTGAGCGAGGTGAGGTCGCCGTCCTGATACGTGAACGAGGCGGCGCGGCCAAAGGAATCGCTGACATTGGTCACATACCCGCTGCTGTTGTAGGAAAAAACAAATGGGCGTCCGATGGCATCCACGACAGCGGTCAGCCTGCCGGAGACTGGATCATAGGAGCAGGTCATGGCGTTGCCGTAGCGGTCCTCGACCCGCTCCAGGCGCTGGCCCAGGGCGGTGCTGGTGCTGAAGAACCACTTGTTGCCGCTGTGCTTGAAGTCGAGGATGAAATAGCCGTTGGTTTTAGCCAGGGCGTTAACGTTCCAAATGTCGGCGGGGACGTAGGCGCCGTCCGCCGGGATAAAGCGCTGGACGCGTCCGCCGGGCAGGACGAGATCAGCGCTGCCATCGGGGGTTTCGGTGACGTGGCTGAAGAAGTTGCAGTGCCATTTGTTGCCGAAGGCGTAGTAATTGGCGTTCGAGTGTTCGGCCATGCGCTGGGTGGCGACGCGATTGAAGATGAGTTGGAGGTTCATGCGCAGGCCCTTGGCCTCGGTGCTCCACAAGGGAAGGTCCTTCAAAGTGAGATTAGCCGAACTGAGGCCGAAGCGGTAAATGGGCGAGCCTTCGCCTTCTTCTTCTTCGCAGCACCCCCCCGAACCACCCCCGCCACCCCCGCCACCCCCGCTGCAGTTGCCTAGAAGGCAAGAGTTCGATCCCAGCCCGCGGCCGAAATGGCCACCGCCGCCGCCGCCGCCGCCGCCGCCACCCATGCCGTCATCATCGCATTCATCGCTCGGGTCCGGCGGCGGGCTGCCGCAACACCCGCCGCGCAACTCCCGCCCCCGCTCGACCGGCACGGGCTGGCCGCCCAGGGCGTCCTGGCCGGGCAATCGCAGCGCCGTCCCCGACCACCGGTACGTAAAATGCTCCAACGGCCAGCGCACCCGCCCGGAATCCGGGTCCAGCAAATCCACATAAGACTCGGCCACCGTTTCCACCACCACAAAATGCCCGCTCAGCGGCGCCGCGTCTTTGGATTGCGGCGTCTGGAAGACAGTGAAGCACTTGGGTTGGGCCGGCGCGCGCAAATGCGCCAACACCGGATGCCCCGGCCGGGCGGCGGCGCGCAACGCGGCCAAATCCAGCTCCACCGGCTGACCGTTGCAAAATCCAGCAAGGTCCTCCAGGGAAAGACCTTCCGGGTGGGTCGCCTTCGTTTTCGCCCAGGCATACCGGTTGACCAACGACTCCAAGGAGACGTTGCGGAGCGTGTCGCCGGTTTCATTCTGAGCCGCCAGTGCCAGCGCCAGGGCTTTGGCGCCGCAGAGCCGGTTCGTGCCATCCTTGGCCAGGGCCCGGGCAAAGATGCGCTGATAGTTCTCGACGTACTGCCGCTCCTGCCAGCTCAGGGGCAACTGGAGCATCGCGTTAAGCAGGTCCAGAGCCGTCTGGTAACGGCCTGTCTGCGCGTAGAGATGCGGCAAGTACCGCAACACCTTGCCGCGCACCTCGACTGAGGCCGGGTATTTGGCGAGGACGGAGATAAACCGGTCCTCAGCCTCGTCGTAGCGCGTGTTGTATTTCAGGTAACAGGCCTCGTGCAGTTCGGCCTCCGCCGCCCAGGGGCTGCCGGGCTGCTGCTGCCAGATTTGGCGGAAGGCCTCCACCCCTTCACTCCAGCGATGCTCGTTCCATAGCTCCATCGCGTCGCCCATCGCGTGGTTGTGGGCGGGGTCAAAGTTGTCGCCGATGCTCAGCAAGAGGCCGCCGCGCTCGCCGGAGTCGCGGACGGCCTGGGCGGAATAGCCGCGCTCGGATGGCGGGGGCACGCGCACGCCGTTGGGTGGTTGTTGTGCCAGCAGGGCGGCGCCTGCTCCCATTACGCAGAAGATGAGGGTGGCGGTTTTCATTATGGTCCTAGTTTGGATAATTGTTCCTGGTCTGCACGCTGCGGGTCAAAATTCGGCGCCTTCGGAGGGCGAGGTGATGGTGAAGCTCGGCAAGCTCGTATCGTAGTGGAGCGGGTCGGCTGCGAGGATGTTCGGAAGGCCGTCGCCGCTGTAGTCGTCCCAAGGGTTCTGCCGCAGGTTGCCGAACCAATAAATCTCCTCGGTGTCCAGCCAGCCGTCGCCATCCATATCCGGGTTAAAGATGCCCGCGCTGTCCCAGGCGGCGCGGCCGCCATGCAGCGCGAAGGCCATGCCTTCGATGACTTTGCCCTCCAAACCGACGTCGCTGGCGGGGACTTCCAGGCGCACCCATTGGCCGGCGGCGGGCAGGGCGCCCATCGGGAAACGGCTTTGCGTTCCGCTCTGGCCCCACGCAATCAGGTCCGCGCCCCAATAGGCCCGGTGTTCCCATGAGCCGTAGCCGTTTTCAGCCACCACATACCACTGTAACATGACTTCGGCGGGCGGATACGTGGAATCCAGGTTGACCCAGGCGTAAAGCTTTTCGCCGATGGCCAGGCCGGTGCGGGGACGGATGACCGAGAGCGCGCGCTCGAAGTAATGCTGGTGCATCGCGTTATTCACCTTGGCTGAGACGTGCGTTTTCGAGCCGGAATGGGGGTAGATCGCGGCGCCTCCCCAGCCATCACCGTCATACCATGAAGTGGCCCAGTTCCACGTTTCGTTTTCGGCGGCTGGGTAGCCGCTTTGCGGGACCGCATCTTCCAGCCACGGGAATTCCGAGTCCAGCCAGTCCACGATGCCGTTGGCAGAGGAGTTGTCGCGGGTCGGGTCCAGGCCCAACTGATACTCGCGCAGGTTGTTCAAGTTGTCGCCGTCCGGGTCATCCCCGGCCGAATAATCCAGCGTGCCGAACCATTTCCATTCCCAGCCGTCGGGCAGGGAGTCGCCATCGCTATCGTAGGGGCCGGTATAGGCGATTTGCAGCCCGCTCAAATTATTGTAGCCGTAAGTGTTGTGTTTGGCCTGGATGATGACCGGCTGGTTGGAGCAGACGGCCACGTTCTTGAAGAGCACATATTGCTGGCCGACCTCCCAGTTGTTGGAGGTTGGCCCGTAGCCGCGGAGGCTGGTGCCTTTGATGCCCCAGTTGACATTATCGCTCCACAACTCGAACACGGCGTTATCGTCCAGGGTGGGCGTGTGGCCGTAGAGATAGAGGTCGCAGGTGCCGGAGGGCAGATTGGTGAGCGTGAGGGTGATGTTGCCGCCGTTCTGGCAGTAAATGTAGCTGCGAAACATCATGTCGGGCAGCGAATTGCCCCATTGTCCGGGGGCGTTACGCACCACCATGCCCGCAGCCGAGGTACTCTGATCGGACCACTTGAGATTGGGCACGCTTGTGGCGTACGCCCAGACATAGCTGTAAGGATTCCAGTAATCGTTCGTGGACAGACCCACCACAGCGGGACCAACCTTGTCGCCAGACGAACCGCCGAAGTTGACGTTGAGCAGATTGCTGATGCCGGGCTGATAGGCGGGCACCGCGCCTGAGGGAACAATCTGCAATCCGCTCAGTGAAGCATAGCCCGAGGCATCGGGATAAACATCGAGCGTGAGGGTCTGGTTGTTGACCGCGATGTTCCGGAAGCGCACGAACTGCTCGTGCTCGTCCCAGTATGTCGAATACCAGCCGTTGCCCCAGAGGGTTGTGCCCTTGTACCAAAGGGTGGCGCCGTCCCGCTTGAGTTCGATCATCGGCGCCCCGGCCTCCGAGGCCCGCGTCGCATAGGCCACCAGGTCGTACTCGTCGGAGGGCAGATTGGTAATCGTCACGGTGATATGGCCGCCATTGGCCGGGTAAATGAAACACGCGTACATGTAGTCCACAGGCCAGCCGCAGAGGGGATTGCAACCGACACCCGGCGCATTACTGACAATGATGCCGACCGTGGATGGACTCCAATCCGACCAATACAAATCGGCGAGCGAACCCGCCAGGCAACCATTGCAATCGTAAGGGTTCCAATAATCGTAAGGCCCGGAGCCGAAGGCGGCGGGGCCGTATTTGCCGGTATTGACAAACTGGACGTTCAGCAACGCCGTATTGACCATCAGGTAGTCCAGGACCACGCCCGGCGCGGCATCCACAGCGGTCCCGGCCTTGGCCATCAGTCGGGAAGCGCTCGTTCGCGCGGCTGGCGTCTTCAATTGCACCAGCGCGGACTTGAGTTGCTGCGGCCGGCCCGGCGAACGCAGCATCGCGCCTTTGGCGGGCAATGCGTCCAACTGCGGCTTGATCAGGCGATACGGGGTCGCTTCAATGAGAAACTGGCGGGGCTCGCCCTGTGGACCGAGCAGCACTTCCCAGCTCTTGCCCGAG
Source organism: uncultured Verrucomicrobiae bacterium (assembly GCA_963762555.1). GTDB lineage: Bacteria > Verrucomicrobiota > Verrucomicrobiia > Limisphaerales > UBA8199 > PALSA-1440. Next base: position 80,662 of record CAVXLO010000049.1, read on the forward strand.
GGCACACTCCGCCGCGGTTCGCCCAGCGTGAAGGACCGGCCCGCCGTCATGCGCATCGCGCCCCAGATCAACGTTTCATCCGACATACTCTCGTCGTGCTGCAAACCGAGCGCCTGGTAGGCCTCGCGCAGGCTGATAGACCTGGCATCCCGGCGCGGCTGTGGCGGATTGAGGAACTCGGTCAGCACGGCTAGACGCACGTTGTCGTCCGCCGTAAAACCGAGTTCGCCGGGCTCGGGCAATCCCTTGCGGATAACCACCGTCTGTTCAAAGGACGTCCGGGTATATTCGTAAACAAGGTCCGCAGCCACGCCGTTCTCCCCGTCAAATGCGTCGCGGTAAATCACCGTCGTGGAGCCAACCAGTTCGCCGGCGCTCTCCTTGAGTTGGGCAAGCAGCACGCTCTTGCCCGTGTCCGAGAAGTAACACAGTCCCAGCACCCGGCTCTGCAAGCTCAGCCCGTCCGGGGTGCGGAGCGTGATCACGCCGGGCATGGCGGAGGGGAAGCTTACCTGGTGCGGGCCGAACCGGGCGATGGCTCCATCGGTGAGCACCTCGATTTCCTCGCGCGCGTTTTGCTGCGCCGCCAGGACGGCTTGCCGGGAACGTTCCGCCGCCACCAGTCGGGCCGCAGCGTCTGGCTCGTTGAGGAACGTTTTCATCGTGCGCGCGTCCGGCTGGGCAATCCGGGTTTGCAGTTCCGCGATGGCGGCGGTGAGGGCGTTCGTATCGCCGATGCGCGCCTGATTCTGGTCGCCCCCGCCCGCGGGGGCGTCTTGAGCGAGGAGGCCCAGACACGTCGCTAACCACACACTGAAAGCCGAGATATATAGATGAGTTTTCATAGGCGCCTTAGAAAAGGACTTGTGGATTTGGCGGCATTGGTTGATTTGCGGAAGAATAGTGGAGGTGCTGCCCGCCAAACGTGGCGGCAACAGCATGCCGGACGGGCAGCCCCGCTCGGCCGCAGGCACAGGACATGGCCGCTTTCTCAGGGAAGAAAGTCCAAAGCCCTCAAGGCGCGCCGCCAAGTCTGCAGGACGGCGGTGCGGTTGCGTTCGGCCACGCCATGCGTGCTCTGAATCGCTTCCGCCAAAGCCCGAACGGACGGGAATTCGCCGTGCTCGCGGTAAAACTCCAGCATCTGAGCGGCTACCCGCCCCTGTCTTTCGTCCATGCCACTCGTTTGCGCCCATAGGACCTTCCACAGGAACTGCCGATCTTCCTCCGCTCCCCGCAGAGGCTCGGCGCACAGTCCCTCCATTAGATAAGGGCCATCTGCCGGGCTTGGTGTACCAGCTTTTCTGCAATTATTTCGCCGGCAGTGTCGCGCCGCGTTGTCCAGGCAGCTCTGAATCCAGCAACCGAACGTTTGAGGCTGGCGCAAATGCGGGAGCTGGGCGAGCATGCGCAGGCAGGTTTCCTCACAAAGGTCCTCAGCCAGGTAGCAATGCCCGCATTGGCGGCGGGCATGACCCGCGAGCAGCCGGAAAGCACGACAATAAAGAGCATCCCGGGCTTGGAGCTTTCCCGCTTGCGCGAGTTCAACTAACGCGGCATCGGATAATTCCTCTCGGATGCCAGGCGCATCCGGGCGAGCGAGTGGCTCGGCGCTGGCACTGCCATCGCCCTCGGCACGGGCACTGGTTGAACTCCACACGTTCATACGCTTCCTCCATGCGGCAGCAAGCATCGCTCCGCAAGGCCAAAAAGTCCATATATTCTGCCAAGGACGGGCGGCTGCGCTTTATGGATATACCTGCACCCGATAATACATCTGCTCCAACGGCGTCACGCTGAACGAAGGTGGCGCCGCGCCGGCCACCGGCGTCCAGGTGCCACTGGGATCCGTCGCCTGCAACAGCGTGCCGTGCGGCCAACTCAACATTATGTCCCCGCCTGAGCGTTGGCAACTCAGCGTCATGGGAGGCCCGGCCAGCGCCAGTGAATAGAGTGCCTCCACTTGCGCGGGCGAGAGTGTGTAATTGAATATAGCCACCTCATCAATCTCGCCGTTAAAGACCCGGCTTGGGCCGCTGAGGGTGTCGCTGCCGATGGCCGTTGGCCCGTCCCACAGCTCGACATCATGGGCGATGGCATTGGTGGAGGAATTCAGGATACCATTGGTTCCCAGGTAGAAAGTGGCCTGCGTGGGCGCGACGGTCAGCGCCACGAACGACCACTGGCCGGGCGGCACCAGCAGCCGGCTGGGCCAATTGTAGGTGTTCGCATTGTTCTGGTTCCACGTGTAGCCGATCTCGTTCGGCGGTATTCGCGTGCCCCCCATGTAGCCTAACCCCACCGCGTAAGTGCTCCCGCGCGAGAACACCACACCCGCGCTGTTGGTCACCGGCCCGAACGGATAAAGCCAGGCCACGATACTCACCGTGTTGGTGTTCAGGTTCAGCGCCGGCGCGGTCACGTAGCCGGTTCCACCCGACGGCGCCGTAGTCTTCAGCGCCACACCGGCATTGTTGGTTTCAAAGCCCCGGAACGGCGGGCTCGGCACCCCCGCCACGCCGTTGGTGGTGCCGGCGCCGTACGTCGCGTTCAGCCGGTTGTAGTCTTCGTAGGCGAGGGCGCTGCCGTTCGTTTCGTTGAAGCGCCAATAATAGACCGGCGCATATTCCCTCACCTGGGCCTCATACTGCGTGACCCCGTACGGCGTCACCGAGATGTTGATATTGGCCGAGGTAGTTTTGCTCTCGGCGGTATCGTAGGCCTCGGCGTAGAGCGTGTGGTTGCCGGCCGATACACCACGCAGCGTGCAGTCGAACGGCGCCGTCCCGGTCGAGGCTGCCAGCACGCCGTCCAGGAACACATTCACCAGCACAATGCCATCGTAGGCATCCGCATCGGTGGCATTCACGCTCACCGCCACGTCGGCCGGTCCCGCAAACGGCTGGCCGTCCGCCGGCGAGGTGATCTCGCACAGATTCGGAGCGTGATTCACGTGCGCCGTCCCGAGCTGCACCCAGCGCGGCACCGGGACATACAGGCTGTTGTTGTTGAGCACGTTGGTCAGGGTGGCCGAACTGATATCGGTCGAATTGCCGCAATAGGTCAGCAGCGCCTGGCCGGTGACCGGTGAGTAGAACTCCAGGTGCTCCTTGGCCGCATAATAGAACACCGGCCAAGCCATGTAGCCGGGCTCGGTGGGTAGGTTCACCAGCGTGGTGGCGCCGGTCTTGCCCGGCCAGCCGCTCAATTGCGAACTCGACATCCGGGCCCAGATCTTCGAGGACGGAAACCCGTCGTCGCATTGCACATCCACGCATTTCCCCAGGTCGGGATGGTAGCGGATGGAGAAATCCGGCGAGCCACTGGTCATAATGATCTGGGCATCAGAAAGGTCGGAGCCGGTGGCGTTGGCCCAAACGCCGCCAGTGGTGTAATACTGCAGGTTCGCCCCCGGGTTCTCCAGCGCGGCAAGCGCGATGCGGAACAGCAGGAAGCTGCGGTAATGCCAGCCGCTCACCACTGTGTCCTTATTGCCCCACAGGTAGGCATAGCCGGCGTTGGTATCTACATAGGTCGAAACCCCCGGCGTATAAATGGTGCTGTCGAGCACGTCCAGCTTCAGCGTCAATGGCCAGTTCAGCGGATTGGGTTCGGTGTCCACGTTATCAAACACCGCCATATCAGTGGCGAACTGCTGGAAGCCGCTCAATGCCCCGCCCGGGTCAGTCGTATGCCGGTTCCGGTCCAGGAACACGTATATCTTGCCGTTGTATTTGAACCCGTCCTGCACCCAATACCACCAACTCCCGTTTGCGTCGGAGCCCGGGCTGGGAAAGATAGACGTCATCGCCCCCTGGTCGCGACCCCGGATGTAGTAATCAATATTAGTCGTGTGCCCGTTCCAAGTGGTAATCGCCAACGAATTATTCACCATCCCCGCGCCATGACGATTCGTGCCCATGTCCTGCCGCACATAGGTGTCGCTGAACAGCCACAGGATTCGGTGCCGCCCGTCCAGCGGGATGGATGCCGCTGTATCTGCCCCCAACCAGCCCGCTTTCAGTGGAAATTGCGGGGTGAAAGCACTGGCCTCCCCAATTCCCAGTAGGCTGAGCGCGCAGACTGTCCGCAAAAGCGGCCAAAACCACCCGTCCCCCCCGTTCCGTGCTTTGGATGAACATCTGCGCACTATCTTGACCGTAGCCACCCTCTCATCGCCTTGCAAGCCGACGTTTGGTTATTCCCGCTTTGCAACCTGCGGTGGCGACGCCTTTTCCGTATCGGCAGCCCTGTCGCGGGTCGGTGAGTCGTCCTATGGTCCTTCGATGGCGCTTGCAGCGTTCAAGCCACGTCGTGGGGCTTCGGCTGGCGCAGGCAAAGCCGTTCAGTCTCCGACCGTATCGTCCCAATAGATACCCGCAGACCTATCCCAAGCAGGGGGAGAGCAGGGGGAGAGCAAGGGGAGAGCAGGGGGAGAACTCTCCCCCTGCTCTCCCCCTGCTCTCCCCCTGCTCTCCCCCTGCTTGGGATAGGCTCGTGCTTCGCTTGCGGGTATCCATTCTGAGGACATAGCCAGGTGAGGACGCGGTGATTCCGGTGCGGAGGTGCGAGCACCGTGGGGATAGAAGATTGCGAGTCTGGCTCTGGAAGCGGCTCCCAGGGAGTGTTTTGCCCTAGGTCTCAGTGCCGCTTGGTTCGACATTGACAAGGATCACGCCATTTGTCTATACATTAAGCCATGCTAAAGTTGGATCACGAAAGCTCCATCCCGCTCCGGGCGCAGGTCGAGCAGCTCCTGCGTGACCTCGTCCGCCAGCCCAAATACGAGCAAGGGGCGCTGTTGCCGGATGAGGTCAAGCTGGCGACCCAACTGGGCATCAGCCGCGGCACGGTTCGTTCGGGCATCAGCAAGCTGGTTTTTGAGGGTGTCCTCGAACGCAAGGCGGGCGTCGGCACCCGCGTTTCGCCACGGCATGTCGAATCCGGCATCCGCGCGTGGCGCAGTTTCACCCGCGAAATGGCCGCCAAAGGGATCAAGGTGCAGAACTTCCAGCTCGAATACCGGCTCGTCACGCCGACCGCCGAGGCGGCCCGGGGGCTTCAATTGAATTCCGCCGCCCAGGTCTGGCGCCTTAACCGCGTGCGCGGCTGGAATGGCAAGCCCGTCCTGCAAAGCACCTCCTGGTTCCATCCTCGGCTTGGCCTCAAGGGCGACGAAGACTTCACCGCGCCTCTCTATGAGACGCTGGAAAAGGCCACCGGCGTGCGTCCCCACCATGCCCGCGAGGAGTTCCTGGGAATAGCGGCCGACGCCAACACTGCGCGCCTGCTTCACGTCACCGAAGGCACCCCTTTATTGCTGCGCCGCCACACCGTCTTTGACCCGGGCAACCGCGCCTTCGAATTTGCCGATGTCTGTTATGTCAGCGCCCGGTTTGCGCTCACGATGGACATGCGCCGGGGCGAGGAGTGAGGGGGAGCTGAAGTCCGAAGTCCGAAGTCCGAAGGTCGAAGTCCGAAGTCCGAAGGTCGAAGTCCGAAGGCCCAAGCACGCTTACATCTTGGGCAGCAGAGGCTCGACCTGTTTCCAGAACTGATCCTCGAATAGGCGCGCGCTGCCGATGAGGGCCGCATCCTCCTTGAGCGCTGAGACCTCGATTGCCACCGCGACCTGTTGCTGCCTGAAGGATTCCTCCAGCGCGGCGCCAAAGAGATCGTAGGCGCCTGCCACATTGCCTCCAATTACCAGCAGCTCGGCGCCGAACCTCCGAACCAGCGGCGCCAGGAAAAGGCCGAAGTTCGTGCCGAACTCAAGAAAGATTGCTCGGGCCGCCGGATCGGTCGCCGCCCGGTCCGCGATTTGTTTGGCGCCCGCCACCGTGTTGCCTGACTTCTCGGCATACCGTTTGATAAACCAGCGGGTGGAAAAGGATGCGTCCGCCACGTCGTCGTTAAACGACAGGCTCCAGAGGTATCCTTGAGGCGGCACATCCTCCCGATCCACCACCGGAATCCCCTGATCCACGAAGGCCGAGCCCAGCCCCGTGCCCACCGTGACCGAGATCGAGCGCCGAACCGCCGCGGCCTTCCCCAGCCAGGCTTCCCCGACCCCAAACGCAATCGCATCATTCAGGAACCGCAGCTCCAAAGCCGGCTCCAGACCTAGCAGGCCCCGCAGCCGCTCCGAGACAGTGACACCATACAGGCTCTGATACTTGGCCACGCCGCTCGTAAACAGGGCTATGCCGCGGGCGTAGTCGAACGGCCCCGGCATGGCGAAGCCAATTCCCGCCAACTGGCTGTGGTCTATCGCGGCAGTGGCTTTGCCCAAGGCCGTCGCCCACTCGCCCAGTATCTCTTCCGCCGCACCCGCAGGGTTAACCCTCTGCGTCGCAAGGCTCTCCTTCAACACCGCTCGCCTCTCCAGATCAATGACCGCGCAACTGATGTGACTGCCCCCAATGTCGGTGCCTATCGCGAATCGTTTCATGCCTTTGAGCCGCGCCGATCTTCCCAGGGTCAAGGGTCGTCCTTTGCTTCGCCCGCCGGCCAGTGCGCATTCGGGTCGTAGTTGGGATTCGGAGTCGGCATGTCCGCCTTCACATCCTTCCTCCAGGCATGGAGCATGGTTCTCAGCTCTTCGGCTTTCGCGGGTTCCGACTGTGCCAGGTCGTGCTGTTCCCCGGGATCAGTCTTGAGGTTGAACAACTGCACCGTGTCGTTCTCGTAATACTCGATCAGCTTGTAATCCTGATACCGGATGGCGCCGCCCGGACTCTGGGCGCCGTGGTTGCTGTAATGCGGCCAATGCCAGTAGATGGCTCGCTTGGCGATCCTGTCCGCTCCTGCCGGGTCGCCCTTCAGCAGCGGCACCAGGCTCACTCCGTCCACGCCGTCTGCGGCAGGCTTTCCGGGATGGGCCCCGACCATATCGAGAATGGTCGCGTAGAAGTCGGTGCCGATCACCGGCACATCGGAGACCGTGCCCGGGTTTATTCCGTGCGGGCTGTAAATGATCAGCGGCTCGCGGATCCCCCCCTCGTATAGCCAGCCCTTGCCGCCTCGCAACGGCAGGTTGGAAGTCGAGTACGCCTTGTTCAAGGCGCACTTGCCGATGATCTTCTTGGGGTTGCCGAAGTTAGCCGCGGACATCCCCCCGTTGTCCGAGAAGAAGATCACAATGGTGTTATCGTCCAGCTTTAACTCCTTCAGCTTGGCGAGCACGTTCCCAAGGCTCTCGTCCATGCTCTCCACCATGGCGGCGAACTCGGGATTATCCTGATGCTGCTTGATCTTGACCGTCCGGTCGGGCAGCAGGCTGAACCCCCGGTAACGCTTGTCGTCCAGCAATTCGTTGAGCGCCTCGCGCGACAGCGGATTGGGCTGATCCGGATTGCCTTCCAGAATAAAGGGCGGCCCTTTGGCGCGAGGCAAATGGAACACCTCCCGCTCGTATTTGACTACCAGGTCCCCCCGGCCCTGGATCGGGTCGTGAACCGCGAAGTGCGCGAGATAGAGAAAGAAGGGATGATCCTTGTTCTTCTCGACCCACTTCAATGCCTCCTTGGTCAACCGGTCGGTCAGGTACTCTCCCTTCGGGCCGCCTTCCAACCCTTTCATCCCGTAGGGCGAAAAGTAGGTCCCGTTCGGCCAGCCCTTATTCCAGTCCGGCACATGCAGATCAAATCCCTGTCGCTGCGTTGAATCAGGGTCCTCGCCCAAGTGCCATTTGCCGAATATCGCCGTGTGGTAGCCGTTTTCCTTGAGCACCTCCGGCAAGGTGGGTTGATCGTAGGGCAGGTGTTGCACCGTCTTGGCGTTCTCCAGCTTCTGAAACGGATGCTCCTTCCGCCCGGGCAGCCAGTCTGTCAAATGCAGCCGGGCCGGGTACTCTCCAGTCAGGATGCTCGCGCGGCTCGGCGAACAAACCGGACACGCCGAGTAGGCCTGGGTGAAGCGCACACCCTGCTTCGCAAAGCGATCAATGTTCGGCGTGGCATAGAGAGAACTGCCCTCGTAGCCAACATCCGCCCACCCCAGATCGTCCACCAGGAACAGAATGACATTCGGCTTCCTGCCCTGCTGGCCGCCAACTCCTCGGGAAGTTGGTTCGCCGGCTGTTGCAACGGTTGTCTGTCCAAACCCCCAAGCGCCCAGGCCCAGGCCCAGCGCCAGAGAATATGCGCTCGTGTTCTTCATAATCATTCGGATCAACTATACGGGAAAAGCAGACTGACCTCCACATGCTAATCTGGTGTCTCAGAATTGCGCTGACATAGGCCAAAGCGCCAGAGGACTGGCGCAGTCCAAGACGCTAGCGCGGGCTCCCCGGCGCCGGCCACCGCGAAGCGTCTTGGATTGCGCCAGTCCTCTGGCGCTTTGGCCCCTCCTGCTAAGGTATCTGCAATTCTCAGACACCACACTAATGACCGTCCCCCTGCGTCGCGGCGTTGGCTGGTTGCCACGCGACACGCGAACCGGGTCGCACTGATCACAATCGAATTCGCCGCTATTGCCATTAGGCTCAATCGTTTGTGCAACACTATCATCTGCATCCGCCGCCAGCAACGTCTTATTTGCCCAATCGGCACAGGTGTAGCACTCCAAAGGCGGGACAGGTTTATAATGGCCTTGTCGGTAGTTCGGGGCAAAACTCCATTATAAGAAACCGCCCTGCGCTGGAGACCCGTTATGAGCACACTCTACAAAGATCATCTGGTTGAGGTCACTGACGAGGAAGTCGTTTTTCATCGCTACTACTTTCCTTTCGGCGGCGACAAGCACGTGCCTTTGAGCCGGATTGAGAGCGTCCAGGTCAGGCCGCGATCCATCTGGAGTGGGAGCTGGCGGATATGGGGTTCGGGCGATTTGCGGACATGGTTTCCCTTCGACGGCGCCAGGCCGAGTCGTGACCGCGTGTTCATCGCGTTTTTGCGCGGCTGTTGGCGCCGTATAGGGTTCACGGTCGAGGACTCTGAACAGGTCATCGAGATCTTGCAACAGCAGGGCCTATTGCGGGCGACGAGTTCGTCCTGACTGGACCGCGAGTCCCGCTGCCCCCCATACCGTAGCATTCATTTCCGGCGATCTTTGAACCAAACGCCTCACAGCAATTCTCATTATGGCGCCTAACGCGCGTTCCTGGGAGCGCCGGCATCCCTGCCGGCAGCTTGGCACCGCGGGAGAATCGCCGGCAGGGATGCCAGCGCTCCCAGGAAATCATCCCTGCTATCGCCATAGTGAGAATTGCTGGACGCCTCAAAGGATTTCTGGCCCACACGTGTCTTATGGTATAAAACCTAGTGACATTGGTCGGGGCGGAAGGCGGGCAGCCTCTGCCCCGGCCCAGTCGTGATGAAAAGAACCATCCTCATCTGCGCGGTTCTGGCGGGGGCGACCTGGCTGCGGGCGCAATCCAATGAACCGATCAAGCTCGCGCTGATTGCCGAGTCCGGCACGGCCGCCGCCGCAGTGGACATGCTGACCGTCGAACTGTCCAGCCACCCTGCCTTGCAGTTGCTGGAACGGAATGAAATCCAGCGCGTGTATCGCGAACAGGGCCTCTCGGCGGAAAACCTCGACGGCTTGAAGCTGGGCCGAATCCTCGGCGCGGATGGCGTGATGATTATCTCCGCCACGCAGGAAGCATCCAAGTCAAGCCCCGCCCCGCTGTTTCTTCCCAGCAGGGGGGCGCCGCGAGAGCAACCGCGCAGTCAGAGGCTCGAAACGCGGCTGCTCGCCGTCAAGCCGGGCGTCATCCTCGGCTGCACCCGCACGGTTTGTCTTGAGCGGGAGCTGCCTGCGTGGGCAAAAGGCATCGCGGCCCGCTTTGGCCCCGAGTTCTCCAAGCTCGGCGTCCTGGCAAAGGACGCCATCCCCATTTCGGTCGTGAATTTGCGCTCGGCCACAGAGTCGGCGCAAGGCCGCGAGACCGAACGCCAGTTGACCTTGCTGACCATCGAGCGCCTGGCCCGCGAGCGCAACCTGTTCGTGCTGGAGCGCCGGCGCATGGAGTTGTTGGGGGCGGAAAAGGACTTGAAGCTGGACGACTCGCCGTTCTGGAAGGGCGGCTACCTGCTCGAAGGCGTGGTGGACCAGGAGGGGTACTCCGCGAACCGCGTGACTCTCGACGCGCGGCTGGTTCCACCCAAGGGCGGGACCCCCATTCAGATCAAGAGCAGCGCCAGCCGCACCAACCTGGTGGAAGCGGTGAACCAACTCGCAGTGGAACTCACGCGCGCCCTGAACCTCACCCCGACCCTGAAGGAGTGGAACGCCGACGAAGAAGCGGGCCAGTACTTCCAGGAGGCCCAGTGGGCGCTGCGGTGGGGGCTGTTCGAGCAAGCGCAGGCGGCGGCGGAATCCGCCTGGGCCCTCGGCAAACGGGACCTCGAGACGGCCACGGTGCGGGTCAAGGCCTGGCTGGTCCCGCCCACCTACGATGTCGAGCGGCGCGGCTCGCTGACGATCAGGACCACGAATCCCAGCCGGGCCGAGGCCGCCCGCAAACCACCCGATGCCGCCAGCGCGGACCGCGCTCAACGGGCGCTGGAGCTCTTCCTCGAATACAGCCGCAGCCTCGATCCGGGCAAGGTTAAGACCGATTCGCCCTGGTATCGGCTGGGGATCGAGGACCTGACAGTTGCCTCACGGTGGCTTCAGCATTTCTACCTGGTGCCGCAGGCGCAGCCATCCGCCCGGGCCAGCCTGGAGCGCCTGCGCGGTTCCGCCCGCGCCCTCGCCGAATGGCTCGCCGGGCTCCCCTCCTCCCGCGCCGAGTATGATGTTACTGACCGTCTCATGAGCGGCGACGAGGTGTACAAGGCATACGTTGAGAGCACCAATATCTTCCGTTGCGCGGTCAACTGGGGCTGTTTTTGGCAGGAGCGGCCCGAGGACACGCTCGTGCTCTACCGCGAGCTGATGCGCGGAGCGCTCTTTTGCCGCATCCACGGCGAGCTATGGTTCCGCCGGGCGAACCGGCCGGCGCTGGTGGGCTGGAGCGCGGCCGACGAACAACGCGTGCCGGCGGTGTGGAACAGCTTCCTGGCAGAGCTGGCCGGCTCCACCAATGCGTTTTGCCAGATGGAGGCAAAAGCCTTCACCTTTGCCGCTCTCAGGGCGAAGCCGGGGACGCAGCTCACCGTTAAGGATCTCCGGCGAATGGACGCCAACGCCCGGCAACGCGCGGTTGCGGAGCGGGACGCCGCATTGGAAGGCGCCTGCGACGCGCTGTTTGACTACGTCTGCACCAACTACGACGCCATCGCCGCCGGCAATATCAACCTCCCCCGAGTCGGCCTGGGGCTGGATGTGTTCTTCAACCAAAGCGGGATGGTAACCGCCGCCACCGAAAGGCTCGACCGCCGCTACAAGACCGACTACGGACCGCGCCTCGGCGCTGTGCAGCAGGCTCGGGCGACCAGGAATGACGAGCAAGTAAAGCAGGAACAAGCACGCCTCGCCTTCGAGCGGCAGAAACAGTTCCTGATGGACTTTGGTTTCCACAGCGAGAAGGAGTTCCGGAGCGTGTTTGCCTTCCGGGATTATACAAAGGCCCAGGTGCTCGAACTGCGTCCGCTGCTTGACGCCTACTGCTCCAACCTGGTGGCCCAAGCCGCCGGCAAGTCGCAGGCCGAGGTCTTCAAGGCGCGATTCGACAGCAGGCGGATTCATTTCGACGTGGGCACAGCGTTGGACCGGGCGCTCCATCCACCTTTCCATGCACCTCAAGTAGTTAGAGACGGCCCCCTCTCCCCTTCCCCCTCAGAGGGGGAGAAGGTGGCGAAGGCGGGAGAGGGGTTGGTTCAAGGGGCCAAACCACGAGCCGGCTCGAGGAATTCTCCACCGATCACCCTGCCAACAAGGCCTGCTCCGCAGATGCCTCCGCCCATCGCTCTGGCCCGCCAGCCAACCCCTCCCAACTCCCCTGCCGCTCCGATCACGCCGGCTGCCGATGCTTTGCTCGTGTCGGATCCCGTTACCGTTCCTCTGGCACGCCTCGGTTTGACCAATACTCATGGGGCGGCCGCGATCACGGCTTGCCGCTGGTCCGAGCACAAGCTGCTGCTGAGCCTGTGGTATCAGGCGCCTCTTGGCCGTTATTCCCTCGCATCGCAATCGGCGAGCGCGATCTTCTCGCCCCAAACCCAAAGCTGGGATCTTATCCCGCATCCGAGGCGGGACCCGGGCCTCACGCTCGGCAACCTTCCGGGCGGCCTGGCGCTGGGCCTGCGGCAGAACGACGCGTATTCGGAATTGTTCCAGGGGCAGCTTTATTTGAGCGACGGCGGGCAAATACGAAGGTTCGATGCCCAGGTCCGCCGGTGGGAGGACATCGAGGTCCCGGAGATTATGGATTCGCAGCTCTTTGCCTTCGACGGGCATCTCTACGCGGCGAGCCCGGAAATCATCTTCGAGATCCTGGAAGGCGGGAAAGGCACAAAGATTCTCGCCAGCACGCGCCGGCGTCCGGCGGTGTCCCAGCTCGATTCCCTTGAGAAATTCGGCTCGTTGCCGACGCCGCCGATCCTGTTCCTGGGTCCGAACCACTCGCTCTGTGCCGCGTTCGACTCCCGGGTCGTCGCCTGGGACGGCACCGACTGGCATGAGCTGTTTAAGCTCCAGTTTGCGAAGCCGCCGGAAGCCTCCAGTGAAGGCGTCGTGTTTCGCACATTCTCTTACAGCGAACCGCCCAGCCTCTGGTTCTTGAGGAACAATCAGTCCCAGCCTGAATTGTGCGTCCGCGACCTCGCCCGTACCGGGCCGGGCGGCCTGCGCCGGCCGATGCGCTCCCCGGGGGCCGCTCGGGCGCACTCACTCTGGCGGTCCTCCGAAGATCTATCTCTGACATGGGCGCCGGTCGCCGTTCGGGCCGGCAGCCTGCTCTTTTATGTCGAAGAGTCCTCCTCCTTCAACGGCCCCGGCGGGTTCCGCCCGGTCCCTCCTGGCCAATCCCAACCCAGGCTCGTCTGCCTGCTGCATGGCTCTCCCGAGCCGGTCGTCATTCCCTTGCGATTCACCTCGGGCCCCGGCGCTCTGCCGAACTCCACCACGCGGCAGCCGCAGCGATTGGCATTTTCAACCTGGATGCAATTTGCCGGGGACTCGCTCTTCCTGAGCCAAGGCGGCTTTGCGGGCTTCTACCGAATCCCTCTATCGGAAATCCAAGCCGTCCTGGCCCGCTCGCACAAGTCCTTATGAAGCTTCTCGTCAACAACACCAACGGTCCGTTGTGGGAGCAGGTCACCGTTGCGGCCACGGGGCAAAACAGCGTGTCGGGCCACGAGTTCGTCCCCAGAACACCAGAGCCGTTCTACTATGACGCGGACGGCAACCTGACCAACGATGGCCGCTGGACCTACGCTTGGGACGCGGAGAACCGGTTGGTGAGCCTGGTGCCCAACACGGCGACCGGCCCACGGAATTCGATGAAGTTTGAGTACGACTGGAAGGGCCGGCGGATTCGCAAGCAGGTGTGGGGGAATACCACATGGAACGGCTACCCCACCAATGACGTGAAGTTCGTCTATGACGGCTGGAACCTGCTGGCCGAGTTGAACGGGACAAACAGCGCCGTGATCCGGTCGTATGTGTGGGGCAGTGATTTGTCCGGCAGTATCCAGGGCGCCGGCGGCGTCGGCGGCCTGCTGTTCATTGACGATTGCACATCGGCTATTGGCTATTGCGCCCCCGCGTATGACGGCAACGGGAACGTAACAGCGCTGGTGAGCATGTCCGGCGGCACCAACTGCGCCACCTACGAATACGGCCCCTTCGGTGAACTCCTCCGCGCCACCGGCCCTATGGCGAAGGCCAATCCGTTCCGGTTCTCCACCAAATACCAGGATGATGAGACGGACCTGCTTTATTACGGTTTTCGGTACTACAACGCCAGCGCGGGAAGATGGATAAGTAGGGATCCGATGGCAGAGGGGGCGGGCAACAATCTCTATGGTCTGGTGGACAATGATCCTTTAAGCAGCACCGACACCTTGGGGTACTGGAATAGCCGCGTCCATTTGTGGATGACAATGGTATGGTCCGGAGAGGCGGGATTCCAGCCAGCGTACGGCGCAATCATTGGATTATCGGACAATGATGTGGATAATCATTGGGGTACGAGTCCGTTTCCGTGGGGACAAATGGAACGGCATCTAAACCAGCCGAGCAAGACCGGTGGGCAAGACAGTCGCGATTTCTGGTACCATACGGAGTACGCAAACGCCGTAAATGCGCTCGCAGCGGGTGACGAGCAACAAGACGGGATGCGCTGCATAGAGGCTGCCCAAGCTTTTGGCAGGGGCCTTCATAGTTGGCAGGACCGTTCGGCCCATCGGGTTTGGCATCGCCCTGGCCGCGACTGGCGCTCTACGATAGCCCACCCGGCATGGTGGGATGATTGGTACGGTCAAGTGGACGCGGGAATTCACTTCTCAGACCTATGGTGGGCGGACTATTATAGTCGCCATCCTGGGAACGACGACTATAACAGGTGGACCTGGAGCGCCACTCAGTTTCTCTCCCAAGACCTGGCTACAGAAAGAGTAACCGCGGAGAGCCAGGAAGAAATTGGTCGTTTCGTTGGGGAGGTCCGGCGCCACTGCTTCTGTAGGGATACTATGTTGTTCCGCCAATGATGCGCATCAATTCAGGAACGCTTCTCCTGCTAATCGTGCTTTCCGTTTCTGCGGGATGCGCTTCACCCGGAACGAACTTATTGCCGGGTCTAACATACTACACCGGGCCCGAAAAGCTTACCGGTAAGCTGGTCTTTCTCCTCAGCGAGGGACCTGACGACGGAGATGACACTGCGAGAACAGGCACCATCTACGATTTCAATTTGGAGGGTGGCGTCCTGCGCAGGGTAACCGACGCGCCAAGCGGTAGCCTGTTCGCCTCTACTTCCGGCAGCCTCTACTGTGTGATCTCAGCGGCAGGCGGTAACGGGGGCAAGAATGGCACGACCGCGTTCGTTTACTCGACGCGAACCCTCCAGAGTCGCCGCTTGCCTCTACCCAGTCTGCCCTCGAACGTCGTATTGGCAGCCGATCATGTCCTATTTCAGTTGCGCGAATACCCGAGGCCGGGGGAGGTGGTTGAGAGACTCCTCGACTACAACTTCGAGCGGGCAGAGACAAACTGGGTGGAGCTTCCGGATTCCAGTAATTACCAGTTTGTCGGCTACACGATGACCAGCGTGCCTATCGGTCAGAGCCATACCGCGCAGTTCTACTACACCAGATCTGGCAGACGCCTACGAGAGGGGCGAGATTATGAAACTGGCATCTATAATCTAGACCTCCAAACAGGCAAGATTCGATGGATTGGCGGCCTGGGGAGTAAACCCGACAGCACGAATTCGGCAACCATTAACGGTATGTATGTGTTTTTTGAGGGTCCTCAAGCGCCTATCGGCGGCTTTAGGCTCGTTACGTCTCCATGGGACCACTCTTGGTCCAAGTACCGTGATCCCGAGAGGCATAAGTTGAAGGTCCTGCACACTTACAGCAGCCTGCTTGCGCGCGGCGGAGGGAGCTATATCTTAAGAGCAATCTCGCCTTGCGGCAAGTTTGCCCTAGTGATGCTCATGCGTGAAACATCAACCAAGTCAGCGGCGCTTGGTGAGTGGACAAGAACGTATTACATCGTTGACATCGTGACCGGCAGCACCCGAGTTCTGCTCGAGGACCAAATTGAGCGAAGTACTAGGTGCACCGCATCACCCATTTATTGGGTGCGATGAATCCGAACAGCCATTGTATCCAAAGAATGGGCGCGCTCCCTTTAGCCAAGCAGCACATCCGCCAGTCCCTGTGGTCCTCGGACGGCTCCTCCGCCGGCAGCCAAAAAACGGGTCAAGCCTCTACTTCGATCCTAGAAGGTGCCAGTCAATGATAATATAGTACTTCCCCGTTGGCATTTCGCCGAAACTCCGAGGGATGAAACGTAGCCGAGCAAAGTTAGTTCTGGTTTTGGGGGCGGGTCTTTGCGGGCTCGTGGCGGCTGTGGCTTGCTTGAGCTTTTCGACAACTGGCCTCAAGCGAGTCCAGGCGCAGCGGCAGGATAGGAGCCCTGCGCTCACGCTCGGTGTGCTGGTCATGCTGCCGCCGGAGGACTTGGCTGCTACGGGTATTGCGAGAATGAACCTGGTTTGCCAGCAGGGTCTTCCCGGGGCCGCGGACCTGGATATCAACAGCGCGCTCGATTTGGTTGGCCGGATGGCAGCCCGGGTCAAATCGGAGACTCAGCGTCACCTGTATCGGTTTAAGCAGAATCCGGGCGAGTTCGAGCATTCTGAGGGTTTTTTCCGGATGGTGATGATGGGGGTGGTGCTGGCGGAGGATTTCGGCATTCAGTATAGTCCTGAGCGGCGGGCCGGGCCGCAGGCAACCGACGCCGGTGACCACTTCTTCGCCGATCCGGAGAGGGTGTTTTTGAGCGGGTTGGTGAGCCCTAAGCGGCAGGGCACGTGCAGTTCGCTGCCGGTGCTCTACGTGGCGGTAGGCCGGGAACTGGGCTATCCCCTGAAACTGGTGACAACCAAGGCGCATTTGTTGGTCCGGTGGGAGGGCGGCGGAGAACGGTTCAACATCGAGGTGACGGGTCGGGGGGTAAACCGCTTCGACGATGACTATTACCGTCACTGGCCATTTGAGATCAGCGCGGCGGAGGAGGCCGCCGAGGGATACCTGAAGTCGCTCACTCCCCCAGAAGAACTGGCGGTGTTTCTCTCGATCCGGGGAATGTGCCTGCGGGAGTCGGGGCGGATGGCAGAAGCAGCGGAGAGCTTTGCCGCGGCCTCCCGCCTGGCGCCGGGCACGCGGAGTTACCAGCGGATGGCGGATGCTCTCCGGGTCGAGGCCGGCACTGAAGGACGAAGTGCTGGAGAAAGGTCGGGTTCAACGCAAAGGGATACTCCACTCACAAGACTATGAAAACAAACCTCACATCTGTGATGTTGGCACTCGGGCTAGGAATTCTGTCGTTTGCCCCACAGTCAGCCAGCGGGTTCTACAATCCCTCGACGGGAAGGTGGATCAGCAGAGATCCCGCCGCGGAGGAGGGCGGAGCGAACGTCTATTCTTCCGACCAGAACGACTGCCAGAATGGCACGGACCCCCTCGGCCGGGCCGCTATCTTTCTAGGTTTTGGCTACGACACGAGCATCAAAAATGTTACCCGAACGCACAACGTCACAAACCGACAATTGCAGTTTCTTTTCCGCATGGTTCTTGAGTGTATCCGCATGAAGGTTAACCGTGACCCATGTCAGCAGTGCAGGTTAGGGGAGGTGCCAGGTATCTCTGCGCAGTATGATTCGAACCAGCAGGGCAAGGATGCGCCCGAGGATGGTGACTACTTCATTGAGCCTGGCTCTCCCGGGCAGCCTGCCCCCGATGTAGAGCTTGCGGAGGCCCATTATCGGAAGATAGCTGTGGGTTCCGTTCCGGTTCTGCTTACGAGGTCAAAGATCAAGGCGTGGCCCTATGGACGGCTTTCGTGGGGATGGGGGGACGAGGGGAAAGGGGTGCTGCTTTGGTACTCACCGATTCTTCCTTCCTTCGTGCTTGCGCACGAACTGGGGCACTACGCAGGATACAGGGGAGACGCAGAAGGTGATCCGTCCCATTCCAGCAACCCAGACAACTTGATGCACGAGCCTCCGACGAAACGCGCGAAACCGGACTGTCAGTGGTGCCAGAAGGTTTTTGGGCTCGGGAAGTAACCTATGAGAAGTGGCGTGTTATGCCTGGTGGCCCTCATGTTCGTAGCTTGTGTGAGCTGCTCAACGGCCAGGTGGGGCAAAGGAGCTGCGTTGGGGAGACAGCGGCAGCTAAGAATTCTCTCCGACTCCAGTCAGGTGAAGGTGCTCGCGTGCGAGTTCCTTATTCGATCGGTCCGCACGAACAGCCCAGCGCTTCGGCTCTTTTTCGTTTCGCTTGGAAACGAGGAGCGAGGGTTGTTGCGTTCCCTTCTCCCCGGGTGCGATATTCGGCCCGAAGCACAGTCGGAGTTCGTCCCTGGGTTAGGAGTGCGGGAAAGGTTCTCACACAAGTCGGGCACCCGCGTCGCTGTGGTTGTCACCTCCATAGAACCACAGGTTGCCACCGTAAAGGCGGCGGTCTGCCGGCGGGGAACCGTTCAGTACTCACTCCGGTTCAGGAAGGCATCGGACTGGTTGGTCGAGGCGGCGGCGCGAATGCCATGGGCGTTTTGAGGCGAGCGAGGACCGTGACGCCTACGCATGGTGACTTGCTGGCGTTGGCACCCGAGAAATTGGCCGCGGTGGGCATCGTAAGGCTGAACTTGGTTTGCGAGCAGGGTCTTTCGGGCACTGCGGACTTGGAGATCAACAGCGCGCTCAATTTGGTCGGCCAAATGGCAGCTCGGGTCAAAGCGGAGACTCAGCGTCACCTGTATCGGTTTAAGCAGAATCCGGGCGAGTTCGAGCATTCCGAAGGTTTCTTCCGGATGGTGATGATGGGGGTGGTGCTGGCGGAGGATTTCGGCATTCAGTATAGTCCTGAGCGGCGGGCCGGGCCGCAGGCAACCGACGCCGGTGACCACTTCTTCGCCGATTCCCAGATGGTGTTTCTGAGTGGGTTGCTGGGTCCCAAGCGGCAGGGCACGTGCAGTTCGCTGCCGGTGCTGTACGTGGCCGTGGGCCGGGAACTGGGCTATCCCCTGAAGCTGGTGACAACCAAGGCGCATTTGTTCGTCCGGTGGGAAGGCGGCCGAGAGCGGTTCAACATCGAGGTGACCGGGCGGGGGATAAACCGCTTCGACGACGATTATTACCGTCACTGGCCCTTTGAGGTCAGCGGAGCGGAGGAAGCCGCCGAGGGGTACCTGAAGTCGCTCACTCCCGCCGAGGAACTGGCGGTGTTTCTCTCGATTCGGGGGATGTGCCTGCGGGAGGCGGGGCGGTTGGGAGAAGCAGCGCAGAGCTTTGCCGCCGCCTCCCGCTTGTCGCCGGGCACGCGGAACTACGGCGGGATGGCGAACGCTCTCCAAGTCGAGGCCGGCACTGAGGGACGAAGCGCCGGTGACAACTCGGGTTCGACACAAAGGGATTCTTCACTCTCCAGACTATGAAAACAAACGGCACATCTGTCATGCTGGCAGTTGGGCTCGGGCTTCTGTTGCTTGCTCCACAGAAGTCCAACGCGTACTACCATCCGTCCACGGGGAGATGGATTAGCAGGGACCCCATTTCGGAGGCCGGAGGGGAAAACCTATACGGGTTCGTCGAGAATAGGACGCTAGGCGCGGTGGATCGGCTCGGGCATCGCCCAATCCACTTGGAATTCAATGCCTTTATCCCAGGGCCGCCGGATTGGCTGCCCGAGCCCGGCCAAGCCGGCTCCACGCGCTACTGGTTCTCAACAGACAAGCGGGGCTTCTTTCGGCAGCCCGAACAGACCGCGCGCCTGCGGACTGAGGTTACTATTGAATCGACGTTAATTGGGCTCCGGCCACCCGGGCCGGTCCCCCTTTCGAAGACCAAGGCCAGTCCATCCCGGCGTTACGATAGCGATACCGGACAGGTGTTGGAACGGACCGCAGAAGCCACCGGTGGGGCTACACTCTGGCACTCATCGGGTTGCTGCCAGTTGGTGCTCACCATGGGCGGGAGGGGCAAGTACCCCTTCACTCCACCTGAGTTCACACCTGCGATCGATTACTTTGTGACTTGGACCCTCAAGGCGCTCGGCCCTGACAGAGTTAAGGTTACTGTTGAAGGGAAGCACGACAACTTCCCCTCCTACGAGGCAGTCGCCGATTGGAACGTAGGCGTTTATCAGTTTACCAGTCCTGACTCCGGCCCAAATCCCGTGAACCTGAACACACCCGTGCCTTTCCAAGCGGAGAAGGAAATCACGGCGGAAACCCAGTGCGGGGTCGTGCAGTGGCCCCCATGACCTTCTGGAACGAGCAGCCATGTTGGAATATAGACAGTCCCCGGCTTCCGGCCGACGCAGGAGAATAGGCTGCGTCGGGCGGTGCTTGCTACTGTTGCCTCGTTCCCTGCGGAGACTCGCACTTTGGTGCATGGCCGCCGTCGCGGTGTTGCTTGCGCTGCCGAGCTGCATGGACCAAACCGGCCCGCCCGTGCGGTTCGTTGTCCCGGATGGCTTTCGCGGGCGCATCGAGATTCTTGAGGCCAAGGACGCTGAGGAAGTCGGATTAGACCGCGGAGAGTATTTGTACCGAGTCCCCGAAGGCGGCATCCTCCG
Organism: uncultured Verrucomicrobiae bacterium; assembly: GCA_963762555.1. Taxonomy (GTDB): domain Bacteria; phylum Verrucomicrobiota; class Verrucomicrobiia; order Limisphaerales; family UBA8199; genus PALSA-1440. Next base: position 100,863 of record CAVXLO010000049.1, read on the forward strand.
GGTCAGGAAGGTTGTCGGATTTGGATCCTGGCATAAGACCTACGCTTTCTTCTCCTCGGGCCGAGAAATCCCGGTGCGCTTTACGAGCGACCCGGAGCGGGTCCCGGGAGAAATCGCCTTCTACGAGTTGGGCGGCTCCAGCTTCTTCGTCGGAACACGAAACGAAATGCTGCAGTATGTCAAGAATCCACCCCCAGACAACGAGGCGGCAGCGTTTTGGAGCGGGCGGTGGCGTACGAACCCGCCAGACAGCCCCGCGCGGCAGGGAAAAGGGACTCGCCCATAGCAAGGCAAGTGTCGCCTCCCCTGTCGGGCGTACCTGTGCCGAATAGCCGCGCTCGCGTCGAGTTTTGCAGCCAGATTGCCGCGTTGGGGTCGTAGCCTGATGATGGCAGGGGCTATTGGGGTTGGGCGGGGGCGCAGCGGAGCAGCGGAGGAGATCTGGCCGCACTGGCATCGTAGCGTTGGATCGTGGTGGGTGAGGCCGCGTTGGGGTTGTAGCACTACGATGCCAAGGGTTGTCTTGAGTCTTTACTGGCCGGTGATTTGGCGCATGGCATTGTGGAAGGACAGAAAGGGGTCAAACCGCAGAAAGGGGTCAAACCGTAGATCGGCTTGCGCGGCGTGTGCTTGACGAGGGCGGGAGTTCTGAGATTATGGGTTTATGCCGCGCGCCATGCGAGTGGAATATCCCGGCGCGATTTACCACGTGATGGACCGTGGGGACCGCCGGGAGGACATCTTCGTCAACGATGTGGACCGCCAAGACCTGGTCAAGACGCTGGCGGAGGCGTGTGAGAAGACCGGCTGGCGGGTTCACGCCTACTGCCTGATGCGCAATCACTTTCACTTGGTGCTCGAAACCCCCAATGCGAACCTGGTGGACGGCATGCGTTGGTTTTTGAGCGCCTACACGATCCGGTTGAACCACCGGCAGAAGCTCTTTGGGCACGTGTTTAGCGGGCGCTACAAGGCCCTGATAGTGGACGGGAGCGGCAACGGGTATTTGAAGACGGTGTGCGATTATGTGCATTTGAACCCGGTGCGGGCGCATTTGTTGGGGCGGGAGGAGCGGCTGCTGGCGTATCCCTGGAGTAGCTTCGGGTGGTATCTGGCCGCGCCGGAGCACCGGCCGCGCTGGCTGCGGGTGGACCGGTTGCTGGGCGAGCACGGGATTGGGCAGGACACGGCGGCTGGGCGGCAGCAATTCGAGCGGCAGATGGAGGGGCGGCGGTTGGAGGAAGAGGATGAGGAAGCGCTCAAAGCGCTGCGGCGAGGTTGGTGCCTGGGCAGCCAGGAGTTCCGGCAAAGGATGCTGGAGTTGATGGAAGGCAAGCTGGGGGACAACCATGCTGGCGAACTGCGTCGGGAGACCGCCGAGCAGAAAGCCAATCGCATCATCGGGGAGGAATTGGCACGCCGGGGCTGGCAGGAGTCGGACTTGGCCGGGCGCCACCGGAGTGATCCGGGCAAACTGGCGATCGCGGCCCGGATTAGAAAGGAAACTACGCTGCCGGTAAAGTGGATCGCGGCGCGGGTGCAGATCGGCACAACCAAGGGCGCCAAGTCGGTCCTGCATCGCCGCGGGCACGGAAGAACGGCGAGGCACGATGAATCGTGTGGGCAATTGGAATTCCAATCTACGGTTTGACCCCTTTCTCGGTTTGACCCCTTTCTCCCCTTTCTCCTTTCTCGTGCTTGCTGCGGGCCTCACGGGCTCAACGCTCTTAGCGCAAACGGCACCCTCCAAAGGGCCTGGTTTACCAGCCGACAGCCTCGAAGGACCGATCGAAAAAGGCCAGAGCTACGCGCACCCGCGGTTCGAAGAACAGAACAGCCAGTCGCATCTATTTCGGGACTGGAGGCATGTCCGCACCAATCTGGTTGAGGCCGGCTTCACACCTTCCCTGAGCTTTGTGAGTGATATTCAGGGCAACCCCGTTGGAGGGAAAAGCCAGGGGCTGGCGGCTTTCAGCGGATTCAACCTCGACTTGGATTTCGACCTGGACCGGTTGGCGGGCTGGCAAGGTGCCAAAGCGCACCTCTCCGGGACCTGGCGCTTTGGGGACAACCTGAGCGGCGAGCACATTCACAACGTCTTCATTGTGGCGCAGGAGCATTCGAGCAAGGGTTACCGCCTGCTCGATTGCTATTACCAACAGGCCGTGGCCGATGCGCGCTTTGACGTCCGATTGGGCCGCATGGCGGTTGGGGACGAATTTGTTTCTCTTCCCATCTACGACACCTTCGTCCAGGACGCCATTGCCGGCAGTTCTGTGGGCGTGTTCTTCAATGCCCCGGGAATGACCTCCTCTTCCACGACGACCTGGGGAATTCGACTGCGCGCGCGACCGACGGGTGGTGACAATGGGTTCTATGCCATGGCCGGTGCGTTCAACGGAGACCAAACAGCCATCGAGGCATCAAAACATGGAGTGGATTGGAGCATGAACGGCCCGCTCTTTGCCGTTGCTGAGATCGGATATCGGCTCAACCACGGGCAGGGAGATCAGGGGTTGCCGGGGAATTATCGGCTGGGCGGGTGGTACGACGATCACGATTTCACGCGCTTCGTTCCCGCCGCACTGCACCGACCGAATGCCAGCGAGCGGGGCAACACCGGGTTTTATGTGCTGCTGGAGCAAATGATCTATCGGAAGGGCGACGATCCGCATAGGAAGAGTGGCCTGACGCCTTTTGCCTCCATTCATGTCGCTCCGGATCAGGACGTCAGCACTATGCCTTTCTTCCTCAACGGCGGATTGCAGTATCGGGGCCTGATTCCGGGGAGGAATGAGGACATTGCCGCCCTGGCCGTGGTTTACGGCGCTTTCAGCGACCGGTTACAAACAGCCCAATCTCTGACCGGGGTTGGGGTGCAGAGCCATGAAACTGTCCTGGAATTGACCTATCGCATTAGGTTTAGACCTTGGTTCTGCCTCCAGCCGGATGTGCAGTATATCTTCCGCCCCAGCGGCACCGGGAGCTTCCCCAACGCGCTGGTGCTGGGTACCCAGGTGGCAATCAACTTTTGACTTTCTTTGCCGCAAGCCGACTGAGAGCGTAAACTAACGTCGCAGGACGTGCCAGTGAAGGACTTGGAATCGAAAGGAAGAGAATGGCCGACCCCGTGAAATCGCTGGGCTATGCCGTGCGCTTTCGCGTGGTGGGGAAATACTTCGGCCAGCTTTGCCTGGTCCTGGCGGCCATTAAAACTGTGCCGCTGGCGGTCTCGGCCGGTTGCGGCGATTATCAGATCGCCCTGCGTTACCTCTGTGTCATGGTCCTGCTCGGCGTGCTGGGGGCGGTGCTGGTTCGGTTGCGCACCACCGACGACGTGCAGCCCAACGAAGCGATCGTGGTGGTAGCGCTAATCTTCCTGACCTCGCCCCTCTGGGAATGCTGGACCATGATGGGCGCGGGATTGAAGCCGGTGGACGCGTGGTTTGAAGCGGTCTCGGGCTTGACGACGACGGGGTTGAGCACTTTGCCGAGCCTGAAGGGCCTGCCGGCGAGCTTCTTGTTCTCTCGCGCCTGGATACAATGGTATGGCGGGCTGGGGATTGTGGCGTTATCGGTGGCACTGGTAGTCCAGCCGGGGTTGGTCGCCAAACGCTTGAGCGGGGGCGAGGCCGTCGGGGACGACCTGGCCGGCGGCACGCGCACCCGGGCGCGCGGAGTGTTGATCGTGTACGCCATTCTCACCGCGGCGGGCATAGTGGTGTTGCTGGCGACCGGCTTGAGCTTTTTCCATGCGGTCGCTTACACCCTCGCGGCGGTCTCGACCGGAGGATTTGCGCCGCAGGACGCCAGCCTGGGCGCGCTGGGGGCCTGGTACCAGCAAGGGGCCGTGATGGCGCTCTGCATCGTCGGGGCGATCCCGCTGGCGATTTATCCACAGTGGTACCGCCGAAAGGGCCGCTTCAACCTGGACACTCTGCAACTCGGTGCGTTGTTGGTGGCCGGCCTGGTGGTGAGCATGGTCCTGGGGTTCTTGATGTGGGCAAGGCAGGATGTGACGCCGGCAGCAGCAGTCCGGCCGGCGCTGCTCCTTGGGTTTTCGGCGCAGACCACGGCGGGCTTTTCGACCTTTGACCTGTCGCACCTGGACGCGGCGTCGAAGGTGGTGCTGCTGATTGCGATGGTGGTGGGCGGTGGCGTGGGTTCGACGGCGGGCGGCTTCAAGCTGCTGCGCCTATTGATCGTGGCACGGGTGTTCCAGGTGATGCTACAGCGCACCTGCCTGGCCCGCCATGCGGTGGTCGTGCCCCGGTTGGCCGGCCACCGCTTGCAGGAGGACGAAGTCCGGGCGACGCTGTTGCTGGTCGTGCTGTACGGGGGCGCGATCGTGTTGTCCTGGTTGCCGTTTGCCGCCTGCGGCTACGACCCGCTGAATTCCTTGTTCGAGGTGGTGTCCGCGCTCGGCACCGTTGGGCTCTCGGCCGGCATCAGCCGCCCGGATCTGCCCGCCGCCTTGAAGCACGTCCTGTGCGCGGACATGTTGCTGGGCCGTCTGGAGATCATCGCCTGGCTGGTGTTGCTGTATCCCCGCACGTGGCTGGGCAGGAGAAAAGGCAAAGCATGAGAATCGCATTTGTGGGCGCAAGTCAAACCGCCATCCGCACGGCGGAATTCCTGATCAAGCAGGGTCACGAGGTCATCCTCATTGACTCCGACGAGGCCAAGGCGGGGGAATTGGCCGAGCGACTGGATTGCAGTGTTCTGCGCGGCGACGGCAGCAAGCCCGAGATTCTACGGGAGGTTAACCCCGAACAGACCGACGTGTTGTTCTGCCTGACTGAGAACGACAAGGTCAATCTCATTGCCGGCCTGGTGGGCCAGTCGCTCGGCTTCAAGCGGGTCGTGACGCGCATCGAGGACCCGGAATTTGAACCCATCTGCCGCGAGCTTGGGCTGCACGACATCATTGTCCCGTCGTTGACGATCAGCCATTACCTGCAAGACCTGGTCCAGGGCGTGGATGTGGTTGAGCTATCCACTGTGCTTAAAGACCAGGCCCGTTTCTTCAGCTTCGTGGCGCGCGCCGAAGACGCCGTAGAAGTGTCGGCCTTGAAACTGCCCGATACCGCCCGGGTCATTTGCTATTACCGGGAAGGGCAACTGGCCCTGGCAGATGCGAAGACAAAGCTGCAAGAGGATGACGAGGTAGTCGTGCTCACGCATGTTGAGAACCTGGATAAATTGAAGGAACGCTGGAAGCCGAAGCCTTAAGGGGAGGCTCATGACTTGGCCCGCAGGCCGAAGCGCCTTGCTGGCCCCATCGGCACTGACCCCACGGTTTGCAGCGCGCCGGCGTTGTCATAACCGCAGGTGGTAGTTAATCGTTCACCCGCCACGGACCTGGCCCAGGTGCGCGAAAATGGGGCCAACCCATAGTTTGGGTCAGCTTTGCTCATGGCCTTGCATTGAACGGCAGAAAGGGCGACCCAAATTATGGGTTGACACCAATTCCTCGACTATTGACCGGGACGGCGTGGCCACGCAGGACCGGCACGACCCCATGAAGCGTCAGACCGCCACGACACGTCTCTGGATCACCACTCCGAACGTCCTTCGATGGGGGCAGCCGTAGAAAAGCCCTTGTTTGGTCTTTGACGGGGGGAGGCCATTGGGGCGAATTTCGGACCGTGCCGTGCAAGCCTCGACTGGAATATCAGGGCGCGGTGTATTACGTGATGAGCCGTGTGTCAGTTTTACTCCGTAAGACACGCGTGGGCCAGAAATCCTTTGAGGTTTCCCAGGGAATCTGCAAAATGGGCCCGTGCACTCACAATTCACGGCTGAAGAAGAATACACTATGACATCCTCTCCGCACGCTGGCGGCTTACCTTCATACGAAGCTTGGGAACATCCAACATCCGCCTGCGTCCGACTCCGGCGCGACGAGTCCAACATCCGCCTACGTCCGACTCCGGCGCGGCGAGTCCAGCATCCGCCTACGTCCGACTCCGGCGCGGCGAGTCCAACATCCAATGGCCCTCACCTGGGCCGCTCACATTGGATGTTGGATGTTTTCCTCCCCTTCAGGCGTTCAATGCGCGAGGTCTTCGTTTTGGGGCATTCCGTCCATGAACCGAAGCCCAAATTCCCCCTCACCCCAACCCCTCTCCCCAAGGAGAGGGGAACCAGTCCAGCAGCGTTTGTGGGGTGGTTCATGGTCCCAATGCAGGGCGAAAAGGCCGTGGAGGCTCTCCCTGGACCGAGAAAGGGGTGGCCGAGGTTCTCGCGCCGGATTCTGGGGCTCGGAACCGCCCTTCTGCTCGGGCCGGCTTTGGCGGGGTTGGGCCGGGCGGCTGAGCAGGCGCCGCCGCGACCGAACATCGTGTTCATCTTTTCCGATGACCACGCTTACCAGGCGATCAGCGCCTACGGCGACCCGCGCCACCTCGTGGAAACGCCGAACATTGACCGGCTGGCCAAGGAAGGGATGATGTTTGGCCGGTGCCTGGTGCCCAATTCTATCTGCGGCCCGAGCCGCGCGACGGTCCTGACCGGCACCTACAATCACATCAACGGGTTCTTCAACAATGCCAACAGCCGGTTCGACGGGTCGCAGACGACGTTCCCGAAGCTGCTGCACAAGGCCGGCTACCAGACGGCCATCGTCGGCAAGTGGCACCTCATAAGCGACCCAACCGGCTTTGACTTCTGGGAAGTCCTGCCTGGACAAGGCGTCTATTACAACCCGCCGATAATCAAGAACGGTCAGCGCATCAAGCTCCACGGCTACGTGACCGACCTGATCACCGATGCCGCGCTGGACTGGCTCAAGCAGCGAGACAAGTCCCGCCCCTTCCTCCTGATGTGCCAGCACAAGGCCCCGCACCGCGAGTGGGAGCCGCCCCTGCGCGATTTGAACGCCGACGGCGACCGGCATTACGCGGAGCCGCCGACGTTGTTCGACGACTACTCCGGGCGCGGGTTGGCTGAGCATGACCAGGACATGACGATCGCCAAGACGATGACCGCCAAGGACCTCAAGTTCACCGTGCCGCCCCAGTTGGACGCCGAGCAGCGGGTCCCCTGGGAAGCCTACTACAAACCCCGCAACGAGGCTTTCCAGAAAGCCAATCTCGAGGGGCGCGCCCTGGTGAGCTGGAAATACCAGCGCTACATGCATGATTACCTCGCTTGCATCCGGGGGGTGGACGAGAACGTCGGTCGGCTGTTGGACTACCTGGACCAGACGGGTCTCGCGACCAACACCATTGTGGTCTATTCCTCAGACCAAGGTTTCTACCTCGGTGAGCACGGCTGGTTCGACAAGCGCTGGATATTCGAGGAGTCGCTGCGGACGCCGTTGCTGGTCCGCTGGCCGGGAGTCATCCCCGCCGGACGCGTGAACAAGGACCTGGTCTCCAACCTGGATTTCGCGGAGACCTTCCTCGATGCGGCTGGCCTGCCGATCCCCGCCGAGATGCAAGGCCGCAGCCTGCTCCCGGTGCTTAAAGGGCATACCCCGGCGGACTGGCGCAAGGCCTTCTACTATCATTACTACGAGTATCCGCGCCCGCACCACGTGCGCCCGCACTACGGCGTGGTCACCGACCGCTACAAGCTGGTCCATTTCTATAAGGACGCCGATTACTGGGAACTCTTTGACCTTCAGAAAGACCCTCAGGAACTGCGCAGCGTTTATGGCCAGCCTCAGTACGCGGCGGTGCAGGCGGAGCTGGAGACAGAACTGGCCCGGTTGCGCAAGGAGTTGAAAGAATTGCCCGAGGACCCGGCGGGCGCCTCCGGCAACGTGCCGCGGGCCAACAAGAAGGGAAAACGGCGGGCTGAGACCAAATAACCTGGCAACAACAATACTCCATCACTATGAAACGAATCCTTACCACTGCCTTGCTCGCCGCCGCCCTGGCTGCCCCGCTCGGCGCGGCTCAGCCGAAACTCAATGTGCTGTTCATCGCCGTGGACGACATGAACACCGACCTTGGCTGCTACGGCCATCCGCTGGTGAAGTCGCCGAACATTGACCGGCTGGCGGCGCGCGGGGTGCGCTTCGAACATGCCTATTGCCAATTCCCCCTTTGCAGCCCCAGCCGCTCGTCGCTCCTGACCGGTCTGCGGCCCGATACCACGCGGGTCTTCGATCTGAAGTATCACTTCCGCCAGGGCTTGCCCGACGTGGTGACGCTGCCGCAGATGTTCATCAAGAACGGGTATTACGTGGCGCGCGTCGGGAAGATGTATCATTACGGCAATCCGGGTGACATCGGCACCAACGGCCTGGATGATCGCGTGTCCTGGATGGAGCGGTTCAACCCGGCGGGCCGTGACAAGACGGCCTTGGAGCCCGACATCATGAACTACACCCCCAAGCGCGGTTTGGGCTCGTCCATGTCATTCCTGGCCGACCCCACCGGCACCGATGTCGAGCACACGGACGGCAAGGTGGCGACCCAGACCATCCAACTGCTCGAGCAGCACAAGGACAAGCCCTTCTTCATCGGCGCGGGCTTCTACAAGCCGCACTGCCCGTGGGTGACGCCGAAGAAGTATTTCGACCTCTACCGGATGGACCAGATCACCCTGCCTCCGATAACCACCAATACCCCCAATGAGTATCCGCACCTGGCGCTTTCCGCCTATAAGCCGTGGCCCTACATCGGCGTGACGCCCGACGAGGCGCGCGAGTGCAAGCGGGCCTATTTCGCCGCCATCTCCTTTGTGGATGCGCAAATCGGGCGGTTGCTCGACGCCGTGGACCGGTTGGGGCTGCGGGATAACACCATCATCGTGTTCTGGAGCGACCACGGCTATCACCTGGGCGAGCACGGCCTGTGGTTCAAGCAGAGCTGCTTCGAGGAAGCTGCCAACGTCCCGCTGATCATCAGCGTCCCCGGCCTCAAGACCGCCGGCGAGGCCAGCCCACGGTTGGCGGAACTGGTGGATCTGTATCCGACGCTGGCGGACCTTGCCGGCCTGACCCCGCCGCCGGGTCTCGAAGGCTACAGCCTGCGCCCGCTGCTGCTAAACCCGACCGCCGAATGGAATCATCCCGCCTACACGCAGGTCCAGCGTCCCCAAGGCCCCGGTCACAGTGTGCGGACCGACCGCTGGCGTTATACCGAATGGGTTCGGGGCGCCCAGGGCGAGGAACTCTATGACCAGGCGAACGACCCCCAGGAACTGCACAATCTGGCCGCCCTCCCCAAATACGCGTCAATCGTCGCGCAGATGAAAGCCCTCCTCAGGCAGGACCACCCCGTCCCCGTCAAGGGCGGCAAGGCCGAGAAAGGCACCCGGGCGAAGTTCTCCAACTGACGCGCTATCCGAATGTGTTCATCCCGGAGGGATGATTGAAAACAGCCCAGTGCTTCAGCACTGGGTGTGGACGTCGAACGGCATAAGTCCCGCAGGGACGGCAGAAGCACTGAACCGCTCATTTCTGCCGTCCCTGCGGGACTTATCTCCTGAGCGACGTGTACCCAGCGCTGAAGCGCTGGGCTATTATCATAAGTCCCTTCGGGACAGGCATACGGGCGGTTCTTCAGTGGAGACTCATCGCACCCCGCTGACCACAAAATGGTAAGTGCCCGCGGCCAGACGGCATCGGATAGCGCCATTGTCCTCCCCCACTGCCGTCACCCCGGGCACTCGAGTGCGAGGCTGGTGGGGCCAAACGGTGACGCCGGATTCTCTAATCGTGGCGACGTCGCTGGCGGCGCCCGGAATGAAGAGGCTGGCCTCGGAGCCGGGGGGCACGGTTAGCGCCAGGTTGAGCCGGTGGTTGGGCAGCTTTTCCCACCGTGTCTTGATGAGGCCCTTGATCGTAGGCACTACGCTCTCGGCGAAGCTCAGCCCGGTGATTTCGGCCCGGACATCGAAGGTCGCTGAACCCGCCGCCGGTCGGCTGGATGCCGGAGATATACTTCTGGAACAAATAGCCCGGGTAGGCGGTCCAGGCGTGGTTGAACTCGCCGCGGTTGCTGAAGCTCTCCCAATTAGCGCCGTTGCCCTCGATCATAATGCGATAGCGCTCCAGGTCGCGAACGACGAAGTCGCCCATGCCGCCTGCGTTCAACAGGCCGCTATAGAATGCGTCGCCGCCGTAGCCGCCGAGGACGGGAGTCACATGCTTACGGATGCTTTCCAGCACCCGCGGTTTAGCGCCGGGTGGGACCAGGTCGAAACGGAGCGCCCAGGCCGAAGCGAGCGGGAACATCTCGGTCCGGTCTGTCCGGGCGAGGTAGTATTCGCCGTTGAATAAGTGGGTATTGATGCCGGCCTTCACTTCCTCGGCCTGCTGCCGAAACCCCTCTGCCTGGTCGTCCTGCCCCAGCGCGCCAAAGACCCTGGAGGCAATCCGCAGGTTCTCATAGTACTGGCAGGCGGTGGCAACATTAAGGCCGCCACTGGGCATGTTGCCTCCGGCATATTCCGAGATCCGCATGCTCCGGCTCAATGGACCGTTGGGCGGGTTAAGCAGCTTGGTCTTTGCATCCTGGTATTGCTTCAGCCAGTTCAGAAAGGCCAACAGCCGCGGGGCCATTTGGCGGAGCAGGCCGTCATCGCCCGAGAACAGGTATTGCTGCCACAACAGCATCGGCCAATACATGGACCACTCCGGGCTGTGGAATATGGCCGCCGGGCTGCACGCATAGAAATCCCCGGAGGGAAGCTGCTCGGCGGCGTAGTCGCGCACCACCTTGTCAATGATCATGGTGTTGCGGTGATTGTAGAGCAGCACGTTGCCAATGTTCCAACTGTCGGCCGTCCACGGCGATTGCTCGCGATTGGCATCCACGCTGATGATGCCCTGCTGCACGTTCTGCCGGGCCGAGCGCTCGCACATCTCATAAATGGCATTGAGCAACTCGCTGGAGCAGCGGAATCGGCCCGCTACGTCCGCACCCGTGTAGGCCCAAACCGCGCGCACGTCCCTCGCCCGGAGCCGCCCGGCGTAGCCAGTAATCTTCAGCTCACGAAAAGACGCATGCCGCCCGATGTCCGGCTTCCAGGTCTCAAGCCCTCCGCGGCAGGTATATTCATCCCAGCCGCTTGCTCCCTTCTCGCCGCTGAGCTGGAAATAGCTCACTCGGACGCGGTCGCCGGGATGGTTGGCGTGCATAGTGAGCCTGGGCCAGCCGTCCAGGCACCGGCCGAAATCCACCAGCCAGGCCTCCCCGCTTTGCTTCAGACTGACGGGCTTGAGTTCAGCCTGCTCCTGTTCGGGCGCCACCATTTGCGGGAATAGCCTGAAAGAAGAGCAGTCCACGACAGCCGCCGGCGCCCATTTTGAATCATCATAGCCAAGTGCGGTCCAGTGCTCCGGTTCAGCGCGAGCGTCGAAGCGGATTGCGGCGCGGTTCCTGGCCCCGCCGGCACCGCCGAAATAGACCGCGTTGGTTTCGACGAACCCAGTGGCGGCGAGCGTCTTCCAGGACCCGTCGGTTGTGAGCATCGTGGAGGAGCCGTCCTCGAACCTGAATTGCGCCTCCAGCAGGAACGCCGGCTCAGCATTGACCCCTGAGTCGCGCCAGTTTCCCTGCCAATGCCCCACTGCGGCGAGCACATTCGTGCCGTGCTTCAGCAAATCGGCGAGGTCATACGCGTTGTATTGACCATAACGGAATGGGTCGCTCCTGGCCGGGCCTCGCCCGAGCAGGTGCCCGTTGAGGTACAGCAGATAATCGTTATGTGCGCTGACGTAGGCCTTCGCGAGCGCGGGTCGGCGTGGCAGGAAGAAGGATTTCCGGAAATAGGCGAAGTTATTGAAGTTGGTTGTGCCATCCCAGATGAAGTGGGCCTTCCACTCGCTGTTGGCCAGGCCGGTGTCAAAACGCGCCGGCTGGCTGTAAACGCTGCCACGGCCCGACTCGTTCCAGATGCGAACTTTCCACCAGTAGCGCAAGCCGGGCGACAAGGGTTTGCCCGCATAAGCGATCGAGGCGGTGCGGCCCGAGGCCACTTTGCCCGTAGCCCACAAATCCCCTGCTTCCGCCTGGAGTTGGCCACGGCTCGAAGCCACGAGGATTTGATACGCCGTTTGCGCCGCGCCCCTCTCAGTTCCTTGCAGCCTCCAAGTGAAGCCAATCGCGTCCCGCTCAACCGCCAGTGGATTCTCGACTCCGTTGACCAGCAGCGCCGCAGGAGGCCGTGGTGCGGCCAAAGCGGAAAGGTGGCACAACGAGAAAGCAGTGATGATCCAGTGAACGCGCGTTTTCACAATAAATCCGAGCCCACCATATTCGATTCAACGACATGGTGAATAGCGGATTCGCGCTTGGAGTTCGGTGTGGCGTAGCTTGCCACTACCACCGCGACTTTGCCGCAGCTCCCTCTCCTCGTCTGGAGAAGAGAGCCGGGGAGAGGAGGCCCCATCTCTTGAACCCTGGCCAATCCACTGGTCTTCGAATGCACGAGCCCCTCTCCCTGGCCCTCTCCCCGCAAGCGGGGAGAGGGAAATGCCTGGCAAGGTATGGTGGTGGTGCCCAGATGCACCCAGGTCGGTGGATGTCCGCAGCCCCGAGTGAAGCCACGGCCAGTGACAAAGTGCGGCCCAAAACGTTGTAGGAGACGACGTAAGGAGTCTCTGAGCAACAGCTTACGCAAGGACCAGACTGGATTTAGTGAGAGACTCCTTACGTCGTCTCCTACAAGGGGTTACGCAGGAGTTTGTCACTGGCCGTGCGAGTGAAGCTGCCGCCACACTTTTCGGTTTGACATTAGCCGCTCCACTATGGTCCCTGATACCGGCGCCTCGGCGATCATTACGGGAGGCGCGGCGACGGGCTCGAACCGAAGCTGTCAGAAACACCGATATTATCGGACACTGGTAGAACACATGACACAGAAGAAACCTTCCCACGGTGTGAAACGGGCGACCCAAACAGCCGGAATGGTATCTGTTCAAGCAGGAGCGCAGCCTTCAGGCTGCAGAAGCCTGGGGGTTCCCACGGCGCGTTGGAATCTGCGGACGCCGCTCCGTAGTCCAGACTTCTGCAGCCTGAAGGCTGCGCTCCTACTTGAACAGTTACCCGGGCTGTTGCTAAGCAGCCTGGTTCTGCTGTCGCTGTGCCAACCCAGTCATGCCGCCGACTCTCCCGCCAGGCCGAACATTCTTTTCATCCTGACCGATGACCTGGGTTACGGCGATCTCGGGGCATTCTTCCAGAACACGCGCGCGGCGGCCAATAACCCCGCCAAGCCGTGGCATCTGACGCCGCAGATTGATACGCTGGCGGCGGAGGGCGTCCAGATGCGGCAGCACTACTGCCCGGCGCCCGTTTGCGCTCCGTCCCGAGCCTCGCTCCTGTTGGGGGTCACGCAGGGCCATGCCAATGTTCGCGATAACCAGTTTGATAAGGCGTTGGAGGACAACCATACCTTGGCGACGGTGCTCAAAGCCGCAGGCTACGCTACCGCCTGTATCGGCAAGTGGGGATTGCAGGGCAGCGGCACCGACGCGGCTTCGTGGCCAGCCTATCCCACCAGGCGCGGCTTTGACTACTTCTTCGGCTATGTGCGCCATTCCGACGGCCACGAGCATTATCCCAAAGAAGGCGTCTGGCAGGGGGCCAAAGAGGTCTGGGACGGCCCCAACGAGATCTCCTCGGAGCTGGACAAGTGCTACACCGCCGACCTGTGGACCGCGCGGGCCAAGCAGTGGATTGAGGACCACGAGCGCACCAACGCCAGCCAGCCTTTCTTCATATACTTGGCCTATGACACCCCGCACGCCGTCTGCGAGATACCGACCCAGCCGTATCCCGCGGGCGGCGGCACCAACGGCGGCCTGCAATGGCTCGGCACTCCCGGCCACATGATTAACACTGCCAGCGGAACCGTCGATTCCTACACCAACGCGGCTTATGCCAACGCGACCTGGGACGACGACAACAACCCGGCGACTCCGGAGGTGCCCTGGCCTGTACGTCTATAAACGGTTCGCAACCAGCGTGAACCGCCTGGATGATTGCGTGGGCGACCTCAAGCAACTGCTGCAAGACCTGAACCTGGACACCAACACCTTCATCGTCTTCAGCTCCGACAACGGTCCGAGCATCGAGTCCTACCTGCCACAGGCCTACGCGGCGAATTTCTTCGACAGCTACGGTCCGTTCGACGGCATCAAGCGCGATTGCTGGGAAGGCGGCGTGCGCGTGCCCACCATCGTCCGCTGGCCCGGGCACGTGCCTGCCGGGCGCCATCAACAACCTGCCTTCGGGCTTCTGGGACTGGCTGCCTACCTTCACGGACCTGGCCGGCCTGCCGGCCCCGGCGCGCAGTGATGGGGTCTCCCTCTTGCCTTCGCTGACCGGCCTCGGGTCCCAACGCACCCCGACGGTTTATGTCGAGTATTACGAAGGCGGCAGCACGCCCAGCTACTCCCAATTCCTGCCGGCCCATCGTGGCCGCACCCGCAACCAGATGCAGGTCATCCGCCTGGGCGATTACCTCGGCGTCCGCTACAACATCACCTCTCAAGCGGATGACTTTGAAATCTACAACGTAGTGACCGACCCGGAGGAGGGCACCAACCTCGCCACCAATCCGGCCTACAATGCGTTACAGCAGCAGATGAAGGATACGACCCTGCAAGAGCGACGCCCGGACGGTTCCGCCCCTCGCCCTTATGACGGCGAATTCGTGCCTGCTACCAATGCCGCGCCGCTGACCTACGGCGTTGAGTGGAAGACTTACACCAACGCCTTCCCCTGGGTGCCCGAGTTGACCGTCCTTCCCGCCGCGGCCGCCGGCAATACCAATACCGCCACCCTGGCGGTGCGCCCGCGCGACAATGACATCGGTGTGATGTTCAGCGGCTTCATCTCGGCGCCGAGCGACGGCGATTACACCTTCTACCTGGCCGCCAACGCGGGCGCCCTGCTGCGGATTCACGAGGCGACCGTGGTGGATGCCGACTTCGGCTATGTCGCCGGTCAGGAACGCAGCGGCACGATCAGGCTCAAGGCGGGAATGCATCCCTACCGCCTTTACTACATCCATGGCACCAATGGGACACCCTCGTTAGCGTGGAACTGGGAGGGCCCGGGCATCACGAAGCAGGCCGTCCCGGTTAACGTCCTCTTCCGCGTTGGCGTTGCCCCGCCGGGACCCCCGGTGGCCAACCTCGACACCGCTTCCACCAGCCAGGGGATACCGGTATTGATTGACGTGCTGGCGAACGACTTTGACGACGGCACGCCCCAGCCCCTGAGCATCCAGTCCGTTACCCAGCCCGCCGGCGGGACCTGCCAGATCACCTCGAACAAGATCCTCTACACCCCGGCCGCAGGCTTTCTGGGCCAGGACAAGTTCCAGTACACCATCACCGACGGCAGTTCCACGGCCACCGCCGCCGTGACGGTGGACGTGTATTTCACCAACTCCGACTTCGTCTGGTTCCCCTTCAACCAGACCTCCGGCCTGACGACCCCCGAGGCCGGCAGCGCGCTGACGGCCACGCTGAACGGCTTCAGTGACGCCACCAGCCCGTGGGTGGCGGGGCGCTTTGGGCGCGGGATTCAGTTTGATGGGGTCAGCACGTACGTGGGGGTGGACGCCTCCTACGCGCCGCCCTCGGGCCAGAGCGCGCGCACGACGGCGGCCTGGATCAAGGCGACTTCCTCCAAGGTCGGCTCCATCCTCGCCTGGGGCCCCAACACGACCAGCATCAAGTGGATGATGCGCCTGGAAAACAACGCGGCCAATATCGGGGCCCTGCGGCTGGAGGTCGGGGGCGGTTATGTGGTCGCCTCACAGAGACCTGCGGGACGGCCAATGGCATCACGTGGCGGCGGTGCTCCCCAGTGTCGCCAATCCCAATGCAACGGACGTAGTCTTGTATGTGGATGGGGTCCGCCAGACCAGGGTCACCGCGAGCGCCTCCCCCATCAACACCACCGTGGCCCCCGTGACCATCGGCCTTGATGCCCAGAACCGCTACTTTGAGGGAGTGATTGACGAAGTGCGGATCTACCGCCGCGCGCTGAGCGACGCTGAAGTCGCCGCCCTGGCCGCCGCGACCAACCAGTCGGCTGCCGCCTGGTACCGCCGCTACTACGGCGACACCCCGGTCAACTGGACCGGCGATTCCGACGGCGACGGCTTCAGCCAGATGGTCAAATACGCCCTTGGCGGCAATCCCCGGCTCCCCGACACCCCGCTGAGAGTGCAAGCCCGGATCGTCGGCGACCGTTTGCAGGTTATCTATCCGCGCCTGGTCCAAGGCACCACGGAACTGACCTACGAGGTGGACGGTTCCACCGACTTGCGTTCCTGGACCCCCTTGGCCGGCGCCCAGGTTGGTGTGACCCCGGTTTCGGACCTGCCGGGCTACGAGTGGGCCACCTTCGAGCCCGCTGCCCCCATCTCCGCCAACGCCGCCCAGTTCATCCGCATCCGCAGCGCGTTTCCCTGAACAAGCAGGTTCATGGAGAGCCCCCACAGCCATTTAGTCCCGCAATGGGACCATGAACGGAAGTAGGGCAGGCGCCTCGCCTGCCTTCGGTGGACTCGGGGACAGGCGAGACGCCTGTCCTTACTTTGCGGTTCACGGAAGGGCCCCAAAACGCCAGTCTCATCGTAGGCTTGCCGTTACCCCGCCGTCACCTCGCCGTCACCACACCGTCGTAACCTCTAGCCCGGGGCTAGAGGTACTGCGGTGTGGTGACGGCGAGGTGACGGTGGGGCCCGCGCGCGGTAGCCGGGTGACCGGCGAGGGCTGTGCGGGCGGCCCGATCCGGGGCATCTGGTGGCTTCCTCACAGAGGTTTCAGCGTAACCCGTTGGAAACGAAGCGCTTGCGGAGCCGACGATGCTCTGCGCCGCGCTTGCGCTAACAGGTTCCTGGAGGCCCTGATGCACGTTCCTGGCTCAGGTTACACTCTTCTGGCCGTATGACGCGGTGGGGCCGTGTTTTCGCAGGAAGTGCTTGTCGAGCAACGACTTCGGCAGTGCCTTGATGCGCGGGTTGATGCGCAGGGTTTCGAGGCCAGGCGGGCGACGAACTCCAGCACTACCGCATTGTGAACCGCCTCGTGTGGTTGGCGCCCCAAGTGAACGGGCCGTGGCCGGCTACCAGGACAGCCGGGTGCCCGCTTGCGTCCAGGTGCCGGAACCTCTCCACAATGACGTTGCCGGTGTTGGCCTCGTAATCGCCCTTGATCTCCTTCCGGCGTGAGCGGGCGCGTGCAGGGCACTTCGCCGTACCAGTAGTCCGCGTGGGTCGTCCCGTGAGCCGGGATGGCGCGGCCCGCCTGCGCCCACGCAGTCGCGTAAAGGCTGTGGGTGTGGACGACTCCGCCGATCTGTCCGGGAAGGCGCGATACAGCACCAGGTGGGTCGCCGTGTCCGAGCTGGGTTTGAGACCTCCGCCGATGACTTTGCCGGTCTCCAATGAAACGACGACCATCTGCGTGGGCTTCATCTTGTGGTAAGGCACGCCGGACGGCTTGATGACCACCAATCCCGCGCCGGCGATCAATCCCGCTGACATTGCCCAAGGTATGGAGCACAAGACCCTCCGCGACCAGTTGCAGGTTGGCCTGGCAGACTTCCCGTTTCAATTCTTCAAGCATAAGTATTTACCTTTCAAATGTCGCCCGCTCTCATCACGTTTCACGCATCACGCATCACGTTTCACGCATCCCGCATCACGCCACAAACCCACTCCTCAACCCGTAATAGACCTCATTGCACCGCAAGTCCTGCTTGAACCGGCGCAACTCGGTCTGGTCATCAATGAGCAGGAATTCAATGCCCGCTATTTCGGCCAAGTCCTCCAGCATCTCGGTGGTAACCGCCTGGCTGAAGCCGGTGTGATGCGCGCCGCCGGCGTGAATCCAGCAGGCCGCCGCAATTTGCAGGCTCGGCTTGCAGACCCACACCGCGCGCGCCACCGGGAGCTTGGGCAGCGGCTTCTGCGGCGCCACCACCTCGACCTCGTTGACCAGCAGGCGGAAGCGGTTGCCCATATCAATCATCGAGGCATTCAGCGCCGGGACCGGCCGGCGTATCGAAGACCAGCCGCACCGGGTCGGCCTTGCCGCCAATACCCAGCGGATGCACCTCCAGCGACGGTTTGCCTTTGGCGATGCTGGGGCAGATTTCCAGCATGTGCGCGCCGAGCACCAGCCTGCCCTTTGGGATCGCAGGTGATACGTGTAATCCTCCATGAACGAAGTCCCGCCCTTGAGACCGGCGGCCATGACCTTCATCGCCCGCACCAGCGCGCACGTCTTCCAGTCGCCCTCGGCGCCGAATCCGTAGCCGTCGGCCATCAGCCGCTGCGCCGCGATGCCCGGCAACTGCGCCAGCCCATGCAAGTCCTCGAAGGTATCGGTGAAGCCTTTGAAGCCGCCGGCAGTCAGGAATGCGCGCAGCCCCAGCTCGATCCGCGCCGCTTCGCGGAGCGAGTCTCGCTTCGGGCCGTTCTTGCGCAGCCCCGGCGCTGACTACATAGCGGGCTTCGTATTCCCGGATGAGGCGGTCCACCTCGGCATCCGAGGCCGCGTTGACGCATTTGACCAGGTCGCCCACGCCATAGCCGTTGACGGAATACCCAAACTGCATTTGCGCGGCGACCTTGTCGCCCTCGGTTACCGCCACCTCGCGCATGTTGTCGCCGAAGCGGGCGAACTTCGCTCCCTGCCAGTCGTGCCACGCCGCCGCCGCCCGGCACCAGGCGCCGATTTGCGACTGCACTCCGGCCTCCTGCCAATAGCCGACTACCACCTTCCGGTTCAGGCGCAAGCCGGCTCATGATGAAGCCGTGCTCGCGGTCGCCGTGAGCGGCCTGGTTCAGGTTCATGAAATTCATGTCTATGGCGGACCAAGGGATGTCGCGGTTATGCTGCGTGTGCAGGTGCAGCAGCGGCTTGCGCAGCGCCTTGAGGCCATTGATCCACATCTTGGAAGGCGAGAATGTGTGGCACCAGGTGATCAGCCCGATGCAGTTGGGAGCAGCGTTGGCTTCCTGGCAGAGCGCCGCCGCCGCCTCCGGCGTCTTCACCACGGGCCTGAACGAGACTTTGACCGGGATGCCTGAGGCCGAGTCCAAAGCCCGAACGACTTCCCTGGCATTGACGGCCACTTGTTCCAGCGCCTCCGGCCCGTAGAGCCGCTGGCTTCCGGTCACGAACCACACTTCGAGTTTCTTGAGATCAATCATATCGGCTTGGTTTGGCTTGTCCTGTTTCTGCCCAAGCATTCAGGCATATTGGCTTGGATGGTCAAGCCTGGTCTTGGGGCGTTTCAGAGGTTAAGCAAGCAAGGGTTGGGCGCAAGTCAGGCTTTCCGCAACTGTTGGTCTCATCCCGCCCGGCTGGCGGGAGCATCTCATTGGTCGTAAGCCGCAGGTTGCTTGGCGACGGCACCTGCTTCCTCCCAAGCCCCGTTCCCCCTCACCCCGGCCCTCTCCCTCGGGGAGAGGGAGCCACCCACGTCAACGATCGAACATACCAGACGGCCCAGATTCGCCGACACACTGCCGGCCGTTCTCCCTCTCCCCGAGGGAGAGGGCCGGGGTGAGGGGAGAACGGGGCTCACGGTCGGCAGAGGGCTATATCAGGGTTTCCGTTGGCCCTCACAAAAGGTGAGATGCCGCGTTGGTGGCGCGCGGGTGAGGCCGTGCTTGCTCCGGCCCCTCGACTGAGCTAACCTTCATCCAATGGCATCCGTGCTCGAAACGGTGGAGTTGATAGATTCCGGCGATCAAACGGCCTTCAACCTGGCGGTATGGGAGAAGGTGCTGGCCGATTCCTTTCTAGCCGGCCTTCCCCACCGCATCGAAACCGACCGCTACGGACAAATCATCATGTCACCTCTCCCCGCTCCAGAACATGGCAGAGAACAGTTTGGCGTTGGCAAACGCCTGGATCAGATCCTGCCCGCTGGCTGCGTCATCACCGAATGCCCGGTTTCAACCAGCGAAGGGGTCAAGTTGGTGGATGTCGCCTGGATGTCCAAGGCGCGGTGGCAAGCCCAACTCAGACGGGTTTGCTTTACTCAGGCGCCCGAAATCTGTGTCGAAATCATCTCCCCGGGAAACACTCGACGCGAGCTGCTCGAGAAGAAGGCCCTTTACTTTGCCGCCGGCGCGGACGAAGTCTGGTTCTGCCAGCGCGATGGCCGAATGCAGTTCTTCCGAAAGGACGCGCCGGAGACGCCCGTGGCTTCTTCCCTCTGTCCCACTTTCCCGGAGCACCTCGCATAGCCCGAGCAGAAATGGGCTTCGGCGCTCATTTTTCCGCCTCAAGTCTTTTCACTCGTTTCCGCAACCTTCTGCAGAAACCGTGTCCCGACCCCATCTTGTTCTTATACCGCAGACTGCGTGGCGATGGCACCTGCCTTGTGGTGTGCCTCGTTTCCCCTCACCCCGGCCCTCTCCCTCGGGGAGAGGGAGCTACCTACGCCAACCCTCGAACATACCGGACGGCCCAGACTAACCGACACACTGCCGACCGTTCTCCCTCTCCCTGAGGGAGAGGGCCGGGGTGAGGGGGAACGGGGCTTACACTCGGCAGAGAGTTATGTTGCAGGCCGCGTGCCCCTCCCGCGGCGGTTCTGGGTGTATCACTATACTCAGCAATCGCTCATTTCCGCGCAGATTTCCAAGCCCAGCCGCTCCCCACCCATCCAATAACCCATTAATCCATCAATCCAGTAATCCCGGTGATTGGGTTCAGGCTGCGCCGAGCTGCGAAATCTGCGGCTCAGGGCGCCAACCGTTCAACCCGGTAGAAGCGGGCCGAGTCACTTCCAGGCAGCGCGTTGGTGTCCGTAAAGCTGGCGGTGCCGTTGGTGCCGGTGGGAGTTACGGGGACGTTGATAACCGTCCAGTTCAACAGGTCGGGCGAGCTAAAGAGGTCGTAGGTTTGTTCGGGCACGAGGTTGACGGCAGAGACGACAACACTGTTTGAGTTGAGAGTGAGGTCGGAGATGCTGAGGGCCGGCAACACGTTTACCGCCGCAGTCTGCCTGATGCCGTCCACATCCAACGTGTACGTGGTGCTGACGGTTGGCATCACGCTGGTCGTGCCGGTGGTGGCCGGGCTCAGTGTGGCGACAACCGTGTTGTTGTCATCGCGAATGACGGCGGAAGAGGCGGTCGCGCCGATGGTCCAATGCAGCAGGGCGCTTTGGCCCGAGCCAACGTATTGGACCGCCGGGCCGAAGGCGAGCAGGCCCAGCGTGCTGTTGGTCAGGTAAGCCGTGATTACGGACGGCTGCGGCCTTGGGCTGCGAGCTCGGCGACGCGGGCGGTGAGGCGCTTCACGATTTCAGGATGCATAGCATAGACGTTATGCGTTTCGCCAGGATCGTCGGCGAGATTGTAAAGCTGGCCCGGCGGCTCGCCGGGTTTCGGTCTTATCCTCGACGGCTTGGTGAAGCCGCCGCTGCCAAGAAATGGAATGAGCTTCCAATCGCCCTGACGAATGCTGAGATTCTTCTCTCCCTGGCCTATGATCAGTTCGTTCCGTGCCGGCTCCGCGTGTTTCTCGCCGAGCAGTTCGGGCAGGAAGCTGAAACTGTCTTCGCCCGCGCCGTCAGGCAGCGTCGCGCCGGTGAGGGCCGCGAAGGTGGCCAGCATGTCGGTGAAGCAGATCAGGTCCTTGCTCGTTGTGCCGGCCTTTATCTTTCCCGGCCAGCGTGCGATGAAGGGTTCGCGATGTCCGCCTTCCCAGAAATCGCCTTTCATGCCGCGGAAGCCGGCCGCCGCGGCGTGGCCGTACTTCTTCACGTCCGCCGGATACCAGACCGGGCCGTTGTCGCTGCTGAAGAAGACGAGGGTGTTGTCGGTCAGTCCGTTGCGGTCGAGCGCGGCGAGCACGCGGCCGACGGAGTCGTCCACCTGCGCGACCCACGCCGCGTAGAGGTTGCCCGCGCTTTTGGCGCGGAACGCTTCCGTCGGCAGCCACGGCGTGTGCGGCGCGGTCAGGGCGAGGTAAAGAAAGAACGGCTTGCCGCGGCGATTTTGCGCGGGCCTCGAGGTATTCAACCGCCTTGCGCGTGTACGTGGGCAGCACTTCCTCCAGTTTGAAACCCGGGGCGATCCCTCCGGCGCGCCAGAAGGCTCCCTGAATCGGACTCCAGCCCGGGGAACTGCCGGCTTCAATGTGGTCCGTCGGCGCGGCGACGCAATGGTCGTTCTCGATGAAGAAATAGGGCGGGATGTCGAGCGACGCGTGCTGGCCGAAGAAATAGTCGAAGCCGTGATCGAACGGGCCGCCGCGCAGCGGCTGCGAGCAATCGAACTGGTCGCCGCCCTCGAAGCCGAGGTGCCATTTGCCGATCATCGCCGTCGCGTAGCCGCGCTCGCGCAGCAGCGACGCAATCGTCATGCGGCCCGGCTCGATCAGCGGGCCCTTCGAAGGAGTCCATGCTGAAGTTGCGGAACGGATAACGCCCCGTGAGCAGGCCGTAGCGCGACGGCACGCAAACCGGCCCCGCCGCGTGCGCGTCGGTGAATCTCATGCCCTGCGTCGCAAACCGGTCAATGTGCGGCGTCGGGCATTTGGATTGCGGGGTTGAAGCACAGCGGGTCCCCATAGCCCATGTCGTCGGCGAGAATGAAGACGATGTTGGGCCTGGGCGGATTCGGCGGCAATGGCGTTGGGCGGGAGGAGCAGCGCGCAGAGCAGGAACAGGGCGAATGGTTTCATTTCAAGACTTCCCGGTATTTCTCCCATTGCGCCCGGAGTTGGGCGAGGATTCGCGCGTGGGCCGGGATCGGCAGCGAGGTTGTGGCCTTCCAGCGGATCGGTCTTCAAATCGTAAAGCTCCTCAATCGGCGGTTTCTCGGCTACCCAGCGGATGTAGGTGTAACGTTCGGTTCGCACGCCTTCGCTGGGCGGCAGAATCTGCGGGCCGAAGTGGTGTTCATAGAAGAACTGGGTGCGCCAGTCGGACGGGAGCTTGTTTTCGACGAGCGGCATCAGGCTGCGGCCCTGCATTCCGGCGGGCGGCGCGATGCCGGCGAGGTCCAGCATCGTAGGTGCGAAATCAATGTTGAGCGTCATCGCGTGCTCGTTCCGCGCGAGGTTGGCCGCGGGCTGCCGCGGGTCGTAAATGATGAGCGGATCGCGGAGGCTCTCCTCATACATGAACCACTTGCCCGCTAGCCCGCGGTCGCCGAGAAAATAGCCGTTGTCGGACGTGTAGATGATCACGGTGTTGCTCGCCATCCCGCGCGCCTTAAGCTCAGCCAGCATGCGGCCCACTTCGCGGTCAATGCCGGTGATGAGCCGGTAATAGTCCTTGGTGTTGTGCTGGAACTTTTCCGGCGTGTCGAACCGCCAGTGCCAGCGGCGGCGGGCCTCGGAGGTCTGGACCGATTTGGGCAGCAACTCGAAATAGGCGTCGGTCGCGGCGGGGGGATGCGGAATCGTTTCGCCGGCATAAAGCGACTCGTCCCGGTCGTCGGGCGTGTACTCGCGCGGCATGTGATCGCGCGCGTGCGGCGCCGTGAAACTGATCGAAAGGCAGAACGGCTGTCCGGCGGGAGTGGCCTTGAGAAACTCCAGCGCCTGATTCCCGAAGCGCGCGGTCTGGTGGGTCCGGCTTCGGATCGCCGGGCTCGATGAAATAGCGCCCGCCCTGCCCGGGAACGCCGCGCCAGTAATCGAACTTGTCCGCCATCGCCTTGACCGCCTTGTCGTTGCCCACGCCGAACTTGCCGATGAACCCGGTGCGGTAGCCGTGCTCCCGCAACAGCGCCGGGTACGTTTCCGCCCACTGCTCCGCCGTGAACGGCTTGCCGAAATCGCCAATCCCATGGCGCCGCACATACTGCCCGCTGAAAATGGAGGCCCGGCTGCAGCAGCAAATCGAGGTGGTCACAAAATGGTTGTGGAAGAGCACGCCCTTCTTCGCCAGCCGGTCAATGTTCGGCGTCTCGATATTCCTGTCGCCCATGCAGCCCAGCGCATCCCACCGCTGATCGTCCGTCAGGATGAACAGGATGTTGGGGCGGGCGTTCGGTCTTTCCAGTGATCGAAAGTCAGCGGCGCGCAAACTCCCAATCATGAGAAACAGGCCGAGCGACGCGAGGCCTACAACCAGAGCCGGCTTCATGGCGGGTTGATCGGGATTTGGTTCCTGCGCGCCCGCATGTGCTCAACGCCGCGCGGGCGGGGCAGAACCGGTTTTCGGATCTCATCGAGCATCACGGAATAATGTCAAATGGCGAGCTGGCTTTCAACCGGCAATCGGTGCCCAGCCCGGTTTGATCCCAGCGAACTGGAGCGCCGTCCCACATTCATCAAGCATTGACCACAATCCCCTCGACAAGCCAGGCCAATGATCGCAGCTTTACTGGCAGTTTGTAACGACTTCTGCCACTGGCTGCTCTTCGGCGCACTTGCCCGGCCGCAACCCTTCGGCGGGCGGGCATGATAGACATAATACGACAACGTAATGAAATTCATCAGACCACCACGCAATACCCATCTGGCCTGCGCTGTGCGTCGGCGCTTCTCCATGCGCCACGCCGCATCTAACTGGTGTTCGAATGGCGTTTTTCGACTTGCGACGCTGCTTCTCGGAGCCGCCGGCTTGGCCACCGCTTTACTCACCGGAGCCGCTTCTGCCGCCGCCCCGGCCATCATCCCGCTGCCGCAGCAGATGCAGATTCGGCCCGGTGTCTTCACGCTCTGCCCGAGCCAGCGCATCCCCGGAGCGCCGGAGCGGGCCACCACCAGAATCCTGGTGGACAGCGCCTCGCTGGAAAACGGCCAATACCTGGCGATGACGCTTTTCAAATCCACCGGCAACCGGTTCACCGTCGCTACGAACAACGCTCCCGGACCTGTCCGGGGGGCGGTCCTGCTCACGACTGTGAATGCCCTGTCCACCCTGGGCGACGAAGGCTATGAGTTGACCGTCGCGCCCGATTCGGTGGTGATTCGCGCCCCGGCCCAGGCGGGCCTCTTTTACGGAGTGCAGACACTGCTCCAGCTCTTTCCGCCGCAAATCCTGTCGCCGCGGCCCGTCAGCGGCGCGGCCTGGGTCGCCCCGTGCGTCTATATCCAGGACAAGCCCCGATTTAAATGGCGTGGGGCGATGCTGGACGTGTCGCGCCACTTCATTGACAAGCAGGAAGTCGAGCGGGTGCTGGACGGGATGGCCTTGCACAAGCTCAACCGCTTCCATTGGCACCTGACCGATGACCATGGCTGGCGCATCCAGATCAATTCCTACCCGGCGCTGACGGCAACCGCCACGACGAATACCGGCGCCTGGCGGACCGGCATTGATTACGGCCAGAACCCGGCCGCCAGCAGCGCCTGGAATTCCCTCGGCAAATATGGCGGCTACTACACCCAGGACGACATCCGCGAAGTGGTCGCCTACGCTCAGCAGCGCCACATTACGATCGTGCCGGAGATCGAGTTCCCCGCGCACTGTTCCGCGGCGTTCGTCTCGTATCCTGAGCTCGGCTGCGGCAACGCGGCGAGCCGATACAACATGGACAACATCAACTATGCCTACACACTTTTCAGCTTGGCGGGGCCGGGGTGCTGGACGTTCTTCACAAACGTGCTGACGGAAGTGATGGACCTTTTCCCCGGGCAGTACATCCATTGCGGAGGCGACGAAGTCATAGCCACCGGGGACAGGCAGTGGACTACTTACTCCTACGACGCCAATCAGATGACGGCCCTGGGCATCAGCACCAGCGGTGGCAGCGCCTCGCGGCAGAAATATCAGCGGTGGT
Organism: uncultured Verrucomicrobiae bacterium; assembly: GCA_963762555.1. Classification (GTDB taxonomy): domain Bacteria; phylum Verrucomicrobiota; class Verrucomicrobiia; order Limisphaerales; family UBA8199; genus PALSA-1440. The sequence goes on from CAVXLO010000049.1 coordinate 126,552, forward strand.
TTTCCACCAATCTCTGCAACTTCCTCACAATTCATGGGCGCACGATGGTGGGCTGGTCCGAATTCGAGGCCGCCGGCACGATTACCAACGCGGTGCTCATGGAATGGCAATCGCCCGCCAGTTATGCCTCCCAGACCGCGTCGAACGGACAGGACGTAGTCATGGCCCCTAACGGCATCAATTACTACGAAATCAACAACGCCAACACCCTCCTTTACGAGCCCTATTTCCAGGTCGGCAGCAGCCCCGCCTACAAGACCCTGAGCGATGTTTATAACTACGAGCCCATACCCTCGAATCTGAGCGCGGCATACACCAACCACATTCTGGGCGCCCAGTGCAACCTGTGGACTGAATTCGTGCCCTCGCCGTTGAACGTCCAGTACAAGATGTTCCCGCGCCTCTGTGCCGAGGCTGAGATGACGTGGACACCCAAGGCGCAAAAGGACTACGCCGATTTCACAAACCGGCTGATGGTGGATGAAGAGCGCCTGGCGCAGATGGGCCTCAATTACAACCATGAGGTGGTCCCCCAAATCGGTTCCTGGGGACCCTCGGTTCCCACCAGCCCGACGACTGTGAGCTATGACATTACTCCCTACGTGACAAAAGGCGGGGAGATAGACGTGAGCTTTGTCTATACCTCCGGCTCGGACGGCATAAACGTCTATTCGGTAACCCTGCTCGAGAACGGTGTGCCGGTAGATACGAATACCTTTACCGGATTTGCGGGTTTGGCCGTCTATACGCAGACGGGCAGTTCGTTGGGGGGCGTAGCGTATTACGCTGTGCATTTGCCCTGGTATCATCCCGGGGCGACTTACACCATCCAGGCTTCAATCGCCGAGCACGGCAGCAGCGCCAGCAGCAGCGGGAAGGTCTTCCTGCCCAATTGGAATTAGATGAGAACCCCGCTCGCGGTCGTCTCCCTGACCCGCCTTCGTCCGACGCCGGCGAGGCAAGCCGGGACCCGCCTTCGTCTGACTACGGCGAGGCAAGCCGGGACCCGGAGCTGTTTCTGGAACGGTGGGCGAGGCTTGCCAGAAAACGGATGGGGAGGTTCATGCCTGGTGCCTGACTCCGATACAGGCCACCCTCAGGCCCCCTACAGGCGTATTACTGGCCAACTGGTAGCCAACCGGTAGGCAACCGGTCCGATGTGGTTCGCGATCCACATCGGACCGGTTGCCTACCGGTTGGCTACCAGTTAGCTACCAGTCGGCCTGGCCCGGGCTTGCACGGGGCCTGAGGCAGGTTTTCGGGGCGCCTTGGCGCTGGACTCCGGTCGCCTGGCGCCAGCGGCGGAGGGCCATTTTGCCAGCGGCCCTGCCCGGCGGGCGTGGGGGGGGTGTAACTTCTGTGCCGTGGCAGCGTCTAAAGGCGGCGAGTGGTCAACCCTCGGGCCGGAGTGCCTCTAAACCCCAGGGCCAATCCACGAAAAGGGGCGGGGACGGCCTCGTCCCCCGTGATACGGCCCAATTCAGCAGCCGGATGGGGACGAGGCCGTCCCCGCCCCTTTTCGTGGATTGGCCCTGTCTAAGCCCCCCCTACGCGCTGAAAAACGTTGCGTAGCGTTGCGGCCTGCGTCAGAGTGGAGCTGCATTGGCTGGAGAGATGGCTGAGTGGCTTAAAGCACACGCCTGGAAAGCGTGAGTGGGCTTATACCCCACCCTGGGTTCAAATCCCAGTCTCTCCGCCAGTCTTTAGGAGTTCAATAAAAGCAGGCTCATCCCATCCCTCCGCCGTGTGAATATGACCATTTGGGGAGCGGGTTGCCGCAAATTGCAAAGCGCCCTTGCAAAACGCACGGGCACGGATCGCAAAAACAACCGTCCCGCCGCCCAAAACCCTTTAAACCGTCTCCCAACCGCCGGTTTTCAGTGGTGCAATGGACCGGCACGCACACTGCTTAAGGAGAGCGGTAGATCAAAACCAAATAGAAGTGAAAGCGTATGAATAAAGTCATTTTTCTGGCCCTGCTTGCCGGTGGAGTGGTGCTTATCGTTCTCGGGATCAATGCGACCAACTCCTTTACGTCGGACGTATCACGGTTCTTCTCGGGATCGCCCACGAACAAGGCGATTTGGATGCTCGTCGGCGGCGTGGTTGCGGCCTTGGCGGGCCTCATTGGCATTTTCCGTGGTTCCAAGCAACTACACTCATGAGTCCAGTCCGGGCTCACAAAAGAAAGGCTAAATATGTTAAGTTGGGCAGTTACATTCCTGATCATCGCGCTGATTGCGGCGGCGCTCGGCTTTACGGGCATTGCCGGGACCGCGGTCGGCCTTGCGAAAATCCTGTTCGTGGTGTTCCTGGTCCTCTTTCTGATCTCCCTGGTCTTCGGTCGTCGTCACGCCTGAAGACTGGCTCGGGAAGAGAGGGGCTCGTGGAGAAACCGAACGGTAGTCAAACAATCCAAGTTATGAAACATAAGGCAATATTCATCACCGCTTTATCCGCTGCCGTGTTCGTGGTTGGCTGCAATAAGGAGCCGACACCCTCGCAGCAGTTGGAGAAGGCCAAAACCGAAACGAAGCAGGCTGCGCAGGACTTAAAGGACTATACCTATGCGCAAAAGGCCGAGTTCGTTCAGAAAATGCAGAACCAGCTCAACGCCCTGAATCAGGATATGGACAAACTTTCCGCGAAGATTGATAGCTCAAGCGACGCGGTCAAAGCCCAGGCCAAATCCAAACTTCAGGCGCTGCGCGACCAGGCGGACGAGTTGAACCAGCAGCTCGATAAGGTCAAGAACGCCAGCCAGTCCACCTGGGACAGCGTGAAGGCCGGTGCCGACAAAGCCTACAACGAGTTGGCAAACGGAGTTCGCCAGGCGTCGCAGTGGGTGAGCGATAAACTGGCGTCTTAAGAGGAGGACATTGGGGGTGAATCAAGGCGGATACCGGGCGACCGGTATCCGCTTGATATGCTATTCGGCGAGTGGCACCCTGCGGTCAGCATGAGCCAGACCGAAAAGCAAATTGCCTTCTGCCCCCCGACCGCAGTGAAGCCACAGTTGCCGGGAGTCACCTCGCGCTCCCTCGTGGCCAGGCGTGAGTTTCTGCGGTATGCCGCCCTGGGGACCTTGGGCCTGCTGAGCTCGTCGGCCCTGGTCAGGGCTGCCAGTTGGGTGCAGGACCAGCTTCAGTACTTCAAAGGGCACGAGGTATTTGACCGCATCGTCAGCAAGGCCTCCGCCGGCAAGTGGAATCGCCTGCCGATCGGCGAGCTGATCGGCAAGATCGCCATGGAACTGAAAGGCACGCCCTACGTGGGCTTCACGCTCGAAGTCTCCAAGGACAAGGAATACTGCGTCGTCAACCTTACCGGGCTGGATTGCGTTACGTTCTTCGAGGACTCCCTTTGCATGGCCCGCATGATCAAGCGGGGCGGCAGCACGCCGGCGGACCTCATCGCCGAAGTGCGCACCACGCGCTATCGCGGCGGCAAAATGGGCGACTTCACCACCCGGCTTCACTACACCACCGATTGGTTTGTGGACAACCAGGCCAAGGGCGTCGTCAAAATCCTCACGCCGGACCTGCCCGGCGCGCAGCCCTTCACGCAAAAGGTCGGCATCATGTCTCAACATCCCGAGAACTACCGCCAACTCGTGGCGCATCCGGAGTTCGTCCCGATCATCCGGCGGGTCGAGGAGACGATCAACGCGCGCTCGTTGAAGTATCTGCCGATGGATAAGCTCCAGGCCGACGAACACCTGCTTCAGACCGGCGATATTGTAGGCGTCACCACGACCGAGAAGGGTATTGATATCGCGCACACCGGTCTGTGCATCAAAGACGAGCAAGGCGTGGTGCATTTCATGGACGCCTCGTCTTCGCGCAGAAACATGCGGGTCACCCTTGAGCCTGAGATCAGCAAATGCCTGAACTGGTCGTCCAAGCTGACAGGCGTGATGTTTGCCAGGCCATTGGAACTCCACAAGACCCTCGTGTCGCCCGCGCAGCGGCCATGACGTCCCGCTGATTCAGGTTTCGGCCTTCGGACTTCGGACTTCGGCAGGCGGCTCCCCCGAACTCAGTGCGGAGACAAAAGGCCCTCTCCCGCCCATTTGCGAGAGAGGGTGAAACTGAAAGCGTCTTCGCGCGGGTGACTACCCTTACGCCCCCATGCCGTCCTCGAACGAGCCGGCGGCCAGCGGGAAGCAGAGGTGATCGCGCACGTATTGGATGCCATTGGTGCTGGTGGCATCCAGGTCGCGGTAGGCGCTCTCGGCCTCGACGATCAGCGGCGCCGTCTTGGTCCCCATCACCTGGCAATACCGCTGCGGATACCCCGTGTGGACGAGCAGTTCGGCGTAACGCATCATGTTCAGATCGCCTGAAGGGATATCCACAAACTGCATTGCCCGCTTTTGCCAGCCGGGTTCCATCATGCGCAAGGGCAGGCCGCGGCGGACCACATGGTTCTTCACGTGGCAGGCGTAAATGCGCGAGGCCACTTTGAGGAACCGCGTTTCCCACTCTTCGCCTTCCCAGCAGTGCGACGGGTCGGCGTTCACGACCACGCATTTGTCCCCGTCGCAAATCTCGACCAGCATGTTGAAATCGTCGGCGCACATCGCCGCCGTGCCGGGATGGATTTCGTGGCCCAGGAAGATGCCGAGCGAGTTGGCGTGCTTGCGGATCTTGGCCGTCTTCTTGACGAACCGGTCCTGGCCTTCCTTGAGGAAATCAAAATCGCCGCCCTTCCAGAAGCCCCACGGATAACCCGTGGCCATCTCCCACCCGAAGGCGATGCCCCAGAACATCGGCACGATCTTTACGCCGAGTTCAGCGCACAGGTCGAGCAACCGCAGGATGTAATCCTCCGCCCACTTCTCGATCTCGGCGGGCGACTTCTTCGCCACATCGCCCGGGATGAACGGCCGGACGGTTGGGCTGCCGGTCCAGGCGGTCGTATGCACCCAAAACGGGCAATGCGCCGACACGCCGTCCAGGCTGAGCTTGGCTGTGGCAAAAGCATCCTTGATCTCCTTGGCGGACTTGAAGCCCTTGTCGCTCTGGAGCATGAAATTGGACGGCTGCGCCCCCGCCGCGCCGGACTTCTTCGCGTAATCCAGGAATTGGGCTAAACTCTTCGCGCCGTGCTGGGCGCCTTCGATACTCGCATGGAAGCAATTTTCGGCCATAATGTCTTGAGAGGTTAAACAGGTTAATTCATTTACCGACCGACCAGAGGATTACCGGCGCGAGTGGTTGAGCGCAACCCCAAAAGCTGGTTTGTTTGTGAACTCTTGAGTGGGGCGCGCATGAAATCCGAAACCCGAAGAGGTCCGGTCCTCAGAAGCAGCCCCTGCTGCGCCGCCGGTGAGGGGTATTTCCGCACTTCGGGTTTCGGGCTTCGGGTTTTAGTTGCGGCCCGCTCCTGCGCACCTATCTTCCAATCATGCCGATCTTTTACGACACCCATGCCCACCTGAGCCGCGCTGAATTCGAGGCCGACGTGGCGGAAGTCATTGCCAGGGCAGGGGAGGCGGGCATTGCCAGGATCATCACCATCGGCACCGATTTGGCCAGCAGCGTCCGGGCGATAAAACTGGCTGAGGAATACCCCAACGTCTTCGCGGTCGTGGGCTGGCATCCGACCCACGCCCTGGAGGCGCCCGAGGATTTGCGACCGGCGCCGCGTGAATTGGTGCGTCATCCCAAGTAGGAGTGACAACGTTGAGAACCAGAACCCTCCTGCTTCTTCCCTTCCTGTTGGCTCTTGCGGCCGGGTCAGCGGCTGAGTCCAATCCGCCCTATCCTCGGAGTGAGCTGCTGACGGGCATCACGTTCGACCGGACGACGCTTAGGCGAGAGGCCCAAGGCAGCGATATTTGGGCCTGCACCTGGGCTGCGGATGGGCGCCTTTACGCTACGTGGGGAGATGGAGGTGGGTTCGGAGGCAGCGACACGATCGGACGCGTCTCGCTCGGCGTAGCAAGGATTATCGGGGTGCCCCCTGAGCCCAAGGGGATCAACGTCTGGGGCGGCTTGAGCCCTGTCTCGCCTCAGAAACCGACCTTGGGCAAAGCCACCCTCATCGCAGTGAATCGCGGGCTATACCTCTATGTTAGTAAGCAAGACTCCTGGGATCAGTGCCAATTGTGGAAATCCACGGACTTGGGGCAGACGTGGACCGACAGTGGGCTGATCTTCCCCAAATCGCATAAAGTCTTCGCCTTCCCCGGCTTGGTCCAGTTCGGCCAGGACAATCGCCTGAGCCCCGAGGGCTATGTCTATGGCCTCTCCGATAATGACGCCCCCCGCGTTCACGACAACCGCCTGTACCTTTTCCGCGTCAAGGCTGAACGAATCGAGGACCTGACGGCCTACGAGTATTTCGCCGGCACCGAACAGGCTCCACGGTGGTCGAGCAGGTTGCGTGATCTCCGGCCGGTTTTTGCCAACCCCGCTGGCATCAGTTGGGGCACCACCTGCGTCTATCACGCGGCGACCGGACGTTTCTTGCTGGCGGTGGCTACTCACGAGAACGCGGGGGACTGGGGGCTTTACGAGAGCGCCCACCTCTGGGGGCCTTGGCGGACAGTGGCTTGTGGAAAGGATTTTCCTGACTGGACCTTTGCGCCTGCGGAGAAGCAGCGGCCGGCTTATCTGCACACCTTTCCCGCCAAGTGGATCAGTGCCGACGGGAAGACCCTGTGGTGCGTGTTCGACCGCGGGGATCATTTCAACCTGGCTCGCTGCACCCTGAGCCTGAAGTAGCCGCGAGGGTTCGCTTCACCCGCCGGCGCTGATGTACCGACGGGCGACAAGAAGTTCGTGCAGCCTCCTTAACCGGACTCCAATTGCACCCAGCGGCTATGCTTGGGGTGGAGGGTCTGGTTCCGGGCGCCCGGGCTGCCCGTCCGCACGATTCACGCGCGCTTCGACCTCGCTGGAGAGTTCCGGGTAAAGCTTCCGCACGCAGTCCAGGCAAAGCCCGTGACTGAACTCGGCGTCCGAATGTTCCTTGAGATAGGTCTCAAGTCGGGTCCAATACCCCTGGTCGTTGCGGATTCGCTTGCATGACGCGCAGATGGGTATAAGGCCCCGGAGCGTCCGGACGTTTGCCAGCGCCTCCCGCATTTCCCCGATGAGCTGTTCACGCTGCGCCTCGGCACTCCGCCGCGACTGGTCATGTTCCCGCACTTTCTCCGCCCCCAGAATCAGCCCGCCGATGCCCGCCAGCCACAGGCAGGCGTGAGCCAGGATCAATCGGTGATTCTCTCCCGCCGTCTCAAACGGCTTCATAGGCACCGTCAGGCTGATGCCGCCGCGAATCGTTCCCGGCTTCCGCCCCTGCTCCTCGTGACAGCGCAGGCAGGCCGGATAGGTAACCAGCGGCTGCATCAGGCGGAAATAGCGCTGGCTGTGGCGCGTTTCCGTTACGCTCGCCTCTTTGGCTCCCGCCTCAAAGCTTACCAACCCCTGCCGTTCCCACGGATCAGGCCCATTCGCCGGATGGATTGGCGTCAGACTCGTCAAATGGCCCTTGATCCCCATCTGCTGGTCTTGCAGCCGAAAGATCTGCCGGCTGATGAGCGCCGGGTTCAGCAACACCAACTCCTCGCCGCCCCGGGTGACCGCGGCGGTCTCTTGCTCTTGCGAGGGGGCTAATTCGCCGGGCGGGCTGGTTTTGGGAACATAGACGCCGCCGAAGAGGATGCTCCATTCCCGGTAGAGCAGGTCTTTCTCAAGCAGTGCCCTGGCGGTTTCAACCGCGCGCGCCTGGGTGTCCTGCGCATTCTGCACCAGGTTCCACGCAAGTGAACCCCCCACGACTCCGCTCCAGACGAGTATCAGGAGCCACAAATAGCGCCGGTAGGGAACCTCGGGGGTTTTGAGTGGCGCCGGTTTCGCGGGCTCCGGGGCCGAAGCATGCCCGTTCATGCCGCACCTCGCAGGCGGTGGCGGACAGAACCGATACACGAAGATTGCATTTGAGGCCCAAGGCCTTTCATTGACACGGCGCGTTTGAGCGGGAACCAACTTCCAGTCCTACTCATCCAAGTGCCAACCTGACAGACATCGCCCATGCGGTCAAGCCGTGAGGCTGCCGCAAGAGCATCTGCCAGGGCCAATCCATGAAAAGGGGCGGGGACGGCCTCGTCCCCATCCGGCTACTGAATTGGGCCGTATCACGGGGACGAGGCCGTCCCCGCCCCTTTTCACGAATTGGCCCTGAGCATCTGCGTTCCCCTACGGTTTCCGGCGAGTTTGCAAATCAGCCCTTGCATCCCGGCGCGCCCTCAGCTAAAGTAAAGCAAACAACCGGTCGGCTGCGGATCAAAGGGTTGTCGGCGGGGAATGCGTGTGCCACGCCTGCCGGGCTGCGATGATGTATCCAAACACCATCGGCTTACCCGGTCCGCTCTGGGGCGCCAGCGCAAGCGAGTCCCCGTGCCGGGCTCGCGATCCGGCAGGGGCGGCAAGTCTCCCAGGTTGGCTGTCAGACGCAGCGTCGCCGCCGTTTCCAGTCGGTAGCATCCTCGCGCCCGGGCCGCTTCGGGTTTCGGGCTTCGGCCTTCGACCTTCGGCCTTCGGACTTGGCCAGCGGCACAGCCCCTCACCGCTCCAAGCAGCCAACCCTCACCCGCCTCAACCCAGCGCCTCCGCCAGCACCTCGGCCATGTGGCGGGCGCGAACGGGGGCGAGGTGCTCGATCTGATGGCGGCAACTGGTGCCGGAGGCGACCACGATCGTGCCAAAGGGCTGCGCGCGCACCTTCTGAGCGAGCGGCTCGGCCACCTTCAGCGACAGCTCGTATTTGGATTGCGGTCATGCCGAAAGCGCCGGCCATGCCGCAGCAGCCGGTGTCCAGCAGGGTCACGTTGCGTTCCGGCAACCGCTCGGCCAGCTTGCGCAGGTAGGCGGGGTTCGCCAGCGCTTTGGCGTGGCAATGCGCATGGATGACGACGTTCGCCGCCTTGGGGTTGAACTTGAGCGCATCCGGCTCCTGGTTGAGCAAGGACTCAATGAACTGCTCGAAGAGGAAGCAACGCTTGGCGACGCTCTCGGCGCCCTCCAGCTTCAGCTCGCGGTAGTCCTCGACGAACATGGAATAGCAGGACGGTTCCAGGAAAATGATCGGCGCGCCGTCCGCGTCCTGGTTCAGCAAGCGCCAGGTTGTGGCGGCCAAGCCGGCTGCGCTTCGGCCAGGTTGCCCTGGCTGAAGGCGGGTCGGCCACAGCACTTGCGTCCGACCGGCAACGCGACTTCGAACCCGGCGGCTTCGAGGACCTTCACGGCGGCGATGCCGATGTGGGGCTCGTGATACCGCACAAACGTGTCGTCCCACAGCACCACTCGCCCGCGCGTGGCCGTTTGCGGAGCGTTCCCGGCGCGCGAACCAGCGGTCGAACCGCTGCCGGGCGTAGTGCGGCAGAGGCCGCTGCCAGGCGAGGCCCAGCGTCTTCGACAGAAGACTGCGCATGAAGAGCGAATCCAGCGACGAGGTTGGCCAGCCGGGGCATGACGGCAGCCGAGCTTGCCCAGGAAGTCCACCGAACTGAACACCCGCTCGCGCAAGGACAGCCCGTCGCGGCTGAATCCGCGCATGGAGCAGTTCGGCCTTGAGCAGGGCCATGTTGACGTTCGAGGGGCACTCGGTAGTGCAGGCCTTGCAGGAGAGACAGTTGCTCAGCGCCGCCTCCAGCTCCTGCGCAGCGCAGCGGGTCGGCGCCCGCCAGGCCGCGCAGATCGAGCGACGCGCGAATGGCATTGGCCCGGCCCCGGGTGCTCATGATCTCCTCGCCGGTGGCGATGAACGTCGGGCACATCGTGGGCGTTTCCTTGCGGCAGCCGCCGCAGCCGTTGCACTGCTCCAGGTTGCGGATGAACGAGCCGTCCTTCGCGGCAAAGGCGAGCACCGGGGTGAAACGGCAGCTTCAGCTCGTGACCCGCCCCGAGCCGCAGGTCGGTGTCGATCTTGAACCGCCCGTCGGGAACGACCTTGCCCGGGTTAAACAGGTTGTGCGGGTCGAATGAGCCTTTGATCTGGCGCATCACACCCAGCAGACCGTCGCCGAGTTGCTCGGCCATGAATTCAGTGCGCGCGATGCCAACGCCGTGCTCGCCCGCCAGCGAGCCCTGGAACTGGCGGACCAGCGCCGACACCTCGCTGGCGAGCTGGCGGAACTTCTTCAGGTCCTCAGCCGAATGCAGGTCGAGGATCGGGCCGCACATGGAGCAAGCCCGCCGCGGCGTGGCCATAGAAGGAGGCCTGCAACCCCAGCGGCGCCATGAGCGATTGCAGGCCGGCAACGTAAGCCGGCAAATCCTGCGGCCGCACGGCCACGTCCTCGATGCCCGTCGCCGGCTTGGCGTCGCCCTTGCGCCCGGTCATCAGCGACAGCCCAGCCTTGCGCAACGCCCAGATCAGGTTCGCCTCGCGCCTGGCTTTTGACAATGGTCTTGCGCAGGCCCAGCTTGCGCTTCGCCAACGCGGCCAGCGGCTCATCCACCTCATCGAAGAACTCGACTGCCAGGATGGATTGGCAAGGCTTGAAGTCCAGTTCCAGCAAGTCACGCGCGGGCTGGAATTCCCAGCTGCCCCTGGGTCTGGTCCAGCAGCACCCGGTCGAGGTGCTCGATGGCGGCGGGCTTGAGGTCCAGCAGTTCGACCGTCGCCTGCATCGCCTCGGCGACCGAGGCAAAGAAGATCAGCGCCAGGCCCTTCTTGCTTCGGCAGGGGAACGATCTTCAGCTCCGCCGAAGTGATCGCCGCCAGCGTCCCTTCGCTGCCGCAGAGCAGATGGATAAGGTTATTCGGCTCGCGCACGCATCGCTCGATGGCATAGCCCGGGCCGCCGTTTCAACAACCCGGGCGGCAGCCGCTCGGCGATGGTCAGCCCGTGGAAATACACCAGGTCGCTGACCAGTTCACGCTGCTTGCGCAACGTGTCGTGGCCGGGACCGACCGCCAAGGCGCGGCCATCCGCCAGCACCACTTCCAATTCACTGACGTGATCGGCCGTCGTGCCATACCTCGGCGTGTGGGAGCCGCTCGAATTGTTGGCGATCATGCCGCCCAGCGTGGCGCGCGCGCTGGTGGCGACATCCGGCCCGAAGCGAAAGCCGTGCGGGCGCAGGAAGTTATTCAGGTGGTCGAGGATCACCCCCGGCCCGACCCGCACCGTATGCCGCTCCAAATCCAGGTCAGTGATCTGGCGGTTGTAGCGGGAGAAATCCACGACCAGGCCCTCCCCGACTGCCCCGCCTGCCAGGCCGGTGCCGGCCCCGCGAGGGATGACATTGATGGAGGCCTGGACGGCGGCGTCAATCAGGAGGCTGAGCTGCTGCGTACTGGCAGGGAAGGCGACGGCGGCGGGCTCGATCTGGTAGATCGAGGCGTCGGTCGCGTAGAGCTGGCGCGTCAGGTTATCAAACGCGATTTCACAATTAGCCCCTCTGAGCGTTGCTTGTTGCTGGGCTGAAATCATCGCGCGTTTCTAATCTATCGGCGCAGCGGCAGATTGACAATGGGGATCAGAATCGGCAGGCCCGATTTGGGCTTCTCGGATTGCGCTCGGCGCCGGAGTTTGCCGGAGACTTCCTCCAATAACGCCTTCTCGTCCGCCGTCAGGCTGTCCGCGCCATGCTTTCGCTATCTTCTCCAGAATGGCATCCACCTGCTTGCTCTCCCGTTTCCACCTGGGCAGGTTCGACCGCCGGCTCCGGGCTCGGAACGGGCGCTCAAAGAAAGCCGAGCCCGACAGGAATAGCGGGTTACGCCACAGATAGACCAGCAGCAGGATGGCTGGGACCAGCACCAGCAGGAAGATGCGCCAATTGTAACGCGCCGCCTCGGGGTGCAGCCCCGCCGCGATCAGCAGCCCCACAATCGCCCCGCCCAGGTGCGCGTCGTGCCCGATATTGTCCCTGGCCTCCCTTCATGGCGAAGAAGGAGACCGACCAGGAAGCCGATGGCATAAAGCCAGCCGGGAATGGGGAAGGCGAAATACAGTTCGATGCCCGCACCCGGAAACAGCAGGAGATACGCAAAGATGATGCCGCACACTCCGCCGGACGCGCCATAAGCCTGGTAATCATGATGACGGTGGACATAGAGCGAGAGGAGGTTCCCGCCCAGGATGGAGCCGAAGTAGATCAGCAGGAAATCCGCCTTCCCCAGCGACGCGCTCCAATACTGCCCCGAAGAAGTAGAGGCTGACCATGTTCCAAAGGAGGTGGTTCCACCCCGCGTGCAGAAAGCCGGAGGTCACCAGCCGATAATATTGCTTCCCGGCCAGAATGCGCTCGGGGTTAAAAATGTAATCCTCCTCCACCCCGGCGTATCGGAAGCCGGCGTAAGAAACCGCCCCGGTGACCAGGATCACCAGCAAGGTGCACACTGCGAATGGCTCGTTCATCGTGTGATTAATAATCAGGGCCCAGCCGGCCCGATTTCCCGGGCGGCAGCCTCAACGACCTGTTCGTAGCATAACCAGAATTGCCGCAGATCTCCAGCATAAACCGGGCGGCTGACAGGGAGGCCCGTCTGGATATTACCGCCCCAGCCCAGGAGCGCAGCCTTCAGGCTGCAGAACCCCAGAACTCCTCGCGGCCAAGAATGAATCGCGCCCGCCCCGACGTCGGACATCTCTGCAGCCTGAAGGCCGCGCTCCTGGGCTGTGGTCCGCATAATGTTGACACATAAACAATTATATGCTAAACAACCTGCATGAGAAAGCGAGCCGATGACAGCCACCCCGGTTACCGGGCGCTGATGGAGCTGCTGCGCACGGCGGACACCGTCTGGAACGCCAGCCGCGTCTTCTTCGAGCGGTGGGACCTCAGCCCCAGCCAGTTCAACGTGCTCAACCTCCTGCGCCTGAATCCTCGCGGCCTCTCCCAAACCGACCTCAGCCGCGAGCTCATCATGCACCGCTCGAACGTCACCGGCCTGGTGGACCGGCTGGAGAAGCGGGGACTCGTAGCCCGCCGGGAAGTGGCCGAAGACCGCCGCGCTTACAGCGTCGGCCTGACCGCGGCCGGCTCCAGGCTCCTGGGCGAGATCTTGCCGCGCTATTACCAGGACGCCGCCCGGGTCTGGGAGCGCCTGCCGGCCCGGCGCGCCGCCGAGTTGATCGCCGACCTGCAACAGGTCGCGCGGAACGCTCAAGGAATCGCGGGCAAGTTGCCGCGCTGAAACCACTAAACCGAGGGCAACTTATGCGGGCATTCACACGCACAGCAATCTGGGTCATAGTTGCAGCCGCTGCCTTCAACGCAGCCTACGCCTCCGTGTATCTCAGCTTCTTGATCGTCCTCTACCTCTTCGCCTTGCTGCAACTGGCGCGGGCGGACCGGTGGCGCCTGGCATTCTATCCGGGACTCGCCGTCGGGCTGCTGATTGCAGCGCTTCGGCTGGGCTTCTTCTGGCAGATATTCTCGGGCGGCGCGCTCGCGCTGTGGGTGGTTTATGCCTTTTGGGTCGGCTTGTTCGTGGCGCTCGCACGGCTGTGCCTGGTGCGGTTCGGCACGCGCTGGGGCTGGCTGCTCCTTCCATTCGTTTGGATGGGGCTCGAGTATTTCCGCAGCGAGCTTTACTACCTGCGGTTCTCATGGCTCAACGCCGGTTACGCCTTCGCCGGCGCGCCCTGGCAGGGAATATTGAGGTTCACTGGGGTCTATGGCATCGGCTTTATTCTCCTCAGTCTTGCCGCGGCGGCGGCCTATTTGTGGGCGCACCGGGAAGCCGAGCCCGGAGCGCGAGCCGTCTCCGGCTCGCAGCGCGTTCGAGGCGGGGAGGAGCAAGCCGGATCAGGGAGCGTCCGTTGGCATGGGCGGCTGCGGCGAGCCGGAGACGGCTCGCGCTCCGGAGGATGGGTCGCCTTTCTCCGGCAGGAGGCCCGGGGGCGGTCGCTTGCGCTCCTGGCAGTGGGCACCGGCGCTATTGGCCTAATGGGGATGTTCAGCGGCCACACGCCGCCGGTTCGCTCCCAAGGCAGCGTTCGGGTGGCCGGCGTGCAGATGGAATTCCCCTCAGAAAACGAGGTGCTGCTCCGTTTGAAGGACCTCATCCGCCTGCACCCGGAAACGCAGTTGATAGTGCTCAGCGAATACACCTTTGACGGGCCGGTGCCGAAGTCGGTCGCGGCCTGGTGCCGAGAGAACAAGCGTTACCTTATCGTCGGCGGCAAGGACCCGGCGCCGGGCGGCAACTTCTACAATACTGCCTTCGTGGTCGGGCCGGACGGGCGCATCGTGTTCCGGCAGGTGAAAGCCGTGCCCATCCAGTTCTTCAAAGACGGGCTGCCGGCAGCGGAGCAGACAGGTGTGGAACTCGCCCTGGGGCAAGATCGGCATTTGCATCTGCTATGACCTGAGCTATACGCGGGTGACTGACCGGCTCGTGAAGCTCGGCGCCGAGGCGATTATTGTTCCCACCATGGACATGGTGGATTGGGGCGTCGCCCAGCATGAACTGCATACCCGCATCGCGCCGGTCCGGGCTGCCGAATACGGTCTGCCAATCTTCCGCCTTGCCAGCTCGGGCATTTCGCAGTCGGTTGACCGCGCCGGCCAGGTCACGGCCACGGCTCCTTGCCCCGGCGACGGGGCGATCCTGACCACGACGCTCGAAATGCGGGGCCAAGGCAGCCGGCCGCTGGATCGGTGGCTGGCGCCGTTTCGCAGTTGGCGTGACTGCGGTCCTGATCGTCTTCTCCCTCGCTCACAGGTCTGGCCGTTCGGCGGGTGGGAGGAAAGTGCATACCCAGTCATCTGGAGTGCTCGCGGGCCGAGAGTCTGCGACCGAGACACCGGTGGCTGAGAATAGTGGCACCATTCCCCCTCACCCCTGCCCTCTCCCTCAGGGAGAGGGAGAATCACCGGCTGTTTTTCGGCGAGGGTGGAGCGCCTGGTATGTTTTATAGACGGCCTGCATGGCTCCCTCTCCCTGAGGGAGAGGGTAGGGGTGAGGGGGAACCAACTCTCCTTTCTGCACCCGGCCCGACATAACAAACTCGTCCTGCCAGTCTCATGAGAACTCTCCTTCGCTGGCTGTTTCGCCTCCTCTACCGCTTCGACTCGTTTAACGCCGCCGTGCTCGACACGCCTGGCCCGGTGCTGCTGCTGCCGAACCACGTCTCGTGGTGGGATTGGCTGCTGATCGGCGTCTGCCTCGATAACGACTGGCGCTTTGTCACCTCCAGCGAGACGGCGGATATCAGTTGGGTCCACAAGCGTATCATGGTCAACCGGCGCACCTTCCCGGTGGACATGAATTCTCCTTTCGCCGTCAAACACATGGCGGAGTATCTGCGCAAGGGCGGCCGCCTGGTCCTGTTCCCGGAAGGCCGCCTTTCCTGCACCGGTTCGTTAATGAAGCTTTTCGACGGCACCGGCTTCCTCATCTTCAAGACCCGCCCGAAGGTCATCACCGCCTACATCCGGGGTGCCCAGCGGCTGCCGTTCTCCCGGACTCCAGGCCGGACGCGATGGTTCCCACGGCTGTCCGTTCACTTCAGCGCAGTGCTGACTCCGCCCTCTCTCGAACACGTCAGCGCCACCGCGGCGCGGGGCCGGCTCACCGACTGGTTGCGCGACCAGATGGTCGGGCAACAATTCGAGACTGAGATGCAGTTTAGCCCCGCCACGCTGCCGGAAGCCATCCTGGAGACCGCGCGCCGGCGGGCGGGGCAGGTGATCGTGCAGGACGTGAGCCTGCAAAAGCTCACCTATCGCCGCCTGTGGGTGGGCGCGACTCTGCTGGCCGACGAATGGCAAAAGCTACTGAGCGGTGCCGAGTCCCGCGTCGGCGTGCTGCTCCCTAACGTCAATGCCTTGCCAGTTGCGACCTTGAGCCTGTGGATGGCAGGCAAAGTGCCCGCCATCCTGAACTACTCCATCGGCCCGGCCAGCCTCCTGGCCTGCGCGAAACTGGCCGGCCTAAGGCAAGTGATCACCTCGAACACCTTCCTGCAACGTATCAAGCTCGACCCGGCAAGCTTTACCGATGTTGGAATCGAGCTGCTCTTCCTCGAAGACGTGCGCAGCCGGATCACTCGTTCCCAGCGTTTCCACGCCCTCCTTCGTCAGTCCGTGAAGCTCGGTCCCTCGAACCTCGCCCCTCGACGCTCGCCCGACTCGCCGGCCGTCATCCTCTTTACCAGCGGCTCCGAGGGTGAGCCCAAGGGCGTTGAACTTACCCACCGCAACCTGCTGGCCAACATCCGCCAGATGCTCTCAGTCATTGACCTGATGGACACCGACCGCTTCTTCAACGCCCTGCCGTTGTTCCACAGCTTCGGCCTGACCGTCGGTCTATTGCTCCCGCTGGTCAGCGGCTCGTTTGTCCTCCTTTACCCGTCCCCGTTGCATTACCGCGTCGTGCCGTCCGCCTTTTACAACCTGGACTGCACGATCTTCTTTGGCACCAACACCTTTCTCAACGGCTACGCCCGCAAGGCCCACCCCTACGATTTCCGTTCCTTGCGTTACCTGTTCGCCGGCGCGGAAAAGGTGCAGGACGCCACAGCCGCCCTGTGGATGCGCAAGTTCGGCGTGCGGATTCTGGAAGGCTACGGCGCCACCGAATGCAGCCCTTGCCTGAGCGCCAACCTGCCCATGCGCCCGCGCCACGGCTCGGCGGGGCTGTTCCTGCCGGGGATTGAATACCGGCTCGAGCCCGTCGAGGGCATCGCTGAAGGGGGCCGCCTGTTCGTGCGCGGACCCAATATCATGCGGGGCTACCTCAATCCGGAAGCGAATGCCAAGTTCCAGGCGCTCGGGGGCTGGTACGATACCGGCGACATCGCCAGAGTGGACGCAGACGGCTTCATCTTCATCCTGGGCCGGCTCAAGCGCTTCGCGAAAGTCAGCGGCGAAATGGTCAGCCTGGCGGCGGTCGAGGAAGCCTTGGCCAACGCGTTCGCACATTACGGGCCCAGGTTCGCCGCGGCGGTTGTCACGCGACCGGACATGGCCAAAGGCGAAAAGCTGATCGTGGTGACCAATGAGCCAAAGCTGAAGCTGGAAGAAATCCGTGCCGCCATCCAGACCCACGGCCTGAGCAATCTCGCCGTGCCGCGCGAAATCAAAGTGCTGCACGACCTCCCCCGGCTCGGCTCGGGCAAAATCAATCACCGCGAATTAGCCCAAATGCTGGAGGCCCGCCCTGCGCCTCCCACCGGAACCACGCCGTAACCACACCGTCACCTCGCCGTTACCTCACCGTCGTACCTCTGCAAAGTTTGCAGAGGTACGACGGTGAGGTAACGGCGAGGTGACGGTGTGGTTACGAGGTGACGGCGTGGTGGTGACGGGGTGACTATGGAGGGGGGACTGAGCGGGAACGAGGGTATCGGCGTGCGGCCGGGGCGAGCCGGGCCATGACTCCCAAAACGGTTCTTAGCTATTCTGAGTGGGATTGAGCTTCGGGAAAGCTCCGTTAGGAGCGCCATGTTTATCACACTCGCAAATGCAGTGATACCAAATGCAGTGATACCTTCTCCCCCTTCAAGAAAGCTCCGTTAGGAGCGCCATGTTTATAGGAGACCCGCCCCAGAAGGCCCTCCAAGCTCCGTCAGGAGCGGCATGTGTCGAGCTTAACGCGTGGCCACGCCCGTGTAGGTGGCGCCCATCTCCATGCCGCTCCTGACGCAGCTTGGAGGGCGCAGGGGCGGTTTATGCTATAGACATGGCGCTCCTCCCGGAGCTGTGGCCCCTGCCTAACACCCCATTCGCATCGGTTTAGCGGAGCGCCCGTCTCGGGGCACAGCAATGTGGAATTCAGGCACGGCACAAGGACTTTAGGTGCGCTGGAGCATCCGGTTGTTGCTGCGCCCGGGGACGCTGCTCCTTACACGGATCTGTATCTCTGGTATAGGTCCTGTGGATTGCCAAGCCCGTTCCCCCTCACCCTACCCTCTCCCCCAAGGAGAGGGAGCCCCCTCGCCAGACGATCGGCCAACCTGAAGCGCTCGGACATTTCGAGCGCTGCAGCCCCGGGTTCCCTCTCCTTGGGGAGAGGGTAGGGTGAGGGGGAATTGGTCTCTCTGATCCAGATGGTATTCGAGACAATTAAAATCCGTGTAAGGAGCAGCCGGGACGGGCGCACTCCGCTGAACACATCGGCCATTCCACCGAAAACAGCCGAGAAGCTGTATCCCAGCGTAAGCTACTGCGGTTGAAGTGCTTAGCTCGTGGACAGCTACAGCTCCCACCCTTTCCGTGGCACACGGTGGACGATGCCGGCAGCTTCGGGGGCGTTGGTGGCCAGCATCTTTGGCCCGTCCCATTCCAGCTTCCGGCCTACGCGCAAGGCCACGCAGCCGAGCAGGATGATCTCGGTGAGATAGGCGGCGATCTCGAAGTTCGAGTAGCCGGGCTTCCCACCTTTGCAGGCCGAAATCCATTCCTGGTGATGGCGCATGTCTCCCCCAGTGCCCGGGAACGTGTTGCGGGGAATGGTCTGCGGGATGGCGTTTATGCCCTCGTGATTCTTCCCATCAATGAATTCCTTCTCGTCCTTGAGCTTGACGAAGAATCGCGCGCCGTAATCGTCGGGCGAGAAGAGCGTGCCCTTGTCACCGATCAACAGGCAGCCGCTGTGTGGGACGGTATCCAGAAGTTCCTGCACGTCAGCGGTGACCTCTTTGGGCGGCTTGTTGCTACCGTCATGGCGGTAAGGATTGTCGGGCAGGGGATTGCCCCCATCGTACCACCAGAAGGTTACGGGCGGCTGCCCCTCGCGGGCGGGGAACTGGAAGCGAATCGTGGACTTGAGCGGATAGGTTTCCTTATTGATGGCCGAAGAGTGGGCTTCCACTTCCACGGGGTAACCGAGCTTGAGCGCGCGGAAGGGCATGTTCGCCGTGTGGCAAGCCATGTCGCCCAACGCGCCGGTGCCGAAATCCTGCCAACCGCGCCAGTTAAACGGCTCATAGATGCCCCGGCCGGGACGGCCTCTCTTCTTGCTCCTGCCCTGGTTCTCCGACGCGGCTTCAACCGGCGCGCCCTTGAACGGGCGCCAGGGCGCCGGGCCGAGCCAAAGGTCCCAATCCAGCGTGGCGGGAACCGGGTCTTCCCCAGCGGGCCGGTCCATGCCCTGAGGCCAGATCGGCCGGTTGCTCCACACATGCACTTGCCGGACCGGCCCGATGAAGCCGGCCTGAACGACCTCCACTGCGCGCCGCAAGCCATCCTCGGCGCTGCCCTGGTTGCCCATCTGGGTGGCCACCTTGTGTTCCCGGGCAAGCTGGCGCAACAGCCGGGCCTCGTAGATCGTCTGTGTCAGCGGCTTCTGGCAATAAACGTGTTTGCCCATCCGGATGGCCATGCTGGCGACTGCGGCGTGAACATGGTCAGGCGTCGCTACAATCACCGCGTCGAGCGACTTCTCCTGCTCCAGCATCTTCCGGAAGTCGTTATAGAATTTGGCATTTGGATACTTCCGGCGCGGGCCGGCGGCTGCCCGCTCGTCCACATCGCACAGGGCGATGATGTTTTCGGTGGCGCAGCACGTCGTGTCGCTGCCTCCTTTGCCGGTGACGCCAACTACGCCGATGTTCAGCTTGTCGTTGGCGCTGAGCCGGCGCGGCTGCGATTGGCCGTAGGTGTGGAAAGCCGTGGCGCCGGCAGCCAGGGCCGAGTAGTAGAGGAACTGGCGGCGGGAGATGCCCGACACAGGAGGCAGGATATGTTTAGACATAGCTATTAAGCGCCCAGTTTGCCGCCTTTGTTCGCGGGGACAATCCCAAATTTGCAGCCTTCACGTTCTCTTAAGGTGGCCTGGGTTAGGGTGCCGGCATGAGAAACAGGACTGTGTTCAAAGCGTCGGCCACGGCAACAATGCACCCGAAGCCGGCGCCGCGCAGTCCTGTCTCAGCCGCCCTCAGGCTGAAGGCGACGCTGGCCGGCAACGCTAACACGCAATCCATCGCCGCCGCGCGGCACGGCCAGGCCGTGCGGCTGCCACACAAGAAAGGACAGACAGCAATGAAAATGAAACTCGCAACACTCGTCGCGCTCAGCCTTGGGCTGGGCACATTCGCGCTCCTCGCCCAGGATCAACCCGGCGGCCCCGGCGGTCCGCCCGGTCGCGGGTTCGGTGGCCCGCCTGGCCGTGGACAACCTCCCGTAGGGCCGCTCATGATCGCGCTCGACGCGAACAAAGATGGTGAACTCGACGCCACCGAGATCGCCAGCGCCAGCACGGCCCTCAAGACGCTCGACCAGAACGGTGATGGCAAGCTCACCGCTGATGAACTCAGGCCGCCGCCGCCGGGGGAAACCAACCAGTCCAGGCTCAGACCGCCTCCGGGCGCCAGACATCCCGTGCCGCCGCTCATTGCCGCATTGGATGCCAACAAGGATGGCGAGCTTGACGCCACCGAGATTGCTAACGCCAGCGCCGCGCTCCTCAAGCTCGACGCCAACGGTGACGGCACACTGACCCGAGACGAGCTGCGCCCCAAAGGCCCCGGCGGCCCCGGCGGCCCCGGCGGCCCGGGAGGCCCTCCGGGTGAAGACAGCCCCGGCGGTCCGGATGACGCCGGCCCGCCGCCTGCCCAATAACCGGAGGTGATGCGATGAGCAACGTTCCCGCTCATCCTGTGTAACAGTGCGGGAGGGGGTTGATGGGCTGCGACCGGGGCCCACAGCCTCTTCCTGCCGGCGGACAACTTGTTCCGATACTGCTTATGCAAACCCAATTCTCCACGTGCGGACATAGTTTGACATAGTTTGGCATTGCAACGGGACCTGTGGTCTGACACAAATCCCCCAGGAAGAACTCTGTTTAAGGAATCGCCAACTATGCAAAAGAACCCAGTCTCCATCAGCCCCACCGGGGAGCAATTTCCATTGCCAACGCCCGAGGAATACCAGGCGGAATTCGCCCGGCTGCAAGACGCTCGCGGCCAAGCAACGCGAAGCCGGCAAGGAAATCGTCATAGTCGTTGGCCTCGGCTTCGTCGGCGCGGTCATGGCTGCCGTGGTCGCCGACTCCGATGGACAAGAAGGGCCGCTCGACCAAATTCGTCATCGGCGTGCAGCGCCCCAGCACGCGCAGCTTCTGGAAGATCCGGCTGCTCAACCGCGGCGTGTCGCCCGTCAAGGCCGAGGACCCGGAAGTCGAGCAACTCATCGCCCGGTGCGTCAATGAGAAGCAAACGCTGGTCGCCACCTATACCGAGGAAGCGCTGAAACTGGCGGACGTGGTGGTGGTGGACGTGCAGTGCGACTACCTCAAGGAATCGCTGGGCAACGTGCGCACCGGGGCCGCCGACATGGCGGCGCTCGAAGCCTCCATGGCGACGATTGCGGAGAACATTCCGCCGACCGCGCTGGTGCTGATCGAGACGACCGTCGCCCCGGGGACCACCGAGCAGATTGCCTACCCGATCATGAAGAAGATCTTCAAGAAGCGGGGCATTCATTCCGAGCCGTTGCTGGCCCACAGCTACGAACGCGTCATGCCGGGGCGGAATTACGTCGCTTCCATCCGCGACTTCTGGCGCGTCTGCAGCGGCGTCAACTCAGACTGCCCGCAAACGCGTCGCCAAGTTCCTCAACGAGGTGCTTCACACGGATAAATATCCCGCTGACCGTCCTGGATCGCCCGATCGAATCCGAGACCGCCAAGATCATCGAGAACAGCTACCGCGCCACCATCCTGGCCTTTCTGGATGAGTGGTCGCTCTTCGCCGAGCGCAACGGCG
Source organism: uncultured Verrucomicrobiae bacterium (assembly GCA_963762555.1). GTDB lineage: Bacteria > Verrucomicrobiota > Verrucomicrobiia > Limisphaerales > UBA8199 > PALSA-1440. The sequence goes on from CAVXLO010000049.1 coordinate 148,228, forward strand.
TGGACTTGAAGAAGGTGATTGAAGCGATCAAAGTGCGCCCCACCCACTCGAACATCATCTTTCCGGGGCCGGGCATCGGCGGGTATTGCCTGCCCAAGGACGGCGGGCTGGGCGTCTGGGCTTACCGTCACATCTTTGGCTTCGACGATGACATCTTCAAGATCACCCCGCTGGCCATCGACATCAACGACTCCCGCTCGCTGCACGCGCCCCAGCTCGTGCGCGACGCCCTGCGCAACATGGGCAAACCGATCGCCGCCGCCGGAGTTCTCCTGCTGGGGGCCGCCTACCGCGAGGACGTGGGCGACACCCGCTACAGCGGCTCCGAGATGATCGTCCGCAAACTCACCGAGATGGGCGCGGATGTCAAAGTGCATGACCCTTACCTCGACCACTGGTGGGAATTCGAGGCGCAGGACACCTATCCGCGCACCGGCTATAGCTGGGCTCGCTTCTTCCATCGCCAGGAACCCTTAAAGCATCTGCGCATCGAAAAGGACCTCTGGGCGGCGCTCAAGGGCATAGACGCCCTGGTTCTCGGCGGTGCGCCATGATGAGTATCTGAAGCTCGACCCGGCCAAGGTGGTGAAGAGCGCGGGCCAGCCCTTTGCCGTCGTGGACTGCTTCTGCGTCCTCGACGACGACAAGATTCGCCGCTACCTGGAACTGGGCTGCGAAGTCAAGGGCATGGGCCGCGGCCACATCAAACGCATCAAGGACAGTGTTGACGGCCGGCGGGGGGCCAGGAGGGCAGGTTAGACTCTGAGGATGTCATGAAGTATAGAATCCCATCGGGTTGAGTGAGGCGGCTAATCGGAATGAGAATCACATGCATAATCTGTTCGAGCCAGAAGGGAGCGCCACGCCCATAAACAAGCGACGCAGCCTGACTTGGGCCGGCCTGACCGGTGCGGTGCTGTTGCTGGCTTTCAGCATCCGGGGACAGCCTGTAACCGGGGTTGCCGCAGCCTATTACCACAGCGTGTTCCTGAAGAGCGACGGCAGCGTTTGGACCATGGGCGGCAACAGCGGCTTGTGCGGCGAGACGGGTAATACTACCACCAACCGCCCCAGGAAGGCTGCGATCTGCGGAGTAGCGGCAGTTGCGGCAGGGGCCAGCTTCAACCTCTTGCTGAAAACCGACGGCAGCTTATGGGCTTCGGGCATTGGCAACAATGGCCAGTTGGGCAACGGCCAGTACCAATGGCTACTACACCAACCCCGAACAGATTGTGGCTGGCGGTGTGACCACGGTTGCCGCCAGGTTTCACCACAGCCTGTTTATCAAGAGTAACGGCAGCCTGTGGGGCATGGGACATAACTTCTTTGGGCAATTGGGTGACGGCACTAGCTTGATCCAAACCAACTTGCCTGAGCAGATTGTGGCCAGCGGCGTCAAGGCCATAGCTACGGGGCAGGACTTCAGTCTGTTTCTGAAGGAGGATGGCAGCCTGTGGGGTATGGGTAACAGCTCGCAAGGGGAGTTGGGCGACGGCAACGGATATGGCCGCACCAACACCCCGGAACAGATCGTGGTCAGCGGGGTCACCGCCATCGCCGCGGGCGATGACTTCAGCCTGTTTGTCAAGGATGACGGCAGCCTCTGGGCGATGGGCGATAATTTTGCGGGCCAATTGGGCACCGGCGGCAGCTACTACCAAACCAATCGCCCGCAACAGGTCGTGGCGAGCGGGGTCAAGGCCGTTGCGGCCGGCGGCAATACAGCTTGTTTCTCAAGACCGACAGCAGTTTGTGGGGAATGGGCGGCAATTATCACGGTGAATTGGGCGACGGCACCTACAACCCCACCAACCGTCCCAAGCAGCTTGTAGCGAGCGGTGTTGTGGCGATGGCCGCAGGGGAGGAGCACGCTCTTTTTCTCAAGAGCGACGGCAGTCTATGGGGGATGGGGGCCAACGCTTATGGCCAATTAGGAGATGGCACCTACGGTTTCGACCCCAATCATACCACCAACCGGACCGAGCAGATTCTGGCCCCTTACAACCGGATCGCTTGTCAACGGCTGGCTGGCGGGGACGTGCGATTAGCCTTCGTAGGCATCGCCGGAACCAACTACGCGCTGGACCGGTCCTTCAGCCTGTCCCAGCCAGACTGGGTGCCGCAGTCCACGAACCCAGCCAACTTTTACGGCATGTTGGTGTTTACCAATGCACCCAACCCACCCAGTAACAATTTCTGGCGCGTCCGCGCGCTGCGGTAACGTCCAGTGCCCGCGACCAACGTGGTCGTCAGCCTAAACGGCACGGGCGGCTCGCTCCAAATCAAACCGGCCCGGTACCAGTCCGGCACAACCGACCTGGTCCTCACCGTGACCGACGCCGACGGCGAATGAGTCGGGGTGCGTTTCAGCGTGACGGTGCCGGAGGAGTTCACGCTCATGCCGACCAACCTCCCGCAGATAACTCGCGGGGCGGTAGCCTGCGGTGCTCAGCAACGAGCTTGTTCCCACCGTGAGGATTACTTCTGACGAAGGCGAAAGAAGTGGCCGCTGCCTTGAAGGGGCATTTGCACCGAGATCGTATCGAAGTTCGTGGCCGCCGGCCAGGTTGCCGGGTACCAATCAATCATGTTCGTGCTTTGCTCCAGGACGAAATCCGAGGCCATGGTTGACCAGGACAGTCCGACATCGGCGCTCCCTGGCGAGATGTTCAAGCCGGCTGGGAGCGTCTGCGTTGCCCCACCCACGCACGCATGAGACTGGCATCCGCTGGCGGCGCAACCGGAGATACGCGGATTGCCGTTCACGTCATAGGTAATGATGTTCCATTGGACCTGGCCCGTGATGCAGTTGCTGCCGGTTCGGGGCAGAGCGCAATAGAGCGGCATCAGAAAAGAGAAGATCTCATCGGTCGCCACCCGCTGCGCCGTCTGCCAATTCGCCGGGTCGGCGTCGGCTACAGTTACCATAACGTAGTTCGTTCCCACGCGGATGGTGCCGACTGGCGGCGGTGGCGTTGGTGCATTCGCGCATCCGCTACGCAGCACCGCCGTGATGTAGCCGTTGGTGGCGGCCGCACCGGGATTGACTGTCAATGTGGCGGCGCGACTGTTGGTGGTGCCGAGGGTGTTGGAGATGATGACCATGTAAGTGCCGGTCTGGTTGGTGCGGGCATCGGGCAGCACCAGCGTCGAGTTGGTCGCTCCGTCCAGGACAGTAGTCTCGTTGAACATCCATTGGTAGTACAGCGGCGCAGCCCCGGAAACATCCACCCTGAACGTGGCGGTTTGGCCGGAGTTGACCCACCGATCAGAGGGCTGAACCAGGATAATGGGGGGGCCGGATTCGAAGCCCGCACACGAATGATATTGGGCTCCGCTAGCGGGGCCGCCGGAGATAACGGGGTTGCCGTTCACGTCGTAGGTAATGATGTTCCACTGGACACTGCGCGTGACGCAGTTGCTCGCGGTCATTGGCAAGGTGCAATAGAGGGGCATCAGAGACGAGAAGACTCCATCCGTTGCCACCTGCTGCGCGTTTTGCCAGTCCTGCGGGTCGGCGTCGGCCACCGTCATGATGACGTAGTTCGTGCCCACTCGCAAGGCGCCGATGGGTGGTGGTGGCGTTGGCGAACTCGCGCACTCGCTGCGCAGCACCGCCGTGATGTAGCCGTTGGTGGCTGCCGGGCCGGAATCCACTGTCAACGTGGCGACCCGACTGTTGGTGCCGCCGAGGGTGTTGTAGATGATGACCATGTAAGTGCCGGCCTGGTTGGTGCCGGCATTGGCCAGCGCCAGCGTTGCGTTGGTCGCTCCGGCCAGGATAGTGGTCTCGTTGAACATCCATTGGTAATACAGCGGCGCCTCCCCGGAAACCTCCACGCTGAACGTGGCCGTTTGCCCGGAGTTAACCCACTGATCGGAGGGCTGAGTCAGGATCTCGGGCGGCCCGGATTCGAAGCCCGCACAGGAACGATATTGGCATCCGCTGGCGGCGCAGCCGGAGGTGCGTGGATTGCCGTTCGTGTCGTAGGTGATGATGTTCCACTGGACCCGACGTGTGACGCCGTTGCTGGCGGTCATTGGCAAGGTGCAATAGAGGGGCATCAGTGAAAGGAAGACCGCGTCGTTTGCCACCTGCTGCGCATTCTGCCAATTCGCAGGATCCCCATCGGCCACCGTCATGATCACGTAGTTGGTTCCCACCACGGTGGACCCGACTGGCGGCGGTGGCGTTGGCGCAGACGCGCCTTCGCTGCGGAGCACGGCGGTGATGTATCCGTTGGTGACGATTCCGTCGGCATGCAGGGCCATCACCGTGGAACAGAACCAGAACAAAGCGGCAAGCAACTTGACGCAGCCGCCGCGAGAGAGTGAATAGGATTTCATAAGACCATTGCTCCAAAGGCCCTGGCGGTCAGTAACAGCATCTTGGCACCAGAAGCGACTTCGTTGGACATTTCCCATATACCTTCCGATCCGCCGCCAATGCGGGTCGTCTTTCCCGAATCTTATGTCCACCGCACTGCTTTACAAGCTTTATTTAACTCCCGATTGGGAGGGATCACCCATTAGGGCAGCCCATGGCAAGCCCCATGTTCGGTGAAGGCGTAAGGAGGAGATTTACAATGCTGGCCGCGCGCGGCGCATGTACGCAGACTCAAGGCCGATTTCACTGGGACGTGCGCACGCGGTAGAAGCGCTTCGCGGCGGCGGCGTTGGTGTCGGTCCATCGGGCGGGGGAGTTCGAAGCGGTGACGCTGACGGCGGGCTGGAAGGGGGTGGCGGGGTTGGTGGCGGTCAGGATGTCGTAGGTCGGCCGGCGGTGGCGGGCCAACTGAGCGTGGGCGGCGGCGTGGTGAGTGCGACGGGGAAGGGGGAGTCGGGGCCGACCAGGCGGAGCCACTTGGTTTCGGTGCGATACTGGGTGCCGTCGGTGGCGGTGACGATGGCGTAGAAGGGGTGCAGGCCGAGGCCGAGTGTGGGGCCGGCGATGGAGAACACTGCGCTGGATTGGTTGACGACGTTCGTCAGGGAGCCGCCGGTGCTGAAGAGCTCGATTCTGCTGATGCTGTTTGTGTTGGCGACGACGGAGAACTGGAGGGTCGCTTCGAGCGCGATGTTGGTGGGGCCCAACAGCGTGGTGAAGTTGGCCGCGAGGGGGGTGTTCTGAATGAGGACGGTTTGCGCGACGCGCTTTTGCGTGCGGACGTGGCTGCCTTCATAGACGACGGCGGTCAGTTCGTGGTAGCCATCGGGTTGGGTCGTCGTGTTGAAGGCGAAGGTGAGCGGCAGGTTGGTCAGCCCGGCGGTGAGGTAGAGGTGATCGCGCGGTTCGAGGTCGGGCAGGTTCTGATCGAGCTTCTGGGCGCTGGGGGGCTGGATGGTGAAGACCGACGATCCGGAGAGCGTGGCCTGGAGCTGCGCGGCGGCCCAGCCTGCGGACCGGGGCACGAGGTTGAATTGAGCCGCAGGTGGTGTGTTGGCATCGTAGTTCAGCAAGTCCTCCGCCGTGACGCCGTCGCTTCCCTGCAAGGCGGGCGTGGCGTTGATCAGGTTTACCAGGTTTTGCGCGAGCCCGGAAACGGTCGCCCCGCTGACGGTATTGGTCACGGCGACTTTCACTACTACGCCGTTGGTCATGGTGACCGAGAGTTGGAGGTAACTGCCGACGGCAGGCGAGTTGAAGAGGGTGAAGGTGCGGACGCCGGAGGCAATGGTATCCAGGCAACTGGCCCGGCTGGCGGCGACGAACGTGGTGAGAGAGGATGCAGTGCCGGCGGCGCTGCTCGCCGAAACCGAGACCTGTCCGCCCGGTTGGGAGAGATCGGTGGATCGCAACTCGATGCGGTCGCCGTAAGGGAAGGCATGGACCTTGGTGTTGTTGAGGTTGCTGGGCGTGTTGAGGAGAGAGGCTACGCCGGAGGCAACCGTTTGAACGGTGGCGTTTACGGGCACGGTGTAGTTCATCTGGCGGCCACGGATCGTTACCGTCAGCGTGTTGTTGCGGGTGGGCGGCAGGTTGGTGAGCGTTTGGGCGAAGGTGCCGTCCACGAAGAGGTCCACTTGCTGGAGCGGATGATCCGCGTCGGCGGCAGTGAAGTGGAGCGACAGGTTGGTCGTACCGCTCAACAAGGCGTCGGCGGGCAGGCTGGCCCAGTCGCCGGTGGGGAAGACGGCGAAAGGGGCCGCCAAGGGCTCGCCCAACAGCAGGCCCTGGTAGGGGTTGGTGATGCTTTGGTAATAGCATTCGGCCATGGTGAAGCCGCGGGCCTGGTAGAAGTAATCCTGCGGAGAGGGGAACTTCGCGAGATAAGCGCATGGCTCGATGACCGTGCCATAGCAGCCCGCGGCGCCGGCGTCCAGCAGCCCAAGGATGTTGTACTGGCCGCCGTTCTCGAAGATTTTCCCGCCATACGAGGTCAGGTTATCGGCCAGGGCGCCGGGGATAAATGTAGTGTTCCCGAGGAGGGACGAGCCGCCCCAACCGGTTTGGAGGCCCAAGATCTGGCCCAAGTAGTAATTCGGGTTGGCGTTGGTCCGCTGCAACGAGTAGTTGCCCCTGAGGCGGGTGTTGAAGATGGCATTGGCGAATAGCGCGTAGCGGATGTTGCGGAACACATCCGAGGTCTTCGCGAGATAGACGGTTTGCGTGGGGAAAGTGCCGTCGCAGGCCACGGCGCGATCTATGACCAGCTTGGCCTGGGCGAGATTGCTCGAGGTCAACATGACGGTGAGGAAGTTCGTCGGGCTGCTGCCCGGCGCGACGGAGCGGAACATGGCTTCGGTGCCGGCGTAGGCACTGGAGCTGGCGGCGGGCAGCGAACAGGAGACGGGAGTAACGGCTGGCGGGTAGTCGGGCTTGAAGCCGTAGAATAGCGTGGAGGTCGTGCTGTTGACGCCGCTGGTGGTCTGGTCGCCGCCGTTTTCGACGCGGTAGGGAAAATCCATGGACAGGAGCACGTCATCAATTTGATTGGTCAACTGCCGTACGGAGAGCATCGCGAGCAAGGGGTTCAGAATGACCGACTCGAAGTCGGTTTTCAGCCAGGAGACCTTGCCGCCGGTCCAACTGGTGCGCAGCACGTTTTGCGGCGGGACCTGGCGTTTCTCGCAGTAGTAGTTGCCCAATGCGACGGAGTTGGTGCTGGCTTGGTTGACCACGACCACGACATTCAAGCCGCTGCCTCCAGCCCAAAGCCGGGGAGCCAGCGCGCAACAGAGAAGGAAACCCGCGAGGCGACACCAGTCAGTGCTCATGGCCCAATCTTGACATAGAACACAGTCATGGTAAAGGCGAACCCGCTCGGGCTGCCATTGTTCCCGAACGAAACGGCGGGCTGGCGTGTCTTATGGCTCGGAGATCACTGGGATGACAGAGAAACTGCTAATGCGCGTTTATGGCGACGAGTCACGGCCGACGCTCGTCTATTTGCCGGGCCTGCACGGCGATTGGACGCTGGTAGGGAGCTTTCGCCGCGCGCTCGGCGGCCGGGTGCGGTTCGTGGAGCTCACCTACCCGCGCACGCTGACGTGGTCGCTGGACGAATACGCTGAGGCAATCGAGAGAGCGCTTGACGGGCAGGGGATCACGAGAGGCTGGTTGCTGGGCGAGTCTTACGGCTCCCAGGTGCTTTGGAGCCTCGTCGCCCGGGAGCGATTACAGGTCGAGGGCGTGATCCTGGCGGGCGGGTTTGTCCGGCACCCGATGCGCTGGGGAGTGCGCCTGGCGGAACGTCTCGCGGGCGGGGTGCCGCTGTCGCTGCTGACGCGTATTATCTTCGGCTATGCCAAGGTGGCGCGATATCGCTACCGGCGCTCGCCGGAGACCCTCGCCACCCTCGATGAGTTCATCGCGCGCCGCACGGAACTCGACCGCCAGGCGGCTGTGCATCGGCTGCGCCTTATCGGGAAAAGCGACCCGCGCCCCACCGCCCGCGAGGTCCGGCTGCCGGTCTATGCCATGAGCGGCATCCTGGACCCGATCGTGCCCTGGTTCTGCGTGCGTCCCTGGCTCAAACGGAACTGCCGCAGCCTCCGCGAGTACAAGATCTTTTGGCAGGCCGACCACAACGTCCTCGGCACCGCTGCCCAGGCCGCCGCCGATCAGGTGGTGGACTGGATCGCCCTCCACAGGCCGGCCATCCCAGCCCCCCTCCGGCACTGCTAGCCACCCACAATGGTGTACATAACGTGGTGCTATTGAGGTACTACGAGCAGACCTCAGCAAAAAGCCAGGTTCGCACCAAAGACATGCGCAAGTAGAACTCCCGCTTTTCCACGTGAAGCAGACCCTAACCGTTAAGCCTGTGCGCGGGTTTCTCCCAAAAAAGCGGGAGACAGCTTGCGAATTGGACTTTGGCCACTGGCGGGAAGCAGGGGTTGGTAACGGGTAACCGCTCCTAATCGGCAATCTCCGTTGGGGATCGGGAGGGGCAATCGCAAGCAGTCGCCCGTTTTTTGAACGGGGTTCGGGGCATCCTCTTCCCAGCCGCTCCTGACTGGCACGCGCCCCTCTATTCCACTGTGACCAGGTAGTGACCATGTAGTGACCATGTAGTCACCAGGTAGTCACCAGGTAGTAAGCTTACTACCTGGTCACTACCTGGTGACTACATGGTAACTACATGGTTACTACCTGGTCGTAGTGCAATACAGACCCCAGAGGGGCTGAGCATCGGACATCCGGGGGGGTTACTAGAACAGCCTGTCTCCACAACTTTCCCTCTGGATTGCACAAATCTTTGATTGCTGGGCACTTGTGCAGTGCTGCTTCCATCCCGTTGCCGGCTGTCGGCCTTCCTTCAGACCTCGCTAAAAGGCCCCCCTTTGCCGGCACTGCCTATCGCCAGGTTCATTTCCCGGTTCTGGGCCATGGCGGCCAAGTGGGAGCAACAGGTTCCCTCTTCAAAAGACGGGAGTTCTCCTTGCGAATGTTTTTGGCGCGAAACTGGCCTTTCGCTGAGGTCTGTACGAGGTGCTAGGCGCACTGGTCCAGTATTGGTTGGGTGCTACTTGCTTGGGGGTTCGCAGGGGGATGAGCTTCGGGCCAGGGAATGCTCCGAAAGGGGAAGATCCAACATCGAACATCGAACATCCAACATCCAACATCCAATGCGCACGCCGGGACTGGACCCCATTGGATGCTGGATGTTGGATGTTCGATGTTGGATGTTCCGGCTAGGTTTCTGACTGGCGGGCGAGGAGCCAGAGGAGGTCGGAGAGGCGATTGAGATAGACGACGACTGCCGGGTTTTCGAGTTGGCTGGTTTCCTGGAGGGCGCAGGCACGCCGTTCGGCGCGGCGGCAGACTGTGCGCGCAAGGTCGAGAGCGGCTGAACTGGGGTTGGTTCCCGGCATGGCCCAGCCGTTGGCTGGGGCTTTCGCGGTCTCCGTGTCGGTGATCCAGGTTTCCAGCGTCGTTAATTGCGAGGCGGTGACGAGCGAATAACCATCCTTCACGTAACGGGGCAAGTCCTCGACTGCGGTGGCCAGTTCGCCCATTAGGAGCACCAGGTCCTTCTGGATCGTCTCCAGGCGGGCTCGGAGTATGTCGTCCTGAAGTGTGGCGCGGGCGAGGCCGATGGCGGCGTTGAGCTCGTCCACCGTGCCGCAAGCCTCGACGCGCGGATGGCACTTGGAGACTTGACGGTTGTACATCAGGGCCGTTTTGCCCTGGTCGCCGCGTTTGGTCACGATGCTCATGGCTGTGGGTCAGGTGCCCCGTTCCACGGCGGCTTTGTAGGCCAGCACGCCGCGGACGATAGTTTCAGCCAGCTTTTGACGGTAGGCTGAGGTGAAGATCTTTTTACCCTCGCGAGGATGCGACATGAAGCCGGCTTCGATCAACACCGCGGGCATGGCGGCATCGCGCAGGACGGCGAAGCGGGCGCGGCGCACACCGCGGTCCTCGACGTCAAGATCGCGGGTGAGGGCTTTCTGCATCTGGTAGGCGAGGAACAGGTTCTCCTCGTCGTGCTGGTTTCCAGTGTGGCGGGGTGCATCGGCGCCTGCGCCGCGGGCGTTGGTGGAGCTGGCGCCCACCGGCGTCATGCAATATACCTCGGCGCCCTCCACGGAACTCCGGCGCGCGTCGGCGGCGTTGAAGTGCAGGCTGAGGAAGAGGTCCGCGCGGTGCCGCCTCGCTAGCGCCGGGCGGTCGGGCAATTCCACATAAGCATCTTTGCTGCGCGTGAGGACGGACTTGAGCCCGACCCGCGCCAGTTGTTTGCGCACGGCCTGGGCGAGCAGCAGGGTGTATTTCTTTTCCTGGTGCGAGCCGACCTGGTTGCCGGGGTCTTTGCCGCCGTGGCCGGGGTCGAGGCATACGGTTTTGACCTTGACGCCTGGCCGGTTCCTGGGAGGGGAGAGGAGGGGGCCGAGGGTGGATTGCACATCAAGCTGCGCCAGGCGGGGCGCACCGTCGCGCAGGAGGATTGGGAATAGGAGCCAGACGTGTACTCCGTCGAGCTGGGCGTCGCGGGAGTCCACCGTGAGCAGAAGCTTCGACGAGCGGCTGGTCAGTTGGAGCGTTTCGTCCGGTTTGAGCCACCGAATGGAAAAGCCATTGGCCTTGGCCCAGTCGGCGAGGCGAACGTATTGCGGAGCGGGCGCTTGTTTGGTTCTGGCCGTGCGCTGGGCGCTTTGCACCGGCGCGGCCCCTGCCAGGGCCAGCACCACGATGAGACAGGACAGGATTGGCAGCTTCATGTGCATGAGCTTTGCACGGCTGGGGTTGGGGGAGCAAGCGCCATCGAGCGAGACGGTTGGAGAGCCAAAGGAGGATGGCGGATGGCAGATGGCAGATGGCAAAGGGCCGATGGACGATGGCAAATGGCAAAGGGCAAAGGGCGAGTGGAGTTACCGGGTGGGGGGTGGCACGCGATAAACGAGGAACATTTCGTCGCCGTGGCGGCGGGCGGACTTGAGTTCGAGCCGGGCCGCGCGCGCGAGGGCAGGGGCGCCAGTGCCGTCGGCAATCGTGGGGGCGGATCGTCCGCCAACAATCGCCGGGCAGGCGGTCAGGTGCAGTTCGTTCACCAGGCCGGCGCGGAACAGAGCGTCGTTGAGCTCGCCGCCGCCTTCGCAGAGGAGGCGCTTGACGCCCCACTTGCGGCGCAGCCAGCGGAAGGCGCGGCGGAAGTCAATCTCCCGGGCGCCACAAATCTTGACATCTGTAGCAAGCGCGCTGAGCTGCTTGAGGCGGGCTGCGCTGGCGCGGCGCGTGGTGAGAATAATGATCGGGGAGAAGCGGCGCTGGAAGACTGCGGCGTTCGGATTCACTGTGCCGGAGCGGCTGACGATGACGCGCAGGTTGAATTCGGCCAGGCCGCGCCGCAAGCGCAGGCGGCGGTATTTCGCCGGGCCCGGGCCGAGCGTGACGGGGTTGGAGTCCACCGTGCGGGCCCCGGCCATGACGGCGTCGGCGGTGGCGCGCAATCGGAGCAGGTTCTCCTGGTCCCGTTTGCTGCCGAAAGAGGAGACGCGGCGATTGGCGGTGGCGATTTTGCCGTCGGCGGTCATCGCCATGTTGATGAAGATGAAGGGCAGGGGAGCGGGTGGATGAGGGTTAGCAGGGCTTATCTTCATAGAATGAGCATCGCATCACCGTAGCTGAAGAAGCGGTAGCTCTCACGGACGGCTTCGGCGTAGGCCGATAAGATCAGCTCACGGCCCCGGGTGCTGTTGGGTGCGGCGAAGGCGCTCACGAGCATTAAGAGCGTCGAGCGGGGGAGGTGGAAATTGGTCAGGAGCGCGTCGGCGATCCTGAAGTCGCAGGGCGGATAGATGAAGATGCGGGTCTTGCCGGCGCCGGGGACGAGGGTGGCTGGCGAGGCGTGGCTGGGGGCGGCGGAGGATTGGGCGGGTTGCGCGGCGACGCTTTCCAGCACGCGGACCGTGGTGGTGCCGACCGCAATGACCCGGCGGGCGGCGGCTTTGGCGGCGTTGATCGCACGCGCGGTTTCCGGGCTCAGTTCGTAGCGCTCGTCGTGCATGATATGAGCCGCGATGGTCTCGGCTTTGACCGGCGCAAAGGTTCCCAATCCCACGTGCAGGGTGAGAAAGCAAACCTCAACGCCGCGCGCAGCGATTTCGGCCAGCAGCGACTCGGTGAAGTGCAAACCGGCGGTTGGGGCCGCGACCGAACCGGCGCGCTGAGCGAAGACTGTTTGGTAGCGCCGGCGATCCTGCTCCATCCGGCGGTTGTCCGAACGAAAAATGTAGGGAGGCAGCGGGACCTCGCCGAGGACATCGAGCAGGCTGAGGATGTCAGGCGCGCCGGTGAATGTCAAGCGGCGATGGCCTTCGGCATTTGTTTCGGTCACTGTGGCCCGCACCTCGCTTGGCTCGCCGCGCGTGTCCCGGAAGACCATTTGCGTTCCCACGCGCGCGCGTTTGGCAGGGCGCAGCATGGCCCACCAATCGTTGCGGGAGTTCTCTTCGAGCAGGAGGACTTCGAACTGCCCGCCCGTATGCGCGTTCATGCCGCGGAGGCGGGCAGGGATTACCCGCGAATTGTTCAGCACCAGGAGATCGCCGGGTTGGAGGTATGCGAGGAGGCCGCGAAAGCGGCGGTGTTCCACCTGACCGGAATGGCGATGCAAGACCAGCAAACGAGACTGGTCGCGCTCAGGCGCCGGCGCCTGGGCGATCAGTTCCGGTGGCAACTCAAAGTCAAAGTCTGCGGTTCGCATCCGGCGAGAGCATCATTCCAACGCTCAACTGTGGCAAGGCGACAAGTCCCATACGGGCAGAAACCTGCGAAAAACAGGGGAACCTCGACACCGGGACCGAACAGAAATGTGCCAACGCGGCTGGCGCGGCTTGAGCGGACAGACGCCGAAGCTGTGGGGCGGGATAGGTTTCGGCCTTGGAAGGGGTGCGGGGGCTTTACACCGGAGGGTGGGTTGCGTATTCACACTGGTGGAAAAGCTGTGAATAACTTTTGAATAAATCGCGCAGAAACCAGTTGACGGTAGGGGGCATAGTGGGTAGAAATGGGGCGTTATGGGGCATTTGGGAGTCTGGTGGTTAGGCTGTGAATAAGAATGGAATCGAGTGAGACAACTGAGACGACGGTTTACAACTCGCTCTATCGGCATGGAGTGGATGAGAAGCGTCGTATCCAGATTCCGGCGAGGTGGCGGCCAGCCAAGCCGGGTACGGAGTTGACGCTCATTCTGTGGCCCAAGGCGAAGGAGGGCGCGTGCCTTCGCGTTTTGATGCCGGAACAGATGGCGAAGCTGATGCGGGATGTGAACGCGATGCCGAACAGCGACGCAGGCAAGGTCGTTTTGAAGCGGTTCATCGGCAGTGAATCGGCGCAGGTGACGCTGGACAAGTCCGGGCGGATTTGCCTGCCGGAGCACATGGCAAAGAAAGCCGGGATTGGCGAGGAGGCTGTGCTGGTCGGATTGCTTGACCGGTTTGAGATCTGGAGCACAGAGCGGTACGAGAAGGTGCAGGCGTCGGATGCAGTCGTGGCCCAGGAAGCATTTAGAATGATGGAATGATGTATGAGTCTGCTGCGATTACTGACCACGGGCAAGAGTTTGGTGGATGTGAAGGCTAATGAGCATCGTTACCGGCTGACCAGCCAGCGGTTGTTGCCGCAGTTTGGGTCGGCGAAGAATCCATTCACCAGCCGGACCGAATCGGATACGGGGCACGCGGAGCCCGGGTCGCCGGGAGATCACGCCGAGGCAGCCGGGGGCGCTCCGGCGGAGCAGCGCGACATGCCCAGTTTGGGGGCAGAGCAGACGCCCGCCCCTCAACGGGGTGCCGGGGACCGGACGGAGCCCGCAGTCGCCGGCGGCCCCTGCTTTGCGAAGGCCTTGAGTCTGAGGACAGCCGTGGTCTTGAGCCGATGGACAGCGAGATTACGGGGGCTGTTCCCGCGTCGGCGACCTCGAAAAGAAAAGACGGGTATTCCCCGGTTCACGAAAGCCGCGGTGCAAGGGGAGCTTTCGCTGGAGAAGATTAAAGTGGTGCGAAACGACTTAAGCGACGCGGATGTGGAGATCGTTCCGGCCAGGCGGTCGGACGCCCGGGCGAGGGCGACGCGGGGTTTGCAGACCGGCGAGCAGGCCGGGTTATTCGAACGACCGGAGGGGCAGGCCCCGGCGCGGGTTGGCAGCACCGGCAAGGCTTAGCCGAACGATGAAAAGTGCCAGAGTACACGCACAGACCAGTGATGTTGGCGGAAGTACTGGCCGCACTGCGACCGGGACCTGGCGGGCGTTACACGGACGGGACCATCGGTGGGGGTGGACATGCGGCAGCCATATTGGCCGCGAGTTCGCCGAACGGACGGTTGTTTGGGTGCGATCGCGATGGCGCGGCGATTGAAGCCGCCGAGCGCAGATTGGCGGAGTTCTCGGGGCGATTTGAGCTTCGCCGGGGGAACTATGCGGAGTTGGCGGATTGGGTGCCGGCGGCGAGTTGCGACGGGGTGCTGTTGGATTTAGGCGTCAGTTCGCCGCAACTGGACGAGGGCGGGCGCGGGTTCAGCTTCCAGCAGGACGGGCCGCTGGACATGCGGATGGACCAGCGGCAGGCGGCGACGGCGGCCAGCCTGGTCAACGAGGCGAGCGTGGACGAGTTGGCGAAGATCTTTTGGGAACTGGGCGGCGAGCGGGACGCGCGGCGATTTGCGCGGACGCTGGGGCGAGAGCGGGAACACCGCCGGTTTGAGACGACGCGGCAGTTGGCGGACCTGATTGAGCGGTTGGCGCCGCGTCACGGCAGAAAGGCGCATCCGGCGACGAGGGTGTTTCAGGCGCTGCGGATGGCAGTGAATGATGAACTTGGTTCTTTGCAACGAGGGCTGGCGGGAGCGCTGACGATCCTAAAGCCGGGCGGACGGCTGGCAGTGATTACGTTTCATTCGCTGGAAGATCGGATCGTGAAGGATTTCGGACGCGCGCGGGCGCGGGATTACACATTCAGCGGAGGAATGGATGTTCCGGAGTTGCGTGAACCGCGCGCGCCCGAGCTGAAGTGGGTGCAGCGCAAGGCGATCCAGCCGAGCGAGGCGGAAACGGCGGCGAACCCGCGCAGCCGAAGCGCGCAGTTGCGGGTGATGGAGAAGATGCGGGAAGCGTGAGGCGTGGTGTGAGAGAAATGACCGGCGAGCGGTCCTGTAGAAAGCGCAATTATCTGTAGATGATATGGCACGGAATCGAAAGTATCAGTCGGCGGCAATCCGGTTCGGGCCGGCGTTGAAGGCGTTTCTGCTTTGCCTGCTGATCGGCGGTTCGGGAGTTGGCTATGTCTGGCAGAAAGACCAGATCTCCCAACTGGGCCGGCAGATCAAAGCGCGCGAGCTTCACCTGGCAGCCTTGGCGGACCAAAGCGAGAAGCTCAGGAGACAATTGGGATGGATGCGCTCGCCGACCTACCTCGAAAGGCGAATTCAGGAATTAGGGCTGGGTCTGGCGCGGCCCCAGCAGACCCAAGTCTGGCGGCTGGATGAACCGGCGCCGGATTTATCCCAACTGCGGGGCGAACGGCAATATGCCGCTCCCCGCGCGATACCGACGGAGCCGCAAGGTTGAAGGCGTGGAAACGTGAAGCGATTTGAGCAGAAATTTATTGCCGCCGCCCGTGACGCCATCGGATGAGGAACCGATCGCCGCGGGCGGCAGGCAACTTTGACAGATCAAACATAGAACAACCGCAATGAATTGAACAAGAATTTACCGCCGCCCGTGACGCCGTCGGATGAGGAACCGATCGCCGCGGGCGGCCGGTGACTTTGCAGCGACCGAAGCAGTGAGCGGACCTGAACGATTAGTATGACGAAGCACCTGCAATATCGAAGGCTCGTGCTGCTGGCATTCCTGCTGGTGGCGGCCTTTGGCGGGCTGGGATACCGGCTCGTGGATTTGCAGATCCTGCGCTTCCAGGAATTCAGCGCCCGAGCGAGGGATAACACGCGCCGGGAAGATCTCCTCCAACCTCGGCGGGGAGACATCCTCGATGTGAAGGGAAACCTGCTGGCCACGAGTGTTTTCGTGAAAACGGTTTGCGCGGACCCGGCCCTGATCGGCAACCACCAGGCAGAAGTGGCGCGGGCGCTTGCCCCGTTGCTGCAGGTGAGTGAAAGCGAGCTGATGCCGCGCCTGATGCCGCGCCTGTTGCGTACCCCGGAGGGTGAAATCAAGACGAACCATTACGTCGTGCTCAAGCGCAAAGTGCAGGTGGAGACTTGGCTGAAGATCCAGACGGCGATGGCGAACCTGTCGTTTGGGGTGGACGAGAAGAAACTGCCTCGCGCCGAGCGCGCTTTTTACCGCGACCTGCGCCGGGCGGCGGTCTATACGGAGAAACTGGACGATCAGTTGCGAGTGTATCCGAACCAGGCGCTGGCGGCCCACGTTTTGGGCTATGTCGGGACGGACCCGTGCGAGGTGGATGGCCGCCAGTTGCTGCAGACCTCGGGCCGGGAGGGGATCGAGCGGACATTTAACTCCGAGTTGGCCGGTGTGCGCGGCTGGCGGTTGACCGAAAGAGACCGGCCCGGGCACGAGTTGGTGCCGTTGCGGGAGCAGGATGTGGAGCCGCGTGACGGACTGGACGTAGTGCTGACGATTGATTCGGTGGTGCAGCACATTGTCGAGTCGGCCCTGGCGGAGGGGATGCAGAAGCACTCGCCAATCAGCATTTCAGGGATCGTGGTCCGTCCACGCACGGGAGAGATACTGGCGCTGGCGACGCTGCCGAATTTTGATCCGAATAATCCTGGCGCGGCCCCGGCGGACGCGCGGCGCGACCGCGTGATCACCGATATAGCCGAGCCCGGATCCACGTTCAAGATAGTAACCGTCTCGGGCGCGCTCAATGAGGGGATTGTGCGGCTGAGCGATGCGTTTGATTGCGAGCACGGCCATTTCCACTTCGGGGGCCGTGTGTTGCATGACCACGAGTCGTATGGCGTGCTTTCAGTGGAGAACATCATCACGAAGTCCTCGAACATCGGTGCCGCCAAGATCGGTATCAAGATGGGGGAAGACCGGCTTTACAATTACATGCGCAACTATGGTTTCGGCAGCCGCACCGGGCTGCCGCTCCCGGGTGAAGTCGGCGGCATAGTTCATCCCGTCAAGAAGTGGAGCAAGGTATCCATCGCCCAAATCCCAATGGGGCAGGGGGTTGCTGTGACCAGCCTGCAAATGGTCATGGCGATGTGCGCCATTGCCAACAAAGGGGTGCTGATGCAACCGATGCTGGTGGACCGGCTCGAGGACGGCGACCACAGGGTGGTGGCAAAGTATTCGCCGCAGCGCGTCCGGCGAGTGATCAGCGAGGCAACCGCGCAACAGATGGTCAAGGCGCTCAAGACGGTGGTTTCGCCGGAGGGCACGGCCCCCAAAGCAGCGCTGGCGCACTATACTGTCGCGGGCAAAACCGGCACGGCGCAAAAGTCCGGCGGTCCCAAAGGCTATCTGCCGGGCGAGTATTTCGCCTCATTCATCGGGTTTTTCCCGGCGGACAATCCTGAGGTTTGCATTTCGGTCGTGATGGATGACCCAAAACAGGGCTATTACGGGGGGCAAATTGCCGCGCCGGTGTTCAAGCAGATTGCCGAGGCTGTGGCCAACTACCTGAATATTCGGCCCGAGGATAGCGAAACTCCCGTGGTGCCCGGTACCATGCCGATACCCCTGGACAATCATTCCCTGAAAACGGCGGCGGTGCGCTCGCCCTGACACATACCCAATGAAGAAAGGCTAACATGAATTCGCTCCCGTTCATCTCACACCATCTTTTTGTCGCGGCCATTGGCAGCGAGGGCCGGGCCTCCGAGAGGCCACCACGGCGCGAGAGGCCCTCCCCAGAACCGGCAGACCAGGCGAACGCGATAGCGCTGGTCGTGATGGCCTCCCAGGCGCCCATCCCGGAGGGCGCGGCTCGCTTGTCACAGGCACCAATTACCCACGCTCGAACCTGAGCCCGGCAGCCGGAACTGCCAGTGAGCGAAGGTGGGCTCGCATGGAAGCTTGCACTTTAAACTTTATTGCCATGGCCTGCGCTGGCGAACAACTGGGGGGGGCGCCGCAGGACCTGGCGCACCGCGTGTGCACCGATTCGCGCCAGGTGAAAGCGGGCGATTTGTTCTTTGCTTTGCGAGGCGGGCGCTTTGATGGGCACGATTTTCTGGCCGACGCCTCCGGGAAAGGGGCGAGCGCGGCAGTGGTCGAGCGCCGCCGCGTGCCGGGGAATTGGAGCGGTTGCGCGCTGATCGCCGTCGAGGACATCCGCACGGCGCTCGGCAGGTTGGCCGCCCAGTACCGGAAGGATTTTGCGCTGCCCGTTGTGGTGGTAGGTGGCTCGAACGGGAAGACGACCACGAAGGAACTGGTGGCGTCAGTGTTGAAGCAGAAGCTGACGACGCTGTGGAGCGAGGCCAGTTTCAACAACGACATTGGCGTGCCGCTGACGTTGCTGCGCCTGGAGAAATCGCATCAGGCGGCGGTGCTGGAAGCGGGTACCAACCACCCGGGCGAGCTTGCGCCACTGGTGAGGATGATCCAGCCCAACTACGGCATCATCACCTGTATTGGGCGCGAGCACTTGGAATTCTTCGACGATGTTGCCGGTGTGGCGCGGGAAGAAGGCTGGCTGGCGGAACTGCTGCCGGCAGACGGCAAGCTTTTCGTGAATGGGGATGATGAAGGGTCCCGGGGCGTTGCCGAGCGCACGCGCGCCCGCGTGGTGCGGGTCGGGTTTGCGCCGGGCAACGACTGGCGCGCACGCGGGGTGCGGGTGGACAGACGCGGCGTGAGGTTCCAGGTGGACGGACCGCAGCCCGGTGGCCCTGCCGACTATCGAATCCATTTACTCGGCCGCCACCAGGTGATGAACGCGTTGTTCGCGATCGCGATCGGGATGGAACTGGGTCTGGGCCACGCGGAAGTGGCGCGGGGCTTGGCGGAGTGCCGGCCGCTGAAGATGCGGCTTGAGCTGCGCGAAGTCGGCGGTGTGCGCCTGCTCGACGATGCCTACAACGCCAACGCGGATTCCATGGCGGCCGCGTTGCGGACCCTGCGGGAATTGCCCTGTAAGGGCCGGCGCGTGGCGGTCCTTGGCGACATGGCCGAATTAGGCGCGCACAGCGAGGCGGCGCATGAGGAAGTGGGCCGGCGGGCGGCAGAGCTTGGGGTCGGCCAGTTGTTTGCCATTGGGAAAATGGCGGCGGTGATGGCCCGAGCCGCGCGGGATGCCGGCCTCAACCGGGTGTTCGAGTTTGCGGACGTGGAGACCGCGGGGGCGGCGGTGAAGAGTTTTGTTCGAGCCGGGGATCTGGTGCTGCTAAAGGCCTCACGCGCGATGCGCCTGGAGCGGATTACGGGATTACTGCAAGCCGGCGAAGCCGTCCGGAAGAACTAAATGTTTTATTACTTGAGCCAATATTTGCTGGCGCAGGCGGCGGGAACCGACTGGGCTGACCGCCTCTCCGCGCTGCGGCTTTTTCGGTACATTACGTTCCGCAGCGCCGGGGCGGCGCTGACCGCGCTGGTCCTGAGCTGGTGGTTGGGGCCGAGGATCATCGCCTGGCTGAAACGACTGAAATTTGGGCAGGAATATGCAGACAAGGCGGAAGCCGGCGGCGGCCTCGCGGCGCGGCTCTTGAGCAAGAAGGGCACCCCGACGATGGGTGGAATCCTGATTGTCCTCGCGCTGAACCTGACGACGCTGCTGTGGGCGCAGTGGAATACGCTGGTGCAGTTGACGTTGCTCTCGGTCGTGGTGTTGACGGGACTGGGCTTTTATGACGATTACGCGAAGATTACCCAGCAGAGCAGTGGCGGCGTCCGCTCCTTCGCCAAGCTCTCCGTGCAGGTCGTCCTGGCGCTGTTCATCGGGCTGTATTTATGGCGCGTGCCATCCACCCGGAACCTGATTACGGAGATCATGGTGCCTTTCTACAAGTATCCCGTCCTGACTGGCGTCGGTTTGATCGGGCTGGGCTTGACGGTGTTGACCATCGTCGGCAGTTCGAACGCGGTCAACCTGACGGACGGCCTCGACGGGCTGGCGATTGGTTGCACCCTGATTGTCGCGTTCGTCTTTGTGGTGCTGACCTACCTGGCGGGGAATCGGACCGCTTCCGCTTACCTGCAAATTCCCCACGTGATTGGAGCGGGGGAACTGACGGTGTTTTGCGCGGCGATGATCGGCGCAGGGTTAGGCTTCCTTTGGTTCAACTGCCATCCGGCACAGGTTTTCATGGGCGACACGGGTTCGCTGGCGCTGGGTGGCGCGCTGGGCATAATCGCGGTGCTAATCCATCAACCGCTGGTGCTGGTGATCGCGGGCGGGGTATTCGTAATGGAAGCCGCCTCGGTGATCCTGCAGACGGGATGGTATCGCTACACGAAGTGGAGGTGTGGATCGGGCTCGCGCATCTTCCTGATGGCCCCCATTCATCATCATTTCGAGAAGCGAGGCTGGTATGAATCGCAGGTCGTTATGCGGTTTTACATTTTAGGCGTGCTCTGCGCGGTTGTGGCGTTGAGCACCTTAAAGATCCGGTAATATGCTGGACCTGGAGAACCAACAAATCCTGGTGATTGGCCTGGGGGGGCGTGGCCAAGCCGCCTGCGAATTCTTGCGTCGCAGCGGCGCGAAGGTTATGGGCGTGGACCTTGCCAACAATAAGGATTTGCGGCATGGCGCCGACCGACTGCGCCCGCTCGGCATCGAGGTGGCGCTTGGGGTGTCGGTTCCGCCGGAGCGTGGCTTTAGCCTGGCGGTGCTCAGCTCTGCCTTGCCACTAAACACCCCTCTGGTCGAGGCCATGCGCCGGAGCAAGGTGCCGCTTATTAGCGAACTGGAGCTGGGCCTCCAGCAGTCACGGTGCTTGAGCATCGCGGTCGCGGGCACGAACGGCAAAGGCACGACGGCAGAGTTGATTGAGCGCATACTGGTCAACAACCACCGCAAGGCTGTTTTGGGCGGCCACCGTTCGCGCCCGATCTGCTCGGTCGTTGAGCAGACCAAGGATTTGGATTATCTGGTGTTGCAGGTTGACTCATTTCAACTGGAGATCACCGAGGTCTTCCGGCCCGCGGTTGCCGTCCTGACGAACCTGGCTCCCGATCACCTGGACCGTTACGGGAGCACGGAGGAATACACTCGGGCCAATGCCCGCCTGTTCCGCAATCAACAGGTTTTCGACTGCGCTATTGTCCAGAGCCAGGCCCTGGGGCAACTGCGAGCGCTCAATCTACCAACGCCAGCCAGAATGATCACCTTTAGCGCTGAGGACCGGGACGCGGATCTGTATTTCGACCGTGGGCTGCTGATGAGCCGCATCCCGAGCTGGAGCGGCGCTTTGCTGGATTTGCACCATTGCCAGCTTCGCGGACCGCACAACGCGGAGAACGTTATGGCCGCGCTGGCCGTCGGTTACGTTCTCCGCCTCCCATTGGAAGGTATGCTGGCCCCGTTAAAAACCTACACGGCGGGGCCGCACCGGTTCGAGCTGATTGCCGAGATCAACGGGGTCCAGTTCATCAACGATTCCAAGGCCACCAACGTGGATGGCTTGCAGAAGGCTATATCTGCGACCCGGCCTGGATTAGGCGGTGAACCGAACCTTTGGCTCATTGCGGGCGGCAAGGACAAAGGCCTTGATTTTGCCGGCCTCGGGCCGTTGCTTTCCAAGCGCGTCAAAGGCGCGTTCCTGGTCGGCGAGGCCCGCAAGAGAATTTGTGCCGCCTGGCATCTTTTTACCTCTTGCACAGTGACAGGTTCATTGCTAGAAGCAGTGACAGAAGCGGCAAAGAATGCGACTTCAGGCGACGTAGTTTTGCTTTCACCAGCTTGTTCGAGCTGGGATCAGTTTCGCAACCACCAACATCGTGGTGAAGTCTTTTGCCAAGCCGTGAAATCAATAGGTAGGGGTGTCCGCGGCGACACCCCCAAGATACATGGTGAAACCGTGACAGTGCAGCAGTGAAAGAGCAACGAGCAACATAAGAATCTTGCTTCGGATCTCCCGGACAGGGAGCCCGCGGCGACGCGAACTAAATCAACCAACACCTCAACGAACAGACGCAATTGCGCCACTTGAAAATGAACAATCAAAATCCCCTAATCCCCCAAGGCTCCATTCTGGAGCAGAAAAACAAGGGCCGTGCCCGCGTAAAAATCGCGGTCTTCTTCGTCCTGGCCATCCACGGCATCGGCCTGATGGCCTTGCTGATGCAGGGCTGCGGCCAGTCGAAGGAGCCGACGGTCCCGGCAGAGCCGGCCTTCAGCAACGCGCCGCCAGCCTTTGTCGAACCCACGAACCCGCCGGTCGTGGAGACCAATCCGCCTGAGGTCACCTCGCCGGCTGTGGTCGAGGCGCCGGAAATCCCAGCGGTGCCACCCGCGCCTGCCGGGGCCACGGAATACACGATCGTCAAAGGAGACTACTTGCTGAAGATCGCGAAGAACTACCACGTGAGCGTTAAGGCCATCCTTGACGCGAACCCTGGCCTCGAGCCGACGAAACTGAAGATTGGGCAGAAGATCCAGATTCCCGCTCCCACCGGTCCCGCCGCGGCCGCGACTACGGGCGCCGCACCGGTCGAGAGCGCAGGCGGGCAGCAAGTCTATGTCGTGAAATCCGGTGATAACCTCACGAAGATTGCGGCGCATTACGGCGTCACCATCCGAGCGCTACGCTCGGCCAACAACCTGAGGACCGACAGCATTAAGGTGGGACAGAAACTGATCATCCCCGGGAAGGCTGCAGCTCCGGCGGCTGCCCCTGCGACACCGGCGGAGCCCGGGCCGACCGGCGAGGCACCGGCCACGCCGCCAGGGCCGTAGGCGCTTTTTGGGCGCCGAGTGGCTCCAGCCTCTCGCCCCAACTCCGGCAAATGAAAGTAGCGGTCACCATCCTGGTTTTTTGTGTCGCGGCGCTGCTGGCGCTGGGGATGGTTATGCTTTACAGCTCGAGCATGGCGCAAGTGGGGGCTCATTACCTGGTGAGGCAACTGATCGGTTGCGCCGTCGGCATTGGCTTGTGCGTGGTGGCGGCGGCAATGGATTATCGGCATTTGCGGAAGCTTGCGTGGCCGCTGTTTGTGTTGGGCGTGGTGTTGTTGGCGCTGGTGTTCGTGCCCCACATCGGGATTCGTCGTAACGGAGCGGCGCGCTGGTTGGGGCACGGGAGAACCTCGCTGTTCCAGCCCTCGGAGTTCGCCAAGCTGGCGCTGCTGATCGCGCTAGCCTGGTACTGCGAGCGGTTCCAGCGGAAAATGCCGACCCTGAAGCGCGGGATGGTGGTTCCGGCTCTCTTTATCGGAGTCGTGCTGGCCTTGATTTTCAAAGAGCCCGATGTCGGAACCATGTTGCTGGTGGCCGCCGTGAGTGGCATCGTCCTGCTGGTCGCGGGCATCCGTCTGAGATACTTCCTGCCGCCCGTCCTGGCGGGCCTGTTGGCGGTGGGGTGGTTCATTCAACACAATCCGATGCGCTCCGAGCGCATCTATTCGTGGCTCCACGTTGAAGAAACCCGGCGGGACAAAGGGTTGCAGGCCTACCAGGCGATGGTGGCGCTCGGCAGCGGAGGACTCACCGGCAAAGGCTTGGGCGATAGCCGCCAAAAGCTCGGCTTCCTGCCCGAACATCACACTGACTTCATCTTCTCCATTATCGGCGAGGAGCTCGGATTGATTGCGACGCTGTTGGTGATCGTCGCCTTTGTCGCGATCGTCGCTTGTGGCATCTATATTGCGATCAACGCAGCCGACACGTTTGGATTGCTGCTCGGCACCGGGGATCACCTTCTTGATTGGGTTACAGGCCCTGATCAACATCGGCGTCGTCACCAGTGCGTTGCCCAATAAGGGCCTGCCCTTGCCATTTATCAGCTACGGCGGATCGAACCTCGCGATCATGCTGCTGAGCGTGGGAATACTACTCAGCATCGCGCGGCAGGGGGGCGGCGGCCAAGTGGACGCGGGTAGGATAACGCTAGCCGGAGAGGCCGCCAACCCGTTTGCCCGGCGCCCGCAACCCCAAACATGACCCTCTCCACCCAACTCCCCGTCCGGGTGGCCATCGCCTGCGGTGGCACGGGTGGGCATCTGTTTCCTGGTTTGGCGGTGGCCCGCCAGCTTGTGCGGCACGGATGCGCGGTGACTCTGCTCGTGTCACCTAAAGACGTGGATCAGCAGGCCGTCCAGGATGTTTCGGGCATGGAAATCGTGACGTTGCCGGCCGTCGGCTTGAGACGCGGCGGCGAAATCTCCTTTGTGCGCGGGTTCATCCAATCCTATCGCGCGGCGGCTCGGCTGTTCCGCTCGCACCCTCCACAGGCTGCGCTGGCGATGGGCGGGTTCACCAGCGCCCCGCCAATACTGGCAGCGAAGCGAGCCGGGGCCCGGACTTTCCTGCATGAATCGAATACAATCCCCGGTCGCGCCAACCGATGGCTCTCGCGAGTGGTGCACCAGGCATTTGTCGGCTTCCCCACGGCGGCAGGCCGCTTGCGCAATGGCCGCGTGACGGTTACCGGCACGCCTGTGCGCGCGAGGTTTCAGGTCTGCGAGGCGGCGGGTTGCCGGGTCGCACTGGGCCTTGACGCCGCACGCCCGGTGCTGCTGGTCATGGGAGGCAGCCAGGGAGCCCGAGCCATCAACGAACTGCTGCTGGAATCACTCCCGCTGCTGGCCAGCCGCCTGCCGGACTTGCAGTGGCTGCATTTGACCGGCCCCGGCGGCGCGGCGGAGGCGGCTCAGGCTTATGCGGCTTTGAAGCTGAGGGCGGTTGTGCATCCGTTCCTCGCCGAGATGGAGTTGGCGCTGGGGGCGGCGACGGTCACCGTCTGCCGCGCCGGCGCGTCTTCGCTCGCCGAGTTGGCGGCCATGCGTCTGCCGGCAGTGCTCATCCCTTACCCGACGGCGATTGACAATCACCAGTTTCACAATGCCCGCGCCTTTGAAGCCCTGGGCGCCGCCCGGTTACTCGAGCAGAAGACCGCCACCCCGGAATTGCTGGTGCAATTGCTTGCGGACCTGATCGAAAAGCCGGCGCTGCATGAAAAGATGCAGAACGCGCTCGCCCAATGGCATGCGCCGCACGCCGCCGACCAGATCGCCGACGCCATGCTGCGCGCCATCGGAGCCGGGGCCGAGGGCAGTTGCCGCGCTGAAGCCCGGTCCGGCGAACCGCCAGTCTCCGGGACCGCTGAGAAGAGGAATGATCCGCAACGCTCGGCACCTCCGCGGTTTGGCCGCGGGCAGATCAGGCATAAGGCCACCTGCGAGACGCCTTTGCGGGCAGGGAGGGTTGCTTGAGCCGGCCTGTTGCAACTGCCGACACGGTTGCTGGCGGAGGCCCTGCCGAGTGAACTCGCACACCGCGTCTCCCCGGCAACTGTGATCCGCCGCGACGAATCGCTGGCCAAACACACCACTTTGCGGGTCGGCGGGCCGGCGGATGTCTATGTCGAACCCGCTTCGGAGCAGGACATCTGCGGCCGTTCTGGCTTACTGCCGTGAAAGGGGGCGGCCGGTCTTCATTCTCGGGCGCGGCTCGAATCTGCTGGTGAAAGACGGTGGTTTTCGCGGCGCAGTCATCTGCCTCGCGCACGCGCAGTTCAGCCGCGTCGAGATTGTGGGTGAGCGTCTGAGGTGCGGGGCCGGCGCCAGATTGAAAGCGGTCGCCGTTGAAGCTCGGCGCCAGGGCCTGGCTGGACTGGAATTCCTGGAAGGCATCCCCGGCAGCCTCGGCGGCGCTTTGCGGATGAACGCCGGGGCCATGGGCAGCGCGATCTTCGAGGTGGTTGAGTCCGTTCGGCTGATGGCTCCTGACGGAGGTGTGCGTGAGTTGGCGGCCGGCGAGGTGCCGGTTGTCTATCGCAGTTGCCCGGCCTTGAGCGAGCACATTGCCCTGTCGGCGGTGCTGCGCGGCCGGCCGGATTCACGCGAGGCGATCGGGCAGCGCATGAGCGAATACAGCCGCAAGCGGTGGCAATCGCAGCCTGCCGCGCCGAGCGCCGGGTGCATGTTCAAGAACCCCGCCTCGATCCCCGCCGGCAAGCTCATTGATGAGCTGGGCCTCAAGGGAACGCGTGTCGGCGGAGCGGTGGTTTCCGCTGAACACGGCAATTTTATAGTAAATAACGGCGCCGCTACCGCACAGGACGTCTTCGAGTTGATCGAGATCATCCGTCAACGCGCCCGGGTGGAACGCGGCATTGAGTTGGAAACGGAAGTTGAAGTTCTCGGAGAATGAATTCTGCGCCTAAGAAACTAAACATCGCTGTTATGCTCGGCGGCCCAAGCGCTGAACGAGAGGTATCGCTGCGCTCCGGCGCGGAAGTCGCCAAGGCCCTCCGCTCGCTCGGCCACCAGGTCCACGAGGTGGACCCCGGCAACGCGAAATGGCGGCTGCCGCGCGGCACGGATGTGGTGTTCCTCGCGCTTCACGGGACCTATGGCGAGGACGGCACTGTGCAACGGCGCCTCGAGGAGTTGGGCGCCATTTACACCGGCTGCGACCCCGAAGCGAGCCGGATTGGGTTTGACAAGTTCCTGACCAAGCAGCGGTGCGAAGCGGCCGGCGTTCCAACCGCTCGCTTCGTCCTCATCGAATCGGCTGCGGCAAGCTGGCCGATGGGATGGGACCCGCCGGTCGTGCTCAAGCCCGCCCGTCAGGGTTCAAGCGTCGGGCTGCAATTTGTTGAGCGGGTCGCGGATTGGGGCAAAGCGCTGGCGGAAGCGATGCGCCATGATTCACAGGTCCTGATGGAAGAGAAGATCAGCGGGCGGGAATGCACGGTCGGCATCCTGGCCGACCAGCCCTTGCCGGTTGTCGAGGTCCGGCCCAAGACCGGCATTTACGACTACCAGACCAAGTACAGCGCTGGCACGACCGATTATTTCTGCCCCGCCCCTTTCGACCCGGCGACCACCGCGCGGATTCAGGCGGCGGGGTTGGGCGCCTTCAAGGCGATTGGCGGCCGGGATTATTCGCGGGTGGATGTGATGGTTCGGCCGGACGGCGCGCCGGTGGTATTGGAAGTCAACACCTTGCCCGGCATGACCGAGACCAGCCTGCTGCCCAAAGCCGCCGCCGCGGCGGGCCTCGGCTACGCGGAGCTTTGCCAGCGGATGGTGGAACTGGCACTTCAACGAAAGAAGCATGTGGGCCAAGCGTAAACCCAAGAATCGCCGCCTCGGTCGCGAGCAGGTGCTGGACGTGAAGCTGCGCTCCAGCCAGGTCCGCGCCGCGCGGGCGCGGTTCGCCGCGATCAGCCTGGGGGTAGTCTTCGCGACCGTCTTTGGCTTGTACTTGGTTTACCGCTCCGGCGAGTGGGCGCTGAGCCGCTGGGTTTATGAGAACAAGGCGTTTGCCATCCAGGAGCTCGACGTGCAAACCGATGGCATCATCCCGGTGGACCAACTGCGCCGCTGGGCCGGCGTCAAGCCGGGAGAGAATCTGCTGGCGCTTGATCTCTCGCGCGTGAAGCGGGACCTCGAGCTGGTTCCCCTCGTGCAATCCGTTTCCGTCGAGCGCATCCTCCCCCACACACTGCGCGTCCGCGTGACCGAACGCGAACCGATCGCCCAGGTCAATGTGCCCCAGCCGCGCCCCGACGGCGGGCTCGAACTGGCGGTCTATCAACTCGATGCCGAGGGCTGGGTCATGTTGCCCCTGGACCCGCGCGACCGCGCTACCTCGCCCAGCCAGTTAAACAATTCCCTGCCGCTCATTTCGGGCATTAACGCCAACGTCCTGCAGCCGGGCCGGCGTCTTACTGCTCCTCAAATTCAGGCCGCCTTGCAGTTCCTCGTGGCCTTCGGACAGTCGCCAATGGCTGGACTGGTGGACTTGCGGCGGGTGGAAGTCTCCTCTCCGGAGGTCCTGGTGGTGACCACCGGGCAGGGGAGCCAGGTGACGTTCGCCTTGACCGATTTCGAGCAGCAGTTGCGCCGCTGGCACACCATCTTCGATTTGGGACAGAAGACGGGCAGCACCATCGGCACGCTCGATCTGGCCGTCAGCAATAATATTCCCCTGCGTTGGCTCGAAGCCAGCGCGATCCCGCCGGTGGTCCCCAAACCACCCAAACCCTTACGCTCCAGAAAGAAACATGTTTAACGCCTCCTCGATCATCGTAGGACTGGAAATCGGCACCTCCAAGGTCTGCGCGGTCGTCGGCGACCTCGCGCGCCGATGGCGCGCTCAACATCGTTGGCCTCGGCCAGTCGCGCTCGCGCGGCGTGCGCAAAGGCGAAATCGCCGATGCGCCCCTGGCCGAAGAGGACATCCGGCACGCCATCGTCGAAGCCGAGCAAATGGCCGATGTCGAGATTCGCAGCGTCTATCTCGGCGTGACCGGCGGCCACCTGCGCGGCTTCAACAATCGGGGCGTGCATCCGGTCGTCTCCGCCGATCGCGAGATTTCGGAAGACGACGTGCAGGACGTGATCAAGAATGCCAAGGCGATCAACCTCCCGGCCGAGAACCACGTCGTCCACGCCATTCGCCAGCATTTTCTCGTGGACGGGCAGGATGGCATCACCAACCCCGTCGGCATGCTCGGCTCGCGCATCGAGGTGGACGTGCATGTCGTGCATGGGAACCTGAACCGGCTGCAGAATGCCATTCGCGCCGTCAAAGGCCTGCAGTTAGAGGTGGATGACATCGTGTTCAACGGCCTGGCCTCCTCGCTGGCGTTGCTGACCAACGAGCAGAAGGAACTCGGCTCGCTGGTGATTGACATCGGCGGCGGCACCACCGACTACGTCGTCTATTCCAACGGGATCATCAAGCACACCGGCGTGCTCGCCGTCGGCGGCGATCATGTCTCGAATGACCTGGCCTACGGGTTAAAGGTGCCGCTTAGCCGCGCCGAGCAGCTCAAGCTCGAGCACGGCTCGGGCTTTCTCGATGACGCCGCCAAGGGCCAGGCCATCACCCTCTCCAACGAGCACGGCCTGCCGGTTCGGACCGTCAACCTCGAACACCTGCGCCGCATCATGTCGCTGCGGCTGGAGGAGGTGTTCCAGCTTGTCGGCCAGGACCTCGAACAGGCCGGCGTGCTGGATTACCTGCGCGCGGGGGTGTTTCTCTGCGGCGGCGGCGCCCGCATCCCGCAGGTCGCCAAGCTGGCCGAACAAGTCCTGGGAATGCCGGTCTCCCTGGGCAAAGCCAATTCGCATCAGCGGCCTGAAATCAGCCCTCGACCAGCCCGAGTTCGCCACCGCCATCGGGCTGGTCAAATTCGGCTCCTTCCAACAGCGCAAACGCGCCGCCAAATCCTTCCTGGCCGACGGCATCAAGAGCACCCTCGGCCAGTTCTTCCGGCGCGGCTTAAACCCTCAAGACGATTCCCATGATGACAAACGTCCAGAACGACCCGGTGCTCGAAGCGCCCAAAGCGAGCATTTCCGTCAAGGTATTCGGTATCGGCGACGCCGGCATCAACGTCATGGAGTTGTTGCTCAAGGACAGCCTGCCCGGCGTGGGCTTCGTCGCGGTGAACACCGACCCGCAGTCCCTCGCCGCCTCCTCCGCCTCGGAAAAGGTTTGCCTGGAAACGCAGCTCCTGCGCGGCTTGGGCACGGGCGGCGACCCCGACCGCGGCCGCGCGCTGGCGGAGGAACAGTTGCCCAGGCTCAAGTCGCTGTGCGAGGGCGCGGATGTGGTCTTCCTCCTGGCCGGCCTGGGCGGCGGCGCGGGCACCGGCATCAGCCCGGTGCTGGCGCGCGCGGCGAAGGAGGCGGGGGCCCTGGTGCTGGGGTTTGTCACCACGCCCTTTGACTGCGAAGGCGGGCGCCGCCACCGTCTGGCCCAGCATGGGCTGGCCGAGCTCAAGGCCGCGGCGGATGGCGTCATCAGTCTCCCCAACCAAAAGGTGTTCAAGATGATTGACGAGAACACCAGCGTGCTGGAGACCTTCAAGATCACCAGCGAATTCCTGGCCGCCGGCGTGCGCAGCGTGTGGCGCCTGCTCATGCATAAGGGCTTGATCGAGATTCATTTCGCCGACCTGGCCACGCTGTTGCGCGACCGCCACGGCGAGAGTTTCTTTGCCGTCGCCGAGGCTATGGGGCCGACGCGCTCGCGCGAGGTCATGGACAAGCTGCTGGCCCATCCGATGCTCGACGGCGGCCAGGTGCTCGGTGACTCCGAGGCCGTGCTGGTGAGCTTGTTGGGCGGACCGGACCTGACCATGGCCGAGGTCAACCGTGTGATGGAGCAGGTCAACCGCCAGTGCGAGCACGCGCAGGTGATCATGGGCGCCGCCATTGACGCCGCCTTCACGGAGCGGCTGGCCGTGACGCTCATCGCCGCGCGCAAGAGTGCCGAGCCTGAAGCGTCGGACGCCGCCGCGGCCACGGGGAGCGGCGAAGAACTCGTGGCGCAGCTATTGCCCCGCTCGACCCCGACGCGGCCCGGCTCGAGGTTTGTGCCGCCGCCTCCCGCTTTGCCGCCCGACCAGGTGCAGCAACTCCTGGCCCGGCAGGGCCGGGGCGGCTCGCGTCCGCGCAAGACCCCGTCCAGAATGCGGCAAGGCCATCTGCCCCTGGAAATCGTCTCCAAAGGCCGCTTCGACAAGAGCGAGCCCACCATCCACAAGGGCGAAGACCTGGACGTGCCTACCTACATCCGCCGCGGCGTCGCGCTGAACTGACGCCCCGCCATTCCTGTTGCAATTTCCCTGCCCCGCGGGAATCATCCCGCACCATTTATGCAAAGACTACTGACAGGATCGCTGCAACATCTGGCCGGCACCGCACTGCTGTTCTCCCTGGCTTCGGCCTCGCTGGCAGCGCCGGGCGATTGGCCCCAGTTCCGCGGCCCGAATCGCGACGGCGCTTCCGCCGAGACGGGCCTGTTGCAGGACCTGCCTCCGGGCGGCCCGCCGCTCGCGTGGAAGGCCACCGGCCTCGGCGTCGGTTACTCCACCGTCTCCGTCGTCGGTAACCGCGTCTATACCATCGGCGAGAACAAGGAATTCAGTTCCGTCATTGCGTTAAATGCCGCCGATGGCAAGAAGGTCTGGTCCACCAAACTGGGGAAAGCCGGCGCCCCTGGCATGCCCGCTTTCGAGGGACCGCGCGCCACCCCCACCATCGAGGGCGACTTCCTGGCCGCTGTCAGCCAATGGGGTGAATTGGTCTGCTATGATGCCGCCCAGGGCAAGGAGCTTTGGCGCAAGGACTACCTCAAAGACTTCGGCGGCAAGCGCCCGGAGTGGGGCTTCGCGGAATCCCCGCTCGTTGACGGCGATAAAGTGGTCGTTACCCCCGGCGGAGCCGAAGGCTCGATTGTCGCCCTGGACAAGAAGACTGGCACCCTCCTCTGGCGCAGCCAGGGCTTCACTGACTCGCCGCACTACTCCTCGCTCATCGTCGCGGAGATCGCTGGCGTGCGCCAATACATCCAGCTCACTGCCGAAAGCGTGGTCGGCGTCGCCGCCGCGGACGGCAAAGTCCTCTGGCGCGCCCCGCGCAAAGG
This sequence comes from uncultured Verrucomicrobiae bacterium, assembly GCA_963762555.1. Taxonomy (GTDB): domain Bacteria; phylum Verrucomicrobiota; class Verrucomicrobiia; order Limisphaerales; family UBA8199; genus PALSA-1440. The sequence continues at coordinate 179,662 of CAVXLO010000049.1, forward strand.
CAGGACAGCCGTCATCCCCACCCCCATCTATAGCGACGGCTACGTCTATGTCACCTCCGCCTACGGCGTGGGCTGCAACCTCTTCAAGATCACCGAGTCCGGCGGCCAGTTCTCCGCCACCCAGGTCTATGCCAATAAGGAGCTCAGCAACAAGACCGGCGGCGTCATCAAGATCGGCGACTACGTTTATGGCCACGCCGACGACAAAGGCTGGGCCTGCCAGGACTTCAAGACCGGCGAAGCCAAGTGGCACTACAACAAGCTCGGCAAAGGCTCCCTAATCTACGCCGACAACCGCTTCTACCTGCGCGCCGAGGACAAAGGCACCATCGCCCTCATCGAAGCCTCGCCGGACGGCTACAAAGAACATGGCCGCTTCGAGCAGCCCGACCGCAGCGACAAAAAGGCCTGGCCCTACCCCGTCATCGCTCACGGCAAGCTTTACCTGCGCGATATGGACATCCTCCTCTGCTACGACATCAGCGCCAGGTAGTTGCCCCACGGTGCTCGCTGGTCCCGAAGGGCCCTGAGGTGCCCCAGCCTGGCTTTTCAGGGTTCGAAGTTCGAGGTTCATCCACCCTCCGCAGTACTGTCCACCCTCCGCAGTGGGGCTACGGAGCACGGGCTACGGAGGACGGGAGGTTCAGGGTTCAGGGTTCCGCATGGGATGTTGGACTCGCCGCGCTGGAGTCCGACGTAGAGGGGTGTTGGATGTTGAATCCGCTCGGGGTAGCCTCGGGGTAGCCTCGGGGGAGCCTCAGGGTAGCCCAAGGGGAGCCTCGGGATAGCCTCGGGGGAGCCTCAGGGTGCCTACCGGTTAGCCACCAGATAGCCTCGGGGTAGCCTCAGGGTGGCTTCGGGGTGGCCGTAACCTGCCTTCCGCCCGCCGCCGCTTAAGGTTCAAGGTTCGGAGTTCGAGGTTCAAGGTTCAAGGTTTGGTACGTTCCATAAGCATTCCGAATACGACCCCCCTCCCATCCCTCCCTCGGGGTGGTCTGGAACCACCCTGGACATACCCTGGACCCACCCTATACCCATAGACCCCCCTCAAGACCCCATTTTTGATGAGCCGAGCTTATCCAAGTCCATTGCCTGCGGCTTCGCTCCCATACCGGCCTTGCCGGCCTTGGATGTTGGAGGTTGGTTGTTGGATGTTGGATGTTCAATCCGCTTGGTTTTCTCTTCGCCCCCGCCTACTCTGTCCCCCGGCAAATGGCTCTCGAATCCAAACCGCTCTTCCACCCGGAAGTCCTCCGCCAGCAGGTGCGGTCGTTCCTCCTGCCCGAGCAAACCGCCGCCTGGCAGCCCAAGCTGGAACACTGGGCGGAACTGATCCGTTGTCTGTGAGAAATTCAAGGACCTGGGCGACTACGATTACCGTCCCGCCCGGGAGATCGCCGACGCCGCCGAAACCACGACTGTCCGCTCGATGATAGACGTGGACATCCTCGGCCACATCTTCGAGCAATCCATCACCGACCTCGAACGGTTGCGCCAGAACCTCACGAGTGGTGATCCAGCCGCCCTAGGTGGTGTTGGTCGGGAGATTGATGTCGGCCCCCTCTCCCCGTCCCTCTCCCCCTCGAATGGGGAGAGGGTGCCCTTTAGGGCGGGAGAGGAGGCCGTGGCAGCAAGTTCAGGTGGTTCCCATGATTCAGGAGCCCCGAGCCCTGAGCCAGGTGGCATCCCCGCCGGGACCCACAGGATAGGCCGCCGCCGCAAGCAGGAAGGCGCCGTCTATACCCCCGCCTTCATCACCCGCTACCTGGTCGAGCAGGCACTGGGCGGCGTGTTGAAGGCCCGCTTCGACACCCTCCGCCACCAGCACGAGGCCGAAGCCGTCGGCACCGCCCGCAAAACCCTGGCCGATCCTAGCGCCCACGCCTCCGGCTCGTAAATCGTAAATCGTAAATCGTAAATCCCAGCGCCTCTGGATCAAGACCGCCGCGCGCGGCAAACAGTTGACCAGCCTCGACCACACCATCCGCGAAGGCAACAGCGTCATCAGCGACCCGGCCGTGCATCCCAAAGCTTACAACTGGCAGGCCGCCTTTCCTGAACTCTTTGGTCAGCGTGGTGGTGAGTCATGGGCCGTCGGCCCGTCCCTTCCGGCGGGCGAAAGGCAGCGAGCTTTACGCGAATGATCGAAACGTGATAAACTACGACCATGAAAGCGACATTGCCCGAGCCCGAAATCGTGACACGTAAAGGCAAACCCGTCTCCGTCATCCTCCCCATGAAGGACTACGAGGAACTCTTGGAGCGCGTGGAGGACACTCACGACGCAGCTTGGCTCAAGCGAGCGCGTAAGAAGCCGCTTCATTACCGTCCGCTGGAAGACTACCTCGCGGAGCGTAAGCGCAAGTGACCATGCATCGCGTCCTGCTTGAACGCGGTGCGGAGAAAGACCTCACCCGGCTCTCGTTTGAGATTCACGACCGCGTCATCGCGGCGATTCAAGCACTCGCGACAAACCCGCGCCCGCCCGGCTGCCGCAAACTGGCCGGAAGCAAACACGACTGGCGCGTCCGTGTGGGCGACTACCGCGTGGTTTATGAAATCGCCGACCGGTTTCGTGTCGTGCGCGTCAACCGCGTACGCCATCGCCGCGAGGTCTATCGTTAAACGCCGTTAGGAAGTCTCCCCACTCCGCCACCTGGCTCCTGCCAGAAAGGTGTCAGAAAACGGTGTGCCGCCAGCACAAAGCGGAAGCCGCCGGCACCGCCCGCAAGACGCTGGCCGATCCCAACGCATTCTCCCCCCGCTCGTAAATCCCAAATCGTAAATCGTAAGTCCCCACGGACCCGCCTCGCCCACACCATCCGCGAGGGCAACAGCATCATCAGCGATCCGCGCGACACCGTCATTTACCGCTCCCGCCTCAACGCCAAAATCAACCGCAACTTCGAGGTCTTCACGCCGACGGACTTCCTGGCCGCCATCACCCAGCACATCCCCGACAAGGGCGCCCAGATGGTCCGCTACTACGGCTGGTACTCCAACAAAATGCGCGGCGTGCGCCAGCGCGGCCTGCCGGCCGAACTGGTCGTCCGCCGCCCGGGCGTCTCCCCGCCGCCGCCGGCCAAGCTCCCCTCCAAACGCTGGCGCGACCTCATTCTCGCGCGTTTGGCACGTGGACCCGCTCCGCTGCCCCGTTTGCCAGAACCCGATGCGGGTCATCGCCGTCATTGACGACCCGCAGGTGGTGGAGAAGATCCTCCGCCACCTGGGCGCCTGGCACGACCCGCCTCCCAGACCGCCGCCGCAGGCGCTCCCGGGTCCCTACACCTACGAGCCGTGCGACGACGTGGACCCGACCCCCGATTACGAGAACGTGCTCACGGACTGAGTGCTGCCGCCTAAAAGGCTGGTTTGCAGGGCCGGCCTGGCCCCGCGCCGCGGCATCCTCCCGGCTTCGGCCGCCGCAAAGTGCGACCTGCGCTCGCTCAATCTCCACCCACCGCCTGCGCGACGATACGGAACCGTCAAAACGCGCCGGCAGAAACCGGCGAAAAATTGCCTCTTGACACCCGCCTGCCCTTCTGAAAGCATGTCGCCAGGATGAATGTGAGTGAAAAACCAATTCTCCTTCACCCGCGCAGCGTTGAGTACATGCGGGCGCGCGAAAAGCAAATGCCTATCAGTCCTACCTTGCTCGCCACTGGTATCTTCCTGGGTTGGCTGAACGTCACGGCACTCGCGCAACAAGCTGGGACCAAGCTTTGGGATTACTTTGTTGGGCCAGTGGGACAATCCATCACTGCGCCCGCAGTCGGGCCGGACGGCACGCTCTACGTGACGGGAAACGGCTCCCTTTATGCTCTCGATGCTAACGGGAACCTAAAAGCCCAAATTACTTCAAATGGCGGAGTCCCGATCATCGCGGGCGACGGTACGGTTTACAGAGCACAAGGGCCGACCTTGTACGCCTGACGATGCAACATTGACCAATAGTGTGACCACTGTTTTCACGGCTTCGGCGAACATAGGGTCCGACATCGTCCTCGGAGCAGACGGAACCTTCTATTTCGGGACGTATAGTGGTTCTGATGGCAGCAAACTTCAGGCGGTGAATTCCAACGGAACGATAAAGTGGCAATACGCGTTCTCCGCCGACTATGCGGCGGACAGAATCTCGCTCTCGACCGATGGGACGATTTACTTCTCATGGGGTCCGAAGCTCTACGCGCTCACCCCCCCCGGAACCAAGAAGTGGGCCTTTCCGGCTCCATGCTATCCGGCTATGCGGCCATTGGAAAGGACGGAACAGTGTACGTTAACAATAACAACGGATGCTTTACGCCCTGTATCCGGACAGCGCAAATCCAAACGGAACAAAAAGTGGGAGTTTTCGTCAGGGGAACCTGTTTCCTTTGCTCCCGTAATAGGGGCCGATGGCACAATCTACGTAGCTGGTGCCAACTATGTGTTGTACGCCTTGAATCCCAATGGCACAAAGCAATGGGAGTTTCAGATGGGCCGTCCAAGGCTTCCTCAGCCGCGATTGGGCGTGACGGAACAATCTACGTTGGCTCCCAAGATCACTTTTTGTATGCCATAAACCCTGACGGAAGCTACAAGTGGAGTTTTGAAACTGGCGGAGAAATATCGGATATCCCCACCATCGCCGCCGACGGCACAGTCTACATCGGTCCTCAGGACGGGAAGATCTACGCGATCAAAGGTGACGCCGTATCGGATACAAGCCCTTGGCCGATGTTCGGGAGAGATTTGAGGCACAGTGGAAGGGTGACCTGCCCGAACGGCGTGCCCTGCTTCGACACCCAGAGCATGCTGACCAACGGCGCGTTCGACATGGTTCTGATTGGGAAAGCGGGGACGAACTACGGCTTTGACGTGTCAACGAATCTGACCGACTGGTCCCGGCTGACAAACCGCATCAGCGCCAACGGCGCCATCCGGCTCGTGGACGACACCGCTGCAAATTACCCCGCCCGATTTTACAGGGCCAGCCAGCCTGACTCCCCAAAGGAGCGCCAATGAGCAGGCTTCAAAAGGAGGCCGGAGTTCTGCCCACGCGCGACATCGCATACGACTACACCGTGGCGGTGCACTTCGCTCAGCGGTTCGGGGGCGACCTCAGAGCAATCCTCCGGTCAGCAGGCTACCACGTCGGCCATTCCGTGTTTACTTTCCTCTGCCGGTCGCTCAAAGTGCGGTCATGAAGTCCTCAACCAAGAGTTGGGAAAGAGTAACGGCTTCCGGCAAACTCGTCCTCGCCTTCGCAGCCGTCTTGCTTGCGGTCGAGACACGGAATCTAGCAAGTGTCGGTTCTCACTATTGACACTAGCCCGTCGCCCACCTCCACGCCTTGCGCGACGAATACACCCGCACCGTCACCCCCACCCGCGCCCTCGCCGCCGAAACCCTGACCCTGGAGCGCACCCTCAGCGACCTCGTCAACCAGGCCTACGCCCTGACCCCATCTGAGGTCGCCCTGATGTGACAAACCGCCCCGCCCCGCATGCCCATACCGGCGCCCGGAGCTTGATTCTGCTCGTCTCGCACGTGGACCCCCGGCGCTGCGCGGTCTGCCAAAACCGATGGGCGCTATTGCGGCTATTCGTGTTCCGTGCCTGGTACAAAAGATTCTCTGCAACTTGGGCGCGTCGCATGACCCGCCTGCTCGATGATCTCCCCCGGTACTTGGGGACCCCGCCTATCTGATGCTGGGAGTTTGCCCCGGGCGAAGGATCTCCTCGGGGTACTTGGGGAACCCCCGCCCTACGAACGATGTGAAGACGTGGACCCAATGCCCGACTTCGGGGGGGGCCGAGAGTCCGTACTTGTTGGGAGTTGCGCGCTGCCGCCAGAAGGCGTAATCTCGCCGCAGATTGCTTGTTGCCAATGCCCTGGCACATAGCGTACTATCCGCCGCCCATGCCCAAAGGCGAACATAAGATCGCAATTGCCATCCAACCGACTGGCTTCAGGCGAACCATGTACTTCAACCGGTTTGCGCTGGAAGCCCTTGGACGGCACACTCTTACGCACTTTGGCCTCATCGACGAATCCGGAGTGCTGCGTGATCATTATAGCTGTGTGTTTCCAGAGCGCACCTTGAAAGACAGCCGCTCTGGCCTGACCAGTTACCTCGAAAAAGTCGGCGCGGCTACCACCCAGAAAACCCCCTGAACCCGCCCGCTGGACAATTACGAATGGACGTAGTAAATGTAATTAACATGGGGCAGACCGATGTCGGCGAAATCATTCTGTCATCGGTTGCCATTGGGCCAGCCATTACCAAGTCAAAGGAAGGCAAGCCCATTGACGCCGAGCCCATTGCGCTGTTAATTTGCGAACCAGAGACTCAACGCCTTTTTATTACCGAACTCTATGCGAACACCAAAGCTTGAAACGCTGACGGCGAGAGTCACAGCCACTGCCCTGCTCAGCGAGGTGCTTCTGCAGCCGGGTGTCATCACGGCGGCTGTGCCAACCTTCGTTCCCCCTGAGGCGGCCTGTGACTTCACGGGCCCCGTGGAGTTTGACCCCATGACGGCCGCCACTCTCAATCTTTCCGAACCACAAGAGCTCGAACTGCATGAGCCTGAGGCTGAGTGGTCCAAGCAAATGGAAAAGCGCTTTGAGCAGCTCTCCATTTCCGAGGCCTCTGGAACCTCTCCCCGGCAGAGCAGGATGAGATCGAGAACCTAACCAAGGAACGGCGCAGGCTGCATCACCCGAGAACAGCAGACGAGATTCTGTTTGAATATAGGCAGCGGAAGGTTACTTCCGAACTGGTGAAGGCCGTTCAGGAGTATGTCAACTTCCACGACCTTCCGCATCAAGCGCGGACCGCCACCCGCTAAGAGAATTCCGCGCACGAAGATAAGGCGAGCTCTCACCGAGTTGGTTCGAGATTTTGAGGGACGTTGCGCTTATTCCTGCCAGCACTACACCCGCGCGGGTGGCATGCGCTGCATGGAGGTGGACCACTTTGATTACCGGGAGAAGACACACCTTTTTCAGCGGTATGAGAATTTGTTTCTTGCGACGCGGCACTGCAACGGCGCCAAGTGCCAGAAGCCCAGCGCAAAAGAGCGCGCCGCTGGACTCAGACTGCTCAATCCTTGCGTAGAATGGGACGACAGCCCGCACATCGTCGAGGACCCCGACACCCGAAAGCTTGTCGGCCTTACTCCTCTCGGGAAATACCATATTCGCACCTGCGATTTGAATGCGGAACACCTCGTGCTGGAGCGGCGCGACCGCGCGGAGATTTGGCGACTCATCCGACGCAACAACGGGGTTACGGTTCGATCCAACTCCGGGCTGCAAGATGCGCGCGAAGCCATCCAGGCTCTGCGGCAGCAGGTCCAGCATATGATTCCTGAATTGCCGTTGCTTGATAAGAGCAACGCGCTCGCCGAGAGGGCAGGAGCCTGAGAGTATGGGATCGATAAAGGGGTCGGTTCGTGAGAATGTCATGTCTCCGCCGGACACGGTTCGCCCCGGCGAGTAGCCTGGCTCCTTCCGGTTGGCGGGGCTGAAGGCCAATCACCCCCGCGTAAAGGGGTCGGTTAATGAGATTGTCATATTCTCAGGAGCCACTGGCCTCGGGCGTGCGACGCAGCCTCCGCCGCCTCTGGCAGCGATTGGGTCAGCCGGTGTAGAGAACATGGCAATCTCATTAACTGACCCTGCTCACTCCCCCTCCATTGGATGTTCGATGTTCGGCCTGCTTCTGCCGCGCCCGAGCATCACTGCGCCGCCTGAGCGCGTCACGATGGGCACGTAGCCCACCTCCAGGCCCTCGGGCGGCGTCACCAGCAGGGCCGGATCGAGCGACACCAGCTCTCCCGCGGCTGGGCGGGGCCATGTAGTCGCGGTCAATCGGCCAGTTCGCATGGAGCTTCTCCACGAACGCCTGCAGCTTCGCCTTCTTCTCCGTCGCTCCAGTGGTATTGCTGGAAGGACGGCTGATCCACAAAGCGGTACCACGAGTAAGTCACCACGGAACCGTCGGCGAGCTTGGCCGTGAACGGTCCGCGCTTCGGACCGGGCTGACTCCAGGCGCCGGCGTCTGGCGACGTGTAGGGCGCGCCCGGCCTGGCCAGCTTGAACTCCTGCGTCCAGCAGCCTGGTTTCCGCGCGGCACGTCCGCCGCCGCCACCGCGACGCGCTCTTCTCCGACGTGCTTGTAGTACTGCGGGAACAGACCCTTCGGGCTGATGTCGTTGGTGAACCACTGCAGGCCCCAGACGTTGCCCTCGAAGATCCTGGTGTCGAAGACGCGCTCCACGCCGGTGATTTTCTTGCCCGCCCTGGTCGTAGCGCGTGGTGCGCGTCGTCAGCTTGGGCTTCCAGGCGCCCTTCGCGTCGAACCGCCCGGAGCAGGCAGGGCCACCGTCGCGCCAGGCCTTGAAGGCGTCGTAGAGGGCCGCTCTTCGAGTAGTAGGTGACGTCCTGCACCAGCAGACGCCCGGCCCTCGGCATCCACCGGGAACTGCAGCTTCGGGAATCTTCGAGTAGACCGTCCCCTGCGCGTCTTTGGCGTCGAAGCGCGGCACGGTGTTGATCTCCATGGCGCCGCCGCCCATGATGCCCGGCCGCGCATCGAGGCCGCGTCCGTAGAGGAAGGGATAGTTGGAACAGCTTGCCGATCTTGCTCCAGGTCTCCGGGATGTAGTAGGCGATCGGGCCCTTGAAATTGGCCGCGCTGAGGAAGCAGGTCCAGCTCTGGTCGCCGGTGGGCGGGTCGCCGGTGGTGGGATCGGTAAACGGCAGGGCCATCCAGGTGTAGCCCAGGAACTCGCCGTTGGGATTTCCCTGGAACGGCAGCGCGTCGGGAGGAATCAGCAGGCGGTTGCTCAGTTGAGCGATGCCCAGGCGGTTGTCCGGCAGCGCTTCGTTGCTGTAGAAGAACGACCACCCCGGCGAGCCGACTTCGTAGTCGTAGCATTGCGGCGTGGCGTTCATGCTGAACTTCGGCGGGCCGTAGCGGAAGTGGTTGCCCGCCCAGTAGCCCAGGCCGCCTTCCACGGTCTGGAAGACGCTGCTCCAGGTGGGACCTCGCTCCCGCCACGTCCGGGCCAGCGTCCCCTCCGGCGCCAGCGGCTGGTCCTTGTTGTCGGAGTTGTCCGGCGTGATCCACGAGCTGGGCAGGCCGATCTGGAAATCGGCCAGCGGCTGGTCAACCAGCGGCCAGACCGCCGCGTAGAAGCCCATGCCCGCGCTGTAGGCCGATCCGGGCGGCAGCGGTCGTGGCTGAAGCCGATGTAGCCATGCAGACCCTCGGAATGCGCCGTGACCTTGCCGGCCTCGGAGTTCGGCTCCTCGTTCGGCTCGCTGCTCGTGTCCCGCACAAGCCCAGTACAGGCAGGCCAGGCCGACAATGGAAAGCATGCGGTGCTTCATTGGAAGTAACTGATAGAGGGGGTTGATGAGAATGCAATCCTTTACTCCAAACGATGGCGCGATCTCACTTGTCCCGCCGTAGGTTCAGCGAAGGCGGATCCTCCGGGTCTGGCACGCGGACCCGCTCCGCTGCCCCGTTTGCCAAAACCCAATGCGCGTTATCGCCCTCATTGACGACCCGCGGGTCGTCGAAACATTCCTCCGCCACTTGGGCGCTTGGCACGACCCGCCATCCGACCGGCCCCCGCCGGGCGCGCCAGGGGCCTACACCCGGGAGCCGTGCGACGAGGACCCGATGCCCGATTACGAAAACGTGCTCACGGATTGAGTGCTGCCGCCTAAAAGGCTGGTTTGCAGGGCTGGCCTGGTACCGCGCCGCGGCATCCTCCCGGCTTCGGCCGCCGCAAAGTGCGGCCTGCGCTCGCTCAATCTCCACCCACCGCCTGCGCGACGATACGGAACCGTCAAAACACGCGGCAGAAACCGGCAAAAATTACCTGTTGACACCCGCCCGCCCTTCTGAAAGCATGTCGCCAGGATGAATGTGAGTGAAAAACCAATTCTCCCTCACCCGCGCAGCGCGTACATGCGGGCGCGCAAAAAGCAAATTCCTATCAGTTAAAAGAGCTGACAAAGATGCGAGGTAGGCAGCGCGCCCGAGTGAAGAGCCTGGAACGCGTAAAGATAACATGGGGTTAGTGAGATTGTCATATTCTCAGGAGCCACTGGCCTCGGGCGTGCCGCGACGCAGTCTCCGGCGCCTCCGGCAGCGACTGGGTCAGCCGGTGTAGAAAGCATGGCAATCCCATTAACTGACCACCCCTGTATCTTTATGGGCGGCTATGCCTTGAACCAGGCCTATTCAGTGGCGTTTTCCGGCAGCCGGCTGGCGATTGCGGCCTTTAATTCCAGCGCGGTGACGCTGGTGGACGTGAGCAGTCCGGCCGATCCCGTGCTGCTGGCCACGGCCAGGGATGGCGTGAACGGTGCCAATTTTCTGGGCGGAGCTGCCGGCGTGGCCTTTGCCGGCACGAATCTGGCAGTGGCCGGTTACGGCGACCGCGCCTTTACCCTTTTGGGACTGGAGACGCAGTCGGCTGGTTTGGCGAGCGCCGGCTGGGTGGGGATCGGGACGACGCATCCGGTGGCGGCTTTGAATGTGGTGGGGAATGTGGTGGTGGAAGATGCCAGCCTGTTCAATGTCAATGCCACCCATGTGGCCTTGGGCAGTTCCACGGTGGCCAGCGGCGCTTATTCCACCGCGCTGGGCTACTACACGGAGGCCAGCGGCTATGCTTCCACCGCGCTGGGCTACCACACGGAGGCCAGCGGCGCTTATTCCACCGCGCTTGGCATCTCCACGACGGCCAGCGGCTATTATTCCACCGCGCTGGGCTACTACACGGAGGCCAGCGGCGCCTATTCCACCGCGCTGGGCTACTACACGGAGGCCAGCGGCTATGGTTCCACCGCGCTCGGCTACGACACGACGGCCAGCGGCTATTATTCCACCGCGCTCGGCCACTCCACGACGGCCAGCGGCTATGCTTCCACCGCGCTGGGCTACGACACGGAGGCCAGCGGCTATTATTCCACCGCGCTCGGCCACTTCACGACGGCCAGCGGCTATGGTTCCACCGCGCTGGGCTACGACACGGAGGCCAGCGGCTATTATTCCACCGCAATCGGTCGCTACACGACGGCCAGCGGTGATTATTCCACTGCGCTCGGGTATCTTGCCCAAGCCACGAATAGTGGCTCCTTCGTTTGGGCGGACTACAGCAGCACTTCAGCTACCACCTCCACCGCCAATAATTCCGTCACCATGCGGGCCGCCGGCGGCTACCGGCTCTTCTCCAACTCCCCCAGGACGGCGGGCGTCTCGCTGGCGGCCGGGGGCGGCAGTTGGACGACGTTGAGCGACCGCAACATGAAGGAGAACTTTGTGCCGGTGGATGCGGGCGCAGTGCTGGCACAGGTAGTGGCCCTGCCGTTGAGCCAATGGAACTACAAGAGCCAGGCGGCGGCCATCCGCCACATCGGCCCGATGGCGCAGGACTTCAAAGCCGCCTTCGCCGTGGGCGAGACCGACACCGGCATCACCAGCGTGGATGCCGACGGCGTGGCGCTGGCCGCCATCCAGGGCTTGAATCAGAAGATGGAAGCCGAAAACGCGGAACTGAAGCAGCGCCTCGCGCAATTGGAAAAACTCGTGCAACAACTCACCAAATAGAAAGCAAACGATATGACAGATCCGAAATCTGAAACCGCGTCCGGAGCGCCGATCTGGGGCCGGCTTAACGCCCGATTCAAAACAGGGACGCCTCGTTGGTTGGAGGCGGAATCCACCCCGTCCACCCCAAGCCGGTTGCCAACCGGCGCTCCGAGGCGAGGACGGCTGGCCGCGCTTGGCGGCTTCTTGCTGCTGGCCGCAGGTTGCCTTTCGGCCCGCGCCCAATACGCCATTGACTGGCACACGATTGATGGCGGCGGGGGCACCAGCACGGGCGGCGTTTATTCCGTGAGCGGCACCATCGGCCAGCCGGATGCCGGCACCATGAGCGGCGGCAGCTACACCCTCACCGGCGGCTTCTGGGCGTTGCCGGGAGCCGTGCAAACGGAAGGCGCGCCCACGCTGACCATCGTGCCCGCTGCGCCGGGCCTTGCCACCATTGCGTGGACGCCCGCCACGGCGGGCTTTGTGTTGCAGGAGACCTTGAGTCTGGCACCCACCAACTGGGTGAACTCCGTCAGCGGAGCCACCAACCCGGTCGTGGTGCCCGCCACGTTGCCCACGAAGTTCTACCGGCTCCGCAAACCGTAGGGGAAGAACTGAAGGCCGAACCGTGCGGTCCGATCCCGACGGTGGCACGCTTCCGTTTTGGCGGCTGAAATCAGGCGGCAATCCATCATGAACCAAATTAAAAACAACGAACACGGGCAGGTCGGCGCGGGCGGTAAGCCGGTCACAGACCGGCGCTCCGAGCGCTGAATCTGGTTCGCCAGCAACTGGTTAAAACTCCAAGAATAATCACGAAACACATACATAACATACGCTATGAAACCTATTAAATACCTCCTGGGTCTGGCCGCGTTGACGACGTGTCTTCCGTTCGCCAGCCTGTCCCAAAGCACGGCTTTCACCTATCAAGGGCGGCTGGATTATGCGGGCACGCCGGCCAATGGCAGTTACGATTTTCGCTTCATTCTCTACACCAGCGACATTGGGGGGAGTCAGCAGGGCCCGGTGCTGACGAACGCTGCCACTGCGGTCAGCGCGGGGGGCTTTACCGTGCCGCTGGATTTCGGCAGCGTCTTCCCCGGAGCCGCCCGGTGGCTGGAGATGGCGGTGCGCACCAATGGCAGCGGAACTTTTGTCCCGCTCAATCCGCGCCAGCTGCTGACCCCGACGCCCTACGCCATCACCGCCGCCAATCTCAATGGCACCCTGCCCACATCCCAATTGACGGGCACATTGTCCGCCAGCCAGTTGAGCGGCACCTACTCCGCGCCGCTGACTTTTAATAATTCCGGGAACTCTTTCACCGGCAACGGGGCGGGATTAAGCGGCGTCAACGCCGCAACGATTGGCGGCTTCAACGTGTCCCAACTGGTGCTGCAGACGGGCGACACGATGACGAATTATCTCACCCTCAATGGCGGCAATTATTCCCGACCCTTGTCGGTCTATGGCAAGCAAATGGGCGGCGGCTCGGCCGCTATTTACGGCCAAATGGCGGGGGCGGCTGGGTTTCCCGCCTCGCTGGGTGCCTCTGCCGGCATCTGGGGTGACAGTTCAAACAGCGTCGGCGTTCATGCCAGCAGCTTCAATGACTATGGCCTGAAGGGAGCCACCGTGAAGGGCGATGCCGCCATCGTCGGCATGGTTCCCGGCAATGTCTCCTTGGGTCTCAATACCGGGGAGCAGGCCGGCGTGCTCGGCATTGCGGCCGGCACCAACTCCAACATTGGCGTAGTAGGGGCCGCCAATCCGGGAACCGGCGTGCGGGGCACCGGTAATCCCGGCGTGTATGGCCTTTCCTACACCACCCACGGACAAGGCGTTGTGGGCGAATGCAACTCCGGCTCCGGTGCCTATGGAGTCTGGGGCAAGAGCACAACCGGTCACGCGGGATACTTCACCGGAAAAGTTTTCATCTCCGGCAACCTGTCCGTGGGCGGCACGCTGACAAAGAGCGCCGGGAGTTTCAAAATTGATCACCCTACCGACCCGGCGAACAAATACCTCTACCATTCCTTCGTCGAGTCGCCGGACATGAAGAATATCTACGATGGCGTGGTTCAGCTCGACGCCCAGGGCCAGGCGACCGTCCCCATGCCCGCATGGTTCGAGGCCTTGAACCAGGATTTCCGCTATCAACTCACCGCGATTGGCGCCCCGGCCCCGCAACTTCATATCGCGGGGGAAATCAAAGAGAATCAATTCCAAATCGCGGGTGGCAGCCCCGGCGGAAAAGTGTCCTGGCAGGTCACCGGCACCCGCCATGATGCCTATGCCAACGCGCACCGCATTCCCGTCGAGGAAGCCAAACCCGCTGCCGAACAGGGCACCTACCTGCACCCGGCGGAATATGGTCAGCCGGCCGCCGCCGCTCGATAAACCACCGCCAAGCCCGGTTCAGGAAAGGCCGCCAATGCCCTCGATTCCAGCCTCCCAGCCAGCGGCCATTTTGCCGCTGCGCTGGGGGTTTAACCAAAGCCACAAACAACGGAGCTAAATCAACCATTCAACCTGCTAGAAACCATTTAACCGTGAAACAAACCTCCATCCGCTTGATTCCTGCGGTCGTCCTGGCGCTGCCCCTGCATGCCAGCGCCTCGGTCGCGCTGTTTCCCAACGCCACCAGCATCCCGCCCGGGGATGGCACTTGCGACGGCCAGGCCATTGTGGTGAGCAATTGCACGGTCACGGTGGATGGACAGATTGACGCAAACGATAACAACCCCGAACCTTTCACCCTCGCTACCAAGGAACATTCATTATGACCAAACTCACACTGCTCACCCTGGCCACCGCCCTCGCCTTCCCCGGCTTGGCCGTGGCCCAACCGGTGGCCAAGGACATGGCCACCTCCATCTACGCGGTTGTCGCCGATCCCGTTCGGCTGGCCTTCGCCCCGGACGGGACGCTGTATGTCGGTCGGGACGCCAGCGGTTCGGGCGGCGGTGCCGGCGACGCCGTAAAGATTCATCGCGTGGCTCCGGGCGGTTCGCCGGTCACGGAGTTTGGCAACCTAGCTATTCCCGACCCGGACGCCTTGATCGTGGACGTGGCGGGCGTAGTGTCCGGGACTCCGGGCGCGATCATTGTGGGGGGCGTTTCCAGCAATCCGCTTATGCAAGGCACGATTTGGCAAATCGCCCCGGACGGCACGAACGCGGTCACCACACTGTTCGGCCCCAGCACGAGCATTTTCAATCCGACGCACTTCATTTTCGATGCCAGCGGCCGGCTGATCTTCACCGAAAATAATGGTGGCAAGGTCATGGTGGCGACGGGGGCCTCGCCCATCGCATTATTCAATCTGGCGGGCGCAGCGTTTATCGTGCAGGACGCCGCCGGGCGGCTGGTGGCGAGTTCCTCCTCGGACACCACGCTACGGCGTTACGAAACCAACGGCACGCTGCTGAACGGCAGCTTCGCCCAGGCCAAGACCGGTTCCCCGCTGGCGCGCGGGCCGGGAGGAACTTGGGGAACAAATCTCTATGCGGTTGCGGCCAATGGCGACCTCATTCGCCTGGACGCGCAGGGGGCGACCACGAACCACGTTGGCACCGGGTTCGCCAACGTTTCCGACCTCCAGTTCGGCCCGGATGGGGCGCTCTATGCCAGCGAGTTCTCCACCGACCGCATTTATCGGTTTGCGCCACCCACCGTGCCTGACGCGCAAACTACCATCTATGCCCGCGTTACCGATCCGATCAAGCTCTCCTTCGCGCCAGATGGAACCCTGTTCGTCGGGCGGGACAATGCCGGTTCCGGCGGCAACAACTGGGATGCGGTGAAAATTCACCGGCTCGCGCCAGGCGGGGCTCCGATCACCGAATATGGAAACAGCGCTATTGCCGACCCGGACGCGGTGTTCTTCGACGACGCCGGCTTGATCTCGGGCGTTCCCGGGGCCGTCATCGTCGGCGGAGTGACTGGCTCAGGCAGCACGCAAGGCAGGTTGTCGAGAATTCTGCCTGACGGCACGGTGACCACGCTCTTCGGGCCGTCGTCAACGATGATCAACCCGAGTGACTTTGTTGGCGACGCCTCGGGACGCCTGCTGTTCACCGACTATGAAGGCGGCAAGGTCTGGGTGATGACGAATGGGACGCCGACCGTTCTGATCAGCGGCCTGACTCTGCCGGTGCCAATCGCGGTGGATTCGCAGGATCGCATTCTCGTCAACGCGACCACGGAACCGCAGGTGCGGCTCTACAGTGCGGCCGGTGGGTTGCTCACGAACGCTTTCGTCCCGGCAGTGCCCCGAACGCCACTTGCGCTCGGGCCGGGGGGCTTCTGGGGCACGGGGATTTACTACGTCAACACCAACGGCGATCTCATGACCGCAGATCTCAACGGACAGGCAACCAGGGTTGGCACGGGCTTTGGCGGGGTGGATGACCTTGCCTTCGGCCCGGACAGGGCCCTCTACGGCAGCCACTTTGCCAACGACCTGGTTTGGCGGATTGCGCCGGACGTGCCGTGGCTCTCGATCTCCCGCTCGGCAACCAATACAGTGACCATCTCTTGGCCGTCGCCTGCGCCGGGTTGGGAACTGCAACAGAATACCAACAGCCTCAGCTCGGCGGATTGGACCAACGTGGCCGCCACCATTCAAGACGACGGCACCACCAAGACGCTCATCGTCAATCGGCCTACAGCCAACCGCTTCTATCGTCTGCACAAACCCTGATTCCACCAAAACAAACTCACAAAGATAACTACTATGAAAAACAGCATCCCTGACTCCATTGTGCGTCCGCTGGCCCGTTTGTGCGGCGCGATCTCACTGACACTGGCCGCGCTGTCCGCTGGAGCGGCACCGGATTTGTCCTCCACGTTCGACTCCGATGCCGATGATTGGCGCGCCAGCGACGCCGGTGCCACGCTCACGTGGCAGGCGACCGGCGGAAACCCGGATGGTTATCTGCAAGGCATCGGCACTGGCGCGGTCTGGTATGCGGTGAGTCCCGGGGCGTGGGCGGGGGATTGGTCCGGCTACAAGGTGCTCAAGTTTGACCTCGCCATTCCGAGCGGTCATTACCCGTCGAGCGACACGGGCGGCATCGTGGAGATCGCCGGCAGCAATGGCATGACCATGACCTGGACTGGCCCGACGCCGTTGTGGACGTGGACGCATTACGAGGTTGAGCTCGATCCGGGGGCGTTCAATGTGGACCGGGCAACTTTCGACGGCATCATGGCGGGCGTCAGCGAACTGCGCATTCTGGCCGAATATGTGGGCGGCACTGAAACGGTTGGTTTCGACAATGTGCTCGTCACGGCCACGCCGCTGACGGTGTTCACCAACGACCTTTCCAGCACCTTCACTTCAGGCACCATTGAAGGATGGGGTGTGGTGGACGATGCCAGTCTAGCTGTAGTTGACACCGAGGGGCGGCCAAGTTGGTCGCTCCGCGCTCAGGATCATCAAAACGGCGAACTCTTCAAAGTCGCCAGCCCGCTGGATTGGGCGGGAGACTGGCGCAACTTCACCGAAATCCGCTTCGACATGAAGTGGACCTCCACGACGACCAACTCTCCGGGCGGCACCGTGCTCACGCTGTTCGGAGCCTGGGGCGAAGTGCTCGCGTGGAAGGCAAACGTGCCCTTCAATCTCTGGCAGCATTATGTCGTGCCGTTGACCCCCGAAGCGTTCGGCGTGGATTCCAACCGCTTTGACCACGTCATCCGCCATGTGACGATGATCTGGCTTCATGGCGAGTTCAACTCGGGCATTGACGTCGCGTGGTTCGACAACATCGCCGTGGCCACCGGCCCGCGCGTGCCGGTGGTTCACACCACCAGCCTCAATTCCCGCTTCGGTACGGACAGCGAAGGTTGGGTTGGCTATGACAATGCCATATTCTCTTGGGACGCCACGGGCGGCTATCTCGACAGCGGGGCCGTCCAGGTCAGTGATGGCGGCACGGGCACGGCACGCTTTCAATCACCCGATGCCTGGGCCGGCGACTGGCGCGCCTTCGAGGCGCTGCGATTCATGGTCCACGAAGCCACGGCTTCCGATTACAACGCCAAAATTTGGATCGCGGACTTCAACGGGAACATCCTTGAACAAACCTTTACTCCGCCAATGCGGATGTGGACTCCTTACACGGTGGACCTGACGCCGGGGGCATTCGGGGTGGACGCCACGTTGTTCAACACCGTTATGGCCGACGTTGCCTGCGTGTGGATCAATGCCGATCTGGACACTGGCGGCGACACCTGTTGGTTGGATGAAGTGAGCCTCCTGCCCAGCGACGCGCCTCCCGTAACGCTGCCGACTCGCACCGCCACCTTCGACACGGATGCCGAAGGCTGGACGCGGGGAAATGTCTCGGGCACCACCTGGGCCGCTCCCGCTGCCGTGCATTGGTATTACGACGCCGCGGCCACGCCGCCCAGTTGCGTGGTCAACGGCGACGCCGGCACCGGCCTGACCGTGTTTTACTCGCCCGAAGCGTGGAATGGCGACTGGCGCGGCTATCAGTCGGTGGCGTTTGACATGAAGGTGATCTACGGAAGTGCCGGCTACCTGCTGGCACCCGGGCCGATGATCTACTTGTGCAGCGCACACGGCGTTCTTTCGGCCAACTGCACCGAGGTGCCGTCCACCACAGCTTGGAAGCGATACGAGTTCGCCCTGAACCCAATGGCCTTCGGGGTCACGCCGGAGGAATACGACCGCATTGCCCGCGACGTGGTGATGCTGGCCATTCGCAGCGAATGGCTCAGCGGAACCGCCGAAAAGGAAGCGATGGACAACGTGGCTGTCTCCACCAACCTCACGCCCTACTGGTCGTGGATTGGCGGTTACCTCGATCCATCGGCATCCAACGCCAACACCACCGCCGACGCCGACAACGACGGCCTGAACAACTGGGGTGAATTCGTCGCTGGAACGAATCCGACCAACCAGTTGGATTATTTGCGCATCGAGCACGTCTCGGTCACGAACACCAACTGCCTGCTGGATTTCAAGAGTAACACCGGACGGCTCTACGGTGTCGAAAGCGTAACCGAGTTGTCCCCGACAAATGTCTGGACCGCTGTAACGAACAACATTTCCGGCACCGGTTCATCCATGACCGTTCCGGTGGCCGGCAACGACCAGCAACGGTTTTACCGGCTTTCTGTCCGCTTAAACTAATGAAACAACACAACACCCCATCCCTGATGGGAACCACGCGTTTACTTCTTTGTGGCTGCGCCCTCCTCGCGTCACTCACCCGCGCAGCGTCGAGTACATGCGGGCGCGTAAGAACAGATTCCTATCACTTCCAATGAAAACACCGATTCTCCCGGCCAGTCTGCTCATAATGGGCACCTGCCTGCTGGACGTGAACGCCTCGTGAAGGGGTTGGTCCAACAGAATGTCATCAGGAAGGGGATTTCGGGGCCTTGCGGGCAATCGGAAATGGGCTGGGCCGCGGCATACTACCCGTAGTGTCAGCCGCCCTTGTGCGAGCACCAGATATAGCGGCGTTCTTGGCGTTTCTGGCTTAAAGGCCTCCAGAACTAATCAGTGCCTGTCCAGTTTCAAAGACATAGATACGGCTGAACACGCACTCGGGATTCAGCCGCGTCAACGTTTCCGTTGCTTTTGGGCGCGGTCTCGCGGAAACTGCTCGCTCTTAGCTTGGCATCCAGATCAGACAGACTCAGCATGGAGAGCCGGATCATCGGCAAGGGCGAGCGCCGCGTAGATGCGCTGGGCAAAGTGACCGGGCGCGCGAAGTTCGCCGCCGATTACAATGCCGGCCACCAGCTCTATGGCAAAGTCCTGCGCTCCCAATACCCTCACGCCCGCATCCTCGCGCATTGACGTCAGCAAGGCCAGACTGTTGGACGGGGTCGAAGCGGTGCTCACGGCGCAGGAGATCCCGGGCGAGAAGGTCATCGGCATCGTCGTGAAGAACCAGGCGATCCTGGCCGCCGACAAAGTGCGTTACCTCGGGGACGGCGTGGCGCTGGTCGCCGCCCGCACCCGGGAAATCGCCGAGGCCGCCGCCAAGCTGATCGAGGTGGATTACGACCCACTGCCGGTTGTGTCTGATCCCGAAGCAGCGCTGGCGCCAGACGCGCCGAAAATCCACGGCGCGGACAACACCTTCGTCCACCACAAGGTGCGCAAGGGCGACGTGGCAAAAGGGCTTCGCCGAGGCGGATTTCGTCATCGAGCGGAAGTTCCGCACGCCCTGCATCGAGCATTCTTATCTGGAGCCGGAAGCAGTGCTGGCGGAGCCGGCTGAGCATGGCGGAGTGGTCGTTACCGGCAGCGTGCAGAACCTTTTTTCCACCCGGCGCTCGGTGGCGGCGGCGCTAAAGCTGGACCTGAACCGCGTGGAGATCATCCAGGCCACGCTGGGCGGCTCGTTCGGCGGCAAGGATGAGGTGATGACCTCGATGTGCTGCCGCGCGGCGCTGCTGGCGCTGGCGACCGGCAAGCCGGTGAAGATGGTCAACTCGCGCGAGGAGTCCATGCTGGAGTCCTACAAGCGCCATCCCTACGTGCTCTACTACAAGTGGGGCGCGAAGCAGGACGGCTCGATCACCGCCATGGAGATCAAGTGCATCGCGGACGGCGGCGCCTATGCCTCGATGAGCCCGTTCGTGACGTGGCGCTCGGTCGTGCAGGCCACGGGCCCCTACTATTGCGAGAACGTGAAGACGGACGTCTTCGCCGTCTATACGAACAACAACTACACCGGCGCGATGCGCGGGTTCGGTTCGCCGCAGGTGAACTTCGCCATCGAGTCCATGATGGACGAGCTGGGGGAGAAGGTGGGCAAGGACCCGTTGGAGATTCGCCTGCAGAACGGCTTCAAGGACGGCGCGGTGACGGCCACCCAGCAGCGGCTGACCCACAAGGTGAGCCTGCGCGAAGTGCTCACGCAAGGCCGCCGAGGCCGCGGATTTCCAGACCAAGTGGAAGCAGTACCGCGCTGTGCCGGCAGCGCCGAAGAAGACGGGGCATCGGCCTGGCGTGCAGCTACCGCGGAGTGTCGCTGGGGGCGGAAGGCGTGGATGCGGCGGGGCCGATTGTGTCGGTGCAGACGGACGGCAGCGTGATCGTTTCGTCGGGCATCACGGACATGGGGCAGGGGGCCCAGACGCAGATGTCGCAGATTGCCGCCGAGGTGCTGGGCATTTCCATGGACCGCATCCGCTTCCTGAACACCAACACCAGTCGTGTGCCCGACTCCGGCCCGACGGTCGCCTCGCGCGGGCACGATCATGGGCGGCTCGGCGGCGAAGAAGGCGGCGGAGATTGTCCGGGCGACCCTGCTGGCCGTCGGCGCGGAGATGGTGAAGGCCGCCCCGGAGGAGTGCGAGCTGGCTGGGCAATTACCTGGTTGGAAATAGAAGCGGCAAGCGCCTGGCGTCCTTCACCGAGGTCGCCGCCGAGTGCTTCCGCCGCGGCAAGCCGATGTATGGCCTGGGCTGGCACAAGGCGCCACCCACTTCCTGGCACGAGGAGGAAGGCAAGGGCGAGGCCTACTTCACCTTCGTCTATGGCGCGAATGTGGCCGAGGTGGAAGTCGATACCGAGACCGGGAAGGTGGACGTGGTGGGCTTCGTCTCCTGCCACGACGTGGGGAAGGCGATCAATCGCAACGCTGTCCTCGGCCAGTTCTACGGCGGCGTGGCGATGGGCCTCGGCTACGGGCTGCTGGAGGAGTTCGATTACGAGGAGGCCGTGCCCAAGCAGGTCAACTTCGACGAATACCTCATCGCGACTGCAATGGACGTGCCGCCCATCAAGCGGCATCATCGTAGAGAACGCGGACGCCGCGGGGCCGTTTGGGGCGAAGTCAGTGGGCGAGCCGACGAACGAGATGGCCGCGCCCGCCATCGTCAATGCCATCTACAACGCCACCGGCAAGCGCATGTGCGAAATCCCCGCCACCCTCGAGCGGGTATTGCTCGGACACAAGCTGACGCGCAAAGGCGAGCGCGGCTCGGTGCGCAAGGACGTGCTGGTCGGCGACTCCTGCAAGCTCGGAAGGGGTGACCAATGAACGCCTTTGACTACATCGCCGTTGAAACCATTGCCGAGGCGTGCGAGCGTCCTGGCGTCGGCACGGGTCTGAGGCTCGCGTTCTGGCGGGGGCACCGATCTGCTGATCGAGTGGCGACGCTCGTCCGCGAAGACGCCAGAAGTGGTCCTCGACATCTCCGGCGTGCCGGAATTGGGCGGGATCACCGAATCAGACGGCGCTCGTTACCCTCCGGCCGCTGCGACGCATGCCGAGCCTGGATGCGCTCCGATTTGGTGCGGCAGTTCGCGCCGCTGCTGCGGGTCCGCGGCGGCGGCTATCGGCTCCCCCCAGATCAGGGGCCGCGGGACGGTAGGTGGCAACATCATGAATGCCGCGACGTGCGCCGACACCGTGCCGCCGCTCGTTGCGCTGGGCGCGACGGTCACGCTGCAATCCAGGACGGGCTGCCGCGAACTGGCGCTGGCCGACCTGTTCCTCAAGCCTTACCAGACCAAAGCCAAGCCGGACGAGTTGTTGACGGCCATCTGCTTTCCGAAGCTTCCCCCGGACGCGCGCAGCGCCTTCATCAAACTGGGCCGGCGCAATGCCCTTTCGATCTCCCGCATGAGTGTGGCGGCCATGCTCCGAGTGGGCAGACGATGGCAGAATCATCGAGGCGCGCATCGTGCCCGGCGCGGCGTTCCCGACGTGGCAGCGGGTGCCGAGGCCGAGCAGATGCTGCTGGGAGAGAAGCCCACGGCGAGACTGTTCGCCGCCGCCGGGCAGAAGGTCTCGGAGGAGATGATCAAAGTCACAGGCCGGCGCTGGTCCACTGAGTACAAGGAACCGGTGCTGGCGGTGCTGGTCCGTCGTGCGCTGGAGCAATGTGCGGGCGCCACGACGCCAAAATTGCCATCGGACGCCACGTTCCCCCTCACCCCGGCCCTCTCCCTTGGGGAGAGGGAGTTATCCGCCTCGATTTTCGACCAAGCGCGGCGCACCCCATTCGCCGCTAGACTGCCGCAGTCTCCCTCTCCCCAAGGGAGAGGGCCGGGGTGAGGGGAACAGACTTCTCAACCGGGCGCGTCGCAGGTCTCGAAAGCGCCGCACCCGGCACGCCCGGCTACAGAATCACGGTCACTGCCCGGATCAATGGCCGATCTCACACCTTTACGATCCCGGCCAACCTCACGCTGCTGGATTTGCTCCGCGACCACCTGGGCCTGCTGGGCACCAAGTGCGGCTGCGAAATCGGGGAGTGCGGCGCCTGCACCGTCCTGCTCGATGGCGAGCCGGTCAACTCCTGCCTTGTCCTCGCGCCGCAGATCGACGGGCGCAAGTAGCGACCGTGGAAGGGTTGGCCAACGACGGCAAGCTCCACCCGCTACAGGAGTCGTTCCTGGACCACGATGCCGTCCAATGCGGCTTCTGCACTCCCGGCATGTTGATGAGCGCCAAGGCACTGCTGGACTGGAATCCCCGGCCAACAGAAAAGGAAATCCGCACCGCCATCTCCGGCAACCTCTGCCGCTGCACCGGCTACCAGCAAATCGTCCAGGCCATCGCGAAGACCGGCGTCAGCCAGCCGACCGCGGCGAAGTCGTGACCCCGACCACCGAGGCGCATGGCTTGAGCGTCGAGCTATCAAGCGCCCATCGCTTTGGGTAGCATCCGCGGCTTGGGAACAATGCCAATGGAAGCATGAAGGGGAGTGGGGAGCCGGCCACTCCTGAAGCCCAAGGGATTGCAGGGCTCCGACTGGACTGGCGCCGGGTGGACCCGCTTGTCCCCTCGACAATTCGACGGCGAATTGTATCATGGACCTATGAGTGAAGCGGTGGACACGATTGTTTCGGAGGCCGTTCGATTGCCGCCCGATGAGCGCCTGACCCTGGCGCACAAGATTCTGAGCAGCGTGGAACCAGAGCCTTCGGCGGAAACCGATGCCGCCTGGGATCGGGAGATTCGCCAGCGGATAGCGCGCTACGATTCCGGAGAGGTGAAGAGTATTCCCGCAACTGAGGTTTTCGCAGAGCTGGATCGGCGCTTGCGGTGATGATCCTTCATTTCCTGCCGGAGGCGTCTGCCGAATTGTATGAGGCGGCAGACTACTACGAGTCAAAGGAGCAGGGCTTGGGCCTCCGATTCCGGAGTGAGGTCCTTGCAGTCTGTCGCTTGATTGTTCAGCAGCCGCTCGGCACGGTTGGCGTCACCCCCACGCATGTTGCGTGACGCTCACGCACATTGCGCTGCCTCGACGCCAGACTCAGAACCCCTGGATCGCCGCAGGATCTTGAAGCGGCGTGGCATTTGCCTGAGGCGGTTTTCGAGTCGGGTGGTTGCTTCCCCCTCACCCCGGCCCTCTCCCTTGGGGAGAGGGAGGACCATCCGCCGCCCTGCGACAAAGCGGGGCGGCCAGGCATATCCCGCGACGGGCGGTAGGGCACCCTCTCCCCAAGGGAGAGGGCTGGGGTGAGGGGGAATTGGTTTCACGAGGTTCCCACGGGCGAAGGATGTGTGAGACTCAGGAGAAACCCGGTCTGGCACTGGTAATGCTACCAACACGGTCAAGGTATGCGCGTCACTCGGTCAAGCACGGGTGTGTGGGCGATGACCCTTATTGAGCTGCTGTGTGTGATAGCGATCATCGGACTGCTGGCGGCCCTATTGCTGCCGGCGGTGGGCCAGGCCAAGGCTCGCGCCCGACGGATTCAGTGCGTTGACCATCTGCGCGAGATCGGCATCGGCTTCGCCGCGTTCGCCAACGAGCATGGCGGGCAGTTTCCCATGGCGGTGCCCGCGAGCGCCGGCGGTTCGCTGGAATACGCGCAGGGCGGCTACCGCATCGGGGGCGACTTCTACTTCTCCTATAGGCATTTCCAGGCGGCGGCGAGCGATCTGGTCACGCCGAGGCTCCTGACCTGCCCGTCCGATACCCGTCTGCCGGCGAGCGGCTTTGCGATGCTCGGCAACTCGAACCTGAGCTATTTCGTCGGGGTGAACGCCCTATTTGGGCGGCCCACTTCGATCCTGGCCGGCGACCGCAACCTCACGAACGACTATGCCACGCCGGCGAGCATGGTCCGACTCGGCCAGAACTACGCGTTGCATTGGACCGAGGAACTCCACCGGTTCAAGGGGAACCTGCTGTTCTCAGACGGGCACGTGGAGGAAAAGAACAGCTTTATGCTGGCGTCCATCGGCGGCCAGGTTCCCGCCGTGGCGAATCTTGCGTTGCCGACCGTGCCGCAACCTGGGTCTGCCGCTTCATCACCTGGCGGCGAGTCCTCCGCGTGGACAGCGGTCATTGCCAGTCCGCCGCGCCCGCCCGAGCCCCCGTTTACCGCGCCCACCAACACGAGGCCGGGCATAGGGGCGGTGTCATTTCCGTCTCCGGGCAGGGCTTCCCCCTTAGTGGCTCTAGCAATGTCGCCCACCGGCGGTGTCTCCAAGAGCACTCCCTCCACGCCGAAGATCGAGCAACATTCCACCAACGGAGTGGCCGCAGGCACCGCCGCCAGGCCGAAAGCGGGGAACGCCAGCCCCTCCAACCCTGGGGCGTGGCTGCCGGCGGTAACGGGCGGGTTGGTGGACAAACTCACGTGGTGGCTCTACCCCCTCCTGCTGCTCATGGTGGCCGCCGCCTACGTCCTCCGCCGGACGGCTCGGATCGGAAACAAACCGAGCAAGCGAAGCGTTCATCGCACAAAGTGCCAATCGTGATGACTGACGTCAACTCGAATGCCGTGATGTCTGGGGCGGATCATCTCGCCCGGTCGCTCGAAGAGCCTAAGCGTGGAGTTGGAAATGAACGTTTCAAAGCCCAGCGGCACGTGCGGTGCAGAAGCCGTCAGAAAAGCCGTGCCCTGCTTGCTGAAACCCTAAACTCTGCAACGTCCTAATCAATGGTTGAGTCACAGCATACGTATGAACCGCAACTATTCCGGAGCTAGCCGCCCGCCCCTGCTGCGCTGGGCGGTGCTTGCATATTTAGGTATTTCCGCGCCGCTCGTCGCCGCGTTCATCCATTCTGAGATCGTCTTCAGCCGGGAGATCGGGTTCGATCAGGCGGAGCTGGAGAACCTAGCTGAGCCTGGTCTTTGGGCGTTCATGGCCGTGGAGGCCGCAATCACGTTCCTAGTCGTTTGTTGGCTGCGGGAGCCACGGTGGCGACGCTGGCTGGCTTGGGTCGCCTGCGTGGGCGTGTGGGTCCTCTGGGCGTTGCTCTGCGAGGGGAAGGCCAGGCCGCAAGTGGTCGAGCCCAATCGCCTGGAGCCGACGCGAGTGGCGGCTTGTGTTTATGACTGCGTCAGGGGGCGCGCGGCTCGGGCGCGGCGTTCGGCGAAGGCCATAGCATGACCCTTCGCGTAAAATGGGCCTTTAGCTTTTTGTTTCTTCGGGGATCATAGTGGGTAGAGATTGAGCTTTCCGCAGAAGAACAGGATGCGAATCCGGTAGTTGCGGAAGTTGCGAAACCCTCGGGCGGCGGCTTTGAGGCTCTGAATCTTCGAGTTCAATCCTTCGGTCACCGCGTTGGTAATATGATGCTTAAGGTAAGTCAGCAAGTTGTCCAGATGACGCTTGAGCATCTGTGCCACGTTGACAACCGGCTTGAGGCGGCTGCGGCTCACCCAGCCAAACCAATCCTTGAAGAAGCGGCGTGCCCAGCCCTCCTCCTGATACTCCCAGAACTTGGAGAACAGTTCCTTGGCTGCCCACGCCCGCGCCACTTTCAACTGCAAGTCCTTCAACGCGGAAAACTCCTCCGCTTGTTCCGGACTGAAATTCTGTGGGTTATACAACCACAGTTGTCGGGTGCCCTTGAGCGTCTCATCACCCTGGGCCAGCAGCTCCTTGTGTTCCTGCCGCCGGACCTTGTCCACCGCCTCACCCAAATATTTACTGACGTGAAACTTGTCATGCACGATGTCCGCCTCGGGAAGCTGCGTTTGAATCGTCTGGATAAACGGTTCCCACATGTCCACGGCGACTGCCTCGACGGCCTGCTTTTGCTCGGGGCTGAGCGTGTCCCACAACTGACCAGCCGCCTCCGCCGTCCGTTCCTCCACCACATCCAGCACCCGAGACTCCTCCAAATCCGTCAGCAGCGTGACGTAAGATTGCCCGCGCCGGAAACTCTTTTCATCCATCCCCAGGTATTTCAGCCTTTCCAATTGCCGCCGTTCCAGGCCGCGCTGTACCGCCCGGCGCATGATCTCCTGGGCGGTGTCCCAGCCAATCCCCAGCAGAGCGCACGCCTGGCTCACGCTGGCGCTGGCCAAGAGCACCTCCACCGCAAAGCGCTCGAACAGCAGGGTAAAGCGTCCCTGCGGTGCGGCCCACGGAACCTGCATCGTCTTGACCCCGTGCTCTGGACAATCCGCGCGCGGTGTCCGCGCCCGAATCAACGTGGTGAATTGCATCGTGTCCAAGTGCCGCCAGGTTCGCTCCGCCGCACAATCGTGAATCGAACATTCCCGTCCGCATTCCGGGCACTTGGCCGCCGCTCCCCATTGCCAGCCCAACTCGATCTCCACCTTCTTTGCTTCGAGGTTCAGGTCCACGGTTTTCACCTCCCACGGACTGCCAATGCCTAAGAGTAACGCGTAATGCTTCTGTAGTTCGCTATCCATGCTCATGGCGCACAGCCTGCAAAAAGGATCACTCCCAGCCAAGCTTCTCTCGCCCAGAGCGCCCGACCGGCGTAGCGCAGCGGAGCGGAGCGAAGTCCGGCGCGAAGCGGTTGGATTTCAGTTCCAACCAGCACGCCTCAGCATGAAATCAAGCCCGTCCCAATGGCTTCACTCTAAATGCTCTTTCCCTTTCCACCCACACCCAGCCACGAAATTCCTGGAATATCCAGCTTTTTAGTGGGCGTCACAGCACCGGTCGCCCTTTTTGCTGTCCTTGGGTTGGTAATGCCGTTCGAGCGTTGTGTGTTAGTCGCCAAGCGAATCGAACTTACAGGCTGGAACAGCTATTGGGACGGCGGATTGCGGAGTTTTGTGTTCAAGTTGCCGTGCTGGCGCTCTATGGTCGTGTTTGTGCCCCTTGGGTGCAGGCGACGCCGGATTGCGCCTTGCTCTTTGCCCTGGCTCAGGCCAGGCGTCCGGCGCCCTGACGTAGAGCGTTAGGCGGCCACTGGCGTTGCACATGACGTGCGGGCATCGGTGTCCATAAAATATGAACGCAAAACAAGTCCTAAAGCGCGCCCTGTTAATAGCCGGAGTTCTGATGCTGTTCTACATTGGTTACGAGATCAGCCGCCCGGCAAGGACGAAAACCCCAATACGCCGCGTCAGTGCTGTGAACGTTGCGCCGCGCGTCGTGATGAGCATGAGTTTGAGCAACAGCGCTGCGCCTGCCAGCACGTTGCCAAGCACGGGAAAGTGACAACGAATATCCGGTGCGACGGTGCTCCAGTCCACCAATCGGATTATGAAACCGTTGTTGACGATCCTGATTGCCTGGGCAAGGGTGCTCGCGGGTTCGGACGGCTGTGCAGCCGACGTCGTTGCTTACGACAGGATCATTATGAGAAGAATCCTTTGCGTGTGGGTGGTGCTGGTGACGGTGTTTGGCGGCTGGGCAGCTTCCGCGGCGGATGACATTGTCGCCCGAATCGGTTTCCTGTCGGATACGCATGTTAACCTGCGGACCAATGAGCCGGGGATAGACTATAACCGGCGTTTCGATCAGGCCATCACAGAGGTCAACGCCGCCAAGGTGGACCTGGTGCTGATTGCCGGTGATCTGACCGACGGGGGCACGCGGGAGCAGATGGAGTTGTTCAAGCAGAAGGCGAAGCGGTTCAAGGCGCCGGTGCTGTTCGTCGCCGGTAATCACGATGTGGGGATGGTGGGGGTTGGTGATGTGAAGACGTCCATCACGCCCCAGAGGGTGAAGAAGTTCGCGCAAATGCTGGGGCCAAATTGGTATGCGAGTGAGAAAGCGGGAGTGAGGGTCATTGGCATCAACTCGTGCCTGTTCGGCAGCGGGTTCGAGGAGGAGCGGGAGCAATGGGAGTTTCTCCAGAAGGAACTAGCCCGCCCGTCCTCAAAGCCGACGTTTGTGCTGGAGCACTACCCGCTATTCATCAAGGCCGTGGACGAACCGCGCCGCGGCACCTGGAACGTGGAGCCGGAGCTGCGCGCGCGGCTTCTGGCCTTGGTGAAACAGGGCGGCGTACGGGCGGTCCTGAGCGGGCATCTCCATTACCCTATTACGAACCGCGTGGATAGCATTCTGTTCCTGGGCAACGCGACCACCGCGTTCGGCCTGCCGCGCGACAAGCAACCGGAGGGGTGGATGCTGCTGAGTGTGCCGCGGGAGGGGGAAGTGAGATTCGACTTTCGCGTGCTGCACTAACGGATCAATTCAACCACAGATGGACACAGCGGTCGGCGCCGCTTAGCCGGTAAGCGGCAGCTCGCGCAGCGCGGTTTTGAGAATCTTCCCGGTGGCATTGCGGGGCAGGGCGGGGAGGAAGAGCACTTTGCGCGGGACCTTGTAATCGGCCAGCTTGCGCCGCAGAAACTGTTGCAGGGCCTTTTCTTCCAGCGCTACGCCGTCATTGGCCGCGACGAAGGCGATGGGTTGTTCTCCCTTGCGCGGATCGGGTTTGCCGATGACCGCCGCCTCTTTAACGCCCGGGAACTGGTAGAGGACCTCCTCTATCTCACGCGGATAGACGTTGATGCCGTTGACCAGCAGCATGTCTTTCTTGCGGTCGGTGATGTAGTAATAGCCTTCGGCGTCGCGGTAGCCGATATCGCCGGTCAACAGCCAGCCGTTCCGCATGACCTTCGCGGTCTCGTCCGGCCAGTTTCCAGTAGCCGAGCATGACGTTGCCGCCGCGCACGCAGACCTCGCCGATGGCGCCCGGTCCCAGCTCGCGCCCCGCGTCGTCCTGGATGCTGACTTCCACGTTGGGAATGGGCAGGCCGATGGAGCCGGCCTTGCGCGTGCGGTCGAGCGGGTTCTTGGTCACCACGGGGCTGGCCTCGCTCAAGCCGTAGCCTTCGATGAGCGGGATGTGGAACTTGGCCTCGAAGTCCAGGAGCACCTGGGCCGGCAAGGGCGCCGCGCCGCTGATGCAGATTCGCAAGGGCAGGGGGATGTGAATCGGCGCGTTGACCATGCTGCGGTAGAAGGGGGGAATGGCCGGCAGCACGGTGGCCTGGCGCTGGAGAACCTCCTGGAGCACGTTGCGCACCGGGTGCAGCGATTTGACCAGCACCACCGACCCGCCCACCAGCAAGGGCAACAGCAGCCCGACGGTCAGCATGTAGCTGTGAAACAAGGGCAGCAGCACCGCGAACCGGTCGTCGGCGACGGTCTTGAGCACGATGCGGCAGCTCTCGACATTGTGGAGCAGGTTGCCGTGGGAGAGCATGGCGCCCTTGGGCCGGCCAGTGGTGCCCGAGGTGTAAATGAGCACGGCCAGGTCAGACTCATTACGGTGGGAGGGGCTATTGCGAGAGGGGGAGTCTGGTTTCCCCTCACCCCGGCCCTCTCCCTTGGGGAGAGGGAGGCCACCAGGCGGCTCCTCGTCGAGGGGTATGCGCTCCGATTCGTCACCCGCCGGGCCGCGATTCTCCCTCTCCCCGGGGGAGAGGGCCGGGGTGAGGGGAATGGAGGCCCGGAGATTCGCCAGGGCTTGGGTGGTTGTCGCTGGCTCCAGCTCCAGCACTCGCTCGATGCGGCAGAGCTTTAACTGGGGTCGAGCGGCCTCCAGCGCGCGGTGATGCGTGGCCAATTCGGCATCGGTGATCAGCACGTCAATGCCCGCGTCGTTCAGTATGTAATTAACTTCCTCGGCCTTGAGGAAGTTGTTGATCGGCACGACCACTGCCCCCGCGTGCAGGATACCAAAGAGCGAAGGAATGAACTCGGGGCAGTTCTTGAGCCAGAGCCCCACCCGGTCGCCGGGCTTTACTCCGAACTGCTGCTCAAGGTGGCCGGAGACGACCCGGCTCTGGCGCCACAGTTCGGCATAGGAGAACTCGCTTTCGCCCCAGAAGAGGGCGATCTTCCGGGGTCGCTGTCGAACGGATTCCGCGAAGGCGCCAGCCAGATTCATGGTAAAGACACGAGCTGAGGCCGGGCGCGGAATGGGTCTGGCTCCTGCTCGAATCGGGCGTTTACGGCGTCCTGGCCAACTCGGCGCAGGTGGCGTTGAAGAACTTCACGCACTCGGCGATCTCGGGCATCGAGTTGTCCCAATGGTATTCATACTCGACGCAGAACGCGCCGTGGAAGTGCTGGCGCTTGAGTTCCTCCATCTGGGCCTTGACGTTGCCCACGCCGGTGCCCCAGGGCACGTCATGCATCGCCCGGGACTGGCTCTTCTTCTTCTTTCTTCGCCCCGGTGGCGTCTCCCGGTTGGTCCGGCACCAGGTCCTTGAAGTGCAGGCAGATGATGCGGCCCTGCAGCTTCTTCAGGCACTCCACCGGGTCCAGCCCGGAGCGGAGCCAGTGGCCGGTGTCGGCGCAGGCTCCCATCAGCGGCGTGCGGCCCTTCACGGCCGCCAGGACGGTGTCCGGGTTCCAATAGTGCGAAGGCCTGGGATGATCATGAATGGCCACCTTGATGTTGTATTCCTTGCAGAGCTTCTCAACGGTGTCGAGCGCGGCGGGCTCGGGCTCCGCCACCAGGGTGTCAATGCCCATCTTCTTCGCGAACTCGAACACCTTGCGGCTCTGGGCCTCGTCCGGGGGCAGTTTCACGACGCCGATGTTGACCAGCTTAATGCCCTTGGCGGCCACTGCGTCCCGGATGGCGGCGGCATCCTTGTCGGAGAGTTGAACCGTGGTGAGGCTGTGCTTGCCATCCAGGCTCACGCGAACCGGACAGGCTCATGTACTTCAGGCCGAGCGCCGCCGTCTTGTCAATGCACTCGAAGATCGAGAACTTGCGGAACGTATAAGCATGAATCGCCATCTGCCAGCCCAGCTTGTCGGCGGCGGTGGTGTCGTTGAGTGCGTCCTGCGCCAGCACACAAGTGCCTGTCAGGACTGCTGCGATCAATAATGGTAGTTTCCTCATAACAAGCGGTTCTCAGACTTTAGACTTTAGACTCTAGACTTTAGACTTTCAGACGACCGGCGCCCACCCGCGTTCATACTCCCTTCGCCAGAGCTTCATGGCATGTGAGTCTTTGAGAATGTGGCCGTTGGCCGGGTCGCAGTGCAGTTCGCGGCCGACCCGCCAGGCGATGTTGCCCAGTTGCAGCATCGTCACGCTCTTGTTCCCTTCCTCGATGGGTGAATTCAGTGGCGTCGCCGTTGCGGATGGCCCCGACGAAATTCTGGAAGTGCAGCCGGTCCAGCGCGATGCCGGTGCCGCTCAGGATGTTGGTCGGGTCAACCGCGCCTGTCTCCTTGATCTCCTTGACCACCTTCTTGTTCTTGTCGAAGACCGTGTAGCTGTTGCCGTCGAGCAGGACGGCGCCTTCGGTGCCATAGACCATCGCGCCGCGGGCGATGCCCTCTACGGGGTAGTCATTGCAGCTTCGTCCTTCCCAAACGATGCTCTTCTTCTCCGCGGAAGTCCCAGCCGATGAACTGCGTGTCCGGCGTTTCCCAGTCGTCCTCGAACTGGTAGCGGCCGCCGGTGGAGGCGACCCGGATGGGCCGATCCACTCCCAGCGCCCAGCGGCAGACATCCACCTCGTGCGTGCCGTTGTTGAGCGCCTCGCCGGTGCCCCAGTGCCAGAACCAGTGCCAGTTGTAGTGGATCAGGTTGTCCTGGTAAGGCCGGCGCGGGGCGGGGCCTTGCCACAGTTCGTAATCCAGCCACGCCGGCACGGGAACCGCTTTGCCGTGGCCGATGGAAGCCCGGCGGTTGGCATACCAGGCGCGGCCGGAATAGGCCCGGCCGATGATCCCCTCGTGAATCTCCCGAATCGCCTGCTGGATATTGGGGAACGAACGGCGCTGGTTTCCCATCTGCACGACGCGCTGGTGTTTGCGCATTGCTTCCACCAGGAGCTCGCCCTCGCGGGGATTATGGCTGCACGGCTTCTCAACATAGACATGCTTGCCGGCGGCCAGCGCGAGGATGGCCATCGGCGTGTGCCAATGGTCCGGCGTGGCGATTGTCACCGCATCCAGCGATGGGTCCTCCAGCGCCTTGCGGAAGTCCTTCAGCCCCTTCGGCTCCGTCTTCTGCCATTTGGTGGTGGTCCTGATTCCCGTGGCGATGGCCCGGTCGTCCACGTCGCAGATGTAGGCGACGCGGACGCCCGGTATGTTGGTGAGGCATTCAACGTGGGCCAGGCCGCGCCCGTTGGTGCCGATGACCGCAACCGTGAGCGTGTCATTAGGGCCGAGCGCGCGCGGTAGCGGCTTGGTGGAGACGGCTGCGTAAGTGGAGGAAGCGAACTGACTGGCCAGACCCAGCCCAAGGCCCGCAGCTCCCGCCTGTTTCAGGAAATCCCGACGATTGATCGAGTCGCGCATACAAGTTGGCCCTTAGTGATGCCTTTTGGCCGTAGCCTTTCAAGCTGAAAACGGAAGATTTTTGCGTCGCCACTCCGCTGGTGCGCGGGCACACTCGGGACACAACAATCATCAACTCAATATGAAACTCGGATTCGTCAGTGCCATCCTCCCTGAACTCAACCTCCAGCAGGTCCTCGAATTCGCCGCCGCGGAGCGCTTCGCGTGCGTCGAGGTCATGTGCTGGCCCGTGGGCAAGGCCGAACGCCGGTTTGCCGGCGTCACCCACATTGACGTGACCGGCCTCACGCGCGCCCGGGCCGACGATGTCAACGCCCTTTGCGCGAGGCACGGCGTCAACATCTCCGCCCTGGGTTACTATCCCAATCCGCTTGATCCGGATCCCGCGGTGTCCAAAGGGGCCGTGGATCACTTCAAACGGGTGATACTTGCCGCCGAGAAGCTCGGCCTCAAAAACGCCAACACCTTCGTGGGCCGCGATTGGACGAAGACGGTGGACGAGAACTGGCCGCGGTTCCTCAAGACCTGGAAGCCGATCATCGCCTTTGCCGAAGATCACGGCATCAAGGTCGGCATCGAGAACTGCCCAATGTACTTCTCGCGCGATGAGTGGCCCGGCGGGAAGAATCTGGCGATCACACCTGTCATTTGGCGGCGGATGTTCAGTGACATTCCTTCCCGGAACTTCGGCCTCAACTATGACCCGTCGCACCTGGTCTTGCAGCAGATGGATCCCTTCGGTCCGATGCGCGAGTTTAAGCACAAGCTCTTTCATCTTCATGCCAAGGATATGATCGTGCACCCCGAGCGCCTGAACGAAGTCGGCATCTTCGCCTTCCCGAAGGAATGGCACACGCCGCGCATCCCGGGTTTGGGGGACATCAACTGGGGCCGGTACATGGCCACGGCCTACGAGATCGGCTACGACGGCCCGGTGTGCATTGAGGTGGAGGATGATACGTTTGGGAAGACGCTGGGAGGGCGGAAGCAGGCGCTGCGGGTCGCACGGAATGTGCTCGAGCCGTATTTTTGAACAGCGAAGGCGGGAAGACAGGGAAGAGCAAGAGGCGAAGGGCTGGTACTGCTCTATTTCCCTTCTGTTCTTCCCGTCTTCGCGTCTTCGCTGTTAATTTTATGCGCAACCTCACCTTGCTGATGTGCCTGGCCGCTTTTTGCATGCCGGTCGCTGCCAAGACGGTCGTGAAAGAATACGACCGGGTCTTCACCACTTACCCCTATTCCGACCCGGACCCGGTTCCGGGCGTGGCCCGCATTTACCCTTACTTCCGCTACGACGGCTTCACCGACAAGCCCATCCAGAAGAAGTGGAAGGTGGTCGAGCTGTCCAATGATTACCTGCAAATCCTCATCCTGCCGGAGATCGGCGGGAAGGTGTGGGCGGCAATTGACAAGACGACCGGCAAGCCCTTCATCTACTTCAATCACGTCGTCAAGTTCCGCGACATCTCCATGCGCGGGCCGTGGACCAGCGGCGGCATGGAGGCCAATTACGGCATCATCGGCCACACGCCCAACTGTTTCTCGCCCGTTGATTACGTCGTCCGGCATAACCGTGATGGCAGCGCGAGCTGCATCATCGGCGCGCTGGACCTGCTCACCCGCACCGATTGGCGGCTGGAGATCAGCCTGCCCGCGGACCAGGCCTGTTTCTCCACCCGCTCCTTCTGGCACAATCCATCCTCGTTCGATCAGGCCTATTACACCTGGATGAACGTCGGTCTTAAAGCCGCCGGCAACCTCCAGTTCATCAGTCCGGGCACCCATTACATCGGCCACGACGGCACGGCCCACGACTGGCCTATTGACCCGAGTGGGCGCGACCTTTCCTGGTACGAGAACAACAACTTCGGCAGCTACAAGTCGTATCACGTGTTGGGCCGGCTCGCTGAATTCTTCGGCGGCTACTGGCATGACGAGGATTTCGGCATGGCGCATTGCGCCGCCTATGGCGACAAGCCGGGCCGGAAGATCTGGATTTGGGGCCTTTCCCGCCAGGGCATGATCTGGGAGGACCTGCTGACGGATACCGACGGCCAATACGTCGAGGTCCAGTCCGGTCGCCTGTTCAATCAGGCCGAGAGCGCCAGCACCCGGACCCCCTTCAAGCATGCCGAGTTCGCGCCTTACGCTACCGATACGTGGACCGAGGATTGGCTGCCCGTCAAGGGCATCAAGGGCTTCGTCAGTGCCAGTCCCTGGGGTGCGCTCAACGTGACGCGGGAAGATGACCGGCTGGTGATTCGCATCTCACCAGCCCGGCCGCTGCGCGACAAGCTCGAAGTGTTCGACGGCACTCACCTGCTCGCGACGCGGGAGCTGAACCTGAAGCCAATGCGGCCCGTCGAGGAAATCGTGCCGCTCGACGGCGGCGCCCAAGGCGCTGCGCGTATGCGTGGGCGGCGACAAGCTCCAGTACATCGCGGGGGATAGCGATGTCCTTGACCGGCCCCTTGCCGCACCTGCCGGCTTCGATTGGCACTCCCTCTACGGCCTTTACCTCAAGGGCAAGGAGGATGCCCGGCAACGTGCCTACGAGAGCGCAGCCGCCGATTTCGAGGCGTGCCTGAAGCAGGACACGAACTACGCGCCGGCGCTGGTCGAGTTGGCCGCGCTCGCCAACCGGCGCGCCGATGCCACCGCCGCCCTCGGGTTTCGCCCGACACGCGCTGAGCATTGACACCTATGACCCCGGCGCCAATTACCAGTTCGGCCTCGCCAGCGTGGCCCTTGGACGCCAAGCCGACGCCAAGGCCGCCTTCAGCATTGCCGCGCTCTCACCCGGCATGGCGCAGCGCCGCCGACACGGAATTGGGCAAGGAGTATCTGCGAGAAAGACTCTATGACCGTGCCCTGGCCAGCGCCAAAGAGAGCCTTGTCAGCAACGCTCGCAATCTCGATGCCCTGCAATTGTGCGCTTGCGTCCACCGGCTGCAAGGGGATGGCAAGGGGGCGGACAGCGCGTTGGCTGCTCTGCTGGAACTCGATCCGCTCGACCACTTCGCCCGCTTCGAGAAATACCTGCGCGGCAAGGCGCGGGCCCGCGACTTCACCGCGCTGATCCGCAATGAGCTGCCACACGAGACCTTCCTCGAACTGGCCGCCTGGTATCACGGGGTCGGATTGGATACCGACGCCGCCAAAGTGCTGGACCTCGCCCCGCCGACGGCGGAGGTGCTCTATTGGCTGGCGTATTTGCGCCGCGACACCAACCTGCTGGCCCGCGCCGAGGCGGCGTCGCCTGAGTTCGTCTTTCCGTTCCGGCCCGAGGCCATTCCGGTCTTTGAATGGGCCGCGCGGCAGCGTCCAGCCTGGCAACCCGATTACTTCCTCGCCCTCATCCGCTGGCATTTCGGTGAAACGGTCGAGGCGCGCCGGCTCCTTGCGGCATGGGGTGACGCGCCCCGCTTCGCCCCCTTCTATGCCGCTCGCGCTCAGCTTGCGAAAGAGAACACGCTGCGCGACCTCCGGCGTGCCGCGGAACTTGACCCCGCCCAATGGCGCTACGGCGTCATGCTGGCCCGGTACTACCTTGAGCACGACGATCCCGCCGCCGCCCTTGCTATGGCCGCTGACTATTCGCGGCGCTTCCCCACGAACAGCACCCTGGCGCTGCTCCGTGCCAAATCACTCCTGCTGACCGGCCAGTACCGGGCGGCAGCCGACCTCCTGTCCTCCTTGCACGTTCTCCCCTCCGAAGGGACCACCCAAGCGCGTGCCCTGTTCCACGAAGCCTTTCTGCTGGTGGCCGTCGAGCGCCTGCAAGCCGGTGCGTTCGACGAGGCTTTGCGGTTCGCCAACACGGCGCGGCAATGGCCCGAGAACCTCGGCGCGGGCAAACCGTATCCCGCCGATGTGGACGAGAGACTCGAAGACTGGCTCGCCGCCCAATGCCAGTTTGCCCTCAAAGAGCCGGACGCCGCCCACCAGACGCTGCAAAGAATACTCGCCGTTCCAGCACGGTCAAAAGGGCAGGGGACCGGCGACCTCATCCGCGCCCTGGCGCTCAAGCAGATCGGCCGCACCGCCGAAGCCGAGCAACTCCTCAAGGATTGGCAGGCCCAAAAGCCTGGCAGCGACTTGAGCAAATGGGGTGGGGAACTCTTCGCCGCCCAGCCGGCTCAGCTTCCATCCTCTCTGAACGACCTCGATTGCCGGGTTCTGGCCGGCATTGCTGGCCTGAAACCGCGTGCCGGCTCAGCTCCGCACGATTAGCCGACGTCAACCTGGGTATTACTGGAGGGCTACATTGGGGATAGGAGGGCGATACAGGGGGAATACAGGGGGAATACAGGGGGAATACAGGGGGAATACAGGGGGATTACAACGGGATGGCGGCCAGCCTGAGGCCCGATGCGGTATCACTCACGGGCGGACACTCCTTAATTCGCTGCCGAGGTTGCAGGTTCCTGCGGGTCTGGCAGCACTTTCAAACCTTTAACCTTCATCCTGTTAGTGCCGCGCAAGAACACCACGCGTTCATAGCCCAGTGCCTTGAGTTCCTTCACCCACGCCAGCTTGACGGGTTCCTCCAGCCCCGTCCCCGGATAATGGATGAGCACGACTACCGCCAGCTCGTGCCGGGGTTGTTGCTCGGCCACCTTGAGCACCAGGGACCGGTCGCAGATAGAGCGATACTGACCGTCCATCATATTGGGCTTCAGAATATAGCTGGTTGAATCGGAGTAGTAGCGGATGATCACGTCGGCGTCATCCTCCTCGTTAAAGTGCGACGAGGGCTTTCTGGCGATGTGGACATTTCCGGGAGGCCGCGGTGGCATGCGCGCGTGACCGCTCACCCTTACGGTCGCGCCGTTTCCACCCGAGAACAGTATAGACGCGACGTTTGTGCCTTCGGCGGTTGGCTCGTAGCGCACGGAGATCGTCTGGCTCTGGCCGCTTTGCAGCACATAGGCATTGCCGGACAGACTGAAGGGAGCGGGCACGGTGGCAACGCCGTCGAGCGCGCCGCTACCGGCATTCCGCAACGTCAGGGTGAGCTGTTTGGTTCGGCCCGCGCCGACCAGGCCAAAGTCCAGAGCGTTCGGGGAAACCGCTATCACCGGGGCGAGCTGGTTGGGATAGGACGGATTGGCATGTTCGAGCGGAACACCTCCGATTTGTCCCACGACAGACCAGGACAACATCACCAAAGGCGCAATGAGGAAGCTGCGAGCTATGCCTTTCATTGTGATCTTCCGTGGCCCGTACGCTACCTCGCACGAGCCGTAACTGCAAGTTTGGCCAAACGCCGGAAGACTGCAATCCCGAGAAGTACGGACTCCGCTATTCTGTCCCGCGCTGTTCCGTTACTACTGCGAAGCGCCTAAAGAGCGCCACGTGAAAGCGGAGCCGAAGGCCTGGAGAAGCCGTTCCGACGGGCCGGCAATTCAAGATTGACTCTACCACCGCCGCTGCCAGATTCGGCCTGTGAGCCTGCGTTACACCAATGGACGACCGGCGGCAAGCGATGAAGCCTCTCATGAGGTTGCCGCCCTGGTCAAAGGTGGCGGGGCGCGCCCCGTTGTTCCAGCTTGCGGGTTGGTTGTGTCCGAGACCCAGCAGGGGCCGGGCCGCTCCGACGAACTCGAAGACGCCTGCTCCAAATTCTTTCTCGTCCTTTCCGGCCAGGCTCGCTGGGAATGCGGGGGCCGACGCCACATGCTGGGGCCTGACACGGTCTGCCACATTCCGGCCGGTCTGAAATACTGCCGGGAAACGCTGCCCAGTTCCCCGTTCCTGGCCTACGCCATTCATTATCGGCCGGGGCTCCTCGTCACCGGG
This sequence comes from uncultured Verrucomicrobiae bacterium, assembly GCA_963762555.1. Classification (GTDB taxonomy): domain Bacteria; phylum Verrucomicrobiota; class Verrucomicrobiia; order Limisphaerales; family UBA8199; genus PALSA-1440. The sequence continues at coordinate 218,527 of CAVXLO010000049.1, forward strand.
AATTGGGAGCCAGTTGGCTGCGCTAGGGATGGTCCCGCTCGATCTGGGCAGCACAGCGAGCAACCAGGCGCGGGTTGTGAGGTCGGTCTTTCAGGAGATGCTCTTCGAGCAGGACGCGCGGCACGAAGGCTGGGAAACGGTTCTGCATTCACGGCTGATGGACCTGGCGGTGCGGGTGCTTCGGCTCGTGAATCGCCGAGGCGGCAGTGAGCCGCCGGTCTTCGAGTTGGGCAGTGACAGCACGGACCGCGTCGCCCGGTACGTGATGCGGCTCAAGTCGCTGTTCTTCCGCCAGGAGACGATCGTTGAGGCGGCCCGCTCGGTTGGCCTGAGCCGCCGGCAGTTTGCCGAGTTGTTCCGCAAGGTCACGGGCCAGAGCTGGCGGCAATACGTGCTGGGCCTGCGCCTCAAACGCGCCGCGGAGTTGCTGGCGGGCACGGACCGGTCGGTTAGCGCGGTGGCCTTCGAGTGCGGGTTCGACGATTTGTCCAATTTCCATCATAGCTTCAAATCGGCGCATGGCTGTTCCCCGCTGTCGTATCGGGAACAGCGGCGGGTCCGCCTGCCCGCCATCGCGAGCGCGCTGCCGGAGCCTCCGCGCGGTTCGCCGCAGGTGCCGGGATTCAAGTTCCGAGGCATCAAAGGGTGGTCGTGGGCCGTGGAACAATACCTGGAAGAGGTTCCCGTCCTGGCCAGCCTCAAGCTGAACTTCCTGATGAACTGCTACCGGTCCATGAGCCCGAGCCCGCCGGGTCAGCACTGGTGCAACGAATGGTGGAAACCGATGCCCGAGGCGAGGCAGAAGGCCTTTGCCGGAGTCATTCGCTCCTGCGGCGAACATGGGATCGCCTTCTGCTTCGCCATGCACCCGCAACTGGATTCTCCGCGACCGATGGACTTCGGACGGGCGAAGGATCTGGAGCGCTTCTACCAGCATTATGCCTGGGCGCAGGACGAGGGAGTTCGCTGGTTCAGCATCTGCCTGGATGACACCAGTTGGAGCACTGCGGGTCCGGCGGCCCTGGGAAACGCGCACGCCGGTTTGGTCAACACGATCTATGACCGCCTTCAGTCCAAAGACCGAGCGGCCCAAATGATCCTTTGCCCGGCAGCGTTCTGGGGCGACGGCACGAATCCAGACCAACACGCCTACCTTGAGGCACTCGCAGGCCAACTGCATCGGGACGTCTATGTGTTCTGGAACGGCGATGCAATCGTAACCCCCCGGATCACGCGCGTCGCGGCGGAGAGCTATAAGAGCGTGGTCAAACACCGTTTGTTCCTGTGGGACAATTATCCGGTCAACGATGGCAGCCCGACCCTGCATCTGGGCCCGGTGAGCGGGCGTGAGGCGGATTTGTGCGAGGTCATTGACGGCTACCTGAGCAACCCCATGTGCAGCCAGAACCAAATCAACCGGCTCCCGCTGGCCACGTGCGCCGAATACGCGCGCAACCCGCGCGGCTACAACCCGGCGCGTGCCATCGGCCAGGCGATTGTCTGGCAGGGCCAGACCCGCGCGCAGCAGGAGGTGCTCAAGGATTTGGTCGAGGCCTACCCGGGATTCATTGTGGCCGGGGGCGGTACCGGGACCAATCCGGTGCGGGCCAAATTCGGCAGCCTGGCCGGTGATCCTTCCGCCCGCCAGCGGTTTATCCTCCAAACGGAAGATATCGCTCAACGGCTTGCCAAGCTGTTCGCATCCCGCCTGTCGGCGACGCGGAAGACAGTTCTGGATGACGTCCGTTGGATGAAGCAGCAGTCGGACAGCCGTTAAGGGCGGGTGGCAGCCTCCGACTGTTCAGGCTGCAGGCAGTGGCAGTTGGAAGGCAGTTCGCGGCTCGGTGCCGCCGGGTGAGCGCAAACCGCTCCGCGGAAGTATCTCCCAAAAAACCAATGCCGTTCGCCCAAACTACCAAGACGGCCTCGCCCGAGTTTGACAGGATACGCGACTGTATGACGGCATCTCGTGTTTCCGCAACCGTTGGCTCGGAGCTTTCCGCTCGGGCAAACGCACGAACCGGGAATGCAGGCGTGGAGAGGCGGCACCGGGGTATTCCAAGGCGCCGATATTCCGCTGGTGAGATGCTGCCATGAAAGCAATCCGCAGTGACACTTAAACCAAACAACCAAGCATAGACACATGAAGAGTTACAAGCCTTGCCCAACCGCTCCCGCCACCGGAGGACCCGGCACCGGGATGCCCCCGACCCGAACCCGATGGGTTTTCTTCCGACCGCTCGGCCTGGCGTTAGCCACGACTCTCGGGTTGCTGGCGGCGATGCCGACACAAGCCGGCACCGACCTTTGGAACGGCAGCGCCGGCGATTTGAGCTGGGCCACCGCAGGGAACTGGACCAATGGCGTCCCGGATGCCACGACGGATGTGTATTTTCAAAACGACGGAGCTGTGAGCGATACGTTCACGATTGACAATATTGTGGGCGCCGACACGACCATCCAGTCGCTGACCTACATCCACACCAACGGCCTCTATCATAATACCCAGATCGCCGACGGGGTGACGCTGACCATTGCCAATACCGCGGCCACAACCAACCTGTTTGTTGGCACCGCGACCAATACACCCAGCGGTTGGTTTACCGCGACCACCATCTCGGGCGCTAACGGCGCGCTGGTGCTGGACACCCCCAACGGCTACATGAATGTGCGCAATGGCGGCCTGGGCATGTACGGCGGCAATGCCAAGCTCGACATGTCGGGTTTAGGCAGTTTTACGGCGAACGCCTACGTGCTGTTTTTCGGCGGTGATGGCGTGAACACGGCCTTCGGCACCGGCAATTATCCCAAGGATCGCGCCTCGGCGAACGTGCTGCTGGCCCAGACGAACGTATTGGTGCTCAAGGGGGCCGCGAGCTATCCCGCCGGCCTGGTCGTTGGCTACGCTATCGGCAATGGCGCCCCGGGCAGCACGCTGTCGCTGGGGATGACGAACGCCATCCTCACTGACAACGGGATGATTGTAGGCGGCCCCAAGTCGGGAACTACTGTCATGAACTTCCAGAACTATGGTTCGACCGCCTATTTCCGCAATATGACCGATACCGGGCCGCAAGGGTACTGGTGGATTGGCGATCCCGCCGGCTATGGCAGCGGCGCGATGAACGGCACGGTTGATTTCACCCAGGGCATCATTGATGCGCAGGTCAATTCGGTGGTCGTTGGGCGCAGTTATCTGGAGGCCAATGCTGGAGCGGCCTGCTACGGGACCCTGAAGATGAACAGTGGCACCTTGTACGCGAACAGCATGATAATCGGTTACGACCGCGTCAACGGTTGCTCGCCGATCCTTGGGACGGTGGACTTCGGGGGAAACGGGCCCGGTAATCCTGCAACGGTTATCGTGACCAATTCCATAACGCTGGGACGTTTTCTCCTCCCGAACACTGTCGGCCCGAGTCAGGCGATTCTCAACATCCACGATGGCGCTTCGGTTACCGTGTACGGCAGCGTCACTACGACCTTCAGTTACCCCAACAACGCCGACAGCCAGATCAACATGAACTTTGGGAGTCTGTATGTGCGAGGGACCATCGGCCCCCTCAACGTGCTCACTTTGAATCAGAGCAGCCTCTCCCTGGATTTGGGCAACTTGCCGAATCCGATCAATCCGGTTTGTGCGGCAACGAACCTGACGACGGGGTTCCCCGTGACGCTGAGCGTGGCCGGGACCGGGCTGTTGCCGGGCCAGTTTCCGCTGATCAAGTACCAGACCTGGGCCGGCAGCGAGGCTGATCTGACGCTCAACGCTCCCACAATCCAGGGTTACCTGTCCAATAACGTGGCCAATTCTTCCATTGACCTGGTCATTACCAACTACTCGAGCAGTATGGTGGCCGACGCCTGGAACGGCAACGTCAACGGCGATTGGGATATCAATCAGACGGCGAACTGGAAGACCTCGCTCGGTGCGGCTACCACTTACAACGAGACTACCCCGCCGGGCGATGTGGTAGTGTTTGACGACAACGCCACCGGCACCACCACGGTCAACTCTTACGACGACGCTTTCGCCCACCGCGATCAACGTGCTGAACAACACCAAGCCCTATACGTTCACCGGCAGCGGTGCGCTGGCTGGCCCGGCCAACCTTTACAAGAACGGTACCGGCACCCTCACTCTGGCCAATACCGGCGTCAACACTTTCACCGGCCCGGTAACACTCGCCGGCGGGCGCCTGCAACTCGATGGCAGCGCCGACCGCCTGCCGACCGGGGCGACAGTAACCCTATCCGACAGTGCCAGCGTCGTGCTGGATCTCAACAACCAGGACCAGACCGTTAAGTCTGTTGCCGGGGGCGGCGCCAACGGGGGCAACATCAGCCTCGGTTCCGGCACCCTGAGCCTGACTGCCAGCAGCGGCGCGTATTCTGGTGTGATCAGTGGCACCGGCCGGTTCGTCACGACGAATGCGGGCTCGCTGACCCTCTCGGCCGCCAACACCTATAGCGGTGGCACGTTCGTTGGCAGCAATACGACGGTGACGGTCATCAATACTACGGGCAGCGGGCTTGGCTCCGGCAATATTGACATCGAGGGCGGCAAGCTCTACATCGGCTCCGGTGGTGCTTTCGGCAGCGTATCTGCGGCGGCCATTACCAACAACCTGGCCGTGCCCAGCAACCCGCAATCGGCTTTTCTGTACCTGAACCGCTCCGATGAGTACAACTTCACCAATGTCCTGTATGGTTCCGGGTATTTCTACCTGGGCTACGGCTCGGGCCGGATCATTCTGGACCACGCCAATTATCACTCGGGCCAAACCACCTCCGGCAGCGGGCCAATACGGGTGAGCCATTCCGACGCCCTCGGCACGGGCTTGGTCCTCGCGGCCGGCGGTCCCGGGGCGACCCTGGAATTGACCAATAACATCACCATCGCCAATCCCATCCAGCTTGCCGGCAAGTCGGCTTCCTGGATTACCAGCCCGAACCTGCTCAATCTGGGCGGAACCAACACCTTGACGGGCACGATCGGATTCACAGCGCAAAATGCCGACTTTGTTATCTATTCCGGCGCGGGCAAGCTAATACTGACCGGCCCGATGACCAACTACCTGGGCGGATCCCATGCTTATTGGTTGGGCGGCGACGGCGACGGAGAGATTAGCCAGGGCCTGCCGATCGGCACGGGAGCCAGTCCTGCCAACGTGCTTTGGAAGATCGGCGCGGGTGCCTGGACGCTGCAAGGGGCCAACACCTTCAATTCGTCCATCGTTGTCAGCAATGGCAACCTGACCATCAATGGGAGCACGGCTGGGGCAATCGGATCGGTCCAGGTCTATGGCGGCACCTTGGCCGGCACTGGGTTGATCGCGTCTCCCAACATTTATATCTATAATGGCGGCACGCTCTCGCCCGGCAATGCGGCCAACCCAATTGGCACGCTCACCGTGACGAATAATCTGAGACTCATTGACGTGGCCAGCGTCGTTGTGATGGACGTCAGCCATGCGGCCTACGACCAAATCAACGGGATCAATCAGATGAACTTCGGCAACGGAATCGTTACCATTAATCTGGCCGGCCCGGTGCAAGCCGGGGATGTGTTCCACCTCTTCAATGCCAGCTCCTTTATTGGTACGGTAGGCACACTGAACCTGCCCTCGCTGCCGAGTCCGCTGAGTTGGGACTCCAGCGCGCTGGAGACCAGTGGAGTGCTGCGGGTGGCCGGTCCGAGCATCGGGTCTATCACGCAGACCAGCGACGGCAACTTCCAAATCAGCGGCGGTTTCCCAGGTGTCGCGGACCTCACCCCGTACCGGGTGCTGGCGGCGACCAATGTCAGCGCCCCATTGGCTGGCTGGTTAGAAATCGGTTCGGGGACCCTTACTGGTGGTTTGTTCTCGTTCACGGATTTGAACGCCACGAACTACCCCCATCGGTTCTATCGCGTGGTCACGCCGTAAGCCGAGGCAGTTGTCAGAAGGGCGCCGTCCCTATCAGGACGGCGCCCTGTCCTGTGAGATCGGAAACATAGCAACCCCGCTTTCAATGTTGCAGTCAACCGAGTTCTTTAAGAGCATGGGAGCGAGTTCTACGCCCCCTGTAAGGTCCCCTCGCGGCAAGGAGCCGCATAGGGGCTTCACCTTGATCGAGTTGCTCGTGGTGATTGCGATCATCGCCATCCTGGCAGCGCTGTTGCTGCCTGCATTGGCGAAGGCCAAGGCAAAGGCGCATACCGTCATGTGCGCCTCAAACATGCGCAACTGGACAACGGCCAATGTAATGTACATGGCGGATTATCAGGATGCGCTGCCGTTCTTCGCTGAGGAGTACTACAGTTTTGACCAGCCCTACTGGTCGGACCTGCTCGCCCCTTACGTTGCCAAGCTGACCAGCGCAGGATACGTCAACTCCGAATCGTATCGCATGGAACTGCGCCGGTGCCCCGGCGGCAGCTTTGGAGCGCCGCCCTACTCAGCAGAGGCCGGTCGTGCCGGCAGTTGGACATTAACCAACTGGAACTGCTGGATCGGCTGCATTTTTGGTCTTTCGCAATCCATCGCCAATCCCACTGTTCCCAGCGCGCCGTTTTATTACCATAATTACAACGGCGCCCTGGCACCGCCCTTGAAGGCGGGGCGGATAAAGAAGCCCTCCCAACTGATGTTGTTCATGGATTCAGAGGATTATTATGTATATTCACCGCTGGATCGGCATTTCACGGATGCGAATTCCGACGGTGTGGGTGAGCCGATTGCCGGCAGTGGAACGGATCCGTATAACCGTGGGCGTCCCACGGTCCACAATGGCGGAGCCAACACCGCATTGCTGGATTCCCACGTGGAACGGGTTGCCTACAGGAAGCTGTGGGGCGTCAGAGCCGGGATGCCCACGCATCCATTTTGGTATGTGGATGGCTCTCGTTAGGGTTTTCGCCGCAACCTGACTTTTGCGGATGGACGCTTCACGAAGAGCCGACCGAACTACCGTTCGAGCCGTTGTGGCTTTCCCGATCCGGAGACCAAGCGGCGTGATGCATCGGGCCTGCTTCGCCGCCTTGGTTGGCGGGCTCGGGCTGCTGCTGCTTTTGGTTGGCTGCAAGACGCCGACAAAGGCCGCCCGGCTTTCAGCCGCCGCACGTATCGAGGCGCTGCGCGGCACTTTCGGCACTTATGACGCCGAACCGCGCAAGGGCGATGGACGTGTGGACGTGGAGCGCCTGGTTCGCGAGCTGGTTGCCATCAAGGCCAATACCTACAATTTTTTGGTCTGGCGGGCTGCGACGGACTGGGAGGATTTCAAGCTCTTCCTGCCGCTGGCGCGCGAAAAGGATATCAAGGTCTGGATCACGCTGGTGCCTCCGAGCGAATCGCCACCGCATAGCAGGCAGTATTCGGAGCCTTTCCGGCTGGATTATCAGCGTTGGGCGGTTGAGATCGCCCGGCTTAGCCTGCAGGAACCCAACCTGGTGGCCTGGAGCCTGGACGACTTCTCCTACGATTCAAAGACGTTCACGGTGGAGTACATGAAGAAGATGATCGGCGATGCCCGTCGGATCAACCCGCGCCTGGCGTTTGTGCCCTGCCTGTATTACGGCCACGTTACGCCGCAGTTGGCGGAGACGTATCGGCCCTTCGTGGATGGCATTCTTTTCCCGTATCGGCACGAATCAGGCAAGCGGAACTTAAGCCAGTGGGACACGCTGGAACCCGAGGTGGCGAGGATCAAGCAGCGGTTTGGCTCTTCGTTGCCGGTGTTTGTGGATGTCTATGCGACCAAGCACTCACAGCTCAATGATTCCACCGCCGAGTACGTCGAGCAGGTCAATGACCATCGCCCGCCGCTGCGCGGACGGCGTGCTCATCTACCAGCATCAGTATGAGGCGACTAGTCCGGCGAAATACCGCGTGATCAAAGCGCTCTTTGAGCGCTGGGCGCGCGAGGATGCCGCAGGGCAGGCACGCGCCAACCAGGCCCGGCCAATGATTCCTCGTTCCAAAGATTGCCCGGCGGGCGCAGTAATTGAATAATCCACGGTTACAGTTATGAAGAATATCAGGCGCGACAGCAGAGGATGGTGCGAAACGAATTGCGCATCCATGCCGCGTCGTGGAAAGCGCCGGCAGGCACCCCCCCCGCGCTCCTCGGTGTCGTGGGTTCGAAGGGTCCGGGAAGCGGCTGGCGCGTTCACATTGATCGAGCTGTTGGTCGTGATTGCCATCATTGCTATCCTGGCCGCGCTTCTGCTGCCCGCGCTGGCCCGAGCCAAAGAAAAGGCCAAGCGCGCCCAATGCATCAACAACAACCGCCAGATCGGTTATGGATGGACAATGTATGCCGACGACAATCGAGACATCTATCCCATCACGACCGGCTGGGGCGATTTCGGCGGCCAACGCGGGACCCCTACCTCAACGACGATGTGGTTGGTGCCCTAACTTCGGGATCTATGTTGACTATACGAACCGTCCCCTCAACAAGTACGTCATCGCAAGAGAAAGCTGGCACTGTCCGTCTGACCAGGGGGACCCCAATTACGGCGCCAAGAATTGTTTCGTGGAATACGGCAACAGCTATTGCACGCAATGGGCTTACGACTCCTGGGGAGTAAAACACATATCGGGCTCAACCACCGGCGGCGCAACGGCGCCGCTGAAGAGCTCAGAGGTGGCGGTGCGTCCGGTGACGAAGATTATCCAGGGTGATTGGGTCTGGGAAAACGCGGGGTTTGATCCCGGCACCAACCCGCCCTGGCACAGCTACAAAGGACAGCGGCGTTTCACGATGCTGTTCGGAGACGACCATGTGGAATTCTTTCGATTTCCTCTCAACATAGCCGTTGGTGCGCCGGTGGGCATTACCAACGCCTACTGGTAGGTGGCGTGCAGTACCGTGGCCTCGAATGTGAGTATGCTTCTTCCTGCAGGTAACTTCCGCCGCAACGCCTTAACAGCCGGGCTCCTGATCTTGCTGTCCAGTTTGGTGATGACGGGTGTCTTCGCGGCCACGCCGCAGTTCGAGACGCGCGCGATTTGGATTGATCCCTCGGGCATCTCGTCGGCGAGGGCGATAGACAAGATGCTGGCTCGCTGTGCCCGCGCGGGGATTAACCTGATCCTGCCGAACGTGATGTGCGACCAGACGATTTCCTTCAAATCACCGCACTTCAAGGGGAAGAGCACGGCCAATGACGAATTCGATCCGCTGGCCTGCGTGATCAGCAAAGCTCATGCGAGCGGCATCAAGGTGCAGCCGTGGTGCTGTGTTTACTACCAGGGCGGATACCAGCCGGCATGGCTCGCTCGCTCCATTGCCGGCAAGCCCCTCGCAGGAGACTTTCTTTCGCCGTCCAACCCTGAGGTCAATCCTTACCTGCTTTCCGTGATCAAAGATCTGCTCGCCTACGACATTGACGGCATTCACCTGGACTACATCCGGTATCCGGGCACGGCGTTTGACTATTCGGATGCGGGACGCAAGGCGTTCAAGGCCAGCGCTGGATTTGATCCGCAGGATTTCCTCGACCACCCGGAGCGGATCGTTCCCGCGGAGCAGGAGCGCTTCCCCGTGCGCGTGCTATACCCGAGTGTCTTCGCCGATAAAATCTGGGAACTCACTGCCATCGAACGGACCCTGGATCAAGCCGGCATCGGCTTTGCCTTCGTCTCGGAATTCCCAGAGAATCTCGCCAAACTGCGCGTGCCGGGCCTGCTCATCATCAGCTCCTGTTACAAGGTGTCGCCGGAGATGTTGCGCGCGATCCAAAGCTACGTCGCGCGCGGCGGCAGTATTCTCTGGACTGACGCGCCCGCCACGTCACTGGCCGATTCCCCGGGGCTTCGGAAGCTGACCGGCCTCGCTGCCGCTCACTGGATTGGGCCGCGGCGCATCGCCCTGCAAGCGGCAAGCAATGGTCCGCTGGCCCGGGCGCTGTCCGAAAAGCCATTTAGAACCGACTCGCTCTACGGGTTGACGCCTCAAGGCGCGGAGGTGATCGCAAAGCTCGATACCGGCGAGCCGGTCATGACGTTAAAGGCAACCGGCAAGGGCCAAGTGCTGGTGCTCGGCTTTCACCTGATGAAGAGCACTTCACCAGTCGTCGCTTCTTTGGCCAAAGAGATTGTGGACTGGCTCAAGTCGGACGCCGGAATCACCGGCCCCGACCTTCTCGGGGAGAAACGTGCTGAATGGGTGGCTTGGCGCGGGGACAGGGTGACTGAGCTCGTGCGCGACATCAGCCAGGCTGCCAGGCAAAAGAATCCCGCCTGCTCATTTCATCGTCCGGTGGGCCGTCGCCGTGGGAGTTCTACTCTTGCTATCGCGATGCGCGCCGGTGGCTGGCCGAGGGAATCAACGATCAGCTCTTTCCCATGAACTATACGCCCGATCCGGCTGTGCTCTCCGACATTCTGGATGTGCAGACGGCGTCCGCGCCCGCTGGCAGGTTCAGTCGCATTTTCCCCGGGTTGCAGTTGTATGCGCCCCGGGTGGTGGACGGCAAGAGAGTGGTCAGACCAATTGACGCGACCATAGTCGAGCAGGAGCTGCGGTTGGTGCAACAGCGTGGCTCTCATGGCTTTTGCCTGTTCGCATACACATATCTCAGCGACGAAATCATTGATGTCGTGCGCAAGTTCGGTGAGCAGGCGAAATGAAATTCACCACATGTATCGTTCTGATCCTTGCCGTTTCGATGGCGGGTATGGCTTTAGCCGCGCCGGCCCCGGGAGTGCGAGGAATTAACGGGGCCTTGCCGTTGTCAGAGACGTTTTCTGGCGGGGCGTTAAGCGCTGAATGGACCAACCATCTGGACAAGAGCAACAGTGTGAGGGCCGCAGACGGGGTGCTGGAGTTACGCGTGCACGCCAACACGCGCGCGCGTATCGAGCGCGGCTTGAATATAGATCTGGCTCGCGTTTCCTGTGCGCTTAAGGCGGAGGACTCCGCTACGCCCGTGTCGCTGTGCCTGAGCTGGGACGCTGCGAATCTCATCCAGGTTGGCCTCAACTCGCCTGCCGACGGGCGGCTCAACGTCCGCGAAGTGCTCGGCACTTATCCGTATGATTACGACCTGGGCCCCGTCGGTGCGGGGTCGTGGCATTTCGTTGCCGTGGAGCTGGCCAGAGATTGCATTCGCTATCTCGCCGGCAACGACTTCAACTCACTGAGCTGTGTCCATGTCAGCCCGCGACCCAAGCGCTTTGCCGGGGCGCCCAAGCTCCTGGTGCTTGGCCCGGATTCGGGCGGCAAGACCTTCCCTCCACCCAACCCGTGGCTCGTCGCGCCTGCAGTCGGCCCCGTCCAGGTTAGTTGGGTCAGCAGTCTGCGGATTGAAGCGCTCAGCAAACGGCAATGCGCTGCCTCGGCTGCCGAGCGCCGGTTGCTGGCGACCGAGGAGCGCGATCTTGCCGGCGAGCACGAGTTGGCGTCCAGGGACGACCCATCCTTCGAGTCAGTGAGCCGGCATTTCCCAGCCATGAGGTGGCCCCGGGAAACGATCGGGGTGCCGGGTAATGCATTTGCCATCGGCGTGGCGGCAGATGGCTCATTGCAGTTCAGTGACGACATCGCCAACTACAAGAAGCCGGTAGCGTTCTTCGAGGTCGGCAACTACCGCTTCGGCTCCGGCGCGACTGCCTGCTCCAAGCGGTTGCTGGATGGGTACATGCCAATCGTGGTCGCGAGCGACCATCAAGCCGGCCTCGAGTTCGAGCAAACTGTTTTCGGTTACGCCAAAGACTATTCTCCGGACGAGACGCTTTACGCTTATGCACGCTTCCGCGCAACGAATCCGGGGGCGGCGCCCCGCACCATTGACTTGAGCCTGAAGATTGAACCTGCTCCCGGCAAGCTGCACCCTGTGACCTGGCACCTCAGTCTGCCCGCCCACGGCAGCCAGGTAGTGGCGGTGCGCCTGCCTTGCAAGGTACTCGATTCGCCGATTGAGGAGGTGTCTGTGGACGAGTTTGAGAGCAAGCTTGGGCAGACAACCACCTATTGGAACCAACTCCTCGCCAAGGGCAGCCGCTTTGAGATTCCCGAGCCGCGGGTCCAGAACGCCTACCGTGCCTGGATGGCCTATAACTTCCTCAATGTGTCAAAGCGGGGCAAGGTGTATCACGTCTGCGACGGCTCGGGCTTCTACTCGCGGGTCTATGGCTACAGCGACGCGCTCTATTGCAATGCCCTGGACCTGCTCGGCTATCACGACCTGGCAGTCGAATACATGGATTCATTGCTGACCTTCATGCAGACCAACGGGCTGCTCGCAGTTAATTTCGGAGACACCGATACCGGTGTCGCCCTCTGGTCTATGAGCCAGCATTACCTCATCACTCGCGATACGGATTGGCTGCGGCGTGTCGCGCCCAAGATGCTGGCCATGTGCAACTGGATCATCGAGCAGCGGCACGCGGTGCTTGCGCGCGGGGCGAGCGAGCCCGCGCTGACGAGAGGTTTGATTCGTTACCGGCCTTATGCCGACCTGTTACACCCTGCGGCGGACTACTTCTCGAACAGCTACCTTTGGAAGGGGCTGGCGGCGACTGCTGAGGTTCTAGCCCACATTGGCATGACGCAGGAGGCGGCGCGGTTGAAAGCGGAAAGCGACCAATACCTGCGGGATATCACAGCCTCGATGAATGCGGCTGTCTTCAAGGACCGCGGCATGAAGATCCTGCCGGCGATTCCTGATACGCACGAGCTCTGGAACGAATCCAACGGGAGCGCCGATGGCTATTATGGCATTATCGCGCCGTGTATGTTGGAGGCGGGCATTCCCGCATGGAACGACCCAAAGGCGGGACTGATCACCCGGGCCCTGGAGCGGCGTGGCGGGCTTGCTGCGGGGATATGCCAGTTTCACCGCATGGTGGACCATGCCTACACATACGGCTATTGGATGAACTGCCTGCACCGAGACGAGGTCAAGCGAGTTATCCTGGGCCTATACGCTTCGATGGCTTACGGCATGTCGCGGGATACCTATGCGGCCGTAGAGTGCACGTGCATCCGCACGGGGGAGAACTACTGGACGTTGCCTCACACCTACTCCAACACCCAGCAACTGCGCCTGCTGCGGAATATGCTGGTGCGGGAGGAGGGCGATCGGCTTTGGCTGGGCCAGGCGATTCCCAGGGCCTGGCTGACTGCTGGGAAGCGCGTGGCTGTGAATGCTGCGCCGACGTTGTTCGGGCCGGTGAGTTTTAGCATCACCGCCCAGCCCGACGGCACGATGCAGGTTCACCTCGATCCGCCCGCACGGTCCGCGCCTGCGGAGATTAGGCTCCGGCTGCGACAGCCGGAACGCTTGAAGATTGCATCGGTAGAGGCGAAAGGAACCGGACGTGTCAAGTTCAGCGGCGAAACACTGTGCCTGGAGCGGCCAACCAACGCAATGGACATCAATGTCAGGTTCAAGTAAGCCATCGGAATAGTCTGAGATCTATGAATGTAATTGACTGGCTGGTAGTTGCCGCAGCGTGTTGCCTGGTCTTCACGGTGGGCCTGACCTTCGCCCGCCGCTCTTCGAAGAAGGGCGCGGAAGGCTACTTTGCCGGGAACCGCGATGTGCCCTGGTGGGCGATTGGTCTTTCCAATACCGCCACCTATAGTTCCGGCACAGGCGCGTTCGTCATGCTGGTGCTGGTGTTTGGCCTGGCGGGCAACTGGCTTTGGTGGGCAAGCTGGATCGTCTGGATGCCGCTGGTGGCGATTGTCTGGGCGCGGCTCTGGCGCCGGATGCGGATTGTCACCACCGCCGAACTCATCTCCCTGCGCTACGGCGGGGCGCCGTCCCTGGTTGCGCGGAAGGTTTATGCCTTTGTCTGCTGCTTCGGTTTTGCGGTGCTGATCATCAGCTACATTACAGGTTTCTTCGCCAAGACCATCGCGCCGCTCTGTCCGCTGACCACCCTGCAGGTGCTGGTTATCTTCGGCGGCATCACCATCGTTTACACGATGTTCGGCGGATTGCTGGGCGTTGTGTATGCCGATGTGGTTCAATTCGGCATCATGATCACCGGCTGCACGGTCTTCTTCGTGCTGGCCGTAACCCACAACGGTGGCTGGCACGAAATCATTCACCGGGTGAGCGAGTTGCGTCCGGCCGGCTTGCTGCAAACGCCGCCCTCGCCTTCCATCGGCGTGCTGACTCTGGTGGTGCTCTTCCTGCAGGGGTGGTTCTTTGCCGGCTCGCCAACAGCCGGGGAGGGGATGACCGCGCAACGATTCATGGCGGCGAAGAACGAGCGGCATGCCGTGGGCGGCCAGCTCTTTAATGCCTTTCTCGCTTTGTCATTCCGCACCCTGCCCTTGATTGGCCTGGGGATTGTCGCCATGTCGCTGTTTTGGACGGCCGACCCGCAGGCCAAGCTGGGAACTGCCCCCGCCGGTATGACGCTCCTGAAGGATCCGGCTTATGCCTGGGGCGAACTGATCAAACACTCCAGGCTGCCGCACGGCTTTATCGGCCTGCTGGTCTCCGCGGAAGTGGCGGCCTTCATGGGCGCACTCAGCTCGCTCATCAACTGGGGCGGCAGCTTTGTCGTCAATGACCTGATGCCGGCCCGATTCGCCAAGGCGGAAGACAAGGTGTGGGTCAGCCGCCTGACCACGCTCGGGTTGTTCGTGTTCGCGGCGGTGATCACTTACTTCTTTGTGGACAACATGGTGAGCTGGTTCATGTTCATCAATTCGGCGATGGTCATCTTCCTCCTGCCGCTGGCGTGGTTCCGGTTCTTCTGGTGGCGCTTCAATGTTTGGGGCGAGCTGTCGGCGGTGATCCTTGGCCTCCCGCTGTCCATCCTGGTTTGGTTTATCCTGGACTTCCAGAGCAAGCCGTTGTGGCAGGGGCTGGGGATGTTGTTCGGGCTCAGCTTCCTCGTGCTGCTCACGGTGACGCTGCTGACGCCGCCGGAATCGAAGGAAACCTTGAAACGCTTCTATACGCGGTGCCGTCCGCCCGGGTTCTGGGGACCCATCCGGGGCGAAGTCCCGCCGGACCTGGGCATTGAACGAAGCCAACGGCGGATGTGGGTTGACTCGCTGCTTGGGATCGTTGCCTGCCTCGGGCTGGTGCTGGCCACCAATGCGGTTTATGTCGGGGACTGGCTGCGCTTCGGCGCCAGCATCGCTGTCTGCGCCGGGCTCGGCTTCTGGCTGCTCCAGCGCATCCTGGCGGATAACGCCGCTCAGCGAGAAGAACAGACAGCCGGCGGCCCGCTTTCACAAGAGGCTGCATCAGCGTGCTGCGCCCCGGCACTTGGATGGCAGCAGCCTGGAGCCGGCCCGGCGCCGGGGCAGGAGCATGATAGTGGTGAAGGATCCTTGGAAACACTTTATGAAAATCACAACTACATGTTTGAATACCGTGCTGGGGCTGGCCTTGACCTGTCCGACCGTGGCGTCGGAACCAAAACCCCAGGCGCTGGCGGCCTTCACCGGCGCGGAGTTTCAGGGGTGGGGCCAAAGACTTATTCGGCACCGACTTACGACGGCGAGCAGGTCAACTAGGTTTACGCCGAGCCGACCGGCCGCGCAGTCAGCGATGCAAGTGAAGTTCCCGCTCAAGAGCGTGCCGTCGGTGCCCTCTGTTCGTGCATCTCAAGGCCCGTGACGACGACGCGCCGCGGTCAGTGCAAGATCGCCCTGGTGTTGAATGGCCGGACCCTGTTCGAGGGCGCCGAATGAATTCGCGCAGCGCAGCTTCACGACGCGTAAGTTCGCCATACCCGACGGCGTGCTGAAGGAGGGGGAGAACACCCTGGCCATTGCGTGCCGGGAGAAGGAGGCCAGGCTGGCATGCCGCCGTGGTTCCAGGTGGCCGCGTGCACCATCGCGCCCGCCCAATACATTCTCCGTCCCGATCTCCACAAGGATTTCTGGGTGAAACTGCCAGCCGAGGTGCGGCCCGTTCCCCGAGCCGTTGCCACCGGGCAAGGCGCCGGGCTTCAAGTTTCGCGGCACCAAAGGCTGGGCGTGGACGCCGGAGCAATACCTGGCGGAGATTCCCTGGCTGGCGAAGTTCAAGATGAACTTCCTGATGAATTGTTATGTCGTATGTTCGACATGGAGAACCACCCGAACTGGGGCGACCAAAGAGGCCAACCGCTGGTGGGAAGACCTGCCCAAGGCCAAGAAGAAAGCCTACGAAGCAGGTGGTCCGCGAGTGCCAGAAGCACGGCATCCTCTTCTGCTTCAGCATGAACCCGAACATCGCCAGCAAGCGCATGGTAAACGACAATTCCCGGAGAGCGTGGATCTGCTCTGGAAACACTATGCCTGGATGCAGAGGACTGGGCGTGAAATGGTTCAACGTCTCACTCGACGACATCACCGAAGGCATCAACGCCTCCAGCCAGGCCAAGGTCGCCAATGAAATCTTCCACCGCTTGCGGGCCAAAGATTCGGAGGCGCAGTTGATCCTTTGCCCGACGTATTACTCCGGGGACGGCACCGGGGAGAAGCAGAAGCCCTACCTGGAAGACCTGGGCCGCGAACTGGACCCGGACATTTACCTGTTCTGGACCGGCGACGGAGTGGTCGGGAAAGTGACGCGCCAGGCGGCGGAAACGTTTCGCGGCATCTCCAGGCATCGCGTGTTCCTGTGGGACAATTATCCCGTCAATGACAACCGCCCCACCATGCACTTGGGGCCGGTGGTGGACCGTGACCCGGACCTTTGCGAAGTCATTGACGGCTACATGAGCAACCCGATGTGCAAACAAAATGAAATCAACCGGATACCCCTGGCCACCTGTGCTGATTACGCGTGGAATCCAGCCGATTACGACCCCGCCCGTTCCATTGGCCAGGCGATTGTCCATCTGGCCGACACGCTGGGCCGTCGCGAGGTTCTTCGCGACCTGGTCGAGGCCTATCCCGGCATGCTGATTTGTTCCTTTTATCGCGGCACCGGGTTCAACGCCGTGCAGGCGCAATTCGACCAGATTATCAGCGCACCCTGTTCCCGGCAAGCGGCCATTGCCTATATAGAGCACCTCCAACGGTTATCGGACAGGCTGAAGCGGCAGTTTCCGGGGCAGTACCAGCCAGCGAGGCAAACGCTGAATAACGACATCCAGTTGTTGAAGAAGAAGTTCGCCACAAAATACTAATCATGTCACATGCCTTAGCCATTCTCGGCGGAACGCCGATTCGCAACCGTCCCTTTCCCGCGTGGCCGGTCTTCGGTGAGCCGGAGGAGAAGCGCCTGCTGCGCACGCTCCGCAGCGGCAAGTGGGGCAAGCTCAACGGCCCGGAGGTGGCTGAATTCGAGCAGCGGTTTGCGGCCATGCACGGTGCCAGGCATGGCATCGGCGTCGTCAACGGCACTGTCTCACTGCGAGTCGCCCTGATGGCGGCCGGGATCAAAGCCGGGGACGAGGTGATTGTGCCGCCTTACACCTTTCTGGCGACCGCAACCGCAGTCGTCGAGGCGAATGCCGTGCCTGTCTTTGCGGACATTGAGTTGGAGACGTTCAACCTCGACCCGAGAGCCGTCGAAGCTGCCATAACGCCCCGGACCCGGGCTATCATCCCGGTGCACATGGCCGGCCAGCCCGCGGACATGGATGCGATCATGGCCCTTGCCCAGCGGCATAAGCTTATTGTGATTGAAGACGCGGCTCACGCTCATGCCGCGCGTTACCGGCAACGGCCCGCCGGCTCCATCGGTCACCTGGGATCGTTCTCCTTCCAATCCAGCAAGAACCTCACCGGCGGCGAGGGCGGCATCGTCATTACGTCGGACGATGCGCTGGCCGAAGCTTGCCGCTCGATCCACAACTGCGGGCGCATCGCAGGCGGACTTTGGTACGAGCACCACGTCATCGCTGGTAACTACCGGCTGGGTGAGTTCCAGGGGGCGGTTCTCAACGCGCAGCTTGACCGTCTCGAAGCTCAAACCGAGACGCGCGACCGCAACGGTCAGTATCTAGCCGCGCGGCTGAGCCGGCTTCCGGGCATCCATCCTCAAAAACGCCCGGCTGATTGCACACGGCACAGTTACCACTTGTTCCTGTTCCGCATTGAGGCCGCAGCCTTCGGGGCGCCGCGCGAGGCCGTGCTCAAGGCGTTGCAGGCGGAAGGGATTCCGGTTTGCGGCGGCTATGCGCTGCCGCTGTATCGCCAGCCGTTATTCCTGAACCGGGCTTTCGGTCCCTACCTGCCCGACGTGTCACGCACGCCGGACTACGGCAAGGTCCGGTGCCCGAACTGCGAGAAGATCTGCGCGGAGCAGGGCGCGTGGTTCGAGCAAAGCCTCTTCCTCGGTTCGCAGGCCGATATGGACGACATTGCCGGCGCGTTCGAGAAAGTGTATCAATACCGGGCGGCTCTGAGCCGCTCGAGCAACACACGCGCAACATGAAAGCGGGCATCTCCCAGATTGACATTACGCCGCAACCCGGTGCTGAGTTGTCCGGCTTTGCGGCTCGTATCCAGCCCTCGACTGGCGTGCTCGATCCTTTGTTCGCCAAGGCGCTTTACCTGGCCAACGGCGGCGAGCGCCTGCTTTGGATTCACTGTGACCTCGTCGGGTTCGACCGCCGGCTGGTGCTGGGGTTCCGCGATTGGGCGCGGAAGAAGCTGGGGCTGGCTGATAGGCAGGTGATGTTGTCGGCCACGCACACGCATTCGGGACCTTGCACGATCCGGCTTCAGGAGTGCGGGTGCTATGATTTATCCTACGCGAGGTTGCTCCAGCAGCGCCTTTGCGACGCCGCCGGGGCCGCGGTCGGGCAGACGGAGGACTGCACGGTGGTGGCCGTCGAAGGCCATCTCGATCTGGCGATAGATCGCCGCCGGCAGGCCAGCAAGCACACCGATCCCCGGGTGGCCGCGCTCGGGTTCCGCCGCAACGACGGCACGTTTAAGGCGGTGGTGGTCAATTATCCCATGCACGCGGTAGCGCTCGGGCCAACCAACCGGCAGATCAGCGCCGATGTGCCGGGCCAGGCCGCGCTGGCGTTGTCTCGGCAACTGCCGGGCAAGCCGGTTGTGCTCGTCACCAACGGCGCGTGCGGGAACCTGAACCCGCCGGCGGAGAATGTGCCGTTCCAACAGATCGAGATATGGGGCAGACAAATCGCCGATGCCGTAGCTGATCGTCTGGCCCAGGCGCGGTCAACACCCGAACCGCGCCTGCAAGTTGCCGCGCGCATCTTTCCCTTGCCGCTGGAAGTGTTGGACGCGGAGGGCATCGAGGCCTTTGCCGGCAAGGCGTTGCAGAACACCAAATCCCTCGCCGAGTGGGGCGACAAATACCGCCGCGTGGTGGAGCACTGGCGATCCACGATGGTCCCCGCCGCGCAATCCGGCAGCGCCGCCGATCACGGGGATGCGGAGTTGTTCGCTGTGCGCCTCGGCGATGTGGTGCTGCTGGGCGCCAATGCGGAGGTCTTTTCCGAGTTCACCGACTGGCTGCGCGACGGCTCCGGCCAGAAGGTCTATGTGGTCGGCTACGCGAACGGCGATATGGGCTACCTGCCGACGCAGGCGGCTTACGGCGAAGGGGGCTACGAGGTGGAGGTCGCGCACCTCTTCTACGGCGGGTTCCGTCCCAGGCCGGGCGGGTTAGAGATGCTCGCCCGAGAGGCGAAGACCCTGGTGCGACAGGTCGCCGCGCAACCTTAGCCGCTCATTGATTCTTGGTGCGCTGGAGCAACCACTGTATGTCGCGGTTGAACGGGGGAGTGGCTACCAGCCCTCCCATAAACTGCTGCCGGCGGATCGGCTGCTTCGTGGTTGAGTCCACCCATTTCTTGATCTCCGCGTGCCCGTCGGCGAACGCGAACCCGCACGCGCCGTTGTGGTAGGAGGCAGGGAGATCGTTCCACGTGTTCACCGCCGCGAGGGTGGAAAAGCAGCCGTCGTTGATGCTGTCGGGATGCTCGTCGAGGAAGACCCAGATCATCGCGGGAATCTTCAGCTCCGAGTATTTCTGGTAGGCGGTGGCAAGGCCCTGGCGGTTGAGGTAAGTGTTCATGGAAACACTGCGAACGCGCGGGCCGTTGTCGGCGGGGATGCGGTCGGCGGGGCACTTATAAACACCCAGCGTCTTGGCGGTGTAGGGGCCCAGCAGCCCCTGCGTCAGCAGCAGTTTGTTGGTGTTGTCCGTCGCGTTGTGCCAATCCAGCCAGCCGTTGACCCAGCGGGTCACAGTGAGGTCACCGCCGGGTGCGTTGTACACCATCACCCCGAGGTTATCGTCGAAGTACATGTGCCAGGCGATTCCCAACTGCCGCAGATTATTTATGCAGCCGATACCCTCCGCTTTGGACTTGGCTTTTGTCAGCGCCGGCAGCAGCAAGGCGGCCAGGATGGCGATGATCGCGATGACGACGAGCAGTTCAATCAGGGTGAATCCCGAGCCGGGGCCGTGCAACGGTCGTCTTCTTGCGGGCAGCATGACCTTCTTTTAGACGGCTAAAGTGACTTCCGCAAGCCTCAAATTGCCCCCCCTCTTCTGTTCTGTGCGCTGATGTCCGAGCGCCCTGGGCACGACTATAGTTCTGATTTGACGCGGCGGCGCTGGCGATTACGCTCACAGGGATGTTGTTTGATCGTAGAGACTTTCTGAAGCTCGGAGCGGCTGCCTCGGTGGGGACGCTGGTGGGCGGGGTGCGGGTCGAGGCCGCTGAATCGCCGGCCTCGGCGGGGGCGGCGCCCGGGCAGAAACGGCCGATGATCTGGGGCAACCTGCTGCACCTGAGCGTGAATATGTGGTGCGACTGGGATGCGCCCGAGCTCAAGGGGGACGATTCCATCTACCGGCCTTATCTCCGATTCGATCGCAGCGTTTGGGATGACATCCTCAAGAAGATGCAGCAGGTGGGGATGAACTTGGTTGTGTTGGACTTGGGCGACGGGGTGAAATACGAGAGCCACCCGGAGATCGCGGTGAAAGGCGCCTGGAGCACGGGCGAGCTGCGGACGGAGCTGGCCCGGCTGCGCTCGATGGGGCTGGAGCCGATCCCGAAGCTGAACTTTTCGACGACGCACGACGTGTGGCTGGGCAAGTACGCGCGGTGCGTTTCGACTGATACCTATTACGAAGTCTGCGGCGAATTGATCGCCGAGGTGATTGGATTATTTGACCGGCCCAGGTTCTTCCACCTGGGGATGGATGAGGAGGATTACGGGAACCAGAAGTATTACCAG
This sequence comes from uncultured Verrucomicrobiae bacterium, assembly GCA_963762555.1. GTDB lineage: Bacteria > Verrucomicrobiota > Verrucomicrobiia > Limisphaerales > UBA8199 > PALSA-1440. The sequence goes on from CAVXLO010000049.1 coordinate 239,656, forward strand.
CACGTCTGCATCCGGCAGTATGATTTGTGGTGGCACGATTTCCTGTTTCTGGCGCAGCAGGTCGAGAAGGGCGGGGCGCGACCCTGGATCTGGTCGGACTACGTGTGGCACCACCCGGAGTTGTTCTACGAGAAGATGCCGAAGACGGTGGTCCAGAGTAACTGGTATTACGAGCCAAAGTTCAACCTTGCTGATGCCCGGGCGAAGGCTTTTGGGGAGTTGGACCAGCATGGCTACGACCAGATTCCCACCGGCAGCAATTATTACAACCCGACCAACTTCGGCGCACTGGCTGCGGCGTGCCGCGAGCGCATCGCGCCCGCGCGCCTGATGGGGTTCTTGCAGACGCCCTGGAAGGCGACACTGGAGAAGCACCGCCAGCGGCACATGGACGCCATTGAAGAGGTCGCCGAGGCGATGCGGGCGGCGAAGGGGGGCGCGTGAGGGACGAGGCGGCTCCCGGAATAGCCAACGTGAAACGTGAGGCGATAGCCGATACCCAATAGACCATGGCAAATGGCGATGGCAAATGGCAGAGGGCGGGTGGCAAATAGGCTGGCGGTCGCTTCGGTGCCGGAGCGGGACCTAACAGATTTCAGTTATCACTTTACACTTTAGCATTTAAACCGCACAGTATGGTTGTGGATGTTTTATCATGGCGTGAGCGCAGGTTAGCTGAGAACCCGCGTCAACAGGACCTCGGGTTCGCGCCGCAGATGGAGTTGGCAGCCGCGATTGAGCGGTCGCAGCGGTATTTGCTCAGCCAGCAGAAGCCGGAGGGCTACTGGGTCGGCGAGTTGATGGTGGACGCGACGCTGGTGGCGGACACGATCGCCTACCACCATTGGAACGGCAAGGTGGATGCCCAATGGCAGCGCAAGGCGGTGAACCACATCTTCTCGATGCAATTGCCCGACGGCGGCTGGAACATCTATTACGGCGGCCCGTCGGAGGTCAATGCGACGATCAAATGCTACCTGGCGCTGAAGCTGGCGGGCGTGCCGGTCACCGATCCCCGCATGTTGCGCGCGCGGGAAGTGGCGTTGAACCTCGGGGGCGTGCCGCGCATGAACACCTTCTCGAAGCTGTACCTGGCGCTGCTGGGCCTGTTCCCCTGGGATTACGTGCCGACCATTCCCTGCGAAGTGATCCTGATCGGCAAATGGTTCTACGTGAACTTCAACGAGATGAGCTCCTGGAGCCGCTCGATGCTGGTGCCGCTGGCGATCATCAACCATTTCAAGCCCACCCGCCTGCTCAAGAAGAACATCAATCTGAACGAGCTTTACCCGGAAGGCATGCACGAGCGCGACCTGGCGCTCGCGCCCGACCCGGAGCGGATTACGTGGCGCAATTTCTGGCTTTGGATGGACCGCGTGCACAAGTTCGCGGAGTGGTTTGCGCAGAATAAGATTCATCCCTTCCGCAAGCGGGCGTTGCGCAAGGCGGAGCAATGGATGCTGGAGCGGTTCGAGGGTTCGGACGGCCTGGCCGCCATCTTCCCGGCCATGCTCAACTCGCTCATCGCGCTCAAGGCGCTGGGTTACCCGGACGATCATCCCCAGGTGTTGCGGGCGGAGCGCGAGCTGAAGAAGCTGGAGCATGAGACCGAGCAGAGCGTGCGCATCGAGCCCTGCTTCTCGCCGGTATGGGACACGGCCATCGTCAACATCTGCCTGCGCGAATCAGGCGTGCCGGCGGATCACCCGGCGCTGAAACGCGCGACCGAATGGCTGATGGAGCGAGGAGATCCGGTTCCGCGGCGACTGGCAATACAAGAACCCGGCCAAGGTCGAGCCGAGCGGCTGGGTGTTCGAGTTCGAGAACAAGTGGAACCCGGACGTGGACGACACGGCGATGGTGCTGCTGGCGCTGCGCAAGGTGCCGACCGATGACCGGCAGAAGCGCGATGAATGCTTCCAGCGCGGGCTTGAAATGGATGCTCACCTTCCAATGCAAAGACGGCGGCTGGGCCGCGTTCGACAAGGATTGCACGAAGGGCGTGCTGGAGAAGGTGCCCTTTGCCGACCATAACGCCATGCTCGACCCGGAGTGCGCCGACATCACGGCGCGGATCCTGGAGCTGCTCGGTTACGAAGGCTGGAGCGTCGAGCATCCCCAGGTGCAGAAGGCGCTGCGCTTCATCCGCGAGCATCAGGAGGAGGACGGGTCGTGGTACGGCCGGTGGGGGGTGAACTATATCTACGGCACCTGGCAGGTGCTGCGCGGCCTGCGGGCGCTCAACCTGGACATGAACCAGCCCTGGCTGATCAAAGCCCGGGATTGGCTGGAGAGCGTGCAGCACGAAGACGGCGGCTGGGGCGAACGCTGCAACACTTACGACGACCCGGTCTTCAAAGGACAGGGGCCCGAGCACGGCTTCACAGACTGCCTGGGCCGTGATGGGGCTCTGCGCGTTCGACGATCCGGACCGCCCGAGCCTGCGGCGTGGAATCGAATACCTCATTCGCACGCAGAACCCGGACGGGTCCTGGACCGAGCACGAAACCACCGGCACCGGGTTCCCGAAGGTCTTCTACCTCAAATACGACATCTATCGGAACAGTTGGCCGTTGCTGGCGCTGGCGACCTACCGCAATGTGCAGGCGCAGGCCGGGGCGAAACGCGATGGCGATGGCGATGGCGAGCTGCGCCGCCTGGCCGAGCGCCCGGAGGGATTAGGCGAGAGGATACTCGACGTTTTCAGCAGCATTCGGAGGCCAAATCCGAAACCCGATCCGCTGCGACAGCGCGACGGCGTGGAGCGAAACCACCGCCCGAAAGAAGGCCGAAGTGCGAAGCCGGATGGTTGAGCAGACTGTCCAGATTGTCTCCAACGAGCGTGACACCGATCTTTACTTTCGGCTGGTGGTGCGCGCGCCGCAGATTGCGCCACTGGTGCAGCCGGGGCAGTTCGCTCATGTGCGCATTCTGCCGCTGAAGCACGCGTTGCTGCGGCGGCCGTTCAGCATCTTTCAGGTTTCCGGCGAGACCCTTTCCTTTCTCTACAAGACCATTGGCCAGGGGACTGAGGCGCTGTCACGGATGCGCCCGGGAGAGGAACTGAGCGTGATCGGTCCGCTGGGGCACGGCTTCACTGTGCCACAGCGCGGCGGGGAGACACCGGTGCTGGTCGCGGGCGGCTACGGCATGGCGGCGCTGTATTTGCTGGCGCAACGCTCGCCGCAAAAAGGTATCGCGTTCGTCGGCGGGCGGCGCCGGGTGGACATCCTGTGCGAAGCCGAGTTTCGCGCGCTTGGGTGGGAGGTGCGCGTAACCACCGAGGACGGCAGCTACGGGGAGAAAGGCCTCGTGACCCAAGCCCTGAAGGCAGAGTTGGAGCGGCGCGCGCCGGGCCGCAAGCTGTTCGCCTGCGGGCCGACGGCTATGCTCAAGGCGGTTGGCCGGCTGGCAGCGGAGTTCAACCTGCCGGCGGAGGTTTCGCTTGACGAACACATGTGCTGCGGCATCGGCGTTTGCCTGACCTGCGTGATCCCCATCAAGGCCGCCGATGGCTGGGAATACCAGCGCTCCTGCACCGAGGGGCCGGTGTTCGACTTTCCGGCAGGTTGTCTGGGAGGCAACGGAATGAACCTTTCCGTCAAGATCGGCACGCTGACGCTGCGGAACCCGGTGACCGTGGCCTCGGGCACCTTTGGCTACGGCGTCGAATACTCGCGGCTCATTGACCTCAACCAACTCGGCGCAGTCGTCGTCAAGGGCATCCGGCTCGAGCCGGTCCGCGGCAACCCGACACCGCGCACGGTCGAGGTCACCAGCGGATTGATCAACGCCATCGGCCTCCAGGGACCGGGCGTGGACGGTTTCATCCGCAAATACTGGCCATTCCTCAAAGAATTGAAGGTGCCCACGATCATCAACATCTGGGGCACGACGGTCGAGGAATACGCCGAGGTGGCGCGCCGTTTCGATGCGCTGGGCGGCGTTGGCGCGCTGGAGCTGAATGTCTCCTGCCCGAATATCAAGGAAGGCGGCGCCCAGTTCGGCACGGATGTCGGACCTCCTCAGCCAGGTGGTGGCGGCATGCCGGAAGGCGACGAGGTTGCCGCTTGATCACCAAGATGAGCCCCAACGTGGTCAGCATCGCGCCCTACGCGAAAGCGGCGGAGGCAGCCGGCAGCGACGCGTTGTCCATCACGAACAGCTTCCCGGCCATGGCGATAGACATCGAAACGCGGCGGCCTAAGCTGGCCAATGTCACGGGCGGCTTGACGGGGCCGTGCATCAAGCCCATCGCGATCAAGCTGGTCTGGGAGGCGGCGAAGGCGGTGAGAATCCCAATCATCGGCATGGGCGGCATTCAAACGCGGCGGACGCCATCGAGTTCATGCTCGCCGGGCGCGACCGCGGTGGCGGTCGGCACGGCCAATTTCTACGAGCCGCAAACCGCCTTGCAGGTCATTGCCGGCCTGCGTCAGTTCATGGAGCGGAACGGCATCCAGGACGTGCGCGAACTCATCGGCCGCGTGCAGACCGGCAAATAGACGAGTCAGGCTGGCCGGGACGTGTGCGGGTGCCTTTCAGGTCTGGGGAGCGCGCCCGCCACGGGCGCTGCCATCCGGCGCCCTCGCCGGATGGCCGGGGGGCGTCCAAGCGTGGATGGCGAGGGCGCCAGCCACCGCGCCCGTGGCGGGCGCGTTCCCCAGGCCTGAACAGTTACGGGTGCGGAGGCATGCTTTGCGCACCAAGTGTGGGCCTTTCCCCCGTAGGAGATGGAGGCACATTTTCTCACATTTTCCTGCTTGACCGCTGACGCTGGCAGGGTTATAAACGCCTCAACTGACGGGATTTAACAACAAACCACATTGCCTATGACTCTGACAAAGCGCGGCTTGGTGCTTCGTATCTGCGAGGATACGGGCTTGGTACAGCAGGAAGTGTTCGAAATCGTCCAGCGGACGCTTCGATCACATCTGTCAAGGCCCTGGCCAACGGGGAGAAGGTGGAACTGCGCAACTTCGGCATATTCGAAGTCAGGGTGCGCAAGGCGCGGATTGGCCGCAACCCGAGCGCGCCGGGAACTGAGGTGCCGATTCCCGAGCGGTCCGTGGTCAAATTCAAGGCCGGCAGGGAGATGCGCCTCGGGGTGGGCAAACGCGCGCCTCCAGCCCGTTGTCAACGCCTCCCACCCAGCCGCCGAGGGCCTAAGCCGTAACTATGCAGTGTCCGGGGACCACTCCCGGGGCGGGCGTGGTCCTTAGCGTGGTGTCTCGGAATTGCGCTGACATATCCCAAAGCGCCAGAGGACTGGCGCAGCCCAAGACGCTATCGCGGGCTCGCCGGCGCTGGGGAGCCCGCGCTAGCTTCTTGGACTGCGCCAGTCCTCTGGCGCTTTGGCCCCGCCATCAAAGGTATGCGCAATTCCGAGACACCACACGCGCAGCCTGTGTGTTTTCTTGAGTCCGGGGAATTTCGTGGAGGTTCTCCTTCGCTGGTGCTGGCTATGCCGGCTCAGGGGTTGGGATTTGGGAGCTGGTCGGGTGGTTTTCTTTTGCTTTTCGCGGCGCACGGCCTAGTTTCTCGCCCGCGACTATGGAACGTTTACCCGGGTTTCGCGACTTTTATCCCGAGCCGCTGCCGCAGCCCGATCTTTGGAGCGCGGACGCGCGGCAATACATTTTCGACAAGTGGCGCAGCATGGCGCGGCGCTACGGCTTCCGCGAATACGACGGCCCGCCCCTGGAACCGCTGGAGCTTTTCACCACCAAGAGCGGCGAGGAGATCGTCGGCCAGCTCTACAATTTCATGGACAAGGGCGAACGGGAGGTGGCCCTGCGCCCGGAGATGACCCCCACCCTGGCGCGGATGGTTGCCGCCTACGAGCGGGGCTACAAGAAGCCGTTCAAGTGGTTCGCCCTGCCGCAGCTCTTTCGCTACGAGCGCCAGCAGAAGGGGCGCTTGCGCGAGCACTTCCAGTTCAACGCGGACATCATCGGCGAGAGCGACCCCGCCGCCGATGCCGAGCTGATCGCGCTGCTGATCGATACCCTCCGCGTCGTTCGGGCTGACGGAGCAAGGATTTCGTCATTCGCCTGAGCAGCCGCAACGCCTGGCAGGAGTTCTTCCGGCAGCGCCGGCGGCGAGGCGGCGCAGGAACTACGCGTTTCTACCAGATCATTGACAAGCTGGAACGCGAGACGCCGGAGGAGAACGAGGAGAAGCTGAGGGCAGCGGGCTTTTCCCTGGCCGAAGTGTCCTCGTTCATTGAACAGGGCAAGCCCACGGCGGAACTGGCGACGATTCTGCAGCAACCTCGCCGCGCGCGGGCTTGGCGGATTACGTGAAGGTGGATTATCACGTCATCCGCGGCCTGGCCTATTACACCGGCGTGGTCTTCGAAGCCTTCGACCGCAAGGGGGAATTCCGCGCCATTGCCGGCGGCGGGCGCTACGACAACCTCGTCAAGCTCATCAGCGGCGGCAAGGTGGACCTGCCCGCGCTGGGTTTCGGCATGGGCGACGTGGTGCTGCTGGAGCTGCTGAAGGCCCGCGCCCTGCTGCCGAAGTTTGACGCCGCGCTCGATGCTTTCGTGCCTGATCGAGGACGAAAGCCTGCGCGGCGAATCGCTGAAGCTGATCACGTGACCTGCGCGCCGCCGGGCTGGTAGCGGACTATTCGCTGACGCGCTGCCAAATCGGACAAGCAGTTCAAGCGCGCCCAGGAACTCAAGGCCGCCCACACCATCAAGCTCGAGCGCAACGAGGGAGGGGAGTTGGTGGCGAAAGTTAAGAACCTCAGGACGCGCCAGGAAACGACGTTGTCGCCGCGCGGCCGAGGCCGCCGCCCGGCTGCGCTGCGAGCGCAGCCAAAGGTGAACTCAGGTCCACACGGCAGGCGACAAGAACGCAGGCAAGTTGCCTCGTCCTGCGTCGGCGACCATGCAAGAAAAAGCGAGGCCGCAGCCTCGCTTCCAGAACTACCGATTGGCCCACGCATCCTTTAAGACTCGTCCCGGCTAAGCCTGCGCGCGCAGGCGCGACGGCAGCGGCGGCTCTGCGTCGTTCCTTTTCCTTGACGAGCGTCGCGCCCTTGCCGAGGCGCTTGCGCAGATAGGTCAGCTTGGCGCGGCGGACCGAGCCTTTGCGCTCGACTTCCACCTTCTCCACGCGCGGCGAATGCAGCGGGAAGACCCGCTCCACGCCTTCGCCGTAGCTGATGCGCCGGACGGTGAACATCTCGTTCAGCCCGTGACCGCGACGGCCAATGACCACGCCGGCAAAAATCTGGATGCGCTCTTTGTCGCCTTCAACGACTTTCGTATGCACGCGCACGGTGTCGCCCACGCCAAAGTCCGCGGCGTCTTTGCGAAACTGTTCCGACTCAATTTTATCAAGTAATGCCTGATTCATAAAATGTCCGATTATGCTGAGTCGACAGACGGCGACTGGATTGAATCGGAGCCTTCGTGGCCAGTCACTCCAATACTCCATCAACTCCACCACTCCATCACTCCGCTTGTTACAGCAAATCCGGCCGGCGCTCTTCGTCCGCAACCGGGCCTGCTCGGCCCGCCATCGGGCGATTTCCGCATGGTTGCCCGAGAGCAGCACCTCCGGGACTTTCATCCCGCGGAACTCCGCCGGCCGCGTGTATTGCGGATATTCGAGCAGCCCCTGGCTGAACGAATCATCCTGGGCGCTTTCTTCGTCGCCCAGCACGCCCGGCAACAGCCGCGTGACCGCGTCAATAATCACCATCACCGGCAGCGCGCCGTTGGTCAGCACGTAGTCGCCGATGGACAACTCGTCATCGGCCAACTGCTCGCGCACGCGCTCGTCAAAGCCTTCGTAATGGCCGCGAGACCAGGAGCAAATGCTCGCGCTCCGCCAGTTCGCGCGCGATGGCCTGGTTGAAACGGCCGGCCCAGCCGGCGACAGCAAGATCACCCGCGTGCTCTCGCGCGCCAGACCTTCCACTGCTTCAAAGATCGGTTCGGGCTTCAGCAACATGCCCGGTCCGCCGCCAAAAGGCCGGTCATCAACCGTCTTGTGGCGGTCATGCGCGTAATCGCGCAGGTTATGGATCGCCAGATCCAGCCGCCCCGCTTCCCGCGCCCGCTTGATGATGCTTTCGTCCAGCGGCCCCGCGAACATCGCGGGAAACAACGTGAGCACGTCGATTTTCATCTTCCCCGTTGGGGCTGCAGGCTTTGGCTCTTGCGGCCGGATCGCCCTGCGCCGGGCGCCAGCCGCAGCGCGAACGCAGCCCGGCCTAGGCCGGCTTGTCTTCGACGATTTCCAGCGTGCAGCGCAGCCCCTTCTTGGCGCTGCCGGCCAGCAGCAGCGACCGGATCGCGTTGATCGTCATGCCCTGCCGCCCAATGATCTTCCCGACATCCTGCGGGTGCAGGCGCAACTCATAAACCGTCGTGCCCTCGCGCTCGACCGGGGTAATCGTCACCGCGTCCGGGTTCTGCACCAGACCCTTTGACGACGTATTCGAGGAACGCTTGCATAAGCCAGGAGCATGGCCTTTACGCCGCGGCGGCGGCGGCGGCGGCCTTGGTGGCTTTCTTGATGAAGCTGGCGACCGTTTCGCTCGGCTGCGCGCCTTTGCTGACCCAATACTTGGCCCGCTCAAGGTCCAGGGTGAAATTGTCACCCTTCTTCCGCGGCAAGTAGGTGCCCAGTTCCTCGATGAACTTGCCATCGCGCGGGCTGCGGCTATCAGCCACAACAATGCGGAACGCGGGCTTGTTCTTCGCCCCGACTCGCTTCAAGCGAATTTTAACTGCCATAAATCATCAATCATTCATCCGACGGCGGCCACATCCGGGCCAGCCCACCCTACAGGGTTTCCCAAAAAGAGACGGGAGCCTAGACTTGCTCCGCCGACTTGGCAAGCCCTGTTTTTGAGCTTTTTTACATTTTACATTGGCCCGGCGTGGGTGCATTTGGCCACTACCACCATACATCGCCAGGCATTTCCCTCTCCCCGCTCGCGGGGAGAGAGGCAGGGAGAGGGGTTCGTGCGCTCAAAGGCCAGTGGAGTGCCCAGGTTTCAGAGCATTGGGCCTCCTCTCCCCGGCCCTCTCCTCCAGAGTATTTGTTTAACAGTTAGCGGGGAGCGCGCCCGCCTCGGGCGCAGCGAACGGCGCCCCCGCCGTTCACACCCGGTGCGGCAGTGTTCGGCGCGGGGGCGCGCCGAACGGCAGCCGGGGAGGCTGCGCTCCCCGTTAAACACATACCCTCCAGAGGAGGAGAGGGAGCCGCGCCAAAGTCGTGGTGGTACTGGCAAGATTCGTTCCGCGCTACCGGGAGCATCTCGCTTTTTGTACACCGCAGGCTGCTTCGCGACGGCACCAGCCTCCTCGTGCGCACCTTTCCCCCTCACCCCGGCCCTCTCCCTCAGGGAGAGGGAGCCACCCACGCCAACGCTCGAATATACGGGATGGCTCAGATTCGCCGACACGCTGCCGGCAGGTCTCCCTCTCCCTGAGGGAGAGGGCCGGGGTGAGGGGGAACAGTGCGCACGGTCGGCAGAGGGTTATACAGGGTTTCCGGTTGGCCCTCACAAAAGCTGAGATGCTCCCCGCCCTACCGCCATGTGCAAACGCGGCTTGCGAAATGTCGCGGCGGGTGGTCTGCTTGGGGAAAAGCAAATGCCGCCATTGGCCACTAAAGCCCGCTCCTCGAACCGCTCGGATACAGCGACGTTGGAACTCCCCTTGGAATTCGCTTCTGCCCGCAAATCCGCACGCCGGCAGCCACTGATGGAGGAACTAGCCTCCTTCCATGAGTTTGGCCAGGCCACCCGCAGGCTCGTCACCACGTTTCCTGGTGCGGACGGGTGCGCTCGCGAGGTCCCCACGTTCGTCAACGAGTTCTGGACCGCCAGGCAGCGGCAGGCCAGTTCGCTCCACGAGATTTCCTATCGCGCCTGCTTTAAGCCGCAATTGCCCCGTTTCTTCATCGAGCGACTGACCCAGCCCGGCGAAGTTGTCTATGACCCGTTCATGGGGCGGGGCACCACCGTGCTTGAAGCCGCGCTGCTGGGCCGTGTTCCCTGCGGTTGTGACATCAACCCCTTGAGCGTCGTCTTGACCCGGCCTCGCCTCCACCCGCCCAGCCTCGAAGAGGTCGCCCAGCGGCTCCGGCAAATCGACTTCGCTTCGAGCGCCGAATTCCCCGAAGACCTGCTGGTCTTCTTTCACCCGGACACCCTGCGCGCCATCGCCGCGCTCAAGAAGTATTTGCTCGCCCGCCGCGCGGCCAAGGCGCTCGACGCCGTGGACGACTGGATTTGCCTCCTTGCGCTAAACCGTCTCACCGGTCATTCGCCCGGCTTCTTCTCCGTTTATACCCTGCCGCCCAACCAGGCGGTCTCGGTCAAATCGCAGCGGAAGATCAACGCCGACCGCAACCAGACCCCGACACCGCGCGATGTCCCCGCCCTCATTCTCAAGAAGACCCGCATACTATTGCGCGACTGCGACGCCGCCACACGCCGGGTCCTGGCCGGTGTCGCGCCCCAGGCCGTGTTGCTGACCCAGCCCGCGGCGCGCACGCCCCAGATCCCCTCAGAGTCCGTCTCGCTGGTCGTCACTTCGCCCCCATTCCTGAACGTGGTGGATTATGCCACGGACAACTGGTTGCGCTGCTGGTTTCTCGGCATAGACGCCCAGTCCGTGAAGCTGACCGTTCCGAAGAAGCTCGACGCCTGGAAGGCGGCGATGACGCGAGGTCTTCCACGAACTGCAACGCGTGCTCAAACCCGGCGGCCACGTCGCTTTCGAAGTCGGCGAGGTTCATGCCGGCAAGACCAAGCTCGAAGAAACCGTGCTGCCCTGCGGCGTCGCCGCCGGGCTGGACCCCGTGCTGGTGCTCATCAACGACCAGGAATTCACCAAGACCGCCAATTGCTGGGGCGTGGACAACATGGCCAAAGGCACCAACACCAACCGCATCGTCCTGTTCCGCCGGCAAGCAAAGGCTAAAGGCTAACCCCGCCTCGTCGCCCGGTTCGAGCCGACGGGCCACCAGGCGGCGCTCCAATCCCTGCCGGGCGGCGGAGGTGTCCTCTGGCAGGCCGTGCTCGCCCAGGAGCCGATCCACTGGCATCCACGACCCCTGCAACCAAGCCATGCCCGCCACCAGATTGGCATTGGGCGCTTCGACCACCAGGTGATAGTGGTTGGGCATCAGACAGCAGGCCTGGACCTGCGAGTCCGTCTTCTGGCAAGCCTCCGCCAGCGTCTTAAGGAAATCCTGCCGGTCTCCATCGTCCAGGAAGATGTCCCGCCGGCGGTTCCCGCGGCTCATCACGCTTGTCCCGCCGAAGCCGGGCGAAGGAGGATGCTACATCGCGCCCGGGTATGGGATGCGCAACTGTCGCGGCATGTCGCGATTTGGCCACTGGCAGAAGAATGCCGTCAAGGCAATTGCGACCTGCAGGCTTGACTCCTTTCCCGGGGTCAATAACCCCCGCGACTATGCCATGCGAAGACACCAGGGCGGCACTTCAAAACTAACCATAATCGCGGTTCCGTTGACTGCCACGGAATAGAATTTGTCATTCCAACAGCAATGCCTTCGACCTCACGAGCCGCTCAGGCCGACCAGCGAACATCACATAGTCTCTCGGCCGGATCTCTATCATAAAAGATCGTGACGGTCGGCGGTGGCTCGACATAATGGACTTCACATAACCATCGGCGGTCGGTTCGTCGATCCCTACCTTGCATGGGCGGTTGGTAGCGGCGCTGGCATCGACCGGTAATTTGCTCGCTCGTCCACCGCAGTACATCATCTCTGTTCGTCATGACCGAAAACCTATGGCATATCTGCTCAGTGGCGACGATATAACCAGGCTTTATTCCACAACCTGGGAACAGCCACACAGTGACGCAGAATGCTGCGCAAATGATAAATCCTGCGACCTATTCATGAAGCACGATCCAATCGGTACGCCCAA
>CAVXLO010000050.1:0-24268 GCA_963762555.1 uncultured Verrucomicrobiae bacterium
AGTATAACCGATTCAAACGCCGTTGTCGCGTCACCTGGAGCCTGCCGGAGCACTCCAACTCCCGGATTCCGACGTGCTTGCGGCCTTCGGCCTTCACTCCGCCGGTTGGTTCTCCTGCGGGCGGCACCGCCTCGGCCTTCCTGTCCTCAGTTCTCATCATTCTCCGTGTTCACCGGCTGGCCCTCGCCTTTGAGGGCTGCCATCGACGCATGCCAGGACAGGATGGCGCATTTGACGCGCGCCGGGAACTTGTGCACGCCGGCGAACACGGCCAGTTTTCCACGTCGCCCACCACCCGGCCGGTCATGACCATCTCATGGACCTGCTCGAACATCTTCTGCACCTCGGCCCGAGTCTTGCCTTTGACGCTTTCGGTCAACAACGAGGCCGAGGCTTTCGAGATGCAACAACCCGACCCAACGAAGCTAATGTCTTTGACGACCTCGCCGTCCAACGCCAGGAAAAGCTTCAACTGATCGCCGCACAGCGGGTTGTGCCCCTGCGCGGAGCAGGTCGCCGCGCCCAGCTCGTGGAAATTGCGCGGCTGTCTTGCAGTGATCCAGGATGACCTGCTGGTAGAGATCGCTCAGTTCGTCAAACACGGCTGGAATTAAGCATGAAGCTCAGAAAACGCACGCATAAACCACCCCCCGTGCGCCGCGCCTCGGCTACGTATCATCTGCAATCTGCCTTTTGCCATGACGAATTGGCGCCGGACTGCGCCGGGTATCTGGTGATTCCTCTCACTTCTTCTCGCCCACCCGCGGGTTCTGTTCCAGCCGCTCCCAAACCAGCCGGTCGAGTTCTTCCCGCGCCGGAACATGCCGGATGCGTTCGATAATCTCCCCGGCGAAGGCGTGGATCAACATGCGCCGCGCCGTTTCGAGCCCGAGGCCTCGCGTGCGCAAGTAATAGACCGCCTCTTCGTTCAACTGCCCGACCGTTGCCCCGTGCGTGCACTTCACGTCGTCGGCATAAATCTCCAACTGCGGCTTGGTGTCCACCGTCGCGTCCTCCGAGAGCAGGAGATTCTTGTTGGTCTGCTTGGCATCAGTCTTTTGCGCGTCGGGCCGCACGAGGATGCGGCCATGAAACACCCCCTTCGAGCGCCCATCGAGGATGCCGTTGTAATATTCGTGGCTCGTGCAGTGCGGCTGCGCGTGTTCGACTACCATGTGATGGTCGGCCAATTGGTCGCTGCGAGTCAGGTAAAGCCCGTTCAGGATGCACTCGACTCCTTCTCCGGCGAGCGCTGTGCGAATATTGTTCCGGGAAAGGCGGGCCCCGGTGGCGATCGAGTGCGAAATGAAATTGCTGCTTCGCCCCAAATGAGCGTGTACCGCCGCGATGTGAAATGCGCTGCGGCTCTCATCCTGAAACTTCACGTGCTCGACCACCGCGCCGTCGCGCAAAACCATCTCCGTCACCGCGTTTGTGAAATAGGCGGCGTCGGTGGTATGAACATAGCTCTCCAGCACCGTCGCCTGGCCGGCCCGCTCAACAATAATCAGGTTGCGCGGTTGCGAGGTCGCCCCAGCCTCCTTCGCCGTCGAAACGAACAGCAGGTGGACCGGCGTCTCCAGATGTTTGCCTCCGGGAACATAGACCAGGCCGCCGTCACGGAAAAAGGCGGCGTTGAGCGCCGCAAACGGGTTGTCCTGCCCCTGGGCGTAACGCGCCAGGTGTTCCTTGATCAACCCCGAATCCCTGGCCAGCGCCTCCGCCAGGCTGCTGACAATCACACCCTCGGGCACTGTGCCGTGCGAGGACAGCTCCGGTGCGTAATGGCCGTTGACGAAAACCAGCCGGTGGGCGGCCAGCGTGCCAAAGGTGAACTCGGCGACGGCCTCCCGGGACAGGCCGGCTTGTGGCGCCTCAAGGAGCGGTTGGAAACGCAGCGCGGCAATCGGCGCCACGTTCGTAAAACGCCAGTCTTCCTGCTGAAGCGTCGGGAACCCCATCTCGGCAAAGCGCGCGATGCCCGCCTTGCGCAGCGGGAAAACCCACGCCGGCTGTTTGGCTTGCGCCTCGAACCGTTCAAACGTCTCCAGATACTGGTCGGTTTCTTTCATCGTTGGGCTGACCATCAATTGCACCATAGTCTGTATCGCTCCGGAAGTCTCTCAATTTTAGACCCTTACTCTTCCATGCGAGGGGACGTTGTGCAAGTGGTTGGGGGGCGGCGGGTGCCTAAATCCGACTTACTTAAGGTTCAGCAAGAGCACAGGCTTTTCAACGGTCGCTGAGGACAGTTGCGAGGGCGCCCTCGTAGCTTCCCAGCCACGGAGCCGGTACGCCCCGATGCCCGAGCCTGAGCCAAACTCACTCCCAACTACCTCCAGGCCGCCCTGAAGCCCTCCACGCCCAGGCTTGCACCTGGCCTGAGCCGGGCCGGCAGCGGGCCCGTGCGGCACTGCCGATTTAGGGATACTACGGGGTGTGTCCGGTGTGATGGTGTGGCTCCAAGGGGGCCCGCTGGATGGTCTGGGGCAGGGTTGGAGGGATAGTCGGCAAAGCTCTGCTTTGAGCGCGAGTCTGCCAATTTCTCCGTGCCCCCTCGTGTGGCACTGGCTCTTATCCAGCTTGGGAATGGCTTTGGGGGGCGTCCGAGGAAAGGGCGTCGCCCGCTACCGAGGCCTGCTGCCATATCTCACTGTCGTTCCGCAGCTTCTGGAGGAGGCGGGCGTCGGCGGCGGGGAAGGCGTAGTCGCTCAGTTCAGCGGCGCTGACCCATTTGAAGGCGGGGCAGCCGAGAGGCTGCGGTTCGTGTCGCCTCCAGCGGCAGCGGAAGAATCTCAGATGGACCGTCTTTTCCGGGTATGCGTGGGTCAGGCTCTCGAACAGTGGGCCGACGCTTCACCTCGATGCCCAGTTCCTCCGCAATTCGCGCGTCAGGCATGCCTCGAAGGTCTCGTCGGGCTCGCGTTTGCCGCCGGGGAACTCCCACAGCCCGCCCAAATGGGCCTCGGCGGGCCGCTGGGTGATCAGCAGCTTGCCGTCGCGGAAGACCAGGGCGGCGGCGACGTCAATGATGGGACGATCGAAGAGGGCATAGCGAATCGGGCAGTGGCGCTCAGAGGCGCATTTGAGCTACTGATCACCGCCCAATGCTCTTGTAGATGAAGCCCAGGCGTTCCATTTCCGCCGGGTCAAAGAGGTTGCGGCCGTCGAACAGGATCGGGTGGGTCAGGGTCTTGCGGGCGCGTTCCAGATCGAGCTTCTTGAACTCGTCCCATTCGGTGGCGACGACCAGCGCGTCGCAGCCTTCGGCCACGGCGTTCATGTCATCCACGAAGGTGACGTCCTTCAGCACGGCTTTGGCTTTCTCCATCGCTTTGGGATCATGGACGCGCAGGATGGCGCCTTCCTTTTGCAGGCGATGGCAAAGTTCGATGGCGGGGGACATGCGAACGTCGTCCGTGTTCTGCTTGAAAGCCAGGCCCAGCACGCCGATGGTCTTGTCCTTCAGCACCCAGAGGGTGTCCTGAATCTTCTTCACGAACCGGTCCATCTGGCTGACGTTGATCTGCTGGACTTCCTTGAGCAGGCGGAAATCATAGCCGACCTGCTCGGCGATCTTGATGAAGGCGCTCAGGTCCTTGGGGAAACAGCTCCCGCCAAAGCCCAGCGAGGCTTGCAGGAAGCGCCGGCCAATGCGCTCGTCCATGCCCATGCCGTTGGCCACTTCCTGGACGTTGGCGCCGGTGGCCTCGCACAGGACGGAGATGGCGTTGATGTAGGAAATCTTGAGCGCGAGGAAGGAGTTGGACGCGTGCTTGATCAACTCCGCGGAATTGATGTCGGTGATGATGATGGGCGCGTTGAACGGCGCGTAAATCTCCTTCATCGCCGGCACCGGCCGCTGGGAGCGCACGCCGACGACGACGCGGTCCGGGCGCATCAGATCCTCGACGGCAAAACCCTCGCGCAGGAACTCGGGGTTGCTGACCACGTCGAAATCGACCTGCGCTTTGCAGTAGCGCTTGATGGTCTCGGCCACCTTGTCGCCGGTCTTGACGGGCACGGTGCTCTTATCGACGACGATCTTGTAGCTGGTCATGCGCGGCGGCGATTTCGCGGGCCACCTTCTCGATGAAGCTCATGTCCACCGACCCGTCGGGCAGTGGCGGCGTCGGCACGGCGATGAAGATCACGTCCGACTTCTCCACGCCTTCGGCGGTGCTGGTGGTGAAGCTGAGCCGGCCCGCGGCCACGTTCTTCTTCACCAATTCTTCCAGGCCCGGCTCGTAAATGGGGATGCCGCCCTCCCGCAGCAGTTTGACCTTGGCCTCGTCGTTGTCCACGCAGACGACCTGGTGGCCGACTTCGGCAAAGCAGGTGCCGGTGACCAGGCCGACGTAGCCCGTGCCGATGATCGTCAGCCTCATTTCCGCTTCTCGACCTTGAACGGTACAGCGTTAGAAGACATCGGCTGCGGTGCCGTATGGTTGGTAGCAGCACCGGGAATCCGCAGAAGCGTCGAAGGGGTCAGGTTGTTGGTCGTCGGCATGACGGGGGCCATCAGTTGCGGATACTTCTGTTTCAACTCCTCCAGCCGCATACCGGCCTCCGAGCCAAGTGAGCCGTAAGGGTTGTTGCGCTCGACATCCTCGTAGAGGTTGCGCGCCAGTTCAGGCTTGTTCTGCGCCTCGTATAAGCGGGCTAGGGCGAACCGGGCTTGGGGCAGTACGTAAGAGGTTGGATGCCGATCAATCAACTGCTTGTAGGCGGTAACCGCCTCGGCAGTCTTGCCTTGCGCATCCAGGCACGACGCGATTCCCAGCAGCGCTTCCCCGATGAAGGGGCTGTCGGTATGTTCGCGGGCGAAGCGGTCGAACTGTGCCTTGGCCTCGGGGTATTTCCCCTCTACAAAAAGCTCGCCCGCCGCGAGCAACAGGGCCCGGGCGCCCGCGCTCGAATTGGGATAGGTCTCGGCCACTTTCAGGAAAGCGTCCACGGTCTGACCCTGGCTGGCGCCGGTCAGTTGCGGCATGGAAGCGGCCGACAGAGCTTCACTGGCGGCTATTTCGGCTTGGTCGCGATGGTAAATAACGAAGGCTACCACCAAGCCAACCACCACCAGGCCCCCGGCACTCCACAGCGCGGTCCGTTTATTGGCTTCAAACCACGCCCAAGCCTTTTGCCACAGTGGCAATTGCGTAACTTCGGATTCCATATAGGGGGTCCAATGTCCCGGTGGAACGGCTGAAAGGCAAGCCTGAAATCGGACCGGTTATTGGGGACGAGAGTGGGGGCGGCGCTTGTATTTCAACTGGGCGAGGGAGTGGGCGAGCGCGGCTTGCACGAGGGCGACTTCTTCGGGGGGGATCTTTTCCTTCAGGCGGGCTTCGGCGCGGGCGCGGGCTTCTTCGGCCTTCTTTTCGTCAATTGCATCCTCGTCTGTGGCGAAGACGGTTATGATAGCTACACGCTCGGGCGTGATTTCGGCGCAGCCGCCCGTGACTAGCACGCGGTCTTCCTCGTAGCCGCGGCGGGCGACAATCTCCCCGTCGCCGAGCAAGGTGATCAGCGGCACGTGCTGGGGCAGGATGCCCATTTCGCCTTCCTGCCCGGGGAGGGTAACCATGTCCACCTCCTTGGAATAAACCTGACCGGTGGGGGTCGTGATCTCAAGTTTCAAGCCGGTAGCCATGGAGTGCTTTCAGTCAGGATTGTTGGGTGCTGCGCCCAGGTGCGGCGGCGCGTCTATTTCTCTTCCTGCAGGACCTCGTCAATCGGTCCCTTCATGTAGAAGTTGCCTTCGTTGATCTCGTCGTGTTTGCCATCGAGGATTTGCTTGAAGCCCTTGACGGTTTCGGCCACCGGCACCTGCTTGCCGGGGCGCCCGGTGAAGATCTCGGCTACCGAGAACGGCTGGCTCAGGAACCGCTGAATCTTGCGGGCGCGATAGACCGTCAGCTTGTCCTCGGGCGAAAGCTCGTCCATGCCGAGAATAGCGATGATGTCCTGCAGGTCCTTGTAGCGCTGGAGCACCTTCTGCACGCCGCGGGCCACCTCGTAGTGTTCCTGGCCGACGATGTCCGGCGTCAGCGCGCGGGAGGTGGAAGACAGCGGGTCCACCGCCGGATAAATGCCCAGTTCGGCAATCGAGCGTTCCAGCACGATGGTCGCATCCAGGTGCGCGAAGGTGGTGGCGGGCGCGGGATCGGTCAAGTCGTCCGCCGGCACATACACCGCCTGGAAGCTGGTGATGGAGCCTTTCTTGGTGGAGGTGATGCGTTCCTGCAAATCGCCCATCTCGGAGGCGAGCGTCGGTTGGTAACCGACGGCGCTGGGGGTGCGCCCGAGCAGCGCGGAGACCTCGGACCCGGCCTGGGAGAAACGGAAGATGTTGTCAATGAAGAGCAGCACGTCCTGGTTCTTGTCGTCGCGGAAATACTCGGTGATGGCCAGCCCGGAGAGCCCGACGCGCAACCGGGCGCCGGGCGGCTCGTTCATCTGGCCATAGACCAGGGCGATCTTGGACTTGCTGAGGTCCTTCTGGTTGATCACACCGGCTTCGGACATTTCGGTGTAGAGGTCGTTGCCCTCGCGGGTGCGCTCGCCCACCCCGGCGAAGACGGAGACGCCGCCGTGCAGCTTGGCGATGTTGTTGATCAGCTCCATGATGACGACGGTCTTGCCGACGCCGGCGCCGCCGAACGCGCCGACTTTGCCGCCCTTGAGGAACGGGCAGATGAGGTCAATGACCTTGATGCCGGTGGTCAGGATTTGCGGGGTGGTGGATTGGTCCATCAATGACGGGGCGGGGCGGTGGATCGGGTAGTACTTTTCGGCTACGACCGGCCCGCGCTCGTCCACCGGGTTGCCGGTGACGTCAAAGACGCGGCCCATGACGCCATCGCCGACGGGCATCGAGATGGGCTTGCCGGAGTCGAGCACCTCCATGCCGCGCTTGAGGCCGTCGGTGGTGGACATGGCGACGGCGCGTACCCAGTGGTCGCCCAGGTGCTGCTGGACTTCGAGGGTCAGCCGGGTCTTGCCGTGGAGGGGGAGGTCGTATTCGATGGTCACGGCGTTGTAGATGGCGGGGAGTTGCTCGGGGAACTCCACGTCCACCACCGGGCCGATGACTTGAACGATTTTGCCTTTGTTCATGAATTCTGATCTATTCGAAGCGGATTCTGGCAATGACGGCTAGCCCAGCGCCATGGCGGCGCTGGCGATTTCCAGCAGTTCCTTGGTGATGTTGGCCTGGCGCAGCTTGTTGTATTCAAGCGTGAGGTGTCTTGACCAGTTGGCTGCGCGTTGTCGGTGGCGTTCTTCATGGCCACCATGCGGGCGCTGTGCTCGCTGGCCTTTGCCTCCAGGAGCAACTGCGCCACGCGGAAATCCAGGAAGTAAAGCACCAGCCGGTCCATCACCGTCGCCGGGTCTGGCTCGAACAGGAAATCAATGCGCCGCTCCTCGGCCGGCGGCTGAGCGCGCGTGGCCGCGCGCCTCGGTGACCAGGCTGTCGGTCGAGCCCATCGGCAGGAGTTCGCGCAAATCGGGCTGTTGCGAGAGCGTGTTGACGAACCGGGTGTAGAGCACGTCCACGGCATCGGCCTCGCCCTTCAGGAACACGTTCTGGGCGAACTTCGAGATGGCCTGGCACTCGGCGAAGGTCGGGGTGTCGTGGTAGGTGAACTCCGCGACGAGCTTGCGGCGGGTCCGCGCGAGGAACTGGGCCGCTTTCTTGCCGACGGCGATGAAGCTGGGTGGTGGCGGTGTCGTACTTGGCGGCTTCGCGGAAGAGGTTGGAGTTGAGCGCGCCGCACAGGCCCTTGTCGGTGCTGACGAGATCACGCGCGCGCTGGCGCACCTCGCGCGTTTCCATCAGCGGATGCCGGTAGTCGCCGGCATCGCCGGCCAGGTGGCCCATGATCTCGCCGGCCATGGCGGCAAAGGGCCGGAAATTGAGGGCGCCCTGCTGCGCCTTCAGCATCTTCGACGACGCCACCATCTGCATGGCCTTGGTAATCTGGGCCGTGTTCTTGACCGACTTGATGCGGCGGCGTATGTCGCGGGTGCTGGGCATGTTTAGAAGGCCGAAGTCCGAAGGCCGAAGGCCGAAGTGCGGAATCCAATGGCAGTCGCGCCGGGAGATCCAATGGGTCGCGTGCCCTCACGCGGCGCTACTCTTATCGTCGTGTACAGATAGGGGTTCACTTGTAGGTCTGTTTGAACTCAGTCGCCGCAGCCTTGAGCTCAGCCGTGAGCGCGTCGCTGAGGGCCCCTCCTTCTCGATTCTGGCCAGTAATTGCGCCCGGCGCGTGGTCAGGAACTCCGTCAGCTTGTTCTGGAAGTCCTTCACCCGCTCCACGGGCACGTCGTCAATGAAACCGTTCTGGGCGACCCAGAGGACGGCCACCTGGATGTCGATCGGAATGGGGTTGTAAGGCGGCTGCTTGAAAACCTCCATGATGCGCTTGCCGCGCTCGATCTGGGCCTTGGTCTTGGCATCCAGGTCGGAGCCGAATTGCGCAAACGCCGCCAGCTCACGGAACTGGGCAAGGTCGCCTTTGAGGCGCCCGGCGACCTGCTTCATGGCCTTGATCTGCGCCGCCGAACCGACGCGCGACACCGAGATGCCGACCGAGACGGCGGGCCGCACGCCCTGGTAGAACAAGTCGGTTTCCAGGAAGATCTGGCCGTCGGTGATCGAGATGACGTTGGTCGGGATGTAGGCCGAGACGTCGCCCGCCTGGGTTTCGATGATCGGCAGCGCCGTCAGCGACCCATTGCCGAATTTCTCCGCAACCCGCGCGGCCCGCTCCAGCAGGCGGCTGTGGAGGTAGAAGACGTCGCCCGGATACGCTTCGCGGCCCGACGGGCGCTTGAGCACCAGCGAGACCTGGCGGTAGGCCACCGCGTGCTTGGACAGATCATCGTAGATGATCAGCGCGTCCATGCCGTTGTCCATGAACCATTCGCCCATCGCGCAGCCGGCGAAGGGCGCCAGGTATTGGTTGGTGGCCGAGTCCGACGCGGAGGCCACGACGATGATCGTGTAGGGCAGCGCGCCGGCTTCTTCGAGGACGCGGATGACGTTGGCGACGTTCGATTGCTTTTGGCCGATGGCGACGTAGATCGAGTAGAGCGGGCGGTAGGTCTTGTCGCCGGCCTCCTTGGCGGCCTTGTTGAGGCGCGCGTTGCTGATGATCGTGTCAATGCCCAGAGTCGTCTTGCCGGTCGAACGGTCGCCGATGATCAGCTCGCGCTGGCCGCGGCCAATCGGGATCATCGCGTCAATGGCCATGATGCCGGTTTGGACGGGCTGGCTGACGGATTTCCGGCGGATGATGCCCGGGGCGATCTTCTCCACCGGGTAGGTCTTGTCGGCTTGGATCGGCCCTTTGTCATCCACTGGCTGGCCGAGGGTGTTGACGACCCGGCCCAGCAGGCCCATGCCGACCGGGACCTGCAGCACCTTGCCGGTGGTTCGCACTTCCCGGCCTTCCTTGATGCCCGTGTAATCCCCCAGAACGATGGCGCCCACCTCGGTTTCCTCCAGGTTCAACGCCAGGCCGGTGACGCCGTCGCCAAAGTCGAGCATCTCGTTATACATTGCGTCGGCGAGGCCCTCCACGCTGGCGACGCCGTCGCCGATTTCGCGGACCACGCCGACGTTCTGCTTCATCACCGAAGTCTTTACCCCGGCGATCTGGCTTTCGATTTCCTGCAGGATTGAACTCATAGCTGTTTGTCGAATTGAAAAGGGGATCTAGAGAGCGGTCTCCAGGGCGGCCAACCGGGCCTGCACGCTGCCGTCAAAGACATCGCTGCCGACCTGCACGCGGAGGCCGCCGATCAGGCCGGGGTTCTGGGTGAAGGCGAAGATCAGGCCATCGCCGTAACGGCGCGTGAGGTTTGCCCGGATGGAGGCCTGTTGCGGCTCGGCCAGCGGCAGCGGGCTTTCCACCCGCGCCGTGCGGCGGTCGAGGTCCAGCTTCAGCAGCCGCTGGAGATGGGAAAGAATGGCAATGTAGCCGCGAGGCTTGGCGGCGATCACCTGCTGCACGGCCTGGCGCACCCTGGCTTCGTCCAGCACGCCGTTGACGCGGCAGGCACGGAACAATTCCTTCGCGTCGCGGCGGGCTTGTTTGGAGATCTTCACGGGCGGAGTTTCGCGGTTATTGCCGGGGATCAGGCAGCCAGCTCACGGTTGGTTTCTTCGGCCAGTCGCTTCTGGTCATCAAGCGTCAGCACCTTGCCCGTCACCTTGGACGTGGTTTCAACAACCAGCCGGCCCACCTCGCGGCGCAGATCGGCGAGCATCCGGGCGTGCTCGGCCTGGGCGGCCTGGCGTGCCTTGTCCACGATGGCCTGGGCGGCGGCAATGGCTTTCTGGGTTTCCTGCTCCTGCACCCGGGCGGCGGCGGCGCGGCCTTCCTCAATCATTTTACTGGCCTCCTGGCCGGCCTGGACCATGATTTCGCGCGCCTTGGACTGGGCATTGGCCAGCTCATTTTTGATCTTCTCGGCGTTCTCCAGGCTTTCTTTGATGCGTTGCCTTCGCTCGGCCAGCACGGCCAGGACCGGCTTATAGGCATAGCGGTGGAGCAGGAAGGCAACGATGGCGAAGCTGATGCACTGGGCGATAAAATGCGGGGCAGTCCATGCCAAAGCGCGTCGTCGTGTCGTGGAATATTTGGCTGAGGTCGCTGCCGATACTGCCGAATAGAATGGGCGATTGCATAATGTTGGGTTGCCATAGCCAGGCGCGGAGCCGCTCGGGCTCCGCGCCCCGGCATTACTTCACCAGGAAGATGGCGTAGAACACGATGGCTTCCGCGAAGGCAATCGCCAGGATCGCCTGCACCAGGATCTTGGTCGAAGCGCCGGGATTGCGTCCCACCGCCTCGGAGGCCTTCATGCCGATGAGTCCTACGCCGATGGCGCCGCCAAGCGCCGCCAGGCCGACATGAATACTTCCTGTCACTCCTTCTGCTAATATAGGCATTAACATATATGTATTTACCTTTCTCTTGCTCAACGGCTCCCGCGATTGAACACGGTCAAGCCGCTGAAATTCAACTCAGTGTGCCGCCCCTCCAGTCTCTTCGTCATGCAGGCAGATCAGCATCGTAAATACCGCGCAGAGCAGCATGAACACCAGAGCCTGCACAATACCCACCAGCAGCTCCATGAAATAAAACGGCACCGGCACCAACCAGGCCAACTTGGGCACGAGCCTCGCCATCGCCTCGAGCATGTTCTCTCCGGCGTAAATATTGCCGTAGAGACGGAAACTGAGCGAGATGGGCCGAAAGAGGATGGAGAGGATCTCCAGGAAGCCGACCGCAAAGAACACCGCGATCATCACAATTCTCAACACCCCGGTGGTGTCGCCTTTGGGGCCGAACAGATGGAGGAAGACGCCCTTAACGCCGTTGGCCTGGAAAGCCCAGACAATCCAGCACGCGAAGAAGATCATCGCCATGGCGGAGGGCATATTCAGGTCGGCGTTGCCGCCCCGCAGCAGCGGCGTCGTAATGTGGAACCCGTGTTGGGCAGGGACTCCCCAGCCGATGGTTCCGACCCCTGGGATGAGCCCAAACCAATTGGTGAAGAGAATGAAAATGAACAGCGAGGCAAAGAACCAGAACGTCTTCTTCACCAACTCCGCCCCGATGATGCCCTCCAGGAAGTCGTAAAGGGTTTCCACCATCCATTCCAGGAGGTTTTGGGCGCCAGCAGGGACGAGCTGCGTCTTGCGGGTGGCGATTCGGGCGAAGATAATCAGCCCGAGCGCGACGGTCCAGGTCACCACCATGGAACTGGTAATGAAGGACGATCCCGTGGCGCCGATGCCGGGGGCGTTGGGAGGCAATCCGTGCTCCTCCTCCTGGCCAGCTTGAGCCTGAGCCGTGGCCTCGGCGGCAGGAACTGCCGTAGCAGGCTGGGCGCTCAGGCCCGATAAGGAGGCGCCCGCCAGCACAAACCAAATTAGAATAGTTGAGACCAATTGCATTCGCACTAATAATATCCGCGCCGAGAGCCACCCATTGCTCTCGGTTGGAGACCGACTTGGAGCCGGAAGCCCGGGGAAAGTGCCCCAGCCTCGCGGCTATTTCAAGCGTTTTTGGAGGTCTCAGACTATTGAGTTTTATCCGGTAACCACCACCCCCCAACCTTGCCGTTGGACCCATTGAGCCCCTTGAACGGACTGAAGCCTATTTGACAGGGACTGGCACACCGCCTATTCTCCCTTTATTCCTGGCGGCAAAGATGGGAGCCGCTCGGTTTCTGAACACAAACAACAACGAAAGGTATTATGAGAAAACTGATCGGTTATTCCTCCGTAGTCGCGTTAGCGGGACTGTTTGCAGGATGCGTTGGCCCCATGGGCCCCGTGGGGGGCGTCGGCGGATCAATTTACACCGATGTCTCCGGGCCGGTTCTTGCGACCAGCAATTCCGCGTCCACCAAGATGGGGCAGGCTACGTCGCAGGGCATCCTCGGCTTTGCCACAGGCGACTCGTCCATCAAGACAGCGGCTTCCAACGGTGGCATTACCAAGATTGAGCACGTGGACTATCACACGACTTCTGTCCTGGGTGTCTGGGCCAAAACTACCGTGACCGTTTACGGCGAATAGGTTCCGTAGACCCAAAGGCCGAACGCTCGGCCTTCGCCATTGCAGCACCGGCTTCTTCAGGGAAGCCGGTATTTTTTTGCGATTGACTCCAGCGCTTGATACTGCGTCGTGGTGGCTCAGTGGCAACCGAGTTTTTCGCATCAAAAACCCCTCGACAGTGGTTGACAAACCGCATATCCTCCTCTCATTCCTGGCGGCATACTGGGAGCCGCTCTGGTATCGGAACATAAACAACACAGAAAGGAAATATGAAGAGACTAATCAGTTACTCCTCGGCTGTCGGTTTGGCGGCGATTCTCACAGGGTGCATCATACCTGCAGGGCCCACGGGCGGAATTAGCGCCCTGGTCTATACAGATGTATCGGGTCCGGTAGGGGGGGTGATGGGCAATGTTGCCTCCACCAAGACGGGCACGGCTACCGTTGAGGGGGTCATTTGCGTTGCTACCGGCGACGCGAGTATCAAGACGGCCTGTCTCAATGGCGGAATAACCAAGGTCCACCATGTGGACTATCACACCACGTCCGTCCTCGGCATCTGGGGCAAGACCGTAGTGACCGTTTACGGCGAGTAGGACGAGTGTTCCCGAAGGCCGAAGGTCCGGCCTTTGCACGGTTTAGCACCGGCTTCTTCCAGGAAGCCGGTGTTCGCTTTGCGATTGACCCCGCCGCTCCATTGCTGAATCGTGGTGGCGCAGTGGCAACCGACTTTTCCCTATGAAACAGCTCTCCGCATCTGCGTTCAGCACCGTCCATCCCTGGTCAAATCCCTGATTCCATGCCCGCCCCGCCACTGCTCCAGGTCAGCGGCCTGCACAAGCGCTACAGCGTGCCGGTGCTGACGGATTTCAGCTTCGAGCTGCTGGCAGGGGAGGTGCATGCGCTCATTGGCAGCAACGGCGCGGGCAAGTCCACCTTCGCGCGCATTCTCTGCGGCTTGACGCCCGCCAACAGCGGCCAGATTCTGTTCAGCGGCCATCCATACGCACCGCGCTCCAAACGCGAGGCGGAGCACGCCGGGGTGGTTATGGTCATGCAGGAACTCAATGTCATCGCGACACTCAGCGTGGCTGAGAACATCTTCCTGAACCGTCTGCCGCGGCGCGCCGGGTTCGTCCGCTTTGCCAATCTCCACCAACAGGCCCGCCATGCGCTCGCCCGCGTCGGCTTGGGCGAACTCAACCCCGCCACGCCTGCCGACCAACTGGGCGTCGGCGAGCAGCAACTGGTCGAAATCGCCGGTGCCCTTGCCCGCAACTGTCGCCTGCTCATCCTCGATGAGCCGACTGCCGCGCTGACCGACCCGGAGATTGACCGGCTGTTCGATAATATCCGCCGCTTGCAAGCTGACGGGGTGGGCATCATCTATATCAGCCATCGGATGGATGAAATCCGCCGCATCTCCAGCCGGGTCACTGTGCTGCGCGATGGCCGGCGCGTCGCCACGCACGACGCCGCGGAGATCACGCCCGCCAATATGGTTCGCGAAATGGTGGGTCACGATTTGCCCGACCGAAAGAGCGCTGCCGAGCGGGCCGTTGGCGAGCCGGCCTTGCGCGTCGAACGCCTGCGTGCCGGCGAGCGCGTCCGGGAGGTGTCTTTCGTCGCCCGGCGCGGCGAGATCCTCGGTCTGGCGGGCCTCATCGGCTCGGGCCGCACTGAAACATTGCGCGCGATCTTTGGGGCGGACCGGAAGGCCGGCGGCGAAATCTTTCTGGGCAATGCGGCCGCGCCCGTCCGTATCCGGGAACCGGCTGACGCAATCCGGGCAGGCATCGGCATGGTCCCGGAGGATCGCAAGCAGGACGGGTTGTTGCTGGCCCAGTCCATACGCGTCAACACCACTCTGGCCACCGTGCCGCGTCATACGCGCGCGGGTGGCTGGGTGGATACTCCTGCCGAAACTCGAACGACGGACTCGCTTTGCCAGCGGCTTGCGGTGCGGTGCGCGTCGCCGGAGCAGGCGGTGAGCGAACTCAGCGGCGGCAACCAGCAGAAGGTGGTTATCGGTCGCTGGCTGGCGCGCAATTGCAGCGTGCTGTTGTTCGACGAACCGACTCGCGGCATTGACGTCGCCGCCAAGGACATGGTCTATCAACTGCTCCGCGACCTGGCCGCGGACGGCAAAGCGGTGGTCTTCGTGTCCAGCGAGCTGCCGGAGCTGATGGCCGTCTGCGACCGCATCCTGGTGATGTCCGCCGGCCACATCGCCGCCGAATTCCTGCCGGGCGAGTGGACCCAGGAGAAAATCACCCAGGCCGCCTTCAGCGGCTACCTCGACCGGCACCATTCGGCCTCATAAGGAAAGCAGATACTCGGCCAAATCGCCAATCTGCTGGGCGCCGAGGTGGGAAGTCTTGCCGTGCTCGTCCTTCGGGTTGTGGGTGGTCAACACGTCACGGATAGTGCCTGCGGAGCCGTCATGGAGGTAGGGTGCCGTGCGCCAAAGCTCGCGCAGCGTCGGCGTGTCGAACTCCCGGTCCTCCTTATCAAAGACGTTCCGGGTGCCGACGTCGTAGGAGTGCAGGTCGGTGAACAAGGGCGGCTCGTGGCAATTGACGCAGCCGGTGTCGGAGCTCTGGAACAGCTTCTCGCCGCGGCGGGCGGCTTCTGACAGCCGCCCGTCCACCCGGCGTGGACTGGGAGCCGGCTTCAGTGATTTGAGCCACTCGTCCATGGCCGCCGCCACCTCTTCCGGCAACGCCGCCGCGAGCGAGCTGTGAATGCCATGCCGCACCGCGGCTTCAGCCGTGGCCCGCACCCCGAGGCTCATCACGGGCGGAGTCTGATAGGACAGCACCAGGCTCTTGGTGTCCTTCGGGTTGCCAATGCCGTCGTTGAGCAGGTCCCAGTTCAGGCCGTCCACCCGCGCGTCGTCGTCGTGGCAACTCGCGCAGCTTTGCCAGCCCTGGAAGCAGATCGTCGCGTCGTTGAAATACATCTCCCCGCGACGAAGCGTTGTCATCTGGTGACCGGGATTGAGTTCCACGGTCTCAGCCATGGGTGTTCCGGCGGCGAGGTCCACCATGTCCAGGCTGTCCGAGAAGTAGCCGGCTATGAAGGCCCGGGTGCCCGCGACGGCCAGCGCGCGTGGGCCGCGGCAGTTAAGCCGCACCCGGCGGCGCAGGCCGTTGAGGAAGGACAGATCGTTGGGCACGTCGGCGGCACAGCGTGAGCTGGCATAGCTATCCTTCGCCCACGGGGGCGGAGGCCTAACCGGCAGCGTGGCCAGCTTCGCCAGCAGGGCCGGGAAATCAATAATGCTCAATTCATGCGTGCCGGCGTGCGTGACGCAAAGCCATCGGCCGTCCCCCGACCACGCCACCGCCCACGGATTGGCCGCGCCGCGATCCGGGTCGTCCAGCAGCACCGTGTTCAGCACCTCCAGCGAGGCCAGATCAATAAGCGTCAAGGCGCTCGTATTGACCCAGCCGCGAGCAAGGTGCGTCACCGGCACCTGGAACCGGCCCACATTAAGTGAGACACACGCATACTTGCCATCCGGCGACACACAGACCTGGCGCAAGTTGATGCTGCCGTTTGGCAGGCGCAGTCCCTTGAGCACTCTGCGCTGGGCCACGTCAATGACACTGACAGTCGCCGCCACATACGGCAGGTCCGAGCGGCCGCACGGCAGGTGGTTCGCTACCAGCAGAAAGCGCCCGTCCCGCGTCAACGCCGCGCAGACGGGCTCGCGCGCCACCGGGACTCGGAAGATCTCTCGTTGCTCGCGCAGGTCAAACGCGGAGACAGCGTCGTTGAAGCGGTTGCAGACAAAGAGCGTGCTCTCATCAGTGCTCAGGACCGGGCTGAGGGCCGTGTGCCCGGCAGCCAGGGTCTGCATCACCCGGCCGGAAGCCGTGTCCAGCACACAGACCTGGCTGGCGGGCCCCGCGCAAGTCACAACCTGCCTCCTGCCATCGCTCGACACCACCAACCCCGATGGCCCGCCCGGCAGCGCAACCCGCCTCCTGATGCGGCGCTGGCCAATGTCGAAGACCAACTCCTGCCCGGCTGCCGCGCAAGCCACGTAGAGGCTCTCACCGTTGCGGGAAATGGCCAGTGCCGTTGGCAAGAGCGCGCCCGACGGCGAGGGGGCGCTGTCGGCCACGGGGCTCAGGGTGGGGGATTGGGAGCAGGCAGACAGGAACGGGAGCAGGGCCGGGAGGACAATGAGGATGGCAAATGCCCTATGCCAAAGGGCAAATTGTCGGGTGGCGGCGCAGGAGGGTCGAGTTGGGACGACACATGGCCAGGAGCGCGCACCCGGGTTTGGGTATGGGGTCCGAACTTCCCCGGAGGAGCTTCCTGGTTTGGAACCATTGTTCATCGCCTGGGCCGCTATCGCTTCAGTCTCCGTGTGGGTGGAGTGGTGGTAGGAGAAGGATTCGAACCTTCGTAGGCGTAAGCCAGCAGATTTACAGTCTGCCCTCGTTGGCCACTTGAGTATCCTACCACAGGCTACCCGCTCGAGGCGGCTGCGTATTAAGCCACACCCGCCTGCGCTTGTCAAACCACTCTGTGCGCGCCCCGGCAATTCTCACGATGCGACCTCCCCTTCCCGAACCGCCCCCTCAGTTCCTCCACACTTGCGCTAGAGCGCTTGGCCAGTTTTAACGTGGTTTGAACGTAGCTTTAACGTCGTTTTAACGTGGTTTGAACGTCCTCTAGTTCGGGCCTTCCCGGTTCTGTGCCTTCGCACGGGGCTTGCACTCCGCCCCTGGCGCTCAAGCATCGCGGAGCGCCCACTCGTCTATGAGAGACGCAAAAGGTGCCGTCCACGTTACACGAAAACTGAGTATCGCCGAGCCGCGCAGGTCCCGGGCTCACCGAGTAAACACGCGCCACAAGCTGGGCGTGTTGGTGACATATTGAACCAGGCACCGCGCGATGAACTCATGTCCGGCGGGATTCGGATGGCAGTCCTGCGGCGACAACCAGGACCCCATCAGGTTCGCCGCGTGTTCCCGCTTCATCTCCTCCTGGTAGCGAGGATAGAGATTAAGGACCTCAAAGCCCATTGCGGACAGGTTCGTAGATATCTGCTGGCTCAGCAGGCGGTAGTCGGGGCTGCTCTCGAACTGCGGGTTAAAAACCACAAACGGGTTGTGGATGACCGCCACAGCCGGTATGGCGCGCTTCCTGGCTTCCGTTGCAATCTGCCGCAACGCCGCCAGGTGTCGGTCGTAAAGCGGGCCGCCCACAATAAAATAGCCCACCGTGTTCCTGATGAACTTGTTCCGGTAAATGCCGAATGTCCGCAAGCGCGTCCACCGCTGGCGGCCTTTGCGGAGGACGTATTTCCAGAGCATGGAGTGCAGCGGATTGTCGCCGTACTCCGGCGGCAGAGCGCCGAGAAGGGGACTCAAAGCAGGCTCGGGATCATTATGATCGTAGGCGAGGATGAGGAGATCCGGCGAATACGTTCGGAGCACGCGCTCGGTGAAAAGCCGGCTTTCCTGCACCGAGTTGTATGCCGGCACGGCGTAATCCCTCACCTCAATGACCTTGCCGGACAGCGCCTCCATTCGCCGCCGGAACACCTCGGGAAAGCTCGCCTCATACTCCACTCCCCAGCCGAAAGCGGTCGAGTCACCGATCACCGCCACGCGGACCGCCGGCGCGAGGTTGGTCACACTCCCGGGCGAGCATCGGTACCGCCCCGCAGAGATGGCGACTCTCGCGCCCTTGAATTCACAGTCCTTGCCCGGGATCAGCTCGTAGCCCAGGACAGGATCATCGCTCTTCTCGACAATCGCGGCGATGGAATTGGCCTTGAGGCTGGCTCTAAGGCATTCGGTGTCCACTGCATTCCTGAAAAAGGTCCTGACGACAAACTCAGCGGCCAGCAGCGAACAGACCAGGGGCACCCCGATGATGATGGCAACATACAGAGCTTTCCTGGAACGAGGGACGGGGCTAGAGCCGGGCTTCATTCCCGGGAAGGGTATGACCACCCCCAACCTTGTCAATCCACTCCCGGTGCCCTAGTTTAGGCCGATGTTTGATACCTTAAGCGGCAAGCTGCAAAACGCCTTCAGGAACTTGCGCGGCCTCGGCAAAATCTCCGAGGCCAACGCGAGCGACGCCCTGCGGGAAGTGCGGCAGGCCCTGCTCGAGGCCGACGTGAATTTCAAGGTCGCGCGCGACTTCATCGAGCGCGTCAGGGTCAAAGCCCTCGGCCAGGAGGTTGTCCAGAGCGTTCAACCGGGCCAGCAGGTCATCAAGATCATCCATGACGAGCTGGTCGAGTTGCTCGGCTCGGCCAATGCCGGCTTGCAGTTGAGCGGCAATCCAAGCTGCGTGCTGATGATTGGCTTGCACGGCTCGGGCAAGACGACCTCGAGCGGCAAGCTGGGGCGGCTTCTCCTCAAACAGGGGCGCACGCCGCTCCTGGTGGCTGCCGACGTGTACCGCCCCGCGGCGATGGAGCAGCTCGAAAAGCTGGGACAACAAGTATCACTTCCTGTCTTTGCCCACAAAGGCGAGACCGATGTGCTCAGGATCGCCCGCGAGGCGCTTTCCTTCGCCCGCGCCAATAACCGGAACACCCTCATCTTCGACACCGCCTGCCGCTTGCAGATTGACGAGCCGCTCGTGCAGGAATTGGTCCGCTTGCGCGACCTGATCAAACCGCAGGAAACCCTGCTGGTGCTGGACGCCGCCACCGGCCAGGAAGCCGTCAACGTCGCCACGCACTTCGATCAGGCCCTGAACATCACCGGCGCCGTTCTGACCAAGCTGGACGGCGACGCCCGCGGCGGCGCGGCGCTGAGCTTGCGCGCGGTGACCGGCAAGCCGATCAAGTTCGCCGGCGTCGGCGAGAAGTTGGAGGAGTTCGAGCCCTTCCACCCGGAGCGCATGGCCTCGCGCATCCTGGGCATGGGCGACGTCGTCAGCCTCGTGGAGAAGGCGGCGGAGGCGGTGGACCTCGACGACGCCAGGCGCATGGAAGAAAAGATGCGCAAAGGCCAGTTCACCCTGGAGGACTTCCTGGAGCAGCTTCGCCAGATGAAGAAACTCGGGCCGCTGGAATCTATCGTCGGCCTGCTCCCGGGCGGCGCCGAGGCGCTCAAAGGCCAGGACCTGAGCAAGCAGGAGAAAGAGTTCCGGCACATGGAAGCGATGATCTGCGGCATGACTCCGCAGGAACGCCGCAATCCTCACATCCTCAACGCGCGCCGCCGCCAGCGCATCGCCAAAGGCACCGGCGTCTCGGTGACCGAGCTCAACACGATGCTGAACAAATTTGCGGGCATGCAGCAAATGATGAAGAAAATGGGCAAGTTCCAGAAGATGATGGCCCGCATGGGCGGCGGCGCCGCCGGCCTGCTCGGGCGAAGGTAAGTTCGCCTAGCCCGCGGCAACCGTCGCAGTGGCAGTCTTCCCCTCCATGAAAGGGGGAACATCCAATAACCTCCAGTTGGGCCGTTCCCATTGGATGTCGGATGTTCCCAATGTTCCCGGGGAGCGCAGAGTGGAATGGCGCTTAGTTAAGGTGTAAGTCGCTGAGCAACAAACGCTTACGTGAAAGGCCCAAGCTCCCAAGCCTCCATAAGGCCTGCCAGCGGATCGAGGCGCACGTTCCGCCATACCCGTTGGTTGCGCACTGGATGGGCAGAATACCCCGTACGTGGGGCCCATTGGCCCCTGGTTAGTCGGCAGGCCCCGGCCAGAGGTTTCTCTACCCAGGCAAAACCTGGCGCAGGCGCTCCCACCAAGCCTGCCACAAGCCTGTTACTTGAGAACTACGCCGGCTTTACTCCGGTATCTTAGGCTAAGTACTTGTTTTCTTAAATACAATAACGTATTTTAACTGGCCATACCGACTGGATAGTGGTATCTTGTCGCAGCACGGAAATGTGCGGATAATATGCCACTAAATAGCCCATTCTCTATCGTTCTCACCCAAGATGAGGAGCGAGAACTCCGACATAGATCAGCCAAATATACGTTGCCTTACTTTCAGGTGTTCCGCGCCAGAATCGTCCTTCTGGCCGCCCAAAACCTGCCCAACGACCTCATTGCGGCTCGGCTGGACACACGGCGTGAAGTCGTCAGTCAATGGCGCAAACGCTTCTTCTACGAGCGCTTACGCGGACTGGAAGAACTGCCCCGCCCGGGTCGCCCCCGGGCTTTTCCCCCCAGAACTGGTCGTGCAGGTTAAGGCCTTGGC
Source organism: uncultured Verrucomicrobiae bacterium (assembly GCA_963762555.1). Taxonomy (GTDB): domain Bacteria; phylum Verrucomicrobiota; class Verrucomicrobiia; order Limisphaerales; family UBA8199; genus PALSA-1440. Next base: position 20,781 of record CAVXLO010000050.1, read on the forward strand.
CTGCGAGTTGCCCAGCCAGTTCGGCTTGCCACTCTCCCGCTGGAGCCTCGCCGAGTTGAACGAGCAGGTCTGTCAATCCGGGTTGGTGGCCAAAATCAGCGATAGCACTCTTTGGCGCTGGCTGCATGAAGATGCCATCCGACCTTGGTTTCACCGTTGTTGGATTTTTCCCCGTGACCCGCAGTTCGCTGCCAAAGCCGCACGCTTGCTGGACCTCTACCAGCGCGTCTGGCAGGGCCAACCCTTGCAAGCAGACGAGTTCGTCATTTCGGCCGATGAAAAGACCAGCATCCAAGCCCGTGCTCGCATCCATCCTACCCAGGCACCCCAACCCGGCCAACCGATGAAGGTCGAACACGAGTACGAGCGGCGCGGAGCGCTTACTTACCTGGCCGCCTTGGATGTTCATCGGGCCAAGCTTTTCGGCCACTGCGAACCGCAAAGCGGCATTGTGGCTTTTGATCGCTTGGTCAACCGGGTGATGAATCAGCCTCCCTATGCCTGTTCCGCTGCACGATAATCTGGGAGAGAATTATCGTGACAATTTGGGCGAATCCCTCTCAAGCGCGAGATTCTGTGTCAGACGGGCCACAATTCCCGCTGATGTGCGCCGCCGGGATGAGGCGCAACGGCATCTGGGAGGTCGCGCAGGGCTACTTCGGGCTCCGGCGGGAGGGGCCAGCGCGTGCATAACTCGTTGCGGTTTGGCTGCTTGAGAAGTGACCAGCCGCGATGTTCAGACCGCTGCAAGATCGCGACGGATGCCCCTTTACTATGGCGAACGATCCTGGAACAGCCTGAAGTTGAGGAGTTTCCTCCAAGCGGTCAACGCAACTGGCTTCACGCCTACGACTTACGCGACTTCAGGTTCGGATCTGAGCAATGGTGTCACGACGGAGCGTGAGGAGAACCCCCCTCTTACTTCAGTGATTTCCCTGCAGCGGAACACTATGCCCAAGCCCGCCGCGTGTTCTGGATTGTGGACAATGGTTCCTCTCATCGCGGAACGGCCAGTGTCCAACGGTTCCAACAACGTTACCCCCGTCTGCATTTGGTCCATGGACCCGTTCACGGCAGTTGGCTCAATCAGGTCGAAGTTTACTTTTCCATCATCCAGCGAAAAGTGCTCACGCCAAACGATTTCAAATCCCTGGATGAAGTCGCCCACGCCCTTTGGCAATTCGAACGCCATTTCGAAACGATCGGACGGCCCTTCGAGTGGAAGTTTACGCGCGAGGACCTCAATCAACTCCTAACCAAGTTAGCTACCCCAAAACCCACGGAATTAGGGATGGCGGCTTAACAAAAAATACGTGCGCGGACTTATGAATTAGGGTACTAAGATACCGGAGTAAAGCCGGAGCAATACCGGAGTAGTTCCCATGTGGCTCCAGTGCCGGGCGGGAGGCTGACCCGCATGGACCGGGTTGGCAGTGAGCGGTTTTGCTGGCGGACACCACTGTCTTTTCGTGCTATTTCACGCCAGAAGCTCAAATATACAGGGCCTTATCTAAGAGCCATTCGAGCGTAGGTGAGGGGGAATGGGTCTCTCTGGCCCAGCCAGTATTCGAGGCAGATGCGGATTGAGGCCCGCCTCAAGACCACCGCCCTCATTCTTGCCGCCTGACCTCCGCGTATTTCACGCCGAGAACGGCCTGTCCCTCCTGCACCGTTGCTTCGAGCCGGCCAGGACCGGCGGGATCTGAAGGTTCTCGAATGCGCATTCCTCCGCACCCGCCGCAATCGGTTGCTGGGCAGTCACCCCACAGAGCGCGAGCCGGGCCTCGCCGGCGGCCTTCGCGGGATCGAACAGCACTTTGATGTCATAGCGCGCACCGGTACGACCTTGAGCTCCCAATAACCGATGCCTGTGGGGCCCCAGCTTGCCTTGGGCCCGCGCCAGTCCTGCCGGGTCAATAGCGTCGGATTCTCCTGCGGCGCGCCCACGAAGATGCGCCGCGGCACTGTGTAATTCCCATCGCGGGTCACGTCATCGAACCATGCGTCGTAGGCCGCCTTGAGCGTGGCTACGCGCTCGGGGTGCTCCGCCGCGAGGTCGTGCATTTCGAACGGGTCATGGGCCATATCGTAAAGCTGGAAATCCGTCCTGCCATTCCACTTCTCCGTCAGGCCGCCCAGGGGCTGGACAAGCTTCCAATCCTGTGACCGTGCCGCGAAGTTCCGGTAGCGCTCGGGGGCGTCACCGCGATGCCACTGGAAGAACAGCATACGGTCAGGCCAGGCCACCGCCTCGCCCCGCAACAACGGCGCCAGGCTGCGGCCATCGAACTTCACCCGCGCCGGTTTCGGCACGCCGCACAGGTCCAGTAACGTGGGCGCAAGGTCCATCACGGCGGTGATGCGATCCCCGCCGGCCGGCCTTGAGATGCTCCGGCCAGCGGATGAAACAAAACTGGTGAATCCCGCCCTTGAAGGGAGTGCATTTCCAGCCCTGAAATCCTCCATTATACCCGTTATGCCTCTGGCAGCCATTGTCGGAGAAGAGCACCACGATCGTATTGTCGGCCAGCTTGAGGTCGTTGAGCTTGGCCAGCAAGCGGCCAACGTTGTCGTCAATGTTCTCCACCATGCCATAGACGCGCGCCAAATCCTGCGCGTTGTGCTTCGCGCTCATGGGATGGCCCTTGGCGGGAAAATTCGCCGGGTCGAAGTCCTTGGCCGGGTAGTGCTGGCGATATTCATCGGCACCTGGTGCGGCGCGTGCGGGCAGTTAAAAGCCAGATAGACAAAGAACGGCTGCGACCGGTTCGTCTCGATAAACCGCTCCGCCGCTGCGGTGATGACATCGCTCACATACCCTTTGGTCTTCACCCAGGCGCCATTGTGCCGCAGGGTGGCGTTAAAATAGGCGCCCCGCTCATCCACCGGGTCGGGCGGGTCGCCCGGCTGGGCTAGGCCGCCGCCGTTGAGGACCAAACTTTCCTGGAAACCTTTGTCCATGGCCCGCCGGGGATAATTGTCCCCAGGTGCCACTTGCCGAAGATTCCCGTGTGATAGCCCCCGCTCGCCAGCATCTGCGCCAGCGTCGTCTCGTCCGGATGCATCAGCGAACGGCCCAGCCAGGTGTTGGTGACGCCGGTGCGATAATAGTAGCGCCCCGTCATCAGGCACGCGCGCGTCGGCGAGCAGACCGGCATCACGTTGAAGTTGACCAGCGCCACCCCCTGGCCGGCCAGACGATCCATGTGCGGGGTGTGCACCACCGGATTGCCCGTCGCACCCAGCTCGGCGCAGCCTTGGTCATCGGTCAGAATGATGATGACGTTTGGCTTAGGCCCGGCTGCTGAAGCCGCTTGCAGGAAGACAACGAGAAGAAGAACCGTCAGGCACACAGGCTTTTGCGATTTGAGCAATCGCCGATTCGTTAAGGCGGCGCAGGCTGGAGCAGATTGATTGAGCGGGCTCATGATGAACCGCAACCTATGACAGCGGCCGGTTGCGTCAATGAGAATCCGCCCCGCCTGCGC
>CAVXLO010000051.1:0-246906 GCA_963762555.1 uncultured Verrucomicrobiae bacterium
TGTTACCGGCGAAATTGAACTGAGACAAAACGGGCGGCGAGGAATGGATCTTCTTCGCCGTGGCTTTTCTTCGAAAGATTCACTGCAAACTCTTCTTCCTTCTTCTCCGGCTTGAGTCTTCTTCCCGGTGGATTTCGTTCCGCCATTCGGTCGGTTTTCCGATACTGGTTCCTTTTGATTTTGGAACCGATGAAGCCGCCCAGAGCTCGACACAAGTGCCTGAACTGCAAGGAGTTTTTTCTTCCCGATTACCGGAGCGGCCAGCGACAGCGCTATTGCCTCAAACCCGAATGCCGCCAGGTCCGAAAGCGCGAACTCATGCGGGCTTGGTTGGCCAAACCGGAGAACCAAAACTACTTCCGGGATGCCAAGAATGCCGAGCGAGTCCGCGACTGGCAGAAGGAGCATCCGGGTTATTGGAAGAACACGGCTCGTTACCGGCGCCGTACCTTACAAGACGGCTGCTCGGAGCAAGCTGCGGCGGCACAAGAGGTTGTGCCAACTCCCCCGAGCCGTACCTTACAAGACCTCTGCTCGATGCCGGCGCCGCTGTTGGTGGGGCTTATCTCCATGGTTGTCGGCAGTACCTTACCAGACGACATCGTATCCAGCCTCCGGCGGCTGCTAATCAAGGGACACGACATTCTGGGCATGGTGCCCGGAATGAACTTTGAAAGGTTATTGCATGAAAAAACGTGTCCTCAATCCGGAGCGGCTCCGGAAAGTTCCGCCGCAGTTCAGTTGGATCGATCACCGGCTGGTGCAGGAAAACCACTTCGCTCGGTGTGATCACTCCGCCTGGACCCTCTACCTGTTCCTGGCCAGCGTGGCCGATGCCGAGGGCCTGAGCTACTACTCGGAGGCCTCGCTGATGCGGCGCTTGAACATGGATTTGGTGGTGCTTTCGGCCAGTCGCCGCCAGTTGATCCAAGCCGGGCTGATTGCCTATGAAAAGCCCTTCTACCAGGTGCTGAGCCTGGAGCCGGTGGGCGCGCCGCGCTCCGGCCCGATCAGCGTGGGCGAGCTGTTGCGCCAGGCGATGGGAGGTCGGCTATGATTGACTACCAAACCTATTGCCAGATTCGGCACCTGTTCACCGAAAAGAAGCTGGGCCTGCGGCAGATTGCCCGGGAACTCAAGCTGGGACTCAACACCGTGTGCAAATGGGCTCGGCGGGAGAGCTTCGAACGGGCGCCGATCCCCAAGCGCGCCAGCAAGCTCGATCCGTTTAAGGGCGAGATTATCCGCCTGCTGGCACAGCACGCCTATTCGGCCCAGCAGATTTTCCAACGGCTCAAAGAACAGGGCTACCAGGGCCGCTACACGATCCTCAAGGCCTTCGTGCGCCAAGTGCGTCCCAAGCCGCGACCGGCTTTCCTGACGCTACACTTCGAACCCGGAGAATGTGCCCAAGTGGACTGGGGCTGTGCGGGTTCGGTGCCGGTGGGCTCCACGCGCCGGCGCCTGTCCTTTTTCCTCATGGTGCTGGCGTTCAGCCGCAAGCTCTATCTGGAGTTCACGCTGGCCGAAACGCTGGAACATTTTCTCTGCTGTCACCAGCACGCCTTTGAATACTTTGGCGGGGTCGTGCGCCAGGTTTGGGTTGACAACTGTAAGGTGGCGGTTCTGAGCCGGGCGGCCGGCTCGCTGGTGTTGAACCCCCGCTATTTGGATTTCGCCAACCATCACGGATTTCAAATCCGGGCCTGTGGTGTGGGGCAGCCGCAGGAAAAAGGACGCGTCGAAAACGGCGTCGGGTATGTCAAAAAGAACTTCCTCAACGGCCTGGACCTGTCGGACTTTCAACTCGTCAATCCGGCGGCCCGCTACTGGCTCGACACCGTGGCCAATGTCCGGGTCCACGGCCAGACCCACAAAACGCCCCAGGAACTCTTTGCCCAGGAAAAGCTCCGCCCCCTGCATCCGCTGCCGTATGAGGCCGCCGTGTTGGAAACGGTCCGGGTCAACAGCCAGTTCCGTTTCAAGGTGGATAGCAACCGCTATTCGGTTCCCTGCCAGTATGCCTCCAGCCAGCTGACCTTGAAACGGTGGCCCGACCGGCTCCTGGTCTATGACCAGGACAAGCTGGTGGCGGAGCATGTGCGCCGTTACGACCGCAACCAGGATTACGAGTTGCCCGACCACGTCGCGCCCTTGCTCCTGCACCGCAAAAAGGCGCGCGAGCAAAAGCTCTTCCTGCGCTTTTTGGCCCTCTGCCCCAAGGCGCATGAATACTACCAGCAACTGGAAGCACGACGCCTTAACCCCAAACACCATGTCCAGAAGATCGTCGCCCTGAGCGAACTCTACGGCGTGGAGACCGTCGCCCGTGCCCTGGAAGATGCCTTCACCTATCAGGCCTTCTCTTGCGAATACATCGCCAACCTCCTGCAACAGCGCCAGCATCCGCCTGAAGAACCCGGCGCCTTGCACCTGACGCGACAGCAGGACCTGCTGGAGTTGGAACTGCCCGCTCCCGACCTCTCCATTTATGACGCCAAACACACCTCTACCCCGGCCACAAACCCATGAAAGACGATCAACTTCTCTCGGACCTGCTCTACCTCAAACTCGCCTATTTTCGGGAGCACCACCAAGCCCTGGCCAAAGAGGCGGTTGAGAAAAACCGGACCCACCTGGACTTCTTAAGTCGCCTGGTCGAGGGCGAAGCGCTCCGGCGCAAAGACCGGGCCACCCAACGCCGCATTCAGGCGGCGCGCTTCCCCGTAGTTAAAACCTTGGAGCAGTTCAACTGGAGCTGGCCCAAAAAGATCAATCGCCCCCAAGTGCAAAACCTCTTTCGCCTCTCCTTTCTCAAGGACAAGGCCAACGTCATTTTCCTGGGCGGGGCCGGCCTCGGAAAAAGCCACTTAGCCACTGCCTTGGCTTACGAAGCCTGTCTGGCCGGCCACACCGTTCTGTTTACGACAGCCATCAACATCGTCAACACCCTGGCGGCGGCACAATCGGCCCATCGCCTCAAAGCCGAACTGAAGAAATACACCAACCCCAGCATCGCTTTAATTGATGAGCTGGGCTACTTGCCCATCGATAAAACCGGCGCGGACCTGCTCTTCCAGGTCTTCAGCCAGCGTTACGAGACCGGCTCGACCATCGTGACGACCAACCAGGCGTATAAAAACTGGGCCAAGGTCTTCAACAACGATGCCACGCTGACCTCGGCAGTCCTGGACCGCCTCCTGCACCATGCCGAAACCGTCACCATCGAAGGCCGCAGTTACCGGATGAAGGATCAAATCGAAGAACCCTGACGGGCCAAGCATCACGAGCGGCATGGGCCGGTGGAGCGATCCTCCGGCCCATTCTCGTTGCCGTCACCGACCATCGTGCCCGATCCATTCCTAACCGCCCGATTTGTCTCCTGTTGGCGCCGCCGCTGACACCTGAGTAGTTACCGAGCAGTTGAATGGCGGGAAAAAGCCGCAGCGCCGACGCATCGCGCACAATGACTTCGTTGCCGAGGCCCCGGATCAGGGGTCGGGCGATGCTGGCGGGAATCGGGGTGACCAAATGCACCCAGTAAGATGACAGCCGCGGGGTTAAGACCGGCACGGCGAGCAATCGCCGTTTCAATCCTCTGGCGCGCGCGTAGCCGGTCATCATGCCGGCATACGTCAACACATCCCGCCCTCCTATTTCGAGAACTCGGCCCGTGCTCTCCGGGCAGGCGAGCGCGGCCACCAGGTAGTCCAACACGTTGCGAATCGCAATCGGCTGGATGCGAGTGAACACCCAGCGGGGACAGATCATCACCGGCAGCCGCTCGGTGAGGTAACGAATCATTTCAAAGGACAAACTGCCCGAGCCGACGATCACCGCGGCGCGGAACTCTGTCACAGGCACTCCCGCCTCGCGCAGGGCGGCACCCGTTTCCTGCCGGGAACGCAAGTGGGGAGACAGGTTGGCCTGCGGGTCGCCGAGACCACCGAGATAGATTATACGCTCCACTCCGGCTGCCTTGGCGGCTCCCGCGCAATTGCGCGCCGCCATCAAATCCCGTTCCGAGAAGTCGCTCCCGCCGCCCAGGCTGTGGACGAGATAATACACCGCATGAACGTCGCGCATGGCCGGGACGAGTGACTCGGGTTGCAGCATGTCCCCGCGTGCCAGCTCCACCTGCTTTAGCCACCCGCGCCCCTGCAGCCGCGCCGGATCACGCACCAGGCAACGGACCCGATAGCCCGCCGCGAGCAACCGCGGCACGAGTCGCCCACCCACGTAACCCGTTGCTCCGGTAACCAGGATTAATTTGGGGTCAGCCACAGGTTCAAGAGCTATGCCGGCCGGGTTAATTCAAAGCGGTCGTTTGTTCGGCAGTACCAGTGCGGCGAGGCCATACGCCCGATGAGGTGCAATCGTTCGCTATTTACACGCTTCGTCAGGGGATCGAACAACTCATCCCGCAGGTGGATGCGTTTCACGAGCCCAATCACAACCCGGTTGTCACCGATCTGCAGCGTGCCCCATTCCTTGCACTCCAGGCTGACGGGAGCCTCGGTAATGCGGGGCGCCTTCACGACTGAGCTTTGGCTCGCGTGCAAGCCCGCGTGTTGCAATTCGTCCTCACCATAGGGCAAAGAAGCCGCACATCTGTTCATGGCTTCGGCAATTACCTCGTCCACGAGGTTGACGACGAACTCGTGTGTGAGGCGAATGTTCCGGGCGGTGTCTTTGGGCGTGCCGTCATCCCGGTCCCCAGGTGCAACGGCCAGGATCGGCGGATCAGCACCGAGCACGTTGAAAAAGCTGAAAGGTGCCGCATTGACCTTTCCGTCCGGGCTTAACGTTGTCACCAACGCAATCGGACGCGGCACCACGAGGCTGGCCAGGATCGGATACGCCCGGTCTGCCAGGTGGCCTTCCAAATCTAGTTCCATAAGGCAGCAGGTTGCTCCTTTTTGAGGCTCAGTCAATCCACCGTCCGACCTGGACTGCTCAAATTAAAAGCTCTTCAGCCCTCTTGGCCTCCAATTCCAGGTGACCAAGCGGATAACCTGGATTGATGCATTCCTGGAGGTATTGGAAAAGGAATCTGCGGAATCCACCAAAGCGCTCGTATTGCGCTACGTGAGCCAGCTCATGGACCAGCAGGCGCCGGTCTCCCCAATATTCCGTCTGAATGAAGATGCCGTAGCGCAGGGTCATCCCGATTGTCTGAGAAGAAACAAACCCAAGCTTTGCTCCAATGGTCCGAAGCAGGCGATTTGTCGGCGGGATAACGTCGAGGGCCAGCAACCGGACTTTTTCCGAATGGACGACACCCACTTCCCGAGCCTTTTCTGTCTGAGTTGCGGAGAGTGCCACCCCTCGCCGCAGAATGGCGGATTCGTGCCTGGCAGCCCAGACGCACGCAACCGGAAGAAATGCTGTGACGACAATTCGCGTCATGTTGATCCGCGGCACTTAAAGAATGCGCTCCAGGGGAGCGCGTTTTGCGCTAAGTTGCAGAGGAAAGTATGCGGTATCTGGTGAAAGCGAAAGTGAAGCCTGGGAAAGAAAAGACCCTGCTAGCGGCCATTGAATCCGGTCGCCTGGGCCAGGGCTCCGTGGCAGGCGACGAGTATTTGGACGACATGCAAAAGGCCCGGCTCACTGAGGACGGCGTCTGCGCCTGGGTTGAGGTCTGCTTTTGCTCCACCCCCCTCCAGGAAGAGCGTGCTTATTGGGAAGAGTATTTCGATCTGCTCCAGGTTAAAGATGCCCACGCCCGCAAGCACTGTCGTGATGCAAACGGAACCGAGCCATGGGCCTGCTGCGATTGCGATTGCACACGGAAGCTTGAACAACGATTGGAGCTCGTCGGCGAGCCTTTCCTCAAGTCGCTAAAGAAAGGAGCAACTGGCTGATCTCGAAAAGCACAATCCGCTACGAAGCGTCCCTGCGCTCCACCACGACTTCCGTGGGCCATGCTGCGGGCGAAAGCCGCAGGAGGTACATCACCGTCTCGGCGATGTCCTCCGGTTGGAGGTAATCCGGACCGCTCGCGCCCGTCATGGTAGTAGCGACCATTGCCGGGCAAATCGCAATCGCCTTGATGTGGTCGGCTTTGCCTTCGTCGGCGAGTGCTTGAGTAAGGCCGTTGATGGCAAATTTTGAGGCGCTGTAGGTGCCGGTGCCACTCCAGGCCTGTTTTCCTGCTAAAGAGGAAATGTTGATGATAAAGCCACGCGGGTCTCCTTGATTGCGCTTGATTTGGGGATAGGCCGCCCGAGCACACCAGAACGTGCCATAGAGATTGGTCTTCAGCACCCGGTCAAAATCCTCGGTTTTGGTCTCCACGATCCGGCCCCCGCCTCCCATGCCCGCGTTATTGACGAGAATGTGGATCGTTCCAAACTTCGCCACGGCCTCTTGAATCAGACGGACGCAATCGGCTTCGCGGGACACGTCCGCCTCCACTGCAAGCGTCTGCACTTTGAACTTCTGGGCAAGGTCGTCCGCAACAGCCTGATTCTTGTTCTGACGCCTTCCGGAAATCACGAGATTGCATCCCGCTTCAGCGAGTGCCGTGGAAACCGCCAGCCCGATTCCGCTGTTCGCCCCGGTTACCACCGCAGTTTTGCCCTTTAAATCCATTCCCTTGTTCGGATGTGCCATGTTTACCTCTGGTAAACATTACAGCGTCTATCGCCGTTGCGCATCCAAGACTCGGAGGCGAGGATATAGGCAATATGGCTAACGTTATTCCCCAGTCGCGCAGGCAACTGGGCACCGCCGGTCTAAGTGTCTTTCCCTTGGCTCTTGGATGCATGGGCATGTCTGGCATGTATGGACCGGCGTCCGAGACGGAAAGCATTGCTACAATCCATGCCGCTCTGGACCAGGGGATAGCGCTTTTGGACACCGGCGATTTCTACGGCATGGGCCACAACGAGATGCTCCTAGGCCGCGCGCTCCGGGACCGCCGGGACAAAGCCCTGCTCTCGGTAAAGTTCGGCGCCATGCGTGGTCCGGACGGGAGTTGGATCGGCTACGATGCGCGACCGGCAGCCGTGAAAAACTTTCTGGCTTATAGCCTGACTCGATTGGGCGTGGATCACATTGACATCTACCGGCCGGCAAGACTGGACTCTAAAGTGCCCATCGAAGAAACAACCGGAGCCATTGCCGAACCGGTCAAAGCCGGGTATGTGCGTGCGATTGGGCTTTCGGAAGTGGGCCCCGAGACGATCCGCCGAGCGCACGCGGTGCGCCCGATCTGTGATTTGCAAATCGAGTATTCCTTAGTCAGCCGTGGCCCGGAGGATAAAATCTTCCCGGTGGTGCAGGAACTCGGGATAGGTGTGACTGCCTACGGCGTCCTCTCACGCGGGCTGCTGAGCGGCTCGCGACCGGCAGCCCAGGGCGACTTCAGGGCACGCCGTCCACGGTTCACGGGTGCCAACCGCGAGCGTAACCAAGCCTTGGTTGACGCACTCGGGAAGGTTGCTGCTGAAAGGAATGTGAGTCCATCCCAACTGGCAATTGCATGGGTATTGGCCAAGGGGGCAAACTTAGTGCCAGTGATCGGCGCACGCACGCGGGCCCAACTCACGGAGTCTCTGGGCGCACTGTCAATCCGGCTTTCACCGGCGGACCTGACCCGGATGGAGGAGGCGATTGCTCCTTCGTCTGTGACTGGCACGCGCTACGACGAGCACCAGATGCGAATGCTGGACAGCGAGCGGGGATCCTCAGCTCATGTACCAACCGCCATTCACATTAATGGTTTGCCCCGTGATGTAACCATTGCAGGCCAGCATTACTGCGACATCCGCGGTCTCCTCCACGGTTCCAAAACGACCCAGAGGTATGATGTCAGGCCGAGCTTTGGGGTTGCTGGTGATCATCTCCGTTTCAATCAGCGCCGGGGCGATGGCGTTCACCGTAATACCTTCCTTGGCCAGCAGGGCGGCATAGGAATGGGTGAGCCCGAGGCAGCCTGCTTTGGAAGCAGCGTAATGCGGGCCGATGACTCCTCCGAGCTGCGCGGCAACAGAGGAAAGATTGATAATGCGGCCCCAACGCTGCTTCCGCATTCCAGGAAGAACAGCCTGTGTGACCAGGAACATGGATTTGAGGTTCACCGTAAGAACTTCGTCCCAGTCGCGCTCGGTGATTTGGTCCAGGGGCTGTGGCCGGCTGATCCCGGCGTTGTTGACCAGGATCGATATTGGGCCCAACTCCCCCTCAGCTTGAGCGACCATGGTTGAAACCTCGCTTGAAACTGAAACGTCGGCTTTGATGGCCAGGCTGCGTCAACCGAGACTTTGGATTTCGGAACACACCTTCCTGGCTTCCGCTTCGCGACTCACGAAATTCACTGCCACATCGGCACCCGCTTGTGCTAATGCAATTGCGATCGCCCGGCCGATTCCCCGGCTAGCACCAGTCACCAGCGCCACTTTCCCATCCAACTCGTTACCCATAAGTACCTTTACCTTCTGCTCTCTGCGTGCAAAACACGAGTCACCGCTTGCCGGAATACTTCGACAGGCTGCGCCCCCTCCACGAGAAGGGCGCGTTCGAGCGGTTCTCCCGCTGCTCTGACCAGAGCTGCCGGGACGCCGGATAGCCCCAGGTCATGGGCTTTCGTTTCATCCGCCAAGATGCGTTGTCGATATCGCTTGGTCTTCAAGGCAGTAGCCAGTTTTCCGCCGTCGATCCCTGCGCTAGTTGCTAACCGGGCGAGAATGTCAGGCCGACCAATATCCTCTCCGTGCTCAAAAAAAGCGCGGAACAGGGCGTTGTTCATCTCTTCAAACCGGCCCTCGTCACTGGCGAAGGCTGCCGCCTCGTGCGCAAGCCGGCTTCGCGGCTGGACCGGAGGCAACCGCAGGACCATGCCTCGGGATTGGGCCATGGGATACACCGACCCTTGCCAGACCTCCCGCAGGTAATCGCCTTTGGGATCCAGCGTGGGCACCGGGTCTGGCCGCAACTCGAAAGCGTGCCACGACACCCGAAGTTCTCCTCTGAACTCCTGCTGCATTTGCGCGAGTGTCGGTTCGGCCAGGTAGCAGAAAGGGCAGACGTAATCACTCCAGACGTCAATTTCGACCAGCGTTTTCTTCATGGCACTGCAGAAACCTTCTCAGGGAGTTGCGGAACTACGTCCCAAGCTTCACCACCATTTTCCCCATGTTTGCGCCTTTGAATAAACCGAGGAACGCATCCGCCGCGCTTTCGATCCCTTCAACTAGCGTCTCCTTGTGCTTCAATTTGCCGGCCATCAACAACTCGCCAGCTTCCCGCTGGAAGTCGCCGAGCTTGTCCAACCAGTCCGAGACAATGAACCCTCGCATGGTAAGCCGCTTCACTACGACCAGGAACAGGTTGGAAGGACCCGGTTGCGGTTTTTCGCTGTTGTAGAGGCTGATCGCTCCGCAGGCCGCAATTCGACCACGCACCTTCAACATGGCCAGCGCAGCTTCCAAGGCTTCGCCACCTACATTGTCGAAGTAAACGTCTATGCCTTCAGGGGCAGTTTCCTCCAACTGCTTCAGGTTTGAAGCGGTTTTGTAATTGAACGCCACATCGAACCCGCATTCATCAAGCAGAAACCTGATTTTTTCCGGTGAGCCTGCCGAACCGATTACCCGGCAGCCACGCTGCTTCGCAAGCTGCCCTGCCGCGCTCCCAACGGCGCCAGCGGCGCCAGAAATAAAGACGGTCTCGCCCGCTTTGGCTTCGGCGACGTTCAGTCCCACCCAGGCGGTCATCCCGGTCATTCCCAGCACTCCAAGGTAAACGGAAAGCGGCTGAATCTTACGGTTCAGTGCCCGGAGGTCTCGCGGGTCTGAGATGAAATACTCTCTCCATCCGAAATTGGAGAGCACGATATCGCCCGGTTGGAAACGGTCGGCCTTCGATTCAATCACCTCGCCGACAGCCCCGCCTTCCAGGGGCTTGCCAATCTCGAACGGCGGAACATACGATTTGCCCTCTCGCATGCGCCCCCGCATGTATGGGTCCACCGACATGAACAGATTTCGGACCAGCACCTCGCCTTCTTGCGGAGATCCAACCTCCACTGAGGCCATGGTGAAGTTCTGCGGCACCGGCATGCCCTGCGGCCGTGATGTTAAACGGATTTCCCGACTGATTATGTTGCCCATAGTTTGCTTCTTCTCCAGGCAGAACCATGCCACCGCCTATCAGGTCAGGCAAATGGGGCTGTCCTCGGAGGGGAGTCAGCGAGATTAGGTGGGGTTCGCTTCACTGTTCAAACCTTCTTCGATGAACCATGCTTCAACTTTCGTGCGCGCCCATGGTGTTTTGCGGAGAAACGTAAGGCTGGACTTCACGCTCGGATTGAATTGAAAACAACGGATCGGGATGCGATGGCCCATCTCAGCCCAACCATGCCGCGCGACCAGCTCTTTGATGATGCGCTCCAGCGTGATTCCGTGCAACGGATCGCGCGGATGTAGAACAGGTGGTGGCATATCGTTCAGCATCAGCGGCGAGAGCCAACCGCCATTGGGGATGCAATTGGAACTGAGCGAGACGGTTGGCATCCGTCCGCGGCGTGCTGTTGATACTCCCACAGGCTAAAACCAGTCATCGTCTTCATCACCATGTTTGCGTAGCCGTTTCGATTGTCACAGCCAAAGTGGCACGAAGCCAACCGAACTTTTCTTTCATTCTTGCCAACTCCAAGCTGGACCATCGCGTCATCTTCGCGGGCTGATGTGAGAAGGTCGTGATTTCCCTTTTCTGCGACTGCCTGGGCTGCCTTTGGCAGCCAGGCATAGCGGCATGGAAAGGTTTCGTGACCTGAAAAGCGAAAATTGGTTGCCATTTAGTTGATATTTGTCGCCAAGCTCAATGAGACTATCCGCCAAGAGCCTAAATCCCCTGCGCCGTACGGTAAATGACCGAATGCAACGGCGAAGAAAACTTGGGCACCACGACAGATTCCCCACGTGCAGCCGGAAAGGTTTTAGGCTCATCTCCACGTTTAGGGGAAAAGGAATTGCTCCAGATTAAGCAGGATTCCTCCGGGATTCGGGAACCATAGGGCACCAAGGGGCCTTTTTGGTGCACGTTTTGGTGCACGTTTGATCGCTGTGCTGATGTAAGTAAGGAGGAATGAAGAACTTGCAGATGGAGGCGAGGGTCGGAATCGAACCGACGCATAAGGCTTTTGCAGAGCCCTGCCTTACCACTTGGCTACCCCGCCGCCTGATAAGGGGGAAGCTTAATCCGCTTTCCAACGCAGGCAAGTCTTTGTTTACCAGCCCTTCAGCGCGCCACGGCTGGCTCATGAAGCCTCCAAGGCGCGGGAATCTTTGGAATTGGACAAAGCGAACGCGCGGCGTTGGTTTTCCAAGCCCATTTCTTCGCGGAAGTCGGGCAAGGTCGCTTTGGCTCGTTTGGGGACTTGCCCACGCCAGTGCATAAAGGGGCTCACGCCGAGGGGGCGAAACATGGCCAAGACCCAAGCAGCGTTGCGATGGCGCGCGCGGCTGCGATGCGCGTCGGTGCTGACATCCAGACGCTGGTGCAGGCCGGTTTCGACACCCGAATCATTGCGTTGCAACTGCTCCCCCCGCTGGGCGGTCAGGCGGGCCGGCTCGCGGCTGCTCAACAGATATTCGTGCTCCGCGGTTTCAAGTGAAAGTTTGCCGGGGCGCCAACACACTGCGTTAACTCTCTGTCCCGCGGGCACCACGCGCCAAGCGGGCCTGCCGCAGCCTGATGTCTTTAGCCATTACGCCGGAAACGAACGCTGTCTGCGGGCCAAAATGCAGGTACATCGCCATGAGGTTGACAACAGTCTCAAGCGAGGAAACCCGTGTGAACAGGACTGTCAGGAGGTTTCTCCAGAAGTAATAGGAAGTTGGAGAACGGAGCCCCAGCTTGACCAGGATCTTAAGAAAGGCGGTGCCATAGCGGGCCTTTCGGCGCCACGAAGGCTTGAACCGGTTCTGGATCCTGAGGGCCTTGCTCAGGCTCAAGCACCGGTCGAAATAGTGCTTCGTCGAGTAGGTCGCCTGCAACACATGGAGATAATCCCCAAGAATTTCCGCTGCGGGCCTCCGGGTGACGAAGTTGAGGCCGCTGGTTGTCTGGTCCACTTCGGTGGATTCGCGGGCCTCACTGACCCGGCCCGTGTCTTCCAGCAGACGGTGCTCCTGGCTTAGTCTCCGTGTCAGTTGGGTGTTCGGGAGGGCGAATAACAAGCCGATCATGGACATGACGATTTTGCCCCGTTCGATGAGTTCGGCCATCGCCCTCGCGCTGGCACTCGTCTCGCCATCAAAACCCAGGATGAACCCCCCGTTGACGACGATCCCGTGGCGGTAGATCCTATGCAAATCCTCGATGATGTTCCGCTTGAGATTGGTTGCTTTGTGCATTGACCGCAAAACCTCGCTGTCCGCTGATTCGATGCCTACGAAGACGTAGCGGAAATCAACGTCCGCCATCAGCCCCAGAAGCTCCTCATCGTCGGCGAGATTGATCGAGGCTTCCGTTGAGAAGAAGAACGGATGTTTGTGAGCCTTGGACCAGTCTCCCACCGCCCGGAGGATCTCCTTCGCCTTGGCCTTGTGGCCGATGAAATTGTCGTCCACGAAGTCCACGTGGCCTCGGTACCCCAGCCGGTAAAGCAGATCGAGCTCGGAGACGATCTGTTGAGGAGTCTTCGTCCTCGGCAGCCGGCCATAGAGCTCGATGATGTCGCAGAACTCGCAGTTGAGAGGGCAGCCGCGCGAGCATTGGACACCGATCATCAGGTAGTTCCGGAACTCCAACAGGTCGAACCGGGGAACCGGACTCTCTGCCAAATCCGGCTTTTCGGCGGACTGATAAGTGCCGCTGGGCGCGCCGCGCGCGAGGTCTGACAGAAACGTCGGCAGGGAACGCTCCGCCTCGCCCAGGACGAGGTAATCCGCCGAACGGTAAACCTCGGGCTGCGAGGTGGGATCGGGCCCGCCCGCGACCACCTTCTTGCCTCGCGAATGAACCCGCTCTATCAGTCGCAAGAATCCCGGTTGCTGAGGCAACATGCCTCCGATGAAGACCAAATCCGCCCAGTCAATGTCCGCGTCCTCCAGGGTGGCGGTGTTCAGGTCCAGAAGCCGCAACTGCCACTCTGCGGGCAGGAGAGCGGCCATCGTGATCAGCCCCAGGGGGGATGCGGGGTACTTGGCCCCCATCAAATGGCAGACCGACTTGTAATTCCAGAATCCCATCGCAGAGAACTCCGGGTAAAGCAGCAACGCCCTCATTCCAATTAAGCTGGTTACTCTGGGGGTTATTGTCGGCGTTGCAAGAGCCAATTTGATGCGCACGTCCAAATCTGAACCTCCACAATCCCCTATTGACAGCCGTGTGGCGCAAGTCACGGTAAGCGCAGACCTACCTTATATTTCCTACGGGCCGGAGCCGGAGCAAGCCGAAATGACGCCCGGCGATTACGCCTTCCTGGCAGTGGAAGCCAGTGGACCAGAACCCCTGTGGTATTTTTGGTGGCGCATCCCAGCCGCAGAAGAGGCGAGGTGCGAGGGCGCCCTCGTAGCTTCCAAGCTACTGAGCCGGTACGCCCCCGATTCCCAAGCATGAGCCAACAAACTCGCTCCCAACTACCTCCAGGCCGCCCTCAGGCCCCCCCCCAGGCGTATTACTGGCCAAGAGGTAGGTCGGCAGCGGGCCGGAGAGGCTGCCGGGTCGGACAAAGCTGCCCCAGGGAAGTCACGGGGAAGCGGCTGAGCCTGAATGTGTTACGCCTTAAGTAAGCGTCGTTCGAGGCAGAAGCCCTTATCATACGCGTGGGAAGTGCTGAAT
This sequence comes from uncultured Verrucomicrobiae bacterium, assembly GCA_963762555.1. GTDB lineage: Bacteria > Verrucomicrobiota > Verrucomicrobiia > Limisphaerales > UBA8199 > PALSA-1440. Next base: position 13,795 of record CAVXLO010000051.1, read on the forward strand.
GCGGGGCTGATGTGGCAAAGGCGGTGGGGATGCACTATTATGGGATTATACAAACTATTAGAACGAACTGGATGCCGCCCGACGCGGGGCCTGGGGCGGGGAAGGAGCTTGGCTTTACCCTGATCGAGCTGTTGGTGGTGATCGCCATTATCGCGATTCTGGCCGCGCTGCTGCTGCCCGCGCTGGCCCAAGCCAGGCAGACTTCGCAACGCGCGGCCTGCCTCTCCAACCTCCAGGAGGTCGGATTGGCGTTTACGATCTACCTCGATGATAACCAGGATCGCTTCATGGATCGGCGCGACCTGAAGACAGGTTTGCCCGGCGGGTACAAACCGTGGAGCACCTGGCCGGCATCGGACCCGCGCACTGGGTGGGCGCCTACAGTGCTGCGGGATAGCGGAGCGGCGGATTCGCTCTGGGCCTGCCCGGCCGGTGCGAACTCCCCGGTGGGGAGGGCCGTACAAACGGTCCAGGCGATCTCCGCTGCGACCAATGCGCTGCGGACGCGCTACTGGGCGTGGCGCTTCGACCGGCCCGATGACCCGGTCGGGCTGGAGGATTTTTGGAACAAGACAGCATCCCAGGTTATTGCCGATTTGGTCGAGGCCGGCGACCCGATTGTGGGGCCCATCGCCGGACCGTGTGACGTTGAGTTGGTCGTGGACCCTTATTTCCCCTCGACGATCGCCAGCCTTCCGCCGGATTTACGCGGCCACACCATTCACCCCGGGGGCCGGAACCGCGTCTTCATGGATGGCCACACGCAGTATTTGAAGGATAAGCGCACGCCACTATAAGACGTGATGCGTGACTTCAGCTTTCATGCATCACGGATCACGGCTACCTTGTTCAGGTGGTGGAAGACTCCGCTTCGTCCTCTGTCACATTACTCGTTTCCAGCTTACCTGTGAGTTCCGACTTAGTCGGCCGGTTCGGCTGCCGCCCAGGCTACCGCGCGTGTGACGAGGCTTCCGAGACCCTTGCTCTGCTCAGGGTGGGGGCTGAAACAGATCACGCGCCCCTTGCCGAAGTGACCGGCAAAGGCTGCCGGGGAGTTAATCATGATCCCTTTGGGCGTGTTGTTCTTGGCGACTTCGGACCGGAAGAACGCCAGCGGCTCGTATTCCGGCAATGCCGGTGCGCCGGCAGGACCAACGATCGGTCCCTGGAAATAGAGGCAGTTCAGTTCGCCCTGAAGTGGACCGAGGACTTCGCGCCCGCGATTGGTCAACTCGATCTTGACGATAGCCGTGCCGCGCTTCCAACGTGGGGAAAGCGTTTTGGCATTGATCAACCCCAGGCTCCAGGAGAAACCGCGGCAGGCCAGGTACGAACCGGCACAAATGCCGACATAGCCGCCACCCTTGTCCACAAATCCTTCTACTTCCTGGCGCCCGGCGTCACCCAGCGCGCGAGCTTGCGCGCTGCCACTGCCACCGCTGAACACCACCACATCAAATCTCCTCAGCGTGCCGTCCTGTATCTCCTTCGGGCTGACGCGCACCGCGGTCATGTTGCTGGTAGCATTCAGCAGTTCAAGCACACGAGGCACGCCCTTGCCGGCGGCGCCCGCGCCGGCGTAAACCGCCACGGTGAGATGGTTGGTTGCATTGTGGCTGCCGGGAGCATCGGCGGCGTTGCCCAACGTGAACCAGCCTGCCAACGCCAGGCCGAAGGCGCATCGGTTCAGCCGGGGCATCAGCCGAGGCCGGGGACAGCGGGAGAAGCTGTGACGGGCGACCGGGTGGTGGCTGGCGGGAATGGGCGTGGTCGGCATATCGGTGACAGTATAGGCGCTGTGGCTGCTGACGGCAGGCACTAATTGCGCCTGAACGGCCATGATTTCTTTGTCAGTCCGAACACCCGCCGTACCGACTCCAGCCTGCCTTAATTCGACCCCCCTCCTCGCCCTTCTGGCAGCCCATGGCGGCCTAAAGCGCCATAGTCTTCCCGTAGCCTCGCCATTACCACGCCATACCCTCCCCGTAGTACCTCCGTATGGCCAACGGAGGTACTACGGGGAGGTTCCGGCGAGGCTCCCGGGAGGCTGAGGTGAGGCTGCAAGGGCATGAGTAAGGAATTAAGGACTGTCCGTCTAAAGTTTCTTAATAACATACCGGCTTGCTCTGGCAGAATCGCGCCATGCGTGGTGAGTTCCAAGAACCAATCCCTCCGTACCCGGGCGGGACTGAGTGCCTCCAAGCGCGCAAGAAGCAAAACTTCCTATCGGTTTCCGGGCGGGCGCAACAATGGTAGTATAGTCTATGCACGCGACCGCGAGTTGATTGGCCTATTCGATCCATGACATTGAAGCTTTATTCCGCAGGGCAAAACAGTTGGTATCGCCAGGCTGCAGGGCAGCGAAACCGATGAAGGTGTCCGCGCTTTTGATCACGCGGCGGACCAGGTTGCTCGGGGGAATTCTGCTCACGTTGCTTCTGATCGGGGCGTGCTTCCACGGCCGGATCAATCAGGCCGTCGGGGTGCGCCTGCTGCTGAATTCCGCCGCCCCCCGGGAGGAGGTCTTCGATGCGCTCGTCAGGAATTCCGCCGATCCGGTGGATCTCCTCAACCGCTGTTGGGCGACCGGCAGGATAGTCCATCGCCAGCTTGTCATGGCATTTCTTAGCGATCATGTAAGGAGGAATCCGGCGCTGTATGCCCGGGCTGAGCCCCTGGTGTTCGCCGGGGCGACTGATGGCGATGCCTCCGTCCGGGAATTGGCGCTCGCGGCTCTGCAGGCGGAGCACAGTCCCCGGTTGCTCGAATATGCCAAAGCCCAATTGAACGATCTCGATCCGATGCTGCGTCTGCTGGGCTTGGGGTACCTGCGCAAGGCCGATCCACAGCAGGCAGTGCCTGTCGTCATGCGTCTGCTGGATGACCCCGATCTGCGAGTCGTGGCTGGTGCCGAGGTGGCTTTGATGCGCTGGTCGGGGAAGGATTTCGGCGTGCGCTCGAGGATGGCCCTCTCGCCACAAGAGACCTATCGCCCCGGCCAGCCCGGCCCCTCGAACGCGGAGATGATTCAGCGCGGAGTCGAGCAGCGCAAGGCCTGGTGGAAACTCCACGCGAAAGACTATCCCGAACCTCCACCGAACGCCGGGGACATGGCCGCGGTGGAGCCGACACGGCCTCCCACGCCGGACTTCGCGCTGACCGACCTTGATGGCAAAGCGGTTCGCCTCACACAATTCCGGGGAAAAGTCGTGCTGCTCAACTTCTGGGCGACGTGGTGCCCCGCGTGCCTGACGGAGATACCCGAACTCATTGCCCTGCAAAACAAGCTCGGCAGCCAAATCGCCATCCTGGGAGTGGCACTCGATGCCGTTTCTGACGATCACGGGCACACGCCAGGAACCGGGGCCGTGGCCGAATCCGACTCGCCCGATCACTCCCCGTCAAAAGCGCGCGCCAGGATTGACCGCATTGTGAAAGCGCGCGGGATTAACTACACGATTCTATGGGATCCCAAGGGCTCTGTCGGTGCACAGTTCAACGGCGGAGATCTCCCTACGAACGTCATTATTGACCCAGAGGGCCGGATGCGCCGGCGCTTTATTGGCGCACGCAGCTCCGAAGTTCTTGAAGCCATGGTGGCAGAAGCGTCGAATTCCCCCATCGGGAATCGCCCTTCCGCGAAGACCCTGCTAGGGCTCAGCTCCAAGCAGGGGAGCCAGTTCACGCGCCAGTAATCGGGTGAAGACATTCTGGCCCGCCTCGTTGAGGTGCCCGCCAGGAGAGAAGAACACACTTGGCAAGGTGGGAGGCAGGTTGGTCAACAGCACATCGGCTCCCATCCAGGTGTTCCACTGTCGCAGCAAGGCGTCACGCCGGCGCTGTTCTCCCGGAGGAGTGGTTTCGGCCATCCCGGGCGTCAGCCCGATGAACAGTCGTGCCCCTGGGGGGATGTTCACTCGAAACGCGCGGCTCTTTTCTTCCTGCGCCGGTGCCAGAACGTAGTCGGCTGCGCGCTGCGCGCCGCTCGCCAGCCGCCGCGGCACCGCGGCTGTGCCGAACGTCGGCAGACTCCCGCGATGCGCTGTCAGGTAGGATTCTATCTCGGAAGAGAAGCCAAAGAACTGGGCGCCGCTTGCTCGCAGGGGCGTGGCCAGGCAGTGGCTCAACAGGTGGCGCCGCAAAGTCCGCGCCCCTAGCCAATCCGAACCCAGCCCCGCCTCGGCGGTTCCCGCCCGGTGCCCCTTCTTCGGATGGACCTGGCGCCAGATTGCCACGCCGTCTTCCGACTCGTTTGGCTGGGTTAGCTTGGCGGGGGTCACCAAAAGCACCACGGCGCGGATGTGGTGTGGATGCGCTTCCGCATAATCCGACACGAGCTCGGCATACACATCCATGCCCAGCCAGATGTACAGCGCCAGGCTCAGGACTCGCGGGCGTGCGGGAAGCTGGTGCGACAGGTCTCTTGCGTCCACTCCCGCCAGGCAGGTCGAGTCTCCGGTGATGAGGATGTCCGCCGGTTCAGGATCCTGGCAAGCCGCCGATTGGTGAGCCAGGACGGTCAGTTCGGGGTCCCAGGCCACCGCCGGAGCCGGCAACAGGCCAAAGTGGCTGGCGGCTTTGAGCAACACCGCCAGCCCCACGATCACCGACAACGTGGGCCCGAGGGCCTGCATCCAATCACGTGGCCGGAGTTGATATTCGTGGCTCCTCATACGCGCTCAGAATTGGAAGTAAATAAACGGGGAGGCCTCCGGCTCCCAAAACGCGATTATGATTAAGACCATTGTCCCTTGCAGCACCGCCCGCGTCCACCGGGGCAACCCGAGCGTGGCGTTCAGGTTGCCGGAGCGCCATTGCCAGAGCTGCATCGCAACCAGCGGAGCGGCCAGGACGGTCAGATTCCTCACGTATGGGCCCCACCAACCGGGCATGGAAAAACTCCCCAGGGCGCTGGTGAATGCCAGCACCTGATCAATGGAGCCGGCGCGGAACAGCATCCAGCCGTAGAGCACAAAAGCCTGGGTCGTCAGCCAGCCAAGCCAGGCCGGGAAGCGAGCCTGGTGTGCGCGGCTGCGCTGGTCCCACCAACGATTCACCATCAGCCCCAACCCGTGCCAGACGCCCCAGAGGACGAACGTCAGCGACGCCCCGTGCCACAGTCCTCCGAGCAACATGGTGATCCCCAGGTTCAGATAGGTGCGCGCCTGGCCCGCCCGGTTTCCCCCAGCGGGACGTATAAATAGTCCCGCAACCATGTGGAGAGACTGATATGCCAGCGCCGCCAGAAGTCTCGCAGACTGGTCGCGAAGTAAGGCAGGTTGAAGTTGAGCATCAAGTTGAACCCCAGCAACTTCGCGGCCCCGCACGCGATGTCGCAGTAGCCGGAGAAATCGCAGTAAATCTGGAGTGCGAAGGCAATCGTGCCCAGCACCACCATTGGCCCGGAAGCGGTCGGGTGCTGGAAGACCAGTTCGACCAGTGGGGCGAGGTTGTCCGCCAGGACGACTTTCTTGAACATGCCCCAAATCGCCAGCCAAATCCCCAGCTCCACGTCCGCCGGGGTAATCGTCAGCCGACGGCTGAATTGAGGCAGCAGACGGGTGCCCCGCTCGATCGGCCCGGCGACCAGTTGCGGGAAGAAGGAAACATAGGCCAGGAACTGCAACCCGTCGCGGCAAGCCGGCATCTGCCGCCGATAGACGTCCACGACGTAGCTCATGGACTGAAACGTGTAGAACGAGATGCCCACCGGCAGGACCACGCTCCAGCCCGCCCAGTGAGCGTCCCCCCCAAACGTGTTCAACAGGCTCTCGAAGCTCTCACGGAAGAAGTTGAAGTATTTGAACACGCCGAGCACCCCCAGGTTGAGCAGGATGCTGGCCGTCAGATAGGCACGTCGCCGCTGCGCGACCTGCGTCCCGTCAATGAGGCGAGCGACCGCGTAATCCACCACGCTCGTCAACAGCAGCAAGGCCGTGAACCGGGGGTCCCACCAACTGTAGAAAACATAACTGGAAACAACCACCAGCAGGTTTCGCAGGAAGAGATTGCCCTGGACGAGAACGTAGCCCAGCAGGAATAAGCCGAAGAAGACAAGAAAGTCGGTCGAATTGAACAGCATCTAGTTCGGTGCTCGGCGCGCGATACCCTCGCCAGCCGTCTTTGGTCAGGCGCCGTCCGGCAACATCAGGAGTGTAGCGGGTGACGGGAGTGGAACAATATATTTCCAGCGGCCAGTGCCCGCCGCGTTCCGTTCCAGCGGCACACGGCCAGCGGGAAACCAACGGAACAGCAGCGAGGCAAGAAGGAGGGTAAATTGAGACAGCACACGCTATGCCAGTTCATCCGAAGGTGGCCGCGGAAGGGGGCCCAAAAAAGATGAAAATAAAGCTTGCACTTACAAGGGTGCGGACGAAAATAGACGCAGGTTGGAAGATTTGTAGTCTGGAATAGGCAAGAAAACAAAAACAGCTATGAAAACTGTGGGAATTCGTTGGTCCATTGGAGGCGGCCTCGCTGCAGTTCTGGTCGCATCGAGCGCGTTGATTCCTGTCTCAGCTAATGCTGCGCACGAGATGATTTACGCCGTAGATACAACCGGCAACCTGATCAACTTTTGGAGCGATTCCCCAGGTACGCTCCTCAACGCATACGGGATCAGTGGGCTTCAGGCCAACGAAGAGATTCGCGGGCTGGATTATTACGACGGGGTCATGTACGGCTTGGGAAGCTTTAACCACCTGTACGCGATCAACCAGTTCGGAATTGCCTCCCAGGTGGGCGGGATCATATCGCCGCCGGTGAGCGGTCTAACCTTTGGGGTTGATAACGGTCCGGCTGGCTTCCAGATAACGAGTGGGCTTAGCGGGGGTCAAAGTCTTTTGATTGATCGAACCACTGCCGCTGCGACAGTTGAGCCAAGCATGCAATATGCCGCGGGTGACCCTAACTTCGGCTTGGGGCCACGGGTGGACGCCTTGGCTTACGATGCCTCCTCGGGTAATTGGTATGCGGGGGATACGCTTCAAAACACTTTGGCGCTTCTCGATCCGACGACCGGTGTGCTGCACACGATTGGCCAGTTGGGAATTGATGCGGCACGTTACAACGGCTTGGACATCTCGGCGGTCTCCGATATCATGTATATGGGTACTCCGGCCGCCAGCAGCGATCCGCAAGCGAACCTTTACAGCGTTGATAAGGCCACGGGCCAGGTGACTCTAATCGGACAAATCGGCGCCCCTGGCGACAATACCCTCGTCCAGGGCTTAACGGTCGTTCCTGAACCCAGCTCGCTCGCGCTGTTGGTGCTGGGCGGTGTCGGCTTCCTGTTTGCGCGTCGTCGCCAGCAATAGCGCCCGGTTGAAGTAATCAGATTTCAGTTCTTGGGTATTGGCCGCGGCTTTAGCTGCGGCCAATCAGTTTATGGCGGACAGAAATCGGCCATCCTCGCACACAATCCTCAAGATTCCGTCCACGGCCCAGCGCCCAACAAACCGCTCTAACAGCTCTTAGAAACGGTCAGTCCCGCGTCACCTTGAGCCGGTAGAACTGGGTGGCGGGGGCTTGGGGATCGTAAGCAGTTGCCGGGCCGTCAGTGCTCGGGGTGAAGTTGGTGACCGTGGACCAGGCATTCGTCGGGCTGAGAGCGTCCAGGCGCTCGACGGTGTAGGCGTGGCCGGCGTGGGCATTGAACTGCAACTCACAGGTATTGTTGGTCACGCAGACGTGGTCAAAGCGCAGGGTGTCCTGGCGGTTGAGCGGGTCGGTGCCGGCGAGGTATTCCTGCAGGTTGTTCAGGCCATCGCCGTCGGGGTCGCCGAGCGACCCGTTCAGACCAGTTGGGTCGTTGGGGTCAAGGCCGTGGGCCAGCTCCCACTCGTCGGGCAAGCCATCATGGTCGCTGTCAACGGTGAGGGCGCCCTGGCTTAAGAGGCCAGGGGTGGGCGCGGCAGCCTGCCAGTTCGCTGGGTCGTCGGCAAAAGAAGCGCTGGCGAGGCGCTGGAGGGAATAGCCGGTGCTGTCCGCGCCGGCAGGCCAGGGCGGCAGCGGCGAGTAATGGACCTCCTCGACGAGCACTTGCGGCACGAATCCGGCGACCGGCGAAGGCGGGAGTTCTGGTTTATCGGGCATGTAAAGCGCGACGCGCTCCCCGGCATTGTCCAGATGCCCCGACCACGGCCCAAAGATGGGTGTGCTCGGGTCCACGCCGTAGTGGCCGCGGAACCAGTCCAGCATGACGGGGTCATGCGCGGGGTCGAAACCAACCACGAGAAGGTAGGACCACGGCGCCATACTGACGCCCATTGGGAACGCGAACTGGACGGCGCCCGCAAGCTGCCATGTGTTAGTGTCGTGGAGGGGGTCAAACAGCGGCGCGGGCTGGCCGGTGATGTTCCGCAGTTCGATGTATTCGTCCAGGTTGTCGGCATCCAGCCCGAAGGGCGGCGGGGCGTACATGATTTCGTTGATGACGATCGGCCCGACCTTGGGGCCGGCGTTGGCGGCGCCAAGCGTGTTTTGCTTCTGGGTCACGAAGTGCTCGCGGCCGTCGCTGGTGACATAGCGGCCAAAGGTGACGCCGTTGTGTTGCGCGCCGAATTCGAACCCGTGCCGGTAACCGGTGAGGTTGGTGCCGTCTCCGGAGAAGAGATAGACCTCCTCGCCCAGGGAGTTGAGGGCGAAACTGTTGTTCCCGTTATTGTTGAATTGGCTTTCATCAAAGACAGCGTAGCCGTGAGGGAGAATGGCAGTATCAGGCGGAATGCGGTATTTGGTGGGTTTGGTGTGGTCATCGGTGAGGAACCAGCCGCCGATCACCGCGGGGCTGGTGCCAGGATTGTAAAGCTCGATTGTATCTACTTCCGGCGGGTCGGTATGGGTAAGCGCCTCGTTGATGACGACCGCGGGGATGACCGGCGGCTCGCCATCAGCGCGGCCCGGGGAGCCGTTGAGCGCGGCGCTGGGCCGCCAACTGGCCGGGTTGGTCCACGTATCGGAAGGGGCGTACTCGTTGCGGATCACCAGCGAGAAGCCCTGGCCATCGGTAGTCGGATACCAGGAATCGTTGTAGCTGAAGTTCAGGATTGGCTCCTTGAGGCCGCCTTCGAGGTAGAGATGCTCGCCACTGTTGTCGAGTTGGCCGGCGTATTGGCCGGCGACGTTCGTGACGGTCGGGTACCGGGAGTGGAAGGCATTGGAGTTCGCGACGAGCACCAGGTATTGCCCGGGGCCGAGGTTGGTGATGGCGCTGGTGGCGGTGAAAGTGAAGCTGATGCCGTTGGTGAAGCTCATCCCTATGAGGTTGAGCGGCTGGGCGCCGACGTTCTTCAACTCGATGAACTCGAAGTCGCTCGCGTCATTCGTGCCGGAGGCTGTCGGGTGATACATGATTTCGGTGACGGCCAGCGGCGGAGTGGAAACCACGAACGTGCCGATGGTCGAGCCGGACCAATGGCTGGAAATGGGGGGATTGCCGCCGACGGGACCGTCGGTCATGTTGTTGTGGGCAGCGTTGAAATTGCGGGCGAAGACACGGGCATTGCTCGTCAGAGTCAGGTTGATCGTGCCGTGGCTGGAAATGGCATGGGAGTTAACCGCGCCGCCGGGAAGTCGCGGGTCGGTGCCGTCAAGGGTGTAGTAGGTGGTGGTGTTAGACTCGATGGTCGGCGCGGTGATCGTGAGCGGGAAACCCGAGGTAATGGCCCCGCCGTTGCTGCTGAAGACCGGAGCGCGGAGGAAGTTGGTGTCAATGAAACTCACGCGGTCGGCGAACCACCGCTTCAAAAAGGCGATTTCCGCCTGGTAGGTGCCGGAGAAAGTATAGGAGTAGCCGTTGCCGGCAATGTACCCAGAGCGCGGGGCGTTGCCGCTGAAGCGGGCGACCTCGCGAGGTTGCGCCTGGATCAACTGACTGGTCAGGCTATCCATCACGGCGTAGATGTGGTTGGTGGAGAAAACGCCCCGCCGCAGATCGGTCCAACGATCAATCCACTGTTGCCAGAAGTCGGGGTCGGTGAAGAGCCGTTGCCACCAGCGGGTGCCGAGCAGGCTGGGATTGCCGAAAAAGTCCGTGCCCTGGTCGCCGCCGGCTTGCAGGCGCCACATGCGGGGATTGTAGCACCGGCAGTCGTCGGAGTAGTAAGTCCCCTGGCTGCGGTCAAAATCCCACAGCGGCCCCATGCAAATCTTCTGGTTGCGATCCTTGTAGAAGTAGCCGCTGAGCCGGAAAGCATCCACGTTGAACGCCAGGGCGTTCAGGATGTGGTGGTCAATCCACGAGGGCACGTCAATGTAGGCGGCGTAGCCGGTCAGGGGGTTGGTGTAGCTCGCGCCCCAGAGTGCGGCGCCGAATTGCGAGAAGTAGCCGGTGATGTAGTTGCGCTGCGCCTGCCACGCAGAGTCCGCCATTTCCGGCCCTTTGGGATCCTGATAAACAATGCTGCCCTGCAGGTAGGAGTCGTAGAAGGTACGCTCGTCCGGGTCCGCACGGTCCAGCTTGAGGAGGTAACCACCGGTGACTTTGGGCGCGGTCGTGTCCTGGACCTGCAGCGCCGTGATGTCCACGCGGTCAGGCCCGCGCTTGATCTTCTCCTCGACGGTGTAGAGGCCGAAGTAGTTGCCGCCGGCCGGGATGGCGTAGGTGATTTGGCCGCCGGCGGTGTTCAGAAACACCTCGGCGAAGCGGGTACGTGATGAGTAGCGCCCGGCATCGCGGGAGAGTTGGTGGATGAGGGGATTGTGCAGATAGGAAGGGTCAAAGGGGTCCTGGGCATAGAGCACCCAATCCGACTCCGCCGGCAGGCCAAGGAATCCGACTTTCTTGTCCTGGTTATACTCGTCCCAGAGTTCGAGAGCGAAGGGAGACTGCGGGAAGCCCGCGCTGGTGCTGCCGCGGATATTGAAACCGGCGCGCGAGACCAGCGTCGGCGGGTTCGTCAACGAAGTGCGGCCGTTGACCGGCTCGAAAACCATGGCAATGACGTTCTGGTCGGTCGTCTGCGGCACGGTGCCACCGCTCAGGTTGTGGAGCAGAATGACCGGGAGGTCGGAACTGAAGCTGGCGGCTGCGGCGCTGAGTTTGATGTAGCTCTCGGTATGCGGCGGGCCGGGGAGAAGACCCGCCTGGCGCGGAAAGGCCCGCGCGCGGACTTGCACCGTTTCGTTGATCGGCAGCGGGCTGGTATAGAGGGGGGAGGCGGCTGTCGGTATGTTCGTGATGGCATTCGAGCCGGAAGGCACGTTATTGGTGACCAGAACATAGTGGATGTCGCTGTCGCTGCCGGTCGTGGACAACGCCAGCGAGAAGCCAGGGAGAAACGTGCCGCCGGCGCGTGAGAACAGAACATCCGGCCCGAAACCCGCACCGGTCGTGGCGTTGGGCGCCCCGGGCGTGGCGTTGGTGAAATAGCCGACGAGCGAGGGGTCCAGGCGGTCCCGCCCATAGGAGACATCGGTGTATTGCTGGGGATAGCTCGGGGAGAAGGCGGACACGAGGTTGCCGGCCGGGTCCACGAGCCCGAGATAACCGGGACTGGAGCCGAGCTTGAAGTTCGTGTGGAGCTGGCCGGCGACATTGGTGTCGCGCCCGGAAGCAAACACGACAAGAAAGCTTTGGGCCGAAAGGAGCGTGGGCGGGAACTGCCACTTGTCCAGCCTGGCGGCATCGTCCGTAAGCGACCAACCGGTCAGGCTGATGGGCGAGGTCGTGCGGTTGTAGAGCTCGATCCAATCCGGGCTCTCGCCGAGTTCATCGTGGAGGGAATCGGTTTGCTTGCCGCTGTTGGCCGCCATGAATTCGGAGATGATCACGCCCGTTATCGGGGCGCTCGGATCCAGATCGTAGGTCCAACTCCCGCCGGCGAAGGTGTTGGAGGCGCTGCTGAGATCGGTGATCCCGTGGCCGGGAGCCCAGGCGACCTGCACCGTGCCGGAGGCGGGCTGGGGGAAGGTGAAAACGAACTGCGACGGGCTCACTACCGTGAGGTTGGTCGCCGGCTGGCCATTGATGAGCAGATCAGCGGCGTCAACGCCGGCAACGGGCTCATCGAAACCCACCTCAATCGTGGTCAACTGGCGGACCAAGTCGCCCGCAGCAGGGTATAGCAACGTCACGTTAGGCGGCGTCAGGTCGGGCGTGTAATAGAGGGCTGCGGTTGATGATGAAGTCAGAACTGTTGCGCAGGGACGAGTTGAACGCCTGCACTGCGAGCACGTTGGTGCCGGGCACCAGGAATGACTGGAAGTCCGTGAGTGTGTTGGTGTACCAGGGAATCGGCTCGCTCAAGGCGGGACTGGAGGCGCCGTTGTAAGGCACGTCGCCTGCCGGCATGTTGAAGCGGGCAACTTCCTGCCCATTGATCCAGGCGATGAAACCGTCGTCGCTCAGCGCGGCCACCTGCAAGGCCACCACGTCGTAAGGGTTATTCAGGACGAACGTCTTGCGCAGGAAAACGCAGGTGTAGCCCCCGTACATGTCGCCCAGGTCGGTATGTCCCGTGTAAGCGGTCGCGCTGCCCGGCTGGTTTTCGTAGTAGAAGGCCGCCTGACCGGTCAGCCAGGCCGAATCGTTGAAGCCCAATTGCCGCCAGGTCGCGGAATCAGGGGAGGAAGCTTCCGAAAACCCCTTGAGGAACCGCCAAGTGCTATCCTGCGGCACGAGGACGCCGGCAATCCCGGTGAGGCAGGTGAACAACCCCATCAACAGCAGGATGCGCCGCAACATAACACCCTGAGACTGGCGAAACCACCCAAGGAAGTCAACTATAATGGCTTGCCGGCTGCCACCATCAAGTCGTCCACCGCCCGGGCCAGATCCACCAAATAGTCGTCCCCTTTCGGGTGGCGGGTCATCGCCACAAGAATGTAATACCGGTCCGGGCCCGCGATGACCGCTGAGTCGTGATGCCAGTCCTCCCAGGTGCCCCATTTGCGAATAATCTGCACATCCCGCCCCGCCAAGCCCTTCACGAACTTGATGTTGTCGTGCGGGATGTCCGGGGAGGCGAAGATTTCCCTCATGGTCCGCGACGCTGCGGGCGAGACGAGTTTGCCCTGTTCGAGCAGCAGGAAATAGCGGAGCAACTGCCGCACCGTCGCCGCGTGTGAGTTGTCGCTGATCGGATCGCCAATACGCTCGCCGCCGCCACCGTAGTGCCGGCCTACCCAGATGCCCCCGCCGTGGTTGGTGTCGTAAAAGTGGTAGGAGTTGAGCACCGCCTGAATCTGGCGCAACCCCATCTCGCGGGAGAACTTGGCGGCCATCTCGTTGCTGGAAGCCTTGGCCATCAGCCCAAGCTCATGCCGCGTCTGCGGATCAAGGTGGGTCGCCGCTTCGGGATGCAACTGGAAGTACGCCAGCAGGATACCCACCTTCGCCACACTCGCCGCGTAGTCAATCCGGTCGGGATGAATCACCGCCAACCGCAAGTGCTTCAAGTCGAGCAGGCCGACGGAGGCCTGCTCGGGCGTGAGGCCGTATTTGGCCCGCAAACTCGCATCAATGCCTTCAAGCTGCCCTTGCAGGGCCGCATCGGTAGGTGTGTTATAACTCAGCACGTAGTTCTCCAACGTTGGGCTGGCGACTCTGCCAGCCGATTTACAGCCCGGGAGACAGGATGCCATCGCCATTAACGACAGGATGCGCATCAGATTCTTCCCCACCGCTTTTGAGACCGGCAGCATGCCCGGCAGTCTCCGCCCGCGCCCCTGCGCCAGTCAACGGTAAACCGGGCGCAGTGAACCAAAACAGGGCCAATTTGAGGCGTAAGACACGCAACGGCAAGCACTTGCACAAAGGTATCGAGTTCCGCTCCACGAGATCCCTTGCCCAGCCCACCCGCCCATGCCCAGTCTGGCCCCGGGCGCGCCCTGTGCGGCGTCCCAGAGCTGCAACCTTGCCACACCACGAGACTGACAATCTCCGCCCCGTTGCCTCCCCGTCACCTCGCCGTTACCTCACCGTCGTACCTCTGCAAAGTTTGCAGAGGTACGACGGTGAGGTAACGGCGAGGTAACGGGGAGGCAACGGCCAGCCCCGGGACGGTTCTGCCGGCGGCAGATGATACCGGTGGCGGAGGGCTGGGGCGCTCCTTTTGCGCGGTTCAGACCGGCGGCCGTGGGCTGGCTGGTAGCGTCGGAGGGACTGGCGGGGCTGGCGGCTCTGCTTGCTGCCGGAGCTTCGGGACTGTCTCCGCAGCCCTGCCGCGCGGGGCAGGGCGGAGCCACGCTCTGCGCCCCGTCCATCGGTGCTCACTGGGGCCTTCTCCACCGCTGCCAGTCGGTCAGGACCAGTTGCTCGGGCAACCAGCCGGAGGGGGATTGGCTGAGCGGAAAATAATCGGGCACCTTCTTCAGCACCATGCTCGCCAGGACAAAGGTGCCCCAGCTTTGTTCACCGCCCCGAATCCACTGGCTGAGGAACTTGGCGTCCATGGTCTCTGGAGTCAGGTAAAGTAATTTGATCGGCTTCTGGTAGTCGTTGATGGCAAAGAAGTCCTCGTGCGTGTTAGGGTCGTTGCGGTCCGGGGTGCACTTTAGAGTCAGCCACACGCATTGGCGCTGGCCGTACCACGCCACGGCCCACGGGACGTCACTCATGGCCAGCTCCGAGTCTTTGAGCCAGCCGGAGACGGTTTGGATGGCGGGCGGGAGGTAGGGCGGATAGGCCACGGGAACGGTCCTGGGAGGCAGAAAAACAAAAACCATCGGCAGGCAGGCCATCACGCCGAAGAGAGCGATGACAATGAAGCGCAATTCCGGGAATGGCAGGCGCACCTGGTCGAGCAGGAGATAGAAGAGGCTGACGCCATAAACCAGCACCAGCGGAGCTACCAGCACCAACAGGTTCTCGGAGTTGATTCCTGGTGAGGCTTCGGAAAGGTGGGTCCGACCCAGCGCCTCAGCCACGGCCAGCACCAGAATGCATCCCAGCAGAAAGTAGCGCAACCGGGCGACAGCGGGGTTGCGGAAGCCAATCAGCAGCCCGACCAGGAAGAACGCGGTAACCCAGGTGCCGCCAAGCCGGGGGAGTTCGTCGGTGAGGATCTTTCGCATGTTGAGATTGAATTTGAGCCAGAAGCCGCCCAGGGCCAGGCGGCTGAACTCAGGCTCCAGCGAGCGTTCCAGACGGTTCTCAGGGTAGAACGCGGTGTCCTCCACCACCGAATAGCCCGCGGTGCCGAAAGGCGTCCCGCTCACGCTGTAGTTGCGGGCCACCCACGGCGTCATTGTCGCCGCAAACACGGCGAAAGTAATCAGGGCCAGCACGACCCGCCGCTGTCCGCCAAAAAGGATCAGGAACCCAAGCACAGGAATGATCAGCCAGCCAAACGAATAGCGTGTCAGGGCGCCCAGGCCAACCATCAAGCCTGTGAGCGCCGCCAGGATGAGGATGCTGGCCGGGCGCCAATGGGGCGCGCGCACCTCCTGTTCCAGCAAGACCAGGCACCAGGCCAGCCCGAGGAAAATCAAGATCAGCAGCATAGTCGAGAGGCCGGACACGCTGAAGCGCCAAAACAGTTCGGTGCCCAGCAGCAACCCGGCGGAGAGGCCGGCCACGGGGGTGTCAAAGAGCCGCCGAGCCAGAAAGAAGACCACCACGACGATGGCCAGGAACAGCAGTTGGTTGAACAGGGCGATGAGGAAATCGGGCTCGAAGCGCCAGAAGTGTCCGCCCATGCTCCAGAACGCTTTGGTGGTCGAAACCGTGTAATCGAAGGGGAGCACTTTCATCAGGCCGGCCAGCACGACCGGGTACACCGGCGGGTTGGCCAGGTCGGGGTGCATGCCTTTGATCTCGGAGAGATCGGCGACTTTGCCCACCTGCGGCGCACCATGCTTCTCCAGGTTGTGCCGCTTCACCAGGAACATGCTGAAGGGGCGGATGAACAGGGTCGAATAGCCCTTGCCCTGGGCGATATTGCGGGCCAGTTGCGCGGCGTCCATCCCCTCCTGCGTGGCCATGTTTTTGAACGCGCGGAAGTTGTAGCCCACCACGAGCAGGATGATCCCCAGCGCGGCGAGCCCGCGGCGCACGAAGCGCATCCCCCCGCCCACTTCAATTCTGTGCAAGATGTCCTGTAAGAACGGCATAATTAAAATCCTTCGAGATGATGGAGATGCAGTTTGCGGTGAAAGGTGCGCCGGCTGATGCCGAGCTTCTGGGCGGCCAGCGTGCGGTTTCCAGCGGCGGACTTGAGAGCGTGGATGATCAGCTCCCGCTCCGCCTCTTTGGCCGTCAAATCATTCCGCGCGCAGCAGCCGTTTGACGTCCTTCTCGTCCGGCGCGTGAGTGACCGCGTCGCGCAGCGAGGCGGGCAAATCCCGCACGGTGATCTTGTCGCCCCGGCACAGAACCACGGCATGCTCGATGGCGGTGCGCAGCTCGCGCACGTTGCCCGGCCATTGATACTGCATGAGCAGCTCGAACGCATCGCGCGGTGAAGCTGTTGACCGCCTTGGAGTTTTCCTGGCTCAACTCGCGCAGAAACGACCGCGCCAGCAGGGGGATGTCTTCCAGCCGCTCGCGCAATGGCGGCAGCCGGATTTCCACCACCCGCAGCCGGAAGAACAGGTCCTCGCGAAACGCGCCCGCCTTGACCCGCTCCTGGAGGTCTTTGTTGGTGGCGGCGATCAGCCGCACGTCGGCGCGTCAGGGTCTTGCTCGAGCCGACCCGCTCGAAGGTCCGCTCGCCCAGGAAGCGCAAGAGCTTGATCTGGACTGACGCGTCAATCTCGCCGATCTCGTCCAGGAACAAGGTGCCGCCCTGCGCCTGCTCGAAGCGGCCGATGCGCCGCTCGTAAGCGCCGGTGAACGCGCCTTTCTCGTGGCCAAAGAGCTCGCTCTCCAGCAGCGTCGGCGCCAGCGCCGCGCAATGCACCGTCACCATCGGGTGCTGCGCGCGCGGGACTGAGCTGGTGAACGGTCTTGGCGACCATTTCCTTGCCGGTGCCGCTTTCGCCCAGCAACAGCACGGACGCCCGCGTCGGCGCCACCTGCTGCACAACCTCGAGCACCTCCTTCATGGCCGCCGATTCGCCCACCAGGCTTTGCACGCCGAACTTCGCGTCGAGCTGCTGGTGGAGGGCGACGTTCTCCACCTCCAGGTTCTGCCGGCGCAAGGCGTTGGCGATGCGCAGCTCCAGTTCGTCAATCTGCAGACGGCCTTTGGCAATGTAATCGTCCGCCCCATGTTTCATCGCCTCGACGGCCAGTTCCTCGGAGCCGTAAGCCGTCATGAGGATGCAGATGGGCGGTTTGGTGAGCGACTTGGCGCGCGCGATGAGCTTCATCCCGTCCTCGGTCGGCAGCCGGAAATCGGTCAGCACCACGTCGAAATGGTCCTTCTCCAGCAACTCCATCGCGGCTTTGGCGTCCTCGGCCAGGTACACGTCGAAGCGATGCTCGAGCGCGGCGCGCAGACCTTCGCGCGTCGTCTTCTCGTCATCAACTATCAGCAGTGTCGGAGTCATGTTGCCAGTGGCCGCTACTACCGGGCAGGATAGGGGAGCGCATGGGGGTTAAACAATCGTCAAATTGCCCGGTTCAACGCCCTCTCACGGCTGGCTGAGCAGCCGCTGCTTGCGATCCGCGGGCAGGTTGACCTTGGCCAGCCAGGCTTCGGCGGCGGAGCGGTCGGTCTGGAGCCATTGGCGGGCCACATTCTCAATCTGGTTGTCGCGCGTCTTCTCGTCAGTCAGCGACTCGGCCCAGGGCGCGGCCAGTTCGGGAGAGGCGTAGGCCAGATCGTTGACGTAGGCTTGGACAGCGGCTTCGCGGGCAGCGCCGGCGGGGAGGTTCTGCAGCCACTGGCCGGCAGCCGTCGGATCATCGTTCGCCCAGGCGGACACAAGGTCGCGGGCCGCGTCATTGCGCAGCTTGCCTTCCCCGAAACCGGCAACCCACGCGGCGGCGGTGTCCGGGTCACTGTGGCCCCACTGGGAGACGACCGAGAGGACGGCACGGTTCCTGGCCTCGCCTTCCGGGAGGGCGCTGGCAAAGCCGGCGGCGTCTTGCGGGGCGCTGGCCGCCCACCCGGAAGTGACGGTGGCCAAAGCCCGGTTGCGGGCTTCGCCGTCGGGAAGCTGGTTGGCCCAGGCGACAGCGGCTTTGGCGTCAGTCCGGGCCCACTCATTGGCCACCGTGGTGACGAGATTGTTCTGCATGTCCCCCGCCGGGAGGGATTGGGCATAGGCCGCCGCGGCTTGGGGATCGGTCTGCGCCCATTGGTAGCTGAGGCTGTTGACGGCGCTTTCTTTGGCCTTGCTGTCGGGAAGCTGTTGGACCCAGGCGACAGCGGCGTCGAGGTCGGAGTTGGCCCAGGAGGAGGCAACCCGGCCGATGAAATTATTCCGCAAGCGGCCCACGGGCAGGGATTGGGCATAATCCGCCGCCGCCTGTGGGTCGCTCTGAGCCAGTTGATAGGCCAGGCTCTGCTGGGCGTCGCGCTTGGCGGGGCCGTCGGGCAGCGCGTTGACCCAATCGGTGGCCCCTTGAACATCCGCCTGGGCCCAGCCGTTAACGACCTGATTGATCGCCTGGTTTCTCGTTCGTCCCGCCGGGAGCGTGGCGGCAAAGGCCGCGGCAGCTTTGGGATCGCTCCAGGCCAGCGCCGAAACGATACGTTCCACCGTCTGGTTGCGGCCCTGACCGGCGGGCAGGGACTGGACCCAGGTGATGGCTGCTTGCGGGTCCTGCTGGGCCAACTGGCTGCCGAGGTTGCTCAAGAGGTTATCACGCGCCTGGCCGGCAGGGAGGCTCTGCGCGTAGGTCATGGCCCCCTGGGGATCGGCCTGGACCCATTGCCAGGTGACGCTGCTCAGGGCGTTTTGCTTCGCCTGGCCTTCCGGCAACTGCTGCACCCACGCCACCGCGCCCGCCAGGTCGGTGCTGGCCCATTGCGAGGCAACGGAGCTGAGGGAATTGTTGCGCGTCTGACCGGCAGGCAGGGAAAGGGCGTAAGCCGCCGCGGATTTGGGATCGCTGCCGGCCCACTGCGAGATGACACTGGACAACGCGCCGGACTTGTCACGGCCATCCGGCAAACTGTTGGCCCACGTCAGTGCGGCTTGCGGGTCCTGTTCCGCCCACCGAGCGGCGATGGCCTGGAAGGCCTGCTGGCGTTGCCGGCCGGAAGCAAGCTGGGCTGCTTTGGCGGCGGCGGAAGCGGGGTCTTTGGCAGCCCAGGCGCTGAAGACGTCGTGCGTCATGCCCCAGCGGCCGTTGCCCGTGTTCGAACTCATCATCAGCGCGTACGCGGCGGCCGGGTCCTTCCGGGCAAGGTCGTAACTGACGGTGGCGAGGGCCTGCTGGCGGAGCTGGCCGGGCGGCAGTTGCTGCGCCCACGCGGTGGCGGCCTCCGGGTCTTTCCCGGACCAGGCGCTCAGAACAGCGAGGACGGCCTGCTGCCGGTTCTGGAAGCCAACGACGGCGTCGGCGTAAGCCATCGCGGCGGAGACATCGCTTTCCGCCCAGCGATCCAGCAGCAGCGAGCGCAACCGGGCCTTGTGGCCGGCGGACGTCAGCTTCTCGACGAAGGCCAGCAATTGCGGGATGTCCGACGGATTAACCTTTAGGATCAGTTCGTTGAGCTTCTGGTAACCCCGGTTACCGGTCATCTCGACAGCCTTCTGGAGCGCAGCCTCGATTTCGGCCAGTGACAATGGCACGGGCGAGCTGGTGGTCGCGTTGGCAGTGGCGCTCTTCGGGCTCGCCTTGATGGCCGGCAGACGGTCGCCTCCCGGACTGCCGGGGTTTGGCGCCGTAACCGGCGTGGCCCGAGGCGATGCCAGCCGTCCACCGATGATCATCCCAGCGCCGAAACCGACCAGGGTGAGGAGCGCGACCAGCAGGATGCTGTTCGTTCTCATGCGAGGTTACTCATGACACGATCTATGGCATCGAACCTACACGTTTGCTTCCGCCGGCAAAGCAAAAAGGAGTGCGGCTGGACCGATAGCACGGGCGCCTCGCCAGCCCCATAGCAGTGCGCCCGTCCCCCGAACGCAGCAACGAGAGTGCGCTCTACGGATTCGGCCTGGCGGTGTCGCCCCATGCGCGCCGGCTTTTGAGGCCGCCGCACCCGGGAGCATCTCACTTTTTGCACACCGCAGGCTGCTTCGCGACGACCCCCCCTCGGCGTAGGCCCCGTTCCCCCTCACCCCAGCCCTCTCCCTCAGGGAGAGGGAGCCACCCACGTCAACGCTCGAACTTACCGGATGGCTCAGATTCACCGACACGCTGCCGGCCGTTCTCCCTCTCCCTGAGGGAGAGGGCCGGGGTGAGGGGGAACAGATCTCAAGGCCGCCAGAGGGTTAGATACCGTTTCCTGTTGGCCCTCGCAAAAGGTGAGCTCCCGCCGCACCCGGCAGGCGGATTTTGGGCTCGTTTCAAACGACGCGGTTAGGTAGCTTCCAGCCGACCTAAGTCCGAATGATCATGAATGCCCAAGAAGCCAACGCGACCATGGCGGTGTACCTCGACCTGGAGAACATCGCTATCGGCGCCCACAACGCCCATTACCCGACGTTCAGCATTCAGAAAGTGCTCGAACGGCTGCTGCTCAAGGGGCATATCGTCGTCAAGAAGGCTTACTGCGACTTCGACCGCTACAAGACCTTCAAGCGCGACCTGCATGAGGCGGCTTTCGAACTCATTGAGATTCCGCACGTGCGGCAGTCGGGCAAGAACTCCGCCGACATCCGCATGGTGGTGGACGCGCTGGACCTGTGCTACACCAAAGGCCACGTGGATACGTTTGTTATTATCAGCGGCGACTCGGACTTCTCCCCGCTGGTGAGCAAGCTGCGCGAGAACGCCAAGAAGGTCATCGGCGTCGGCGTGAAGAATTCGACCTCCGACCTGTTTATCAGCAACTGCGACGAGTTCATCTACTACGACGACCTGGTTCGCGCGGAGCCGGCCCGGACGCGGCGGCGCACCTCGATGAGCGTCACCTCGCCGAGGCCCGAGGCGGGCGAGCACGCGGGGCCTTCGCTGGAAAAGGCGCTCGACCAGGTCGTGGAAACGCTGGAAGCCATCACCCAGGAGCGCGAGGCGGATGAGCCGATCTGGGGCTCGATGATCAAGCAGGCGATCAAGCGCCGCAACCCGGGTTTCAACGAGCGCGCCTACGGTTTCCGTTCCTTTAACGACTTGCTGCTGGAGGCGCAGAAGCGCGGCCTGCTGAAGCTGGAGGAGGACGAGAAGTCCGGCGGCTACCGGGTGCAGGCAGTGGCCGAATGAGCGGGGGGCGCGTCGTGGTCGCGGGGGGCGGTGCCGCCGGCTTCTTCGCGGCCATCGCCTGCGCGGAGGCTTCCCCGGGAACCAACGTGACGGTGCTCGAACGGAGCGCGCAGTTCCTCTCCAAAGTGCGGATTTCCGGCGGCGGGCGCTGCAACGTGACCCATGCCTGTTTCGATGGCCGGGAGTTGAGCGGCCACTATCCCCGGGGCGGCGCCGCGCTGCGGGGACCCTTCACCGTCTTTCAGCCCCGGGACACCATCGCGTGGTTTGAAGCCCGGGGCGTGAAGCTCAAGACCGAGGCGGATGGCCGCATGTTCCCCGTCAGCGACTCCTCGCAGACGATCATCGAGTGTTTGGTGCGCGCGGCTCAGGCGGCCGGCGTGGAGCTGATCGCCAATCGTGGCCTGGAGGGAGTTACCCGGCGCGGTGGGGGAGGTTTTGCGCTGATGCTGACTGGCGGGGAAACGCTCGGGTGCGAGCAACTCATGCTGGCCACCGGTGGCTGCCGCGCGGCTGCGGCGGGCCGATTGGCGGTCTCGCTCGGTCACACGCTGGAGCCGCCCGTTCCCTCGCTCTTCACTTTTCATATCGCGGTTCCGTGGTTGCGCGAGCTGGCGGGGATTTCGGTCCAGCAAGCAGAAGTCTCCCTGCCTGGCTTTGGTCTGCGCGAGCGCGGGGCCTTGTTGATCACCCACGCGGGCTTGAGCGGGCCGGCCATTCTGCGGCTTTCCGCCTGGGGGGCGCGGAGGCTGCACGGGGTGGATTACCGATTCCCGCTGCGAGTGAACTGGTTGCCGCACCTCGGGCGCGAGGCGATATCAGCGCAACTGGCATCCCGCCGCGCCGCGCAACCCGCCCGGCTCGTCGTCAACACGCCCCTCCCGCCCTTGCCCGCGCGGCTCTGGGAACGCCTGGTGCTGGCCGCCGGCATTCCCCGCGAGACGCGCTGGGCCGGGTTGTCCCGGGCCGCCCGCCACCAGCTAATCGAACAGCTCATCGGCACCGAATTGCAGGCGGCAGGCAGAAGCCTCAACCAGGAGGAGTTCGTCACCTGCGGCGGGGTGCGGCTGGGCGAGGTGAACTTCAAGACCCTGGAAAGCCGGCTTTGCCCCGGGCTCTATTTCGGCGGCGAACTGCTCGATATTGACGGCCTGACCGGCGGCTTCAATTTCCAGGCCTCCTGGACCACCGGCTGGATTGCGGGCCGGGCCATGGCGGCAGCGATGTGATATTAACGCGCCTCGGTACCGGCAGCCTTGACCTGGTCCAGAATCTTCACCGCATCCTTCCGCTCCATGCCATTGGCCTGGAAGATCGCCTGGATGTCGGCATGGACCGCCTGCATCGAGGTCGGCGGGATGTTCGCCGGGTTGAGCACGGCGGCGAGGTCGGACAGCAACCGGCTGCACTCCCGGTCCGAGAGGGGCTTTTGGGCAAAAGCGGTCGCGAGGCCACCGGCCAGGTTGCCCGCGGTCGCCTCCGACGGCTTGTTGGCACCCTGCGCCAGCGCTATCAAATCCTTGGTGATTTGCCCCTTTTCGCTGGCGGGAACCGGGGCGTTGGGTTTGATGGCCTTGAGGTCCGCGCGCAGCCTGGCGATGCTCTGTTGCACGGGGGTGGGGGACGCGGAAGCCGTGGGCGCGGCAGCCGGCTGCACCCGTTGGGCGGGCGAGGCCACGCCTTGCCGGACGTTGTTCTGGTTGCGTAGCTCCCGGGCGCGCTGTTCGATGATGGCGTCGGGCCCGGCGAGGAGGTTGCTGGCCAGGAAGGAGGCCAGGACGATCAAGGCAAAGACTGGTTTCATAAGCTTGTCCGCTACAGAGCAAGCCTGCACCCCGCAATGAGTCTTGTCAATCTCGGCGCGCGGGAAGTGCCGCGCCTGAGTCCAAGCCCTGCCCCGCGGCTCAATCGCCGGCCTTCACCAGGCTGCCTTTCGGCAGCAGGGAAAGGTAATCCACCAGGATATGCTCCGCCTCGATCAGCGGCGCATCCGGCGGTGCTGGTTTGTCTGCTTGGGCTTCGTCCGAATCCTCCGCGGCGGGTGCGGCGGCGTTCGTGGTGGCATTCGTGCCTGCGCCCGCGGGACCTGAGAGTTTAGCCACTGCGGCATTTGTTGAGCCGTCCGGCGGCGGCAAGCCCGGCTTGTTGACGTTCTGGAGGGTTATCTCATAGACGGTTTCCGGCGGGTCGTGGCGCGCCAGGCGCTCCTTGTCGCGCTCTTTCTGGCGGGCCTCGGCCTCGTCCTGTTCCTTGAGCCGTTGCTTCTCGTTGAGCGAAATGGTTTTGTCCGCCTGGTGCTTCTCGAACAGCGCTATGTCCTGGCGGATGAAGGTGAACTCCTCATTGGTCGCCACCCGCTCAGCCGAGCGCTTGCGCAGTTCCGGCAGGTAAGGCTCGACGAGGTTGAAGTGGTCGTAGTCGGCGCTCTTAATGCGCTCGCAGGGCAATGCATACTCAAGCGAGCGTTCACCAATGTTCGTTGACTCGCTGGCGACCGAGGGCAGGATGATGTCCGGGATGACGCCCTTCAACTGGGTGGAGATACCGCTGGGGCGGAAGAATTCCTTGATGGTCAGCTTCAGCGCGCCGGGGTCATTGGTCAGCAGGTTGGGTGGAACCCGGAGGAAGGGCCGCAACTGGTTGACGCTTTGCACCGTGCCTTTGCCGTGCGTCGAGGAATCGCCCACGATCAGCGCGCGGCCATAATCTTGCAGCGCGCCCGCCAGGATCTCCGACGCCGACGCGCTAAAGCGGCTCGTCAGCACCACGAGCGGGCCGTCGTAGAGCACCGAGGGGTCGTTGTCGTCCGCCTGCTGCACCCTGCCGTTCTCGTCGCGGACCTGCACCACCGGGCCGGTCTTGATAAACAGCCCCGTAAGCCGGATGGCCTCTTCCAACGAGCCGCCGCCGTTGCGGCGCAAATCCAGGATCACGCCCGCGACGTTCTCTTCCTTCAGCTTGGTCAGCAACTTGGCGACGTCGGCCGTGGTGCTCCTCGGGTCCGGCTTGTCCTTGGAAGCCGAGGTATCAAATGTGGCGTAAAACGAGGGCAAATCTATCACGCCCAGCCGCACCTTCCCGCCGTGGGAGTCGGCCATGTCAATGACCTTGGCCTTGGCCGCCGCGTCCTCGATCGGGATTTCATCGCGGATGATGCTCACCACCTTGCGGGTGGAGGCGTCGGCGCCGGCCGGGATAATCGTCAGGCGCACCTGCGTGCCTTTGGGGCCACGGATAAGCTGCACGGCCTTGTTGAGGCTCATATCTATTACGTCCACGGGCGGCTGGTTGCTCTGGGCCACGGCGACAATGCGGTCGTTTTCCT
Organism: uncultured Verrucomicrobiae bacterium; assembly: GCA_963762555.1. GTDB lineage: Bacteria > Verrucomicrobiota > Verrucomicrobiia > Limisphaerales > UBA8199 > PALSA-1440. The sequence goes on from CAVXLO010000051.1 coordinate 38,325, forward strand.
TGATCACCTTGCTCTTGATCGCCGGCCCGCCGGGCAGCAGCCGGCGAATCTTGCAGTAGCCGTCATCGGAGATCAGCTCCGCGCCGATGCCGAACAGGCTCAGGTTCATGCCGATGGCAAACTGCTCCAGTTGCGCGTGGCCGAGATAATCCGAATGCGGGTCATACACATGGGCCAGCGCGGTCAGATACACCTGCAACACGTCGTCGTTGTTCCAATCCGTGAAGAAACGCAAGTTGCGGTGATAGCGGTGGTCGAGCGTTTCGACGATTTCCTGATCATCCGTCTTCTTGGGCGTCGCGGCGGCTTCCTTCGCCGGCTCGGTGGCTTTCGCCAGCTTGTTGGTGCCGCCGGACGAAGCCTGTTCCTTCTTGGCGGCAGCGAGTTTCTGCTCCCGGGCGCCAATCTTGCCGAGCAACTCCTGCAAATACTCGAAGCGCACCCGTTCCTTCCAGAGCTTCTTGGCTTCATCGAGATTGGCGGGGTAAGGCATCCCCTTGCGGTTTATGGTGATCCGCTCATCGGTGTTAAAGGTAAACTTCTCGTGTTTGAGCAGATCCTGCGCGTAAGCCGTGCGTTGCTCCAACCGCTTCACGAACCGGTTGAAGATCACGCAACCGGGTGTCGTATCCGCCGGGTGGCGGACGCCGGTGTCGGTCAGGCGGTCCAGGTTCGTGCGGTATTGCTGGAACTCGGCTATGTCGCTTTGCAGGAAATGGATGTGCTGCGGGTCGAGCGTGTCCAGGTACTGATCCAGGAACTGGCTGGAGACCTCGGCATCGAACGGCTTCTTCAGGTATTGGTAATTCTCCAGCATCCAGGCGGTGGCGGCGGCAATCTGCCCGTCCACCGGGCCCGGGCTGATCGGGTGGAATTCGTTGGTGCTCAGCAGGTCGGGGCTGGCCGCCAGCGCGGGCCGAACGCTTACGGCGGAGTGGTCGGTGGTCTCGGTAGCAAACAGCGGGAAAACCAGGCACAGGCTCAAACCGAGCAACAGAATCCTGGCGGAAAGACGTTTCATCATGACGTTCAAGATGCTAAATGATAGCACAGCTTAGACGCAACGCAGCAAGAACTGTTCACATCTATCCGGGCTGGACCCGAGCCGCATGATGGGGCGGGAACTATCCGTGCGGGCCGGCTAATTGGCGCCTGGCCCACTTCCTGGCTTCGGCTTTGGTTCGCAACTCGTCCTGGAGCTGCTTCTCGCGGATTTCTTCCAGCAGCGCGCCCATCGCCGGGCCGGGCTTCATGCCCAGCGCAATCAGGTCGTCACCTTTCAGCAGGGGCGGGCGGATTTCGGGCTGCTGCTCCAGTTGCCGGACCTGGGCGACGAGGTAGTCATACACATCCAGCCGGCTGTGGGAGCCGAGACAATCGAGCCGGTGCAGCTCAAGTTCCAGCGGGAAGGTGGGGCGCAGCAGCAGGCGGCGCAAGGTGGATTTGCGCATCTGCGGCGCGTCCTTGAACTGCATGTGGCAGCGGACGGCCTTGACGATCTCCTCGATCTGTTTGCGCGGGAAGCGGAGCCGGCCAAGAATCACCTCCGCCATCTCCGCGCCGATCCGCTCGTGGCCGTAGAAGTGGATGCCGCCGGTCTTCGGGTCGGCGGCAGCGGTGACCGGCTTGGCGACGTCATGCAACAGAACCGCCCACGGCAACGACGACGCCGACTCGGCCGGCAGATGCCGCAGCATCAGCCGGAGGTGGTTGAAGACGCTGCCTTCGGGGTGGAAATCGGGCGACTGCTCGCAAGCGATCGTGGCGGCGATTTCCGGCAAGACGTGTTCGAGCAAGCCGCTCTGGCGCAGCAGGTCCAGCCCCCGCGCCGCGTGCGGCGGACGGAACAGCTTGATCAACTCCTCGCGGATGCGCTCGGCGCTGATGCCTTTGATCTTCGCCGCATGGGCTTTGAGCGCGGCCAATGTGCCCGCCTCGATCTCGAAATCCAGTTGGGCCGCGAACCGCACCGCCCGCAACAGCCGCAAGTGGTCCTCGGCGAACCGTTCTTCAGGCCGCCCGATCGTGCGGATGATCTGCGCCCGCAGGTCCGCTTCGCCCCGCACCCAATCGTGCAATCGCTTCCGCACCGGATCGTAGAACAGGCCGTTGACGGTGAAATCGCGGCGCAGGGCGTCGGCCTCGGCGTCGGCGAAGGCAACCTGCCTGGGATGCCGCCCGTCCTCGTAATCCGCCTCGGCGCGAAAGGTGGCCACCTGGAACTGGTGCTCCGCCTCGAGCACGACCATCACCCCGAACTTGCGCCCGACAGGTATCGTGCGGTTGAATAGATGCTCGACTTGCTCCGGGCGGGCGGCAGTAGCGATGTCGTAATCTCCCGGTTTGCGCCCCAGCAGGTAATCCCGCACGCAGCCCCCGACCCAAAAGGCCGGGAAACCGGCGCGCTGGAGGCGACGGACAATAGCCGTGGCGGCCCGCGGCAAAGCTTGGGCCGTGGCGCGGGTCATGGCCGGCTGTGCTCCGGTAGTAGGGCAGGCGTCCCGCCTGCCGCCCCGGGCGTCTCGCCCGCATCACCAGGACCGAGGGCGAGACGCCCCTCTGGCAGGCGGGACGCCTGCCCTACTGCTGCGCACACAATCATTCCTCGCCCCAAAGCTCTTTGATGTGCTGGACCCCGCCCCGAACCTCTTCCACAGTCAGGCCGGGGCTGAGCTCGAAAACCTTGATATCCTCCGGCCGGACCAATGGCTTGAGCGCGGCGAAATCAATCATGCCGGAGCCCGGCGCGCAGTGGTCGCGGCCGGGAAACTTCACGTCGTGAACATGAAAGCCCAGCACCCGGTCGCGCAAGGACTCCAGATGCATCGCATGGCGGATGAACCCGAGGTTTTCCTTAATCTGCGCGTGGCCGGTGTCGTGCCAGTAGCGGATGTTCGGGCTGTCCAGTTCGCGGAACAGGAACTGGAAGTCGCTTTCCAGCGGCAGTTCCTCCAACGCCTCGCGGTTCTCGATCGCCAGCTTGATGCCCAGTGATTCGGCCACCGGCAACAGCTTCTTCAAAGACTCGTTCAACCGCTCGACGAAGGGCACCTTTTTCGCCTCCCGCTTCTGATCCAGCTCAGTGCAGAGCTTGCCATACCGCGCCGTCTCCCGGCCACCGTCCTCGAGCAGGCTGAGCAGCTTATCGGTGTAGTCCTTCATCTCGATGCTGCCGCTGTGCAGCACGACGACGGGGGCCTTCACCCGGGCGGCGAACTCGATGGTCTTGACTGTATAGCGGTGTGCCAGTTCACGCTCGCGCGGCCGCTCGGCCGAGAACTGGTACAGGTTGGGTGCGGCGTAGGTCACGCCCATCGGCAGCGGGCAAAAGTTGTGCAGGCTCGAAATCCGCATCTCGCCCGCGTCCACGGCCTCCAGGATGCCGGGCAGCAGGCTGATCCGGATGCCGTGGCTCAACTCGGCGAACCGGAAACCCAGGTCGCTGATTTCGCGCAGCATGACCCGGCCGTCGGTGTGCCGGTGGGAATTCCAGCAAGTGGAAAGGGAATACATAAAAATCAAACGGCGCGCTGCGTTACGGGAGTGTTGGAATGCTGGAACAATGGAATACTGAAGTGCCGGAGCGGGCCGCTACCCCAGAACTCCATCACTCCTCCACTCCGTGGTTGAACCGGCGGTCACGGCAGCGCTCCCTGCCGTGCCGCCCGGTGACTACAGATCAGCGTAGCGCGCGCTGAGCATGGCGGAGAAGCGGGCCGCTTTCTCTTTGCGCCGGCGCCGTTCACTGGGCTTCTCAAAATGCCGGCGGGTGCGGACACTCTTCAAGGTCCCTTCGCGGTCAACCTTCTTCTTCAATCGCCGCAACGCCCTTTCCACCGCCTCGCCCTTTTTAAGCTTAATCTCGGTCAAAACTCGATCACATCCTCTCCACAGACCCCCGGCCAGCCCGGACCGTCATGGCCCGGCGCTCCCGATGGGGCAGGGGGTGAAGCATATTGGCCCCCCGGGAGTTGTCAACGGGCAAAAGCGCCGCAACAAAGCAGCAGTCTGCGATGCACGAAAAGTGGGATGCTCCCGGTGCAGCTATAAATATAAATAATTCTAGACACCCACAATGTATTAGCATAAGCTCATGCCATTGGGACAGAACGGCAAAGCGGAAGATTCACGGTCCGGGAACCAAAGGAACATGATAATGAAAGCGAACCTGGTTGGAGTTGTTTCGGTTGGACTGCTGGTTGGCATGTTGGGTTGCGCGCGCGAGCGGGAGAAAGCCAAGACACCCAACCCGCGCACGATGGTGTTTTCCGAGGCAGGCATCTCGCTGGTGCTCGGAGAGGAATGGCAGTTCAATAATCTCAGCAATCCAGCCTCTCGGCACAGCCTGCGGCCCCCCACGCTCACCAGCCAGGCTGGCGTCATTCGCGTCATCCTGCTGCCGGTGGATCGCGCCGACCCTGAGGCGGTGGCGGACGGGTTGCGGGAGTCCTTTGACGCAGACCGAAACGCCGGCAAGCATTCGTTCCGGCGCCAGAAATTCGTCAGCCGGAATGGCGTGCAGGGCATCTGCGTTTCCTATCTCGAACGCACCGAGCGGAACGGCAAGGTCAGCGAAGCCCAGAACCACCATTTCCTGATCAGGAACCAGGCCGCACGCTGTATCGCCATCAACTACCTGGCCTCCGAGAACAGCGACCCCGACACAGTCAGCCGGACTATTCGCAACACGCTGGCTTTGCAGTAGCGGGCTGCGTTTTGGGCTTTGAACCGCGTCTTGCGCAGGTACCATTACCCGCGTGACGGTTCTCGAAGCCATTCAACGCAGCACGGAGTTTCTGGCCCGGAAAGGGGTGGATTCGCCCCGCTTGCAGACGGAACTGCTGCTGGCGCATCTGCTGAAGCAGCCGCGGATGCGGTTGTATCTGGATTTCGAGCGCGCGCTGACTCCGGCGGAAGTCGAAGGCCTTCGCGAGTTCATCCGGCGACGCGGCCAGCGCGAGCCGTTGCAGCACATCATCGGTTCGACTTCATTCTGCGGACTGGAAATCGCCGTGAGCCGGGACGTGCTTATCCCGCGCCCGGAAACCGAGTTGCTGGCCGAGCGCGGGTGGACCTTCCTCAATCAACTCTCAACCCTCAACTCTGAACACTCAACCGCCCTGGACTTCGGCACCGGCAGCGGTTGCCTGGCGATTGCGCTCGCATTCAAGTGCCCCGCCGCGGAGGTCTTTGCCGTTGAGGTTTCGCCCGAGGCGCTGGCCCTGGCGCGCCAGAACGCGGCGCGGCACGGCGTGGCCGAGCGAATCCGGTTCCTGCACGGCGATGGGTTTGCGGCGGTGCCGCCGGGGACCCGGTTTGATCTGATTATCAGCAACCCGCCCTACATCCCGACCGCCGGAAATTGCGACGCTCCAACCGGAGGTGCGGGATTACGACCCGCACCGGGCGCTGGATGGCGGTGCGGACGGCCTGGACTACTGGCGCCGCCTGGCGGCCGAGTCGGCGCCGTTCCTCAAGCCCGACGGACGGGTCATGGTGGAGTTCGGCGATGGCCAGGCTTTGCGCCTGCGCGAGATTTTCGAGCAGCAGAAGTGGATTGTCGAAGCGGTTGCCGAGGACTACAATCACCAGCCGAGAATCATGGTTGTACGGCGATGAAGTTAGCAGCGAGTTTTCATGGACAGCTTTCTGATTAAAGGCTCTGTGCCCCTGCATGGGGAGGTCGCCATCAGCGGGGCGAAGAACGCGGTGCTGCCGATCATGGCGGCCACCCTGCTGACCGGTGAGCCGTGCGTGATCCGGCGCGTGCCGAACCTGAGCGACGTGAAGTTCATGGGCCAGATCCTCACCTGGCTCGGCGCCCAGGTGCGGTTCGAGGGCGACACCGTTCGCGTGCAGGCCAGGAAGATCAAGGGCGCCGGCGATTACGATTTGATCCGCAAGATGCGCGGCTCGATTTGCGTCATGGGGCCACTGCTGGGCCGGTTGAAAAAGGCCACCGTGTCGCTGCCCGGCGGCTGCGTGATCGGCGCCCGGCCGATCAACCTGCACCTGAAAGGATTCGAGGCGCTGGGTGCGAAGGTGGTGATCGAGAACGGCTACGTTCAGGCCCGCGCAAAACGGCTGGTCGGGTCCGCGATATTTCTGGGCGGCCGCGCCGGCTCGACGGTGCTGGGAACGGCGAACGTGATGATGGCCGCAACACTGGCCGAAGGCGTCACGGTCATTGAAAGCGCCGCCTGCGAACCCGAAGTGGTGGACCTGGCGAACTTCCTCAACGCGATGGGCGCGCAGATTGCCGGCGCCGGCAGCCCGACGATGACGATCACCGGCGTGAAGGAACTGCACGGCGCGGAACACGAAGTGATTCCCGACCGCATCGAGGCCGCCACTTACGCGATCGCCGCCGCCGCAACTCACGGCGAGGTCACTCTGCGCGGCGCGCGGGCCGACCACATGCACGCGGTGCTGGACAAGCTGAAGGATGCGGGCGCGGCGATCGAGCGCTGCGGCCCGGACATCGTTATCCGCCGCAATGGCCGGCTGAAGCCGGTGGACATCACGACCCTGCCGTATTCGGGCTTCCCGACGGACGTGCAGGCGCAGATGATGGCCCTGATGGCGCTGACGCCCGGCATCAGCATTATCACCGAGCGGATATTCGAGTCGCGGTTCATGCACGTCAGCGAACTGGCGCGGCTGGGGGCGGACATTGAAATTGAGGGGCCGAGTGCGATTGTTAAAGGTGGAAAGCCGTTGAGCGGCGCGCCGGTGATGGCCAGCGATTTGCGGGCCTCGGCGGCGCTGGTGATTGCCGGATTGGCCGCGCGCGGCACCACGCAAGTCAATCGCGTGTATCACATTGACCGCGGCTATGAGAATATTGATGGCAAGTTGCGCCAACTGGGCGCGCGTATCCAGCGAATTGAAGAATCATGACTAAACTGATTGCGGCCCTGCTTATCGTCGGGGTCCTGTATTGCGGGTGGGAGCTGTTTCTGTACTGGGACAAGGTCAAGAACGAAGAGGAGACCAAGCAAAAGCAGCAGGCGGCGGCGCTGGTGATGGGCGACCAATTGCCCGGGCTGCCGTACCAGCTCGAGGAGTCGCTCCAGGCGGCGAAGAACAAAGGCGCCGCCGGGCTGAAGAGCTGGTTGAAGCTCCACGGCCAGAGCGTGGAAGACCCCCGCAAGGCCTGGATCCAACTGGATTACTGCGTGCAGGTCGCCCGGGAAGACCCCGCAGAAGCGCGGCGCGTGTTTGCCGAAGTCAAACAGCGGCTCACCCCCGCCTCCCCGGTCTATCCGCGCATGAAGCAGCTCGAACAGTCTTACGAGTAAGGAGTGACGTTGCCCGGTCTGGCTTTGCCGGATTCTCAGCGCCGCTTGAGGAAGACCAGCAGTGTGCCCAGGAGGGCCAGGAACAGGATGACGACGAAGAAGATAAAGCGGTTGCGCGCCACTCGTTTCTCATACCTGAGAGGGCGGAGTCCCTGGATGCCACCGGCGGCGAGGTAGCTCACGAGCTTTGGGTTGGTCGTGGACGGCCCGTGGAAATAAGCGCGCAGGCGGCGCAGCAGGGCGGGCAGGTCGTACTTGCGCACCCCCAAATCGTTAAAGTGCTCTGGCGTGGTATCCGCTTCGCCTCGTCCTTCCAACAGGTTTTGGCCTACCTCCTCGAAGATCGGCTCATGCGGAGCAGGCGCGGGCGCTTCATGGCTCACCGTGCCGCCGTGGGGCACGGCCGTGGAACGTATGCGTGGCTGGGATGGACCGCGCTGAAGCTGCGAGTCGAGCCGCTTGATTTGGGACTCCAGCTTGGCGATCTCGTCGTTGAGGGCCCGCTCACGCTCGGAAATCGGGTCTGGCCTTTTTCTAAACCACGCCATGACGGCAGCCGGTTCAACGGCGCATCAGTATCACTATCAACATCACCAGGGCGGCCAGGGCCACCACGGCCAGCGGCCAGGTCAGCGCGAGGCCAAGCCGGCAGAGTTGGCCGAGGCTGTGCGTCGGCCAGGGGCGATGCGGACACGGCGGAGGCTGCGGGGCTCGCGCCGGCGTCCGGGAGGGGGCCGGACAGCACCGGGAACTTCAGCCGTGCCGAGTTCCACTCCATGCGCGCGTTCTCTACCGCGGTCAGGGAGCGCGTGAGCTCGGTATTGAAACTGTCCTTGGTCCACCCCTCTTCGTGGATGGCCTGCAGCTTGGAGAGGGCGTCTCGCAATTCCACCAGCGCCCTGGCCATTTGCTCGGCGTCCCGCCGCGCGCCAAATTCGGCCTCCTCGAGCAAGCCGACTCCACGCGTCAGGTTCTGGATCATCTCCTGCCGACCTGTCTGAAACTCCATCTGGCGCCGGCGCGTTTCTTCCAGCGCCGCGCGCTGCCGTTCCAGTTCCTCCTGCGCTCGCTTCAGGTCCGCCAGCTTCTGGTGCGCCTCGGCGACCCTGGAGTCCACCTCCTCACGTGTCGGCGCGCGCGGGGACTTGTCCGCGCCGGCCAGGGGGGCGGAGTAAGAGGGCTTGTGGGACTCGAAGTCGCCATCTACGAACTCCGTTGCGTCGTAATCGGAAGGCATGACGACAGTTTATCCGGCAACGCGCAGGGTGTAAAGCCGGCTAGAACAACTTGCTCACGGCCAAGCCGAGGACGCTCAGCGGGCCCTGGTCCTCGAGGCTTTCGGTCGCCTTGTCCAGCTTCTGCAAGGTAAGCTTGGCGTTCTTGTAGAATTCCTGGTCGTTGACGAGCTTGCCGACGGTGCCCTGGCCGTGGTTGATCTTCTGGAGAATCTCTTTCAGGTTGGTCATGGACGCGGTGGTCTCGCGGTAGAGGGCGTCGTCCTTGACCAGTTTGCCGACGGTGCCCTTGCCGGCGTTGATCTGGTCCACGATCTTGCGGGCATCGGCGACGGTCGCTTTGATCTCGTCCGCGGTAGCCTGCAGGTTGCTGACGGTGGAGAGGGCGGTGTTGTAGAGCGCTTCGTCCTTGATCAGTTTGCCCAGCGTGCCTTTGCCCTGGGCAATCTGGGAGGAGAGCTCGAAGGACATGGACTCCATATTGGAGATGGTGAGCGGTGAGGGGTTCTTTGTTGGCGGTGATGAAATCGCGGAGCGGGCCGACCAGGGTGTCAATCTTGAAGCCGGTGAAGCTCTTGGTGAGGTTTTCCACGCCGGAGGCGACGTTGTCAATCTTCTGCATGATGGCGCTGAGGTCGGGCTGCTCGGCGGTGGCGATGTACTGATTGTCCTTCAAGGTCTCGCCGCGAGGCGTGCCGAAGCTCGATGGCGACGAAGTTCTGCCCCATCAAGCCCGTGAACTTGATCGTGGCGATGCTGTCGGTCTTCACGTCGGCCTTGGGGCGCACTTTCATCATGACGAGGACCTGATTGTTGGTGAGATGGATGTCATCGACGCGCCCGATCTCGACGCCGGCCATCTTGACGCGGTCGCCCGACTTTGAGTTCCTGAACGTTGTTGAACAAGGCATTGATGTGGACGCCGCTGCTCGAAGGCCTCGAAGCCGCCGACGCTTTCCAGGATAATCGCGGCGGCGAGGACGGCCAGGGCCACAAAGATGCCGATGCGGGTTTCAAGGGTGTTTTTCATAGGCTAAATTCGCTTTCTCTATTCTAGCTTAATGCGGGGCGTTTGAAGTCGGCATGGAGGAATTGCTGGACATGCGGATCGGTGTTCTGCCGCACTTCGTCGGGCCGTGCCGATGGTCAGAATGTGGCCCATCGCTGATCACGGCGATGCGGTCGGCGACGCCGAAGGCGAGGTCGCCGATCATGGGAGACCACCAGCGAAGTGACGCCAATGCGCTGCTTGAGATGGAGGATTTCCTCCCCGATGACCACTGCGGACAGGGGGTCCAGTTCGCTGGTCGGTTCGTCATAGAGGATCAAGCTGCGGCTCAATGACCAGGGCGCGGGCGATGGCGACGCGCTTCTTCATGCCGCCGGAGAGGTCGCTGGGCATTTGTCTCTCGCTGTCCTTGAGGCCGACGAGCTTCGAGCTTTTCGGTGACAATGCGCGCGATTTCCTCCGGCGGCTTGAGCCGATGTTCGGAGAGGTAAAGACCGACGTTTTCGCCGACGGTCAGCGAATTGAGCAGCGCGCCGGATTGGAAGACCATGGCCATGCGGTATTGGCTCATGACTTCGGGGGACTGGATGGACTGGCCCTCGATGAGGATTTCCCCCGCATCCGGCTTCTTCCAGGCCGATGAGGTGCTTGAGCAGGACGCTCTTGCCGCTGCCGCTGGGGCCCATGATGACGAAGATTTCGCCGGGCTGAACGTCGAAGTCCAGGCCGCGCAGGACTTCCTGGCCGTCAAAGCTCTTGCGCAAGCCGCGCACCTGGACGCTGACGCCATCCCGAATGGAGGAGGATTGCGTTCATTACTTCAGCAGGATCCGAGTCAGGAGGTAGTCGAAGATGACGATCAGCACGATGGAGTTGACGACCGCCTTGGTGACGGAGCGGCCGATGCCGCGCGGTCCGCCGAGGGTCACCAGTCCCTGGTGGCAGGAGACGACCCCGATGGTGAGGGCGAATATGAAGCTCTTGAACACGCCGTTGGCGACGTCCTTGAGGTCCACCGCGCTCACGCAGGGCGGTGAAGAACGCCGGGAAGGAGACGGCGATGCGGTCATTGGCGGCGCAGACCACCGCGCCGCCGAACCAGCCGACCAGGATGGCGAAGGTCACCAGCAAGGGCAGGGCGATGGCAATGGCGACCAGGCGCGGCAGCACCAGGTAGTGGATCGGGTTGATGTTCATCGTGCGGAGCGCGTCAATTTCCTGATAGACGCGCATGGAGCCGATTTCGGCCGCCATGGCCGAACCGATGCGGCCGGCAATCAGGATGGACATCATCACCGGGGCCAGTTCTTTGGCGATGGAGAATGCCCACCACCCCGCCGACGTAGCTGCCCAGGCCGCGTTCGACCAGCAGCGGGCCCGGTCTGCAAGCGCGATGACGCCGCCAATGAAGAAGGAGAGGATGCAGACCATCAGCAGGCTGGCGTTGCCGATCTCAAAGAACTGGTCGAACACCTTCTGCCGCTGGCGCCAGGCCAGCGGCAGCGCCACCAGCGTGCGCCAGAACAGGAGCACCATTTCGCCGATATTTTGAAACATAGGGCTACAGCTAAATCATCCCGCATCTCCAACCAGGCCACCCGACCCGGTGCACTTTAACCTGTCCGGCGTCTCCGTGCTACCTGGCGTTCGCAGGCTCCGGCCCGAGGCCGCCCTGGGCCGAGGGTCTGCCCCGGCTCACAGGGATATAGAACAAACGCACGCGCTTGCCTTCAGGACTGGATTGATACTGGAAAAGGCCGAACAGGAGCGAGCACTTTTTCGCCGTGGGTGTGCGCTCGTGCCGATAGAGGTTCCACAGCAGGGATTGGCTGCTGGCGCCGGAGTCGGGATTGTGTTCAGACCGCCAGAGCGACCAGAGCGGCGAATAGTCGCGCTCGACCTGGGGCTGTTGGGCACGAAGGGTTCGAGCAGGGCAAGGACCTGCAGCCGGGTGTTGCCGTTGAAATCGCGGTGGCGCAGGAAGAACGGCCAGAAGTCGGTTTGGCGCCGGTAGAGGTCGGTTTCGGTGTTCTTCTCCTTCAGGTCGTTATAGAGGAAGAAGCAGATGCGGGTGCGCCGGCTGTCGAGCGGGTCGGAATGAACGGCATTGAACTTATAGACCGGCCAGAACCAGAAGTCGTCCTTCAGCTTGTCGTTGTAGGCGCGGCTGTAAACCGGCCAGACGCGCCGGATGGTTTTGCCTTTGCCGCGGGCGAAGACGATCAGCGGCCAGGGCGCGTCCCACTCGCGGTATTGCTTCTCCCGGTCAATCACGTGATTGAAGAACGGCCAGAGCACAGTCGTCGAGTCGCGCTGGGGCGAGCGCAGGAAAGCGTAGGCTGGGAGGGAAGCCTGGCGCCACTCGACATTGGTGGTGCCCAGACCGGTCTTGTTGTTAAAGAACAGCGGCCAGACAGCGAAGAATTTGTCATAAGCGCCGATGGTGGTGACGTCGCCAAAGCCGTTGGTCTGGGTGGTGATGTCTTTGTGTTCGTTGCCGACCAGCGGCCAGAACTTCCAGCCGTACAGGCCGTCGCCGTGGCGAAAGGAAACGAAAGGCCAGACATAATTGTCCGTGACCACATCCTTCTTTTGGGTCTCGCTGTAAAGGGGTAGCATGACGAAGAAGATCTCGTCGCGGGAGAAGCGGTGTTTCAGGTGACCGTAAAAGGGAACTACGGCGGTATAGTTGTCGTTCGGATCAGTGGACCGTTGTTGGAAATAGAGCGGGAAGAGGGTGAACCGGTTCCGGTCGTTCTCATCGGGCATAGGCCCGCCGGCGAAGCTCAGGAGCTGGCAGAACTGCCAGCGATACTGGTCGCCGTAGCGGTCGTAAGTCATCACCGGGTAAAGGAAATCGAACTTCTTGAACTCCGTGGCGGGGTCGCGCGTGTAGGAGAGGATGGGCGGCACGGCCCAGATCCGCTGCGTTTCCTTCTGCTCCGAATAGAACAGCGGGCCGAGGGCCTCGGTCCGATGGCCGGGAGCCAGCGTCAAATTGAACTCGTCGTATAAGGGGCCGGCGTGCGGGGAGTCCCACTCGCCGGCAGCGGCGAGCCGGCTGCAGGCCACACTCAGCCCGAGGAGGAACCCCAGAACTCTTTTAACAAAAGGATTGACACCAACCGGCATTTTCGTATTTTCGTTGCGTACCTGGGGTTTTTACCTCGGTTCCTCCCGACCCAGTGTCGATCGTGCATTGTCGGCACTGGGTTGTTTTGTCGGCACCCGCGAGCGCATCAGGAGGTTCAAAAGAGCTGGCAGAAACGTCAACCCCGCGATCATGCAGGTCGCCAGGCCGGTGGTCATCACGCAGCCCAGACTGTGGATGCCCCGGTGTTTCGCAAGCATCAAACTGCCGAACCCCGCCATGGAGGTCAACCCGGAAACCAGCACGGCTTTGCCGGTGCTGCGGGCCAGGATGCTGGGAGTCTGCTCCTCGGCAAACCGGTTGAGGATGTGAATGCCGTTGGTCACGCCGATGCCGATGACCAGCGGGAGGGTCATGATATTCGCCGGGTTGAGCGGGACGCCGAAGCCAGCCCATCAAGCCGCCCAGCCAGAGCGAACCGATCGCCACCGGCACCAGCGCGAGCAGGACGCAGAAGACGCTGCGGAAATGAAAGAACACCAGCAGCGCAATCGCCCCCAGCGAATACCACGCCGCTTCCTGGTAGCTGTCTTTGAGCAGGGCGGTGTAATGGTAAAGCTGCACCGGCGTCCCGGTCACATTCGGATAGATCTGTGCTCACCTGGTCGATGAACACCTTCTGACGCTGCCGCTCCCAGAATCATTCCTTGGGATAGACCATCAGCAGGTACTTGCCGGTGACGCCGACGAACCGGTCGCGCAACGCCTGCGGCAAATCCGCCACGCTCAACGGGGCGCGGTTGTCCTGGTTTTCAGAGGCTCGAAGGTGTCGCGCACGTCGTTGAACAGGCTTCGCTGGAATTCCGCCAGTTTCACCGCGTTGGCCTCCACCTGGTTGGTATCGCCCTTCAGCATTTCTTTGCGCAGATCCTCGATGGCATCGCGCATGGAGATGAATTGCGGCGCAAGAGCGGGGTCGCTCTTCTGCACCTCGTCCAGCGCGGCGCCGAGGTAGCCGCGGAGCGAGTAAAGCGTGGCGCTCAGATCGTCGAGATTCACCGGGCCGGGTCCGGGCGGCCAAACTGCACGGAGGACAAGCTCCTGCTTGATGTCGCCCACCAAGGCCAGCTTGCGGTCTGGTCTTCATCCAGGAAACCGGCGATGGACTCGACGCTCGGCGACGGCCGGGAGGTTGGTGAGCTGCTGCTCGAATGCCAGCGCCTGCTGCAGGTTGGTGGCGATGACGGCGCCGAACAGGACGGATTTGGTCGGCCGAGTTGATCAAGCTCCTCGCTCAAACTCGACCGCCGGCAAGCCCTCGCTCTGCATGTGCAGCAGGTTGTAATCGAAATGACACCTTGTGGAGTTGCGTGGCGGCCAGCCGCGCACAGCGCCAGCGTGATCACCGCACCGTCCAGAGCGGGCCGCCGCAGCCAGAGGTTCTCGATGCGGGCCCGCTTCTCCTCGAGGTCGCCCTGTTCGTGGTCGATCACGTTCTGGCGCCCGCGCAGCAGCAACACCGGCAGCATGGTCATCATGGGCACCAGGCAGATCAGCAAGCCGCCGCCGCAGATGATGCCCATTTCCTGGATGCCTTTGAAGTTGGTCAATCCCATCGCCAGGAACGCCGCCCGGCGGTGGTCAACGCCGCCGGTGAAAATCCCTTGCCCGGTAAAGACCATCGCCTTGGTCAACGCCGCTTCCTCGCTTTTGCCGTGCCGCAGCTCCTCCTCGTAGCGGGAGATCAGGTGGACGCCGTAATCAATGGCCAGGCCGATCAGGATCGGCAGGAAGGTGATCGTCAGAATGTTCAGGTGGCCGATGACCAGCGTCGCGAAGGCCAGCGTGTAACCCAGCCCAACGACCAGACAAAGCGTCGCCTTCACCGGCCGGCCGGTCTCCTGGTAGCCGTAGATGAAAATCAGCGCGCAGAGGAACAGCGAGACGACGCTGGCCACGGTGGTGTCCTTCTGCGATTGGGCCATCTCGTCCAGCTCCAGCACCGGCTCCCCGGTGACGCCGACGTTGACCCCGGGCACCTCCGTCCTTGCGTTTCCGCCACCAATTGCCGCATGCGCGTCACCGCCGCCGCGTTCAGGTCCTCGGTCGGCGCCTGGGCGGTGACCAGGTAAATGCGTCCCTTGGCGAAGGTGATGTACATCTGCTGCTCGGCTTCCTCGCCGGGGTCGAACAGCGCCATGATGCCCGGCGAGGGCGGGGTGCCCGGACGGCGCAGGCTGTCGGTGGCCTGGGTGATGATCCGCTCCAGCGCCGGCAGGGCATTGACCAGCGATTGGTTTTCGGCGTTGGCCTCCTGCTCGGGCCGTGCGGAACTGGGCGCAGACCATGTTGAACAGCGAGACCAGGTTGGTCGTGCGGGTGAATTGCTGAATGAAAGGCCCGAAATCCTTCAGCTTCTGCTTGCAGCTCCTCCAAATCCTTGTCCGGCAACGAACAGCAGCGCCTTGCGGCCCAGCATCTTCAGGTCGCCCTTGTAGAACACGTCGTGGAACAGATTGGGCTCGGCCTCGAGCTTGGCCCCCAGCCGCTCGACGAACTGCCGGTTCTTCTCCGCGTTCTCGCTCTCCACCACCACCACCAGGTCGTCCTGCGTCGGGAACTCCTTCTTGAAGCGGAGGAAGTTCTGATGATAGTGCTTGTTGGCCCCGACCAGATCGTTGCGGCTGGTATCGAACTGCAGGGTACTTGACGGTATAAAAGATGGAGAGGCCGAACAGCACCAACTGCGGATAGAAGAACCAGCCGCCGATGCCGGAACACCACGCCCGCCAGCCAGGCCAGGCAGCGCGCCAACGAAACTGTCATCCCTGAGCCGCTTAATTCTCATTCAGCGGACGGAGCCTCAAACCAAACGGCGAACTCTGGATAATCGACCCATGAACTGCGGTAGTCTTCCCGGTCGGAATTCAGGCCCCGGCCTTGGTCTCCTCCTCCGGGTGCTCGGCATTCGAATAGACTTCCTTCACGTCGTCGTGGTCTTCCAGCGCCTCGATCAGCTTGTTGACCGCGGCCAGGCCTGCTCGTCCGGCAACGGCACCGTCACCGTCGGCAACTCCGTCACCCCCGCCACGTCGGCCTTGATGCCCTTGGCCTCGATCTGTTTATGGACGGCCTCGAAATGGGCCGGGTCGGTGATGATCTCGTAACCCTGCGGCTCCGCCTTGAAGTCCTCCGCCCCGGCCTCCAGCGCCACTTCCATCACCTGGTCTTCGTCGGCGGTCTCACGGGGGATGATGATCTGCCCCTTGCGGTGGAACAGCCGGGTCACCGAGCCCTGCGTGGCGATGCTGCCGCCGTTCTTGGTCACCAGGCTGCGGATTTCCGAGGCGCTGCGGTTCCGGTTATCGGTGCTCACCTCCACGAGGATCGCCACGCCATGCGGCCCGTAAATCTCATAGGTAAGGTCCTCGAAGTTCGCTGGCTTCGCCCCCGCCCGTCCCCTTCTTGATCGCCCGCTCGATGTTATCGCTCGGCATGCTCGCCCCGCGACACCGCAGCAGCACCATGCGCAGGCGCGGGTTCAGGCTCGGGTCGCCACCCCCCAGCTTCGCGGCAATAGTGATCTCCTTGCTCAGCTTCGAAAAGATCTTGCCGCGCTTGGCGTCCACCGCCCCCTTGAAGTGCTTAACTTTTGCCCATTTGCTATGTCCGGACATGTCTCGTCTATTGGTTGTGAATTGATCATTGCCGGCGTCGGGCCCAACGCCCCGCCCTCTCCAGACTGCCAGCCATCAACTCCGATCACTACCCGCTCGTTGCCGATCACCCTGCCCGCTCCACATACACTGCCGTCCCGTAGCATAGCACCTCCGTGATCCCCGCGCTGATCTCCGTCGCGTCGTACCTGACCCCGACGACCGCATTGGCGCCCAGTTCCCCGGCGTGGGCGATCATCTGGTTGAACGCATCCTCCCGCGCCCGCTCGCACAGCGACGTGTAGATCGAGATGTTCCCGCCGAATATGCTCTGCAAACCCGCCCCGATATTCCCGACAATAGACCGGGAGCGCACGATGATGCCCCGGACCACCCCAAACGATTTGGTCACCCGGTAGCCGGGCAGGTCGAAAGTCGTAGTTGTGAGCGGATGCGTTTGACTCATACCGGCTGGAATTCAACACCATTCCGCGCCTCCGCAGAAGCTAATTCTTGCCGTTCCCGAAGCCGAACCGCAAAACGCGCTCTTTGCGGCCCGATCCGAAGCGCTGCCCCTCCCCGCCCTGCTGCCAAGCCGGGTCTCCTGCGCTCCCAGGCGGCTTTGGGCTGGTTTTAGAGCAGCCTCGGGGTAGCCCAGGTGGAGCCTCGGGGTAGCCCAGGTGGAGCCCCGGGGTAGCCTCGGGGTGGCCTCAGGGTAGCCTCAGGGTGGCTTCAGGGTGCCTACCGGTTGGCCACCAGATGGCCTCGAGGTAGCCTCGGGGTAGCCTCGGAGAGCCTGAAGGCATTCATCATTCTTCATTCATCCTTCTGCATTCCCCGCGTGAGGGTGGCCGTAACCCGCCTTTCGCCCGCCGCCGCTCAAGGTTCAAGGTTCGAAGTTCATCCACCCTCCGCAGTACTGTCCACCCTCCGCAGTGGTGTCCACCCTCCGCAGTGCTGCTACGGAGGACGGGCTACGGAGGACGGGCTACGGAGGACGGGAGGTTCAAGGTTCAGGGTCCCGTGCTCACCATAAGCGTCCCGAATACACCTCCCCTCTCCCGCCGCCCTCGGGGCGGTCTGGGGACAGTCTGGATATACCCTGGACATACCCTGGACCCATAGAACCCTCACCGGTCCCCCTTTTTGATCAGGCACCCTTATCCAAGTCGGTTGCTTGAGGCTTTTCCTCCGTGCGGCGGTGTCCGAAAACCTGGCGGATGCGGGAGGCGCCCCCGGCAGCTTAAAAGTTATCTACGACGAGGGGCCGGCGCGTGCCCGGCGAGTGTCCTGTATGCCTGCCGGGCTCACCTGATCGGTTTGGTCTTCAGTTCGACAGAGGTGGCACGAGTCCGCTGGGTTGGTTCACGCATGGACGAAGACGAGGCGGTTGGGAACGACCGCGTGGCGGGTCCAATGCTCTTCGATTTGCTGTTTGAAGGCTATGCTGACGACCTTGGCTCTTGCCTCCAGCCACCCCTCCCGCTCGCGACGCAGGTAGATACCCTCCATCGGAACCTGGCCGACTCTTGACCGGCCCAGCAGCGAGGGAACCTGCCTCGACGAGAACCGACCGCGCGTTATCTCCGGGATCGGCACCACTTCTCGTCCTTGCAGCCACTGGTTCCGGCGGTCTGCCGACCAGAAGCGCCCAGAACGGGTTTCAAAAATGTCGAAGGCGAGAAACCAATCCGGCAGGGCGTCATAAGGCACCGAGTGCCTGGCGTAGCACCACTCTCCAAAAAGGATCAGCCCGCCGCGGAGACCCTCCTCCAGGGCCTCCCGGTGCTCCGCAAGCCAGGGCCAGAGCAGATTCCACTGCGCGTGGCTCTTCCCAGGCGCCAGGTAGTTCCCGCGACTTTGCGGCCGCAGCCGGCCATCAGGCCCCAGGGAGATTCCCAAATTGGCCCCGTCAACCTTCTCCTCAACCACGATCTCTCCAGCCAGGAAGCGGGCGGCGGCGGCTGGACTCAGCACCTTGTCGTCGCGCGGAGCGCCCGACCCCAACCACTGCAGATGAGGTGTGTGCGGAAACTTATGGAAGGAGTCGTCCATGGGAATTAGCTGTTAACTCTGTGATTATGCGCACCCCCGAAACGGCGATCAAACCGAAAGGTGCAGGCCGCCGCTAAACCTCCAAGCTCGCCATTAACTGTTCCGTGCCGAAATTCAGCAGGAATTCGGAATACGAACTGGAGAAAACGTCCTTCAAGAAGTCGGTAAGGTCCTTCTCGTTCTCGCCTTGTTTCACGCTGTAGTTCCTGCTCTTGGCTATGGCGAACAGGAACAGCGTGTGGAAATAGACCGAGCTGATGTATTTCTTGTCCGCCAGCTTGATCTGCTCCTCGGTGATCGTCTTGATGTGGCCTTTGTGGCTTTTCAGGACGTGGCTGTCCATGTTGATGTAAATCGCTTCCAACTGCTCGCCGGTCACGACCGGATGCACCACCGTGTTGTAATCCATTTCGATCCCGCCATTCCCGCAGTCCTCCCAGGAAACAAACCCCTCTTTCTTCTGCTGATACACCAGCTTGGGCTGCGGCAGGCCGAAATTCTCCTGCTTGGTCTCCTCTTGCTTTTTGGTGTTCTCTTTCGCCTTCTCCTCGTCAACGATCCTCACCCAGAAGCATTGCTCGTATTCGACGCCCTGGCCGTCCAGCTCGGCGCGAATCTGGATGAGGTCATCCACCTTCGCCTCTTTGGTGGGGTTGAGAACGATCCGGATAGTTCCGTCGCTCGGACTGGCTTTGCGCACGTTGAGGAGGTCGGACAGGCCCGTCTGCTCCCCCGGTGCTTTGCCTCCGGCCCCATCGCTCCGTTTCAGGCCGACCAGGGAAATTCGCATGTCGCCTGGGTCTTGCGTGCGGTCGAAATACTGGTTTTCCACGTCTGTCAGCAGCTTCACTGAGCGCGAGCCGTTGAGGGGAATCCTGGCCGCCGGCTTCTCTTCCGTGCTTTCGGTCCTGAGCTTGAAGAACGAGGGAAACCGGTTCGGTTTGAACGGCTCCTTCTTCTCGCTGTCCTCGTCCTTCTTCTTTTTCGCTTCGCCCTTGGACGGCGGCTCCTTGGGAATATCGAGCTTGAATGTGTTGCTCAGGAGCTTGAAAAGCTCACTATTCAGCGGCATTGATTTGGTTCATGGGTAATTAGAGTTGGCAGATCAAGCACGCTTTGGGTCCATCCTCTTCGTCCTCCATTCCGGCCAGCACCTCGACCAGTTTCTTGTTCCCTCGGCTTGCCTTCCTGCGCTTCTCAGACTTCTCGTACCGCCGTTTAATGGCAGCGGTGTTCTCTGGCTTGCGAAGTTCACTCAAGGGCATTTCTTGGTTCCAGGTGAAGGTCTTCCCAGGGTCGTCGCTGATTTTCTCGTAATTCATCGCCTGCTCGAACTGGTCGGGGTGGGTTTCAAGCAGGCGAACCCATTCGATCGGCCGCTGGAAGAAGCAGAAGAAGCAACCCGAGTGGGTACGGCCCCATTCGAGATACGGGGGCATCCCGATGCCACTTTCTTGCAGGATCTTCATCACGCCAGCGTAATCAATGCCTCCCTCCTTGAACGGGAAGACCGCTTTGATGTTCGGCTTGGTGCTGATGTAGCCAACGCGGTCCTCGTCGGCGCGCAGGCCAACATAACTGATGACCGGTTCCTCGCCGACGTACTCCTCAAAGGGCTTAAGCTTGAGCATTTTCGTACACCACCGCATGTTGGGAGAGGGCAGATAACCGCCGAACACGTCAAGCCAGTGGTCAAATCCAGTCTTGGAGTTCAAACGGACAATCTTCTTACCCAAAAATGCTTCGACGCGGTTCAGGTACTCATACGTCTCGGTCAATTCCTTGCCGGTATCGCAGAAAACGTATTCCATGTCCTTCACCCGGTCGCGCATGTAAAGGGCAAGAGCAGTGCTGTCTTTGCCGCCAGACATGCAAAGAATGTGGCGAGTATAGTTGCTCATTGCGGTTTCTGCGGCTCCCTCGTGGGTATGAAGGACCGCTCGCAGTAATTGGCCTTTTGTGGAACCACGAAACCGAACGCCGCCCCGTGGGTCTGGGACGTCCCCCTGGTCCCGTGGGATTAAATGAATATGGGCGTGCAGGACGGTCTGGCCGGCGGCCTGACCCACATTCACACCCACGTTATACCCGTCCGCGTGCACGTCTGAGTTCAGTTTCGCGTGGGATTGCCAAACCAGTTCAAGCGTGGCTTTGCGCTCATCCTCGCTCAACTCGAAGAAGTTGCCCACATGGCGGAACGGGATGATCAATACGTGGCCTTTGCTGACGGGATACCGATCATAACGGGCGTAACAAAGGGGATTCCGGAGGACGATTTCCTCGGGACCTGGAGAGCAAAATGGACACTGGGTAGCCATAAAGGAGAGGTTCACTTGGCGGGCGAGAGCATCTGGATGAACTCGGCTACGACTTGCAAATCAGCGTCATCTTCGGAGGAGAATGCGAGAATTGGGAATCTCTCGCGGTCTGGGTTGTCTGGGATTAACTGAATGGATTCATGTCTCCAACCCTCCTCACCCATTGATTTGGTGCTTCGATAACGTTTGACGGTGTAGCTGCCGCCCGTTTCTGAGTCAGTCATGTTTCGCTTTTGAACAAGAACAATCCGGCCTTGTCTTGCGCCTTCAACCGGGCTGCGGAACACGCAGTAAGAGCCGTCCTTGATAGTTGGAGACATGGATTCACCGACAACGCGAGTCACAAACATGCCCTCGCTGAGGCGTTTTGGAAAACCGTGCTTCGGGGCGTTAACCCAGCCTTCGGGCTCGGGGGCGTCGCCCGACAGGAAACCGCCAGCAGCGATTGCCAAAGAATAATAAGGAAGGTAATCGGACAGGGGCTTTGACTGGGCTTCCTTTGGAAACAGTTCGACAATAACTCTTTCGGAGGATACCTCGCCAGTGTCGAGGCGGGCAGAGTCATCCGGGGCTTCCTCGACCACAGACCTTCGCTCCGTGCTTAGAGTGACGGTCGGCGTTCGCATCCTCCACCCCGACTGGAAGCCCTGATTCATGGCGATCTGCGCCTGCGGCAGGATGACCTCGCGGAACTTGGTTTCCAGGCCGCTTGCACCCATTGCCGCCAGTTCCGCCGCATCCAATCTGAAGCAGTCGGTGTAGTCCTCCAGAAGCTTGGGCCGGACCTTCGCGACTTCAATGGCCTCGAAGTGGAGATTGGCGAGGCGCGGCAGGTAGAGATCGAGGTCCGGCAGCACGTCGTTCTTCGCGGAGTTTGTGGCCGGCGCTACGGGCGTGAGATTCCAGAACAAGTCGTGGACGACGAAGCTCCACGGCAAAAAGTGGTCAATGGAGAAGTTCTGTGCAAGGGGTTGCTCCGAGTAAATATCACGGAACCGGCTTGGGCGGCCCGATTTAGCAAACTCGCCGCGCACGAATTGCCAGAACTGGCGAGCGTCGCTGAGCTGTCGCTCGGTGGGAGCGCGAAGTTTGTTCACCACGCCCGGCACATTGGGGTTGCGCGTCTGCAAATAGACAGCAAGGTGGTGTTCCACGAACGCCTGCACGACTGCCATGTTGTCAGTCAGAAAGTGCTGCCAAGCGGGATTGAGACGAATGTTCTCGCCATCGAACCAATATGGGCTGGCGAAGGGAGTCATCTGACTTTCTTTTGCTAACTGCTGAATTGCAGCATCGCGGCTGGAGTCCACCGTGCCGCGCAACTTGTCGGCAAACCAAGGCGAGAGGAAGCGAGTGGGAACAAAGCGCCTAAAGCAGGCAAGCCGAGCTTTTGCCTCGGGAGATCCGTTTACAAAGCTACGGACGTCGTCCAGTTTTTCGTTGGGAGCAAGCATCGAATGGCCCTGGATCGCAAGGATTGTATGTTGGAGCTTGTCCTGACAGCCCAGCGAAAGTCGAAAGAGACACACGGGGTGCCAGCCGACCACGGCCATTTCAGTGAGTATGTCCGCTAGGGCCAGAACATCAGCCTGGGTGCGCCTCAAGAGGGAAAGAATTGCGAGGAACCAAACAAGCTTGTAGCAGTTGGTCGTGTGCTGAAAGACCTGTCCGAGATAGAAGGTCTTCTCCGGGTAGCGCAGCGCGACGGACGCCAGCGCGGCCTGCGGATTGCTCGTGCAAGCACCCGACATTAGTCCGCAGCCCCGCCAGCGGCTATCCACGCTCTGTGCATGACCTGCACTTCACGCTCGCTGGCTGTTACCCAGTTGTGCCGAACCCAATTCATGAACGTCTTCCCATACCGTTTGCAGGCCCAGCGCCAGAATCGCTTCTCGTCGAACAGAAGCGGAGATTCGAAAATCTGCTCCCTCGTCGGTTTGGTCCCCATCGCAGTCTTCGGTCGGTGCGCTTTCGCGGCGGGGCGGTATCGCGGGCTTCGCCGGGGACCTTTCGTTTTCACGGGATGGGCATTCAGTTCCACGAAAAGATGTAGCCCCAGGCCAAGAGAGGGCTCTGGACGTTCGTGGACAGCTTCCAGTGGATAAGCCAGAGGGTGCGAATATCCTCCAGGAACGGGTCGTGACCATCCTGACTGAGCAAAGCCAAGCCGAGGTCTGTAGGTTTATGTCCGGCGCTTCGGGAAACCGGGGCGACCATTCCGGCGGCTTGCGCCCAGAAGCGGGCGGAACGAACCATGTTCTTGCCCAGCCCCAAATCCACCATGGCCTGGTCCTCGTCTGAAAAAAGCCGGGGATTGCCCTCCAACCCGCGCACAGCCTTGGGCAGCCAGGTGTAACGGCACGGAAAGCTCTCGTGCCCGGAAATGCGGTATGGCGGCGGCGCGGCAGTCATCGTTCCTTCCAACTATAAGCTGATGATGCAATCTGGGCCAGGGCTTGTCCAGTGCGGATTGGGACTTCACTCTTCATGTTCTTGCGACTTCACTCTCGATCACGCCCTTGAGCTTTGACCCGAACTCGCAGGGGCTCGACGGATTGCCCTACTCCTCGCAGAAGTAGGGCCGCATCGCCTCGAACACTTCGGGCAGGACCGGCGTGGTGGCGTTGTGGTCGAGATAAATCACCAGACCCACTCTAGCCGGGGATGACGCATCCGGGCAAGCGGCGTTCACAGCAATTCTCATTATAGCCCTCTCAATGCCCGCCGGGTGAGGGCACCCGGCCTACACCATTCACAAAACCGTGCTGTTGTAGGCCGGGTGCCCTCACCCGGCTTCCCCATCCAGCCCATAATGAGAATTGCTGCGGCGTTCAAGGCGTTGGAATGTTCGCCGACGGGATGAGCGCCATCTTCGTTGCCAAAACTACCACTTCGGGGCATAGTGACTGAGTATGAGTACGGTTCAGGAAATCAGGACGGCGATTCAGAAGCTCTCGCTGGAAGAACGGGCGCAAATCACCGCTGAACTCTGCGGCTGGACCGATGACGAGTGGGACTGCCAAATGCGGGAAGACGCGACGGCGGGCAAATTCGCCGCCCTCAATCAGGAGGCCGACAGCGCGCAGGCTGCCGGCCAAACACGCCCCCTTAACGACGGCCTCCACGAGCCGTGACCATCCCCGGCCGCGGCACGCCTGAATTCTGGCGGCTCTACCGCTCGTTGCCTGCGGATGCCAGGCTTTTGGCCCAGAAAAGCTACCGCCTCTGGTCGGCCAATGCCTTCCATCCCTCGCTGCACTTCAAACCCATTGGCAAACCCAACTGGTCGGCACGCGTCAGCAACCGCTACCGCGCCGTGGGCAAGTTCAGCGGTCCCGTGTTCCTCTGGGAGTGGATCGGCACTCACGAGGACTACAACAAACGCTTCTGACCTGCGCCCGTCCTCTGGCGCTTTGGATCCCAACTGTACAGGCAATTGTGAGACGCCGCACTAGCGCCATGGCATTGAGGTCAGCCTGAGGAGGCAAAGAAACCGAGAACTAAGAAGCTTCCTGCGCCTGCGGCCAGGTGAAAATCCGGGTTGATTTATCGGTTTGCCCTCTCTAGAGTCGGTCGGAATCTGGGGCCGGCCATGAGAATTCTCAGCAACAAAGGTTCTGAGCTCAGAGGTGTATTATACCTTATGGCGAGCTTCTGGCTGCTGGCCCTTTGCGCCGTCGGCGCTCCGCTGCCTCCGGTGGACTCAGCCGATCTCGCGGCTCTGCGCGCCTCTAATACCAACGTCGTCAGGGAGTTCCGCTTCGTGGGCAACACGGCCTTTTCCGCGACGGAGTTGGGACGGGTCGTTCAGACTTACACCAACCGCCCGCTCAGCAGCCTGGACCTCGAAGCCGCGCGAGTCGCGCTGACCTTGTGGTATGTCAATCACGGCTACGTCAACTCCGGCGCTGTGATCGAGGAGCCGAATGCCAGGGGCGGCGTGTTCACCTTCAAGATCGTCGAGGGCCGGCTGACGGACATCCGCCTCCAAGGCAACCGCTGGCTGAGGAAAGGGTTTTATACCCGCCGCCTGATGGCCAACGGCGGCAGCCCGCTCAATGCCAACGAGGTGCGGAATACCCTTCAGCTCTGGCGAGAGGATTATCCCATTGAGCAGGTTAACGCCGAAATCCAGCCCGGCGCTGTTCCGGGTGAGGCCATCATGAACGTCAGCCTCAAGGAGAAGTTCCCCTATCACGTCGGCCTGACGTATGCCAATGACAAGCCCCCAACCACCGGCCCGGAGCAGATCAGCGCCTTGCTCCACGCCGACAGCCTGACTGGAAATGGGGACCCGCTCGTCTTCGATTACGGGATCGCCCGGAGTGCCGGCGATGGAATGCAGGACCCCTATTTCCTGGAGGCGGATGACCTTGCCGCCAGCTACTCCTTTCCGTTCACTGCCCGCGACACCGCCCTCGGCGCGGCGTACAGCCGCAGCAGCGCCTCGGTGCTCGAAGCGGATTTCGCCTCGTTGAACATTACGAGCGAAATGGAAAGTTATGGTGTCTCGATCTCGCAGCCGCTTTATCGAACGCCAACTCGCGAAGTTTCACTATCGCTGACTGGCGAACGGCGGTCTGATCAAACCTATCTGTTGGGAACGCCCTATTCTTTTTCGCCAGGCGCGCAGGACGGCAAATCGGTGGATTCGGTGCTGCGCTTGGCTGGGCAGTTCATTGATCGGGACACCCGGCATGTCTTCGCCGCCCGCCTCACCCTCAATTGGGGCATAGACGTCCTCGACGCCACCCAAAACCCCAGCGGCCCGGATGGCCGTTTCGTCTCGCTCATCGGCCAGGTGCAGTACCTGCGGCGGCTGTGGAATACGCAGAACGAACTCCTGCTGCGCGTCGCCGGCCAATACACTGAAGACCCGCTGCTCTCGATCGAGCAGCTCGCCATCGGCGGCGCCACTACCGTGCGGGGTTACCGGGAGAACACGATGGTCCGGGACAAAGGCGTCATGGGCACCGCCGAATTTCACGTCCCGATCTGGGAGGGTAAAGCTGGGCGCCCCATCATCCAATTGGCGCCGTTTGTGGACTGGGGCCTGGGCAGCAATAATGACAGCCCAGCCGCCCCGTTTGATGACATCGGCAGCGCGGGTATGGGCGTCATCCTCACGCCCCACAAAAACGTCACGGCCAGCCTTTTTTGGGGTTATGCTTTCCGTGATATTGCCTACACGACCCACTATTTGCAGGACGACGGCATCCATTTTCGGCTGACGGTGTGGGCGTTTTGAAACCGAGTATGACGCAGAAAGGCTCAGGATTATGAGAATGAATCTGGGAAAGGCTTTGTTCGGCCCCAGGCCGGCTCTTTCCATGAACCGGAGCTCGAATTCCCCCTCACCCCTACCCCTCTCCCCGAGGAGAGGGGAACCAGCCCACCAGCGTCTGTGGGGTGGTTCATGGTCCCAATGCAGGGCGAGCAGGCCGTGGGGGCTCTCCATGAACCTAACCATGCACGCAAACTGCCGTCGGCTCTCCCTCTCCCCTTCAGAAGGGGAGAGGGTTGGGGAGAGGGGTCCGTCCTTTCGCTCAGGTTCATGGTCCCAATTCATGCGCCGAGGCGAAAGGGGGCTCTCCATGAACCGAAGCGCGAATTCCCCCTCACCCCTGCCCCTCTCCCCGAGGAGAGGGGAGCCAGCCCACCAGCGTCTGTGGGATGGTTCATGGTCCCAATGCAGGGCGCGCAGTCCGTGGGTGCTCTCCATGAGGAGTGGGAACATCCAACACCCAACGGCCTCCGGTTGGGCGCCTCGCATTGGATGTTGTATGTTGGATGTTGGATGTTGGATGTTTTCCCTGCTTGCCGGCGCCTTCCTGTTTGCAGGCTCCCTCGACGCCCAAATCGTCACCAACGGCACGGTGGGGGCGGCTACCGCGCTGACCGGGCCGAACTTTCAAATTCCCTCCTCTTTGGGCACCGCTCGCGGGCCGAACCTCTTTCACAGCTTCCAGACCTTCAATATCAACAGCGGTGAGTCAGCTACCTTCAGCGGCCCAGGCTCCTTCGCAAACGTCTTTTCCCGCGTCACCGGCGGCAGCCCGTCGAGCATCAATGGCCTGCTGAAGTGCGACATCCCCGGCGCGAACTTCTATTTCATTAATCCCGCGGGCGTCCTCTTCGGCCCCAACGCCTCGGTGGATGTCCAGGGCTCTTTCGCCGTGACCACCGCCGACTACATCCGCTTTGCCGACGGCGGACGATTCGACGCGCGCACGCCCGCCAATGACGTGCTGACCGTAGCCAGCCCCGCGGCCTTCGGCTTCTTGCCCCCGCCCGCCGGCCAAAGCCCGGCAGGAGTCACCTTCAACAACTGCGCCCTGCAAGTTCCAGATGGCCAAACCCTGACCGTAGCCGCCGGCCCGGTGCAGGCGAAGAACGATCCCGCCACCGCCCCCAACGGCACAACCATCAGAGCGCGGGGAGGGACGTTGCAGGTAGCCGCGGTTGCTTCAGCCGGCGAGTTGCCCATTGATGGGCTGGACACCGCGTCTTTCAGCGCGCTGGAGAACATCACCCTGTCGGGGAATTCGATCTTCTCCTCGGGCCGCAGCGGCGCCAGCGGCCGATTCCTGCTGCGCGCCCAGGACCTGAGCTTGAGCGACAATGCGGGGATAGCCAACAACTCGCTGGATTCCGGCATCGGCGGCGCCAGTGAAATTGATTTGCGCGGCACGTTAAGCCTGGCTTCGGGAGGATTCATCACCGCCGCAAGCACCGGCCAGGCCAA
Source organism: uncultured Verrucomicrobiae bacterium (assembly GCA_963762555.1). GTDB lineage: Bacteria > Verrucomicrobiota > Verrucomicrobiia > Limisphaerales > UBA8199 > PALSA-1440. The sequence continues at coordinate 65,735 of CAVXLO010000051.1, forward strand.
CGCGGGCAGCCTGAGCATTTCCGCGCAGACCCTGAGTATGGATGGCGGCGTCATTTGGGGCACCGCGGCCGGCTCGGGCGCTGGCGCGAGTATTACCATCAACGCCCCTGTGGTCTCATTGCAGAACGGCGCGTGGATTTCCGCCGATGCTCAAGATCTGGGGCTGGGTGGAACCGTCGCCATCAACGCCCCGACAGCTCTATTGCAAGACGCCTCCTATATCTCGGCTGACGCCTACGGCCCCGGGGCGGGCGGAAGGGTCACCGTGATCGCCCCCGTGGTTTCGTTGGAAAACAGCGCAACCCTCTCGGCGGACACTTACGGCCCGGCGCCGGCGGGAGCCGTTACCGTGAACGCACAGTCGGTGCGAGTGCTCAGCGGCGCAGAAATCTCGAGCGACTGCCGCGCCGGCGCGGCTGGCCCTGGCGGCAGCGTGACCCTCCAAGCCGGCGACGTGCAAGTGGACAGTGCCGCAATCTCCGCCGGCAGCGACGGGACCGGCACGGGTGGGCAAGTCCAGATCTCCTCGCAAACCCTGTCGGTTAGCGGACAGAACGACGTGGGATGGGTTAGTACCATCGCCTCGGGCGGCGGCGCGGCTGGTGAGATTACTATTACGACCGGCAAATTAACGCTGGACCCGGGCGGCCAGATCACCAGCGACACCTTTGGCGCCGGCCGGGCGGGCGACATCACTATTCAGGCGACCGACATTGTGCTCAACGAGGGCGAGATAGCCGCCACCACATCCGGCGGCGGCGCGGGCGGGGATGTGCGGATTACTTCCGATAGTTTGTCCCTGGCTGGGCCGGCCTCGGATGCGCGGATTAACACCGCCTCGCTTGGCTCCGGCGATGCGGGGAGTATCTTCATTACGACCGGCGATCTAGCGGCGAACTACGGGGGTGTGATCATCAGCGATGCCCTCGACGCGGGCCGGGCGGGTAACATCACCATCCAGGCCACGGACATCTCGCTCGACCAAGGCATCATTTCCGCCGGCACCTTAGGTGCGGGCGCAGGTGGAGATGTGCGAATCTCTTCAGATACCTTGTCGCTGACTGGGGCGGGAGAGATTACCACCTCTACCTCCATGGATGGCACTGGTCATGCCGGCAACATCTCCATCACCACCGGCGACATGACGCTGGACCAGGGGGCGTTGGTCTTCGCTGCGCCACTCGGCGTGTCTGGCGACGGTGGCGACATCCAAATCACCGCGCACAACCTCTCGCTCCTGAACGGTTCAGGCATCGGCTCGACCTCGTTCGGCGTGGGGGTTGCCGGGAGCATCCAGCTCGAACGTATCCGGTCGGTGCCTGGTGGATTCCAGCGGCATACATGCCGCTACATTTGGCACGAGCCAGGGAGGGGCGGCAGGGGACATTGTGATCCAGGCCAAGGACCTGGAGCTTCGCGGCTCGGGTTTCATCAGCACAACCACCTACGGCAACGGCGCCGGGGGCAATGTGAACATCACGGCTGCCACGATGTCGCTGGCTGATACGGCCGCTGTCAGCGCAGGGACAGGCTCGGGTTCTACCGGTAAGGGAGGCGATGTCATCGTGAATGCCGGGACCCTGCTAATCGCCGGAAACAGTCAACTCCAGGCCGCCTCCGTTGGGGATGGCCCGGGAGGGACGGTGAGCGTGCAGGCCGGGCAGTTGCAGATTGCGGGAGCGCAAGCGTTCAGCGGTGCGGGCATTCATTCCTTTGCCGCGCTTGGCGGCCGCGCGGGGAGCATCACGGTCCAGGCTGGTGAATTGAGCTTGGTCAACGGCCAGATCGAATGCGAGGCCAATCAAGGCGATGCCGGCAACATTACGATTCAGTCGGGAGACTCCATCACTGTGGCCAACTCATTCGTGCGAGTGGATTCGAGCGCGGGGAATGCCGGCACCATTACGCTAAGTGCTCCCAACTCGATCGTTTTGCACAGACAGCCTGGTGGGCGCTTTTGCCGGGCCTTAACGGGGGAAACATCACGATTGACCCGCACATCTTCGGGATGGTTGACAGTCTTCTGGACGCCGATGCTCTCACCGGCAACGGCGGGCACATCAGTATCACTGCCGACTTTATGTACCAGATGGGCAACTCGCTCATTACCGCCATCTCTTACAATCCCTCGGCTCAGCCCGGCACGGTTTCGATCCAGTCCGCCGTGGACTTCGCCAACAGCCTGAGCGCCCTCCCTATTGCCCCGTTGCAAGAGGGTAGCAAGATTCGCGAAGGCTGCGCGCGCAGGAACCCGCGCGCCAACAGCCTGATTGTCCGAGGCAAAGGAGGGGTGGCAGCCCGGCCGGATTCGTTCCTGCCGGTATATGATTTGCCGTTGGAAGGAGGAGAGCAGTTATGAAGGAAAGAGGAACATCCAACCTCCAACCTCCAACATCCAACATCCAATACCCGGCTTCCAACACTCGGTCATTGCCCAACCCCAAGCCATTGGATGTTGGAGGTTGGAGGTTGGATGTTGGATGTTCCCTTCCCGCATCCCCCCTTCGCTGGTGTACCGTCTGGCTTGACAAGGTCCGTTCCCCCTCACCCCTGCCCTCTCCCTTAGGGAGAGGGAGAACAGTCGGCCCGGCCTGCCGAGAATTCGAGCATGTCGGTATTATCGAGAGCGGGCTCGGCTGTCTCCCTCTCCCTAAGGGAGAGGGCAGGGGTGAGGGGGAACGGACCTTGCGAACGTAACCAATCTCTCCATGAACCGGGGCGGGGACGATCGTCCCCGACTGCCCCAGGCTGCGCGAAACACGGGGACGAGCCGTCCCCGCCCCGGTTATCCTCCTCCTGGTCCTCATGGCGTGGTCACTTCTTGGTCGCGCTGCAGAACCTGCCGGCGAGGGTTCCCTCGCACAGGGGCTCGCATTGTTCAAACAGGCCCACTACGAGCAGGCCCTTCCAGTCTTCCAGAAGGTAATGGCCCGCTGCGAAGCCGGCGGCCAGCGCGAAGGCCAGATCGAGGCTGCACTGGGGTTGGCGGCGACTTACCAGGCCCTGGGCCAGTATTGCCAGGCAATTGACTTGCTGGAGCGGACAGTGACGCTCGCCGAATCCGTGCCTTCAGGCGAGTTCCTGATGAAAGCCAAGGCCGCCCTGGGCAACGCATGTGCTTACTCGCGCCGCTTGAAACAGGCGGAGGTTTGCCTGCGAGAAAGTCTCACACTGGCGCGCGGCCTCGGTGATACCAATGCCCAAATCGGGATTCTGCAGAACATGGGCAACCTGTTGATCTCCCAGCGCCTGGCAACGCCCCCGGAGCTGCAACGCGATGCGCTGGGCAACCTGCGCAATGTGCGCGGTGAAATTCCCCACCCCGTCTTCTCGCGCGAGGGCTTGGCGCTTTATGACGAGGCCATCGCGCTGGCCGAGAAGTCCGGAGACCAATTGCGCCTCACCAAGATCCTGCTCAACAAGGCGAGGGGCCACTTTGTCAAAGGCGACTTCGCCGAAGCCCAGGCGACCGGACAGGAAGCCCGGACCAACTTGAGCACCCTCGCCGAAGACCGCGACAAGGCCTTTCTGCTCGTCTCCTGGGGTAAGTTGTATGCGGACCTCGCCGACCAATTACCGACGGAAAAGGAGGCGCTTTCGCTCGAAGCCTTCAAGGCGTTGGAGCAGGCCGGGAAACTCGCCTCCCAGTTGGGGGATCTGCGCACGGCCAGCTACGCGTCTGGTTACACGGCACAGCTCTACCAGAAGCAAGGGCGGCTCGAGGAAGCCATGGCCCTGACGCAGAAGGCGCTGTTCCAGGCCCAGAAAGCAGGCCAACGCGAGACCCAATTCGAGTGGGAGTGGCAGACGGGTCAGTTGCTGCGGGACCAACACAAACCCGCGGAAGCGCTCACGGCTTACCGCCTTGCCGTGCAGATGCTCCAGTCGGTCCGCAGCGATTTGTCTGTAAGCGACACCATGCGCGCCGACGGGAAGTCGTTCCGGGAGTCGTCCGGGCAGGTGTATTTCGAGTTGGCGGACCTGCTGTTGCGCCAGGCCGACGCGGCTGCCTCCGACGGGGAGCGGATGAAGTGTTTGATCGAAGCGCGCAACACCGTTGAGCGGTTCAAGTCCACCGAGATCGAAGACTATTTCTATGAGGATGACTGCGTCAGCCTGCTGAGCGCGAAGGTCAAGCCCCTGGAGGCGGTGGCGGGCCACGCCGCGGTCATCTATGTCATTCCGCTGCCCGACCGGACGGAGTTGTTGGTGACGTTGCCCGGCGGGTTGCACCAGTTCAAGTCCCCGGTCGGGGCGGATGAAATCACCGCGGAAGCCCGCAAGTTCCGGGTGAACCTGCAAAACCCCGACACACAGGAATACCTGGAGCAGGCCCGGCAACTGTATCGCTGGCTGGTTCAGCCGGTCGAACAGGCCCTTCGCGAGCAGAAGGTGGATACGCTGGTGTTCGTGCCGGACGGCGCGCTGCGCACGATTCCGATGTCCGCCTTGTATGACGGACAGCACTATTTGATTGAGCGCTATGCCGTTGCGGTTTCCCCCGGGCTGACTCTTATGGAGCCTAAACCCATCTCCCGGGCGAAGGCCAAGCTGCTGGCGTGCGGCCTTTCGGAGAGTGTCCAGGGATACCCGGCGTTGAAAGCCGTGCCGAAGGAGCTGGAGAATGTGCACGCCGCCTTTGGCGGGAAGGTGCTCCTCAACCAGGATTTCCTCACCGAGAATCTCAATCGCGAGCTGAGCAGTGGGAAGTATTCCATGGTCCATATTGCTTCCCACGGCCAGTTCGGCTCCGACCTGGACCGCACGTTTATTCTCACCTTCGATGGCCGGCTGACTCTGAACGCGCTGGAGCAGATGATTCTTCCCTCTCTGCTGGGCGAACATCCCATTGAGCTGCTTACCCTCTCCGCCTGCCAGACTTCGGCAGGCGACGATCGCGCGGCCCTCGGCCTGGCCGGCGCGGCCATCAAGGCAGGCGCCCGCTGCGCGCTGGCCTCCTTGTGGTCCATCAACGACGAGGCTACCGAAAAAGCCATGAGCGCATTCTATGCTCAGCTCAAAGAGCATCCTGATTTTACCAAAGCCCAGGCGCTGCAAGCGGCGCAGAAGATGATGCTGGCGGACCCGCGGTTCCGGCATCCGGCCTACTGGTCGCCCTTCTTGATCATCGGCAATTGGCTGTAGAAGGAACCTATGCAAGATGGCACGGCTAAATTCCAGTCGGTCCTGCGGGAGCGGTTTCTCTCCGGCGTTGATCCGGCCAGCAGCGAGGGGTTGCTCGCGGCCCTCACGCGCGACGTAGATTGGGTCAATCTGCGCGGCGGCCAAGTGCTCTTCCAGGAAGGCGATCCCAGCACAAGCCTTTACATAGTCGTCAGCGGGCGCTTGCGGGCCATCACGCAGAAACCGGATGGCACGGTGAAGGTGCTCAATGAAATCGCGGCCGGCGAATCCATCGGCGAAATGGGCCTCATCACCGGCGCCCCTCGCAGCGCGACGATCATTGCTCTGCGCGACTCCTGCCTTGCGATCCTGTCACACGACGCCTTCCTTCAGGCCGCCACCGCGCATCCGCAGCTCTTGCTGGTGCTGGGGCGGGGAGTAGTGAGCCGCTTGCGGCATCATGAGCTGGAATCGCCCCAGAGGGGAGTCTCGACGATCGCGGTGGTTCCCGTATCGGCGGGCGTTGACACCACTCTCTTCACCGCCAGCCTGGTTCACAGCCTGTCAGACTTCGGCACGGCACTGCACCTCCCCGCCTCACGAGTAGAGGAGCAATTCGGCGCCGGAGCCGCCAACCTCCCGGAGCAGGATCAGCGTGGCAACGAAGTCTCCCGGTGGCTCAACGACCTGGAGGACGCCCACCACTTCGTGGTGTTTGAAACCGGCGGGCCTTCTTCAGCCTGGACGCAGCGTTGCGTCCGGCACGCGGATAGGGTGCTGCTCGTCGCCCTGGCCCATGAGCAGTGCCCTTCGGAACCGCTCCCTGAATTCCTGGTTCCCCGCACCCATACCGTGGGCCGGGCGCCCCGAAAACTCGTGCTGCTCCACCCGGCGGACTGCCAGTTGCCCAGCGGGAGCGCGGCTTGGCTTTCGGCCACCGCGGCGGACCAGCACGAACAACTCCGGCTCGGCTCGGAGGCGGACATGGCCCGTCTGGCACGGTCGTTGGCGGGCTGCACGATCGGCCTGGCGTTGGGCGGCGGCGGGGCCAGGGGCCTGGCTCACATCGGCGTGATTCGGGCGCTCCGGGAGGTGGGCATCCCGATTGACGCGGTCGGGGGCACGAGCATGGGCGCGGCCATCGCCGCCGCTTGCGCGCTCGGCTGGGATGCCGCGGAAATCGCGCGCCTCCTTTGGGAGCGCCTGCTGAGCCACAAGCCTTTCCAGCGATATACCCTGCCACTCATCTCGCTGGTCAACGATCGCCGCCTGGAACGCTCGATGGAAGATTTGGTCGGCACCGTCAACATCGAAGATCTGTGGCTGCCGTTCTTCTGCATCTCCACCAACCTCACCACCAGCCAGATGCACATCCACCAAAGAGGTTCGTTGCGCAAGGCAGTCCGCGCCAGCATCTCCCTTCCGGGCATCCTGTCGCCCGTCGTCGAGGCCGACAACCTGCTGGTGGACGGTGGTCTGATGGACAACCTGCCCGGCGACGTCATGCGCGAAATGTTCGGCGGCGCGGTCATTGTGGTGGATGTGCAGCGCGCGGGTAACCTGCGCGTCCAATCTCCCCGGATGCCTTCGCCGTGGCAGGCTCTCAAGACTCGCGTCTTCGGCTCCGGCAGAGCTTCCCAGGTGCCCGGGATTTTCGATATCCTCATGGCTTCCGTCGCTGCCCCGAGCACCGAGCGTGCCGCGCGCGTGCGGCAGGCCGCCGACCTTTGCCTGGCACCGCCGGTGGGAAAGTTCGGCACTCTGGAGTTCGACGCCCGCGACCGTATCATCCAGGCCGGTTACGAATACACCCTCCGCCAACTTGAGCAGCTTCACCAGGCGGATGCCGCCGCGAGCCTCGTAAGCGTGTTGCTCAACCTCCGCAAGTCCGCGCGGCAAAGCTGATGTCATCATTCCCCAATCGCGGTGACCACGATCGTGCGGCGCCGCGGCTTGATGTCGCACTCGAGGTGAAAGACCTGCTGCCAGGTGCCCAAGACCAATTTGCCCTCCTGGATCGGCACCGTAAGCGACGGGCCGAGGGTTGTGGCCTGCAAGTGTGAGTGGCCATTGCCATCGTGCCAGGCCTGCTCGTGCCCGTAATCGCGGCTGGGCGGAAACAGCTTGTCGAGCATCGCGGGCAGGTCTTGCTGCAGGCCGGGCTCGAATTCAATCGTCCCCACAGCGCCGGTGCTGCCGACGTTGAAGATGTGCGCGACGCCACGGCGCACCCGGGACTCGCTCACGATGCGGCCAACCTCACTCGTGAGGTCGTGCATCTGCCGGTGGCCGGAGGTCTGGAGTTGAATCTCTTGTTGGTACACCATGCCTTCAGTTTACCCGGCACGAGGTTGTCTGGCGAGAGGTTGTGCCCTGCTTGAGGCGGTCCACAGATGGACACAGGCCAACGGGACCAAGACGGACCGGACCCGAGGCCCGGCCCGCCGAATCGGGATTGTATGCTTCTGCAACTGAACTGGGTTGTTGTCAGTCAGTTAGGGAATAGGATGGTATTGGGTCCAGGCGAGGCGGGTGAACCGCTGTTATCGCCGGTGTTCCGCAGCAGGTCTCGGAGACGCGAGCTGCTCACCTGCTGCGCGCTCCCGTCCGACAGGAGCACGTTGCCCTTTCCGTGATGCACCTTGTCAGTCCAGGCCGGTGTCTCGGTGACCGCATTGAAGTTTGTGCCCAGGGCAACGGCCCCGACATTCCCATACCCGCCGCCAGGGATGGGGTTGGGCAGATTGCCACCAGGCGCCCGGCCGACGATGTTGCGGTCCCCCACCAACAGCATCTGCGGGTTGGTGTCCACCGCGTCCTTGCCGATGAAGAACGAGACGTTCGCGTTGGCCAGGTAAGCTCCCGCCGCCGAGCTGCCCGCGAGCATGTTGAAGTTGGTTTGCGCCGTGCGCTCATCCGACGGGCAGACCAGCAGCCTCGGCGTGGTCAACTCATTCGAGAGCACGCCGAAGACTTGATACGTGTAAGCCGCTCCGTAGGGCGACACGCTGAACGCTGCCTGGTTCGGCGGCCCGCCTTCGGTGGCCGGCACCTGCATGGGATACCGGTCGTTGAAATCCATCGCCCAGGTTCTCAGGCCGAGCCCGATTTGTCTCAGGTTGTTGGTGCAGTGGATGCGATGGGCCTTTTCCTTTGCCTGCGCCAGGGCGGGCAATAACAATGCTGCCAGGATCGCAATGATCGCGATCACAACCAACAGCTCGATCAGGGTGAATGCTCTTGACTCGTTGTGTAGCGTTTTCATAGGCCGTCATAGTTTGACAATCCCTGGTCGTCCCTCCTGCGGCTCCTCAGTCGCCGGATGACGACCGCGCTTTGCCTGACTATGGGCATAGCTCATGCCAAAGCGATAAGAGGCTGAACTAAAGGCGTTTGTGGTCCTGCTATAGGTGGGTCAAGCGTGAAGCTCACGCGTTTGGGAAGATTTGGCCGCATTCCGGATTGGGCGGGGAGCGCGGCGACAGAAGATTGAAGGCATGACGCAGGCAGAGTAAGACGTCGCAGGCAGCACGCTCTGGCTAGCTTGAATAGGAGATCGCTGGCGCCGGAGACGACCTTGGCGATCTTTATACGACGTCCTGGAACTGCTGCTCGACACCCATTTGCTGATGCTTCTGAAAGAAGAAGACAAACCGGGCCTCGGATAGGTTCTCGGGGGCAACCCGCTTCGTGCGCTGCCGATAGGCCTGGAGTATGCCAGGCACTCGCCCGGGTTGGAATCCGAAGCTGAACCCGCTGGTCATCGTGATACCCCGCACAACCACCAAGCGGCAGAACAAGGCCAACCGTGATCCCAGGCGGTGCATCGAATCGCTCAATCCCATGTCTGTGAGCAACATGGCCGGCCGGTCTGGGTCCAGGAGGTCTCGCAGGCGAATCTGGTGCTCGCGGGGCATCACCGCCTCCGTCGCGAGGAAGGAGGTGCGTGCTTGACGGTGCGCTTCCAGCACCTCGATCTCGAGAGGGTCAAGCCCCGCCGCGACCGGGTCCACGCTTTCAGCCAGGGACTTCCCGTTGACCCGGTACTCGTGGAACCAGAAGTCGAAGAAGGCGTTCTGCGCTACCTCCCCATCGAACATCAGTGTCCTCCCCGCCAGGGGAAGCGTCATGCGTTTGGCGATCCGCAACGGGTTGAAGTCTAGATGGTCGGTGGCTTGCATTGCCTTGCTGTGCATCGCCTTCCCGGCCCTTCGGATTTCCTGATAAAGCGTCATCGTTCTTCCGCGAAACATTTCACTTCGCCCCGTGCTTGGCAAGCGCGGTTTGAGGCGTGCAGCCGGATGAGTGCGCCGACGGCTTCGTCGCTGGCCTTAAAGGCCGTGTCGCCGCTCTGGTTGACGCAGCACAGGACGGCAAAGTCGCGGTGGGGCGCCACCCACACGTTGGCAAAGTTCATCGTGTTGTCGCCCGCGTGGTTCAACGACCGTGCCGCCGCCCCAGGGACGTTCCACCACCAGCCAGCCCAGGCGTACTCGCCACCAAACGGCGGCGTGTGAAGCTTCTGGTACGAGGCGGGCTTGAGCAGGGCAGGTTCACCCCGCGCGCCACGCAGTTGGTCGGTGATGAATTTGGCCCAGTCCTGAATCGTGCAGTGGACCCGGCCAGCCGGACTCAGCACCGGCGGGTTATCCATAGTCGGGGCCGTTGCCGGGCACCGGCTCCCCATTGCTGAAATGGCCCCAGGGCTGATCTACCTGGCCCGGCGTGCCCGTGCCGCCGAAGCCGACGCTCGTCATTCCCAACGGGCCGAATATCTCGTCCTGCATCTCCTGCTCCCACGTCTTGCCGGTGATCCTTTCGATGATGGCACCGGCGATGGCGTAGCCCAGGTTGGAATACTCGTAATGCGTGCCCGGCTTATGCTGCGGGGCTTTGGCCAGCACGTCCTTCACTACCCGCAACCGCTCCTTGGCGCCGTCCGCTCCGCCATAAACGACCAGGTCCGGATTGGGCTGCAGGCCGGAGTGATGGGACAGCAGTTGGAGAACGGTGATGGCGCGAGCCTCGGGGTCAAAGCCCGCCGCCGAGTCGGGGAAAATCTCCGCCACAGTGCTGTCCCACCGCAGACGCCCCTGCTCCACCAGCTTCGCCACCAGGGTGGCGGTCATGGCCTTGGTGTCTGAGCCAAGATGCCATTGATCATTTAGAGTAACGGGGACTTCGGTTCCCCGCTTACGCGTGCCGACCGCTCCGACAGCGACGAGTCCTTTGCTTGTCACGAGTGCGGCGGCCATTGCTGGCACCTGATACTTCGCCCGAATCGGCGCCAGCAGGTTCGTCACTGCCGGATCGCCCGCTGCCGGGCAATAGCCGGCGTTGAAGGGCGCAGGCTCCCCGGCGTGATACGCCCACAGCGAAAGAGCCGCCGTGGCGGCGAACAGCAAAACAATTCCCAGGATGCGCATAGACTTTGTTCTTTTGGATTCAGGAGTAACACTACCATGACGAATGGCAGGGCTGCCAACCTCGGTTGCCTCGTTGAGGCTCGCGAGCAGCGCCTGCAACTCCTGCCGGCGCGGTTCCAATTCGGAACGAACGGCCTTTTGATTCAACCAATAGACGCCGGCGAAGACGAAGCCCACTCCCGCGACCATCCCCACAGTCGCCAGGATTGCGCTCCAACCGCCCTCCCGAGTCATCCACCCCACCTGGCCGAAGAAGGCCAGAATCGCCAGGCCCGGCGGCAGCAGATACCACCAGAGCACATTGCGCAGCAGCCAAATCTGATGCTCGACCCGGTCGAGCGAGCATTCCACGCTCCGGCTGAGCGGCTCCCCCGGCCCGGGCGGCCGCCGGGTGTGCCGCAGCCGGTCCACCAGCATGAAGCCGGCAACCCACAGGAGCGCGGGAACTCCCAGATACCACGTCCAGGGCAGAGAGAACTTGGCCGCCAGGTAGCACCAGACGGGCACCATCACCAGGCTCACGCCGACTTCGCGCACATCGCGCCAGAAGATCATCGCGTTGAACGTCTTCTGGTTCCGCCGCACTTCCATGACTGTGGCAAAGAGCGCCAGACCTGCAGCAGGATTTCCTGCGCCAGGTCTTCCCTTTCCTCCGCCGTCAACGTATAGGCGCGCGCCACCTTGAGCACCACCCCGCCATACTCGCGGAGCCAGGTCTTGAACAGCGTTTCGGGGTCTTCGTTTAGCATCGCGTCTTCCGCTCTACCCGTATTGGTAGCCGGAAGGAGAGTTCTCTTACAACCCCCAACCCTTCACACCCCCGCCTTGCCAGACTCTCCTCCGGTGAGTTACGGTGGTGTTCGACGCGAAACAGCCATGAAAGCGAACCCATTCGCGCGCGGAGGGGTCGAAGTCGAGCCCATCGCCGGGCCGGCTGGAACGGAACCAGGGCCCATGTTGGTGCTGCCTGCTGTTGAGGCGGTGCCGACCGCAAGTACCGCGACCGCTCCCGCCGATACGGCCAATGACTGGCTCTGCGCCTGGTGCCAAAACCGCGTCGCCAGCGACAAGGACCGGTTCCCCTACAACGGCAAGGACGAGTTCGCCTTCGCCAATCCCGAGCACATTCGCTTCGAGATCATTACCTTCTCCCAAACCCTCGGATGCCAGGAGACCGGAGCGCCGACTCTTGAGCACACGTGGTTCCCCGGCTACGCCTGGTCGTATTGCCAGTGCGACGGCTGCGGCCAGCACCTGGGATGGTATTACACCGGCCACATCCAGTTCGCCGGCCTGATCAAGGCCCGTATCGTCCGCGCTCTCTGCATCAGGAACTAAATGAGACACTACCTCAGCCTCACCGACGTCCCGGCTGCCAACTGGGGCTGGAACGGGAAGACCTTCGGGTGACGGCGGAGGCCCTGCCCGAGGTAACGCCCTTGCCAGTATTATCTGCGCCTTTCAGGCGGGTTCCGTTCCGCCCTTGACGCGAGTCTCTCGGTGAACACACTCAACCCGTATGTGCTGCATTAATCAACCCCACGCGCGCCGCCAGGGCGATGCCTGCCGACTCCTTCCGAGCCGCTTCCCCCACACCCTTCTCATCATCCTGGCCGTCACCGTCTCCCTCGCCGGCGCATCCGCCGCGCACCGCCCCTTGCTACCCCAGCCCCAGGAAGTGCACTACGGGGCCGGCATGTTGCCCCTGCACGGCCTGTCCATCCGCTTCGCCATGACGCCCACTGACGAGGACCGCTTCGCCGCCGAGGAACTGGCCGCGCGGCTGTCCGAAGTTGCCGGGATGGGAGTTCCGATCCGGAAAGGCAAGAAAGCGCGTTCCTCCATCCTGCTCATTCGCACCGGCACCGGCGGCGCCTTGCCCGGCGACCACGAAACCACCGGCCCCGACTCGCGCGAGGCCTATTCCCTCAAGGTGACCCCGCAAGGCGCCGAGATCCGCGCCGCCTCGTCCGCCGGCCTGTTCTACGGCGTCCAGACCCTGCTGCAAATGGTGGAAGGCACAGGCTCCCAAGCCGCACTTCCCGCCGCTGAGGTTCGCGACTGGCCGGCGCTGGCGTATCGCGGATTCATGATGGACCTCAGCCACGGCCAACTGCTGCGGGTTTCCGAGATCGAGCGGCAGCTCGATCTGCTGGCCCGCTTCAAGGCCAACCAGTATTACTTCTATTCCGAAGCCAGCATCGCCTTCGAGGGCTACGCCGCCGTCAATCCCGATGCCCGCTTCACGCGCGACCAGGTCCGGCAGGTGATCGCATACGCCCGCCAGCGCCACATTGACGTCGTCCCCTGCATGGAGCTTTACGGCCACATGCACGACCTGTTCCGCGTCGAGAAGTTCGCCGACCTCGGCCTGCCCCGCTACGGCGATGAATTCGACCCCCGCAACCCGCGCGTGCTGGCTGTCCTGGACGATTGGGTGGCGCAGACCGCCAAGCTCTTCCCCAGCCCGTGGTATCACGTCGGCTTTGACGAGCCGTGGTCGCTGGGCAAGATCGGCATGGAGCCGGGCAAGGACCCGTTCCAGACCTTCGTCGGCGTGCTCCAGCATGTGGCAAGTGCGGCGCAGAGTCACGGCAAGCGGCTCCTGTTTTGGGCCGACATCCACGCCGGCGCCAGCACCCTGTCCGCTCATCCCGACTTGATCAACCAACTGCCCGGGGGCGTCATCGCCGTCCCGTGGGTGTACGACGCATTCACCAACTACGACTCCTACGTCGAGCCTTTGGCCAAGGCCAATGTCCCGACCGTGGTAGCCCCAGGCGTTTGGAACTGGAACGAGATCTTCCCCGACTACCACCGCTCGTTTAAGAACATCAACGGACTCGTCGCCAGCGGCAGGAAATACAAGACGTTGGGCATCCTGACTACCGGCTGGACCGACGACGCCCAAACCCTCTACCGCCAGTCGCTGCCCGGCCTGGCGCTCGCCGCCGTGGCCGGATGGCAGACCGAGCCGGTGAACGGGGACACTTTTCTCAACGATTACGCCGCACAGATGTATCCGCCAGCCGTTGCCGCCGAGGTCGGCCCCGCGCTCGAAGATCTGGCCACAGTCGAGGAGATGTTCGAGAGGGCGCTGCAGAGCACGACCCAGCATGCCTTATGGCGTGAGCCGCTCGACCCCCACTATCTGGCGCACCTTGAAACGCAACGGACCGGCTTGCACCAGGCGCGTCTGCTCGCCGAAGACGCCCTCGACCGCCTCGACCGCGCGCGCCAACTCGCCCCGAAAGATCCCACCCTCAACAGCCTGGTATTCGCCGCGCGCCTGTTTGATTACCTCGGCATGAAGAGCCTCTATGCTGTCGAATGGGCGGGCTACTTCCGCGACCTCAAGGCCAATCCCGATCCCAAGCTCGTGACGCTCTACATTGGCATCCAGATGAACGCCCAGGATCACGGCATGCTGGCCGACTTGCGGGAAACCATCATGGGCCTCAAAGAACCCTACCGCCGCGCCTGGCTCGAGGAATCCACTCCCTACCGGCTCCCGAGCGCCTTAATGCGCTTCGACTCCGAATGGCTCTACTGGCAGGCGTTGCAGCAAGGTGTCGTTGACAACGTCCTCCATGCCTGGCGCAAAGGCGAGCCCTTCCCCGACATCTCGGTGATCCGCCCCGCCCGCCACGCACGCGAGTGAGCGGGGAACGGAAGGATGGAAGATTGGAATAATGGAATGGTGGAATAATGGAATGGTGGAATAATGGAATAATGGAATGGTGGAATAATGGAATGTCAGGTTCCATCATTCCATTATTCCATTATTCCAATCTCCCGTCCTTCCCCCATTCCGTTCTGGTCAGAGCGGCTTGATCTCGATGTCGCGGAAGGCCACCGGGTCGTTGTGGCCGGCGAAGCCGAAATGGCCTGTGGTGCGGTCCTTGCCGGGATGGGCATGGTTCGCCAGGTAATCATGCACTGTGGACAGGTCGCAGTTCAGGATCACCGTGCCGTTCAGCTCCACCCTTATCTTTGAGCCTTTGACGGTCACTTCCTCGAAGTTCCAATCGCCGATCGGGTGCTGATACCCGCGCGCGGCGGCGACCATGCCGTAAGCTGAGCCGTGCGCCTGGCGTGGATCAATCTGCTGGCCCGTGGCCTTCTCGTAGTTGTCGTCGAGCACCTGCAGCTCGCACATGCCGTCGTAAGCCGTATCCCCGTGGCCGGGATAACGAATCGCCAGGCCGTTGTTGCCGCCGGGCGGCAGCTTGAACTCCAACCGCGCCATGAAATCGCTGTATTCGTCAGTCGTGTAAATCGTCCCGCCCTTGTGCGGCAGGCACTGGATCGCCCCATCCACGACCTTGTAGTTATTCGTCGGTCCAGCCCAGCCGGCGAAATCCCGGCCGTTGAAGATGGACTTGAAACCCTCGTTGCCGTGGCTGGCCAGAATCCGGTTCGCCTCGTCCGGCCCGATCTCGCGGATGAAGATATTGCGCCAGCGGATTTCCCCGCCATGCGTCTGGAGTTCGATCGGGCCTTTCGGCGGCAACGGCGTCTTGCGGTCGTAGTAATTCTCCATCAGCGCGTGGTCCACCACCAGCTTGCCATTGAGCCAGACGCTCACCCGCGCCCCCACCATGATGATGCGGAACGAATTCCACTCGCCGAACGGCTTGTCCGCCAGCACCAGCGGGTCCTTGCCCGGCGCGCCCGGGCTGTTGTTCCAAAGCCCGCCCGACCCTTTGTCGGCGCCGAGCGAGAATTTGTCCTTCTCGGTATAATCCCAGATCTGGACCTGCGGGCAGCCGCGCAGGTAGACGCCCGAATCGGCCCGCGGCACAGTCTTGTACTCGATCAGCAACTCGAAATCCCCGTAGTCCTTCTCCGTGGTCGCGTAAGCGCCCTGGCCGTCGTTGACCAACTCGCCGTTCTCGGCGTGCCAGTGCGGCTTCATCGAAGCGGTCCACTTGGCGATTTGCGCCTCGCGCTCCGTCGGCGGGCATCGCTTCCAGCTTCCGAGGATCGAAGTGTCTCCCCCGCGCCAGCCGGTGAGGTCCGTGCCGTTAAACAAGGCAGTGAACCCCGGCGGCGGCTTGGCGGTTCCCGTCTCGGCCCGCAGGTGTGTGCACACGCAGCAGGCAGCGACGAAAGAGGCAATAAGCATCAAGGTGGGGAAGAGGCGGCTCCCACGAACGGTATCGAATGATTGCATCTCCCTGTTTACTGGTTTTGGCCGCACACAATAAAGCCTTTTTTCGGCGGACGCTTACCTGGGGCATCTCAACAGTCCACCAACCGCCAAGCCCCAAATCCGAAATCCGAAACCCGAAGGCCGAAAGCTGCTCTCGCGCCTCTCTTAGCGCGGATTGAGCCGCTGCCGGCTGGGTCGCAGGCCCAGGCGCGGGTTGGCCTTTCGGGTTTCGGACTTCGGCCTTCTTTCGGCCTTCGGGTTTCGGGCTTCGGGTTTCCGGCCTGGGGCTGCCCGAAATGGTGGTATTAACAAGCGCCCTACTTACCTGGGGTCTTTATCCGGCGTGAGGGCCGGGGTTTGAGCAGGCAGCTTCGGGAGCGAGCGGCGCCAGGCCAATGCCTTCCCCTCCAACCGCTTGGCCACGTCGGGGTGTTCCCGGGCGACGTCGGCGGTCTCGTCGGGGTCGTTCTTCAGATTAAAAAGCTGCATGTCCGAGCCATCGGCGTTGACGACGACCTTCCATTGGCCCTCGGCCACGCCCACGTTGGGGCTGCGATCGCGGCCCTTCGGGTAGGCGAAGGAATAGTCGTTGCGGCCATATTCCCAGAAGATCGGCTTGCTGCGGCTCTCCGGCTTGCCGGAGAAAACATCGCTCAAGTTCTGCGCCGTCGAAGTTCACGCCCTGCGGCAGCGGCACGCGGGCGATCGCACAAAGAGTCGGGAACAAGTCCGTCGCCGCGAGCACGGTCTGGTTGTCCACCTGACCGGCGGGGGTATGCCCAGGCCAGCGCACGATGAAAGGCAGCCGCACGCCGCCCTCGTACAAGCTCAGCTTGCTGCCGCGCAAATGGCCGCTACGGGTGCCCTCAAAAGTGGGCAGTGGGCCGTTATCGCTGGTGAAGATGACCAGTGTCCGGTCAGCGATGCCGAGGTCGTCCAGGCCCTTGAGGAGCCGCCCCATCTGGCGGTCGTATTCGTCGAGCACCGCCTGGAACTTGCGCTCCTGGAGTGGCCCGTTGGTATAAAGCGCCAGGCGTTCCTGGCTTGGCACCCACGGCGTATGCACGTCATCCGGCCACAGGTTCACGTAGCACGGCTGGTTCTTGTGCCGGCGCAGGAAGTCGAGCGTCTTGTCCACGAAGTAAGCCGTGCGATCCCACCGCTTCACCTTGTCCTGCGGGGACCAAATCCAATTGGTCGCCGTGATGTTAGGGTCCGGCTGCGGGCTTTCATAAGTGCTGACGTGCTCGTCGAAGCCGTAGGCGGCGAACAGCGGCGCGTTCGTCACGTCGCGCCCGCCGCCCATGTGCCATTTGCCGAAGTGCCCCGTCGCATAGCCCGCCGCCTTCAAGGTGCGCGCCAGCGAAGGCGCCCGCGGGTCGAGGAAATCCGCCTGCTCGCAAGCCCGGTTGCCTTTGCGCGTCTGGAGGTAGCTGGTCATGTTCCAACGGGCGGGGAACATGCCCGTCGTTGCCCCCGTGCGCGACGCCGAGCAGATCGGCGACACGCTGTAATAGCGCGTGAACCGGATGCCCTCCTTGGCCAACCGATCTAGATTGGGCGTCGGCGCGAAGTGGCCGCCATAGCAGCCAACGTCGGCGTATCCCATGTCGTCGGTGAGGATAAAGAGGATATTGGGCCGGTCCGGCGCGGCCTCACCGGCGCGCGCGGGGCAAAGCAGCGCGACCGCTGCCAGCATGTGCAAAAATGCGGTTTTCAGCATTACCACACAAGAAACCCCCTGGTGCGGAGGCTTTCAAGGAGATTCGGTGAGGGTTGCACTGGTCGCAAACGGTCTTCGCGCCGTCCCGTCTTCGCTGTTAATCATCATCCGTCGCCCCGCCCAAGTGAACCTTTGCCCCCGTTCACACGACCCGGAGCGACTCTGTTTCGTCCGTTTCCTCACCGACGGCAGGGGCGTCTCGCCCAAGAGCGTAGAGCCGGCCGGGATGGAATGGGAAAAGGGGCTTGCCTATGTAGTGCGTCGTGCTACATTTGCCGCGTGAAGACGATGCCGCTCTTGATCCGCCTGGATAAGCGACTGCACGCGCTGCTCGCGGAAGGCGCGCGGCGCACACCCTTCAATCAGCGGGAGTTACTCCGGCGCACGTTGCGGCTGCACCTGCGCGAGGTTATCGAGCGCGAAGCAACCACCCCTGAGGCTCGGATCACCAACATTGATCCGTGGCCGCGCGGAGCTTTGACCAGGGCCTACCGGCGCGCCGACAAGGCCTGGGACCGCATCGAAGCTGCGGCCACCGCCGCACAAGGCAGGCCCTCGTGGGACGATTGATGAAACCCTGGGAAGTCTGGACTTGGAGGTTTCCCAATGCGGGCGAACACCCGGCAGTCCTCCTGGGTACGGAGGAGAGATTAAGGCTCAAACCGCGCGTCTGTGTCATCCTCTGCTCGACGCAGCGCGCCTCACGCCGGCCGGAAGTGCATGAGGTCATTCTGGATCAGGCCGACGGCTTGGATTGGGAGACGCTCTGCAAGTGCGACGTGGTGTATGCGGCGCCCAAGAGTGAACTGGTCAGGCGCCGCGGCAGTGTTACCCCCGAACGCAGGCGCGCGATAGCTGAACGCATTATCCGCAGCCTGGGCCTGGCGGGACTTTAGTGCCTGGGCTCCTGCCGGAAAGCCTAATCGGGGTTTATCCAGGCCACGGGTTGGCACCTCGTTTGACTACATAAGAGGCCGTGCTACCATTTATCCAGTTCCTTTATGCCTGCCAACATGCTCCGCCCGCCGCCAAATGGCTCGGCCCCTAAACCCGCCCCCTTTCGTGCGTCTTCCTTGTCTTCGATCCTCCACCGCCAACTGCCGATGAGGGTAAGGAGATTGGGGGATAGGTGTCGCCCCGGGGCCCGGTTCCTCGGCTTATGCCTTTCTGCCGGGCTGGGGCTGTGGGGGCTGGAATGTCCGGCCCAGACGGTGTTCCTGGATTTCAACACCGCTGGACAATACTCGACCAATTTCAATCCCTGGAACGACAGCAATGGCGTCAACGGCGGCAATTATTCGTTTATGGAAAGCCCCACCGGCGGCGCGGGCGACAGCGGCGAGGTCAGCGTGTTCCAAAGCAGCGATACGACAGCCGCCTACAAGAGCGGCAATTGGGACTTCTCGACCAATGGAGCGGCAGTCGTGCTGTCGGTGCTTGTCAAAGCCAACGGCCAAACCAGCGGCAACAAGGTGCAGTTTGGGCTGCTGAACTCGGATACCAACGGCTTCAACAACAATGCCGGGGTGGCGTTCGAGAGCTTCCGGTTCGTGCCGGCCAGCGCGACGAGTTGGTCGCTGCGGGAGCAATACCGCACCGCCGACACCAATGTGACCGAGACGACCCTCGGCACGGTAACGGTAGCCGCCGGGCGGTGGTATAAATTTGTGATCGGGTTGACGAACACCAGCGGCGTGACCGGCAACTTGAGCGCCGCCTGCGACGTTTATGATTACGGCACCGATGGACTGACCCCCGGGACCAGCATTGTCACTTTCTCCACCCTCGTGAGCCGCACAGGCCAGGATATCGCCCGGACCGCGGCGGCTTTTCCCGCCTTCCGCGCCTTCCAGGATGCCGGGATAGATGCCTGGGACAATTTCCTGGTCTATACGCCCCAAAGCCTGCCGGTTTTCACTCTGGGCCTCACGAACACCACCGTAATAATCGGCCAGACGGCGAGTTTCTCCGTGCTGGCCGACGGGCCGGGGACGATTTCCTATTCCTGGTACACCAACGGCACGACGGTAACGGGAGCTTCCGGCCCAACCTACACCACTCCCCCGGTGAGCAGCGACTACACGAACGTGATGGTCGTCGCCGCCAACGCCAACGGCGCTACTACGAACACGGCCAGTTTGACGGTTCTGACTGCCCCGCCACCCACGACCAACATGACCCCCCTAGCCGGTGACCGGTTTCAATCGGGATGTAGTGGTCGAGAGCAGCGCCGCCGGTCCACCCTATACGAGCGCCGCGCAGGAATTCAATACGGGGGAGGGGACGGCGTTTTACCAGAGCGGGTTGCCGGGCAAGAGCTATGGCCTGCCGGCTTCCGGGGCCTTCACCGGCGCGCTGGGGGACGGCACGCTCTTTCAGTTCCAGCCTTATACTGCCAGCAACGCCCTGGTGCTCAGTGCGGATACCGGATTAACCAGCGGGACTTTGACACTGGTCACGCCGATGACCTATAGCCGCCTCGCCCTGTTCGCCAACTCCGGCAGCGGCAGCAGCCTCGATCGCGGCCGATGTGACGCTGCAGTTCAACGACGGCAGCACCTTCACCGGCACCTATATCGCCCCGGACTGGTTCTTCAACACGACCAATGTCGCCTTGCAGGGCGTCGAGCGCATTAACCTGGCCACCGGCGCCACCAGCGGCGCGCCGGACAACCCCCGGTTTTACCAAACCACCCTCGACCTGTATGCGCTGCTCGGCGCCAGCAACCGGCCGCTGGTTAGCCTTACCTTCGCCAAGCCAGCCGCCAACTCGACCGCGATTTACGCCCTCAGCGGGCTGCCTGCGTCGTCCGTCCAGGCCCCGGCGGTGACGACTGCGTCGGCGGCAAATGTGATGGCCTCCAGCGCCACCCTCGGCGGGCAGGTCACTTCGACCGGAGGCGAGCCTCCCGCTGTTACTCTCTACTACGGGACGACAGACGGCGGCACGAACCCCGCCGCCTGGTCGAGCAGTGCGGGACTCGGCTATCAGACCGGCGCCTTCAGCGCCCCCATCGGCGGGCTGTCTCCCAACACGACCTACTACTTCACCGCGATGGCTGCCAACGAAGGCGGCGCCGCGTGGGCTACCCCCTCGCGGGCATTCACAACGACGCTTCCCGTTCTGCCGGTGGTGACGAACCTTCCGCCCACGAGTGTCACCGCCAGCAGCGCCCTTCTCCGCGGCCAGGTGCTCGCCACCGGCAACGACACGCCCGCCGTCACGCTCTACTATGGATCGTCGGATGGCGGCACCAATGCGGCCGCGTGGGCGCACAGCCTTTCGCTCGGTCCGCAGAGTGGCCTGTTCTCACAACTGGTCTTTGGCCTGGCGCTCAACTCGACCTATTACTTCACCGCCGAGGCTGTCAACGCAGCGGGCACGGCTTGGGCGGTCCCTTCCGAGGCGTTCACGACCAGCGCCGCCAACCCACCCCCGGTGGCGGTCTTCACGCAACACAATGACAACGCCCGCACGGGCGAGAACCTCAACGAGGCCATCCTCAACGTGGACAATGTCAACGTGAAGCAATTCGGTTTGCTCTACACCCGGCCCGTGGACGACCAGATCTACGCCCAGCCGCTGATTGTCACCAACGTCACGCTCCCGGGCAATGGCGTACATAACCTGCTCATCGTTGCCACCGTCAACGACTCGGTGTATGCCTTCGACGCCAATGACCCGGCGGTCATCGCCCCGTACTGGCAGGTCAGTTTCCTGGGTCCCAATGTCGTCCCGCCGAAGAACTCCGACATGACCGGCGCCTGTGGCGGCAACTACAAGGATTTCAGCGGCACCTTCGGCATCGTCTCCACACCGGTAATTGACCCGGCGACCGGCACGCTCTACCTGCTGGCCCGAACGAAGGAATTCGGCACGAACTTCGTCCAGCGCCTGCACGCCCTGGACATTACCACCGGCGCCGAACGGCCCAACAGCCCGGTCATCGTCACCGCAGCCATCCCCGGCACCGGCAGTGGCAACGTCGGCGGCATGATCACCTTCGACCCGCAAAAGGAAAACCAGCGGACGGGCCTGGCACTGGTCAATGGCGTTGTCTATATCTGCTGGGCGTCGCACTGCGACTGGGGGCCGTACCACGGGTGGATGATTGGTTATGACAAGACCACACTCCAGCAGGCGGTGGTCTATAACGACACCCCGAACGGGGTCAATGGCGGCATCTGGATGAGCGGCCAGGCCCCATCCGCTGACGCCGCCGGCAATCTCTATATTTCCGTTGGCAACGGCACAGTCGGTGTGAGCGGCGACCCGCGCAACACTACCAACCGGGGCGAGAGCTTCCTCAAGCTGACGCGCAACGGCACCAATCTCACTGTCGCCGGTTGGTTCACTCCTTATAACTATCCGACCTTGGAGTCCGGGGACCTTGACCTCGGGTCGGCTGGGCTGCTGCTGATCCCGGGCACCACGCTGGCTTTCTCCGGCGGCAAGGAGGGTGTGGCTTATCTCGTCAACCGGGACAACATGGGCGGGTTGAGCGGCTCGACGACGGCCGACACGAACATCGTGCAGAGTTTCACGGTCAGCCCCGATGAGATTCACGGTGGGCCTGTCTGGTGGGACGGCCCGGATGGTTCCTTTGCCTATATCTGGCCCGCCTCGGTCCATCTCCAGCAGTACCGGTTCGACCCAGGCGCCGGCAAATTCGTCCTGCCGCCCTATGCGCAAAGCCCGACGCCGGCGCCCAACGGCCAGCCTGGAGGCATCCTGTCCATCTCGGCTAACGGCGCCAATGCGGGAACCGGCATCTTGTGGGCCTCCCACCAACTGGTGGGCGACGCCAACCAGAGCGTACAGCCCGGCATCCTTCACGCCTACAACGCCCAGAACGTCACCAACGAGCTGTGGAATTCGGAACAGGACAGCGCCCGCGATGCCGTGGGCAACTTCGCCAAGTTCGTCCCACCGACAGTTGCCAATGGCAAGGTGTACCTGGCGACGTTCTCCGCCCGCCTTGACGTGTATGGTTTATTCCCGCGCCCGGTACTCAGCGCCGTGCCGGCGGGGGCCAACGTGGTGGTTTCCTGGCCGACCAATTACGCCGCCGGATACACCTTGCAGGCCAGCCCAAGCCTGCTGCCATCGAACTGGGCCAACGTCACCAACTCGGTTTCGCAAACCGGCGGTGTCTTCCAGGTCACGCTGCCCGCGGCCAGCCCGGCAACGTTCTACCGGCTGCAACAGTAGCTTTCTACTTCAGCGGGTTCTGAACCCAGGCTCATGTGCCCGCCAGGGCATCGTACATGGCTACGATATTAGCGGGCGGCACGTCGGCCAGGATGTTGTGGACCTGCTGGAAGACAAAGCCGCCGCCGGGACGCAGGATGTCCACCTGCCGGCGGACGTGATCTTTGACCTGCGCCGGGGTGCCTTTAATAAGCACGTCGCGGGTGTCGCAGCCGCCGCCCCAGAAAGTCATGCGCGAGCCGAAGTCCCGTTTGAGTCCCGCGGCATCCATGCCGCGGCAGGTGATCTGCACCGGGTTGATCGCCTCCAGGCCGGCGTCAATGAGGCCGGGCAGCAGCTCGCGGACGCCGCCGCAGCAGTGGAGCATGATCTTGAGGTGGGGGGCGCGCTGCTTGACGACCTGCCACATGGCGCGCTCGCGCGGCTGGAAATACTCGCGATACATAGCAGGCGAGACCTGCGGGCCGGACTGCATGCCGAGGTCGTCACCGAACAGGATGATGTCAATGTGCTCGGCCACGGCGCCCAGGAACCAGTCGAGGTTGCGCAGGTGGATCGCAGTCAGCTTGTCCAGGAAGCGGTGGGCGCGCTCGGACTCACCGGCCAGCAGCATGAGGAAGTTGTCGTTGCGGTAGAACCACTGGCCGAACTCAAGCAGGTTGCCGCCGAACAGGCCGATGATGGCGCGGTCGGTCTGCTGGCGCAGCTTGCGCGCGCCTTCGGCCAGCACCGCGGCGCCGTCGGGACCGGCGACAATCGGCCCGGGCGGCGAGGCGATGCCCGACCACATGATTTCGGAGAACTCGGCTTCGAGCCGGCCCAGGTCCTCGTGCTCCAGGAACGGGAAGTTTGGCTGCTCAAAATACCAGACCCCTTCGGGCATGCGCGCGATGACCTTCTTTGTGACAGTGGAGCGGAGGACCCACTCGCCGTTCTGCCGGTCGGGCTTGGCCCAGGCCGGCATGAAACAGGGCGTGCCGTCGGGCAATACCCAGTCGGTCCAGTATTTGTCCTCCAGCGCAAAGGCCCGGCCCAGTTCGACCGCGTCCACATGGAACCGCTGCAAGACGTCTTCGTCCACAATGGCGAGTTGCTGGACCGGGTCATAGACGCGGATGGGTTTAAGGGGCAGGCCAAGGTGCTGGCGCAGCCGGGCGTAAGCCATCGCGGCGATGCCCGACGAGCGGTGTCCCGACAGGTCAACCGGCACGCGGTCAGGCTCTTGGTGGTTCAGCGCGGCAAGGACTCGTTCACGTGAGGTCATAAGTGGAGCCCGTAAGCCTTGGCGGCGGCAGGGCCGAGTTGGCGCGTGGTCAGTTCGCGCAGATCAACCGGCGGGCCGAGGGTGACGCCGGCTGCCAGCTTGCGGCCCTCCGCGAGGCTCTTCTCGGCGCCTTCCAGCACGAGAGTCGTGTAGAAGCCAAGGGTGATCGGGTGTGCGGCGGCTTCGCGTTCGGCGAGGGAGAGCTTCCCGTTGTGCAGGGCGAGGATTTGCTGATAGAGGCGGCCAGGGCTGGTGATCCCGTAGCCGGTGACCGTATCGTCCTTCTCGAAGTTGCGGAACAGCGGATTGACCTCGAGGATGCCGTCGGAATGCACCTCGCGCAGGCCGGGCGTGTCTAGGCCCAGGTCAATCAGGCCGTCGGAGCAGATGATGCGGCTGGATTGGACGGTGATGGCTTCGGCGGTGTTGGGCAAGGCCCAGCCGGTAATGATATGGGCCTGGGCGCCGGTCTCGAAGAGGATCTCCGTATCCACAAGGTCGTAGCCCTTCACCGGGATGGGCTTGAGCGAGGGGAGCTTCTGCGAGTAACCAGTCGCCCGGACCTGGATGGGCACGAGGTTGACGATCTTCATCAGCGCATCGGCCATGTGGACCGTGAGGAACGAGACGGGCGTGTTCTTCTCGGCGAAGTCCGGCGAGGCGAAGAAGCGCGGCGAATGGTTGGGGTCCACTACCCACAGCTTGTCGAGCATGTAGAAGACGGCGGTCTGGAAGGTGCCGTAGCGGCCCTTCTGGAAGCGGGCCTCGGCCTCTTTGATGCGCGGATCCTCCCGCTTGTGGAAGTCAATGCCCAGGAAGCGCCCGGACTTCTTCGCGGCCTGGATCATCGCGTGGGCGTCCTTGAGCGTCGCCGCGGTGGGCTTGGGGACGACGACATCCAGGCCGGCCTTGAGGGCGTCCACGGTCGGGGCGCAGTGGAGATGGTCGGGGGTGTTGACCTGGACGGCGTCGAGTTTGACCTTGGCCAGCAGCTCCCGGTAGTCGGCGAAGCGGCGGCTGGAGGGGATGCCGGCGAGGTCGGCGAACCAGTTGCGGTATTGCTCGTTGGGATCGGCAACGGCGCAGATGTCGAGCAGGCCGGAGTAATGGCTGTGGAAGTAGAGGTGCTGGTAGATTTCGCGCACCACGGCGCCGGCGCCGATGATGCCCGAGGTTGAGTTTGGTCTATCGCAATCTATTGAGTAGCGTTCCGGTCTGTCTCCAACAGGAACACGGCAGGAACTCAGCGGCGGCGCGGATTTCCTCCAGCGTAATCTGCTCCTGGTCGGAATGGGCAAAGGCGAGTTGGCCGGGGCCGAAGGTCAGGACCTGCATTCCGGGATACTCGGTGGCAAACAGCCGCGCATCACACGAGACCGTCCAGCCCAGCACCGGTTCGTCCTTCCACAGGTCACACGCCCTGGCTGCGGCGATAGCGTTGCGGACGGTCGGGGAATCAGGGTCGCCGTCAAAGGCCACGTTATGCAGCTTCTCGTAGGCCACGGTGAGGACATCCTCTCCGCGCTCGGACCGGCCAATGCGGCGCAGGTAGTTCTCCGCGCCGCGCTGGGCGGCCTGGCGCAGGCGCTGCATGACCTCGTTGATGCCGTGGGTGGGAACGAAGCCTTGGCCGCCTTCCAGCACCAGAGTAGAGACGGTAATTGGCGATTGGCGATTGGCGATTGGTGATTGAGGCCCGGCGGTGTCCGCTGCGCCAACTCGAAGCACACGCGCCCGCCGGCGCTGGATTCGAGCTTGGCCTTGGAGGCCACCAGGCTGCGGACCAGGTGGGCCGTCTTGGTAATCGCCCCGTCGCGCTCGCGGATGGCGCCCATGTGCCCGGTCGCGCCGTGGACATCCACGCGGAAGCCGTTGCCCGCGCGTCGGAGGTCGTAGTGCCGCGCGACCATCGGTTTGCCGGTTGCGGGGTCGGTCACTTTGGTCTTGTCGCCGTAAAGGCCGATGTAGCCCGCCAAGCCGGCGGCGAGACAGTCGCTGACGAGCAGCTCGGCCTGCGCGCCGGGCGGCTGATCAAAGCGGACCGCGAAACTCACTTCGCCGCAGATGCGGCTGGGATGCTCGCCGAAGGGGCCGATGATGCCGTGGCAGGTCTGGACCGGTCGCTGGGGGAAGAGCGGGTGATGGCTCTCGGCGCGAATGGCGGCGCCTTCCTTCTCCATCTCCTCGTTGATAAAGGCGAACATCTCGAAGGCGGAAACGCCCGTCGGGCGCCTTCAGTTCGGCGCGATACCAGACCGCGCCGCGGTTGGCCGGGTAGAACTTCAGGCCGGTGCATTCGCAAACCAGGATGCTGTCGTAGAGCTGCTTGAGGTCACGGTCAATCGCCAGCGAGAGGGAGCCGTTGCCGCCGGTTTCCTCCTCGACCACCAGCATCGCCACCACGTTCCGGTTCCACTTCAGCCCGGCCTGGGGCATCACCTCGGCCAGCACCTTGAGCGCGGCGACAATGCTGACCGCGGGGCCTTTGTCGTCGCACGCGCCGCGGCCATAGATGGTGGCGGCCTTGACGCGCGGGGGGAAGTAGGGGGCTACCACGTCAACGTGCGCGTTCAGAGCAACGGATTGGCCTTTAGGCGAGTCCCGCCGCGCCGGGGATAACGTAGAGCAGGTTGGAGCGGCCGGCGTAGGTTTCTTCGGGGGAGAGGCCCTGCGGACGTTTAGCCGTCTTGGTGAAATGGAGCAGAGAGTAGTTCGGGTGGGCCTTTATGGCGGGATTGATGGGATGGCGTTCGAGGCGCGCGCCGGAGAAGCCCAGGCCGCCCAACTCGCGTTCGAGAATGCGAAAGCAACCGTCCTCGGCGGCCCGCATCCGCTTCACGTCCGGGTTCGGGGTGGTATCAATGCGGCAAAGCTCGACCAGCAGGTCCTGCAAATAGCGCTGAAAGCCGGCGGTGCGGGTCCGGGCGAAGATTTCCCCCACGATGCGAGACGCGGCTGCCGTGCTGGGGGAGCTTCCCCGTCGTGGTGGCGCGGGCTTTGGCAAGCGGCGTAGAGTTCTAGTGTGGTGTCTCACAATTGCAATTACCTTGCGATGCCTACCCAAAGCGGTAGAGGACTACCGCAGTCCAAGACGCTCCGCGTCGTCCGGCGCGTGGATGGGCGCGCTAGCGTCTTGGACTGCGGTAGTCCTCTACCGCTTTGGCAGAGCGCCAGGTCGAAGAACCGCTATTGTGGGGGTGCCCCGGGGGCCTTGCTCGCCATCTGCTTGACCTGTTCAGTCACCTCGCCAACGATCTTCTTCTGGTCATCGGTGAGGCCGGGCGCACTGCCCAGCTTGGTCAGCGCGGTAAAGGCGCGAGAATAGTCGCCGTAGCGAATGCCCATGCGCACCTCGGACGCAGCCTGCTGGAGTTCAGGACTCGCGGTAGCGAAGGCTTCCTGCAACTTCGCCACGTCCACACCCCCCACGGTCGGCTTCGCGGGCTCCTTCTTGCTACAACCTGCCAGAGCGAGCACCCCGGCGCACAACATGACCATCAACCAGTTTACAGTCCTCATAAGCATTCCCTTAATTTACAGCGGATGGGTAGTGATATTGGTAAGCCGCATCCAGTCAACGTGCCCTCCGAATTGGGTCGGATGCCAGTTGCGACTGGCAGTCTCCTTCAATTTGAATATCTCAGCGTGACCGTCGTTGAAGCTCATGCCAGCACCGAAATCGTGAATGCGGGACGGCAGGTCCAGGAAGCCGGCTCCCCCCCATGTCCACCAGCATCATCGCATCGTTGATGCTCTCCTCGTCTTCATCATCCGTAAGCCAGGTCTGCGAGGGATTACGCATTTCCGTTTCTTTGAGGTAAACCGGACAGTTTGCGTTCCGAGCGCCGCCTGGATTGGTGGCCACATACTGCGGAGTCACGCCATAGCTTGTGCCGGCCATGAACGAATTCATCGAAATGGTACGCAAGATGGGTTTCCCCCGGTATTGGGCCGGGACACCAGCGATGTCAATACGGTGATCGGCGGGACAGTGATAAACACCAAGCGCCTTAGTATAAGGCCACAGCAGCCCAAGCTGGATGCCTGTTGGGTCGGCTCCGCTATATTTGTAAGAACCAGGGCCGCCACCTGTCTCGGCGTTGCCTCCGCACCAACTGAATTGGAATCCCCCGTAGGTGGGGTAAGCCGAGACGATCCGGCTGTTGTTATCGTCAGCATACATTTTAAAGGCGATCGCAACCTGCTTCCCGTTGTTGATGCAGTAGGTGCGATAGGCCTTGCTCTTCGCCTTGGCCAGGGCCGGCAGCAGCAGAGCCGCCAGGATGGCGATAATGGCGATCACGACGAGTAATTCGATGAGAGTGAAGGCCCGGGCACGCTGCCAGACCGAGGAATTTGAATATTGGCTTTGTTTAGGCCGGCTCATAATACGATATGTCATGCACTGTATGTTCTACCAGATTATGCTGAAACCGCAGCCCGGGTCAAGCCCCACTTCGCAGGTTTTTCCCGAAGGTCGGCGTCAGCAGTATCAGCGAAACAGGCAGCGTTTGCAGTGGCGGAACTGAGTTCCGGCGAGGGACGTTTAACCCTGGGGTCACATGTTTATGTGGACTGCCGGGAAGGCTGGAAGAATGGAAGGGTGGAATGATGGAATGATGGAATGGTGGAATCCTGGGACTTCCACCATTCCATCATTCCATCATTCCACCCTTCCATTCTTCCATTCTTCCAGCCTTCCGCGGTCTGCTCAACTGTTCAGCTCCACCGAAAGATCAAATCGTTCAAACAGCCACCCCAGCAGCATGACGCCCAAAGCGGCTTCACCGGCCAGGACAATGGCCGCAGCTATGGAGGCGAGGGGGATGGCGATCGTGCTGCCGAGCAGCATTTTGACCAGGAAGAAAACCGCCGCCAGCGCCGCCGCCGCCGGCAGCAGGGCCAGCAGGAAAACAAGCAACTGGCCGATCATGAAGATAAGGCGCTGGCCGGTGACCTCAATGCCGTGTCCCCCACCCCTGGCCGCCTGGAACCATGCCGGGAACAGCAAAGTGGCGGCGTTGGGAATCTGCAGCGTGATTATATCAAGCATCGGCAGGATCAGCGCCGCGCCAAAACCCGCTCCCAGCCAGGAGGGCCAGCCCAGGTGAGCGGTGGCGGGCTGAGAGAACAGCCCGAGGATCAGAATCAACAGGAACCATTGGATCGCGGTCAATACGACGGCCGGCGCGAGCAGCTCGCCCAGCGCAAGCTGCCAGCCTCGCAGCGGGAAGGTTTTCAGCAGGTCGGCCAGCGCCAGGTCCTGCCGGAAATCCTGCCGCAGGAACTGCGGTCCGATAAGCAGCGACCAAAACATCAGCACCGCCGCAATGATTCCCAGCGCCGGCCTCCAGCCGGAGCCGCTGGAAGCCTGCCCAAACCCCACGGAAGCGAAGACGGCGAAAACAGCGAGGCTGATCCACAGGCGCAACGTGAAGGCCTGGCCCGCGCTAATGAGGTTCTTCCAGAGCAGGGCGACGGCCGGCGGGCCCATCGGACGCAACGCGAAGGGCGCGCGCTTGGCCCGGGTGTTGGTCCGGGTTCCCTGCCAGTTACCGGCGCGCACGGCGGCAACCTTTTCCGCCAGCCTCCGGGAGGCCTCCACCGAGGCTTCCTCGAACGCCACGTTGGAGCGCACGACCCACCAGTAATGCAGCAGCAGCAGCCCCAGGGCCGGCCCCAGCGCGTAGTAAAAGGCCGTCGCGGTTGGCGCCAGATAGGGGCGAACTACCAGTCGAAACGGGAAAAGCAGATACGGCAGGGGGCCGGAGGTCAGAACCTGTTCCGCATAGCTCCTGGCGGCCTCGACATCGCGAAGCTGGGACAGGTCAAAGGAGGGCAAGGCTTGCCGGGCCCAGACCGCCACGACCCCAACCAGGACGATCACCAGGGCCAGAATGCCCAATCGCCGCTGCCAATTGGTAATGCCGCGATCCAGCAGCATGGTCCGCCCGAAGGAGGAGCCCAGGAAATGCAGATTCACCGTGGAGAGGATCAGCCAGCACCCCACAAGGTGAATCCACATCTTGCCGCCGAGGCGGTTGGTGACCACGGTCAGCAGCAACGTAGTGAACAAAATGGCGGTTTGTGAGCGCAGCAGCTTGAAATGGATGAGGCTGCGGCGGCTGATTGGAGCCGGAAACAGGAACGCGATCTCGGCCTCGGTGAAGGTCAGCGCCGCGCGCTGGTGGGGAATAACCCAGGCCCCCAGCATAACCGTCAGCAAAACCAGCGCCCCGATGGATTCAAGGAGCACCAAACTCTCCGGCGAGCCGAACAGGGCTGCGGCGTGCCCGCGCTGTGGCACCCCGAGAAGGGTCCGGAAGAAATACCAGTAGAAGTAGAGGCCGCCGACGATGGCACCGACCAGGTATTTGGGCTGCTTGAGCCGCTTGACCCGCATCACCAGGCGGTTCTTGATCGAGTGATACTGAAGATAGAGCAGGGCGGAGTTCATGATGGGGCTCAGACTCCCCCGCCTTCGCCCGATTCACTGGTGGCGCGGAAGAAGACCTCCTCGAGGTTCGCCTCGCCTGCTTGCGTGGAGAATTGGTGGGTAATCTCGAGCCAGCGTGCCGTGGGCGATCTTGCGCCCGCCCTTCAGAATCAGGATATGAGAGCAGATTTCCTCGACCAGGTGCAACAGGTGCGAGCTGACGATTATGGCCGCTCCCTCGCGCGCCCGCTTGAGAATCGAATCCTTCATTCGCCGGATGCCGATGGGGTCCAGCCCGGTGAGTGGTTCGTCAAAGTAAATGATCTTCGGCGCGTGGAGCAGTCCGCAGGCAATGGCCAGCTTTTGCTTCATGCCGCGGGAGAGCTCCCCGGGCACGGCGTTCTGCTTGCCGGCAAGTTCCAGTTCCTCGAGCAACTGGCGGGCGAAAGGCTCGTAGTCCTTCACCTGGTAAATCCGCGCGGTGAACGCCAGGTGTTGTTGCACGGTCAGATAATCGAACAAGCGCGGCTCATCGGTAAAAAAGGCGAGCTGCCGCTTGGCGGCAATCGGGTCTTGCGCAAGGTCATGCCCGCTAATGCGAATGACGCCCCGGGTCGGCGGGATAATGCCCGAAAGGCAGCGCAGGGTGGTGGTCTTGCCCGCACCGTTTGGCCCGACCAGGCCCATCACTTCGCCGGGTTGAACCTCAAAGCCCAGTTCGTTCACCGCCACGAATTCACCGTAAAGTTTGGTTAGTGCTTCAACCTGGATCATAAGAAGGTGTGAGGAGGACCGGGTGATGGACGATCCGTAGCAACGACCTGAAGGCGCAGCGACAGGGAATCCGAGACGCGGAATCCCAAACGAAAGGCGGCGCCGTGCAGACTGTCATGCGCCAGCAGAGTAGCCTCAGCTCGCTCGGGAGTAAACCTGGATTGGGTCATTGTCTGAGAATCCAACCCCCGGGACGGTGGGCGTCCCTTTGACCCGCCAGGTTTCAGCCAGTCTCTCAGGCTGATGCCACGCTCACACAGTAGTCCGCCGCCGGTTGAACGCCGCCACGATGGCCCAGAGCACGCCAAAGCCCAGCACAGCCAGGCCAATGCGTGTCGTCCAGCTCGGCACCTTGGTGTTCTCGGCCAGCAGGCGGATGGTCATGGGCTTGCGCAGTTCGGTCTGCAGCACCTGGGAGAAGCTGTAGCGGACACCGCGGGTCGGCAGGTTCACGTGCAGCGGCGCGACGAGCGCCACCACCAGCCCGCAAAGCGTCAGGGGCCCGCCCGTCCGGCGTCGGGAAAGGCGAGCGTCTCGCCGGGCTGCGGGGGTCAACGATGTCAGGAGGCGAGGGAACGTTTGGGCTCCCAGGGTGAGGTTCCTCGGTCTGAGTGATTTAAGCATGGCAACTACTCCCTCGTGTGGTTCGCACAAAACGACTCTGCCGGAGGCAGGCTCATGCCTGAGTCATTACCATAAGCCGGTCTGGACTGGCAGCGAAAAGTGGTAAATGTTTTGTAAGCCACCGCTAGCCTGCCCTCCCGCCGCGCCCCCGCCCCTCCCCCGCCTTCAGCCAACGCCCCCGCCCCGCCAGACCCTCAGCCTGCCGCCCGTCTCTCCAGCCAGCCCCTGGACCGCTCCTAGAGTTTTAACGTAGCTTTAACGTCGTTTTATGTTTTAACGTGGTTTTAACGTGGTTTAACGTTCCGCTCCTTTTTCGCCCTGCCGCCTCAACCGGCCCTCACAGCCTGTCTCGCAGCAGCTCAGCGTAAAGCATAGACGCTCAATGCCTGCCATACGTTACAGATAGCCAGCAATGGTTGACAGATGTGTAGCTGATGCGAGGTTGAGTAATTCAGTTCTGGGACTTTAAAGCACTGACGGGCTGAAAATGGCAACATCACACTCCCAGAACGGCAGACAGAATCGTCGGCCAGGTCGGGAACGAACGAAAAGCCGATCGGGCGGAAGACGAAGAGGAGAGGATTGCGCTGCGCCGGAGCGAGCAGCGGCTCCAATTCGCCCTGGAGGGCGCCAACGCTGGCATTTGGGACGAGGATCTGCGAACGAACTCGATCTTTCTCAGTGCCCGCGGATGCGAAATGTTGGGTTACCGGCCCGAGGAATTTCACCCGGATATCTCATCCTGGAACCTGATGGTTCATCCCGACGACCTGCCCGCCATGCAGGCGGCGCTCGCGGAGCATTTGAGCGGACGCGCGCCATTCCGGCAACCTGGCCTCGGCTTACGGTGTGGCCATCACTACCACAATGATGATCACTTCGCTGCTTTTCTTTGTGGCGATGCGCGCAGTCTTCAAATGGCCGCTTTGGCTGGCGAGCGGTCTGACCGTGCTCTTTCTGATCGTGGACTTCGCCTTCTTTTTAGCGAACATCTGGAAGGTTGTGGATGGCGGCTGGTTCCCGCTATCGGTCGCCGCCCTGGTCTTCTTTATGGTGGCTTGCCGGTGGCTGAGGCGCGCGTTGCGAAGGCGTCTCCTGGTGGGTGGCCGGTACCAGATGGCAGCGGGCGGATGGACAAACGGTTGCCTGGGAGGGCAAGCCTTGCCTGCCAAGAACACGCCTGGCGTCAATGGACGGCTGCGGCTTCCTGGCGGACTGGCGCGACGACGGGTTGCTTCAGGAGTTCTTCGGCGATCTGCACCGCGTTGAGCGCCGCGCCCTTGAGGAGTTGGTCGCCGGCGACCCAGAAACAGAGGCCGTTCTCGAGCGCGCAATCCTGGCGGAGCCGGCCGACGGCGCAGTTATATTTGCCCGACTGGTAGAGCGGGAGCGGATACTCGCACTTGGCGGGATCATCAATCACGTCCAGCCCGGGCGCCTGCTTGAGCACCGCCAGCGCGGCCTCGACCGTCACCGGCTTCTCAAACTCGGCGCTGACGGCGACCGAGTGCGCGCGATAGACGGGCACGCGGACGCAGGTCACGCTCGCCCGAAACGCCGGGTGGTGCATGATCTTGCGGCCTTCGTTCTCCATCTTCATCTCTTCCTTCGTGTAGCCGTGGGCAGGAACGCATCCACGTGCGGCAGGACGTTGAAGGCGATCTGATGCGGATAGACTTCGCGGGTGACGGGCTGCTTCTTGACGATCTGGTCCACCTGCCGTTCGAGCTCGGCAATGGCCTTGGCCCCGGTGCCGGACACCGCCTGGTAGCTGGAGGCGAAGATGCGCTTGCAGTTAAACGCCGCGTGCAGGGGATACAACGCCATCAGCGCAATGGCCGTGGTGCAGTTCGGATTGGCAATGATGCCCTTATGCCACTTCACGTCCTCGGCGTTGATCTCGGGGATGACCAGCGGGACCTTGTCGTCCATGCGGAACGCGCTGGAGTTGTCCACCACCACGCACCCAGCCTGGGCGGCGATGGGCGCGTATTTCTTCGAGATGCTGCCGCCGGCGCTGAACAGGGCGAGGTCAATGCCGCCGAAGGAGTCCTCCTTCAGTTCCGTGACGGTGATCTCCTGGCCCCGGAAGGTCAGCTTCTTGCCCACCGAGCGGGCGGAAGCGAGCAAAGTCAGCTTCCCCACCGGGAAGTTGCGTTTCTCCAGCGTCTGGATCATCTCGATGCCGACGGCGCCCGTCGCACCGACCACAGCCACATGCGGATTGCGGTTCATATAGGAAGGTCAGAATATACCCAACGCAGTAGCGCGCAAGTATGGACTGCGGCGGCAAGAGGCGCGGTTGGTGCGCGACGCCAACGCGAGCCCCTGACTGCGCGCGAAGAACCCGACCTGCGCTACGATGAATGGGAATACACCCGGCGCCAGCGCGTGGAGCAGTTGGGCAGAGGGCTTAATGCGAATGTCATGGCTTAAGATACCGGAGTGGTTGCCCCCGGATCGTCGTCGAAGTAGAGCGCGGCGCTGCACACTTCGACACAGATGGACAGCACGCGCCGGCAGCGGCCCGCCGCCAGCAAGGCCTCGCTGGCGCGGGACCAGGCCGCCCTGGTGGCCGGGACTATTCCCGGTGTTCGCAGCGTGCGCGTAGCTATGGACGAGGCCGGGGAGATGGGCGGCGCAATCGCCAGCGCGAACGGCCGCCTCTCGGATGCGGACCTTCAGACTGACATTGCCAAAGCCTATCATTACGACCCGCTCCTGAAGCACGACCACGTGAAAGTGCAGGTCGAAAACGGCGTTGTCGCGCTCCGCGGCGCCGTGCCCAGCCTGGAAGCCAGGCACGCAGCCCAGGCCATCGCCCAGGACTTTGCCGCTGCCGGCAAAGTGAAGGATCTGCTCCAGGTCCAGCCGGTGCAGACCTCTTAGCCCCGCTCGGAAGATGGAGTAGCCGGCGTGTGGGGAAGCCGGCGCATTTCGACCACCCACATCGGCGCGCGGCGGAGTGCGCGCCCTTGCACCCGGTCAATGCCCGAGTCAGAGTGTGACCTGTTCAACGCTCGCACTTCCTGAACTGGAAATATTCCGGCTATGGGAGCATGCGAATGCGGTAGAAGCGCTGGGTGAGGTTAGTTTCGCAATCGCGGTATTCCAGGGATGTGCCTGTCCTGGTGAAGTTGGTCACTTCGCTCCAAGCCCCCCGGCTGGCGGCGGCCTCGATGGCGTAATCGGCGGGGGTGCCGCTGGCTTACAACTGGATTTGGCCGTCGGGCATGACGCTGATCTGGTCAATCTGGGGCGGGGTGGGTGAGTTGCATCGCGATGATGCCGTTGTTCGAACAGAGCGCATAGACCCGGTCTGCTCCAAAATCCACCGCGCCAGTACCGCTGACGCTGTTGTCGTTGTCGGTGGGGAAGTTTGTGGAAGTTATGAAGGCGGGAGGGCCGTTGGTCACGGTTGGAGTAAGGTTGTAGAGGCGGAAGTCGTTGCCGGAACTGCCGACGCTGATGCCACCGAGCAGGTTCAAGGTAGTGTTTACGCCGAGGGGGGCAATATTGGTGAGAAAGGCCGGGTCGGCGTAGGTTTGGATGGTTGTCCCCGTACTGGCGGTGACGGTGTAGCTGCCCGGCGGCAGATCAATGAACGCATAGAATCCCGTCCCATCCACATACATGCTGCGGCTGGCGGGACCGGAGACGCTCACCGTGCTGAAGTCCGCCCAGACGCCCGTGCCGGCCAGGGGGACCGTGCCCATGATATGGTCCTTCGTGGGCGCCGATTTCCAGGGCATGTCAGGAACGTCGGCCCAGGTCGGGGTGACCTGCGATACCAGGGACGGGCTGAAGCCGGACCAGGTGCCGCTGACATAGGGCACCCGGTAGGAGTAGCCGCAGAACCCGTCGGCGTGGTTGCCTGCGGGCGACGCATCGCGGGTCATGAGGAGTTCGCTCATCGCATTGTCCAGCGAGTTCAGGTAGATGCCGGGGCCGATGACCATCTGGCGGTTGATTCGATGATAAGCCTCCGCCAGGGTGCGTCAAGCTATCAATCGAACCTCCGAACTTTTTGAGGCCGGGTAAAGATTTCACTTGCGGCCCGTTCCCCGCGGGTTTAGGGGTTTAAGATAGCAGGCGCGTTCATTTTACTTATCAGCATGAGTCATAATGCGGACCGGGGATTCCTACGGCCCAGCTCGTCCCGCGGGTGGAGCGAGTTGCGGTTGGTCCAGCAAGCCCGCATCAGGACGCAATCACCATGGGAGATAAGCGAAGAGACAAAGTGGCCACTCGCGTAGATTGATTTGGATAGGCACCCCAATGCAATTCTCCAACAGCGCGATGCCGTTATAAGACCAAACGAAAGGAGCAAAAGAATGAACTTCAATCATAACATGAGGGAGCCTGCGCAGCTAAATGGCGTGGGGACAATCCGGCGCGAGAAGCAAGGTGCGGCAGACGAGATGTCGAAGTCGCCGCTAAATGCCGCTCCCCCAACGAATCGGGGCCGCTTGTCGGCAGTCCCCGGACCTTGGTGCATCGTGTGCCTCTTGATGCTGTGGGCCGCTTCGACTTTTGCCCAGGGCGTGCTGATCAATGGCGGCAATCACACTGGAGCGATCTCGACAGCCAATCAACAAGACTCGTGGACTTTTGATGCACAGGCGGGGGATCATCTGTTCCTGCGCGTGAGTCAGACAACGGGGGGAACGAGCTTCGCACCCCGGATTCGGGTATTCGATTCCACCAGCCTGCTTGTTGGCACCGCCTCTGGCGCTGCTTCCTCCAGCACCTCGTCAGCGCGGCTCGACTACGTGGCCGGGTCCTCGGGTGCTTTCACCCTGGTGGTGGATGCGGGTCCAGCCGGCGGCACGGGCAGCTATCGCGTGGATTTCGTCCGGCTTCCGGGTGTCGTGACAGTCCCGTCCAGCGAGACCGGCGGACCGCTGGATAATGAAGCCCGCACCGAGGGCGCCATCGCGTTGGGCGATCTTGACGCCTGGACGTTTTCCGCAGATGCCGGCGATCTGGTCGAATTGCGCGCGGCCGAGCTTTCGGGCGGCAACGGCTTTGTTCCCCGTGTTCGCGTATTTGATTCGACGGGACATGAAGTGGGTGATGCTTCAGGCGCGTCTTCGTCCAGCACTTCGGAAGCACGCTTTTCCTTCCGACCGAGCACCACGAACACTTTTACTGTGGTGGTTGACTCAAGCACGCCGGAGGGCACTGGAGGTTACCGTCTGCATTTGCTGAAACTTCCGGCAACCGTCACAGTCCCCGCCAGCGACACCGGCGGTCCTCTGACCAGTGGGGGAAACCAGGATGGCTCGATCACTTTGGGCGACCTGGATGCCTGGACATTTGACGCGGCTGCGGGAGACAAAGTCTTTCTGCGCGCGGCCCAAACCTCCGGGGACACAGGCTTTGCACCCCGGATTCGAGTTTACGACCCGGACGGCCTTTTGGTCGCAAGCGCAAGCGATACGACCTCCAGCAGCAGTTCCGAGGCGCGGGCGGAATACATCCCTTCGACGGCGGGGACGTTCACCGTTGTGGTGGATTCAAGTTTGGTGGAGGGCACAGGCGGCTATCGGCTGTTTTATCTGAAGGTTCCGGGGTCATTTGTGGTTCCCTCGGGGGATGATGGAGGAGCGCTGGCCAGCGGCGATAATGACGCCAGCACCACTCTGGGGGATCTCGATGTCTGGACGTTTGACGCCAACACCGGGGATCGTGTCACGCTCAGCCTAAGCGAAATGTCCGGCGGAACATCCTATTCCCCGCGAGCCAGGATTTTTGAGCCAAGCGGGGAACTTGTCGCCTATGCCGAAGACCCGGTTGCTTCCAATTCCTCCTCAAATTCGGTGACGCTGATTGTGCCCACCAACGGAACTTTCAGCGTTGTGATTGATTCGAGTCTTGTGCAAGGCTCGGGCAATTACCGCCTGAACTACGCACTTGAAACGGGGCCTTTCACTCCTCCCACCGCGAGCGGAACTTTGCTGGTGAACGGGGGAAATCATGACGGCAGCATCAGCGTCGGAAGCTCGAACAAGTGGACGTTCGGTGCGGTGGCGGGAAACAGCGTGCTGCTGCGCATTGGGCAACGGTCCGGCGGCAATGGCTTTGACCCGCGGATGCGGCTTTATGATCCCAATGGTGACCTGGTTGCTTCGGCAAACGAAGGTTATGGCTCCACGGGTGCGTCGGATGCCCAACTGAGTGTGATTGCCGCACTCAGCGGCACCTACACGGTGGTGGTGGATTCCGCATTCGCCAACGGGGCAGGCGACTACCGACTGTATTATCTGAATCTGCCCGGTGAATTCACGGTGCCGGGTGGTGACCAGGGCGGGGCGCTGGCCAACGGCGGCAACCATGATGGAACGATTGACGTGGGTGATCTGGACGCCTGGACGTTCGATGCGGCGGCAGGGGACAGCGTGCTGCTGCGCATTGGGCAACGGTCCGGGGGCAATGGCTTTGACCCACGACTGCGGCTTTATGATCCCCACGGCGAATTGGTTGCTTCGGCAGCCGAAGGTTACGGCTACACGGGTGCGTCTGATGCCCAACTGAGTGTGATTGCCGCACTCAGCGGCACCTATACTGTGGTGGTGGATTCCGGGTTCGTCAGGGGAGCGGGCGACTACCGGCTGTATTATCTGAAGGTGCCCGGTGCGTTCATGGTGCCGGGTGGAGACCAGGGCGGGGCGCTGGCCAATGGCGGCAACCATGATGGAACCATTGACGTGGGTGATCTGGACACGTGGACGTTCGATGCGGCGGCAGGGGACAGTGTGCTGCTGCGCATTGGGCAACTAACCGGCGGCGATGGGTTTGACCCACGACTGCGCCTTTATGATCCCCACGGCGAATTGGTTGCTTCGGCAGCCGAGGGTTATGGCTACACGGTTGCCTCTGATGCGCAACTGAGTGTGATTGCCGCACTCAGCGGCACCTACACGGTGGTGGTGGATTCCGGGTTCACCAGCGGGTCGGGCGACTACCGGCTGTATTATCTGGAGGTGCCCGGGGCTTTCACGGTGCCGGGTGGAGACCAGGGCGGGGCGCTGGCCAACGGCGGCAACCATGATGGAACCATTGACGTGGCTGATCTGGATGCCTGGACGTTCGATGCGGCGGCAGGGGAAAGCGTGCTGTTGCGCGTTGGGCAAATAAGCGGCGGCAATGGGTTTGACCCGCGGCTGAGACTTTATGATCCCAACGGTGACCTGATTGCTTCGGCAGCCGAAGGGTATGCCTATACAGGTGCGTCTGACGCGCAACTGAGTGTGATTGCCGCACTCAGCGGCACCTACACGGTGGTGGTGGATTCCGGGTTCACCAGCGGGTCGGGCGACTACCGGCTGTATTATCTGAAGGTGCCCGGCGCGTTCATGGTGCCGGGTGGAGACCAGGGCGGGGCGATGGTCAACGGCGGCAACTCTGATGGAACGATTGACGTGGGTGATCTGGACGCCTGGACCTTCGATGCGACGGCAGGGGACAATGTGCTGCTGCGCATTGGGCAACTCTCCGGCGGCAATGGCTTTGACCCGCGGCTGCGCCTTTATGATCCCCACGGCGACTGGGTTGCTTCGGCAGCCGAAGGCTATGCCTACACGGGTGCGTCTGATGCGGAATTGAGAGTGATTGCCGCACTCAGCGGCACCTACACGGTGGTGGTGGATTCCGGGTCCACCAGCGGGTCGGGCGATTACCGACTGCATTATCTGAGGGTGCCCGGCGCCTTCACGGTGCCTCCAGGAGACGATGGTGGGGCGCTGACGAAGGATGCTACTAATGATGCTGTTATTACGATCGGCGATCTGGATGTTTGGAGCTTCGCAGCAAACCAGGGAAATAATATCATGCTGACCATGCAGACTGCCAGCGGCTTCTCGCCGTCCCTGGAAGTTTACGGGCCAACGGGTCAATTGATCGCATCAAAAACGCATGCCTCACTGGCTCAGGTTTCCTTTGTCGCTCCGGACAGCGGCATATTCATCGTCGTGGCAAGCAGCGGCACTGTGAGGGGCACGGGCGCTTATCAACTGACCAACGCCGGGCTGCCCGAACAACAGAAACAATTGCGCTTCGCCCTGCTCCAGCCGGGCTCCTTCACCGTCAACTGGCCATCCGCATGGGCGGCTTATGTCCTGCAGCAGAACGACACGCTGGACCCAAACGGTTGGCAGGACGTCACGGCACCGGCCAGCGACAACGGTCTGAACGTTCGGTTAATCATGCCAATGGATAAGGTTCAGCAATTCTTCCGCCTGCGTCCGCCAACCTAGCCCTAACTTCCCGCTTGCTGGGCTGCTTATCATTGGGCCGAACGCGGTGATTTCTCGGAACTGAGAAGAGCGCTCGCCCTAGATCCGCTAGGGTAAGGCGCGGATGCGGTAAGACCGGCTGGCCTGGTTCGTCTCGGGGTCCGTGTATTGGAAAACCTCCCCTGTCGCCGTCAGGCTGATCATCTGGGTCCAGCCGGTTAGCGCGGGGGCGCTTTCGATAGAGAAATTGCCCGGCCCGCCGCTGATCTGGAGCCTAATCCCCCCCTCGGGCAGGCTCGCGATGGAATCAATGTGCGGCGCGCTTGTGCCGATGACCGTGAGCACCGCTTCGCTGCTCAGGATGGAGCTGACGCCATTGGTGATAAACACCGAGTAGCTGCCGGCATCAGCGGCCTGGATGTTGTTCCTGGTGTAGGTGCTCGCGGTGGCCCCGGTGATGTCGGCCCCGTTGAACCGCCATTGGTAGAACAGCCGGGGAGTGCCCGACGCGACCACCGTGAACGCCGCGGTGGCGCCTGGATGATTAGTTTGGCTCAGCGGTTGCGTGGCGATCGAAGGCCCCACCGGCGGCGGCGGCACATAGACGAATTTATAGCCGTCGCTATACATGCGAGAGCTGCCGGCGAGCGTGCCGCCCGATTTGGTGAACGTGATGGTCGGCACTGTCACCCCGGGATACAATGTCATGCGCCCGACGTAGCCCCAGGAGTTGGCGTAGGAGGACTGGAACGTAGTCGTGGTCGCCGGCAGGCCGTCGCCGCCGGTCTGGCCCACGCTCACCTCAATGTCCCCCGAGCAGCTCGTGCCGCAGTGCGTCACATAGATGTCGTAAGCGCCGCCCGCAATCGGCAGGGTGGGCCGCAGGGTGACCGAAGGCGTGCCGCTGCCGCCGGTGGCATAACGCACGTCCGCGGGGCCGGTCAGGCCGGCAGCCGAACTCTTGCACGTCGAAGGGCTCCCGACGAAGCCCGTGTCGCTATAGGGCGGGTTCGGGTTGAGCGTCGGCCCCGCCAGGTAGCTCTCGATAATCACATCCGCCGCCGAAACCGCCGCCGTCGTGAAGACAAAATCGCCTGAGACGCCTTGTAGGTTATTGGCGTTCCGCGATTTGACCCGGTAATGATACGTCATGGCGGGGCTTAGCCCGTTCACGACGACGGTATGAAAGTAAATCGGCGTGCTGTTGGCGACGCTGCTGCCATAACTTAGGTCCTGACCGTACTCGACGACGCTGTCCGAGCTCTGGTCGGTCGTCCAGGTGATGGTGGCCGAGGTGGAAGTGACGTTGTCATCGGAGACATTGCCGATGACCGGCGCGCTGGTGAACACGCCGAGGTTGTTAGTGCGAATGGCGTCCCAGACCTCGGGCGGATGCAGTTCCGCCCGCCAGAAGTTGACGCCCTTATAGCCGCCCCCCGTAGCGGGGCTCGACTGGGTCTTGAGGGCGTTGAAGAAGTCGGTGACCTGCCCCGCCGTCACGGTTCCGCTGGACGAACTCCAGCCCTGGCCGGCGGCGACGATGGGTTTGATGGAATTGCGCCATTGCCCGGTCAGGCCGTTCTGCCAAGTGGTCCACTGGCTGTTCATCCAGCTCACCATGTAGCTGGGCGTGACCCCGATCTGGATCCAGTAATCCTGCGGCATCACCGCGTCGCAGTAATACCCGAATTCCTTGTAAGGGAAACTGGGGTGGTAAGTGATAATCGGGAAGGGAGAATGCGCCAGGAATTTGCTCGGCCAATGGGCGCGCACCCCGGAACAGAGCTGGATGGCCTTGGTGGTGTTGTCCGCCAGGTGTGAGCTTTCCCACTCGATCTCGGCGTCGAAGACAAAGCCGTCTGCCCCGGCATTAAACACGTCGTCGGCAATGCCGATCTCGCCGGGAATATCAATGCCGTAGGAACGGTTGTAGCCGAAGACCCACAGCCCGGCCGCGTGTCCGGCGTTGACCACGTCCGCGGTGAACTGCGGGTTGGAAGGAGAAGGGTAGAGTGAGGCACCATCGCCCGCCTTGATGATGATGTAGCGCAGCCCCTGGTTCTTCAGGAAGATCATCATGCTCCTGAGATCGGTCACACTGGGCACATTACCGCCCATCTGGTTGATGGCGTTGGGCAGAATGTAAATCCAGTCGCCCTTGCCCAGGTTCGCCGGATCAATGCCCCCGTCCCGAATGACCCCCGGGGCGGATTGGACCGCCAGGCAGGCAACGAGCACCACCGCCAGGCGGGGCGCCCACCGAATGAAACGACACAACCAGCACATGCTAACCATTCAATGTCAGGCAAATAACCCCCGGGGCAAGCCTTTAGCCCGCCCGGCGCGGCGTTTAGGCGTCACATGTTGATGTAGGGTCGGTGTTTTGATCGGGGTGTGAAATAGGCAGGCTAGGATTTCAGGGAGCGAGACACGGTCCGGCTGAATCGGCGGCGGCCACCAGGTCGGACGGTTGCTTCCCCCTCACCCCGGCCCTCTCCCTTGTATTTGTTTAACGGGGAGCGCGCCCGCCTCGGGCGCAGCGAACGGCAGCCGGGGCGGCTGCGCTCCCCGCTAAAAGTTCTCGAAGATCCGTGTAAGGTGCAGCCTGAAGACCCCGCCTCATTGGGCTTGGAGAGGCAGGTTCGACGCTTAGCCGCTTCACTCACTTGTTTTCGGGGACAGATAAACCGCTGAACCTGACCTGGCCGCCCCGGACCGAGCGCGGCCCCGGCCTGACCGGCCACGAAGGAGCCTCGGGAGAGCCTCGGGGTAGCCTAAGGGTAGCCTAAGGGAAGCCTCCGGGTGGCCTCGGGGTGGCTTCCGGGTGCCTACCGGTTAGCCATCAGATAGCCTCGGGGTGGCCTCGGGGTAGCCTCGGGTGGCTCTGATGCTCCGTGCTCGATACTCGATTCTCGGTGCTCGATGCTGGAGGCTTTGGACCGGCCCTTCCGCATTCTTCATTCTGCCTTCTGCCTTCCCCCCTGCACCCAGAATAAGCATTCGCAATACTGAGAAGGGCGCCGGATGCCCCCTTTCCGCCCCGGCCCAACCCTGGATGTACCCTGGACCAACGCTGGACATACCCTGGTATCATAGAACCTCCGCCGAATCGCCCGATAACAGCCCCCGGGCCGCCACAACCGCCAGCTTCCAAGGCCCCGGAGCATCAGGCGCTTTAATGGAAGCTGGAATGGCGGCGGCAGGCACCCGCGGTCGGGCGCATCTTTTCGGTAACACCATCTGGAGGGGGAACTAAATCCGAAATCCGAAATCTGACCCGGCATGAAGCCATTTCGGGCGGAGATGCTTCAGCAGGAGAATGCTGTAAACCATTCGGGCCGAGTAACTTCTGCATTCTTCCTTCTACCTTCCCCTACAGGCAGTCCAGCGAACTTTTGGTCCCGCTGCCCCCTTGGCGGATTACGTGGGTGTAGATCATCGTGGTGGAGACATCATTGTGGCCCAGCAACTCCTGGATCGTGCGGATGTCGGTTCCCAAGTTGAGGGTTGAAGGTTGAGGGTTGAGGGTCTAAACCCATCGCCGCTATGTTTAACTTCGAGAAACTGGACACTTGGAACGAGGCTATTGCCTTTGCGGACATCGTTTATCGCCTGACGCGTGGATTCCCTGCCGAAGAGCGGTTTGGTCTCACCAACCAGATGCGACGAGCCGCCGTCTCCATCTCTTCAAACTTGGCCGAAGGCTGCTCGCGGTCCTCC
Organism: uncultured Verrucomicrobiae bacterium; assembly: GCA_963762555.1. Lineage (GTDB taxonomy): Bacteria > Verrucomicrobiota > Verrucomicrobiia > Limisphaerales > UBA8199 > PALSA-1440. The sequence goes on from CAVXLO010000051.1 coordinate 109,430, forward strand.
AAAGCGGACTATGCGCGCTTTGTGGAAATTGCCACGGGAAGCGTCTTTGAGGTCGTCTCTCAGGCTACCATTGGCCGCAATCAGGGATTTCTGAATCCGACCGAATACGCGGAGCTGTACTCCGCCGCCGAGAAGCAAAGCCGCATGCTCAGTGGATTGAAGAAATCCCTCGAACCGCGCTAACCCTCAACCTTCAACCCTCAACCCTCAACTCCCCTCAACGCCTGGTTCTGGGTCGAAACGGCCACCTTGCCGTTGACCGCCAGGTCGCTCAGGAACAACTCCATCTTGGCCTCCGCCGGTTGCAAATCCTCCCGGCAACGCATCCCGTGGAACTTGATATACCGCCGAATCCAATCGCAGTAGGCCGTCTCGGTGCGAATCGAGTAATGCTTGAGCCGCATCACCTCCCGCACCTGGTCCAACAGCTTGAGCTTCGGATTGGGTGTGATCAGGTCCCGACGCCCGACCATCGCCCCCGGCAGACCGCCACTTTGATATTGACCGCGTCCGTCTGGCCGCATAAAATCCGAACCGATGCTAATGGATCAGGGCAACAGGTCAATTCAATGTTTCTGGGCTAATATCCAATAGCATTGAATTAATTCAATGTACAAACATGGTTAGCTCCGGCAGTTCCCTTACGACTATGAACCCAACAATTGAATACTTCGCGCGGCAGGTAGCCGGCTCGCGCCTACGACTATCGCTCGCCATCTTGTGTCAGATTGGGGCCTTTGTCTTCTTGGTGAGTGGCCTGGGTTGGCGCTCAGCACTGGAGTTCGGATTCTTCATGGTCTTTCTGCCAGTGATATACCTCGGCACTATACACGGCATGATTCGGAATCCTGCCCAGAGAACAAATGAGGCGGAGAGCTAACCACAGCATTCAGCGGATGAGAGCCAGCCGTTCAGGGCAGTGGCAATTCCCGCGTCAGCGGCGGCTGGCTCTCACCGCTGATGCTGGTCGTTGGGTGCGAACGATATGACTACGGACCAGGCAAAGCAACTTGTAGCACATCTTCGGCAGAAGGCGCGCTGGAGAACACTCCCGGAATCAGACGTTGGCCTGCTACGGTCCCAGGTCGAGGCGGACGAGAATATCTCTTTCATGCTGACCGCCGTGTGTGGCTTGGCTTTGGCCATGCGAACCGGTTGGTCATGGTGGGACCTTGGGTATCTGGCGGTCGCGGGCTTCATCCTGTTCTGCCGATGGAACATGATTAGGCTTCGGCAGGCCATGCGGCTGTTCGAGGAGCACGGCCCCCAGAAACTGAGCGAGATCTAAGATGCAAGCACCCAACCAGCGCGCTTCAGGCAAGGGCGGGATTCCGTCTCTGTTTCATATCGCACGCGCTCGGCCCGCCCTGCCTGAGCGCTGTCGTTCGGCTACAAGCCTATGAGAATGAAATTCCCTGCTGAGTTTACGCACGAGATTCAGGGCTCTCAATCGAGGGAGCAGGACCACCGACGAATCGCCCGCGCCGCCCGAAACCTGATGTGGCGCGAAGTCCGGGAATCGGAATCGGCACTTGAGTTCCGTGCCGGAATGAACTGGAAGTCGTGGGGAGAGCAGGTCACGGTCACGCTCCAGTCGGCGAAGATACAGATCCGTTCGCGGTGCCGTTTTCGCTTCCAGTGCTTCGACTGGGGAAGAAACAGGGACAACTGCCTGCGATTCGCGCAAGCTTATGCAAGCCAGCAGACTTAAGCCGAACCACTGCGTTCAGGCGACGCCGGGTCGCGCCTTGCTGTTTATCGTTGCTCAGGTATCCGGCGCGCCTGACGCAGAGCGTTAAGCTTTAGCTTTCCACGATATGCACCTCTACTTCACAAGCTCCGGGATTCCCGAGATGGCGCACCTTTCTCGACCGCAACGCAGATTTGTTCGGAGGCGATGCCTCTACCCGCTGAGGAATGGTCTTGGCTTCAGGGGAAGCAACATGGCGCTGACAGTTCTGGCCGTGGTCCTTGGGTCCTACTTTACGGACACCCTGTCGCTGGGGTTCTTGGGCAGGGTCAGCTTCTTAGCGGCCATCGTGTTGGCGGCGGGTGGGCTGCACGACTTGTTCTGGCTGGCGCACTGGCGGCCAGAGGTGGCTCGGTTTATTCGCGACCATGAGGCAGACATTGCATCGGCAGCTTAACCATCGGCCTGGAGCGGACGCGGACCGCGGGTCCTGTTTCTTCTCGGACGCCATTGGCGCCGCCCCAGTGAACCCGAACATTCGGTGCAAGAAGCGTGAGCGGTGGATGCTCCATATCCTAGATCAAATTCATGAATCGCAGAACAGTCATCATGGGCACAGCCTTGCTGGGTGCTTTCGTTGCGGGATGCGCGGTTGGCGGCTCCATTGTGTTTCACCGGCTGGTAACGCCGATGGCCGGGACGCTCGGCCTGGCTGAAAGTGTGCGCGCTGAGAATGAGGCTTATGTCTGCTACCGGTACGGGGCGTACTCGGTGGCGAAACCCGCTTTGCTGGACTACGCCGGCCAGCTCAGGGCTCGTGGCCCCGTTCAGGACATCGTTGGAGGTGCGGTGGCGGCCGCAGACCTCCAGATCACCTATGGTCGGCTTGCAGTCGCCGCCTCTCGCGCAGGCCAGCGAGAGGATGCTGCCCGTTATTTCGACCTCGCGGTTCAGGCATCAACGAATCGGATCCAAAAGCTAACCCAAGGCGAGATTCGCACCCTGGTGGAGCGGTTGGACGCCTCCTGGGATAAGCGCCTCCTGGGATCTGCCACAAACGCCGAGGATATCGGCCCAGCACCGAAGCAGACGGTCCAGCGGACGGAAGCCAGCCGTTCCGCGAGTGAAACAAATCGGATATCGAGAGCGGATGGCTCCCGCCGTTGACCTCCCCGTTACGCGACAACAATATGAACAGCTCACTCACCAAACGGATTCCGGTATTTGTGGCAGGCGTGTTCCGCTGCACGATAATCTGGGAGAGAATTATCGTGACAATTTGGGCGAATCCCTCTCAAGCGCGAGATTCTGTGTCAGACGGGCCACAATTCCCGCTGATGTGCGCCGCCGGGATGAGGCGCAACGGCATCTGGGAGGTCGCGCAGGGCTACTTCGGGCTCCGGCGGGAGGGGCCAGCGCGTGCATAACTCGTTGCGGTTTGGCTGCTTGAGAAGTGACCAGCCGCGATGTTCAGACCGCTGCAAGATCGCGACGGATGCCCCTTTACTATGGCGAACGATCCTGGAACAGCCTGAAGTTGAGGAGTTTCCTCCAAGCGGTCAACGCAACTGGCTTCACGCCTACGACTTACGCGACTTCAGGTTCGGATCTGAGCAATGGTGTCACGACGGAGCGTGAGGAGAACCCCCCTCTTACTTCAGCGATTTCCCTGCAGCGGAACAGCAGGCGTGCTCGCCCTCGGTGGTTTTCGAGCCTTGCTGTGGGCACTTCACTACCTGCTCGTAGTCAAGGACAGCGTTCTGTTTCTCGGCTGTCTCATCACAGGTCTTGGTTTGCCACTGGGTATTGGGATATTGATGGACAGTCTACGCGCTCTTCGCCTGACGCGCATTTATCTCGGGTTGGGGTCATTATGGTGATTGCCTCACTGTTGGTCAGTACCCTGCACCTCTTGCCACCCGCCGCGCCGCTGGTGACTTGGCAGAGCGTGCCAGATATGTGCGTTCCAGTTACCATGTTCGTGCTCCTTTTGTGGAGCACATCGCCCCGGTTTCAACATGAGCCCGGCGCGTAACAGGACCACTCCAGCGGACGGCGGGTGGCGCGTCGAGTTTGCATTTCTGGCTCAGTGGCCCGCCGCCGCTGAGTTTTTCGTTGAGCCAATGAACCGAAGATCACACGCTATGACACCTACAGAGAAGCAAGCTTGGGAATCGGTCCGCGCCAGAGGGCACACTCGCTACGTCTTCCAGAGCCTCGTACGCTGGGGACTTCCGTTCGGCGCTTTTGTCACCTTCGGCCCGCTGCTCTACGACGCTGCGGTGCATACCCCTTATACCCCTCATGTCCTGCCTTGGGCTGCTTTAGACATTGCATTCAGCTTTGTCTTTTGCGGTGGGTTGTTCGGATACCTGATGGGCGAGGGTGCCTGGCGAAAGCACGAGCGGGAATACAGGGGCTCGTCACGCTAACGAGGCGATGCCCCGAATGAGCGGCACGGCCATCTGCTCAGAATTCGAGTGGCCCCGGAGGCCGCTCATCGGTGATCCTGGTCGTTGGGCTACTCCGTGCGCGTCGTGAACATTGGATCGGGCGAAGTTGTGGTTGAAGGCGAGGGCGTCGTCATCCATGCGGCCAACCCAATGGACTGGCCAGTCCGCGAGTGCTGCCAAGTGCCCATATTCTTCCAAGGGCAAAAGTATTACCTCCTCAGCGCTAGCAGAGGGGCGAGAGCAGGCTTTTCGGCCTCCGGGCTTCGGGCTTCGGATTTGAGGGCCTGGCGGCTGGTGGTACTGTTGAGATGCGCCCTACCGAGGGGTCCTGGGGGAGCCGTTGCGGAGGAGGACCGCCGCCTCGAGGTCGCGCTATTATCAAAGAAAAACGCAGCCATTTGCGGTAGTCGGGACGTTGAGGTGGCGGCACTCGCATTTCGTCCAACCGCCGCTCAAAGCTAGCCCATACCTCTGGGGGGACCGGTTGGATCGCAACGCCCTCGGCTCACATCGCGCACCCTTGGGCGCTTTCGCGGAACCGTGGCGCAAGGCGCCGGCGGAGGCAAGCAGAACCTCGTTAAAATAGTCCTTTACAACGGAAGCCGGGCGGAGTAAAAATGGCCGTCATGAACCGAACGGATTCATTGGCGGGCGCAGGAAGCCGTTGGCCTATTATCCCAAAACGGGAAGATAGACAGGTCTGTCTAATTACTTATATGGCACCACGAGCCCTTCACATCGGGTTGCTCATCCTCGGCATGGTACTCGGTGGATGCACGGAAAGGACCATCGTGACGTCCTCAATGGCGCCCACAATCAAGCCGGGAACAACGGTTACAGTCGACTGGACCGCGTACGCTATCAGCGCTCCAAAACGGTGGGACGTTGTTTGCTTCGAGCCGCCGATGCACACTAATCAAACCTGGGCCATGCGAGTTGTGGCGCTCCCGGGGGAGACAGTCTCATTTGCCACGAATGGCGTCACGGTGAACGGTCAGCCATTGAGTATGCCTGGGCAAATTGCAGGTGTTTCCTATGTTTCCCTGGACCATCCGGCACTGCACGGATTTACTGGTCGCACTCCGTCGCCATATGTTGTCCCGACCAACTGCTTTTTCGTCTTGGGCGACAACTCGACAAATGCATTCGATAGCCGGTTTTGGGGAGCAGTCTCCCGAACAAACGTATTTGGGAAGGTGCGGGGGATATGAGGTCATATAACCAGGCGCTTGACCGAATGACGAGGAGCGCGGGTGGCCGCTTGTTCCAAGTCGAGGGCCCTTGGCGCGCTCCTTGTCATCGGCCAGCTTGTCGCTAGAGCATAGACATGGATGTCCTGATGTTAATCGTGCTGTGGGCCTTGCCCGCTACGGCGGGCTGGTACATTACGAACTCACTATGCCGCTCCGTTAAGGTTCGGTGGTACTGGACGATTGTCGGCACCGCCGGGGCCGGAGCTTTTACCGCCGCACTTGTGTGGCTGGGACTCTCACTCGGCCATGGGGACCTCGGCAAAGGCGCGAGGCCAAGGGATGCTGCACTCTTCATGTTCGTGATTGGCTGTGGGTGCGCCCTCATTCCTGCTGTCATGACTTTTCTCCACTACCGGTTCTACAGCCCAAGGGGCTCCCGTTCCAGCAATGTGCTCTAACGAACCAGATGCAGTGAACCCGGCGGTGACGCTATGGTTGGCAATCGAGCGTCAGGGGCGCCGGGTCACTTATCCGGAGCGTTAACTGAGGAAACCGCCTTATGAATGTCGAACCCATCCCGCCCCTCTTGGCGCTCCGTGCGTCGCTCGTTTTCGCGCTCCTCCCGCTGTAGGGGGCACGCGCTCGCGCAAGTTGGGCCACCCGCTCAGCAATCTGGCAGCATCGCGGGAGGCCGCGGGCCAGGGGGTGACCCCGAAGGCGTGATGCCCCAAGTGCGGAGCAGCAGACGATTACCTGCCGGCCGTGGGGTTGGGAGGCTCGTTCAGTTGGCTCGTTTTATTTGACCGCAGGCTTTGAGGAGATTGGGATGACAGCAGACGAATTCATCCGTCACCGATGAGGCTCTCAGGCCAGCGAGGAGGTTGAGGGGAAAGGCGTCCGGGCCATTCCCCCGGTATCTTCAAGTCAGTGTCCGCCGGGTGCGGGCTGGCTTTCCGTGAACTCCCGTATATGATTAGTCATGCGCCTCGGGCCGCTGACATTAGCATCCAACCTGTTCCTGTCGCCTTTGGCGGGTTACACCAACCTGCCGTTTCGCCTCACGGTGCGCGAGTTGGGCGGCCTCGGCCTGGCCACGACCGACCTCGTCAACGCCCGCTCGCTCCTGGAAAAGAAGGCCAAGGCCCTTAAGCTCATCGAGACCGCCCCCGCCGACCGGCCTCTCGCCGTTCAGTTGTTCGGCTCGGTGCCCGAGGAAATGCGCGATGCGGCGGTGTACCTGGAATCGCTCGGCGTGGCGTCCGCCGACATCAACATGGGCTGCCCGGTGCGCAAGGTCTGCCGCGTCGGCGGCGGCTCGGCGATGATGACCGAACTGGACCGGACCTCCCGGCTTGTCAAAGGGATGGTCGAGGCGGTCAAGATACCCATCACCGCCAAGATGCGCCTTGGCTGGGACGACGAGAACCTCACCGCGCCGGACCTGGCGCGCGCGCTCGAAGATGTCGGCGTGGCGGCGGTCTTTGTTCATGGCCGCACGCGGGCGCAGGGATTCTCCGGCACGGTCAACCTGGCGGGCATCCGCGCTGTAGTGGCGGCGCTCAAGACGATGCCCGTCATCGGCAACGGCGATGTCACCACTCCAGCAGGCGGCGAAAGTCATGCTCGACGAGACCGGCTGCGCGGGGGTCAGCATCGGCCGCGGCGCCTTCTACAATCCGTGGATCTTCCGCCATACGGAGCATTACCTCAAGACCGGCGAGCTGCCGCCCGAGCCGCCGTTCGAGGAGCGCGTGCGCGTCATGTGCCGGCACCTGGACTTGATGATCGAGGTGTTCGGCGAGGACCACGGCTGCCGGATGTTCCGCAAAGTCGCGCCGTGGTATGCGAAGCGGTTCGGACCGGCCAACGAGTTCAACAAGCGCGTCGTGCTCGTCGCCAGCCGCGCGCACTTCTACGAGATTCTCGACCACTACCGCCGCTGGCGGCGGCAGTTCGCGGATGAGTCGGGCGAATTGAAACCCCGCTTCCGTCCCGCGCCGCTGGTCGCCTCATTCATGGCCGAGCCCGGCGCCCCCCAACCCGGGCACATCCCCGTGCCCAAAGGACCCGTCGAGGTCTGGTGAGGCGGGGACGCCGAACCACAGATGGACACAGATGCGGAAGCGCCGACGCCGGTGAAGCAGTCGCCGCGAGGTCGCGAAGCGTTTGGAGTGCGCCCAGCTTGCTCTGCTCCTTATACGGATGTGTATCGCTGGTATGGCCTCTGTGGGTGGCCAAGCCTGTTCCCCCTCACCCTACCCTCTCCCCAAGGAGAGGGAGCCCCGGGCTGCAGCGCTCTGAACTGCCCGAGCGCTTCAGGTTGGCCGATCGTCTGACGAGGGTGCCCCCTCTCCTTGGGGAGAGGGTGGGGTGAGGGGGAATTGGTCTCTCTCATCCAGACCGCATTCGAGACAAATGAGAATCCGCATAAGGTGCAGCAGCTTGCTGCCGCTTTTGGACGATGCCGGGTCTGCTAAAGCGGGGAGCGGGCTCCGCGTGCTCCGGACGCCGCGCGTGGAGCGGCTTGTCGGCTGGCATTCCCACGATGAGGACTATTGCGCTGGATTTCGGCGGAACTGGCCGAGCAGCACGATCGCCGGATCGGAAGTCCGCTGGTCACTGTCCGGCATACTGGGATGTGTAAACCAGGAGGTACGTGTTCGTGCTGGAAGCGAGCATCGGCGGAGTGGGCGGGATCACCGCCTGAATCTGCGCGCTCAAGGCGCCCAGCGTGAGATACTGGAGCGCGACGTCCGGGAAGATGCCGGACTCGGGATCCGTGCCTTCGTGAACCAGAATACCGTTTGTAGGCGAGTTGACGATCAAGGCCTCTCTTATGACGGTGGCCGCGTTGGAAGAAATCAAGTCGTAGCTCTCCCCCGTGGTCAGTTGGATGGGGGCGGCCTGCTGACCGGCGAGCGACCGATCCAAAACAAACTGCCCCACGGTGTACATTGCCGCTCCGGAGAGGCTCTGGTAGTTTCCAGAGTTCGTGGAGGCGTAAACCAGGTAATACAAATTAGTCTGTGGCGAAGGCATTGCGCCGCCGGCTGGGATAATAACCTGGAGTTGGCAACTGAGCGGACCGAGGCGGGAATATTCCATGGTGACCAGACTCATGGCGCGAACTGGAGCGCCTGACAGCGACATCAACACCCCGTTAGTGGGCGAGTTAATCACCAATGAGCTCAGGTTGGAGATGGCCGCGTTGGTCGAAAGCAGGCTGTACATCTCCCCGGCGCCGAGCTGGGCGGTTGCCAGTTGCTGCCCGACGAGCGACCGATCCAAAACGAACTGGCCCGCGCTGTACATGGCCGCCCCGGAGAGGCTCTGGTAGGTGCCGGAATTCGTGGAGGTGTAAACCAGGTAATACAGGTTGGTTTGGGGCGACGGCACCCCATCGCCCGCCGGAATAACGACCTGGAGTTGGCAACCGAGCGGGCCGAGCAGAGAGTATTCAAGGTTGACGAGGTTGATTCCGACAACTGGGGCGCCCGACAGCGACAGCAACATCCCACTGGTGGGCGAGTTTGATTACCAAGGTGGTCAGATTGGAGATGGCCGCGTTGGTCGCAAGCAGGTTGTACATTTCCCCGGCGCCGAGTTGTGCGGGGGCCAACTGCTGTCCGACGAGCGACCGATCCACAACAAACTGGCCCAGGGTGTACATTGCCGCCCCCGAGAGGCTCTGGTAGGTGCCGGAATTCGTGGAGGTATAGACCAGGTAATACAGGTTGGTTTGGGGTGATGGCACCCCGTTGCCCGCTGGAACAACCACCTGGAGTTGGCAACTGAGCGGGCCAAGCAGAGAGTATTCAATGTTCACCAGGTTGATGGTGGTGGTGGGTACGCCTGACGGGGACAGCAACATGCCGCTCGTGGGGGAGTTAATTGCCAAGGTGGTCAGATTGGAAATGCCCGCAAGGGCCGTGACCAAACCGTACGTTTCCCCGGCGTTAAGCTGTGGGGGGGCTATCTGTTGGCCGACGAACGATTGGTCGCGTCCAAATTCCCCAACGTAGCTGGTGGCCGAGCCATCCGTGCTCTGGAAGAAGCCCGCCGCCGGGCCGGTGAAAGCAAGTGTGTACCAATTGGTCTGACCCATCGGGAATACCGGGGTGGGTGGGCGAATCACCGTGATCTGCGCCAGGAACGGCCCGAGGCGGTCGTAGGCAATCGTCACAAGGAATGCGCCCTCACCGGCTGGAGAACCTTGCCGGAGCAGAATGCCGCTGGTGGGGGAGTTAAGGACCAATATGTCCGTGTTGGTTGTGCCCGCAGACTGAGAGGTAAATCGGAAGATTTCCGCGGAGGTCAGAGTCGTCGGGCTGTAGTCTGCCGCGGAGTTGGTTTCCAGCAGCAGGGCGCGATACAGCCGCATTTCCGGCGCGGGGGTTGCAGGGTCAACCAAGGTGTAAGGCGACGTTTCCAGGGTGAAGTTGGTGAGGACTTGCCAATTGGTTGGGCTGAGGGTGGGAGTAAATTGCAATTGGTATTTCGCCCCCTGCAAGCCATAGACGGATATCTGTGGCTCGCCCTGATGTGTGATGGATAGAACCGGCGCGTTTGGGCTCTGTCCAAAGGTCTCATTCGGTTGAATCAGGAAGAAGGCCAGCGATGCCAAGGCAGTAGCAAGGGGCAGTCCGATACTGGTTCTCGTGTTCGGGGGTTGTGCATTCCTTTTCATAACGTGGATCGGTTTCTATTGGCGCCTGCTGTTACGGCAGATCTTGGTTCTCAAGAGAAGGCCCCGGCGGCTCCCTCTCCATCCTTCCCGTTCTACTCCTTTTGTGGGATCAGACAACAGAAATCTATACCCCGGGAGAGCGAGGGGCGCGTCTTGTTAGTACCACCATTTCGGGCAGCCATAGGCCGGAAACCCGAAGACCGAAATCCGAAGGCCGAAAGAAGGCCGAAGCCCGAAACCCGAAAGGCGGACCTGCCCCATCCCCGCGCCTGGGCCTGCGAGCGAGCCGGCAGCGGCTCAATCAGCGCTAGCAGAGGGGCGAGAGTGGGCTTTTCGGCCTTCGGGTTTCGGACTTCGGCCTTCTTTCGGCCTTCGGGTTTCGGATTTCGGATTTGGGAGTCTGGCGCTTGGTGGGTACTGTCGGGATGCGCCCGAGAGCGAGCGTCCTCCCGCATCACCGCGAGCGCCGTTGCATCGCGCCCTCACGGTGGCCGCTACGAGAAACGGTGTTCTCCCAAAGACGGCATGGCCGCCAGCACGCTGCCGGGTTCAGGCTCCCCAGGTTAGGAAGTGGAGCCTGATTTGACCCAAGTCAGTGGGCCAATCAGTGTCTGCGCAATCTCTGTGTGAGGAAGGCTGGCGGTTAATCCTCCTGGGTGTGGAGTTGCGGAAGGAGCTGCAGTTGCGCAGGGGAAGTACAGGTGCACGCTGCTGCCGTGTCCCAGAGCGCTGGTCACCGTCATCCAACCCCCATGCGATTTGGCCAAGCCGGAGACGCTGGCCAGCCCGAGGCCGCTGTGCTGGTCGGGCCTGGTCGTAAAGAAGGGTTCGCCCAAATGCTGCTGGATATCTCGGCCCATCCCGCGCCCGGTATCGGTCACGACCAGCGAGACGAATTGCCGGGCTCCAGGGTCCAACCCTGCGGGCGGCTGATCTGCGTCCCCCCGGACCACGACGATGCTCACGCTAACAGCATCCGCCATTGCATCGCGGGCGTTTCGGACCAGTTCTTCCAACATCCACCGCACCAGTTGCGGGTCCGCCCAGACCAGAGGCGCATTCGCCGGACAGACGCACTGCAATAACCGGTGCTCGCCTAACAATGTCTGCAACGCCGGCTGGTGGCGTCGGACAAGGTCGCTGAGACTGATCAATTGGGGCCGCACTGGTTGGCAGCCGCCGCAGGCCAGCAGTTGGCGCCCCAGGGCCCGCATTTCGGCGGCTCCGGCCGCGAGCCGCTCGTGGTGCCGGGCGGTGCCGGGCTCGGAATGCTTCGCGACCAGGAGCTTGGCATAGAGCTCGAACACGGCGGCGTGCCGGTTCAGATGCTGTCCCGCGCGGGCGGCAACCTGCACCCCGAGTTCCAGCCGCTCTTGCCGGGCTCCTTCCGCAAAGGCCCGCTGGTGCTCGCCGCGGCGATTTCGTTCTCGGTGAAACTCTTCCCTGGCCTCGGCCAATTCCTCAGTCCGGCGGTCGAGGCACCGCTCCAGGTCATCATGCCGCAGCCTCAGTTCCCGCTCCACCCGCGCGCGCTCCCGGAATCGGGTCTCGACATGGGCCAGGCCGATGAGCAGCAACAAAGGGATGACCACGGCCACGAGGCCCCGCGCCGACTCCCACTCGGGCCGCGCTCCCGCCGGGCCCATCCGACCGGCGAGGTTGAGCAGCGCCAAACCCCAAAAGGCCGCAACCAGCGCCCAGCCGACCCGCCGGCTGCCAAAATGCCGATGAAGCCGCAGCCCATAAGAAGGAACCGCCAGTTGTAAAAGGCCCGCGAAGGTGCTCGCGAAGAACGAATAAGTCATAATATCTCCTCGGCCAGGCTCGGCCTGCAACGACACTGCTTGGTGTCACTCTTCGGGACACACTGTCCTCGATTGGGTTCCGGCTTTCCTTCACTCCCTTTGCTATCTCGACGGCTGTGCAACATCTGCTGTTCTGATTTTTCGAGTTAGCAGTTGTTGGGCCAACACATGCGAGGTCCTCGTTGTGCTCCCTCGCGCGGCATCCCCTGCGCTGCGCCACCAACCGCAGAGAAAACCCACGAGTGCGTCTGGCCCCCGCGACCATTCCCTCCAGGCGGGAGCATTTCACTTTCTGTACATCGGAGGCTACTTCGCGACGGCGCCTGTCTGGGCGTCCGATCCGTTCCCCCTCACCCCAGCCCTCTCCCTTAGGGAGAGGGAGAACGGCCGGCAGTGTGTCGGCGAATCCGAGCCGTCCGGTAGGTTCGAGCGTTGGCGCAGGTGGCTCCCTCTCCCTGAGGGAGAGGGAGAAGGGCCGGCAGTGTGTCGGCGAATCCGAGCCGCCGGGTAGGTTGGAGCGTTGGCGTAGGTGGCTCCCTCTCCCCAAGGGAGAGGGCCGGGGTGAGGGGGAACTGGACTCAGCTTGTTTTCACGGGATCAGGATGCAGACTGATTGGCTTGCCCGCAGGCTGCCCTTCGCTTCATCATGCACCCCAATCGCGGAAACACATGAACCTGATGTCCAATCCAATCCACCTCGCTGACACAACGGTGGGCGCCGATCCAGCAACGCCACCCAATCCACCAAGTAACCCCAGCGCGCGGCTCCCGGATGCGCTTACCGTGCTGCTGGCGGCGGGATTATCCCTGTTCTGCAACTCGGCGCGGGCGGCAGCAGCCCAAACCAATCAGCCGCGCCCCGTGCCGCCCGGCGTCCAGGTGCTGCGCGATCTGGAATACGTCGCGCACGGGCACGAGCGGAATCGCCTGGACCTGTACCGCCCCGAGAAGGCCACGCGTCCTCTCCCGGTCATCCTTTGGGTGCATGGGGGCGGTTGGACGCGAGGCGACAAGTCGCGCGTGCCGATTGCCTGGTTTGCCACCAACGGCTATGCCATCGCCGCGATGAACTACCGGTTCAGCCAGCACGCGGTCTTCCCCGCCCAGATTCAGGACTGCAAGGCGGCGGTGCGCTGGCTGCGGGCCAACGCGCGGAAATATGGCCTCGACAAGGATCATGTCGGCGCCTGGGGCATCTCGGCCGGAGGACACCTGGTGGCGTTGCTGGGGACCACGGCGGGAGTCAAAGAGTTCGAAGGCCCGGGCGGGAATAATGACCAATCCAGCCGCGTGCAGGCGGTAGTGGACTGGGCCGGCCCGACAGATTTCCTTACAGCGGGCAAGAAGGACACGCGGACCAACCTCATTGGCGGCGACCCGGAGGAGAATAAAGACAAAGCCATCCGGGCCAGCCCGATGACCTATGTTTCCAAGGATGCCGCGCCGTTCCTGATCATGCACGGGGATAAAGACAGGACAGTGCCGTTTTCCCAGGGCGAAACATTCGCCCAGGCGCTGAAGAAGGCGGGCGCCGACGTGACCTTCCTGCCGGTCAAAGGCGCCGGGCACGGCGGGCCGAAGTTCACCAACCCCGAGAACCTGAAGCAGATTGAGGAGTTCTTCAGGAAGCATCTGCACCCTGAAACGCCGGGCGAAGAATAAAGTCGCAAAGCCGTGAGGCCCTGGGGCGTTTCTTGCCGTTACCACCACGACTTTGGCGCAGTTCCCTCTCCTCCTCTGGAGGAGAGGGCAGGGGAGCACTGCCGTTGAATTAAGCGGTTTCTCGCGCGCTGTGGCGTCTTCTCCCTCTCCTCCTCGGGAGGAGAGGGTTGGGGAGAGGAGGCCCCATGGGGGCATCTCACTTTCTGTACATCGGAGGCTGGTTCGCGATGGCGCCTGTTTCGGTGTCAGATCCGTTCCCCCTCACCCCGGCCCTCTCCCTTAGGGAGAGGGAGAACGGCCGGCAGTGTGTCGGCGAATCTGGGACGTCCGGTGTCTTCGAGGGCTGGCCTGTGAGGCTCCCTCTCCCTGAGGGAGAGGGTCGGGGTGAGGGGGAACGGGGCGCACGACGTGGCAGGTGCCGTCGCCAAGCAGCCTGCGGTGTACAAAAAAATGAGATACTCCCGAGACCATGGAGCAGATTGTTTTCTGCTGGCCCACTTCGGCAGGGGGCCGTAGGATTTATGGTTGATATGCGCCTTTCAGCCTCCAATCGAATCATCCTCTGCCTCTCCATCGCCACTTTGCTGTACGGCACGCCCCCCCTGGCCCGGGCCGAGGTCAAACTCAACAGCCTCTTCTCCGACGGAGCCGTCCTCCAACAGCGGATCGTTGTGCCCGTATGGGGCACCGCGGATGACGGCGAGCGGGTGACGGTTAAGTTCGATCAGCAGACGGTCACCGCCACGGCGGAGAATGGGCGTTGGCTGGTGCGGCTCAAGCCGTTGCCGGCGGGCGGGCCGTTTACGTTGAGCGTGGCGGGGGAGAACAATACCGTGGTCATCACCAATGTGCTGGTAGGCGAGGTCTGGCTTTGCAGCGGACAATCCAACATGGGCTTCCAGTTGGCGCGCGCCACCAATGCGACCGAAGCCATCGCCGCCTCCCTTGACCCGCAACTCCGCCTGTTCACGGTCCCGCGCAGCGCGGTGGACACCCCCAGCCTGGACTCGGGTGGGCATTGGGAGGAATCCTCCCCGGAAACAGCGCCGCGCTTCTCCGCCGTCGCCTGGTTCTTCGGGCGTGAGTTGCGCCGGGCGCTCAAGGTGCCGGTGGGTTTGATCAATTCCTCAGTGGGCGGCACGCCGGCGGAGGCCTGGACTTCGCGCGCGACCCTCGAAGCTGATCCCGAGCTGAAGCAGATCCTCGAACGGTATGCGGAAAGGGTTCAGGCTTACGATCCCGCTGCCGCCGCGGCCCAGCATGAGCGGGCGCTCAAAGCGCACAAAGCCGCCGTCGCCCGGGCCAAGGCAGCCGGCAAGCAGCCTCCCCGCGCACCCCGCGCGCCCAGGAGCCCGAGCCAGGCAGCCGGCCGGCCCTGCGCCCTTTACAATGGCATGATTGCCCCCCTGGAGCCCTACGCCATCGCGGGCGTTATATGGTATCAGGGCGAGGCCAATGCTCATCGCGCCCTGGAGTACCGCCGCCTGTTCCCGGCCATGATCCGCGACTGGCGCCATGCCTGGCGGCAGGGGGATTTCCCGTTCCTCTTCGTCCAAATCGCCCCGCATGAGCGGATGACACCGGAGATTCGCGAGGCGCAGTTGCTCACCTGGCAAAAGGTCCCGCACACGGCTATGGCCGTCATCACGGACATCGGCAACGAGACCAATATCCACCCGACTCAGAAGGAACCGGTCGGCGCCCGCCTGGCCCTGGCCGCCCGCGCCATCGCTTACGGCGAGAAGATTGAATACTCCGGCCCGGTCTATCACGCGATGAAGGTCAAAGGCAACCGCGCGATCCTGAGCTTCACCCACATCGGCGGCGGCCTCGTGGCGAAAGGCGGCGACCTCAAAGGCTTCACCATCGCCGGAGCGGACGGCAACTTCGTGCCCGCAACCGCCGTAATCGAAGGCGACAAGGTGGCCGTATCGAGCCCCCAGGTAGCGAAGCCGGTTGCCGTGCGTTACGGCTGGGCGCCGACGCCCGACGTCAACCTGTTCAACCAGCAAGGCTTGCCGGCCACCCCGTTCCGCACGGATGTGAAATCGTGACCCTCCGTTCAAACGATCAGCTAGTGATTGCCCGCACTGATAACTGATTTGAAAGCGGCAGAGGGCAGCCGCACTCCAAGACGCTGACGCGCGATCCAGGGCGCCCGAACCCGCGAAGCGTCTTGGAGTGCGGCTGCCCTCTGCCGCTTTTCGGCGTATCGCGAACCTCCGCAAGCAGGCGAGAGGCTCCACGGCACCCCTTCCGCTCCCGACTGCCCCCTTGCGGCCCTCACTTCCGCATTGACCAGGTAGTGACCAGGTAGTCACCACGTAGTGACCAGGTAGTGACCAGGTAGTGGATATACTACATGGTCACTACGTGGTGACTACCTGGTGACTACCTGGTCACTACCTGGTCCCAGCGCAATACAGACGCCCGAGCGGCTGAGTATTGGAGCCATTGGCGCCTTGAGGTGGGGAATCTCAAACCTTCAAAAGGGACCGTTTTCGATCCGACCCGTGGGCGGGGTCATGGGGTGGCAAACAGGATGCCTAAGCACACAGCAGCCACGGAAGCGGGCCACCACTGGTGGAAAGCCGAGTCTCCCCAAGGTTACTGAAGACAAATAATCCCCACCGTGCCCAATAAGCAGAGCAAGCCACCAGCCACAATTCCCCAGAATGACCTGCTCACTTTCATAGGTTGCCAGTTGCCGAACACCTGAACTCAGCGGCGGCGGGCCACTGAGCAACGAATTGACTGAAGCGTAATCCCGCCGTCCGCTGGAGTGAAAAGTTAGCCCACATAGTCACGAGTAAACCAAATCAACAATCCACGGCGCAACCAGCAACGCGGCGCCAATTCCGAGCGTGATGAGATACGCGAAGCGCAATGCTCTCGGTAAACCACGACGGGAAAACTCAAATGCTGCTGCGCTGAGAACAAATGCCCCAATGAAAAATGGACGCACCACCGCACTCTGCTGAGAAATCCGGGTCAGGGTAGTCGCGCAACTCGAAGAATACGGAATCACCTGAATGACACGAACCCACGTGAAGATGCCGAACGCCACGAAGCCTAGCAGGACAACTCCTGTGCTCCCAACCAGTGTCTTCTGTGTACCGCTCATATGTTATCGGCCCCTGGGAGCGCCGGCATCCCTGCCGGCGTGCTCTCGCGGGACACTTTGGGGTTTACCTCAAATCGGGCGATGTTGCAAGGTGCCGGCAGGGATGCCGGCGCTCCCAGGGGCCAGGGCCGATAACGTGAGTTGCGCCCATGGGTGGATATATTGGACCAGGAAAGGGGTCCTGGGCGCGCGAGGCGTTCACTCCCAACCCCAAGCTCAAATTGTTGGATCAGGTCAGCGAGGTCATGCGTTTCAAGCACTACTCGCTGCGGACGGAGCGGACCTACCGGGAGTGGATCAAGCGCTTAATCTTCTTTCACGGCAAGCGGCATCCGCGAGATTGAGGGTTGAGAGTTGAGGGTTGAGGGTCAGTGCGGTTCCAGGGATTTCTTCTATCCACTGAGCATAGGGCTTTGCTTCTCGGCGCCGGAGTGACGCTCCTGATATTGGCGGTGGGTTTAGGCCCTCAACCCTCAACTCTCAACCCTCAACCCTCAACCCCCACCCTCAACCTCCAACCTGGGCCCGGACATCCTCAGGCGATCTCCAACCGCCCGCGGACGCCATCCCGCGGAAGCGTGATTTGCAGGGTGCCCGAGGCGGCGGGGCGAGCCGGCACGGGCTGGCCGTTCCACGTCGCGCGATAGGCCGAGCCGGGATGCATGGTGGCGAGCACGGTGGATTCTCTGCCCGGGCGGGCGCGCAGTTCCAACTCAGCGGTCACAGCCGCGTTGCCGGGGCCGAAGGTGCAGCGGTGGACCCAGGTGTCGAAGCCGGTCGTGAGGCGGCCCGGGCGGTAGTAAGCCGAGAACCATGCCAGGACCGGCGACGACAGCGAGCTGAACTGATGCCAGCCGGCGCCGCGGCCCGGATTCGATCAGGAAGTGCTCGAAACACTCGTAGGATTCGTCCACCTCCGACTTCCACAGGTCCAGCGCGGTCTGGGCGATCTTGAAGGCGAAGTCGGCCTGGCCGAGGTCCAGCATGGTCTTCCAGAGGAACCACTGGTGGGGCATCCAGACCGCGCCGTTCCAATAGCCGTCATGCCGGTAGTAGGGCGCGCTCTGGTCCACGGTGGACAGGCCGATGGGCGACCAGAGTCGCTCGGGGCGATTGCAGGTGGCCGAGCAGGGTCTGCTCCTGTTCGGGCGTGCAGATGCCCGCCAGCAACGGCATGACGCCATCCTGGCCGAGGTTGAAGTTCTCTCCGCTTTCGTGCCGGAGGATGCCGTTGGCCTGGCCTTGATCGTCGTGCAGCACGTAGCTGAAGTATCCGGCGTCCGGGTCCCAGGAATGCTTCTGCAAGGCGTCGCTCCAGAGGGCGATGTCCTCCTCGTACACCGCGAGGTCTTTGTGCATGCCGAGCACGCGCGCCATCTGCCCCAGCATCCGCGCGGTGCGGATCAGGTGGGAGTTGATGATCGCGGTCGCGGTGCGCTCGGTGAGCTTCTGCTGGTGCATGAACACCTGCGGCGGGTAATCGTCCCAGCCCGGTGTTGTAGAAGTAACTCCAGGTGTTGAGCAGGCCGGACTTGAAGGCGCGAGTGTTGGAGCTGCCCAGCCGGCCCGCAAGGAACAGATGGTATTGCCGCAGCCGCGGGTAGAAGTATTCGAGCAGCGCGTGCGATTGGGTCAGGTTCCAGAGCTCGAGACAGAGGTAATGCTGCGTCGGCAGCGGCGTGCCGTGATGGATGAAGGCGGCTTCCGGGTCGCCGGGCTTGGTGGTGTAGGCATTCAGGCAATCAATCGCGCGCTCGACGTCCAGCTGCGCCAGCCCGATGCCGGTGAAGCCCGAGTCCCAGGTATAGAGGCTGTCCCACCATTTGCCGGGCGAGTAATGCCGGATATAATGGCGCTTGGTATAGACCGGGAAGACCAGGTTGGTCAGCGTCACCGCCGCCATGCGTTGCTGGCTGAAGCGGTAAGGCTCGCCGGCGGGCACGCTCGGAAGCGATGCCGCCCCCTGGCGCCGCTCCTGGTAGCGCTGCTCAAGCTCAGCCGGCGGCGGCGAAATCTGCTTGAGCTCGGCGGTGACTTCCTCGGGCGTGCCGGCCGCGACGATGCCATAAATGACCTTGCTGCTCGCCGGGCGTCAGGGCGATGGGCCGCATGAAGATGTTGGTGAAATGCCCCTGGCCGTCGCCGCGCAAAACCAGGCTCACGTGGTCATGCACGTAGCGCCGGAAGAAGCGGTCCAGCTCGCTGTTAAGGATCTCGCGCACCTGGAACACGTCGTAGGACCAGGCGATGCCGTAGTGTTGCGGGGCGTCGGGATACTTGAGCAGGCGGCTGTGCTCGACCGGCCCGGGCAGAATCTGCGGCGCCCACTTGAACCGCGGCGGCTCGAACTTCACCTCGCCGGCAGACGCCGCTTCTACAAGGGCAAATCCATCCAACTCGAACCCCGCGGCCTTGCGCACGCCGAAGGCCAGGTCGTGGGCGCCCGCCTTCACCGCTCCCAACGCCAGCGTGGCTATGGCGAAGTCCTTGCCCGGGGGCAACGCCACCGCTCCGCGGCCCAGGCCGCCGGCCTCGAGGAGCGCCGGCTGGTTCGACATATTGCGGTAGCGCAGCAGCAAGCGCCCGTCCGAGAGGGCCTTGGGCAGCATGCACCCGAAGGCGCACCCGGTTCCCGGCGCCCTTGCCGAACTCGGCGCCGATGCCGCCGCCGCAGACGAAGCCGTGCTCGCGCACCTCGGCGCGGTGCATGGCCGTCCGGCACCAGGCTGTCGGTGGGATGCGGTTTGGCGAAACGCAGCTCCGTGTAATCGAGCGCGTTCACCCACACCGCTCCGGCCGGGAGCTTCACGACGGGCTTTTGCGCCGGCTCAGTCGTGTAAGGCCGCACGTAGGGGTAGTTGAACGACGCCATGAAGTGCAGCACGAGGTTCTGGTTCATCCGCGTGTGGTTGACCAACTCGGCCCGCACCAACCGCGCCCGCTCGGAGAGCGTGGAGAAGGAGACATCGCAACAGACGCGGTCCTTCCATTCGAGCTCGTAGCGGTAGGAGAAGAAGGACAGGTCGGGCGCCACTTCCCACGGGTAGAAGCCGCTCTCCCAGTTCACATTGGGCACCATGACCTCGCGGCGGTAGTGGCCCGGGAAGACGCTCAGGTCAAACCGCAGGCCGCGCTTCAAGTCGCTAACGTGGGAAATGCCGTTGTAGGTCTTGGTGTAGCTGCCCCAGGCCGGCAGCCGCAGGTCGTGCGAGTTGGCCAGCGCGGAAAGGCCGCCCACCGGCTCTGTTCCGGTGGCGTCGGCGGCGGAGGCATGCCAATCGGTGTTCAGCAGCCAGGCGGTGCCGCCGGCAGCCAGCGCGGTCCGCGCGAGGAAACTTCTTCGAGTCATGCCAGTGTGGTGTCTCAGAAAAATGGTTGCCTATTGCGGCGGGGGAAAAGCGGCAGAGGACAGCCGCACTCCAGGACGCTTCGCGGTTTTGGACACTTGGTGCGGCGCGGCAGCGTCCTGGAGTGCGGCTGTCCTCTGCCGCTTTCGTTTGCAAGTGCGCGCGTAATTGTAAGACACCCCACTAGCCGCCCGGGTGATGATTTCAAACACGACCGCATGTATGAATCGTGGCGACAATACGAGCCCGGAACAAGGGGAATATCTCTGCCGGGAGCATCTCCCTTTCTGTACATCGGAGGCTGCTTCGCGACGGCGCCTGTCTCGGCGTCAGATCCGTTCCCCCTCACCCCGGCCCTCTCCCTTAGGGAGAGGGAGAACGGCCGGCAGTGTGTCGGCGAATCCGAGCCGTCCGGTATGTTCGAGCGTTGGCGTAGGTGGCTCCCTCTCCCTGAGGGAGAGGGCCGGGGTGAGGGGGAACGGGGCTCACGGTTGGCAGGGGGCTACATAGGGCTTGCCGTTGGCCCTCACAAAAGGTGAGATGCTCCCATCTCTGCCCCCCTCACTCGTTGACGGCAGATTTGAAAAGCACGTACGGCTGGGGCGAACGAAACCCCTCCCCCAGGAGGGCGATCTTTTTCAAGGCGTGCTTCTGGTCGCGAACCCAGCCCAGGACGTAGAGCAGGCCACCCGTTGCGCGAGCAGCATCCAGGGCCCGCGATTCCTGGTGGAGCAGGATGACCAGCTTCAAGGGCATCGAGTTCACTTTGTGCAACCGGATGAGAGTTGCCCAGAGGCGGCAAAGGGCGCGGTAGCTGGTTTGATCCAGTTCCTGTGCCGGGTCATCCATTATCAGGCACGAGCACAGGAATCTTCCGTGGGTGACGTACCGCGTGAAGAACCAGGCCAGTCCGGCTATATGAATTTCGGAGAGGTTTAGAATGTATCGCGACAGCAAGGATTTGCCGCGGGCCTCAACCATCACCGCCAGCCGCTGTTCGCCTCGGGAGACCCGGACATCAAACCTGACCCGCCCCGGGAGCAACCACGGCGCGGGAGTGAGATTCAGGGTGAACTCGTACCACAGTTGCTGGAGGGTGTGGGGCAAATGCTGCCTTACCATTTCCGCCAGCCGTTTCTGGAGTTCGTCGCGCACGGCCTCCCAGTTCTCGGGGCCCTCCCAGGTCATGTCGGCATTGTCGAACTGTTTGAGCACCTCGTGCGCCACCCGCTTTGCCTCGGGCTCGACTTCGACATCGGGCGGCACGGGCGGGGGACGCCGCAAGGCCTGAAGCCCGGCAATCAAACCCTCCCTCTGGGGCCGTGCCGCCAGGAAGCTCTGCAGCGGCAGATTCTCCGGCAGCAGGCGTTTTAGTCTCTGGCTCAATTGGCTTTGTTCTTCTGCGGACAGGGGACATGCCGTCTGGGGATGGCCCGCGAGTTTCACCTGAAGGTGACGCAGGCGTTCCGCGACAGCGGTGTATGCCGCGCGAAGTTTGGCATGTTCCGCGGCCGTCCTTTCTTGCAGCGCCTGTATCACCCGCGCCACCCCGCCTTGAGCGCTGTGGTCAGCGCCACAGGTCGGACAGTCGTTCGGATGATGCTTCACCCACTGCTGCTTGAGGAAACTCTCCGTGTGCGAGAAATGGTCCAGGCGAGCCTTAAGCTCCGTCCCATCAACCTGGATCGCCTTCTGTTTAGTCTGCAACTCGGCCAGCTCCCGGGTCAGCGCCTCGACTTCGGGTGGGCTCAGCCGGGGTTCGCTTCCGGACGCGGGCTGCCCGGCCTGCCTGTCGAGCCAGTCGCCCCATCGCTTGAGTTGATCGCACAGCCTGTCAATGTTCTCTTGCCAGCTCTCCAACCCGCCCGTGACACCGTCCAGGGCGGACCGGGTGCGGGCGTTCAGGGCGTTGAACTGGGCGAGCCAACGCGCCAATGCGGCTGCGATACCTGGCGAGTCGCTCAAGCCGGCCACCACGGCTGGCAGACCGGCTTCAGGGTTGTCCTTGTCGGCATTCCAGGCGTGCCATTCAGAGGCGAGCTGGTCTAAGGGGTAAACAGTCCCGGGCTGGAATTTGGTCGCCCGCTCCAGCCATTGCGTCAGCGCCAGCGAGACGGAGGGGAATTGAGACTGGATCGCCCGCTGCGCGATGCGCTTTCTGGCGGTTTCCTTCAGGGCGATACGGGTATTCAGGCCAAGCGAGGTCAGGAACTGCTGCCGGGCCGCGTCGGCCTCGGAGAAGTTCCTATCGGCGTAATCCAAGACCTGCTCCGCCAGGCCCGAGTAGTCCTTCAGCACCTCCGCTCCCAATTGGGACGCCTGCATGCGCAGGAATTCCTGGCTGGTCTCCTGCGCCAACAAGGTGCCGTTCATTTCGAGGAGGGCAGCCTTGGCCTCCTCCTGCGTACCGGCAAGCTGTGGGGCACGCATCCCCTCGCCATTCAACTCTATGGCCGGGGCTCCCGGGGGCCGGTGCATAGGCCGCAGGTAAGACTCGAGGTATTCTCGCGCCCTGTCCCTGGCCGCAACGTCCTTTTCGTCGCGGCTCATGAAATGGCTGTAGCGGTGTGCGGACTGAAACAACGCGAGGGACAGCGCCTCGAAGATGGTGGACTTCCCTGTGCCATTCGGCCCGTGAATGATGCGGGATTCAACCTGGCCGTCTCCGAAATCAAAGGAGAGATCGGCAATGTTACGCAAGTCCCGGATGTGGAGGGTCCTCAGTGTCCGGGGTGCGGAGGGAGCTTTGTCCCCGGCCGAAGGGGTTCGCTTTTCGCGAAAGGCCGCCGCTTGCCGCAGTATTTCTTTGGCATTTTCCTGCTGGTCCAACCGGGTAAAGCTCTCAGGCAGGTCCTCCAAAGCGGACGCGACAAGGTCATCTGCATTGAGCCATCGCTCAATTTCCGAGCGCTGCTTTTTCTTAAGCAGTTGGCGTAGGGTCAGCAGGAGTCTGGGAAACTGGTGCTGCGCCAGCGACTGCTCCAAATTGGCCGGGTCAATGGGGATTAGGTCTAACGGGATTTCCTCGGTGAAAGCCGTTTGGCTGCGCAGCTCCATGACCCTTCCGGACCAATCCTCCTGAAATCCGGGCTCCACCAGCCAGTGCAGGATGATTCGCCAGTCGCCATATTCATCAGTTTCCTCAGGTCCCGTCTCCGTTTGGTGATTCTCTGCCTGCAGCTTCGAGCGCAACCCCAGCGCCCGCGTGATCTGGCCCCGGAGGTCGGTGCCGTCGTGGTAGGGGAGAATGTAAAGCAGGCTGCCAATCTCATAATCCATCACTAGCCCCGCGGCGTCCCGGTCTGTCACGCTGACAGCGGTGGTCAGGTCGGAGGCGGCGACGGTTCTCCAGACGGCGAGCCGCGTCGGTCCGGTTGTTTGAGCCTCATCCAGCAGTTCATATCCCAGCTTCTGCCGGTACAGGCCCGCCAGGTAGCGGCGGCAGGTTTCGAGGACGTTAGTCATGATCCTGCCCTCGGTTCAAGGTTGCTGCGTTCACGAGCTCGATGTTCCTCACTGGTGCAAAGTGCGAGTGAGGCGGTTCTCTGGCAAGCCCAGGTTTCAGGGGCAGTATCGTTCTTTGCGAAACAGGGCGGTTGCTTTTGATCCCAGCCGCGGCACGCCGGAATTCTACGTGATTGACGTGCGCGATCCGGCCGGTGTTGATCAGGGCGTGACCGCGCGGTAGAACTGCTGCGCGCCGCCGGCAGGTCGGACAGCTCGAAAAATCCCTCCTCATCGGCCTGGGCGCTGCCGGCCGTTCTCCAGGAGGTCTGCGGGCCGAGGGCAGAAGCGGCTTCCAGCCGATAGGTCTGGCCGGCGGCTCCCTGGCCGGTGATGGAAATGCCGCCGCCGGGGGTGAGTGTGACGCCGCCCAGGAGCGGAGTGACGTTCTCGCCGAGGATGGCAAACTGGCCCGCGTTGCAGCTTCGAATGCCGAACTGCGTCAGGCCGCCCGGATGTTGGACGGGGTTTTCGGCGCTGATGTGGAGTTCGTCGCCTCTGAGGTTTATCCCGCCGGCGGAAAAGGCAAACGGCAAATCGAACCGCGCCCAGATTCCAGGCACCGGCGCCAAAGTGCCGACCCCGATCAGATTGCCGTTGAGCGCAAGATCCCCCAGCAGACCCGCCGGCAGGGTCACGCCGCCCTGGAGCTGGGCATCGAGATACACGTCAACCCGGAGCTGGGTTGCGCCCAGGCCGCTGAAATCGCCGTTCACCGCCAGGCTGCCTCCGCCGCCGTTCATTGAGACCGACCCGAACTGCACGGCCGGCAACCCGTTCACATCGCCGGCAGCGGTGAGGGTCAGGCAGGCATTGGGCGCCAGCAAGCGCAGCGGCGCCAGGGTCACGTCGAGCCGGCCGACATGATTCAGGTTGATATTCACGCCATCGTTGCCGCTGGGGCCGATGCCGTTGATCGCTAGCAGCGCGGCATCGGGCTCGAGGGTGGCGTCGCCGGTGACGGTGTGCATGGTTCCGAACAGGCCAAGCTCGAC
Organism: uncultured Verrucomicrobiae bacterium; assembly: GCA_963762555.1. Classification (GTDB taxonomy): domain Bacteria; phylum Verrucomicrobiota; class Verrucomicrobiia; order Limisphaerales; family UBA8199; genus PALSA-1440. The sequence continues at coordinate 133,890 of CAVXLO010000051.1, forward strand.
GCTTTGGATGCTGAGCGAGGAGGGGGCCATCGAGCCTTGGGCGAGGAGGTCGAAACCGGACAGGTGCTGCAGCGGCGGCGGCGCCAACAAGAAGAAGCAAACCACCCTTTCGATGGTGCAGTTGGTGCCGAGGCAATTGCAGCCGTAGCGGCAGAAGCGCCAGCAGGTCAACCCTGGTCCCACGGTAATGGTGCATACGGTGGAGGTGGGATTGGTGCAGCCGGGCGGGAAGAGGGTATTGACGCCGAACCAGGTAGCGTTGGCAATGTCCTGAGAACTCAGGAGCTTGTGGTTTTCATCGAAAACCTGGGCCACCATGGAGGTCGCGCCAAGCGAGGAGAAATCGGCCAGCACCATCGCATCGGGTCCACCGCGATACATGCTGGTGCCCAGCACATGGTTCGGGTCCCCGGCATACGGCCCGGTCGCAGTGACGACGGTGCCGGTGATGTTGGTGTTCGGGAACGGGTCGAAGTTCAGGGCCAGGGAATCCACCGCGCCGAGATCGAGATGGAAGCCATCGGTTCCGCTGGGACCGATATTGGAGACGACCATCGAGACCGGGTCGGTGGTGCCGCCGTGGAAGAAAAACAGGTTGGCGAAGCCCAGGGGCCTGCTCACGATCCCAATGTAATAGGGTTCCGGGAGGACGGTGACCGTGAAAGAGCAGGTCGGCGTTTCGCCGCAGCCGTCGTGGCCCTGGCAGTTGACGGTGGTGGTGCCAATTGGGAAGAGGCTGCCGCTGGGCGGCGTGCAGGTGGCCGTGAAGCAACAGAACGGGCAATCGGGGAAGATGCTCATCGGGGGCATCGAATAATTGACCACGGCCCCGCTGGGGCTGGTGGTGTACACCGTAATGTTCGAGGGGCAGGTCAGCACGTAAGGCGCGTAAGTGGGTGGCGGATGGAGCGCACTGCTGATAGGCCCTTCCACCGCCGGGTTCCAGGTCTGGCCGTTGTCCGGGCTTAACTGCTGAGACAGATCATAGAAGCTCTCGATGCGGTAGCCTCCCGTGGCGTCCGGCGCGATGCCAGTTCTCCCCAGTGAAGGCTGGTCGGGGTTCTGCCGCAAGGCCACGCCCGAAGGGAACGTGCCGCCCGAAGCGGTCAACTGCAGCAGTTGGCACTCGAGGAATTGACGGTCGCCCCAATCCAGGGCGGCGTTGCCCGTAAGCCGGACCTGCGCGGAGGCCGGGGCGCTATACGAATTGAATGTGTTCCCGCCATCCGAGGAGAGTTCGAGTGCCAGTTGGCCGCGAAACTCGATGGTATTGGTCTTACCGGGCGCTGGCGGTGGGAACGAACTGGTGAATTCCGAGAACGTCTCGTTGCGAATAGCGATAATCCCACCTGTCGGCAGGCGGAAGGTCCGCTGCGCGCCGGGCGGGGTGGGATACTGGCTCCCGCTTGGAGGCTGGTTCGGGGAAGCAAAGTGGATCACCTGGCTGTTGCCTTGCAGGTCGAAATGCAAGGGGCCGTTGCTGGCCGCCTGCCAGCTCTGACCGCCGTCCGTGCTCGACTCCAGGAACACGTCGAAAAAGCTGGTCATCCGGAAGGTCCCGTCACCGGCGTCGGTGAGGGCAACCTGGCCGCGCGACGGGAGCGCGGGGCTCGCCCGCAGCAGGACGTTCTGCGGCAGGTCTCCGCCGGAGAAATCCATTTGGGTTACATCGGCATCAAACACCTGAAGCGCCCCTGGCCGGAGCCCTTGGAGCAACAGGCCAATGAGCACTGGCACCCGCGCGGGGCTGAAGGTTGCGCCCCCATCCTGGGACCAGTCCATTTCCGCGACCGCGCTAAACTGTTGGGCTACCGGCGCCGGGCTTGGGGCCAGCAGTGAAAGATCGAACGGTGACGAGAACAGGGTTTCCTGGAGGTTCTTCACTTCCACTCCCCCGGGGAACATCGCGGCGACCTCCGGCGGGCTGGCGAGCTGATCAGCGGGCGGCGGCAACAGCGGTGTGAACTCCGGCACTGGGGTCAGCGTGTTCGGGTCGGGGCGAAGTTCCAAGTGCACGCTCGAATCGCCAGGCGTCCAGTTCTGGCCGCCATCGGTGCTGCCATCAAGAAAAACATCGCACACCACGATGATTAGTCCGGTGGTCGGATCGGGTCCCATCGTCCCGCGCACGCTCGCCTGACCGGTCGAAGCCCGCGTCGGACTCTCGCGCAGCATCACCCCGGCGGGCAAATCGCCGCCCGATATGTCCAGGCGCTCGAGTTGCAGACTATAGAGTTCCTGTCCCGGGAACTGGCCCGAGCCGGCATCCTGAATGTTGAGGACGAGTTTGGCCGGCGCGCGCCCGTGGGTGAAGGTGGCGCCGCCGTCCAGCGACCAGTCAAATTCGGCCATCGGATCGGTGTCCAGCGTGAAGCTGGTGCCCGGTGCCGGCGGTGCCGCGCTACGCGGAAAATCGCTCAGCGTCAGGTTGCTTAGGAGGATCCCGCCGACGGGGACCGGGGCGAAGATGGCCGGCTCCACGAGCATGCCGGACGGCGGCGGCAGCCAGGCATGAGCAAAAACATGCTCCCTCACGAGGCTGAAGTTCGGCAGCACTTGCACATGGAAGGAACAAGTGACGTGCTCGCCGCAGGCATTGTTCGCGGTCGCGGTCACGGTCGTTATGCCGACAGGCAATTCCGTTCCGCTCGGCGGCGAGAAGGTAATGCTGGGCGTGCCCCCGCCGAGCGGGCAATCCCCGTTCTGGATTATCAGCGGCGGATAACCAACCACCGCGCCGCTCGCGCTGGTGGCGGTTACGGTGAGATCACTTGGACAGAAGATTCGCAGTGGCGCTATCGGTGACGAAGGCGTAAGAGCCGCGATCGCGGCGCTGCTGGCTGCGGCCCAGGTCTGGCCGCCATCCACGCTCAGTTCGGTGAAGACATCGAAGAAGCTGTCCACCTGGTAGCCGCCGGCGGGTTGTGGCGTCAAGCTCAGTCGTCCTTTCGAAGCCAGCGTGGGGCTTTCCCGGAGCAGCACGCCTTGCGGGAGACCCGTCACATCCAACTGCACCAACTCCGCGTCATAATACGAGGTGTCGCCCCAATTGATGGTGCTCCGGGTGACATCCATGCGGGCCGCAACGGTGCCCACCGCATCCGTGAAGGTTACCCCACCATCCAGGGAGATCCTCAGGTTGGCTTGCGCCGTGAAATCCTGGACCAACTGCTGCCCGGCGGCGGGCGGAGGCCCTGAGGCCGAGAACCCGCCGATCGTGTTGCCGGCAATCAGGGCGCCCTTGAGCGGGCCGGTCTGATAAGCCAGGGCCGGCAGCACATACTGCCCCCCCGGCGTGGGCAGGTTCGACGAGGCGAATTGGCTGCGCAAGCTGTTGGGCTGGAGTTCGAGATGGAGCGGCCCATTGTTCAGGGCCTTCCAGGTCTGGCCGCCATCGGCGCTGACCTCCAGGAAGACATCGAAGAAGCTGCTTAGTTGGAATCCGCCGCTGCCCCCGGACCGAAGTTCCGCCTCTCCGTAGGAACCCAAGGTGGGGCTCTCCCGGAACATAATGGAAGCGCCGGCCAGGTTGGCGGAGAAGTCCATTTGCGTTAGCTCCGTGTCGAACAGCCGCGAGGCCGCTTCCCTCAACTTGCGCAAAACCAGGCTTACGTTTGCCGAACTCCGCAGCCGCGTGAAGGTCTGGCCGCCATCCAGGGACAGCTCAAAATCCAGGGTCGAAGAGTAAGGCATTGTGGCCAACGTGCCGGGCGCCAGCGCCGCGCCATCCGTGGCGGCGGAGAAGAGGGTTTGGCGCAAGGCCCGAATTTGAATGCCGCCATCGAAGGACGCGACCTGCACAGCGGGCAAGAGGAGTTGATCGTCCGGCCCGGGAATGAGCGGCGCGGGCTCGGACACCAGCACCCCTTCCGCCGGATGGGACGGGTCCACCCTTAAATCCAGGTGCTGCGCCGGGTTCAGCGGCTGCCAGTTCTGGCCGCCATCTGCGCTGGCGTCTAAGAACAAGTCAAGTGCGCCGCTGATCAGAAAGCCGCCGGCCACCGGCGCCATCATGGCCTGCCCGGCGGAAGCCGGGCCAGGGCTTTGGCGGAGAACCAGGTTCCCGGGCAGGCTGCCCAGAGGCTTGAATTCCAGGATCGAACCGCGTAAGCAAGCCCCGCAGCAGGACTGCTGCCGGCGCTGATGTTAACGGTTAGCTCCACCGGCACGCTCACCTGGCTCACCATGCCGCCCCCGTTGAGCTGCAGGTCGAAATCGGCCTGCGCCTCGAACGTCAGCGCCACACTCGTCCCGGGCGGGGGGGCCGGAACGCTCTGCTGAACCCGCGCAGGACCAGGTTGCTGACAATCACGGCATTGGCCGAACCGGTCGAGGTCTGCGGGGCGCTACGTAAAGGCCCGAGCGACAGGAGTTCGTTCGACGGGAAGAACAACGCTTTCGGAGGTTCGGATTGGGCGGAGCCTGCTGGACGCACGCGGTCCAGCCCAGGACAGTAACAATAGGGAGACAGGTCTTCATAACCTATACGGGTAAGGCGCTTCGCAGGGACTGCTCCGGTCCTCCCCGGACAGACGGTCTCAAAAGCCTGAACTGTTTTGGCGATCATGACCGGCAGTCCCGTCGCGTGCCAAACCATCAAACCTGCGGAATACGCCGCTTGCCGCGCCGCCGCAGGGCTCCACAATGGAAACTGTCTTATCCCTACCATTGGTTATGCTAACTGTCAAGACGCGGCGAGTTCTCGGGAATCATTTCATCAATCGGTAGAATTGGGAGGACTGCCGACAACATTCGTCACTGAAGCGCTTGCTGTTCACAATGGCAGGGATGGAGCTGACAGGCTGCCCAGAGGCTTGAATTCCAGGATCGCCACCGCGTAAGCGAGCCCCGCAGCCGAACTGGTGCCGGCGCTGATGTTAACGGTTAGCTCCACGGGCAGGCTTACCGGACTCACCGCGCCGCCCCCGTTGGGCTGCAGGTCGAAATCGGCTTGCGCTTCGAATGTCAGCGCCACACTCGTCCCGGGCGGAGGGGCGGGAACGCTCTCACTGAATCCGCGCAGGACCAGGTTGCTGATCACCACGCCGTTGGCCGAGCCGATCGAGGTCTGCGGCGGCGCCACGTAAAGGCCCCGAGCCGGCAGGAGTTCGTTCGACGGGAAGAACAACGCTTTCGGAGGTTGGGATTGGCCGGCAGCCTGTTGGATGCACGCGGTCCAGCTCAGTGCAGTAACAACAAGGGCGATAGTTGTCTTCATAATAACCTATCCAGGTATGGCGCCCCGCCAAGGCCGCTCCCGGTTCTCCTCCGGACAGACGGACTTAAATGCCTCAACTCTTTTGGCGAGCATGACCGGCAGTCCCGTCGCGTGCCAAACCATTATTCCTGCGGAAAGCGCCTTTTGCCGCGCCGCTGCAGGGATCCATCAATGGGAAACTATCTTATATCTACCATTGGCTATACTAACTGTCAAGACGCGGTGAGTTCTCGGCAGCGGTGGAGAGCGGTGCGGCAATCGGGTTTGGCCTCGCGGAGGGCGAATTTGGTCGCGGACTGGCTTGCGTCGGCGGGCATCCCTGGGGTGAACAAAGGGCGTGAATTCCACAATCTGATGGTCCACACACTTGACCATGTCGCCGTGCCTGCGCCGTCGCTCCGGCATATCGCATGTCAGCGCGACGTTTTAACCAGGCTGTCTTGAACGATTGGTTGAAGGACGAGCGCTGTAGGGACGTGCTGGATGACTGCCGCGACCATCATTTCATCAAGCGGTAGAATCTGGGGAGGCTGCCGACCACGTTCGTCACGGAGTTGCGGCCGTTCACAATGGCCGGGATGGAGCCTTCATTCGTCCATCCTCCGGTTGGCAGGGGTGAGGTTGTCTGGAGAGTGAAACCGGTCAGGGCTCCGGGCCAGGAAACGAGGACCCGGTTAGCTGGCACGAGTTCGATTCGCAGCACGGGTTGGACCACCAGTGTGAAATTGAGTTGGTTGGTCTGTCCGGCGATCAGGTCGGTGGATTTGATTTGCGGGGCGTAATCGGGAAGTGACGCGGTGACGGAAACCAGGCCGGCAACAACGTTAGTGAGGGTGTATTTCCCGTCAGCGCCGGTGGTTGTGGCCGAGAGGCCCTGCGTCTTGATTTGAACCCCGTAGAGCGGCGATTGCGACGCCTGATCCACGACGGTCCCCTCGATGGTGCCGCTTTGGGTGAACCCCTTGAGGTTGACGAGCAGCTTCACAAAATCAATCGCGTAGCCGTCGCCCGCCCCCGTGGTGGGATCGTCGAAGCGCAGCACCAGTTGGCCGGATTGGACCGCAGGAAGGAATTCCGCCGGCAGGGCGGCTGTGATCATCTTTCCAATCGGCCCCGTCTGCACGAGCGAGTTGATGACCGATTCCAGGAAGGGAGCCCGCTGCCCGTTGAGTGTGACCTGATAGGACGCCCCCCAAACGGGGGCCTGGAAATCATCCACGAAGATTTGCAGTGCGGCGGAGCTGACGGTTTGCGACCCGAGGCTGTAATTCAGTGTGATGGGCTGGACGTTGTTCCCGGGCCGGCTGGTCGTACTTGTATAACCATCCTGTCCGTGAGGGGGTGAACCGGTGTAGCTCGACACGACCATGATCCGGTCCGTGCCTGGGGGATCATTCGTGTTTACGGTCCACGGGAATGAGTGTCCCGGGGTCGAGTTGCCGGAGAACGGATCGAAACCAGTCGGCCAACCGAAGCCCAGGTTATCTATGTCCCCGACGCGCACCATGAGCCCGGCTTCGGGGGTGTCTTCCAGCACGGCCTCAGTAGCCGACCAGTCGCCGTCGGTGGCCGTAAAGTGACCGTAGAAGTGGCTGACCACGACTGAGGAGTTGTTTGCGGGTGAGGGATCCGTCCCCAGGCTTGAGACCGTGGCGGTATTGGTGACGGTGGCGATGGCAGTCGGGGTGAGGATGACCTTTACCGTGAACGCGCCGCCGTTGGTGAGGTCACCAGGCACGCAGTACACATTCCCGCCAGACTGATAGCACGATCCGGCAGTGCTGGTGGCAGAGACAAAGGTTGCGTTCGCGGGAAGCGTTACCGCCAGGGTCACGGCGGGCGCGGTGTCGGGCCCCAGGTTGCTGACGACGATGTTATTGGTCTGTCGTTGCCCGACGCCGATGGAGACCGGCTCCGGCGTGACGGTTTGCGTTACCGCCAGGTCGGCGACCTGTGAAGAGGAGCGGGCCTTGCCCGCGCTGCCGGCGGCGAAGATGGCCTGGATCTCTTCCGGCGCAAGCGCCCGGTCGTAAACGGTGACCTCGTCTATGGCCCCGGTAAAGTATTCGCCATAACCCGGGCTGCGGCCAATGTTCAAGGTGGCGGACGAGCTGCTTGCCCCCGGAGGTTGGCCATAGGAAAACTGCACGCCGTTCTTGTAAAACCAAATGTTGGTCGGCGCGAATACCACGGCGATATGCTGCCATTCGTTGGCGCTCGCTCCCACGGGTTGCCAGACGCCACTGCCGGTAAAGACGCCGAAATTGGTGGTGCCGGTCTCGATCAGCACAGATCGCCCGTAGCCGCCGGTATCAATGCTGAGAATCTCCTGCCGGCCCGAGACGTTGATCCTGGCCGGATTGACCCACGCCTCCCAGGTGGTGGTGGGCACCACCGAGGGCTTTACGTCCAACGCCGTGGCGGCGTACTGTCCGGAACCGTTGAATTGGAAGGCCTGGCCGACCTCCCCGCCGGTGAAACCTGCGCCCCCTCCCAGGGTAGCCGGCGCGCCAACAAGCGCAGCGGCATCGCCATCACCGGGCCACCAGCCCAGGATGCCGTCCGGCGGCGGGACGGCGCCAGCGGCCCGGTCGAAGCAGGGCGGCAAACAGGCCAGGAGGGCAAGGCAGAGGGTGGAGAGTGATGAGAGGAACAGGGAGCGTGGGATGTAGGGCTTCATCATGATGTTGTGAGTACGGTTGTCGGGTTCTGGGCTATGCGCGTTCTTATGGGTAATTGGTCAGTGGTTGACGTGTCTTCTTCGGGATTCGAGAAACGCCACGAGATCATTCATTTCCTCGGGGGTCAAGTTGCCCGCGAAGGCCGGCATGTTGACGCCGCCATTCGCGATGCGCAGGATCATCTGCTCGGAGGTCAGGCGGTTGGCCACGTAGGTGAGGTTGGGGCCGCGCCGCCCGCCGTACTGCTCAATCAAGTGGCAGTTAAGGCAGCCCTTGTCGTGGAACAGCTTCGCGCCCTGGAACACGGGACCGCTGGTGGCGCCGACGACCTTGGCCGGCAACGGCTTGGCGTTGAAGTTGGGCGACCAGTTGGAATGGACGCCCGCCACCCATAACGTGCCGATCATGGTCACGATCAGTACGACACTAGCCACCGCGACGGGCCGACGCCGCGGGCTGCGCTCGCCGCGGTTCCACAGGAACGGCAGCAGGATCAGAATCACTCCCGCCAGCAACGGGCCGAAGACCATGAAGTAGTTCTCCGTGCCGTGCGGGAGCAAGGCGAGCACGGCGAAATACCACAGCAAGTACCAGTCAGGCCGCGGGTAAGCTTGAATGATGCTCGGATCGGGAGGTTTGCCCAACTCCGGCGGCCCCAACACCAGCGCCAGCAGCGCAATCACCGCAATCGTAGCCACCCCGAACACTACGTCGCGCCAAGCGGCGTCGGGCCAGAACGGTTTCCCTTCCCGCTTCATGAGGGCTTCGTATTCCGCGCGGTAGGTCTTGGGATCAACCAGGCGACCCGGCTTGGGCGGTTCCGAAATGCCGTGCCGCAATACCAACAGCAGATGGATCCCAACAAAGGCAAAGATACAGGCGGGCACGACGAAGACATGGATGGCGAAAAACCGGCTGAGCGTCGCCCCGCCCACCGTGCCGCCCCCGAGAGTGAACCGGGCCAGCCAATCGCCGATGAACGGCACACGCCCCGCTTGTTCAGCGGCAACTACCACGGACCAGACAGCCGTCTGATCCCAGCGGAGCAGTTGCCCGGTGAAGCCCATAATCAGCGTAAAGCCGAGCAGCAACACCCCGGTCACCCAATTCATCTCGCGTGGGTACTTGAATGAACCGAACAGGAAGACCTGGATCGCATGAGCGCCCACCATCAGGACCATCGCCGAAGCCCCGTAATAGTGCATCCCGCGCAGGAAGGCACCCAACGGTGCGTTGTCGGTGATGAAGCGCAAGGTCTCGTAAGCCTGGGAAGAGGAGGGAATGTACGAAAAGGCCAACGCCACCCCGGTGATGACCTGGACCATGAAAGCGCACAGCGTGGCGCTGCCAAACACATACCACCAGCGGGCGTCGGGGGGCACCAAGTGCCGCGCCGCGGGACCGATCAAGGCGGAGACGCCCAGCCGGTCGTCCAGCCAATTCCAGGTCCCTTTGACAATTCGTTTCAGCATGGATTAGCGGTGACCATTCAGTTCAACCACAGATGGACACGGATGTACACAGATGAAGAAGGGGCCGACCGCGACTTGTTGAACGAGAAACCGGCTCATCGAACAAGAGCGGCGTGGGTACCGAAGGGTGAGGAAGTGATACTGTGTCGAATCTGTGTTCATCTGTGTTCATCTGTGGTTTTGCTCTGCCGGGCTGCATTGCCAGGGTTAGGCGGGGTGAATTGGCCTCGTGCGCAGTTCGACCTCGCCGTCGCGCACTCGCACCTCATAACGGGTCAAAGGCCGCGGCGGCGGTCCGGCAGCCACCGCCCCGTCCGCGTAATACACTCCCCCGTGACAAGGGCACATGAAGAGGTTGGCCTTCGGAAGCCAGCGCACCGGGCAGCCGAGGTGCGTGCAATTGATGGCGAAGGCAATGAACTGCTCCGCCGTGTGCCGACGCAACCAGGCGGCATTGTGAGCCGTCACCCCGGCCCAGGGTAGCGGCGAGGCGTCCTGGAACGTGACCGCAACGGTTTCTCCGACTTTGAACTGCTCGACCTTGCCGACGGAGCGCCAGGCCTTCGGCGCGGTGCGGAACAGCGGGGCGAGGACGAATCCCACCACCGGCACACCCAGCAGCGCGGCGGCCAGGCTTCCAAGGGCAATACTCACGCGCTCGAAGAAGCGCCGCCTGGACAATTCGGCCTGAGTCGGGCCGCAGCCGGACTGACTGGTCTCATTCCTGGTTTCGTTCATGGCGAATAGCTGCTACCCATCCCGCCAGCGCCGCGATGAACAGCGCCAGTCCCACTCCCGAGATGATAAATGAACTCACGAACCCCCACAATATGAGCGTGACGGCCAGGGCTACCGCGGCCGGCCAGGGGGTGGGCTCCGGCAGTTTCTCCGGCCGGGGTTGATTCCAGCCGGGGTGGTGGCCGGAGGCGGTAGTTGGCGACTTCTGTTCCGTGCTCATGCTTCCCTCCGCAGTGGATGGGCCGGCATCAGCCCGGGTGGATTTGCTTCAGGCGCCGGGTTTGCGCCGGCGGCAATCTCCGGATCAGGCCCGGCATACCAGCGGGCGAACAGGCCGAAGATGCCGCACAGATAGACGAAGCACGGCGGCACCCACATCAACAGCCCGCCCAATTGTTGGTCCTTGGCGGGGGTCAAGCCCCATCCATTCTGAAGCAACGGGAGGATGCCGAGCCGATCCACGGGGTGCATGAAGACCGGGCACACGCCTAGCGGGGCAAACGTCAGGATGATCCCCAGGATGGTGCAGCCGACGCACGCGCTGAATAGATACAGCACGCCGATCAACGGCGGCAGCCACTGGCTGCGCCACGGGCCGATGATCGGCCACCAGAACGCTGTCCCCATCAGTAGAAGCGAGACGCCTTGCACCATGTGGACCGCGGGGTTTGTGGCCGAGGCGCTGCAAAGGGACGGCACGTGCCAAATCCACATGGCCCCCAGGCCCAGGAACCAGGTGAGCAGGGGACGACCCAGGATGCCTCGAATGGCCTTGAGCCAGAGGGGCACGGCTCCGGGCGGGGAAATCCGAAGGCCGAAACCCGAAGGCCGAAAGAAGGCCGAATCCCGAAGCCCGAAAGCAGGGGCCCGCTCATCCCGTTTGGAGCCGATTGATCCGGAAGCCGACGGTCCGCCAGCCTCGCCCTCGCAGAGCGCCGCGCGCTCAAACCGTAGCCTTGCTTCTTCGGATTTCGGGTTTCGGCCTTCTTTCGGGTTTCGGCCTTCGGGTTTCGGATTTCCGCCCTCTTGTCCTTGTCCACTGCAATCGTCCCGGAACCTCCGGGGCTCCATCCCATCCCTCACCGTCCCCTCCGGCAGGCTCAGCAGAACGAGCGGCGGGACGACCAATTGGAGCAGCAGATGTTGCAGCATGTGGGCACTGAACAAATACCCGTCGGCCAGCACCGCGATGGGTGAAGCCAGCGCGAGGTAGAACACCGCGACCGCTGCCAGCAGGAAGAGGCTTCGGCTCGAGAGCCGGAAGTACCTAAGCCCGGCATAACCGGCCACCGTCAGCGCGCATAGCACGATGACCGTGGGATGCCAGCCCCAGGCTGAAGTGAAGAATTGTTGCGTAGTCATAAGAGCAGCCTCAGGTAAACGACCGAGAATACGACGATCCATACCGCGTCCACGAAATGCCAGTACATCCCAATCGTGGTGACCACCTCGGTCCGCCGGGTTTTGAATTCGCCCGTCAGCCCCAGGCCGAGCACCACGAGGAGGCCAACCAATCCAATACACACGTGCAGGCCGTGAAAGCCGGTCAGGGTGAAGAAGGTGGTTGCAAACAGGTCGCTGCCAACCGTCAGTCCCTGGTTGAACAGGTGCAGATACTCGCTGCCCTGGCCCAGGATGAAGACGACCCCCAGCGCGATCGTGACTGCGAGCCAGCGGTGAAAGGATGGCAGGTTGTTGCGATGCAGCGCCTTCTCGGCCAGCCAGAAGGTCAGGCTGCTGGACAACAAGCAGACCGTGAAAATCAGGGTCTTGTGCGCGTCCAGCACCGTCGCGGCCACCGGCCCGGCGATGGGTCGGGCGTTGTAATAGAGGTAAGCGAAAATGAGCATCAGGAAGAAGAAGGCTTCCGACACGATGAAGGTCGCCATGCCGGTCTTGTTCTTCTCAGGGTGCCAGAGCGTCGCCCCCGGAGTGCGCCCGTCCCCGGGCGCAGCGACATCAGCCCGCAGCGAGGCCCTGGAACTATCCAGCCCGCTCTGAGGGCCAGGACTTGCTGCGTCCGGGGACGGGCGCACTCCGGGCGCGGCCGCAAGACTCTTCCAGCGCGGCGCGTCACTTCGGTCAGGATTCTCCGGGTGGGCCAGGTCCCACAGCGGGCGGCGGCCATTGACCGGGGGCACCTGGTCGAAGTTGTGCTCTGGCGGCGGCGAAGTGGTGGCCCATTCGAGGGTCCAGGCGTTCCACGGATTATCTCCCGCGGGCTGGCCGTGGCGCAGGGTGGTCCAGATGTTCCACAAGAGCACAAGCACCGAGACGGCCAGCACGAAGGCCCCGACGGTCGAGAGCATGTTCATCCAGGCCCAGCCGGGCAGGTTCGGATAGGTGAACACCCGGCGCGGCATACCCATCAGCCCCAGGATATGCTGGATAAAGAACGTTAAGTTGAACCCGATGAGGGTCAGCCAGAAATGGACCTTGCCCCACTTCTCGGAAAGCATCCGCCCGCTGATCTTGGGGAACCAGTAATACAGCCCGGCCAGGATCGCGAACAGGGTTCCCCCGAAGAGCACATAGTGGAAGTGGGCCACGACGTAGTAGGAGTCGGTCACCTGCCAGTCTATGGGCACCGCCGTGAAGGTGATCCCGCTGAGGCCACCGATCACAAACTGGATCAGGAACGCCACGGCGAACAGCATCGAGGTCGTCAGCCGGATCGAGCCGCCCCACATGGTGGCCGACCAGTTGAAGATCTTCACCCCGGTGGGAATCGCGATCAACATGCTGGTTACGGCAAAGGCCATGTCGGCATAACGGCCCAGTCCCACCGCAAACATGTGGTGGGCCCACACCCCAAAACTCAACAGCCCGATCGCCACCGTCGAGGCGGCCACGAATTCGTAGCCGAAGATCGGCTTGCGCGAGAACACGGGGATCACCTCCGAGATCATGCCAAAGGCCGGCAGCGCCATGATATAGACTTCGGGATGGCCGAAGGTCCAGAAGTAGTGCTGCCACAGCACGGCGGAGCCGCCTTCCGCCGGAAGAAAGAAGTGCGCGTGAAACAGGCGGTCAATTAAGAGCATGACGATCGAGGCGTTGAGCGCCGGCAACGCCAGGATGACCAGGAACGAATTAACGAATACCATCCAGACGAACAGCGGCAGGCGGCGGATGGTTAGTCCCGGCGCCCGCAGCGTCAGGATGGTGACAATGAGATTGATGGACGTGGCAACCGAGCCGATTCCCAGCACCAGCAAGGCCACAACCCAATAGTCCATCCCCAGCGTGGTCGAGAACGAGCCTTCGCTCAGCGGCGCATAACTGAACCACCCGGCAGCCGGCGCGCCGCCCGCCACCCAACTGAAGTGCAGCAGCAACCCGCCAAAGAGCAGCAGCCAGTAGCTCATCGCATTCAGGCGCGGGAAAGCCATATCGCGCGCGCCGATCATCAGCGGCACCAGGTAATTGGCGAAGCCCATCAGCATCGGCATCACCACCAGGAAGATCATCGTGGTGCCGTGCATCGTGAAGATCTGGTTGTAGGCGTCCGGGGACAGGAAGGTGTTGTCGGGCCGCGCGAGCTGGATGCGGATGAGCAGCGCCTCGATGCCGCCCACGCCGAAGAAGAACAGCGTCGTGACCAGATACAGAATCCCGATCCGCTTGTGGTCAATGGTGGCCACCCAGGCGAACAGCCCGTGTGCGCTTTCCGCGGCGGGCGGCTTCTCCAGCACGGCGGCATGGGTGGAGCTGTTCATCGCAGGCTTTCGAAGTAACTGACCAGGTCGCTAACTTGCGCGTCGGTCAGGTTGAGGTTGGGCATCTTGCAGCCCGGTTTGATGGCTTGGGGGTCCTTGAGCCAGCGGGGCAGGTCCGCGGGCGTATTCTGCAACACCCCCGCGCCCAGCGTGCGCCGGCTGGCCAGATGAGTCAGGTCGGGCCCCTCATTCGCACGTGCTGAGACGCCCCTGATGGAGTGGCAATTGACGCAGGTCTTCTGCAGGAACAGTTCGCGGCCCCGCTCCTCGGGCCCGCTCGCAGCGGCGGGCGCGGGCTGGGCCTGTTGCGCCGCCCAGGCGTCGAACTCGGCCGGCGGCTGGGCGATGACCTGGAAGCGCATCCAGGCGTGCTCGGCGCCGCAATACTCCGCGCACGCGCCCAGGTAAGTGCCCGGCTTGTCCGCCTCCAGCCAGATGTGGTTGGTCAGGCCGGGGATCATGTCCATCTTGCGCGCCAATTCCGGCGCCCAGAAGTCGTGGATCACATCCGCCGACTCCAGCCGCACCGATAATCTCTTCTTCACAGGGATATGAATCTCGTTGGCCGTCACGAGGCCGGGTTTCGCATACCGGACCTCCCACCACCATTGATGGCCAATGACAACCAGGTCCGGGGGTCCGGTTTCCGGGGCGTCCGAGACGCGCATCGCCCGGACGGTCAGCGCGAAGATCAACACCAGCACCAGAAACGGCACCACCGTCCAAAGAATCTCCAGCCGGCGGTTGCCGAAGACCTGCCGCGGCTCACCCGCACCCGCGCGGGCACGGGACCGGACCAGGCTGTAGGCCACGAGGCCCGTGACGATCGCCAGGATGACCCCGCAGATCACCAGAACCACGTAGAACAAGTCACTGATCGCTTGCCCTTGCGGGGAAGCTGGATTAAAAACCGAAATTTCGTGCATTTGTTAGCCTAACCAAGTCCTGACTCCGTGCGTCACAAAATGGCATAGGCTCCGGTTGCCTGCAACCGGCTGGGTGAGAAAGCAGCGAGAGCCCGCATGAGGATCCGAATCCTCGCGTCTGCCCGGAGAGACCTCAACGACGGCTGGCAGTTCTACGAATCCCAGCTTGGCCGGGAGCATCTGGCTTTTTGAACACCGCAGGCTGCTTCGTGACTGCACCCGCCTCGGCGTGAGCCCCGTTCCCCCTCACCCCGGCCCTCTCCCTCAGGGAGAGGGAGAACGGCCGGCAGCGTGTCGGCGAATCTGAGTCATCCGGTATGTTCGGGCGTTGGCGCAGGTGGCTCCCTCTCCCTGAGGGAGAGGGCCGGGGTGAGGGGGAACGGGGCTCACGGTCGCCGGAGGGTTAGGCGGCGTGTCGGCGAATCTGAGTCATCCGGTATGTTCGGGCGTTGGCGCAGGTGGCTCCCTCTCCCTGAGGGAGAGGGCCGGGGTGAGGGGGAACGGGGCTCACGGTCGCCGGAGGGTTAGGCGGCGTGTCGGCGAATCTGAGCCGTCCGGTATATTCGAGCGTTGGCGTGAGTGGCTCCCTCTCCCTGAGGGAGAGGGCCGGGGTGAGGGGGAACGGGGCTCACGGTCGCCGGAGGGCTATAGGGGTTTCCCGTTGGCCCTCACAAAAGGTGAGATGTTCTCCCCGCACCCCTGCGCTTTCCGCTTTGCGTTTTGGCCCGCTTCGCGCTTATTCTCCCGCGATGAAGATCGTTTTAGCTTATTCGGGCGGGCTGGATACCTCGGTCATCTTGTCGTGGCTGAAGGAAAAGTATGACGCGGAGCTTATCGCGTTCTGCGCCAACATCGGCCAGGAAGAGGAACTCAAGGGCCTCGAAGCCAAAGCCAAACGCACCGGCGCCTCCAAATGCTACATCGCCGACCTCCAGGAGGAGTTCGCGCGCGACTTCATCTTCCCCATGATCCAGGCGGGCGCGGTCTATGAGAGCCAGTATCTCCTTGGGACCAGCATCGCCCGCCCCCTCATCGCCAAGGGCATGATCGAGGTGGCTAAGAAGGAAAAGGCCGAGGCCATCGCCCACGGCGCCACCGGCAAAGGCAACGACCAGGTCCGCTTCGAACTCACCGCCGCGTGCCTTGCGCCCAGCCTGGAGGTCATCGCTCCCTGGCGCGACGCCCGGTTTCGGGACCAGTTCCCGGGCCGCGCCGAGATGATCGCCTATTGCGAGGAGAAGAAGATTCCCGTCCAGGCTTCGGCCAAGAAGCCCTACTCAATGGACCGCAACCTCCTGCACATTTCCTTCGAGGCCGGCATCCTGGAAGACCCGTGGATGGACGCCTTCGCGCGCGAAGAACAAGGACATGTTCAAGCTCAGCGTCGCCCCCGAGGACGCGCCGGACAAGGCCGAGTATGTCACGCTCGATTTCAAGAAGGGCAACTGCGTGGCCGTCAACGGCAAGGCGCTGAACCCGTTGGGCGTCATGCGGACCCTCAACAAGCTGGGCGGCAAGCACGGCGTCGGCCGGGTTGACCTGGTCGAGAACCGCTACGTGGGCATGAAATCCCGCGGCGTCTATGAGACGCCCGGCGGGGCCATCCTGCACTTCGCCCATCGGCAGATGGAGACGCTGACGATGGACCGCGAGGTCATGCACCTGCGCGATTCGCTCATCCCGCGCTACGCGGAGCTGGTCTATTACGGCTATTGGTTCGCGCCCGAGCGACTGGCGTTGCAGGCCTACGTTACCGAGAGCCAGAAGAACGTCACCGGCACCGTCCGCCTCAAGCTCTACAAGGGCAACATCATGTGCGCCGGCCGCAAGTCCCCCGTGAGCCTCTACAACCCGGCCATCGCCACCATGGAAGCCGACCCGACCAAGGCCTACAACCAGGACGACGCGACGGGGTTCATCCGGCTCAATGCGCTGCGGTTGAAGGTGGCGGCGCGGGTGCAGCGGAAGAAGTGAGGCGTGATGCGTGATGCGTGATGCGTGATGCGTGATGCGTGATGCGTGACGCGTGATACGTGATCGTGATGCGTGAACGGGCGTTAGCCAGCCCGCCCAGATCTCTCTCGCGCTACCCCATCCGCCATCCGCCGTCGGCCATTTGCCATTTGCGATTTGCCATTGGCTATTGGGTATCGGCTAGTCCGGCTGTGCGGCGCTGGGAGGAATGCGGGCTGCCGTGCTTCGAGCAAACCGGCTGACTGGCCGCCGCCAGGCGCCGGCGGCCGTAATTCTCCATATTTGGTAACCCGAGCGGCCCAAGCGGCCACCTGCGAGGGGCTCGCTTGCGGTATGGCTGTGCCCACCTTACGTTATATGTGTCTTAAGAGAACGGAATCTATCGCACCACCGCGAGGAACTTAACAGGATTCACATAATGAGTATTAAGACAATATTGGTTACCGGCGCCACCGGCCAGCAGGGCGGTGCTGTCGCGCGGCAGCTTTTGAAGCAGCCGGGTTTCGCCGTCCGGGCATTGACCCGCGATCCGGCCAAACACGCCGCCCGAGCCCTGGCTCAGGCAGGCGCGGAAGTATTCCAGGGCAACCTGGATGATGCGGGTTCGATGAGGCGCGCTTTGGAAGGCGCCTGGGGGGTTTTCTCCGTCCAGAATTTCATGGAGAGCGGTTACGACGCCGAGATTCGCCAGGGCAAACACCTGGCCGACGCGGCCAAGGCGGCGAAAGTGCAGCACTTTGTTTACTCCTCGGTGGTCAGTGCCGATCGCAAGACCGGGCTGCCGCATTTCGAGAGCAAATGGCAGATCGAGCAGCATATCGCCAAGTGCGGGCTATCCTCCTACACGATCTTGCGGCCCGCGTTCTTCATGGAGAACTGGTACAACTTCACGCGCGAGCCCATTCTGAACGGCACGCTGCCCTTGCCGCTTGATCCGCAGACGCCTTTGCAGCAGATCGCCGTTGAGGACATCGGCGCGTTTGCGGCGATGGCGTTTCAGAACCCGTCCAAGTGGTCGGGCCGCACCATCGAGTTGGCCGGCGAGGAACTGACCATGCTGCGCGTGGCTGAGAGCCTGTCGCGTATCGTGGGCCGGAACGTCAAATACGTTCAAGTGCCCTGGGAGCAATTCCGGCAGAGCGCCGGGGAGGAGATGACCAAGATGTACCGCTGGTTCAACGACGTGGGCTACCACGTTGATATCGCCACGCTGCGCAAGGAATACCCCAATCTCCGCACGTTGGAGCAGGTATTGCGGAAGGAGGATTGGAAGGCCTTCCAGGAGGCTGCCAGGAAGGCGGCTTGAGGCTGGACGGTTCGGGAGCCCGTATTTGCAATATACGATCTACGAGGCTGAGGCCGATAGGGCCGGGGTGAGGGACCCCGGCCAAATAATCGAGCGCGGCTCGAAGCCCAGCGGCCTCAGGACGCGCCGCTTGAACCCGGACCAGAACAGGCCCGACACCGGGTAAACCGGCAGAAGAGACGCATACAGCCGTGCCTTGCGACGGGCCGCCGCCACGCGGTCCCGGTTTGCCACGCAAGCCTCGTCATAGACCACCCACCGGGTTGAGGGCTGGTGCTCCTCCGGGGGCCACGGCCAAAGCTCGAACCGGGGAAGGTTGGGCTGGAACCGAGCGAGGTTGGTGCGCCGAACGGGCCACCGTCCCGCACACCGGGCTCGATTGTTCCTCGTTTGGTTCTCTATTGGTCCTCTATTGTTCCTCTATTTCTCAGCGTTTTTCTCGCTCTGTGTGGTAGAGGGAATGTGGAGGAGGCGTGGGGGCATACGGCACTCGATCCAGATTCAGTTCGCCGAGGGTTAGACGGTTCTCGCCCCAGTCTGGTTTCGATGAACCGCTTTGGTTCGCAGCGGTCAGGGACGAAACTGCGGGTGCTGCTGGAGCTTCTCCCAAGTGGCGGGGGAAAGGCGGGCTTGGCGATAAGCCGGCTCCCATAGCGGCTCGGCGCTGGTGGAGCGATGGGCGCGCTGGAGCCAGCGGTGGTCGAGGGGCTCGGCGATGAGGGCGGGGGTGTTTGCGGCGATGGTGGTTTCCTCTTTCTGGCCGGTGGCGTGGCCGACGCCTACGTAAAACCCGGCAAGCAATAGTGTGACGCGGAGCAGGGTGCTGCGCGAGTAGGTCGGCAACGCGCAGGGGCGATTCGGGTCGAGCAGGCGGAAGAGGTTCGAAAAGAGGGGCTGCGTCCACATGGCCGGGTTGGTGGCGGGCGAAAACGCGTCGAACATGATTACGTGGGGTTGGGCGAGCTTCCGCGCGGCGGGTTGGGTCAGCAACGTGGGGAAGTCGCCCAGGTGCATGTCCCATCGGACGGTTCGCGGACCGTCCTGAAAGGTGCAATGGCCGTCGCGCAGGAGGGTTTCGAGATGAGGTTCGTAACCGCCCAGGTAACCGAGGGCGTCACGGTGCTCGAGCGCGAAGGCCAGGGGGTCGAGGGTGTGGTCGAAGCTCAGCAGGTGAAGCGTGCAGGGGACGGAGCGGGTCGCGCGCAGGGCGGTGATCGCGTTGGCGGCGGCGCCGAGGCCGACATCCCACAGGACGAACTCGCCCTTGTGTTGCTGAAGCCGCTCGACCAGGCGCAGTTGCCGGACATATAACGCCTCGGCTTCGGCCACTGGCCCGACCACGGGGTGAAAGGTCTCGTGATGGGCGAGCGAATGGACGCTGTGCGCCCCGTTCGGGAGCTTCACAATTCGGTATCCGGCGGTGGACTGCACGGGGGGAATCTCGAGCACGGCACCGCCAGGGCCAAGCTTAAAGAGCGAGCACCGAGATGGGACTGCTCCTGAGGTGTATCCCTGACTATGCGGGGCATCAGGGGTATTCGTGAATCTGGTTCCCCCTCACCCCGGCCCTCTCCCCTAGGGAGAGGGAGCCGCGCAGCCCAACCCTCGAAAAGTCCAAGCGCTCCGGCTTCGCTTACCGACAGGCGAGGTTTCTCCCTCTCCCTGAGGGAGAGGGCAGGGGTGAGGGGGAAGGATGCGACTTGCTTCGCTGCGGCCGGAATTCTCGCGAGATGCTGGCGACGGCCCGAGCCGAGGCAAGTGCTTAAAGCTTATCGCGCCTTAGCCGGGCGGAGACTCTTTCCGCCTCGCGGAAGACGCGGAGGAGGTTGAGGCCGGCAACCTTCTTGATGTCCTCGGGCGTGTAGCCGCGCCGCATCAACTCGGCCAGCAGCGCGGGGTAGCAGGAGACGTCCTCCAGGCCGTACGGTGTCGCCGTCATAGCCATCGAAGTCCGAGCCGATGCCGACGTGGTCTATGCCGGCCACCTTGCGCGCGTGGTCAATGTGGTCGGCCACATCGCTGAGGCTGGCGGCGTCGGGCGCGGGATGCTGCTCGTGCCAGTCGGCCATCGCCTTGCGAAAGCCGTCCGGGTTGTCCGGGTAGAGCTTGTGCAAGCGCGCCTTTTCGGCGTCGGCCGCCAGCATCGCGAGCCGGCCGCGCTCGGTGAGGTAGCCGGGCAGGAAACAGACCATCACCACGCCGCCGTTGCGGGCGGTCATCTCCAGCACGTCGTCGGGGACGTTGCGCGGAGAGTCGCACAGGGCGCGCGTGGCCGAATGCGAGAAGATCACCGGGGCCTGAGTGACTTTGAGCGCGGCGCGCATGGTTTCGTCGGTGACGTGCGAGAGGTCCACCAACATGCCGAGGCGGTTCATCTCGCGCACGACCTCCTCGCCGAATTGGGTCAGGCCGTGATGCTGGGGCGTGTCGCCGGCGGCATCGGCCCAATCCGTGTTCCTGGTATGGGTGAGCGTCATGTAGCGCGCGCCGAGGGCGTAGGTCATGCGCAACACGGCCAGCGAGTTATTGATCGAATGGCCGCCCTCGATGCCGATGAGGGAGGCAATCTTGCCCTGGCGATGGATCCGCTCGATGTCGGCGGCGGTCAGGGCCAGCGCGAAGGTTTCGGGCCAGCGCGCCACCATCCGGTGGACGACATCAATCTGTTCGAGGACTGCCTGGACCGGGAGTCGGGCCGGCGGGGATCGGAGGGACATAGACCGACCAGAACTGGGCGCCAACGCCGCCGGCGCGCAGGCGCGGGATGTCCGTGATCACCGTCGGGACAAGCTTGCTGGTGTCGTGCGCCAGATCAATTGCGTTGAGATCATTGTTGCGCTTGCGGAGTTGCCAGGGCAGGTCGTTATGGCCGTCAATGAGCGGGACCTCGCGCAACAGTTGGCGGACTTCCGCGACGGTGGCGGGGTCTGGTTTCGGCACGGGGGCCTGGTCGGCGGCGGGAGCGCTGGCGGCGGTCATAGCAGCAATGGCAATAGACAGTCTAAAAGGACTCATACTCGGCGGACTCGCCCCATCGGAGCAGGGTCGCCGATCTCAGTCAAGTAGCTTCTTTGGGGCGTTCGCGATTCTCGTTTTGGGCCTGGGTCGGACGGTGGGGCGCCTCACTCCGTGCGCGCCGTTCGATCGTGGGCACCAATCCAGAACAGCAGCTCGCTGATCGTAAGCCCCGTTTCCCCTCACCCCAACCCTCTCCCCAAGGGAGAGGGAGCCACGCCATCCGTCGCTGGAAATACCCGGCCGCTTCACCCGGTCGCGGCGTGGCCGACGGCTCTCCCTCTCCCTTGGGGAGAGGGTGGGGTGAGGGGAAACGGGGCTTACTGTCCGCGGAGGCTTACTGAGCGGCCTGCAGACAAAGTCATTCCTCGACATGGGTCAGGCGGGCGAGGACGCCGAGGTCTTCGAGCGTGGTGGTGTCGCCTTTGATTTCCGTGCCGGCGGCGATTTGCTTGAGCAGGCGGCGCATGATTTTGCCCGAGCGCGTTTTCGGCAGCGCCTCGGCGAAGCGGATGTCGTCGGGCTTGGCGACCGGGCCGATTTCCTTGGCGACGTGCTGGCGCAACTCCTCGCGCAGGGCGCCATCGGCATGGACGCCGCCTTTGACCGTCACGAAGGCCACCAGCGCCTGGCCTTTCATGGCATCCGGGCCGGCCGACCACGGCGGCCTCGGCGACTTTCTGGTGGCTGACCAGGGCGCTCTCGACTTCGGCGGTGCCGATGCGGTGGCCGGCGACGTTGAGGACGTCGTCAATGCGGCCGACAATCCAGAAATAGCCGTCCTTGTCCTGCCGGCTGCCGTCGCCGGTGAAGTAGCTGCCATCCACCTCACTCCAATAGACTTGCTGGTAGCGTTGCGGGTCGCCCCACAGGCCGCGCAACATGCCGGGCCAGGGTTTGCGGATGACGAGCTTGCCGCCGGAATTGCGCGGCACCGGCTGGCCGTAGTCGTCCACCACCTCGGGCACGATGCCGAAGAAAGGCAGGGTGGCGGAGCCGGGTTTGGTGGGCGTGGCGCCGGGCAGCGGGGTGATGAGGATGCCGCCGGTCTCGGTCTGCCACCAGGTATCCACGATGGGGCAGCGTTTGCCGCCGATGAACTCGTTGTACCACATCCACGCCTCGGGATTGATCGGTTCGCCGACCGTGCCGAGCAGGCGCAGCGAGCTCAGGTCATGCTTCTGCGGCCACTCGACGCCCCACTTCATGAAGGCGCGGATGGCCGTCGGCGCGGTGTAGAGGATCGTCACGCCATACTTCTCGACGATGCGCCAGAAGCGGTCGGGCTCGGGGAAGTTGGGCGCGCCTTCGTACATCAAGCTGGTCGCGCCGTTGGCCAGCGGGCCATAGACCACGTAGCTGTGGCCGGTGACCCAGCCGACGTCCGCCGTGCACCAGTAGAGGTCCTCGTCGCGCAGGTCGAAGACGTATTTGGTCGTGAGCTTGGCATAGAGCAGGTAGCCGCCGGTGGTGTGCAGGATGCCCTTGGGTTTGCCGGTCGAGCCGCTGGTGTAGAGGATGAACAGGGGCGCTTCGCTGTCCATCTTCTCCGCCGGGCAATGCGCGTCCACGCTCTCCAGCTCGTGGTGCCACCAGAGATCGCGGCCTTCCTGGAACTGCACTTCGTTGTTGGTGCGGCGGAGCACGATGACCTTCTCGATGGTCTTGGCCAGCAGTTCGCCCTGGGCATCCTTGAGCGTGAGCGCCTCGTCCACATTCTGCTTGAGCGGCACCACGGCGCCGCGACGGAAGCCGCCGTCGGCGGTGACGACCAGTTTGGCCTGCGAATCCTGGATGCGGTCGGCGACGGACTGCGCGCTGAAGCCGCCGAAGACGACCGAATGCACCGCGCCGATGCGGGCGCAGGCGAGCATGGCAATGGCGGCCTCGGGCACCATCGGCAGGTAGATGAGGACGCGGTCGCCTGCGCTTGATGCCGTTGCGCTTGAGGACATTGGCGAACCGGCAGACTTCGTGGTGAAGCTGTTTATAGGTGAGGGTGCGTTCCTCGCCGGGCTTGCCGGGGCCGGCGGGCTCGCCTTCCCAGATCAGCGCGGCCTTGTTGGCGCGCGCGGTGCCCAGGTGCCGGTCGAGGCAATTGATAGCTGACATTGAGCTGGCCGCCGACGAACCATTTGGCGTACGGCTCCTCCCATTTGAGCGTCTTCGTCCAGGGCTTGAACCAGACCAATTCCGCTTTGGCCTGGCGGCTCCAGAACTTCTCCGGCGACTGGACGGATTCGCGGTAAAGCTTGCGATACTCGGCCAGCGATTTGATGTGGGCGCGGCGGGCGAAGTCCCTGGGGGGTCGAAAGACGCGATCTTCCTGGAGGACAGATTCAATGCCGGCGGGGGCGTTCGTTGTGGCCATAGTAATCAGTGGTTTGTCGAGGTATTCTAATAGGGGGTGCCTGTGGCGTCAACATGCCCAGGCTTGGTAGTGATAACCCGCTCGAATGAGCCGGCCCGTAAATTGGCATTGCGTTTGGCAGGAAATGGAGTTGAATTGCGCCACTATGATGCTGAAACCATTTCTGGCCCTCTCCGCCTTTTGCGCCGCTGCCACCCTGATCGCGCCCTCGTCGCTGCGCGCCGCAGACGCGATTCCCGACGACTGCAAGACCGGCGGGTTCTTCATCGGCTGCCAGGCCTATACGTTCAATCGGTTCACGGTGTTTGAGGCGATTGACAAGACCGCCGAGGTCGGCGGCAAAGTCATTGAGTTCTATCCCGGTCAGCGGTTAAGCAAGGATGAGCCCGATGTGAAGTGGGACCATAACGCGTCGCCCGAGACCATCCAGAAGGTCAAAGACAAGCTCGCGGCCTGCCATGTCCGGGCGGTGAATTATGGCGTCGTCCAGATCCCCAAGGACGAAGCCGGCGCGCGCAAGATCTTCGAGTTTGCCAAGACGATGGGCCTGTATGGCATCACGACGGAGTCGGTGGACGCCCTTGATACCATCGAGAAACTGGTCAAGGAATACGACATCAAGGTCGGCTTTCACGATCACCCGAAGCAGGCCAATAATCCCAGCTACCGCATGTGGGACCCGAATTACGTGCTGTCAGTGATCAAAGACCGCGACCCGCGCATCGGGTCCTGCGCCGATACGGGCCATTGGGTGCGCTCGGGCCTCGATCCGCTGGAATGCCTGCGCATTTTGAAGGGGCGGATCATCAGCAGCCACCTCAAGGATTTGAACGAAATGGGGCCCCGGGCGCATGATGTCCCCTACGGCACCGGCGTTTCCGACGTGCCGGCGCTCCTGAACGAATTAAGGGCCCAGCATTTCGCGGGCAATATCTCCATCGAATACGAGTATCACTGGGAGAATTCGACGCCGGAAGTCGGGCAATGCATTGGCTTTGTCCGCGGCTACGGCACGGCCATGAAGTGGTAGGCCGGTTTAGCTCTCCGAATACCGAAGCGCTATCTTCTCGAGGGGCACGCCGGTGACATGGCGGTCCCGGAAGGCAAAGGCTAACTCCATGTTCCTGAGCCGCCAAGTCTCGATGAAGGAGATCGCGCGGTCAATCATCTTGAAGTCAAGGGCCTCAGAAGGGTCGCTGGTCCATCGGTCAGGACCCTGGAAGAAAAGACCCGTCGCCGTATTTCGCAAAAGTGTTCTCATGTCCGTCCGCTTGAACCTAGTAATCAGTTGCGCTTCAAACAATTGGCGTGACCGCTACCCAAGCCACGCGATGAAATTACGGGAGCATACCCAGTGCCAGCGCTGTTTTAGGCCGAAAACGGGCAGTTTCGCACTTCTCAAGCTCCTTTGACGCAGCAATTTCACTCACCTTGCGTGAAAATGACGCGCACGCAAGTCACGCTGGTCCTGGCGGGGGACGCCAGGGAGGGTGCGGAATCGAGGAGACTCCGCAGATCCGACGGAGTTGGAGGGGACTCCGTCGAGACATCACGTCCACCAGAACCACACTAATATAGCGCATTTCCCGGCCTGCTACAACGGGACGTTACCGGCTGCCCGGCTTGACCACGGGGATGAGCGCAAGATCGGGGGGCAAGTTGCCGGGTTCGAAGGTTTCCACCTGCAAGGCGAGCAGGCTGAACATGGGCACTCCGAAGCTGACGGTGCCGCCGGAGCGGTCCACGGCCATAGCGACGCCGACCACCACGCCGCCGTGGGCGCGGACGATATCCACGGTTTCCTGCACCCGCCCCCCTTTGGTGACGACATCTTCAACGACCAGGACCTTTTCCCCGGCAGCGATCTTGAAGCCCCGCCGCAACGCCAGGATGCCCTGGTCCTTCTCGACAAAGATAAACCGCAGACCCAACTGCCGGGCGACTTCCTGGCCAAGCACCAGCCCGCCCATAGCCGGAGACACCACGGTTACCGCTCCGAGCGGCTTGACTTGCCGCGCCAATTCCGCACCCAGCTTCTCGACGACCGGCATTTGCTGCAAGGCCAGCGCGCACTGGAAATATTGGCGGCTGTGCAATCCGCTGCGGAGCACAAAGTGGCCTTCCAACAGCGCGCCGCTGTCGCGGAAGATCTGGAGGACTTCGTTGTCGGTCATGGCGGGAGGGTAAGCGCGGGGGCCGAAGTGGGAAGAGTAAAGTGATCCGTGATGCGTGATCCGTGATGCGTGATCCGTGATGCGTGATCCGTGATGCGTGATCCGTGATGCGTGAATGGGCCGCGGGAGGTTTCACGGATCACGGATCACGGATCACGCATCACTCCTCACTCCTCCCGTTTCACGTTTCCCCCGGCCTGATTATTGCTACCTTCCGGGCGTGCCGAAATGGTGCAAGACCATCATAGCGATACTGTTGCTGCCGGTGTGCGTCGGCGCGGGGTGCGCGTTGTGGCGGGTGCTGCGCGAGAGCGGAGACGCCGATACGATCTGGGTGGCGTTTCTGTCCGGCGCGGCCTGCTGGGTGACGGTGTACCTGATGCTGCCCAAGCCGATGCGGATCTACGTCTTTGGGCACGAGCTGACCCACGCCCTGTGGACGTGGGTGATGGGGGGCAAAGTAAAGCAGTTCAAGGTCTCGGGGACCGGGGGGCATGTGGTGATCAACAAGAGCAACTTCGTGATTGCGCTGGCGCCTTACTTCTTTCCGCTCTACGCGGTGCTGGTGGTGCTCGTGTTCCTCGCCGGACAGTGGCTGTGGAATTGGGGCCATTACCTGGTGTGGTTTCACCTGCTGCTGGGGGCCGCCTACGCCTTTCATGTGACGCTGACCTGGCACATCCTCAAGCACAGCCAATCGGACATCAGCGACCAGGGGTACCTGTTCTCGGCGGTAATTATCTTTTTAGGCAACATGGGTGTATTATTGCTGGGCATTCCGCTGCTGGTATCCAAGGTGGGGGTGCTGACGGCGCTGAGCTGGTGGCTGGCGAGCACCGGCGAGACGCTGCATTGTCTAGGGCGGCTACCGTGAGGGTGTAAGGTGAGACTAATTCAAGCTTGAAATGTCCGAGCGATTCAGGCGAAATGCCCGGACGGACTGATTCCGTGGCTTATGGATTTAGGTGACATTCTGAGTAAAGACGCAGATCATCACCGGACTTGCGGGCAACCAACCGCTGGGAAGCGATTGATGAACTGATCAACAACCTGGTGGCGACCGGCAAGATCGTCGCCGCACATCGTGACGCCATTGCGGCCGTGGTCAAGAAGCGCGAGTCGTCCATGAGCACGGGGATCGGCTTCGGCATCGGCATCCCCCACGCCTCGACGGACCTGATCAGTGAGGTGGTTGGCGCGCTGGGCCGCTCGCGTAAGGGGGTCAACTTCGACGCCCTGGACAATCAGCCCGTCAGCCTGGTCATGCTGTTCCTCGTGCCGCAGGGCCAGTTTCAGAAGCATCTTCACACGCTGGCCAACATCGCCAAGCTGCTCCATAAAGCCGAGTTTCGCCAGGCGCTCGAACAAGCGGCTGATTCCCAGGCCATGCTGGAGATCGTGCGGAGCCAGGGGCAGAAGTAGGTCGGATGCGTGAAACGTGATGCGTGATGCGTGATGCGTAAGCATGATACTTGAGAGCGCCCAAGTGGTCCCTTCACGAATCACGTATCACGCATCACGTTCTTAGCCGTGCTTCCCCACAAGTTCATCGAGCAGCGCCTCCAGCAGGCCGTGAGCGCTGTGCTGCCAGACGCTGACGTTGCCGCCGTGCTGGTGCGCCCTTGCCCGGACCCGAAGTTTGGCGATTACCAGACCAACGCACTGATGGCACTGGCGAAGGCGCGGAAAATGAACCCGCGCCAATTGGCCACGGACGTGGTGGGCAAGCTCTCAGTTGGGGAAGTCTGTGAGCCAGTCGAGGTCGCCGGGGCCGGCTTCCTGAACTTCCGGCTCAAGCCGGCGGCGCTGGCCCGGACTTTGCAGGCCGCCGCGAGCGGGGAACATCTCTTCTTTACGCCAACCGCGCAACCACGCGCCGTGGTCGTGGACTTCAGCTCCCCCAACGTGGCCAAATCCATGCACGTCGGCCACATTCGCTCGACCATTCTGGGCGACTGCCTCGCGCGCGTCCTGCGGTTGCTGGGCCACAAGGTCATCACCGACAATCACCTGGGCGATTGGGGCACGCAATTCGGGATGCTGCTGCTCGGCTGGAAGCGCGAGTTGGACGCCGCCGCGCTGAAGGCCGACCCCATCGGCGAGATGGAGCGCCTTTACAAGAAGATCAGCGCCGAGTGCAAAGCCAATCCCGCCGCGCTGGAAGGCGCCCGGCAGGAATTGGTCAAGCTCCAGGCCGGCGACGAGGAGAACCTCCGTATCTGGCGCGAAATGATCGCCCTGTCGCGCGTCCAGTTCGACACCATCTACCAGCGCCTGGGCGTGAAGTTCGACTATACGCTCGGCGAGAGCTTTTACCATCCGCGGCTCCAGCCGATTGTCCAGGAGCTGCGCGACAAAGACATCGCCCGTCAAAGCGAGGGCGCGATGGCCGTGTTCTTCGAAGGACATCCCACAATTGAAGGAACACCCCGCCCTGATCCAAAAGAGCGACGGGGCTTTCAATTACACCACCACCGACCTCGCCACCCTGGCGCATCGGTTGAAGAATTGGCACCCCGACGAGATCGTCTATGTCACCGACGCCCGCCAGCAACTCCATTTCCAGCAGCTCTTTGCCGCTGTTCCGCCGCTGGCATCCCGAGGCTAAAGCCGAAGCTCGCCCACGTCTGGTTCGGCTCCATCCTGGGCGAGGACGGCAAACCATTTAAGACCCGCTCGGGCGAGACCATCAAGCTGTCGGACCTGCTGGACGAGGCGGAGGAGCGCGCTTTCAAAGCGGTCTCCGAAAAGAGCCCCGACCTGCCGGAAGCGCAGCGCCGCGAAATCGCCCGCCTAGTCGGCATTGGCGCGGTGAAATACGCCGACCTGCTGCCCAACCGGCAGAGCGATTACGTATTCAGTTGGGACAAGCTGCTGGCGTTGAATGGCAACACCGCGCCGTACCTGCAATACGCCTACGCCCGCATCCGCAGCATCTTCCGCAAAGGCAACGTAGAACAGGGCGTCTCGCCTGCCCCTTCCGGCCCCGCTCCGCCTCGACGCCCCCGAAGAACTGGCTCTGGCCCGGCACCTTCTCAACCTCGGCCTTGTCCTGGAAGCCGTCGCTGAAGACTACCGGCCCAATTACCTCTGCAATTACCTCTACGATCTCGCGGGACGCTTCACCGCCTTCTACGAGAACTGCCCGGTGCTCAAGTCCGAGCCCGGCCAACGGGCCAGCCGCCTGGTGCTCTGCGACCTCACCGCGCGCGTGTTAAAGCAGGGCCTGGAGGTGCTGGGAATCGAAACGCTGGAGCAGATGTAGAACGCCCAGCCGCGCGCGCCGGAGGTAAGGCAGCAGGCAGACGAGTTTTGCGACTTGATTCCTGCCGCCAAAAGCCGCCAACTGTCCTGCGTCTTCAGAGCATGAACGCGCACGTCTTATCACAACTGGGTCGCCGCACCGAAGAGCCACCTATCTCATGGTTGATGGCCACGGCACTGGCACGGCCGCAACTCATTTCCCTGGCCGCCGGGTTCACCGACAACCCGTCCCTGCCGGTCAAGGAAGTGCGTGGACTGCTCAGGGCGATTCTGGGTTCGCCGGAAACCGGCCAGGCGGCCTTGCAATACGGCACCACCGCCGGTGATACCACTCTGCGCCAGCTCACCGCCCGCCATCTGCATGCCCTGGACGGCCAACCCGTCGCGCGGCGCGCTTACTCCAGCGACCGAATGATCATCACCAACGGCTCGCAGCAGATGCTCTATATGATCACCGAGGCGCTGTGCGATCCGGGCGACCTCGTGCTGGTGGAAGACCCCAGCTACTTCGTCTATCTCGGCATCCTGCAAAGCCACGGCGTCCAGGCGCGAGGCGTGCGGATGGAGACGGACGGGCTGGATTTGACGCGGTTGGAGGAGGTGCTCACCGCTCTGAAGCGCAGCGGCGAATTGAAGCGCGTCAAACTGCTCTACCTCGTCAGCTACTACCAGAACCCCACGGGCCGCACGACCAGTTTCAAGAAGAAGGTCGGCGCGCTGAAACTGCTGCGGCAGTTCGAGCGCGCGGCGGGGCATCCCATTTACCTGCTCGAAGACGGGGCCTACCGCGAACTGCGCTTCGGGGGCGAGGACGTGAAGTCGGCCCTGGCCATCAAGGGCGCCGGCAACCGGGTCATCTACGCCGGCACTTACAGCAAGCCCTTCGCTACCGGCACCCGCGTCGGCTTCGGCTTGATGCCGGAACCGGTCTTCAGCACCGTGCTGCGCATCAAGGGCAACCACGACTTCGGCTCATCCAACCTGCTGCAGCAGTTGCTGGCGCGCGCCCTCGAGTCGGGCCTCTACGAAACGCACCTCGCCGTGCTGCGCAAGCGTTACGCCCACAAGGCGGACCTGATGCGGGCCGCCATCAAGCAGCACTTCCCACCTGAAGTCGAGTGCTGGGAACCAACCGGAGGCCTATACTTCTGGGGGCGCCTGCCGCAACGCCTGGAATCGGGAACAGGCTCGAAGGTATTCAAGAAGGCCCTGGTGAACAACGTGCTCTACGTGCCGGGCAACCTCTGCTACGCCGACGATCCGACACGCCCCAAGCCGAACCACGAAATGCGGCTCAGCTATGGCGGTGCCGCTGAAGCCAATCTCAGTAAAGGCATCGCGCGCCTCGGTGCGGTCTTCCGCGAGTGCCTCGGACGGCAGGCCAACGCCCGGTAATGGCCTCGTCGGACTGCGGCAGTCGCGGTTCTGGGGTATTGGAGCGCTGGAGTGCCGACAAACCCAATATTCCAATATTCCTTAATCCCTGGTCCCCGGAAGACGCCGCGCTGCTAGCAGCCGGGGGCTGGAATGCCCGCTTTCCTCACCGGCTTGCCTTGAGCAGCTCGCGGGCCTTTTGTTTGGTCGCGTCACTGGCCGATTTCTCGACGACGACCTGGAGGGCTGCCTCGCGCTTGTCTTGCGGAACCCCCGGCATGGGCGAGCCCGCCAGCTTAACGATGGCAGCGCAGGCGTCTTCGGCGACGGCTGGGTCGCCGGCGAAGGTCATAAGCGCATCGAGCGTGCCGGGAGCCGGGATGGCGCTAATGGCCGCAATCGCCAGGCGCTTCTCCTCCGGCCGCTTGATGAGCGGCAGCACCTCCGCAATCTTGCTCACCTTTTCGTCTCCCTTGAGCTGCTTGTTCCCCTGGACGTATTGCAGGTAGCCACGCAGCGCCAGCACCTGGTGGGAAGTCTTGGTATCCGACTTCGCCACGGCCAGGAGCGGTTCCACTACGGCGCTGTCGTCCGGCCAGTTGTTGGGCCAGGTGGACAGGGTGCGGACGGCTTCGTCCTGCACCGCTTCGTCCTTGTCCTGAACGGCGGATTCGACGGCGGCCAGGGCGGCAGGACCGCCGGCCGAGGCGAGCGCGTGCAGCGCAATAATGCGCAAGGCGCTTTCGTTATTCCGCGCGAGGGGCAGGATGTGGGGGACGGCGCGCGCGCCGGCCCGGCCAGTGATGGCGAGGAGAGCCATCTCGAGGTCAGCGCGCTCCGGTTCGCTCTGAGTTCCTTGCAGCAGCCGGACGAGGTCGGCGGCCTGCGCATCGTTGCCAAGAATGCCTATGGCTTGGACTGCGGCGTGGCGCACTCCGGCATCGGAATCCTCGGCGCTGCGCACGATCATGGGAAGGGCGCTCTCGATATGCCGTTGGCCGGCCAGGGTGACGAGGACCTGGCGATCGCTGCCCTTGGCAACGAGGAGACGGGCCACCAGGTCGGCATCCACTTCATTACCAGGCAGCCGCGCCAGAGCGCTCAGGGCGGCTTGGGAGAGTTCGGCATCGTTATCGGCGGCGATCTTCAGCAGCACGGGCAGGCTGGAAACGTTGCCCAGGCGGTCGAGCGCGCCAACAGCGGCGAGGCGCAGGCTCTGCGGGCCGCTGTGGGCGGCTTCCAGGATGGCCGGCATGACGGCGGCATCACTGCGGTCGGCCAACGCCAACAGCAGAAAGGTTTGGCGCTCAGGGCTGCACCGGCGCAACTCGGCGGCCAGCGCCTCGGTCACGTCGCGACCAGGCAATTCGCGGGCCGTGCGCAGGCCGATGCCGAACAGCGCCTTGTCCGGCGAGCGCAGTTGCTCCAGCAACATCGGCAAGCCAGCCGAGCCCCGCGCGAGAATGGCGCCGCGGATCGCCTCAAGCTGCCTCTCCCGGAGCACGTCGGCGGCCCGCACCGTGTCATACAGCTTGACGGCTTGAGGCGCCTTCCCTTGGGCCATGAAGCCCTCTGCGCACAGGATGCAGCCCTCGGCAACGTCGGACCGAGCGGTCTGCGGAGCGGTCGCCAGAGCCTGGTTCAACGCCTTGGCGGCCTTAGCGCCGCCGATGTGGCCAAGCGCCACTGCCGCTGCCGAAATCACCTCGGCATCCGAGTCCTTAAGCTTCTTTACCAGCCCGCTCACCGCCTTCGGGTCGCGGCGGACGCCGATGGAATTGATGACGCCGATGAGGAGATTGCCTTGCAGCTTGCCCATCGCCCCGCGGAGGGCGGAATCGGCGGCGGGGTCGGGAATCACTTCCAGGGGTATCCGCGCCCACGAGGCCAGTTCGGGGTCTGACAACAAAGGCTCCAGCGCGGGGATGGCGTCTTTCGAGCCGTAGATGGCCAACTTCTTGCAGGCAAGCGCCTTCTCGGCCTTCGGGGCATTGGATTGAAGAAGGCTAATCAGCTCGCGCTCTTTCGCGGCGGAGGAGTCCTGCCCAACGGCGGCGGCGGCGCGGGCTGGGCCGGTTGCCAGGAGAAGCGACAGCGCGGCTATGCAGGGCAGAAGAACCGCACAACGTCGAGACCCTTGAGCGGAGAGGTGAGTCTTTGGTGCTTTGGGCGGTCTGTTCCCCCTCACCCCGGCCCTCTCCCTTAGGGAGAGGGGGAAACTGGCGCCAGTCTCTCAACAATTCCTGACGCGCCAGGTGCGCCAACACGCTGGAGACGATTCTCCCTCTCCCTAAGGGAGAGGGCCGGGGTGAGGGGGAATGGGATGCCCGAATTCCACTAGGCCGGCTATTCGCTGAATGCTGCTTGAGTGTCATAAGTCTTAAGTTTGTTTTTCGGTGTTGTGTTCGGGTTTTGTCTAGAGCCTCCACGGTTCGCGCAGTGCTTCGGACCGGAGCCGGTTGGCCTCCGCGTCGCCGATGAACTCGTTCTTGACCGGGTCGTATTCGACCTTGCGCTTCAGGAACAGGGCGACATTGGAGGCATGGCAGGCGATGTGCGAATAGCAGGCCACGTCGGCGTTGGCGCGGGTCTGGCCGCGCGACTTCACGCAGTCCAGGAAGTTGCGGATATGGAAGTTGGCGGGGTAGCCGGAGACCTTCGCCTTCTTGCCGATGAGCAAGGCATCATCGCTCGCCACCAGGTCGCCGTCATCAGCCGTTTCCACCCAGCCCGTCTCGCCCTCGAAGCGCACCGGGCAGGAGCCCAGCGGCAGCCAGCCGTCGTTGCGCAGGATGAGCTTGACGCCGTTGGCGTAGCGGGCGTGCAACTGGTCCCCCACCGGTTCATATTCGACCGGGTCGGTATTGTCGGCGTCGTTGGCCCACTGGCAGAGGTCCACGCAATGGGAGCCCCATTCCAGGCAGCCGCCGCCGGTCAGGCCGCCGCCTTTCTCGAAGTTGAAGCCATCGAGCAGCTTCTTGTTGTAAGGCCGCCAGGCGGCGGGGCCGAGGTAGAGGTTCCAATCCACCTGCTCTTTGTCCGGCTCGGGCTCGGCCTCCAGCCAGCCGCTCATGGAGGTCCCCAAACCGCCGGGATGAGCGTAAAGCGTCTTAAGCTTGCCGAGCTTGCCGCGCCGGGCCAGGTCAACCGCGAAGGCGAAGTTGGGCAGGCTGCGCCGCTGCGTGCCGGCCTGGAAGACGCGCCCGGTGCGCCGGAATCGTCGCCGCCAGCGTCGAGGCTCTGGACGATGTTCTTCGTGCAGGGCTTCTCGCAATACATGTCCTTGCCGGCGTTGGCGGCGAGGATGGCGGCGGTCGCGTGCCAGTTCGGCCCGGTGGCGATCAGCACGGCGTCAATGTCGCTGCGCGCCAGCAACTCGCGCAGGTCGCGATACGTGGCGCAATCGCTGTTGCCGTACTTGTCATCGGCCTTCTGCTTGATGGCCTTGCGGCGTTCGGCCTTGATGTCGCAGACGGCGATGAACCGCACGTCGGGCTCCTCCAGGAAACAGCCCAGGTCGTAGGTGCCCCGATGGCCGATGCCGATGCCGCCGAGCACAATGCGTTCGCTCGGGGCGACCCCGCCGTCCCGGCCCAGGACAGCCCCGCGAACGACCTGCGGGGCGGCCAGCAAAGCGCCCACCTGCATGGCGGTCCTGAGAAACTGGCGGCGGTTGAAGCCGGCCGGTGGATCACCGGAGGCGGGTGTTGAGTAAGGCTTAGGTTCGGAGGTCGGGGTGAAGAGAGGTTTCATTGCATTTCTTTCTCAGTGCCGTGCACAAACGGTTCAACGCCCCTATTGTGGCCGAAGTCGTGGGCGCCTGTCCATGAGACTTTTAACAAGATGCACCCCTCGGGAACATCTCCCCTTTTGTGAGGGCCAACGGGAAGCCCTATATGACCCTCTGCCGACCGTGAGCGCCGTTCCCCCTCACCCCGGCCCTCTCCCTCAGGGAGAGGGAGCCACCTACGCCAACGCTCGAATATACCGGACGGCCCAGATTCGCCGACACGCCAACGGCCGTTCTCCCTCTCCCTGAGGGAGAGGGCTGGGGTGAGGGGGAACGGCGCTCATGACGAGGCAGGTGCCGCTGCAAAGCAGCCTGCGATGTACGAAAAGTGAGCTGCTCCCGCACCCCTCCTCGGGGAGCCGGCGCCGCAGTCCTCGCGCCCGGCGCCGGAGCGCAGCCTTCAGGCTGCAGCAGCGCAGGGTGGAGCGAATGCTTTGAGGGTTCTCCAATTCCCGACCACCTTCCTGAGTTCTGCAGCCTGAAGGCTGCGCTCCGGCGCCTTTCGCCTTGCCACGGCTGAGAACCGAATTACCGTGCCCACGATGACGGTCATGGGTCTTGCCCCTTCAAAGGCGCGCGCCTTCCTGTCCCGGCTGAGGCTGAGCCCGCTGGGATTGTTGGCGGCGCTGCTGTTGGCGGGGATTGCGGGGTCCGCGGCCGAGACCAGCGCCAAACCGGCCCGGCTCACGGTAGCCGTCCTGACCTTCGAGAACCAAACCGGCGACCCGCAAGCAGCGCATTGGCATTGCCTCATCGAGCGGTTGCTCGCAGACGCGCTCGCGCAAGCGAAAGACGTCCGAAGGGTCCCGGCCGCCTTCGGCTACCGGCAGTTGCGGCTTAAAGGAGGCGGCCCGGTCAGCGCCGAACAGGCACGCAAGATCGGCGAGCTGATCGAAGCCCGCCGGGTAGTGTGGGGCGCCTACCGCCGCGACGGAACCCAATGGCAGGTGACCGCGCGGGTGCTCAACGTGGCGAACGGGGAAACCAGCCCCGAACTAAAGGCCGCCTCCGCTGACTGGTATGACCTGCGGGACCGCCTGGTGGACCAACTGCTCAAGGCACTCGACATTCAGCCGACCGACGCGGAACGCCAGAAGATACGCCAGCGCGGCACCGCTTCCTCCTCGGCCCTGGAGTGGTATAGCAAGGCCCTCGCCGGCCAGGAAGCGCAAGAGCCCAAGGCCGATTTGGTGGCCACCGTCCGCAAAGCCCTGGAGGCCGACCCGCGATTCGCCGAGGCGTATGGGGCGCTGGCGGCGGTGCTGGGGAGCCAGGGACAATTCGAGACCGCCGAGCAGGCCGCCCGCCAAGGCGTTAAGCTCGACCCCGACAGCGCGCGCCTGCACCAGATTCTCGGCTTCACGCTGATGTTCCAGTCGAAGTATGCCGAGGCGGAGAAGGAACTGCGGGAAGCCTTGCGTCTCAATCCGGATGACGCCGAAACCCTCGCGCGCCTGGGCGAATGCGCCCGGGCACAGGGCAAGCTGGACGACGCGATTGCCTTGTGGAACGAGGCCAAGCAAGCCGATCCGACCGACGCGGGCATTCGCGGCCGGTTGGGCGATGCTTACGCCAGGAAACGCGACCGGGTAAAGGCGCTGCAAGAACTCAAGGAAGCCGAACGGCTGGATCCGGAAAGCGTCAACGCCGAACAAATGATCTGGCAGGCGTATGCCGCCCTGCACGAAATCCCGCTGGCAGTGGCGCATGCCGAGAAATTCGTCGCACTGGCGCGCAAGCAGGGTCTGGCGCCAAAACTCGTGGACTACACGGAGGAATGCGGGCGCGAGTTGAAGGCAAGGCTTACCGCTCACGAGATCACCGTCCCTGAGCCGAAGGTTTACACCCCGCAAAGCCTGGAGGCCGCGCTGCGCCAGCGCCTGACACCGACCGAATACACGCGGGTGGTCAATCCCCTCGCCAGCACCCCCGCGATGGACCGCTGGGCGCAGGAACTGACTCGCGGCGCCACCAATGACCTGGACAAAGCCCGGAAGCTGTTCGACGCGCTGGCCCGCCACCTCGACACCGGCGCGGTCAGCACCCGCACCGCCGAGCAGGTCTTCGCGGCCTGGAACGACCCGTCCCAGTCGTTCTGCTGCCAGGAATACGCCCGGCTCTACATCGCGCTGGCGCGGGCGGTGGGCGTCAAGGCCTTTTACGTGCGGGTGGAGAAGGACTACACCGGCGAGATCGTTTATCACGATTGCGCCGCGGTGTTTATCGGCGGCAAGGCCCTGCTGGTGGACCCGGCGTATCAATGGTTCGGCGCGCCGCACAAGGCTTATGTGGTGCTGGACGACGTGCAGGCCATCGCCCATTACTTCTATCAAGCCCCTGGCGCCGGCGACGAGGTCGCATTCTGCCGACTCGCCGCCAAGCTGTATCCCGATACGGCGTGGGGGCAATTGCAACTGGCCGGCGCCCTGATCCGGGCGGGCGAGTTCGGCGAGGCCGGCAAGGCCCTCAAGCGCGCGCAGCGCCTGGAACCGGGCCGTTGGGACGGCTACACCTGCCAGGGATTCCTCGCTGCCAAGACTGGTGACCTGAAGGCAGCCGCCGCCTCGCTGCGCAAGTCGCTGGACTTGAACCCGGAGCACGGGCCGACCCACCTGATTCTGGGCTGGGTGCTCAGCCGGCAACACCATCTCCCGGCGGCGCGCGACGAGTTCCGCCTCGCTCTCTTGTACGACGCCAGGCTATCCGCCGAGGAAAAAGCGGGGGCACTGCGCGCGATTGCCGAGATCAACGAGCAGCTTCCGGCCAGGTAAGTCGGGGGAGGAGGTGTGTCCCTGGAGCACCGAAAAACCCCCAGAACTAGAGGAACAATAGAGGAACAATAGAGAAACAATAGAGGACGAATAGAGGAAGAATAAAGACTGCCAGGCCACACCTTCCAACGTATCACGTCATACGGTGGCCGAGTGGTTCATCGGAATGCTACCGCGCATAGTCCTCCTGGTTAATCGGTCGCCTTGTGCTCCATCCAGAGCGGCGTGGCGATGAACCAGACCAGGGCGGCGGCGAGCATCCAGAGTTGGGCGGCGGGCAGTTCCAGTTTGTCGGCGAAGAACAAGACTGCCGGCAGGAGAGTGGCGGCCAGGGCGAGACCGGAGATGATTTGAGCGGTTCGTTTCATGAGTCAGACAGCGGCCACAGCGCGGGCCTGGATCAGCTTGCTCAGGCCGACGTAAAGCAGCGAGGTGATAAACCAGCCTGGCAGGCTGACAAAGAAGATCTGCGTGCGCCCGGTCATCACCAGTCCGGTGCAGACGGCGATGCTCAGAAGCCAGGCGATCCCGGCGGCCCAGTTGAACTGCACCCCGGCGGCCGCCGCGAAGTTGGAGCGAAGGCCCAGCCTCGGCAGCACCCAGAAATCCATGGAGATCACCGCCCCCATCGGCATCAGGATCATCCCCCACAACGCCACGAACCCTAGCAGCCGCATGGTGACGATGGGAAAGACCGCAGTGACGCTGGCGATGAGGCCTGTGGCCAGCGTCACTTTGAAGCGCGAGGATCGAGGAATGAGCGACTGAAAGGCCAGGCCGGCCCGGTAGAGCGTCGGGTTGGCCGTGGTCCAGCCGGCGGTGACCACGGCCAGCAAACCAGCCACGCCGCAGGCGCGATAAGCGAGCGGCCCGGGCAGCACGGCCGTGTTGGACGGGTCTTGATGGAGCTGGACGGCGTAGAGGATGGAGGCCGCAATCCAGGCCATGAAATGGCCGATATACATTCCCGCCGCCGACGCGAGGCCATACCACGACTTGCGCGCGTAACGGAAGACGGAGAGGTCGGCCATGCCGATGTGCCAGGCCATGTTGCAGAACCAGGCGAAGAACATGACATGCCAGAAGGTGAACTTGACCTGCCCCGGTTGGGGCGCGCCGCCGGTCCAGATGACCGTGCTGGCGAAATGCCAGAAATTCCCCGCTGACCTCAGTCCCATCTGCCGCAGCCCGATAATGCCGAAGGCGACGAACATCAGCACCATCCACGGCGCGGCCATGTTGGCGAAGCGGGAGAGGAACCGGTAGCCGTAAGCTGCGACCACGGAGTACAGCACCCCTGTAGCCAGCACCGCCACCACCCAGCCCACGCCGGTTGGCAGAACGTCGGTCAACCGCGGCATCGAGAACTTGAAATAGACCCCGAGCGCCGTGGCCGACACGGTGATCATCGCCCCCGCCAGCACGGTAAACATCACGCCGTTGGCCAGGTTGTAGAGCGTGACCAGCCGCCGGCCGCAAATCTTCTCGAGCTGAAAGTAAAGCGTCAGCCGCGCGCGGGTAGCGATGGGCGCGGTGAAGAAGGTCCAGCTCAAGACGGCGAGCAGGTTGCCGACCAGCAGGCCGAAGATGAAATCGAAGGCGCTGACGCCGGAGGCCAGAAAGAGCGGTCCGATCATCAATTCCGTGCCCGCCACGTGCTCGCCGGCGAACTGGCCGACGTAGTTCTTCAGCCCGAGCAGCGCCCGCTCCGGCACCGGCTCGCGCTCGTATTCATTGACCGGGTCGTGGTGGTCGTCGTTAGGCATTTGGAGATCGAGCTGGGGCCATTATGTCGGCCTCACGCCGCTTGCGCACTGAAAAAAGTTGGCACACGATGGACGGCACATGATTCTTTGCATCGGGACGACGCCAGCCGCGCAACGCGTGATGGTCTTTCACCGCCTCACGCTTGACGCCGTAAACCGCGCCGTGCAGACCCTGGACGGCGCGGCCGGCAAATCGGTCAATGTCGCCAAGGTGTTGCAGGCGCTGGGCGAGCATCCGGTCGCGACCGGCTTCCTGGGCGGCGACCGTGGCGACAGCCTGCGCTCCCAGCTCGAAGCGCGGGGAATCGAGCTGGACTTTGTGACAGTGACCACGCGCACGCGCCAATGCATCACCTTGCTTGATCGGTCGGCCGGGACGCAGACCGAGCTGGTGGAGGAAAGCCAGCCGGTTGCGGCAGCGGATTACGAAGCCCTGATGGCTGTGATCCAGCGGCGGGTGAAGACTTGCCGCGCGGTTGTCATGTCAGGGACGATCACGCCTGGCGGGCCGGCGGACCTGTACTTCCGTTGCGCGCAGCTCGCCCACGAAGCCGGGGCTATCTCGTTGGTGGATGCCCAGGGGGCTGCGCTCCAGCAAGCGCTCCGCGCCAGGCCCGGCGTGGTCAAGCCGAACCGCGCAGAGCTGGCCGCGACCATCGGACGCGACCTGAACGACGAGGCCGCCGTCATGTCGGCCATGCGGGAACTGTGCGAACGCGGCGCGCAACGCGTGGTCGTCACCGCCGCCAAAGACCCGGCGCTGGCTTTTGACGGGCGCAGCTTCTGGCGAATCCAGGCGCCGCGGATTGACGCCGTGAACCCCATCGGCTCCGGCGATGCGTTTGCCGCCGGCCTGGTGTGGCGCCTCCTGCGCGGGGACGATCTCGGCGAGGCCTGCCGTTGGGCCACCGCGACCGGCGCGGCCAACGCCTTGACGCTGATGGCGGGAGAGGTGGAACACAACGAAGTAACACGGCTGGCGGCGGAAGCGCGGGTGGACCCACTGAAGGTTTAGCCTGCACTTTTCCCAGCGCGGCACACCCGCAACCGGGAATGGCAAATGGCAAATGGCAAATGGCAGATGGGGCACCGCGCACGGAGTGACGCGCCCTGCCAGCGTATAATGTTCGGATTAGCCCTCGTGAGCCGGACGCTTGACGTGGGTTTGGCCATGAACAAACAGTGCAAACCCCGAAGCCGGGCCGGCGCAAGAGAAATTTCTTCACGGCGGAAGATTTTTTCATTGAGAAATCCAGCCCGTCAGCCGATGATATTTACATACAAGCGCACTGCGGGATGAGTGAGACGGTTCGCTGTGCTGGTTCTTTGTGAAGTAGAAGATTTTGCAGTTTACCCTGCCTATGCTCGTGATTAGAAACTATGTCCTTGAACCGTAGTTGAAAAATCAAGGGGCTCTAACCGAGGTTGTGGCCGACAGGCCTTCACTGGAAGTCGTAAGCAATCCGGCGGGTCCCATCTGTTTCTAATAAGTTCAAAGGAACTGTTACACACGGCAATGGCGGGGTTTTTTTATTTTGGGCAAAGCGGCGCCTGGCTGCTATCGTGCCTCCATGTCACGGGACGACCTGTTTTCCACTCCGCCAACGCCGCCCGCTGCGAACCCGGGCGCGGCGGAGGAAGAACCTCGTCGGCATCAGCCCCTGGCGGCGCGCATGAGGCCGCGCGACCTGAGCGAGTTCGTCGGCCAATCGCACATCCTTGGCCCAGGCCAACTGCTGCGCCGCGCCATCGAGGCGGACCGCATCCAGTCACTGATCTTCTACGGCCCGCCGGGCACCGGCAAGACCTCGCTGGCGCAGATCATCGCCCGGCAGACCCGGAGCCGGTTCGAGCGGCTCAGTGGCGTGGAGTCCAACGTCGCGGACATGCGCCGGGTGCTGGCCACGGCGGCGAATCGGCTGGAAAACAAGGGGCAATCCACGATCCTGTTCATTGACGAAATCCACCGCTTCAACAAGGCGCAGCAGGACGTGCTGCTGCCTGATGTCGAAGGCGGCGTGGTGCGGTTGATCGGCGCGACGACGCACAACCCGTTCTTCTTCGTCAATTCCCCGCTGGTCTCCCGCTCGCAGATTTTCGAGCTGCGGCCCCTGGCGGAGGAGGACCTCTATCGCCTGCTCCAGTCGCGCCCTGGCCGACCCCGAGCGCGGGTTGGGCTATCTCAAGATTCAAGTGGACGAAGCCGCGCTGCGGCATTTGGCCAAGCTTTCGGATGGTGATGCGCGCCGGGCGTTGAATGCGCTGGAGATCGCCGCCGTCACTACTGCGCCCGATTCGGGCGGAGTAATTCACCTCGACCTGTCGGTTGCCGAGCAAAGCATCCAGAAGAAGGCCGTCGTGTACGATGACGAGGACGCGCACTACGACACCATCTCGGCCTTCATCAAGTCCATGCGGGGCAGCGACCCGGACGCCACGCTCTACTGGCTGGCGAAGATGATCCATGCCGGGGAGGATCCGCGGTTCATCGCGCGCCGAATCGTGATTCATGCCGCCGAAGACGTGGGACTGGCGGACCCCATGGCGCTGGTGCTGGCCAACGCGGCGTTTCAGGCGGCCGAATTCATCGGCTGGCCCGAAGCGCGCATCCCGCTGGCGGAAGCGGCGATTTACATCGCCACGGCCATCAAGAGCAACAGCGTGGTCATGGCCATTGACGCGGCGATGAAGGATGTGGAGACGGGCCGCACACTGGCGGTGCCGGAACACTTGCGCGATGCCAGCTACCGCGGCGCGAAACGGCTCGGGCACGGCCAGGGCTACCAGTACGCGCACGATCACCCCGGGCATTTCGTCGCGCAGGATTACCTGGGCGCGGACAAGCGTTACTACGAACCCACCGAACAAGGCGTGGAAAAGAAGATCAAGGAGCGGGTAGAAAGATGGCGGGCGCAGTTCGCGAAAGCCGAAGCCGGAAGTCCGAAGGCCCAAGCCGGAAGTCCGAAGTCCGAAGTCCGAGGTCCGAAGTCCGAAGCCTGACTCGGGAGCCCGCGAGGAGATGCAGAACGACATTCGAGAGGCCAAGCGGGCATTGCGGGCTGAGGTGTGTGCCGAACTGGAGCGCATCCCGGCGGGGGAAAGAGTGACCGCTTCGGCGCAAGCGCGCGCGTTGTTGCGGGAGCAGGTCTTGTGGAAATCCGCGCAGTCAGTCCTGTTATTCGCCCCGTTGCCGGAGGAGTTGGATATCTGGCCGCTGTTGACCGAGGCCTTGTCGGCCGGGAAAAGGGTTGCGCTACCGCGTTTTGTGGCCGAGACCCGAACTTACGAAGCCCGCCAGATTCAGGACCCCAGCCTGGATTTGCAAACGGGGCACTTCGGCATCCGGGAACCCCGCGGTGACTGCGCCCGCCTTCCCTCAAATCGTCTGGACTTGATCCTGGTGCCCGGGTTGGCCTTTGACCTGCACGGCTGCCGCCTGGGCCGCGGCAAAGGTTACTATGACCGCCTGTTGAAGGAACTGTCCGGGACCACGTGTGGCATCGCGTTCGATCAGCAGATCGTGGAGGAAATCCCCACCGCACCCCACGACGTGCGCCTGGACCGTCTCCTCACGCCGACGCGCTGGATCGAACCGGGGAGGTAGTTGTAGGGAGAGGGTAGGGTGAGGGGGAATGGGCTTGGCAATCCACAGGACCTATACTCTTCAATCTTCCTCTCTTTCCGGGTCTCGGGCGCGGCTCCGCCACGCTGCATCCATCGCCTTTCTGCGGTTAATAGACGCTCCCGGAAGTTGCGCAAGCCGCGAAGATTCTGATGGATAGTAGTACCCCCACAAGCGCCGCGTGAGAGCACGCGGCCTAAACGTGCTTGCCGCCGCTGTAGGCCGCGCGCCCTCACGCGGCGCACTCGGGCTACCGCTGCTGATCGTACATGCCGCTGGGCAAACCGTTTTCCCAGTTCTGGGGAGTACTCCAGGGCCGCTCCGACCGGTTGTCCGAATCGGTGCTCGCGCACCCACTCAGGGCAAAGGCCGCTGCCGCCAGCAGTAGGAAAAACACCCAGCGAAAATTAGAACCAATGGCTTTCAAGATGCCGGATAGGCGGGAATGACCTGGTCGCCCTCCATCACCTCGCCAAGCTCCCAACCCGGTAGAACGTTCGCAATGCACCGGTCCTTCTCAACGCTGCTCACCATGACCTTGGCAACCAGCCGACCGTTGCGATTCACCAGAAACTCGCCGTATTTCAAGACCCCCTGATTCTCGCCGACGTTGAGCACAACAAAGTTCCACTTCGGGTCGGCCACCAGGATCTTGCCCGTCAGAGAAGCCGGCAGGAACACATGCTTTTCGGGTGAAACATACCTGGCCAGCTCGTTCTTGACCTTCTTGAGCGTGCGCGCCAGCACCTGGTTCTCATCCTCCGACACCGTCAGGTTGTCCTGGAGCGCCTTGAATCGCTTGTTAAAGGTCAGGATCTGGTCCGGCGTGACGTCTGTCACTTTGTAAGCCGCCAACTGCTGCTGCGCGGAATCCCGTTCGGCACGGGTCTTGTTCAAATCATTGCTCAACCCGTCAGCGCGCTTGGTTTGGGCGGCCAGCTCAGTCTCCGCCTTGTCCTTCGCCGCCGTGGTCGCTTCCAGCTCGGTCTTGGTCTGCTTCAACTCCGCAGTCGTCTTCTTCAAGTCGCTGGTGGTCTTGGTCAACTGCAAGGTGGTGGTGACCAGCGTATTGCTGGTCGTGGTGAGTGTTGTCTCAAGGTTGGAGATCTTTGGCTTCACCTCGAAGATATTCAAGCCGACGGCCGCAAGTCCGGCAACGAGGGCCACGATTAGGCTGATTCGTATCAACATGGTGCGAGGTTCGATTTAAATTTCTGGCGTAGATTAGGCGTTGGCCCCTGGCCTGTCAACGCCTGAATCAGGCAAAAAAAGCGGGCTTGCGCACCCTGGGTCTTTAAGGCGGAGAGGGCCTGCCTGGACCGGACATCCTTGTCCGCCTGGCTGGACCCAACCGCGGAGGCGGACAAGAATGTCCGCGCTCCACCACCCTTACTCAATCCGTCTGAGCACTACCAGCCAGGCGGTGGAGTTAGGAGCATTGCCTCCCAGAACCAGCATCTCCCCTTTCGGGAGCGACTGCCGCCGCTTCACGACCACTTTGCCCTTGCCGATCAGGGTCACCTCGATCTCGGTGTCGCTGAGCTGCTTTACCCTGAGTTGGCATTTCTCGCTGACGGACGCTTCCTTGGTTACCCCTGACGGTACGGCGAAGGCCAACCGGTTGACCTCAAACCAGTGTGTCCATTTGAGCGGAAGGTCCTTGAGCTTCTTTTGGATATCCCCCTCGACCGCCTTGTAGGCTTTGCCCTCCGGCGGCTTGCTGTCATCGGTGCCCCACAGCAAATGGGCCTGCAGCTTCATGTCCGCCGCCTGCGCGCGATATCCGCCGCAGGCCAGCAGCAGTACGGTTGAGAACCAAAGGACGCTCCTGGCCCGAATCAGGTTTGCTTTCATCAGCTATTCGACTGTACCCATGTCATCGGCTTGCGCAACCTCATTATCGGCGGGATAGGAAAGCCAGACCAACGTTGTGCCCGCGGCGTAATCACGATAGGTGAACGCCCCCGAGTCCGCCAGCGCGGTTTCCGCAGCGGCGGGGCCTGCGCCTCCAGGCGGCGTGGCCGGGCGGGTGAGCAACAGGCCGGCGGTCACTACCACCGCTAGACCAGAGGCGGGAACCAGGAACCGGCGCAACAAGGTAAAAAACGGCATCGGCAGAGGCTTGGGAGCGGGCGCTTCCAAGCGCTGAATCTCCCGCTGCACTTTGGACCAGAAAAACTCCCGCGACTCCGGGAGCCGCACTTCCGCCTCAAGGCCCGCCAGGATGTCGTGGGTGTTGCGCAACTCGGCCAGCAAAGCCGCGGCCTCCCCATCCTGGGCCACCCAGGCTGTGACCTGCTTCTGCTCAGCCTCCGGCAGTTCGCCGTCCAGCAAGGCCTGCAGTTTCAATTGTGCATCGTTATCCATTACACCGAATCCTGTCTCTTCAAATCCGCCAGCAGACCCGCCAGCCGCCGACGCGCATAAAAAAGCCGCGACATGACTGTCCCGATCGAACAGCCCATCGTCCTGGCGATCTCTTTATATTCCATTTCTTCAAATTCATGCAGCACCAACACCGTGCGATGCTCATACGACAACTGGGCCAGCGCCCGGTCAATCCGCTGCCGCAACTCGTTCCGCTCCAGACCGGCGGTCGGGTTTACCGTGACGACCGGCATGTGCCGCTCGACGCCGCCCGATTCCTCGCCCA
Source organism: uncultured Verrucomicrobiae bacterium (assembly GCA_963762555.1). Lineage (GTDB taxonomy): Bacteria > Verrucomicrobiota > Verrucomicrobiia > Limisphaerales > UBA8199 > PALSA-1440. The sequence goes on from CAVXLO010000051.1 coordinate 178,724, forward strand.
TAGCTTCGATGGACTCAGTCCGCTGCCGCTTCTGCTTGCGCAACTGGTCAAGGCAGAGATTGATGACAATCCGCGTCATCCAGGTGCCGAAACTCGAATCGCCCTGAAACTGCTTCAACCGCTGCCAGCCCTTCACCCACGCCTCTTGAGAAAGATCAACCGCTTCCACTTCGTTCCTCATCATGCTGTAGGCGCGCGCAAACGTCTTGTCCCGATGTCGCGCGACCAGTTCCTCGAACGCAGCCATGTCGCCTCGCTGCGCCGCCCGCACCAATGCCCGGTCATCGGCGGAAGCATGGTCTTTAACAGTCATCGGTTCGACGGACAGGCATCCATGAGTATTCAAGCCGCTCTACAATTTTCCCTTCGTCGTCGGAAGCCGGCCCGCCATCCGCGGGTCCCGCTGGCAAGCCGCGTCCACAGCCCGGGCAAAGGCCTTGAACAGCCCCTCCACCACGTGGTGCGGCTCATCACCGTACAGCAGTTCCAGGTGCAGGTTGCAGCGGGCTTCGTTGGTAAAGCCCTGAAAGAACTCCCGGGCCAGGCCAAAGCGAAACGCGCTCGACATGTCCTGTCTTCGCTCAGCTTTAGTGACGCGTTTGTAGGCCAGCGCATTCAGCCCCCGCCAGACCAGGCAGGGCCGCCCGCCAAAGTCAATCACGCACCGCGCCAGGCATTCGTCCATGGGCACATAGGCCTCGCCGATCAGGGGATTGCGCGGGTCAAAGCCGGCGCCATAGCGGCGAATGCCTTTCTTGTCGCCCAGCGCCTGGGTAAACGCCTGCCCCAAAGCAATACCGCAATCCTCCACAGTATGGTGGGCATCAACCGCCAGGTCCCCCGCGCAACGGAGCTTCAAATCCAGCACCGCGTGCTTGGCGAACAACGTCAGCATGTGGTCGAAAAAGGGGATGCCGGTCTGGATGGAACCCTTGCCCGCCCCGTCAATGTTCAAAGTAACCGCGACCCGGGTTTCTTTGGTTGCGCGGCGGATTTCTGCCCGTCGGGTCTTCATTTGCGGGCATTTAACCAAATCCGCCGCCCTAACACAAAGCCCAAAGCTTGAACGCATGCACCGCGGGTTGCCTTGAACTGTGCGATCCAGCGAGCAGCCACAGCCGAATCGGGACACAACGGCGGCGCATGTTAATGCCCGGCGGTTCTGATGGTCGCGCGAAGCGTTTGGAGTGCGTGCAGCTTGCTGCCGCTTTGGGCAACATCCGCATCTCCGAAAGCGGCAGCAAGCTGCACGCACTCCAAACGCTTCGCGCCGAGGTGCATCTGGCCCCAATTATGAAACGTCACCGAACTCACAACTGGGAGCGCTACGGTGCGGACGGCGCCTGGAAACTGCGTTAATGGGCGGCGGCCGGAGCGGCGGCGGGCTGGGATTGAAGCTTGCGCTTGAGTTCGTCAATTTGCTGCTGCAAGGCCTGCGCATTGGGAGAGGCTTTCTTCGCGAGTTCAAGCAGACCAATCGCCCGGGCGAGGTTGCCCTCGTTTTGCTCCAGGTGCGAGAGGTTGACCGCAATTTGATCGAGTAGGATCAGGTCCGGCTTCTTGCCCGCAGCTTCGTCTTCGCTCCATGAGCGGAGGGCATATTCCCAAATCTTGCGGGCGCGGGCCGGGTCATGATTCTTCAGGTAGTAGAGGCGGCCCAGCTCAAAGAGGATTTCGTAGTTGCCCGGATTGTTCAGCAGACCCTGGCGCAGGAAGGCCTCAGCCTCCTTGACCTTGCCCATATCGCGCAGCCAGTAGGCGGCGACGGTGTACGTCTCGACTTTGTGCGGGTCCAGGTCGGAGGCGATTTTGAGCCAGGGCAGGATCTCGCCCTCCGTGTTGCCCTGGAGGTGCGTGTGCTGGGTGACTATAAAATGCCGGCCAAACCGCTCGATCCAATCCCTGGGCGGTCCGAGGAAGTCCATCTGTTTCTCCTCCTCCTCTTCGGCTGGATCCCCTTCCTTCGCGGTTAAGTGGCGGGTGTCTTTGGGCCTGCGGGCCTGATCGAAGATGGAAGGGTAATAGCCGCTGTGAAAGGAAACATCGGCCTGAACGAAGAATTGGTTGGCAAACATACGGCGCCCCTGCCCGAACAGGACATCCAGCACATTGCCGGACCGCCCGCGTTCGCTCCAAGCCGAAACGCGCCCCAGCAGAAAGGTCGCCATGCTGAAGCACGAAGCCAGCAGCACCACCAGAACCAGATAAGGGCCAAGCCTTTTCACCCTGGGAATGACTGTTCAAACCTCGAAATACACGAAACACGCGAAAACACGGAGGTTTCAGGCTTGTAATCCGAGGGGAAGATAAACAGCGAAGGCGGGAAGACGCGAAGATCGGAAGGGAAGTGTTGCGCTCTCTCTTTCCCCCTCGGTTCTTCCCGGCTTCGCGTCTTCGCTGTTATTTTCGTGTATTTCGTGGTCATGGTTGCGGTTTCCAGATTCACAGATTAAGCGCCTTGCGCCGGAACACCAGCCAGGCACCCACCAGAAACACCGCCATATAGAGCCCCGCATAGACCGTCGCCAGCCCGCAGTCCAGCCACGCCACGGGATCGTGGTCATAAATAATAAGGTCCCGGATGTCGAACCATTCCAGGTGCGGAATCAGGAAGTACAGACCATAAACCACGCTGCGCAAAGGCTCGTGCTGCTGCAAGGCGACCTGGTTCAAATGGCGCCCCAGCAAGAGGATGCCCAGCACGATGATGAACGAGATGGTCGCGTTCGAGGACGGAGCGGTAAAGACCACCGAGCCGAGCAATACCAACGCGACCACCACCCCCAGCATGACCCATTGCAGCCAAAAGGCCTGGAACAGATTCAGCAGCGGCCAGTAATGCTCGCGCGTGCCGCTGACCACGCCGAAGAACAGGTAGAAGACCACCAATGCCAGCCCGCACGCCAGCCAGCAGCCGGCGAATTTGCCCAGAATCACCTGCCCGCGGGTCACCGGCTTCGCCAATAAGGGGAAGATGGTGCGGTTCTCGCGCTCGGCGGGGATTTGGCGGGCAGTGGTGCCGATGGCGATCACTAGCGCGGAAACCCAGATGAGCAGCAAGGCGATTTCCTTTATGTAACGGACGATCTGGGAGTCGTGAAAGAAGCTCACCGACCCCATCACCAGCGTCATGAGCGCTGTGAGCACAAACAAGACATAGAAGTCCTTGCGCCGGTACAATTCCTTGATAACGATGTTTGAGAGGGCGAAGATGGTGTTCATCCTAATTAGGGCAGTTAACGCAAAGACGCAAAGAGGCAAAGCCGCAAGCGAAGAAGACTTTGCGCTGCAATAGTCGAGATTGTTCGCAGGCTGCGACGAAATTCTGAGCGGCGTTGGAGCGCGGACATTCCTGTCCGCCCCGTGGTGTGGCGAGATCGGGCGGACAGGAATGTCCGCGCTCCTTCGGTTGCGGCTCCGCCGCGCTGCGGCCTTGCGTCTTGGCGTCTTTGCGTTAATTCAAGCGCGTAATTCACGTTCATACGGCGAGTTGCGGCTGATAGCCGACGATGTTGAGGAAAATCTTCTCGAGGTTGGCCTGATGCTTCTCGACGAGCTCATCCACCCGGCCCTCGGCCTTGAGCTCTCCCTGGTTGATGATTGCCACCCGGTCGCAGACGGTTTCAACCTCGCCCAGCTCGTGTGAGGAAAAGAACACCGTTTTGCCTTCATTCTTGAGGCGCTGGATGATCTCCCGGACTTTCATGCGGCCCAATGGGTCCAGGCCGCTGGTCGGTTCATCGAGGATCAGCAGGTCCGGGTTGTTGATCAGCGCCTGAGCAAGGCCCACTCGCTGCTGCATCCCTTTCGAGTAGGTCTTGATCGGGCGCTTGCGGGCGGATTCCAACTCGACCAGTTTCAGGAGTTGGTCAATCCGCCGATCCGCCTCCGCGCTCGGGATGCCGAAAATGCGCGCGTAGAAACGCAGCAACTCCTCAGCAGTGAGGAATTTGTAGTAATAGGTCAGCTCCGGCAGGTACCCGATGCGCTGCCGCGCGATAGGTTCGCGCACATCCACGCCGAAGAGGAACGCCGCCCCGCTCGAGGCGTGGACAAAGCCGAGCAGCACATTCATTGTGGTGGTCTTCCCGGCGCCATTCGGGCCGAGAAAGCCAAACACTTCTCCGGCGCGAACGCTCAGGTTCAGGTCTTTGACCGCCACCTTCTTCGCCTGCCCCGAGTTCTGGGCCCGAAACTCGACGCGCAGATTCCTGGTTTCAACAATCAGTTCCATTTGTATCTAACGGCACTCGCGTCCAACCTGAGTATAGCCCGCACCAGGGGCGAGACAACCACTTTGATTGAAGCAACCCGCCTGCCACGCCGAGTATTTGGCAAGCGCCGGGTTGGGGCTGCCCAGCGCGAAGATCTGGCAGAGCGCCAATGGCGCAGCCCAAGGAGCGCGGACATTCTTGTCCGCCAACCGCGTCGTCTGGCGGACAAGAATGTCCAATGCCGCTAGGATTTGATCCCAGAGCGACCCGCACAACCGGGCCAAGGCGTTGTCCCGGAGGGACATGCGACAATAGCCCAACGTTTCAACGTTGGGAACAGAGATTTGGGATTGCCTAAGTCCCGAAGGGACGGCTGAATGAGCCCTATGTCTTATGTCAGCTCCTATTTCCATTGCGTTTTCAGCACCAAAGAACGCCGACCGCTGATCCCGCCGCCACTACGTGAAAGACTCTGGCCGTTTCTCGGCGGCATCGCCCGGCAGAATGGACTGAAGGCTATCGAGATTGGCGGCGTGCCCGACCACGTCCACATTCTGCTTTCACTGCCCTCAACCCTTTCCATCGCCAAAGCGCTGCAACTCATCAAGGGAGGCTCCTCCAAATGGGTACATGAGACTTTCCCGGAACACCGGCTCTTTGGCTGGCAGGTCAAATACGGGGCCTTCGGTGTCAGCGTCTCGCTATTGGACCAGACCATTCAATACATCCAAACTCAGGAGGAGCACCATCGGAAGAGGACATTCCAGGAGGAGTTTCTGGCTTTGCTTAAGAAACACCGCATTGCCTACGACGAGCGCTATTTGTGGGAGTGAGTATCAACCGTCCCTTCGGGACTAAAACGCTTCCGGGTGCTGAATCCCAACGTTGAAACGTTGGGCTATCCTCAACCATCCCTTCGGGATGCGGCGTATCAAAAGCTGGTGGCATTGGACAGGAATGTTCGCGCTCCTGTGTTGCTCGAAATTGCTCGCAAGCCGAGGAGGTTTCCCGGTGCCCTGCCTCGCGAAGCGTATGCAGTGCGGCAGCTTGCTGGCGCTCTCCAACCGTGCCGCGCGCCGGAAAGCCGGAACAAACTCCTGCGCTTTTCATGCCTCTTCGGCAACGCAGACGTGTCAAGCTCCGTTAGAAGCGCCATGTTTATAGCAACGACCACCTCGGATACCAGACCAAGCTCCGTCAGAGCGGCATGAATGGGAAGTTGGCCCCCAGACCTCCGGCAGTAGCCGAGCAAACGCGAACACATGCCGCTCCCACGGAGCTCAGCGGACTGTGGGCTACGTGTGGCTATAAACGTGGCGCTCCTAAGGGAGCTTTTTCCCCCGCCACTCCGCCACCGTGTGCAGGATGCTGCATCCATCGCATCTCTGCGGTTTCATTGGGGTGCCGAGAATTCTCGCAGCCTGCGAGCACGTTGGGATACTGCAAAGTACAAGCAAAAGAGGCTTGAGAATGTCTTCTCAAGCCTCGGTGAGTGTCTGAAAAGCCAGGCAATTACTCGCTGGTGTCAGTCGGCAACACGTGCGCTTTGGTCGCATCCGTCTCTACAGCAATGCCAAGAATCTTGCAGACCGGCTTGTCTGCCACGGTGGCAAGCGTGTAGCTATCGGCGAATGTGGCGGTGCTGCCCGCCGACGGGCAGGTGACGGAGTTCTTCAGATAATCTTTGATGTCGCCGAAGGTGACGTCGGCATCGGCAGCGGCTTTGGTCTCAAGCGCCCACTGCTGAACCGCGCCGTCAATCTGGCGGAGGTTGTTGATGCAGGCGTTCTTCTGTGATTGCGTGCGGGCGCGCACGAAGTTGGGAATGGCGATCGCAGCCAACAGGCCGATGATGGCCACCACGATCATAATTTCCACCAGGGTGAAGCCCGACTTACGGGAGGTGTTCAGTTTCATACTTGCGCTTTCTCTTTCTGTTTGCGCGGCGTGAACCAGCAACAGGCGGGTTATTATAATGACGGTTTCAGTTCACTGATTGCCTGCTGCAACCGCATCTGCCGTATCAAGCAAACGCAATGCCAACCGCTCCGCGGAAACCCGAGAGCCAACCGCAGAATAACCACAAAGAACACAAAGAACACAAAGAGTAGAAGAATGGCCCGTTTCTATGTGTTCTCTGCGTTCTCTGCGGTTAAACTGCCCGCGCCATACAAAAAAGGCCCGGGATCGCTCCCGGGCCTGTGTAAGTTTACAAACTGGACGATCTTACTGCAAGGTGTCCTCGATTTTGTGCGTGGCCGGCACCTTGAGGCACGTCGGTTTGGCGTCCACCGTCGTCACCGAGTAACTGTCGGCGAACGTCTTGCCACCCGATGGACAAACCACCGTGTTCTTCAGGTAGTCCTTAATGTCGTTATAGGTGACGGCTGCGGTATCACCCTGCTTCGTATCGAGCGCCCACTGCTGAATGGCGCCGTCAATCTGCCGCAAGTTGCTGATACACGCATTCTTCTGTGCCGTGGTGCGAGCCTTCACGAAGTTGGGGATCGCGATCGAAGCCAGCATGCCGATAATGGCCACTACGATCATGATTTCCACCAGCGTGAAGCCCCCCTGACGGGATGTTCTTATCTTCATTGTTTGGTCTTTCTGTTGTTGCGGCGTGAACCGAGCAACCGGCGGTTATTATTCAGTACGATATGCGTTCACGTATTGCCTGCTGCTCACCGCACTCAAAACCCTAACAGACGTGGGAGCGGAATCAACAGCCAATTCCGCCTCAGGGTATCCGTTTTTGACCCGATGAGCCCGTGACTGTCCCAATTCTGGATTGGCTGTATGATCCGTGGACAGCCCGGCGCGAGCCTGAAATCAGAAACCTGAAGCCCGAATTCCTTCCCATTTTCCTGTCTTCAATCTTCCTGTCCTCAGCCGGACAGATGTCGTCGCCGTCCGAACTGTCCCAGAAACCGCCTCGCCTGTTCCACGATTGAGCACACATTTCAGTTCCCGTCGGGTGAGGGCGACTGTTGGCACGGTGTCATCATCCGGCAGGTTTGCTCCAATTGGCGCGCCCAACCTGTGCCGGGTGGCATGCAGCCACAGGCAGGCGAATTCGGCATCCATCTCGCTTACGAACGTGACAAAGCATTCCGCGCGGGACAGCATCGCCTCCCTGCGTCGGAGGCCTGAACTTAGGAATGGATTGAAGGCAGGACCGCGATTGAAAACGAACGGGAATCCGCACTGGAGGCTGCGGCAGCCGGCGCCTGACTAGCCCCTGGCCGGTTGGCGCTACTGCTCGGATTACTGATCTGCGCGGCCTTCCCGGGCGTGCTTCTCGGGGGCACAACCGCTCTGGGTCGGGATCTCGGCCCGTTCGGCTATCCGCCGGTCTGCGTTTATCGGGAAAGTTTCTGGCGGGGGGAGAGCCTTCCTTCAGTTAGTTGAGACAAGATTGGTAACGAAACCCAGAACCCCAGCGCGCAAGGAATTATCATGAAGAGCGTGTTCGTTAGATTGTGCGCCAGAAAAGACATCAAACCCCAGAAGACCCCAGCGGCCCAAGGGTCCACATGGCTCAAATTGCCTGAAAACAATGCCTTGCCGCACTTCCAAATCCAGCAACCCAGGACGGCCAGGAATAAAACCAAGCCCGGCAACCCCAACTCGCATAAGACCTCCATGTAGGAATTATGCGGGCCCGACGTGTTTGGAAATCGTCCTTTTAATTGCGGGTTCTTCTCCAGGTATTTATCGAGGTGACTCTGAAAAGCGCCAATTCCAATTCCGGTAAGGGGTGATGCCTTAAATTCCTGCCAGGCAAAAGCCCAAAGGTAGATGCGCGTCGCCCTCGTGTCCTTGACCGGGCCGGGCTGCGCCTCATTGGAAAGCACTGCTATGGACGAAAAGCGTGTTCTTGCTTCCGAAACGATGAAGCCAAAAACGATCATGTAAGCCAAAATCACTAGTAACAGCCGCTTGTCCTTCATCAAGGCAAACCCGGACATGCCGATCAAAACAGCTAGATACCCGCCTCTGGTAAACGACACCGTCATCGCAAACCCCATGATTGTAGTGATCAGAATGCCCAGCAATTTGAGCCGCGGGCTCTCGACTTTCCACAAGCAGAGGCTCATCGGCAAAAGGAAGCACAGATACCCGGAGAATGTGTTCGGGTTAAGTAACGTGGCGGTTACCCAGAGTTTGTGCTCATGCAGATATTCGTAAGCCCCAAGGCTGGCCACGACCGCGCCGGTGGTCATTAAGGCGAGCAGCAAATGCTTGATTTTCCCCTTGGAAAAGTCTGCATGTGCGACAACGAACAGCAGCAGAATCAAATCCACTAGAGGTTTAGCCGCCGACCAGGATCCTCTAATGCGGGCGTTCAGCCCCACCCAAATAAAGAACAAGCCGAGGAACAGATCACGAGTATCTAGCCTCGGTAATGCGGGTTTTGGAACAACCAACGACAATCCAAACAGGCTGAATACAACTCCGATCCCCACATCATAGAACGGAAAACACGCCCACGACCATTGGGGCCAGTACGTCAAAGGAGTTGCGCATGCCAGGAAGACAACGCTTGCAAACAAAACCTGCTTTACCAGGCTCTCCTTGCGGTCGCCTGCCATCAGATCGCTGAATTCAGCCATTGGGCGCGCGCCGATCGCAATCTGTCCCGCCGCTGGATTAATCGCGTTCTGTCGTCCACGCCACATCCTGCGCTATGCTTTTGCACTGAGGTTTTAGGCTCATGCTCATCAAACTCCGCCCAAGACCAGCACCAGTGGTGCCATCATGAAAAAGAGCCCTTGCGGGCTCTTTTGGAACGTCCATTCGTCCACTTGTAGCCGGCACCTCACCTTGCGCCCTTCATCACGGCGCCAATTGTCCTGAGAATAATCTGGAGGTCAAGGAGCGGCGATGCATGTTTCACGTAGTAAAGGTCGTAACGAAGCTTGTTAAGGGCATCTTCCGCGTTTGCGCCGTAAGGATAGTTCATTTGGGCCCAACCGGTGATACCTGGCCTCACCAGGTGTCGTTGGTGGTAAAATGGGAGTTTCTGGGCCAGTTGCTCGACAAACTCCAGCCGTTCCGGGCGAGGGCCGACAAATGACATTTCGCCCCGCAGCACATTGTAAAACTGGGGCAGTTCATCTAACCGCGTCAACCTCAGGAATCGTCCGAACCTGGTTACTCGGCAGTCCTGCTTCTGAGCCCATCGTGGTCCCGCCTTCTCGGCATCCGACCGCATGCTGCGCAGCTTCCAAATCTTAAAAGGGCGGCCGTAATGCCCCACCCGCACCTGCGAGTAGAAGACCGGGCCACGGCTCTCGATCCAGATCAGGACAGCACATGCCAACAAGAGTGGTGCGGCCGCGACGAGACCAACCGCACCAAAGAACAGATCGGCGAGCCGTTTCGCGCCTTGATACAGGGCGTAATCGGGAGAGGTGTTGCAGCGGAAGAACCATTCCGGGCTGATCTGTTCCACCGGCACTCTGAAAAAGGTCCGCTCTATGAAAGTGCTGTAATCGCTTACCTGGACCCCAGACATCAGAGCTTCCGAGAGACCTGCCAGCTCATGCCGTGGCGTGCTCTCCGTGCAGGCGACCACGATTTCATCAACACTACCTCTGGGACAGAATGCCTGCGCGGTGCGTTGGAAGTCGGGCCAATGCTCTCGGCTGACCTGGCTCAACCTCAGGGCATGTTCAAGGTTTTCGCACGGAACCATCTCGTATGGAATCCCGGAACTGGTGATAAGACTTTGCACGCCCTCAATCACGGCACTTGGGCCGACAACCGCCACCCTCCGCTTTCTCTCCTCAGTCACTCGCCAAAGTACCATACGAAGCAGGGGTAACGTGACGCCGGACAGCAGGAACGCATAAGCCAGAATGTGACGCCCAACGCGGGTGTAGAAAAACATCAACTCAATCACGGCTGTTAGTATGACTGCGAGTGCCGCCACGCTAACGCATTTTACGATCATGACGACCTTTTCACGCCGCATCAGCGGGTTTTGCAGGCCGAACACATGCGAGATGATCGCGAAAACCAGTGCATAGCCCGCTGCCACTCGGATCGGAGAGAAATTGGGGTCGGTGGGGATGGTTCCGCGCCAGAAATCATACACCGGCGAGAGCCAGCACGCGCAGAGAACTGTCAGAAACGCACAAATCGAATCGAGGACCAACCAGCCCACCACGCCGAGGTGCCACCACGAAATCTGAATCGAGCACTGCGGCGCCGTGCCTTTTGTGCCCAGCACTTCGATCCGACTGCGGCTTATGGACGAGGCATTCATGCGGTTGCCAGAATTGCGCTCGTGCGTGGGTTTGCATTCCGGGCCGTTCCAGTCCCTCTCCGAACCTGCTCTAATGGAACCGGATGTTCTGGAGAAGGACCGTTCTCCGAGGCTGCTTGGCAAGACTGGCTGGCCTCGACTTGTAGCCCAAGGCGATGGTAAACACCTATTAACTTCTGTTGCACCGCAGGCCACCCATAGTTCAAGACAACCCTTTCCCTCGCTTTACGGCCACGTTCCGCAGCTTCTTCCGGGCAGTGGAAAACCTCTTCCAGAAGGGACGCCAGCATCCGGGTATCGCCGATGTCGTGAACCCAGCCGCAGTTCGGCCGAATTAAATCTCGACTGCCCCTCGCATTCGCAACCACCACCGGTTTCCTCATGGCCATGGCTTCAAGAACGCAGACCGGCAAACCCTCCTGCCCAGATGGAAGCACAACAACGTCTGCCGCGGCGAGAAGCTCCGGAATGTCCCGGCGGAACCCTAGAAAATGAACGCGCTCGCTCAAGCCGAGCGCCCTGGCCTGCCTCCTCAACCTTCTCTCCTCCGGGCCTGCACCGGCGAGGAGGAGGTGTATCTGCCCTGCCGAACTGGTCGCCAGTGCGCGTATTGAATCGCTGTGTCGCTTCCGAGGAATCAATTCCGCAATCATCAGCACCAGCGCAGAATCTCTTGGGACACGCAGTGAACTACAAAGCGCCTCCCGGTTGGAAGGCGAACAGAACCTCGCTGGGTCGAAGCGCTCACATTGAACGCCTGCCCCGGGCAACAGATCATGAAAACCACCCGGCGCCAGCCTAAAGCGACTTGCTGCCGCAGCGTCCTCAGTATTAATGGTTAGCAGCGCATGGGTATAGCGCGCCGCGACTCTTTCCGCCGTCCAGTAAAAAGAATTGCGTAGCTTACCCCCGTTACTGTGGAAGTGAAAACCATGGGCCGTGTAGGCGATGCGACACTCACCCCGCGCAACCTCTGTTCTGAGAGCGAGCCGTCCCCAAAATGCGGCATTTGGTGTATGAAAATGCACCAGGGTCGCCCCCAGCCGACGCGTCAGTTCTTTCAGCTCATTTATGGCCACAAAAGCCTGCTTAAACGAAAAGGGATTCCGCGAGAACGGGATATCCACGACCTGATCGAAGCTACCCCGGCACTCACCGCATTCTGTAACATCGGAAGCGGCGGCACATACTCGGAAACCGCTGCTTCGGAGATGCCTGGCCCAAGGAAGATGGAAGGCGCGCAAATGCTGTGCGACTGTGGCGACGACAAGGACTGTTCCCCTGCCAACGTTTCCCCCTCCCGGAGAGGCCCCAATCCATACAGCGCGGGATCGAGATTGTTCGACTGGATCAGCTAAAGCCATAAGGCCATTTCAATCTGCCGTCGGCTCCGTCACGACTCTGCTTACCGCGCTCTGATCTCGTGGTGCACGACTCGCGGCTAATGCCGTGTGAGCCTTGCGCCAAACCACGGTGAGATACGAGTTTGCCAACTGATGCTCCTGGTGCTTCACCGCTAACCGCCGACCGGCGAAAGGTTGGTTTTTGCTGAATCGGCCAAAAGAGCCCGCCATTCGCCACCGCCTGCCGCAGAGCATTCACAGCCGGTCGGCAGACGGGTTTGCATCACCCTAGCAAACGAAGCAACTATTGCGCCAATCCCTCTTGTTAGCTCCTCGTCACCCACCGGTTGATGACCTCTGGAGCGAAATTGCAGCCGATAACCCGGCCGAGCGCCAGCGGGACAATCTGATCGATGTCCAATTATTCGCAGACCCGTACAGTTCTTGGGCGTTCCGACCGTTCCTCTAATTTAAGGACCTTGCGATAAATATTAGACGTATCTCTCACGAGCTTTGATATGCTGTAGTTTTCCTCGACGTGGCGCCGGCCCGCTTCGATCTGCTCGAGAATCGGTCGGCTTAGTCTCGCCAACGCCAACGCCGCCGCCTGGCGGTAATCTGGCAACTCGAACAGGTTGGCATGGATCGGCTTGGCCAGCGCTTCTCGGTGGGCGGCGATATCGGAGGCTACGATGGGAAGTCCCGCGGCTTGCCCTTCAAGAAGCACATTCCCCAGCCCTTCACTCGTCGAAGGAAACAACAGCAGGTCGGCGGCGAAATAATAAGGCCAAACGTCGAGTTGCAAGCCAGCCGCGATGGTCCGGAGGTTCGGAATGGCCTCGGCCAGCCTGGAAATAGATTCCCGTCGGGTTCCATCACCCACCATAACTAGAACCAGATTCTTGCGCTGCCGTGCGAGCCGCTCCATTATTTGCAGCAAACCTTCATGGTTTTTGGGGGCAGTGAAGCTGCCAACGTGCAAAACCATGGTTTCATCTGGCCTTACGCCTACCAGTGAACGAACGGCCTGCTTGTCCAAGGGTACCTGGGGCCACGACCCCGTTGCTCAAGGCTGCAAAACGCTCCGGCTGCTGACGCCATCGCGGTTCGAAATTCTGGATGCTGATCTTGGACTGCCCAATAAAATATGACGCGTACTTCCGCATGAAGAACTCGTGATAACTCAGCCAGACTTGCCGTAACTGTTTCAGGCCCGGACGAGTCTTCCACCCAAGCAGCGCGAGCGGCTCACAAGAGTGGAAGGAAATGACACAAGGTGTGTGGCTTTGAAAGCTGCCTAGGGCGAATCCTCCTGAAGTGTGGCCGAGGTGACTATGAACAACGTCCCAAGCGGTGGTACCCAGGAGTTTCCTAATACATTTGGCCGTTGTATGAGGATTTGCCTTTTTGGGGATGCGCCAAATCCGGGCCCCAGCAGACTCAAATGCGTCATCAAGTTCCTTCCGTGCTCCTAAGCAGCAAATGTCTGCCTGCACCCCGAGCCGGTGAAACTCGGCGATGCTGCGCAACAGTTGAACTTCGAGTCCTCCCGGAGAGAGCGAGTTAACTATTTGTAGAGCTCTCATTGCTTTTGTAAGCGTTCAGACCGTTAGGCGGGAGAAACGCGTGGCACATTCGCATTCGGTGCCACACTGCTTTGGCAATCTTAAACATGAGGCTCCTCCTCCTCGCGAAAATGTTTGGTCGGCATTCGACTGAGTAGCGCCGGAAAGTGCCTCAGAATATTGAAGGCGAGCACTCTCGGTCCAAACCAGAACAAGGTGCCGATCGCCGTATGCAGCCCGCTGTAACGGGTTGTGATACGAAAGTTCTCCCGAAACCGCGGCCAGAACCGGCTACTAATCCCTCCGGCGGTTGCGTGCCCCATAACGGCGTCCACCTTGACGCCTTTGACCCCGGCCTCGCAGATGCGCGCATAAAAGTCCATATCCATGGCGATCTTGCAGCCTTCGTCATACGTTCCATGTTTCTCGTAAACGGACCTCCGTACAAACGAGGATATATGTGGGAACGGCATATATCTCGAAGCAACCGCTTCTGGGTTGTCGCTAGGCGAGAACCTGCGGCTGCCCTCCTGCCCGTGTATGATGATGCTGCCGTATGTAAATCCGGCGGCTGGGATTTGTTGCAGCGCATCCAGGCCCCTGCTGGCAGCATGCGGTTCAAGCCAGTCGTCCGCGTTCAAGATGCTGATGACGTCCTCATCGCAGTGCTGGATACCAATATTGAACGCAGCGGCAATTCCAGACTCGGGAGCTTCTATCAGACTGATGTTGTAACCCGCTTGCTGCCGGGCCCGGATCAATTCGACTGTCCTGTCTTTTGAGCCGCCATCCACTAAAACGTGCCGGCAAGGCACTCTTTGATCCGCAACGCTCCGCAGGCATCGGTCAATTGTGCTTTCCCCGTTAAGTACTGCGGTGACGATGGCTACTCGCATAACAACTCCCGCATCGCTGAAATGATGGTTCGTGTTGGAATGCCCGAAACGCACAGATTGCTGGCCTGGGTGCAATGCCAATCACAGTGGAAGCACCCGAGCTTGTGGCTCAGCCAGACCTGCCTGCTGGGATTTCCCCAGGGACCAAACCGGCCAAAGTGGCCGCCCCCTAGCAGCGTAACGACCTTTTTATTCAAAGCCGTCGCGATATGTGACGTAGCCGTGTCAACAGTTAAAACCAATTTAGCCTTCGCAGCGGCTTCAAAGAACCCAGTCAGCGATGGAGTACTGACTTCGGATTTGAGCCCTTGTTGTTGCAGGCACGCGGCTAGACCAAGAGCCCTGTTTCTTGCCGACCGTGCTACGCAAATGTTGAAATGCTGATCGGGGAAAGCTTTCAAGACCTCCACCCAAACAGCGGGATCGATCTCCTTGATAGGCATGCTCGCAAAGGGACTTACCAATATCGAGCCATTCTCCGACGTGCTTAATCCCGTAAGCACCGGCTGCACTTCCGCAGGCATTACCTGTCGGCGTAGAGCGCCCGCGGCAACCACTCTATGGCACTCCAACTCAGCACCTTGTGGAGAGTCCCCTGGATACAGCAGCACGCTCTCTTGAAACGGATCACGTAACCTGTGGCGCCGGTTCTTAACGCCAAAGCTCCTCTGAGCGCGTATCCAACTGTTTACGAGGCTCTGCTGAGGGTACCGATCGTGGCGCAGACAAACCAAGCTCTCATATTGAGTTTCCCCAAACAGGCGCCGCTGCGTGAAAAAGCCTCTGAAAGGCTCCCCATGCTGCTTACCGCCAAACGCATTAAGCGCCAGAACAACATTGGCTTCTGGGAATTGCTGGCGAGCCACTTCCGCACTGGCCGCCGAAACGATCAGAGTAGTCCCCTTGGCGCCCAGAGAACGGATCAGCAGCCGGATAACCCCGCAGGCCAGCACGAAGTCGCCCAAGGCGTCGGCCTTATAAATACAAAGCGAGGCTTCCTTAAGCGGGGCGCAGCCATGTGGGCCATAGCAAAACGAATGGGAAATATGCCGCAGCATACTTACACTTTGAAGCCTTTCTCCAAAAGGGTGCAGGCTTCTTTCCTCGCTACAAAAGGATACATGACAAGCGATGTGCTATTGCGCTCGCCCAAGTATCGCTCATCCCGATTCAGGGTGTGCATTGTGAAGTCGTCCCGTCTTGCACACACTTTAGCCCAAGCTACCCTCACGTATTCTACAGCATGCGTTGCGTCTAACCTTAAAAGGAAGCCAACGCTTTCTAACCCGGCTAGCACACAACACCGAGGCGAGCACACTTGCCCGGAGTGCCGTGTATTGAAGGAGTCCTTTAGTGCCGCCAATGTTTGGCCGTGCCGCACGAACCTGCACAATTCCGCCGAAGCCCCGGACGAAACTAGTTCATCATAGACAAGCATATAAGGTTATATTTCGCGGCTCGATGCTTCGACCGCTACTCTGGCCTTTTGTTCGAGAAGCTTCCGGGGCACGTGTTTTGCGCAGGCAACTGCTTGCAAAATATCTTCCACCCCGAAACTTTCACCACAGATTGGGACATTCAATTCAGAACAGAGATTCTTGATCTTCGATGACCTTCCGATACCACTTACCCTACATCCCCGCCAGGCGGCGGCCAGAAGGACATGGTACCTCGATCCGATGACAACCCTAATGCGATCATAGTGGGATACCCAATCGGCGGTTGCGCTGCCGTAATGCGGTCCTAAATAGGGCACTCGCTTTCCGAAAAGCCACCTCATTCGTCTATATAGCCTCGGCTCGCTCCCGGAAAACTCTCTTGCTTCATTCGACAGGAACACTGCACTTCCTTTGTATTTCCTAAAGAACCGGAACAAGCTCCACAGGTGTGGCAATCTCCGCTGTTCGGAGTAATAATTTATTGCAACCTCGATGTCGCGCTTTATCGGGGCACTGGGCGAAAGGCCGTTCAGTGTCACATGCGCCAGATCCGACCCGGGTACGATCCGGACATTATGCAACGCAAACTCGTCCCGCAAAAGCTTCGCTGTTTGGGCGTCTCTTGTCGTAATAACCTTGCACTTCTCAAGAAGAGGCTTAAACCTTGCCCTCTCTGTCACCGCTTCAGCCTCGCCGCCGATGCCTATAAACTTGAATGTCACTCCTGAGTGATGGGGCGCGTTCATCTCCTGCTCTAGGTAATCTAAAAAGTAGGGGCCGGACAATATTTGAATTGGCGTGTCGCCGACTCCTATCCATTCGTTATAGCTTGGCAGCTCGCGGTCCGAAGTGACCCAGAGCACGTCGGGGAATCTGCTTTGCAAAACGAGGCGTTGCGTGGCGGAAACCCGGCAAACTAGTCTTTCTGGCCTGTTCCATAACTGCAGAAACCCTGCCAGCATCAGGTCGTCGCCGGCATTGCCTGTACCGTAAAAATCGAACCCCAATCTCACGTATGCCTCAGGCACTGGTCGGGGCTGCTGCTGTGATGAAGTTAGCTGCATGTACAAAGGAGCTCGTAGTCCATACGATAATTAGATCGGCAGAGCTAATTGCATGCAACCTGTGCGGCATTCATATATTGATTTAACAGCGGCACTCTCGTCGCGGGCCTAGGCGGCTTCCTGGCCCGAGCATCGGTTAATAACGAAGAAATGAGCATTTCCGCATGCGGACGGGCCGTCATGGGCGAGCAGCTTTTTAGCCCAGTCTGCCATCCAACAACATTTGGTAAAGCTATGGTAGTGCAGTTCCCAAGTGCGTCCACCCTCTCCCCTAAGGTTGCGGACTTCCAATAGATCACCTGGTTTGGCATATGCTCCAAGTTCCAACGGTTGAGGAGCCGGAAAAGCAGACGGCATAGCAAATAGTACAGGCTCATCATGCGGCTTGTTGGCTCGGAACCGCTGAGGTGCAACTTGGCTGATGTCGAAAGTAGCGCCAGCCGGTGATTGGCAACAAGAGTGCCATTGTCATTTCGCGCCATAACCGGAACTCCTTTATAAGCAGGGCGCTCAAATAGGCGCTTGCCGCATACCCGGTGATGGCGGAGACGGCGGCGCCGTAGAAGCCGTACGGCTTGCACAGGAACCCGCAAGCCAGAACACCAACTGCAGAGCCAATCAGAGCACACTTGAGCAATTGGATACTACGACCCTCGATGATAAGAAAGCTCCCGCGGAGTGACAGCAAGGTAACAAAAACGCATGTCCACACATGGACTCGGAGGATTGGGGCGCAGCCGGCGAACTTCGGCCCATAGGTCAAATTGCACAGCCATGGGGCCATGAGGCAGACTACGAGACAGCTTGCATAAGCGATAAGGCAGCCTATGTCGAGCATGTACCTCCTCCAACGCATGTAGCGTTCGGGTTGTTCTCGATGCAATTGGGATAATGTCGGGAATAACGTAAAGCACAAAAGCGTGGGTATGATGTAGGTGAGCTCTGACAGACGAACCGCGGCTGCATATACCCCGTTGGCTGCACTTCCCAGGTTTTTGGTTATCAGAATCTGGTCGATTCTCATGTAAGATATGGCTGCCAGAGCTCCCAGCGCTAGCGGTAGCCCCTCAGATAGCAGTTTCATTGCTTTTTGGGTCCCAAAGGTTGCCACGCCCCTGCCTTGGCTTTTGGCGAAGAATCTCCACAGGATTACGCAGCCAACCATGCTTTCAAGGACGGCGACGGAGGCGAGAGCTATCAGCCCAAGCTTTTGCCAGATAATTGCGAGACGCAGACCAGCCCCAAGTAATAGCGCAGTATTCTGGGCGATGATCGAGTATTGTGGCGCGGTGTGGGCCTGAAACCAGGAATCAACGCTGAGGAAAGGCTGCGTCAAAAGCATCAATCCGCAGATCCACGCAGCAGATCGGAGTTCCCCGGGCTGGACGGTTAGCCAGGTCAGGCCTGCCCAGACCGCGTACATTCCAACCGCTACTCCAAGCCGCAAGCTTAGCGCCGTGCCAAGTGTGGTGGCGGCATTTTGAGGGTCGGTAGCGAGTTCCCTTACGAGAATTCGCTCAAGCCCAAGAGTGGTCACCGCAGTGCCAAAGGCGCTCCATACCAGCATATAGCTCCATTGCCCCAGCTTCTCTGGGCCCAGGTATCGCCCGATGAGAATGCCAATCAGCCCGCCTGCAAGAATGCGGAAAACCTTATCTCCGAGCGACCAAGCCAACCCCGTCTTTACCTTGAGGCCCCGCCCTCTGCCAAGCTTTTCGATTATGCATGAGCAATCAAATCGCATTGGTCAGCTCCGTTCGCAGGACTTTGTCGAAGCTCTCGCCAGTTGATCCCTGGACATGTGTGGTTTTCGATCGAGCCCATGGCCAAAGCGGTGCGCACAAAACCATATATTCTTGTAGCGAGAGGTCTCGTGATAGGCTCTCTGTTCGACACAACGGCTGCCGCCCTCCAGATGCCTGGCTCTGGCGGTTCGGGCACCGCTTCTGTTCGTAAGGCGCTCTGCCTGTCATTGTTCCACCTGAGTGAGTTACCCAGCGTAACAGCACAAACCATTCCGGTCCTGTGCCCGTCCCGCGTCGCTGGATGTGTCCATTTTTGTGACAGCAGAGGCTCCACTTTTTGTCACGGAACTCCCCCGGAAGAACTCACCGTCCCCGGGCGTTCTGGGGACCGCGGCGCGGGCGGAACGCAGCAACGACCCAGCCTGGTGGATGCGCTGGAAGCAGAACGACGGAAACAGGTTGCGCGAACTGAGAGATCGAGGCGGCGGACTCTTTCGATCGTGTCGCCCAAGGGCTCCGAAAGCAGCCTTGCCGAACACCCGCCCCCGGCCTACCGTCACTTGATCATTGCCTGGGGGCTCCATGACAACGCCCGGAGTTGGGCTATATTGGTCCCCGGCGGCAGTTCGGCGGGGTTGGCGGGTGCCAGCGGTTCGCGCAGGCTGCTTGACTCGTCTCGCAAAGGATTCTTATGGCTGATACAACAGTTGGTTCGCCGGCGCCACGGAAGCGGCGCGGCTGGGTCCGGTTAATTGCCTGGGCGGTCGGGATTCTAATTGTCCTGGTGGTCCTGGTTTACTTCGTGGCGACAAGCTCCGCCTTCTTCAAGGGCGTGATCCTGCCGCGCGTCAGCAAGGCCATGAACGCGCAGGTGACCGTCAGCAGCGCGTCCATCAGCCCGTTCAGCCACGTCACCCTCGAGAATCTGAAGGTGCAGACCACCGGCGCCGAGCCACTCGTCAGCGCCAAGGAGGTCCGACTGCGCTACAGCTTGTGGGCTATCATCCACGGCAACATCCACGTGGATGAGGTGGCGCTGGTCTCGCCAACGGTCACGGTGATCCAGAACCCGGACGGGAGCACCGACCTTGATCCCATTCTAAAGGCGCAGCAAGCGCCGGCGCAGAAACCCGCGCCACCGGCCAAGCCCTCCAGCGCCAAGCCGCTCCAGATTGACTTGAAGAAGTTCGCGCTGACGGATGCGACCATTCGCTACGTGAAGAATTATGCGAACGGCACGCGCGACGTGACGGAGCTTTCCCATGTCAACGTTACCCTGGACGATCTGAAGAACGGGCAGACGGCCAAGCTGGCGCTCGGCGCGGAAATCGGCGTTCAAGCCACCAATGCCGTGCTCCAAGGCAAGATGGGCGGCAACTTCGCTCTCGCCCTGGCGGCTGATTTGAAGCCCGCCTCGATCAAGGGCAGCACAACCCTGAATATCACCCAGGCCGAAGGCGCGCTGGCGGATTTGGCGGCGTTCGGCTCCGAGCTGAACGTGGAAGTCACGCCTACGGACGTCAAGGAAGTCGCGCTGCGTTTCCAAAAGGGCGGCACCCCGCTCGGCGAGTTGCGCGTCAGCGGCCCGTTTGACTTGCAGAAGACAGAAGGCCGTCTCGCGCATTGAGCTGACTGGCATTAACAAGCAGCTCCTGAACCTGGCCGGCGCCAAGAGCGGCATGGACTTCGGCAGCACCACGATCAGCTCGACCAATGAAGTCGAGCTGGCCAAGGGCGGCTCGGTGATCACCGCCCGGGGCCAGTTGGACGTTAGCAAGTTGCAGTTGACCCGGATGAACCAGACCACGCCCCAGTTGGACCTGCGGGGCGATTACAATGTGACCGTTGACCGCGCGCAAAGCACCGCGTTGCTGCGCGCCTTGACGCTGAACGGCACCCAAAACGGCAGCCCGATGCTCAAGGCCGAGCTGACCAGCCCGATGCAGATCGGCTGGGCCAACACCAACAATGCGGTGGGCAACTCCTCGCTGACCCTGGCCGTGACGAGCTCTGAACCTGGCCGACTGGAAACCGTTCCTCGGCCAAGTGGCGCCCGCCGGAGTGGTGAACATGACGGCGAAGGTTCTCTCGCAACAAGGGCGGCCAGCAGATGACGCTGGATTTCGACTCGCACATTGACCACCTGACCGTCAATGCCGGCAGCAACCACGTCTCCGATGTCTCGATCACGATGCAGGCGAACGCGAAGGCGGCGGACATGAAGCAGTTCGATATTACCCAGATGCAAGCTGGAGCTGACCCGCCAGAACCAGTCGCTGGCGTCGGCCTCCGCCACCGGCACTTACGACACGGCGGCTCAAACGGCCGATATGCAACTCGCGGCACAAGCCGCCTTCGCACCTCTGCTGGCAGCCGCGCCCCAACCGAACATGAGCATCTCCTCCGGCTCGTTCAACTTGAAGGCCCACTTTACCCAGAAACAGAAGGCGCAAGCCGTTACTGGTAATATGGTGCTGGCGGATTTCAGCGGCCGGTTTGCCACGAACGAGATCCGCAGCCTCGGCGCGACAGCGGACTTCGACGTAGGCATGACCCCAGAGCAGGTCCAGATCAACAAGCTCGCAGGCAACCTGACGCAAGCCGGCGAATGCCGCCGGCAATTTCAATGTCTCCGGCACCTACAGCCCGGCGACCACGAACGCCGATCTCCAGACCACAGCCCACGTCATCCTGGCGCAGTTGCTCCAGGCCGTGCCCCAGCCGGGGATGAGTGTGACGTCCGGCACGGTTGACCTGAAAGCACACATCGCCCAAAAGCAGGGCGCGCAGGACGTCACCGGCAACCTCGCGCTGGCCGACTTCACCGGGAAGTTCGGCGACAGCGAGCTGCGCAGCTACGGCGCCACGATGGATCTGGATGCGGGCATGACACCGCAGCAGGTCCAGCTCCGCAAGGCCTCAGGCAAGTTGACTCAAGGCGGGAAAGCCAGGCGGCAGCTTTGAGCTCACCGCCACGTATGACCTGAAGACGAAGTCCGCGGGCCTGACCGCCAAGCTGGTGGATTTCAACCAGAACGGCGTCGGGCCCTTCCTCGAACCGATGCTGGGCGACAAGAAGCTGGTCTCGGTCGCGATCAACGCCAATGCCAACGCCCAATACGATCCGCAAGCCGCCTCCTCGGTAAAAGCCGACTTGCAGGTGACGGACCTGGTGGTGAAGGACCCCAAGGGCGAGTTCCCCGCCACGCCGCTGGAGGCGAAGATGCAGGTGGATGCCTCGCTGCAAAAGCAAGTCGCCGACGTCCGCCAGTTCCAGGTCACCCTCACTCCGACCGCGCGCGCGACCAACCAGGTCCAGTTGACCGGCCAGGTGGATATGTCCAACACCAACGCTTACCAGGGCCACATCAAGCTGACGGCCGACTCGCTCGATGTGACCCGCTACTACGATTTGTTCATGGGACAGAAGAAAGCGCCCGAAACAGCCGCGGCGCCTGCGCCCGCCCCGGCTACCGCTCCCGCTGCCGCGCCGGCTGCGGCCAATCAGGAGCCCGCTCCAATCAAGCTCCCACTCCAGAACTTCACCGCCGAGGCTGACGTCCACCACTTCTATTTGCACGAGGTGGACATCTCGGACTTCCAGACCACGACGAAGATTGACGGCGGCCACGTGGTGGTGAACCCATTCAAGCTCACGCTCAACGGCGCGCCGGTGAACTCCACCGTGGACCTGGACCTCGGCGTGCCGGGCTGGAAATACAACGTGTCGCTGAGCGGGCAGGCCATTCCGCTGGCGCCGCTGGTGGATTCGTTCCAGCCGGAGCGCAAAGGGCAGATTGGCGGCACGCTGACCGCCCAGGGGCAAGTGAGCGGCGCTGGAATCACCGGCGCCAGCCTGCAGAAGAACCTCGCGGGGCAGTTCGACCTCAATATGACGAACCTCAACCTCAACGTGATCAACATCAAGAGCCCCGTGCTCAAGACGCTGATCAATGTCGTGGCAGGCATACCCGAGTTGCTGCGCAATCCGACCGGCACCGCAAGTTCATTGATCGGCGGATTGATTGGCCAGGCCGGCACCAGCGGCGGGCTGGCGGATGACCTGCAGAAGTCGCCGATTGACTCCATCGTCGTGCGCGGCACCGCCGGCTCCGGCCTGGTGACGTTGCAGCAGGCCACAGTGACGAGCCCCGCGTTTCAGGCTAACGCGACCGGCACGGTTACGCTGGCCACTGTGCTGACGAACTCGGCCCTCCAAATCCCGGTAACCGTCGCGCTGAGCCAACCCATCGCGCAGCGGCTCAGCCTTGCTTCCGCCACCACAACCACCAACGCCGCCTACGTCAACCTGCCGGATTTCTACACAATGGAAGGCACCGTGGGCGCGCCCAAAAACAAGATCAATTACCTGGCCCTGGCCGGGACTATGGGGAAGAGCGTCACCGGCGCCATCGAAGGGCTGGGCGGAAATGTTGGCGGAGTGATCGGCAACATTCTGGGCACGAAGTCCACCACGAACACCAACCAGCCGGCCACGAATTCAGTCGCCTGTGAAGAATCTGCTCAAGGGGCTCTTTAGGTAAGACTCTGGAATATCCTGGGCCGGTGGGAATGACGTAAGGCCAGTTCCCCCTCACCCCGGCCCTCTCCCTTAGGGAGAGGGGGCCCCGCCGCCCGTCGCGGGAGATGCCTGGCCTGCATATTTCATGCTCCGATTGAAACACCCACAGGCTGCAAGGTAGGGACGCCTCGGCGAGGCGTCCCTACCAGCGTGAAATATCCGGGCTAGCGCCGCGATTAGTCTGAGCGCGGTCGGATGCTTCTCCCTCTCCCTGAGGGAGAGGGCCGGGGTGAGGGGGAACGCGCTGCCCCACTCGGAAAGGCGCTCAGGCAAGCCCCAGACCTCTCCAAGCCTGTGCGCTCAGTCAGGTCTTGGCAGCTCGGCCACTCTCTCGCTCAGGGAGGGGGAGAAGCATCAGCCGCGCTCCGACTAACCGAGGCCCCAGCTATATCCCGCGACGGACTACGGAGCACCCTCTCCCTGAGGGAGAGGGCCGGGGTGAGGGGGAACGCGCTGTCCGACCTGGAAAGGCGCTCGAACAAAACCCACGCCGCCCCAAGGGCGTGCGTCCAGTCGGGTCTAGGAAGCCCAGGCGCTCTACACGCCCAGAATCCCTCCCTGGCTGGCGTTGCTGACCTGCTTCTGGTAACGCGCGAGCCACCCAGACAGCTCGCGCTTCACCGGTTGCCAGGTCTGCTTGCGCACCGCCAGCTCGGCTTCGGGCACCACAATGTCAATCCGGCGATTGGGGAAGTCTATGCGCACCCGGTCGCCGTTGCGGAGCAGGCCGATTGGGCCGCCTTCTTCCGCCTCGGGTGAGACGTGGCCGATGCAGGCCCCCGCCGTGCCGCCGCTGAAACGGCCATCCGTTACCAGCGCGACCTTGTCGCCCAAGCCCATGCCGACGATATAGCTGGTCGGGGAGAGCATTTCCTGCATGCCCGGCCCGCCGCGCGGCCCCTCGTTGCGGATGACCGCCACGTCGCCCGCCTTGACCTTGCCGCCGAGGATGCCCTCGCAGGCGTCCTCCTGGCTCTCGAAGATGACGCACGGTCCCTCGAACACAAAGCCCGGACCACAGTTCTTCTTGAACTCCTCGCTGATGCCGGCCGTCTTGACGACGCTGCCCTCGGGCGCCAGTTGGCCGTAGAGGATGGAAAGCCCGCCATCCGCGGTGTAAGCGGTGTCCTTCGTGCGGATGCAGTCCTGCGCGTTGAACATGAACGCCGGGTCGTAGGGCATCAGGCCGCTGGGTTGGGCTTCCTTGATCTGTGCGGCCCGGTAGTCATGATGCGCCTTGTGAATCTGCCAGCCGCGCAGCCGTCCGGTCCGCACCAGGCAGCAGACCTTCTTCTCCTCGCCTTTGGCGTATTGCCACATCACCAGCAGCGGCGTCTGCTTGAGGTGCCCCAACTCGGCGCGCACCATTCCTTTGGCCTCGGCCAGCTTCTCCTTCAGGCCGGCCTCGATGGCCGCCCGGCCCTTCCAAGTGGTCGTGTCGTCCACCTGGAACTCAGCGTCATCGGTGAACAGGGCGGCGGCGGTGGCCGCGTCGCCCGCGTTGAACGCCGCGGCGAAGCGCCAAAGCGTAATGCCGCGCACGTCGCCGGGGAAGAACAGCAACGGCTTCGGCGCCAGGTTGCCGCTGGCGGTGCGGGCTGCGGGGCCGAGCTTGTCGTTCGGGTCGAGCACCAGGGCGGAGCAGCCGGCGACGCGCGCGGTCTTCGCCCAGTCGGTGCATTTCTCCGAGCGCACATCCCATTCGTCAATATTCTCGCCGATGGTCTTGCCCGTCACGGTCTTGCAGGTGGGAGTGAGCGCGCCCATGCGCTTCAACTCGCCCAGAATCGTGTGGATGCCTCCGGCCCGATGCACGTCCTGCACATGGTAAGCCGATGAAGGCGACACCTTGCACAGGCACGGCACGCGGCGCGAGATGTCGTCAATGCGCTTGATGTCGTAAGGAATCCCCGCCTCGCGCGCCACGGCCAGCGTGTGGAGGACGGTATTGGTGGACCCGCCCATCGCCACATCGAGGGCGATGGCGTTATCGAACGCCTCTACCGTCGCGATGTCGCGCGGCTTGAGGTCCGCCTCGATCAGCTTGACGATGGCCCGGGCCGCGCGCTCATAAAGCGCCTCGCGCTCCTTGGAGACCGCCAGGATGGTGCCGTTGCCGGGCAGCGCCATGCCCAGCGCCTCGCACAGGCAGTTCATGGAATTGGCGGTGAACATGCCCGAGCACGAACCGCAGGTCGGGCAGGCGCTCTGTTCGAGCTTCTTCAGATCCTCCGCCGAAATCTTGCCCGACTGCAGCTCCGCTACCCCCGTGAACACCGAGATCAGGTCGGACGCCTGCACCGCGGGCCGCAGATGCGCGGGGAGGTCCCCCTCGGCCGCCTGTTGCGCCACCCCGGCCGCCATCGGCCCGCCGCTGACGAAGACCGTCGGGATATTCAGCCGCATCGAGGCCATCAGCATGCCCGGCACGATCTTGTCGCAGTTCGGGATGCAGACCATGCCGTCAAAGCAATGCGCGCGGACCATGGACTCGACGCAATCGGCAATCAACTCGCGCGAGGGCAGCGAATACTTCATGCCGCCGTGCCCCATCGCGATGCCGTCATCCACGCCAATGGTGTTGAAGATGAACGGCACGCCGCCCGCCTCGCGGACCAGCCGTTTGACCAGCATGCCGACCTCGTTCAAGTGGGCATGGCCCGGGATGCAGTCCGTGTAGGAGTTGCAAATCGCGATAAACGGCTTGTCCCAATCCGCCTCGGATTCAATCGAGCCGGTTGCCCGCAACAGCGAGCGGTGAGGAGCGCGTTCGTTGCCTTTCTTGATGATGTCAGAGCGCATAGTAGTTCAAATCTCGATGTTTATTATGGCCCAGTCGAGCCTGGGCGCAAGCCGGCAGGTGGCCCCGGAGGCAAAAGAAGCCACGTTACGCGTCCTTTAAGTCCGAAGTCCGAAGTCCGAAGTCCGACCCGCTGCGCCCGCGCGACACCGCATCCGCTGCCACGGCTGGCCAAGCTGGCTAGCGACCGAACCTCCACCCCCGGCGACGGTGCGACAGCGCGGCGAGAAGAAGGCCGTCCACCCTCCGCAGTGCTGCTACGGAGGACGGGAAATCCGAAGCCCGAAACGCGTAAGAGGTTGGCGTTACAAAGCTTATGCAGCATTTCCCGGTCCCAATCCGTTTCCGGTGCCTTGGCCCTGCTCCCCTTGGCCGCACGCCGATCCTGTCGTAGTCCACCCGTAACTATTCAGGTAGTAGCGTAAGCCTCCGGCTTGTCAGCTCGCGTTTTACCCGGCAACCCAGAGGGTCGCCGGGACCGCTGCAAGCCGGAGGCTTACGCTACTACCTGAATAGTCACGCCCGCCCGTCCCCCCTTCGTAGCCACGCCGTCACCTCACGGGAACCTCACCGTAGCACCTCTAACTTGAAGTTAGAGGTCCTACGGCGAGGTTCCCGTGAGGTGACGGCGTGGTCCCAGCGAGGCTACGGGAGGAGCAGCGCATCGGTGGCTTCGCTTCGTCCTTTCTAAATCGCGCGCTAAATGGCTTCAATTTGTTAACCGCGGAATACGCGGAATACGCGGAAGCCCTCAGGCAGAGCCTTTCCGCGTATTCCGCGGTTATCCCTAGCCAGCTTTGGTTCTGGCTTAGCCAGGTTAGGGTTTCGGGTTTTGGCCTTCGACCTTCCCGTCCTCCGTAGCAGCACTGCGGAGGGTGGACGGACTTCGGCCTTCCTCCGTCTTCCCGCAGCCGGACGTTGGATTCGCCTGGACGCTATTCTGCCTCCCAAACCACCTGGCCGTCCATGACGGTCAGCAGGACGCGGGCTTTGTCTATGTCGGCGGGGTTTACGTGGTACAGGTCGCGGTCGAGCATGACGAGGTCGGCGAGCTTGCCGGGCGTGAGGGTGCCTTTGACCTTTTCGGCGAACTCGGCATAAGCCGAGCCGACGGTGAACGCGCGGAGGGCCTCATCGAGGGTGATCTTCTGCTCGGGCATCCAGCCGTTGGGATGCTTGCCATCGAGGGTTTGGCGGGTCACGGCGGCTTTCAGGCCCAGCAACGGATTGAGGGGGGCGACCGTCCAATCGGAGCCGAAGGCGAGCACGGCGCCTGAGTCGAGCAAGGAGCGGAAGGCATAGGTGCCTTTCGAGCGCTCGGGGCCGATGCGCTTGTCGCACCAGCGGCCATCATCGGCGGCGTGGTAGGGCTGCATCGAGGCGATTACCTTTTGCTGGCCGAAGCGCGGGATTTCGCTGGCGCGCAGGTGCTGGGCGTGCTCGATGCGGAACCGCCGGTCGCGCGGGCCGTTCTTCTCGGCCGCTTGCCGGTAGATCTCCAGAATGCGGTAGTTCGCTTCGTCACCGATGGCATGGATCATCACCTGCAGGCCGGCTTTGTCCGCGCCTTCGACGCGCTTGAGCATGATGCCCTCGGGGAGCATCTGGTCGAAGAGCAGGCCGCGGGTGTTGGGCGTGTCGCTATAAGGCTCGAAGAAGAGCGCCGTGGAGGAGCCGAGGCTGCCGTCGGCAAAGCCTTTCAGCCCGCCGATGCGCAGCCGGTCGCTGCCGAACGCCGCGCGGACGCCGGTCTTGGCGAGCGTTTCCCAGGAGACAATCGTGCGGATGGCGTAAATGCGTGTCTTCAGCTCGCCGTGTTCGAGCATGTATTGGTAGAGGCCGACATCCCCATCGGCGGACATATCGGTAACACTCGTCACGCCGACCTGCGCGGCGTGCTCGCTCGCGGCTTTGGCGGCGACGTGCTTTTCCTCGAAGGACTTCTCGGGCACCACGCGCTCGACCAGGCTCTCCGCGCCGTCCTTGAGGATGCCGGTCGGCTCGCCGGTCTTGGGGTCATGCACAATGACGCCGCCCGGCGGGTCTTTGGTTTCCTTCGTGACGCCCGCCAGCTTCAGGGCGAGGCTGTTGGCCAGCGCCATGTGGCCGTCGAGCCGGTTGACGAAGACCGGATGATCGGGCGTGGCGGCATCAATCATTTCCCTGGTCGGCAGCGGTGCGCCGGGCCACCGCTCGTGGTCCCAATCGCCGCCCAGAATCCAGCGGCCTTTCGGGAGCTTCTTTGCATACTCGCCCAGCCGTCGGGCCATTTCCTCGGGCGAGGCGGCGTCGCGCAAGTCCACGTTGGCCAGCGAGAACCCGCCCATGAGGAAATGGACGTGGGCGTCGTTGAACCCCGGGAGCACTGATTTCCCGTCGGCATCAATCACGCGCGTCCCGGGCCCGGCCAGGGCGCGAATCTCGGCCGTCGAGCCGACAGCGGCGATGCGGTTGCCCAAAACCGCCACGGCCTCGGCCGTGGGCCGGGCCGCATCCATGGTGTGGACGGCGGCGTTGATGATAACGAGGTCAGGCGCGAGTGAGGACGGTTTGGCGGAGGCGGTAGAAGTCAGCATGGTGCAAGCAACCGGGATAACGGCCACAAGTGTTTTCATTGGACAATAGTTCGACTCATCTGATTGGGAAAGTGTTAACCGATTACCCGGTTGATGCAACTCATGTAACGATGCAACTCAGGTAATTTATTCAACTTGCCGGCCCGGTCAGCCATCCAGCCGCCCATACTTGCGCACCTGGGGCCAGATGAGCGCGACCGCCAGCACCACCAGAATGGTGCCTACCCCGCCCGAGACGACGGAGACCACCGGGCCGAAGCAAAAAGGCCACGATGCCCGACTCGAATCCGCCCAGCTCGTTCGACGTGCCGATAAAGAGGCTGTTGACGGCGGACACCCGCCCGCGCTTTTCATCCGGGCGTCAGCAGTTGCACCAGCGTATGCCGGACGACGACGCTGATGTTGTCCACCGCGCCGCAGAAGAAGAGCATGAGGAACGAGAGCCAAAACCAGTGCGAGAAGCCAAAGGCAATCGTGCCGGCGCCGAAACCGGCGACCGCCAGGAGCATCGCCCGGCCGGCGCGCTGCATGGGGGGGCGATGGGCGACGATCAGCGCGCAGAGCAACGAGCCCATCGGGAGCGCCGCTTGCAGGAAACCGAGGCCGGTCGGGCCCGACTTTAGAATATCCTTCGCAAAGATCGGCAGCAGCGCCGTGGCGCCGCCCAGCAGCACCGCGAACAGGTCCAGGGTAATCACCCCCAGGATCACCGGGCTGGCGAAGACGAATCTGAATCCCACAACCAAACTGCGCGCGGTCACCTTTTCCTTCACCGCGATCCGCGGGCTTCGCCGCACGAAGCTGATCAGGGTGAGGCAAGTGAACGCGGCGGCGGCGTTGAGCGCATAGACCGGGGCCGCGTGATGGGTCAAGGCGATCAACGCGCCGCCGGCCGCCGGCCCCACGACCGAGGAGAGCTGGAAACTGCCGCTGCTCCAGGCGACCGTGCGCGAGAAGTCCTGGCGCGAGACCAGTTGCGGCAGAAACGCCGAACTCGCCGGCCAAAGAAACGTCCGCCCCACACCCCCGAAAAACAGGCAGAAATAGGTCCAGCCCACCGGGGCCTTGAACGCGGAGATCAGCGTCAAGCCCACGCTCGCGCACCCGATCACCAGGTTCATCAGCACGATGATGCGTTTGCGCTCATAGTTATCGGCGATGTGCCCGGCGGGCAGGGTGAACAGCAGCATGGGTGTCATGTGCGTCAGGCCCACGAACGCCAGCGCCAGCGCCGAGTGTGTGCGCTCGTAAAGCTCCCACCCCACCGCCACCGTCAGCATCTGCTGCCCGAGCGACGCGACAAACCGGCCAATGAGATAGAGCACGACGTCCCGATTCCGCAGGACCGCGTAGGGATCATGCGCCCCCGGCAGCAGCGGCGCTTCTGCCGGTTCAGGCGAGGTCCCGAGATCAATCATAACAAGCCCTCAGCATACCCAGCTTTGCCTGCCAAGGGGAAGCCTTTCGGCCCGCGCCGGACACCGCCGTGCGCATCTGACCACTGCCACCATACGTTGGCAGGCATTTCCCTCTCCCCGCTTGCGGGGAGAGGGTCAGGGAGAGGGGCTCGTACACTCGAAGACCAATGGATTGGCTAGGCTTCAGAACATGGGGCCTCCTCTCCCCGGCCCTCTCCTCCAGAGGAGGAGAGGGAGCTGCGCCAAAGTCGTGGTGGTACTGGCAAGATACGCGCTTATGGGGAATTCCCCATAAACGCCCGACACCGCCGGGCGCATTTGGCCGTTACCACCAGCCGGGAGGCTGGCGGCTTATGGAGCGCGCCGGCAGAGCGAAGCGGCGACGGTGCTTTCAGTCAGGCCAACGCCTCGCAGCAGCCAAAGCGCCGTCGCCGCTTCGCTCTACCCTGCTCCTTACACGGATGTTCATTGTCTCGAATACTATCTGGATCAGAGAGACCCATTCCCCCTCACCCTACCCTCTCCCCAAGGAGAGGGAGCACCCTCGTCAGACGATCGGCCAACCTGAAGCGCTCGGACCTGTCGAGCGCTGTAGCCCGGGGCTCCCTCTCCTTGGGGAGAGGGTAGGGTGAGGGGGGAACGGGCTTGGCAATCCACAGGACCCACACCAGAGATACAGATCCGTCTAAGGAGCAGCCTCTGCCCCGCGCCTTACACGGATCTCGGGGAGATCCGGACTCCGGCTTGGCGTTTCCCCTGTTCCCCCTCACCCCGGCCCTCTCCCTCGGGGAGAGGGAGAATGCTCGCCAGGGCGGCCGCGAACCGGGAGCGCAAGGGATGTTCCGGAAACGGGCTGCGAGGCTCCCTCTCCCCAAGGGAGAGGGCCGGGGTGAGGGGGAACCAACCAACCGCCAACCCAAACAACTCCCAAGGCGGAAAGAGAAGCGTGTAAGGAGGAGGCTCTGCCGGCGCACTCCAAATGGTGGTGCCGCCAAGATACACCCGCCGCCGCCCGCTCTGGCCCGTTGCGTCTCGAGACGCTCACGCAACCATGAGTCGAATAATTTCTCTTTCCAGCGCCGCCATGCTTTAGATAAACTCCGCTCATGCCTGAGATTGTAGCTTTTGTGAACCGCGGGGCGGCGACAATAACGCCGGCGATTGTGGAGAAAGTGCTCCGGCATCTGCCGCAGTGGAAGCTGGAATTCACCCAGATCTACGAGCCCCTGTTCCCGCACCTCGTTGACCAGCTCGAATTCCTGGCCGACGCCGTTGAAGACACCGCCGAAGGCGCCTACAAGGATTTGCCCTACAATGCTTTTTCCCAAGCGGTCTTCGCGCTCATTTACGCTCATAAGAAGGTGGGGATCATTCCTGATTCCGTGTTGAACCTTGGACGCGCCGACGATTCGAGTGTGGTGCGCGCCGTGCTGATTCAAAACGAAAAGGCCTTCGCGATTTTCGCCGCCGCTCAAAACACCGAGTGGTCCAGGATCACCAGCGCCGCCGTGAGCGAAGGGGAGAAGAGGGAATGTTGGAAGAATGGAATGTTGGAATGATGGAATACTGGAATGTTGGAATAATGGAATGATGGAATGATGGATTAATGGGCCGGCACCGGCCTGCTCGTCGGGCATTCCAGCACCTCTTGCACCACCATTCCAGTTTTCCACGATTCCATCATTCCATCATTCCATCATTCCACTATTCCACTATTCCAACATTCCATTCTTCCAGTATTCCAACATTCCAATCTTCCACCATTCCATTCTTCCCATCATTCCACTTTTCCCAAGCAGCTCGTCTTGAGGAAATCGCGGAACTCGCTGCGCTTGTCGAGCACGTCGTTGTGGGGCAGGTCGCTGTAGAGGAAGACTAACTTGTTCGGCTTGGAGGTCGGCGGGCTTGGCCTCCCCTTCCTTGGCGGCGAAAAAGGCCGTGCCGCGTTGTTTAAGCGTGGCCATCAACTCTTCGGTCCTGGCCTTGGTGCCGCCGTGTTCAGTGTAGATGTCAATGAAGCGCCCCTGCTTCCGGTCAATCCAGGCCAGGAATTTGTCCGTTTGCGCATAGAGGGCGTCGAAGAGCCAAACCTCGCTGACGTGGTCGGTCAGTCCGCCGCGATCCAGAATGGCGGAGATGACCTCGTAACCGCCGCTGTGACCCGAGAGCACGATTTGTCCGAGGGCGAAATCCTTCTGCTTCAAGGCGGATTTCTCCCGCAAGGTCTGCATCACGTCTCCCATGAACCGTTTGAAGCCGTCGGGGTCTTCCAGTTTGCCGCCAAAGGAGTCTGGCGCGTTGCGGGGGCCTTGCGGCACGACCAGGACGGCGTTCCGCCCGCTCGCGACAAGTTGCTCGATGAGTTTGTAGCGCTCCAGAACGCCCGCCACATTGTTCTGCCAGCCGTGGAAGTGGACCACGAAGTCAATCTTGCCCGTCTCGCGGAAGCCTTTGGGGATGAAGATCGCCACGGTGATGTCCGAATAGTGGTCTTTGGCCGAATAGAACTTGCCCTGATAGGTGTGGCCCTCGGCCCGCTTGGGATGAGGAAAAGGTGCGGAGGCCAATTGGGTGACGATCAACTCGCCGTAGCGGGCGTAGTGTTCCGGGAGAGTTTCACCGCGCGCAGGCAATGCCGCGCAGCCAAGCAAGAGGAGCAGGAGCTTTTTCATGATTTCGCCAGTCTGCCAGACGTGCGGCGAAAGAAGATTGGCTGCGTTCGGCGAAAGCGAGAATCCGCGCTCGCGGGGTATGTGATAATGAGGCACGGGTACCAGGATGAATAGAAGTGTCCGGCAATTAGAACCGGCGTCGGCGAAGGGAAATTTGCCATAATCAGCGCCGCCGCTCAAACTGGCCGCAAGTTTGCTGCAAGGGAGGCGTCCGGCCGCCGAAATATGTCGGCGACAGGAATGCCCTGAACCGGCAAAACGAATTCGCATGGCCAGCACATTAAGTCCGAGTGAAGAAGCTCAATTGGCGCAGACGATTGAGATGTTTGAAGTCATCACTCAATCGCAGCCGCAGGACTATCAGTCACTGGAGATCCTCAAGGAAGCCTACTCGAAGCTGAACCGCGAAAAGGACGTCGTCAGCACCTCCAAGCGCATCGCCCAGGCCTACGTGCAGATGGGCCAGCTTTCCTCGGCCATCCTCGAATACGAAACCATCCTGCAGCGCTACCCCGACGATCCCGACGTGCAGGCGGCGTTGCAGCAGATTGAAAGCAAGGCCAACAACTTTCCCGCTCGAAACCGCCTCCACGGGCGACACCATCCTGTTGGCCCGCGCGCCGACCGCGGCGGAGAAAGCGCGCAAGAGCCGCCGGCAGGGCGGCCCCGGCCGTCATCGAGGACGGGCGGCGGCCCGATGCACAAACTCTTTGTCGAGAGCAAAATCATCACGGCGGGAGATTTCGACCTGTGCTGGACCACGCCCGATCCGACCGCTGCCGCCCGGCGGTGTCATGGAGCCGTTCATCCAGATTTTGGCGGACAAGGGCATTCTGCCGGTGGACAAGTCGCTGAAAGTCCTGTGCGACAAGTCGCGGCTCGCGTTTCTCCCGCTCAAGAGCTACGACATCGACATGGACCTGGCGCGGACGTTCCCGCGGACACCTGCCAGCGGTGGTGTGTGTTGCCGTTTGATCGGATGAGCAAGTCCGTCCTGGTCGCCACGGCCAATCCTTTCAACCAGCAGGCCGCCAAGGAATTGGCCGCAGGCCACCGCCAACCGCCTGCTGTGGTATCTGGTGCCGCCGGCGGACCTGGTCGGCAACCTCCGCAAAGCCTTCCGTTAATCCCATGCCTCCCGTCAAAACATTTGGTGAACGCATCGCCGACGCGCTGGTCGAGGACGGCCTGCTGACGATGCCAGCAGGTCGAGGAACTGCTCGAGCAGCAGAAGAAGGAAGGCACGCGCCTGCTCAAGCTGATCCTCGAAAAGGCCTACGTCAGCGATCAGGACATGGCCGTTTCGATGGGCCGCGTCCTGAACACGCCGCCCGATCAATCTCGCCCGCCTCACCATTCCGCTCGAAG
The DNA here is from genome assembly GCA_963762555.1 of uncultured Verrucomicrobiae bacterium. Taxonomy (GTDB): domain Bacteria; phylum Verrucomicrobiota; class Verrucomicrobiia; order Limisphaerales; family UBA8199; genus PALSA-1440. Next base: position 212,680 of record CAVXLO010000051.1, read on the forward strand.
TGGCCGACCTGGTGCCCGCGCGAAATGGCCCACAACCATAAGGTCGTGCCCGTCTCGCGCCTGGAGAACAAGCTGTTCCTGGCGATGGCCGACCCGCTCAACGTGCTGGCCATTGACGACGTCCGGCGCATCACGCGGCTGGAAGTGGCCACGCTGATCGCTTCGGAAAAGGCCATCCTCGACAAGCTGAACCACATTGACGCCTCCAAGAGCGGCAGCATGGAGGACATCATCCAGGACGCGCAGAAAAAGGCCGATGCGGAGGCGGAAGCACGACAGCATCGAGGTGTCCAAGGAAGCGGTCGAAGAAGTCAATCTCGACCAACTGGCCGCTTCCAGCGAGGAAGCCCCGGTCATCAAACTGGCCAACCTGATCCTCGTCCAGGCGGTCAAGGACCGCGCCAGCGACATGCATATCGAGCCGTTCGAGAAGGTCCTGCGCCTGCGCTACCGCATTGATGGCGTGCTGATGGACGCCACCCCGCCGCCCAAGCAGATGCAACTGGGGCTGGTCTCGCGCTTCAAGATCATGAGCAGCCTGGACATCGCGGAACGCCGCCTGCCGCAGGACGGGCGCATGCGCATCCGCGTGGGCGGCAAGGACTACGATCTGCGCGTCTCCATCATGCCCACCGTGCACGGCGAGAAGGTGGTGCTGCGCCTCCTGGACAAATCGAATCTCTCCGCCAGCATTGACAAGCTCGGCCTGGACCCGGACACCTTCCAGCAGTTCAAAGCCGCCGTGGATGCGCCGCACGGGTTGATCCTCGTCACCGGCCCGACCGGCTCCGGCAAAACCACCACGCTGTATTCCGCGCTCAACGAACTGAACAGACCCGATCTACAACATCGTCACGGTCGAGGACCCGGTCGAGTTCCAGATTCCCGGCATCAACCAGGTGCCGACGAAGAAGGAAATCGGGCTCACCTTCGCCAACGCGCTCCGCTCGATTCTGCGCCAGGACCCGGACATCATCATGATCGGCGAGATTCGTGACACGGAAACCGCCGAAATCGCCATCGAAGCCGCGCTGACCGGGCACCAGGTCCTGAGCACGATGCACTGCAATGACGCCCCCGGCGCCATCGCGCGCCTCGACGACATGGGCATTGCGCCGTTCCTCATCTCCTCTTCGGTCATTCTGGCTTGCGCGCAGCGCCTCATGCGCCGCATCTGTTCGCATTGCAAGGAGCCGGTCGCCTATCCGCCCAAGATGTTCCAGGATTTGAACATCGAGCCGAGCATCTTCGATGGCATCACCCTCTATCGCGGGCGGGGCTGCGACCGCTGCAAGAACTCAGGCTACGCCGGCCGCATGGCCATTATCGAGGCCATGACTATTTCGGATGAGATCCGCAAGCTGATTATCGCCCGCGCCAACACCCGCGAGATGGGCAAGATCGCCATCGGCCAGGGCATGCGCACGTTGCGCATGGTGGCGCTGGATCGCGCCCGCGAAGGCGTCTCCACGCTGGAACAGGTGCTCGTGTTGACCTCGTCCCATTAGCGGGACCCGGGCTCGCCCGTCTTTCCCATGCTCGAATTTGAAGAAGCCCTGGCGCGATTGCTGGCGGGCGTTCCCGCCCCAAAGGGGGAGAGTGTCGCTGCTGAGCGAGGCCGCCGGCCGCGTGCTGGCCGAGCGGGTCCAGTCGCCTATTGACCTGCCGGTTTTCGACAATTCTTCCATGGACGGTTACGCGCGTGCGCGCCGCCGACGTGGCCCCGGCCAAAGCCGGCTGCGCCGGTGCGCTTGCGCCTGCGCGGCAAAGTGGCCGCCGGCGCGACCTTCGCAGGCGAAGTTGCCGCCGGCGCGTGCGTCAGGCTGTTCACCGGTTCGCCGATGCCGCCCGGCGCTGACGCCGTCGTGATGCAGGAAGACACCCGCCTGGAATCGAACCAGCCGGGAGAGGTCCTGATCCTGGAGCCGGTTCGAGCCGGGCGAGAACGTCCGGTTGCGCGGGGAAGACGTGAAACGGGGCGCGACGCTGGCTGAAGCCGGGGCGTTGCTGACCGCGGGGCGACCTCAGTCTGCTCGGCGCGGTCGGTTTAGCCCGGGTTTCGGTCGGGACGCCAGCCGGTGGTGGGCGTGTTGGCCACCGGCTCGGAATTGCGCGAACCGGGCCAGGCGCTTGGGCCCGGCCAGATTTACGAGAGCAATCGCCTGGCCCTGGCGGACCCTGGCGGCGCGGGCTGGGGCGGTTCCCAAGACCTTTCCCCTCGTGCCGGACGCGCTTGGCGCAACCCGGCTGGCCCTGACCGAGGCCCTCGACCAATGCGATGCCGTGGTTACCTCCGGCGGCGTTTCGGTCGGTGAAATGGATTTCATCAAAAGCGCCTTCGAGCAGACGGGGGGCGAGCTGCAGTTCTGGAAGGTGGCAATCAAGCCCGGCCGGCCATTTGTGTTCGGCCGCTGGCGGGAGAAGCTGTTCTTCGGCCTGCCGGGCAACCCGGTTTCCGCGCTGGTGACGTTTCTGTTGCTCGTGCGGCCCGCTTTGCTCCGCTGGCAAGGGGCCGCCGACGTGTCCTTGCCCGCCCATCCCGGCGTGCTGGCTGAGCCGCTCGACAATCAAGGTGAGCGCCGGCATTTCATGCGAGTCATTGTGGACGCCTCGGGCAGGGTCCATTCCGCGGGCGTTCAAGCCTCGCATGTTCTGAGCTCAATGGCGGCGGCCAACGGCCTGGTGGATGTGCCGGCCAATACGACGCTGCCGGCAGGCGCTGCCGTGCCGGTTCTGCGCTGGGACTAACGCGGCTTAAGCAATCGCTTCTGATCTCTCCTCGGCGCCATGCGCATGCCTGCCCCGGAACCCGTCCGTGAGCCCAACCATTGCATTCTGAAGCCCTTTAAGCCAAAAACGCCCAGAACAGCGCTATATCTGGTGCTCGCACCACGACGGCTGACACCACAGGTAGTATGCCTCGGCTTGTCTCATTTCCGATTGCCGGCAAGGCCCCCGAAATCACCTTCCCGACCAACTGTCTGCATGACGAGATTCCTGGTTCAGCAACAACGACCTCCCTCAGCCACAGCCGCTGGGGAGCCAAGCCGCGACGAAGCCAGGGAGCACAGAATCTCCCTCAGCCGCCGAAAACAGAATGGTCGGCGGCTGTTGGCTGCAGGGAGCGGGTTAGGGTTCCGTCGCATATTTCTCGAAGGGGTCGTCGCAAGCGCGGAGCCGTCGAACTTCGCGGTTGTGCAGGAGGTCCCACTCCCGCCATGAGTAGATATAGGTAACATCGCCCTCTGCGAAGGCAACATTCCCCTCCGCAACTTTGATGATCGCATGACCACTAACCGGATCAATGCTGTGAATGCCAGCGATCCAACGACGTCTATCGCAGTCACGCTGAAAGTCCTTGCCGGTAATCACAACGCGGCCAGTCCAAACAACACCGGTCTTGGACTGCCATACCAGCGAATGAAAGTCACCGTTTGCATATTGGAGCATCAGCCGGTGCCTTCCGCTCGCGTCTGTGATTTCCTCATCCATGGTTGGTATCAACCGCCGTCGCCCTAACGGCTAGCTCACCGATGGCGGCCCGTCCGGAGCTCCCGCATTGCCAAGGCGCTTGGCCGGGCCGCCATTCGGTGGAGCGTTGGGTTCGCCAGGACGGTCCCGCTGCGCTTCGGCCTCAATGCGCACGGCTGCCCAGTGCAGCTGCTCAGACGAAGAGGACATACTGGTCGGCCCAAAGCTGAAATCAGTGCGAAGAGAACCCGCTCGGTACGCTATCTCCCCGTTGTATAGGCTCGGGTCTTGAGGGTCCCGCACCAACGGTTCCCCCAAGACCTTCTCAAAGTCGTTCCTTCCAGCACGCCCTGACAGCCCATTATCGAAGACGAGCCGTCTGGCAGTTTCTCCATCAATGCCAATGAGCACCAGCCGATCTCCCTTAAACGAAAGCGACAGGTTCCCAAACCAGCGCCCAGGTCCGTACCATAACCGAGGCCCAAACACACACACCGAGGCGAGCTGGCGGGGCCTTCCCCAAGCTGCGACGACCTCAGACATCGTCATGCCGAGCCTAATCCCTGCCAGCTCACCCTGACGGAACTTCGTGAACGGGACGGTAGTGACCACCGGACCAAGGTTATTTGTGTTTACCAGATTGGTGTCCACAATCATGCCCTTTGCTCCGCTAGCGAGCGCTTTCATGAAAAGCTCGTAATAGCTCCCCTCCGCGGCACAGACTTCAAGTGCTAATGAGGCCGAAGCGGCCAGAACGAAGAACCATATGGTTGGTTTGCGCATAGGCGAACGTCGCGGCTCAGGCAGGGCGCGGCAAGGACGTCCAGCATGGAACACAGGCGTAATCGCGCCGTTGCCTGGAGCCGCCGGGTTGGGCCTCGTAGGTTGCGGACTCATCTTTTCTTCCAAGCAAAGGGAGCAACTAAAATGCGCTGGCCGAACGTGCCATCCCATGTCACGCGAAACCCAACACGTTGTAGCTCCTCAACAACAATCCTGCCGACCTGGGGTCCCTTCGCCTGCTCATCCTTTGAGTCTACCGGCCCGAAGGCAAGGCATAGGCCGCCACCAGCAACAGCCCTCTCCAAATCCTGCCCGTGATAGAAACAGTAACCGATAATCTTTGCCGGATCTGGAGCAGACCGAAAGGCCTCGCCGCAGTCGTCATAACCATCGCTCTGTGTGTATCCGGCGTTCTGGAGCGCAACAATGCCCCTCTTATTGAGTGCCTCGAAAACGCGGTCAAGTCTGTCGCAGTCCGTAACCTCAGGCCACGAGTGCTTTTCGACCTCGTGCCTGGATATCGCCTCATCTACAGCCGCTTCGATCTCTGCCGGGTCCAGCTCGCCGGGAGCGTACATCTCCTCACTGAAAACCTCGATAATGCGCTCCCGGTTCTCGAAACCCACGCGAACCTGAGCGTTGATTTCCCTTAATGTTTCAGAGGACAAAGACATACACGTACTCACGGCTAAGAGGGCCAACGAATAAAGCTGAGCCACAGCCGACCAAAACGTGTCGCCCGCGAAGCGGAACTGCCGGCGCTATCGGCTGTTGGCTCCGGCGACTGGTTAGGCCGCATTGTGATCTCCAACTCAATCATGCTGATGTCTCTGGTGATGATGGTGGCATCAAAAACGGGCGATACTCTAACAACTTGTCCAGAATCGCTTCTGGCGTCATCCCATCATAAGCTCTATCCGCCATTATGCCGCCAGCGTGTGGATTGCCAGTCACTCTCCGCAAAGTCTCAATCCACTCCCCAACTAACTCATCGTCACCTTCGCCACACTGCATCCGGCGTATCAACTCAATCATCTCTTTGCGCTTGGATTCAGTCATTGTGTGCGTGTGCGGCCTAACTATTCGTTTAGACGGAAAGAATTCGGCCTAAGCGCGTATTGGCCGACAAACGCGGAATTGCTTGCCGCTGCCCTGCTCATGGTGTAAGAATCGCCCTCATGGCACAGGGCTGGCAAGGGAAAAGGGTAATAGCCCCGGCGAGCGGGTCAACCAAAGGCTGGGAGCTGGTGATTCCCAATCCCAAACTCAAGCTCATGGATCAGGTGCGGGAAGTATTGCGGGTGAAGCACTACGCGATCCGGACCGAACAGGCTTATTGCGACTGGATCAGGCGTTATGTGCGCTTTCATGGGATGCGTTCGCGGGAGGACCTGTTCCCCGGAGCGGACAAGGTCGAGCTGTTCCTGAGCGATTTGGCGGTCAACGAGCACGCGGCAGCCTCGACCCAAAACCAGGCGTTGAGGGGAGTTGGGGTTGAAGGTTGAGGGTTGAGGGTTAGCGCCGTTCGAGGGATTTCTTCAATCCACTGAGCATGCGGCTTTGCTTCTCGGCGGCCGATTAAAGTCCCCGATAGTGGCGATGGGTTTAGACCCTCAACCCTCAACCTTCAACCCTCAACTTGGGAACCGACATCCGCACGATCCAGGAGTTGCTGGGGCATAATGATGTCTCGACGACGATGATTTACACCCACGTGCTGCGCCAAGGGGGCAGCGGGATGAAGAGCCCGCTGGACTGTCTCTGAAGCGGCGAATGTAAGGTGGCTAGCGGTTGTCGGCGCCATCTGCCCAGTGCCCAACCGTTGGCGTATCCCGCGTCTGCCTGCCGCCGCCGTTCCAGCTTCCATTAAAGCGCCTGATGCTCCGGGGCCGTGGAAGCTGGCGATTGTGGCGGCCCGGGGGCTGTTATCGGGCGATTCGGCGGGGGTTCTATGATACCAGGGTATGTCCAGGGTATGTCCAGGGTACAGCCAGGGTTGGGCCGGGGTGGAAAGGGGGCATCCGGCGCCTTTCTCAGTATTGCGAAGGCTTATTCTGGGTGGAGGGATGACCGCGTGCCGCCTGCAAACCTGCGCCAGAATGGCCTAAGGACCGGGCAGGAGCCCCACCGTTACCACACGCGAACCACACCGTAGCACCTCTGATAGCCTATCAGAGGTGCTACGGTGTGGTTCGCGTGTGGTAACGGTGGGGCTACTGAGAGGGGGAGGAGGTCGGGCAAGTCCTCACTGTTTGCACCGTTCAGCAGAGGCGTTCATTCTGCTTTATTCTGTTTCAATGGTGTGGACCGGCACCTGCCCGTCTCAGTTGGCTGCCAGCCCTTGCCGGTTTCCATCACGCGCTTTCGTTCCCGACCACCGCCAGGCCGCCCTCAGGCTCCCTCCAGACCGAGGCTTGCACCGGGTCCGAGACAGGTTTTTGGGGCGCCTTGGCGCTGCACTCCGCTCGCCCGCGCCAGCGGCGGAGGGCCATTTTGCCAGCGGCCCTGCCCGGCGAGCCTGGGGGGCTGTAGCTTTTGTGCCGCGGGAGCGTCTAAAGACAGCGGGTGCGGAAATATTCGGGCTTAAAACGCCCGCCGAGGCGCGGTGAACGTGGGGGCCACCACCTTGGGGGTCTCGACCGTCGGGAACACGGGCGCGGGTCTTGTTTGACCGAGGGCTTGCGCATTCACATCCGGCAGGCCTTTCGGGCCGAGAATGGGGCTGACCGTATTCCACTGTTGCTCGATCGGACTTTTCGACACCGCGAGGGAAGAGCTTCCCAAGGCCGTCGGCGCCGCGGGTGCGAGGGCCATAGGGTTGGCGGGGGTGGCAAGCGGGTTCAGCACGCCGGCTGCGACCGGCGAACTGCCCAGGTCGGCCACGGTCGGCGCCTTCCAGCCTGGGTCCAGTATCAGGTTGTACTGGTCCATGAGCTTCTTGTGGTGCGCTACTTCTGCCGGCGATAGAACGGGGTCGCGGGCGCCGAAAGCATCGAGCGTGTCGCCGGAGGTTGTGCCCGGGAGGTACGGACTGGCCGAGCTGTCCGACTGGAACAAGCTCTTGAGCGCTTCCGCGGCATTCCTGACCCCGGCCGGCAGATCCGACTCGTCGCTCGGGGCGATCTGATCACCCGGGTTGGTTTTGCCGAGCGTGCCCAACAGGTCGTCGTCTTTGGTCTGGTCGGGGCTTTTTGCGGACGAGGGCTTGGTGGCCAGGCGCAGGTAGTATCGCTCGAGCGGGGACAAGTCCTGTTTACCCTGATCATCGGGGCTGGTTCCAGGTCGCTGGAGAACGTCTTCCGACGTCGGCCCGCCGATCATGTCTTCGGGGGCCATGAAAATCCAGTCCCGCTGTCGCTCCAGCAATTCTTTGGCGCGCTTGCTGGGAATCACCGGTCGCACAGCAGGCCGCGGAACTGGCGCAAGGACTCCTTCAAGCGAACTCTTGGGCGCGAAGGACTGCTGCGGCTGGTAAAGATCCTCCTCCAACTGCTTCAGCCGATCGTTCGGGTTCATCCCCTGATCCAGGTTGGTGGTGACGTCGCCGCTGCTGGGCCTGGAAAACTCGATGGAGTGGCCCTTCTCCCTACCGCCTGCCTGCGCGTCGTGCGCCAACAGCCCGCCTATTGCCAACACCGCCAGGCCGCACCAGAGTCGGAAAATCGGAAGCCTGAAACTCATTCTTCTTGAAGAGCCTAGCCCCATCGGCCAGCCCCGTCAAAGCTGAAATCTCACTCAAATGTCGCCGGTCCCGCCCGTGTCACTGCACACCCCGCGCCGCGCGGCGGCTACGAAATCCAGCATCACCCTGGCCGGGGCGCTGGTGAATTGCTGGCGTCCGGCGGCCACGGCCTCGCGCAGCTTGCGGCCCTCACGGAACAGCGTCCGGTAGAGTTGTTTGAGTTCGAGCCGCTCGGCGGCGGTGACGTCCGCCCGCCGCAGGCCGACGGTATTGAGACCGCAGATGCCGTTATCCCCGCGCGCCACTGTGTAGGGCGGCAAATCCTGGCTGATGGCCGAACCACCTTGCATCAGCGCCAGCGTGCCGACGCGCACAAACTGGTGCACCACGCAATTGCCGGAGATAAACGCGCGGTCGTCCACCGTCACGTGTCCTGCGAGCAGCGCGCCATTGGCGAGAATGACCAGGTCACCCAGATGGCAATTGTGCGCTACGTGCGAGTTTGCCATGAGGAAGTTCCGCGAGCCAATGACCGTCTCCTCCGCCGGCTTGTTCGAGCGGTGCACCGTCACATGCTCGCGGAAGACGTTGTGGTCGCCGATCCGCAGCCGGGTCGGTTCGCCCGTGTACTTGAGATCTTGCGGCGCCTCGCCGATGACGCAGCCGGCGTAGAAGCGGTTCTGCGCGCCGATCGTCGTGAGCCCCGTTAAATAGACGTGCGGCCCGACGATGCAGTCCGGGCCAAGTTCCACGCCTTCATCAATCACCGTGTACGGTCCCACCTGGACCGACCCGGCCAGCTTCGCCCGGGGATGAATAATGGCGGTTGGATGGATCACCTGGCCAAGGGTAGGGCAGTGGCTTGCCGTGCCAAGCCAAAAGCCGCTACTGTTTGAAGATGTTGAAGAGCTGCTGCAAACCGCGCCAGCGGAGCCGGCTGTTCGGGCTTGGGCAACGTTTCCCGGGCTTGCGCGAGATCGAGCTGGAGCAGCACGCCCACGCTTTGCGCCCCGCGACCATGCGTGCGCATGGCATCCACGCCGTAACCGTAGCCCACCATGATCTTCCACGAGGCGGTGCGGTAAAGGATGCCGGCGCCGATTCCCGTATGCCAGTCGCCGGGCTGTTCGAGGCCCGGGAGGTAATCAACCAGCGCGGTGCTCGCCGTGGCGTTGAAATTCCAGCGGCGGTCTTTATCGAGCGGTAACAGGTAGTTTCCGCCCACCAGCACAAATTGCCGGGCGCTGATTTCCTGGTAATAATAGCCGGGCAGAGAAAGGGGAAACTCCGAGACCAGCGGCAGCAGCGAGCCGAGGCGATAGGCGCTGAAGCGGTCAGCGTCTATGCTCGTCCCGGCCGTGACGCTGAAATAGAAGGTGTGTTTCAGTTTCGGCAGGGTGTAGGCCAGCAGCGCCTGGCTCCAAAAGAGGTGGGACCAAGCCTCTACCGACCGGTTGCCATATCCGTAGGTGCCCGACCAGGTGCGGAACTCCCCCTCGTACCAGGCCGAAACCTCCATCGCCAGGGCCGGAAACAGGGTCGGCTCGCGCCCGCCCCAGCGCAGGCCGGTGCGGACGCTGAACGTCTCGCCGGCCTCCGGCAGTTGGAAGTTGGGGGCCGTGGCGTCATCCCGCTGGTAGGTCGCGTAATGCACGGTGCCGCGCAGCAGGCCGTTGAGCGGCACCCGCTGGTCCGGATTGAAGAGGTGATACAGGCTGACCGAGGTTTGGGCGCCGTAGCCAGTGAATGACTCGCTGGGGTAATACGTCCCCTCGCGTATCTCAGCGTAACTGTCCGCGTAACCGCCTCCGGCCAAACCGAGGCCCAGGTCCGTATGCTCGCCCAGGGCGTGACTGATTCCCAGCTCCGAATCCAGGTAAGTCGGCGCTATGGCCAGGCGCAACGTCAGGTTTGTGCGCAGAAAGTCCGGCTCGTTTCGGTAATAGTACGCGTAGGCGGAGATCGGCGCGTGGCCTTCCAACGCGGCGTTGTAGGCCGCCTGGACCAGTTCGCGTCTGACCGGATCAATCTGGCCATGCGCGCCCCAAGGGCCAAGGCAGCCCGGCAGGATCAGGAGAAAAGCCCACCGTCGCCAGCGATTCACAGCCTCCTTCTAACGCAGGAATCATGCCTCCGCAAGCGGGTTTGCACGTGCCGTAGAAGGCGGGGAGCATCCGAACCGTGCCAGCGGCCGGCAGGCCCCAAATCCGAAACCCGAAATCCGATACCCGAAACAAATCCAAAGCACCAAGGCGGAAATAACCAAAACGGCGCAGCCAGCGGAGGCTGCGCCAGAGAAAGGCAAACTGAATTACGCCGTAAGACTGGCAGCCTCGCGGGTGGACTTCAATCCGGGCTGAGGCTGGAAATCAAGCCGGGGATGCCCCGGGGCCAGGACGGGATTCTCAGTTCGGCAAATACCTTCATCTGACAACACCCGACAGGGGAGTTGCCAGCGAAGTCAGCCGGTGCTAGATGGGTCAACGACTAGTCAATTTGGCGCGACGTTATGGCAACTGTGACTGCATTCCAGGCAAAGACCCGGTTCGGCGAACTGCTCGACCGGGTGGTTCGCGGCGAGGAAATCGTCATCACCCGGCATGAAAAGGCCGTGGCTCGGTTGGTGCCGGAAGGCGGCGCGAACCTGGAGCATACCCGGCAAGCCGTGGCCGAGCTCCGGGCAGGCCGATCGGTGATCGCCCAACGCCGGGGGTTCAAGCCACTGACCGACCGGGAAATCAAAGACGCCATCGAGCAAGGACGTACACCGGTGTATGACGCCACGTACTTGGAACTGGCGATGCGACGGAAGCTCCCACTGGCGTCCCGAGACGAAGCCCTCTGCAAAGCGGCACAGAGAAGTCGCGTCAAGCTACTGCTCTAGCCGGTCCGGTTGCACGGAGCCGCGTGGACGCCCACGCCCAGTCCGCATGTCAAGCTTTGGCCTTTAACCTTTCCCCATCGCCCGGTCCGACGTGATCGGATCATACGACCTTTGCCCGCCGCCCGATGTCTGCCGGGGTTTGGCACGAGCCGAGCCCGAAGCAGGCCGGTTGTTAGTTCGCGTCTCGGATTGACCTGTCCGTAAACTCTGATAATCTGATTGTATGAAGAAAGCGGCGATTACGGTCACCGAAGCATCCCGGAATTTTGCCGACTGTGTGAACCGGGCGCATTATCAAGACACCTCTTTTGTGCTGTTGAAGAATGGCAAGCCTTTTGCACGGCTGGTGCCTGATAGTGAGAGAATTTGCACCGGGCGGGACCTGGCGGAAGCAATGGACAAAGCAGGGCTTTCCGCTGAGGAAGCGCGGGCCTGGCACAAAGACCTCGCCGTCGCTCGACGCCAGCTCACCACTCCGAGGGATAAATGGCAATAATGCTGGATGCGGATGTGCTCATCCGGGGCGAGAAGGGCTCTTTTGATCTGAAGAGCTGGCTGGCGGGCCAGCCGAACGAACAATTTGAGGCGGCGGCGATAACCGTGGCGGAGCTCTGGCACGGCGTCGAGCGGGCAACCCCTCCGCACAAGCAGCGGCGGTTGCAATACCTGCAGGCCATACTGGCCGTTTTGCCAGTGGTTCCTTACACCGGGCAGACCGCTTATGGCCACGCCCGTATCTGGGCTGAACTTGAGGCAGCGGGAAGAATGGCCGGCTTTTACGATTTGATTGTTGCGGCCACCGCGGTTGAGCGCGGCAGCCAGTTGGCCACTTTCAATCGGCGACACTTCGATCCAGTGCCCGGCCTCACCGTGATCGAGCCGAAGTGACGACCGGGTTGTCTCGTCAGCCTCAAGGAGCCGTGAGAATCGCCGGGGCTGATGCGTTGCCGACGGTATCCACGGCGATGACCTCGAAGGGGTTGGACACGCCGGGATTGCCGCAGCCAACAGTCACGTCCGGCCCCACCAGGGTTTGATCTAGCACGCCCTTGACGCGGGCGGGCCCGGGGCCGGTCACCGAAACGACGGGCGCCATCGAGGACGGAGGCGGCGAAGGCAAAAGGCAGAATGCCCGCGGTCGGACCCGGGTTACGGCCACCCCGAGTACCCCGAGGCCCTCCTCAAGCTCTCAAGGCTGCAAGGCAGGGCTCGCAGCCCGGACGAGCGATGCGGCAATTGATTTTCCTTTGATGTGCCGCCGGGCTCCCGCAAGCTAATCTGCTCTTTTCGCACGCATGAATGTTACCGGACCGGCTTTATTGACCGCCAACGACCTCGCCCTGAGCTACGGCCACCAGCGCCTGCTCGAAGCGGTGACGCTGACGGTGGCCCCGGGGGAGAAGGTCGGGCTGCTGGGCCGGAATGGTTGCGGGAAGACCAGCCTGTTGCGCATTCTGGCGGGCCATTGCAGCGCGGACGCGGGCGAGGTGGCGCGGCGGCGCGGATTGCGCATCGGGTATTTGCCGCAGGAGTTCGAGCTGGATGGCCGGCTCACGGTGCGACAAAACATTGAGGCCGGCGCGGCGGACCTGATGGAGTGGTTGGGGCGCTATGAATCGGGACAAGGCACGGACGGCGAACTGGCGGTATTGCTGAACCAGATTGAGAGCGTGGACGGCTGGAGGTTGCAGGCCCGCATCAACGCGAGCGCGTCGGCCCTGGCGGCGCCGCCGCTGGATGCGCTGGTGGGGCCGCTCTCGGGCGGCGAGAAGCGGCGCGTGGCCCTCTGCCGCGCATTGGCCGCCCAGCCCGATTTGCTGCTCCTGGACGAGCCCACGAACCACCTGGACGCCGAATCCATCCTGTGGCTGGAGGATTTCCTGCGCGAGTTCCCCGGCGCGGTCATCTTTGTCACCCACGACCGTTATTTCCTGGATGTGATTGCCACGCGGATCATCGAGCTGGCCGACGGCCGGTGCTATTCGCATCCGGGGAACTACACCGCCTACCTGGAGTCCAAAGCCATTCGGCAGCAGATCGCCGAGCAGTCCGAGCGGCGGCGGCAGCGCTTTTTGCGCGAGGAGCTGGATTGGGTGCGCGCGGGCGTCCGGGCGCAGCGGTCCAAACCGCGGCATCGGCTCGAATCGTTTTACGCGGTCAAGGGCCTCGAAGCGCCGCCCGAGGAACGGCAGATGGACCTGCTCATTCCCCCGCCGCCCGCGCTGGGGAATCACGCGATTCAATTGGCCCACGCCGGGGCGAAGGTCGGCGAAGACGAGCGGGAACGCTGGCTGTTTCGCGGGCTGACGCTCGCGCTCAACCCGGCGCAATGCACGGGGATCGTCGGGCGCAACGGCGTCGGCAAGACCACGCTGTTGCGCATCTGCCTGGGGGAACGGCCCCTGGACGAAGGCGCCGTCAAGATCGGCAAGCGGGTGGTCTTCAACTACATTGACCAGGCGCGGATGCAGCTTAACGGCGCCGGCACCGTCCTGGAGGAGATTTCGGAAGGGAGCGAAACGGTGTTGTTCGGCGAGCAACACCTGAGCGCGCGCTCCTACCTGCGCCGGTTCCTGTTTTCGGATGAGCGCGTGAACGAGCCGGTTGCCCAGCTTTCCGGCGGCGAGCGCGCGCGGCTGATGCTGGCCAAAGTGCTGCGGCGGGGCGGCAATGTGCTGGTCCTGGACGAACCCACCAACGATCTGGACTTGCCCAGCCTGCGGATGCTGGAGGAAGCGCTCGCGGACTTCGACGGCACGGTGCTGGTCGTCAGCCATGACCGCTATTTCCTGGACCGCATCTGCGACCAGATTGTGGCGTTCGAGGAAGACGGGCTGTTCGTCCAGCCGGGCAACTACTCGTATTACCTGGAAAAGAAGAAGGAGCGGGATGCCGCCCGCCAGGCGGCCTGGGCGAGCTTCGCCCGGGCCCCCGCCCGGAAACCGGAGGCGGTCAGCGCCCCCAAGCCGGCCCGTCCCGGGAAACTGACCTTCAAAGAGCAGCGCGAGCTGGAAGGTATGGAGGCCGCCATTCTCGCCGCGGAGACTCGGGTCGGGGAATTGGAGACCACCTTGAACGATCCGGCCTTCCACGCCACCCGCTCGCGCGAGGCCCACGGGCTGATCGCGGATTTGGAAGCCGCCAAAGCCGAGGTCACGCGGCTATACGAGCGCTGGCAGGAATTGGTCGCGCGTTGACCCGGCCGCAGACCCAGGCCAGGAGCGTCAAAAGGCTTCCCATATTCGGTGGGCGAATTAGCATCCCGCCATGCCGTCATTCGATATTGTCAGCCAGGTCAACTCGATGGAAATCGAGAACGCGGTGAACATAGCCAAGAAGGAATTGGCCAACCGTTTTGACTTCAAAGGGACCAAAGCGGAGATCGTGCTCGAAAAGAATGAGATCAAGCTCTCCGCCGAGAACCCCTTCAAGTTGAAGGCGCTGACCGAGATTGTCATCGGCAAGATCGCCAAGCGCAACATCAGCCTCAAGAACGTCGAGCAATGCGAGCCGGACATATCGCCACTGGGGCACGCGCGGCAGTTGATCAAGATCAAACAGGGCCTCGAAACCGAGATCGCCAAAGAGGTCACCAGCTTTATCCGCGGGTCAAAACTCAAGGTGACCACGCAGATTCAGGACCAGCAGGTGCGCGTGACGGGCAAGAGCCGGGACGACTTGCAATCCGTGATCGCCGCCGTGCGGGCGAAGGACTTCCCGGTGGCGCTCCAGTTCACGAACTTCCGCGATTAGTCCGCGCCGGGGCGGCGGAATACCCGGATCAGCGCGCTTCGGCCATCGTTTTCCAGGCCCGCGGCCAGGGATAGAGGACAACCGATCGCACCATCAGCAGCCGGACTTCCCGGCGGCTGACTTTGATGCGCCGCGCCGGGTCAAGCACATTGCCGGCGCGGAGCAGTTTGAGGGTCTTCTGGCCGATGAGGATCGGCCACGCGCAAGCCAGCCGCACGCGCACGCTGCGGCGCGGCAGGGCGTTGGTGTAAGCCCAGCCCGCCTGCAGGTGAGCTTCGGCGTGGTCCAGATAGGTGTGATAAAGTGTGCGCAAGCGCGGTTCGTTGGCCGGCTGCAATAGGTCCTCGGGCTTCAGCCCCGCATCCGCCAGCCGCTCCGCGGGCAAATAGCAGCGTCCGTGGCGCAAGTCCGCCGCCACGTCGCGCAGGATGTTCACCAGTTGCAGCCCTTTGCCGAACCGCACCCCATTGGCCAGCAGGAACGCGTCATCCAATGGCGCCCGGGGAAAGAGATGCGCCCGGCACATCCGGGTCCAGAACTCGCCCACGCAACCAGCCACCCGATAAGTATAGTCCTCCAACTCTTCATCGGTGTGCAGGGCGACGAGTATCCGGGCGGAGGCGCCGGCAAAGCGGCGCAGGTCCAGTTCCTGCCCGCTGGTGATAATCTCCAGCACCTCGCGCACGCGCTGCCGGTCGGCTGGCGCCAGGCCCTCCAGCAGCGCCGAGGCTCGCCTCGCATTTCTCCAGCAAGACGGCTTCCGTCCGGGCGGCCTGCCGCTGCGCCAGGACGCCGAAACTGCAGCGGCGCGGCGCTTCGCCCCTGAATCCGCTCGCGCAATTGCTGCAGGGCTTCCAGCCGTTGGTCCAGCGGCACCAGTTCGGTGTCGGCGATGGTATCGGTCGTGCGGGCCAGCAAATAGGCCAGTCCGATGGGCCCGCGAATCTTCCCCGGCAGCACGCGCAACGTCAAGTAGAAGGAGCGCGATACGTCCTTCAGCAAACCGGACAACAGTTCTTGAGGTGCTTGGGCCATGGCTTCTGCGCGAATGCAACGCTGCTGCACCGCCGCTCACCGTTGCAGCCGCGCCAGTACTCACCCTACCACTTTCTTCCACCTCGCCAACTGCTTCATGACCGCAGTGGTTCCCGGCGCCCCCGTGAGCCGGCGCCTGGCCAGGGCCTGTTTGAGGTCGAACACCTTCAGCGCATCCGGGCCGAACCGCTTCTCGGCGGACCGCAATTCCGCCAGCGTGAGCTGGTTCAGCGGCTTGCCCACCTCCTCGGCCACCGCCACCAGCGCGCCTACCGTGTGATGCGCCTGCCGGAAGGGCAAGCCCTGGCGAACAAGATAATCCGCCAGGTCGGTCGCCAGCAGCCCCGGATCGCTCGCCGCCGCCAGGCACACCTTCCGGTTGATCGCGGTGTGCTCGATCATTCCGGCGCAGAGCCGCACCGCGGCGCGCACCGTATCCGCGCTATCGAACAGCCGTTCCTTGTCCTCCTGCAAATCGCGGTTGTAAGTCATCGGCAATCCCTTGAGCAGCGTCAGCAACGCCATGAGGTTGCCGATCATCCGGCCGCTCTTGCCCCGGACCAGCTCGGCCACATCGGGATTCTTCTTCTGCGGCATCAGCGACGAGCCGGTGGTATAGGCGTCCGCGATGCGAATGAAGTTGAACTCGCTGCTGGACCACAGGACCAGGTCCTCCGCCAGCCGCGACAGATGCACCGCGAGCAACGCCGCGCTGCCGCAAAACTCCACTGCAAAGTCCCGGTCGCTCACCGCGTCCATGGAGTTCTGCGTCACTCGTGGCCGTCCGCGCGCATCCACAAACCCGAGCAGCTCGGCCACCAACTCGCGGTCCAGCGGCAGGGTTGAGCCTGCCAGCGCGCCGCTGCCGAGCGGGCAGACGTTCACCCGCCCGAAGCATTCCTGCAGGCGCTGATGGTCGCGCTCCAGCATCTCGACGTAGGCCAGGAGATGATGCGCCAGATAGACCGGCTGCGCCCGCTGCAAATGCGTGTAGCCCGGGATCACGACCCCGCTCTCCCGCTCGCCCAGCCGCACCAGCGCCCCTTGCAGCCGCCGAATCTCCCGCTGCAGCTCCACAATCTGCTCCCGGAGCCAAAGGCGCATATCCAGTGCCACCTGGTCGTTGCGCGAGCGGCCCGTGTGCAGCTTGGCTCCGGCGGGCACCCGCTCCGTCAGGGCCGCCTCGATGTTCATGTGCACGTCTTCCAGGTCAGGCTGCCACCGGAACCGGCCCGCCTCGATTTCCTTCCCGATGGCATCCAGCCCGTTGATAATCGCCCGCAGCTCCCGCGCGGTCAGAAGCCCGGCTTCCCGGAGCATCGTCGCATGGGCGATGGATCCGGCGATGTCGTGCCGCCAGAGGCGCCAGTCGAACGAGATCGACTCGGTAAATTGCGCCACAGCGGCGGCAGGGCCGCCGGTGAACCGCCCACTTCGAGAGACAGGTGTGGTTTTCTTCATGCGCTTCGCTCGCACCGAATGTGCGCCGGAGAGCGCCCTAAGTCACTGCCAAAATGGCTCTGGGGCAGGCGCCGGGCGCAAATCCGCTTTTCCACGGAGAGACGCTGAGGCTGAGGTGCAAGGGGAACTTGAAAACTGCCCCGGAATCCCCATCCACCACAGCCAGTGGACCCTTTCTGAGCCCGGGATACGGAGGGGGACCTCCAGGAACCTTTTGGCGCAAGCGCGGCGCAGGGAATCGGCGACTCCGTAAGTGACTTGTTTCTAATTGGTTACGCATAAACCTCTGTGAGGTTGCTGCCAGATGATCCGGATCGGGCAGCCCGCGCAGCCTTCGCTGGCCACTCGACCACTGTGCCCGGGCCCCACTGGAGCCACCCCGTCACCCCGCCGTCACCACGCCGTCACCACACCGTCGTACCTCTAGCCCAGGGCTAGAGGTACTGACGGTGTGGTGACGGCGTGGTGACGGCGAGCGACTATGGTGAGGCGGGCGCCCGGTTGGCCTGCTCCTTGCACGGATCTGTATCTCGGGTATGGGTCCTGTGGATTGCCAAGCCCGTTCCCCCTCACCCTACCCTCTCCCCAAGGAGAGGGAGCCCCGGGCTGCAGCGATCGAAAGGTCCGAGCGCTTCAGGTTGGCCGATCGTCTGACGAGGGTGCTCCCTCTCCTTGGGGAGAGGGTAGGGTGAGGGGGAACGGGTCTCTCTGATCCAGATAGTATTCGAGACAATGAAAACCCGTGTAAGGAGCAGCGGCCGGCTGGGGTAGGCCAAGGGGTTGGCGGCGGGTGTGGAGGCCGACGCCGGGCTGTTGGGGGATCCAAGCCGGTTCGCAGGCGTCTCGCCCGCCGGAAACCGAGGGCGGGACGCCCTCTGGGACAGGCGAGACGCCTGCCCCACTATAGAAAAGCATTGTGGCCCCCGGGCGCGTGTGGAATCGTTGCCGTGGAAGCGATGAGCGAGTTCAAATTTGCGTGTCCCGTCTGCGGCCAGCACATCACCGCCGATTCCAGCAACGCCGGCGGGCAAATTGATTGCCCAACCTGCTTCCGGAAGATCGTAGTGCCGCAGGCCCCCTCCTCGCCGGATACCAAGCTCATCCTATCCGCGTCACAGGTAGCCAAGCCGCGGCCTACAGGCGCCGAGGCCGCTTCCAGGCTGGGCCCTTTGGATACCTCAAGCCGCCGCAGCTCCGTCCCGGCGACGATCGCGTTGCTCGTGCTGCTCTGCGGTGCCGGCGCGGCGCTGTATGTCTTCCGCGACCGCATCGTCAAAATCTTTCATGCCGCCGTGCCGGCTGCCACCAATGCGCATCCGGCGCAGCCGGCCGCACCGGTCGCGCTCAATACCAAATACCCCATCCCCACGAATATCCTGTGGACCCTGGACCTGACGAATGCAGTCATTCCCGAGGAGCCGGCCGTCGGCAAGATTCACGGCAGTGGGTTTCGTTGCGAGCGGGCCATCTTGCGGGGCGGCCTCCTGTCTCTGAGCCAGGGCGACAAGTGGCCGTGGGATCTGTCGGTGGCGGTCAACCTCTACGTGCGCGAGGGCAAGCAATTGAGCGGCCAGACTGTCGAGGTGCCGGCGGACCGCGCCCGCGCTCCGCATGTTGTCTTACGCTGGAAGGACGCCGAGCAGCACCCTTCGACCGAGGTCTTTCCTCGCGGCTACGCCCTTAAGCTCATCTTCGGCGAAGCCACCAACGCGCACATTGCCGGCAAAATCTACATCGCCCTGCCCGACCAGGACAAAAGCTTCGTCGCCGGCACCTTCGATGCCCAGATCAGAAAGCCGCCTCCGCCCAAGCCCCCAAGGCGCAGAAGCTGAACAGCGGTCCAAACCTGCTTGGCCGCCGGAGCGCGAGCCGTCCCCGGCTCGCAGCAGCCGCAAACGCATTTAGCGACCAAATCCCCCGGACGTTCCGCAAAGAATTCAGCGTGCTGCGAGCCGGGGACGGCTCGCGCTCCGGCTTGTTGAGTCAATCCCGCCGCTTCGAGCAGGTGCCCAGCTTCCTGAACTCGTCGCACGTCGCCGTGATCTGCAGCCGGTGCGCTTTGACTGTGAACCCCAGCCGGCGGCTGACTTCCTCTCCAAGCCGCTCCATCTTCGGGCTCTCGAACTCGATGATCTTCCCGCAGTCCTGGCAGATGATGTGATTGTGGTGAGGGCGCTCCGCGTAGTTGGGGTCGTAAAACTTGTGGTCCCCCCCGAAATCCATTTCCCGCACCAGGCCGCTGTCCGTCAACAGCGGCAGCGTCCGATAGACGGTCGCCCGCGAGACGGACCGGTCCCGCCGGTGCGCCCACTTAAGCAATTCCTCCGCCGTGAAATGCTGCTGGGTGCTGAATACCGTCTCGATGATTGCCCGCCGTGGACGGGTCAGCCGCAGACGCTTTTGCGCCAGGAAATCCAGGAACCGCTGCCGGGCGCTTGTGTTGGCGGCATCTGCCATGCCCCCAGACTAAGGTGGCCCACCCGGCCCGTCAACGCCGTGCTCCGGCCAGCCGCTGCACGATGAAACTCATCACCAGCCCCCGTGACAGGTAGTAATCCTGAACGCCCGCGGGCAGCTCGGAGAAGTCGGTCACGATGTGCCGGCAACCGGGCGCGCCGCAACCGCACTGCATCGTGAAGGACTGTTCGTCCATAGTCGTCGAATAATCGAAGCAAATCTCCTCCCCGGCGGGTATGTCCCGCAGCGCCACCAGGTCCCGGTCATTCTGTATCCCCGCATTCGGCGCGCACGAATGGTTGGCGAACACCCCGGGCGGCTGCGTATCAATGTATTGGTTCAGCCCGACCTGGATCGCCATGCACTCCCGCGGGCCGCGCCGCTTCGTCTCTGGGAAGTCTATCAGCGCGCCCCCAAAGACCAGGATGATCTCGCCCGCGCGGATGGTCCGTTGGGCAAACACCCCCAATCCAAAAGCGCACTCGGCGATATAAAACGTGCCGTTCCCACCGCGCATCTCCGACAACTTCGCCTCACCCACCGCGGCCCCGAACCTGGAAGCCGGTTCCATTAATTCGCTGATCATATACGGAGTTCGTCTCTCCTTGGTCTGTGTAGGGTATCTCCCGGGGCCCCGATCCAACCGCTGGGCTGGGCCGCGAGCGCTCCCGCCTTGCGGCGCTCAGTTCTTGATCGCGGAAGCGGTTGCTACCCGGCTTTGGGGTAGTTTCAGGCTGCGGCCGACCACAATGCGGTCGCTGGTCAAGCCGTTCGCCGCTTTGAGGGCCTTCACCGTCGTATGGTGCGTCCGGGCGATCCGCCCCAGCGTGTCGCGGGGCTTCACCACATAGCGGCCCGACGATGGGCTATCGGTCGCAGTAGTGTGCGTGGCCGAAGTGACCGCGCTTGCGGTCGAGGTCTGCGCGCCGGCTGGAAGGTGCACCACCTGCCCAATCTTCAGCTTCGCGCTATCCACACCCGGGTTCGCAGCCTCCAGCGCTTGCAATGAAACCCCGTTCGCCTTGGCGATCTTGTAAAGGGAATCCCCTTTCACCACCGTGTAATCCTGGCCGCCGGCCGGAGCCGGTGCCGGCGCGGCATTGGTGCTGGCCTCTACTACTGGATTCGTCGCGGGGACCTCGAAACTCGGCGGAACCGGAAGATTAGTGTCAGACGCCTGTTCTGGCAACGGTGCGGCATTTGTATCGGGTGAACCCATCTGCGGTGTCTGATCCTCGGCGGCTTCGCCGGTTGGCGGCTCGCGCCGACAGCCCTGGATCAGCAGCCCCACAAGCAAGGCCACGTTCGCCGCCACAATGGCCCACACCGCAATCTTGAATTGCCGCCGCCGCCTTTGCTGCTGCTCGGTCTTCAAGGAGCCTGGCCCATCAAATGGATTCAACGTCTTCACAGTCGCTACCGTCCAACGCCTAAGCAGTGGCAATGCCATAGGTCGGTGGAATTGTCAACCCATTGAATTACAGAGAGTTACGCAGAATGGCCCAACCCGGCAATCCCACCCCGCCGCGCTAAGCGCCCCCGACGTGCAATTCCTGCACCGCCCGCCGCCCCAGCGTGCAAAGCGGCTCCGGGGTGTATTTTGTTATTGCCGCCCTGTAACGCAGGAGCATCGCCCCGCCATAGGAGCGCGGCCTTCAGGCCGCAGAAGCTCGGAATACGCCGCGGCGCCGGCAGATTCCAACGCTTCCTTGGACCTCCGGCGCTTCTGCAGCCTGAAGGCCGCGCTCCTATGGCGGGGCGACAGTGCCGAGATGTAACTCATCCTCCCTACGATGGTTGCTAAGGCTTGCTCTCCGCTCTGCTTTCTGGCATCCTTCGGCCGGTCCAGTTCGCGTCGGCTGGGCGGAGTCAAGCCATCACGTCCTTGGTATGAGTTACACAGTCCAATATCTCGAATCGGAAATGGCCGCCCAGGGCCTCGAAGTCAGCGTGCTCGTCAATTGCCTGGTCCAGGACGCCACCCGCCTCGCTGCCAGCGACCTCCACATCGAGCCCTGGGAAAACTCCATCGCCGTGCGCGCCCGCGTCAACGGCGTGCTCACCGAGATCGCCCACCTGCCGCTGGACCTGATGGACAAGATCTCGATGCGCTTCAAGGTGATGGCGAACCTCGTCACCTACCAGGCCGGCACACCGCAGGACGGCACCGCCATCGGCGGCCCGGAACTGGAGGGCGTGCAATTGCGCATCTCCATCTTCCCCACCACCCGCGGCGAGAAGATCGTCGTGCGGCTGTTCGACCCGCGCGACCGGCGCTTCGACCTGGGCACGCTGGGCTTCGAGGATTCGACCCTCCAGGGCCTGCTGCGCGCCCTCAAGCGCACCAGCGGGCTGCTCCTGTTCACCGGCCCGACCGGCTCGGGCAAGACCAGCACGATGTATTCCTCGCTCTGCTACCTCATCCAGCGGGACGGCACCAGCGTCAGCATCAGCACGGTTGAGGACCCGGTCGAGTTCAACCTGCCGATGGTCAGCCAGACGCAGATCAACCCCGCGCAGGAGTTCACCTACGCCATCGCCTTGCGGAGCATCATGCGGCAGGACCCGCAGGTCATCATGGTCGGCGAAATCCGTGACGCCGAGACCGCCGCCATCGCCGTGCAGGCCGGCCTCACCGGCCACCTGGTGCTGAGCACCATCCATTGCGGCGTGTCGGCGGGCGCGTTTACCCGCCTCATCAACATGGAGATCGAGCCCTTCATGCTGGCTTCGAGCGTACTCGGCGTGATGGGCTTGCGGCTCGTGCGCTCGGTCTGCCCCAACTGCGCTCAGCCGTACGAGCCCACCCCCAGCCAGCTCAAAACCGTGCCCGAAGCCCTCTTCCCACAGGCCCAATTCCGCCGCGGCGCCGGCTGCGACCAATGCAACCAAACCGGCTACAGCGGCCGTCTGCCCGTCAGCGAGCTGCTGCTGGTAAACGAGCCGTTCCGCGAGGCCGTCCTGAAGAAGCTGCCCACCTCCGCCCTCGAAGAGATTGCTATCGAGCAAGGCATGCGCACCCTCTGGCAGAACGGCCTTGCCCGCGCCATTTCCGGTCAGACCACCCTCGAAGAAACCATCCGCGTCCTGGCCGCGGATATGGTCTGAGCAGCGAAATACGGCCTCTCCATACTGGAACGTGGCCTGGTCCCCCACCTCCGCGATTTCGGGAACCCCTCCCCCAGGAACTGACAGCGCCTCGCCCCGCCACACCCAGCCTGCAGCCTGGCTTTCCCCGCAAGCCACTCCGCCCGTGCGCCGCTGCCGGCAACTCCAGCAACGCACCCAATCAACAGGCTACCAGTTATACGTGTACACCATCTGTACGCCATCTGTACGCCATCCGTACACCATCTGTACGCCATGCCAGGTCCAGACCGGGTGCCTACCTGGTCCCAATCGCTTATAAGACTGGTGAGGACGTGGGCCGGGTGGCCAACAAAGAATGGTCTTATCTCAACAAAAACCGTTGGGCGCTCCGCCCCGGTCCTGCTAAAGCTTTGAGCCAGGCGTGGAGTTGGACTCCTGCCTCCGGTGTGCGCGAGTATTGATATTCTTAAGAAACTCGAAATGATGAGTTAAAGCATAGAATCGAGGACGAAAAGGAGGGTCTGGGTCCCCGGTGACCCATCAAGTTCGTTAGCGGGCAATCAGGTTGTGAATCGGCGCCGAGCTGAGGCGCAACCCAGAGCGGCAATTTGCGCCTTATCGTAGATCGCGGAATCCGAGCGGTCGGCAAGTTGTCGCTGAACCGATTAGCCATGCTTGCCAGTGCGCAAGGCACGACGGCGGCTTACCAGGGGCAGACGCTCAGCCTGGTGCGGACCGTGGACCAAACCCGGCGGCATGACCAGGAATACAATTATTCGGGCGTGGTCATGGAATTATGCCTGCATGGGCGTCGGGATTACGTGCGGCGCCGCCGCGTTTGGCGTCGCCATCATCAGCACCCTCACGATCAGCCTGGCCGTGCTGCTGCTGCACTGGTCTCCCTTTGCTTCCCGCCGCGCGCACGAGGCGCTCCTCAGGTATGTGGTGCCGGCGGGATTCGATGCGGATGAAATGGTAAAAGACATCCTGCGAACCACCTGTGCCACCTTTTCCTTGATCGCAGTCCGCGAGGTCGGCCAGGGCGAAAGCGTCGAATGCTGCTACCAGATCCGGCTCCGCGATCCCTCCTACCAACTCGACGTCATGACTAGTGTGGCGTCTCAGAATTACGCATACCTTTGCAGGGAGGCCAAAGCGCCAGAGGACTGGCGCAGTCCAAGACGCTAGGGCGCGCTCCCCAGCGCCGGCGACCGCGAAGCGTCTTGGACTGCGCCAGTCCTCTGGCGCTTTGGGATGTGTCAGCGCAATTCTGAGACACCACACTAGAAACCCGGCGCGGTATAGACGTAATTGAAGCGGCCGTTGGGGGCGGCGTCACCGTTGATCGCGAAGTCCTCAATCTGGCCAGGGTGCTGCACGTTGTCGGCCCACTTGAACTGGAGGCGCAACGGTCGTGAGGTGTCGCGGAGGCCGAGGTCAGAGCGGCGAATGGAGAGTTCCATCTCGCAACCGTTGATCTTGTAGCCGACGGTCCCCGCCCGGTGCCAGGCCCAGCCGCCGGTGCACTTCTCCAGTGTTCCCGGGGCGGCGCGGTTAACGATGTAGTCGTAGCCGTGCCAGTTGGTGCCGGCGGACCCCGGCATGTTCAGCAGCAGCCACATCCAGTTCGTGCCGGTGGGTGACGTAATAGGGTCCTTGGTGCGGATATAGAAATAGAGATGCCTGGCATCCTGGGCGACCTTCGCGGCCACGAAATCGTTCCGGCCACTTGTGTTCACATAACGGGAGCCCTTGCCCCAGCCTGGATGGTCGCGGTGCGCGGCGTCCCCGATGTCATCGCGATACTCGGGCAGCACGTCCGCCCAGTCACCATACTTGCCGTCAATTTGGATCGCCGCCGGGCCGCTGGCCGGGTCGGCGGCGCGGACACCTTTGTAGCGGCGGATGAACGACACCATCTGGTAGTAATAGTCATCGCTGTGGCCGCCTTTCATGGGCTCGATGTCCCGGCTGCGCTCCTGGTCGAACTCGTCCACGAACATGACCGGCTCGTGGATGCCGGCGAACTCGTTGTAAGCGCGAAGCGATCCATTCGTTCCAGCCGGTGATGAAGATGACCCGCGGGTCTTCCTTGAGGGCGCGCTCGAACTGCTCGGCGAAGTTGAGGCCCTCGTTGACCGCGCCGCGGCCGGGTATCATTCGCGCCATTATGCCAGTTGCGCGTGCGGGCATTGGCCTCGCTGAGCGAGCCGAGCCGGCCACCTACCGCGTTTTGGGCGACGCCGACGCGACATCTGCTCCTTCTCGCCCTTCGAGTTGCGGAAGACGTGTTGGGGGAAGACCTCCAGCCAGCTCCACATGTCCGGCTGCGTCGGGCCGGCAAAGTAATCGGGCTGCGGCTTGCGGAAGGTGAAGAAGTTGCGGATTTGCGCGGCATCCGAGTCGAGGGTCTCGAGGCGCACAGTCCGGCTGCCGCCGACAGGCGCGCCGTCGGCAAAGGAGCGACCCCCGGGCCAGCTCTTTTCCGCCTGGCTCCACCAAGCCGGGGTGCCCCGCGGCTTCGACATCTCCAGGTAGTAAGTCCCCGGCGGCAACGGTGAATCGAACCGCAGTGTCACCCACGCATTGTCGGTGAGGTTCTCGAACGCCTGCGAGGCCAGGCGCTCTCCTTTCGGGCCATCGCGATACAAGGCCAGCGTCATGCCGGCATTGGTCGTGGCATAAGTCGGGCATTGGGCTCCGACCGCCGCGAAGAGCTTAGTCGCCGTGAACGATTGGCCCAGCGTGTGACCGGCCGAGAGCGGCGCCGCAGTGTCGTGTCGCTTCCATTCCCTCGTTGCGGCCGATCAAGCCAGGGTCGGCCAGGATGAGCGGCTTGCCGTCCCAGCGGAACCAGAGGTTGCTATAGAGCCCGGGTTGGTAGAGGTCGGCATAAAGCTGCTCGACGACGCGCCGCGGGTCCCAAAAGGGCGTGAGGAAAACCACCTGCGGTGTCCGGCCCCCGGCGGCCCGGACCTCGGAAAACACCTTCAGCAGGGCCATATAATTGGCCTTGTAGGTCTGCTGGTTGGTGACGTCGAAGACGATGAAGTCCACTCCTGCGTCCGCCAGCATCTGCGCGTGACGGCGGATGACGTAGGGATCGTCGGACAGGTAATAACCGAACTCGGACTCGCCCCAGTGGTGCATCGCCCCCATCGGACCCCAGGGAGGACTGGTGGGGGTGCTCATGGCGTTCGGATAGCGCTGGAGGATTTGGGAGATGTCGTATGGGCCGCCGTTTCTATGCGGCCCAAGCCACAGGAAGTAAAAGGCGCCCACCCAGCGGTCGGGCCGAGGCGGGCCGACCCGCGACGCATCCGGCAGCCCCCTGCCCAAGGCATCAGTGGCAGCCCAGGTGTCGCTCATGGTGTCCCAGGCTGGGTAATTGGTGTGCGCGGGGATGGGTGAGCCCCTCACGGCCGAGACAGGCTGCCACAGGGCAACCATTACAGTCAGGCATGCGAGCACGGTCTCGATGCACCGCGCAGAGCCGTGGGAGTAGGAGATGATCATTTGGTTGGGCCTGTTCCCCCTCACCCCTGCCCTCTCCCTCGGGGAGAGGGAGCCGCGAAGTGCATTGGCCAAGGTCCTCAAACGCATAGGAACGCCCCCCTGACTGACGGCGGTCCTCCCTCTCCCTGAGGGAGAGGGCCGGGGTGAGGGGGAACGGACTGCAGGAACCCAGAGAGCACGCCGGCTCGCTTTCCTAAGGTGGACTTCTTCACTGGACTCGCTTTCAACGGGGAATGATCGGCAGCACCAGGTGCGATGCGTGTTCGCCGTCGTGGAAAACGGTCTGGTGGGCGGTGAGCAACTCGGTGTCGGTGCCGAAGGGCTTTCCGCTGTTCGGGTTGCGGTCGAACCGCGGGAAGTTGCTGCTGGAGACTTCGAGGCGGATGCGATGGCCGCGCTTGAACACGTTGCTGGTGACCCAGAGGTCTATATCAAAGCGCGTGGCCTGACCCGGCTCCAGGAGTGTGGGCTTGTCCATGCCATTGCGGTATTGGGCGCGAATAATGCCGTCGCAGAGGTTGTAGGCTTTGCCATCGGGATGCACGTCCACCAGCTTGCCAGTGAAGTCGGTGTCGCGGGCGCTGGAGGCAGCCCAAAGGATCAGCTTCACCGGGCCGGTGACTTCTACATCCTGTTCCAGGACCGGCGTGGTATAAACGAGCACGTCCTCGCGCTCTTCTACGCGAGTTTGGTCATAAGGCCCGGCGGTCGCCCCGACGAGGTTATTGCCGCCAACCGAGGGAGCGGGATTCTTACTGTCGTATGTGAACTTGTCGGGCGCTTCCTCGCCGGGCTGCGTGGTGTTCAAGGCGCCATCGCCTTTGAGGGAGGCCGCATGACCGTTGCCGCGGAGGAAATACGAGGTGAAGTGGGTGCGCTTGAGCGGCCACTCGTTTTCACCGCGCCAGCGGTTCTCGCCCATGATAAAGAGGTAATAAGCCGGCCAATCCTGCACGCCCGTCTCGCGGCCCTTCAGCCAATACTCGAACCACTGGAATTGCCGGTCGGCTATCTTGAGCGCGGCCTCGGGGCCGAAATCAAGTTCGCCGACTTTGCTCGGCCCAACGCCATGCGTCCACGGCCCCATGATGGCGAACTGGTTGCGGCGGACCGCGCGGTCGGACGAGGCGGCGTGGACCTGCGCCACCATGTCGAGCGTGACCTTGGAGAAGATGTCATACCAGCCGCCGATATCGAGTATGGGAACGGTGACTTCAGGATAGCGGTAATCCATGCCGCGCTGCTTCCAGTAATCATCGTAGGTGTGGTGTTCGACCCACGCGTCGAGATACGGGACTTTCTTGTCGAACTGGTCGCCGAAGGTGTCCAGCGGGAGGTGGCGGTAGGCGTCCATGATCTTCATCGGGTTAAGGGTGGCGCCGCCGACCATCGCGCCCCAGCCCATCATTAGGGCGAGTTGGAAGGCGCCGCCGTTGTAAGCCAGGTCAAACGCGTTGCCGAAGGGCACGGTGGGAACCATCGTCTTGAGATAGCGGCTGGCCTTCGGCGCGGACGCCCATTGCGTCCAGCCCAGATACGACCCTCCGGCGGTGCCGATGCTGCCGTTGCACCAGGACTGTTGGCCGACCCATTCCTGCGTGTCGTAACCGTCATCGGTGTCATACCGAAACGGGTCCCACACCCCTTCGGACTTGCCGCGCCCGCGGCAGTCCTGCACAACCATCACATACCCGGCCGTGGCGTAACGTTTCGCATCGCCCCACTTCTCATCCGGCTTGCCGTAGGGTGTGCGCATCAGGACGACCGGGAAGCGGCCCTCGCCCTTGGGACGAAAGATGTTGGCGGCGAGCTTGACCCCATCCCGCATGGGGACCATGACGTCGCGTTGAAAGACAAAGGGTAGTTGCGCTTCCTGAGCCAGCGAAGTGACGGCCAGGCAGAGTGCGAGCAGCACGCCGTGAATACGCAAGCGGGGACGGTTCATATTCATGAGGGCATTTAACCAGCACCGCCCTGCATAAGTCCAGCCACAGCATCGGACCGCAGCCTTCAGGCTGCAGAAGCATCAAACCGGCCCGGCGGAGCCCAGGCGAATGAAGAATGAAGAATGAAGAATGAAGAATATCCGGTTTCCGGCCATTCTGCATTCTGCATTCTTCCTTCTTCATTTCCCCCCACCTCCGGCAGGAGAAAATTCGCGTCAATTAGCCTAATTCGCGGTTAACCGGTTCCGCGTGCCGGCATCTCCTTTCCGATCACCTGTCGAGGCGGAATCCTCAAGTAAATCGGTTTCCGTTACCCAATGAACAAGGAACCTGGAATACCCCGGTCTAGCGTCGCGAGACAGAGGGAGTTCTTGCGAGCCAGCTCAACCAGGTGACCATCGGTGACCGCCTGAGGCGTCTTCACGAACGCCGGCAAATGCGCCGCGCCGAGATCGTCCGGAATCAACTCAAAGCGAACCTTCGATGAGGATTTCAAGGCATCCAGCGCTTGCCTGGCTGCCTTGATGTCCGGCTGCAGACCTGTCATGGCGGTTACGCGGACAAATCCCAATTCAGTAATCGAACAGGTGTGGAACCCGGTGGCGGATGACAGGACCGAGCGATACCAGCCAATCGCCTTGGGGTGCAGGGCATGGCCGGTGTGCGCCAGCGCAATCAGCGCATTGACATCCAGCAGGTACCTCATGGGAAGTCAAGCAGGGCTGCCCGCACGTCTTGACTGGTCACCTGCGTGCCCGCGGGCGACTTCGTGATGCACAGTCCGGACTTTGGGTCCTGAACCAGCCGCGGCAGCTCCGCCGCGGGGTGCTCCGGGGTCAACACCAGCGAACCGCCCTTTATCTCGCACACCAGTTTGATCCCCGGACGCAATCGCAGTCCCAGCCTGGCCTGCCTGGGCAAAACGACCTGGCCTTTACTCGATAACGTTGTCGTCATGCCTTACTATCTTACGCTGGCAGCAGTAAGTCAATCCCGGCCCCGATTCCAGCGTTTCAGCTTTTCTTTGTGCCCCCCTCGACGCGCACAGGACCAGTTCCAATCTCCGGTCTGGTCCTCTGTCCCTTGCCGCTGGGCTTTCCGACTTTGCGCTCCGTCCGCCACCAATGCGGTGCCGCCCGGCAAATCTCAGGTTTGACCCCGCTCAGGTTTGACCCTGCTCTTTAGTTCAGAACGGGCAGTCAACTTCCTGCCCCGCGACGTGCTTGGCCGCCTTCCTCTGAGCCTTCTCCGCGATTTTGATTTCCAGTGGCCGCAGATCATCGGGATGCTCTTTGCCGAAGCGTTTCCAGTAACACTCCTCGATGAATAACGGCAGCGGGAGCTTCCAGCGCTCCTGCTTGTGGTTGTCCAGCTTCCCTAACTTTTTGGGGTTCATCCCCAGCTCGCGCGCCATTTGCACCTGGGCATGACTCAGCCGAAATTTCCGGCGCGCTTCAATCCAGGGCCGCAGCTTCTGGGGAATGAATACTTTATGTTTTTCGGGCATACGGGTTATACTCGTCGTAATCGTCCTGGCCCTCGCGCAGGCAGAAGTGCCTATGGGTTCAGACGCGAAGCATGGGCGTCTTACACTCCTCAGTCAAGCCGCCACCAGCCGCCCAAATCCTCGCCTAAGGCAACACACTCAGAGGCTTGGGGAGCACACGCGCCCTCGCGTGTAGTGGCCGGCGCCCTCGCCGGCCACACCTGGCTGGGGCTATAGAGTTCATATTGAGTTGAGGTGAAGCAGTCGGCGAGGGCGCCGACGGCGACACGCGGGGGCGCGTGTGCTCCCCGAAGAGCTGCAATTCCGGGCTTAGGCGGGGATCAGGGCGCCGTCCCTGTCCCTCCCCTACAGCGCTCAACCCTCAACTCTCCGTTCGGCCCCCTTTCAGCTTTTCCCCGGTGAACCGCCATTTGTTCAGAAACTCCCTTCTGACCCCGACCGGCTGTTCAGGGTTCAAGGTTCGAGGTTCATCCACCCTCCATGATTCGTGACCAGCTTGTGGAACCTCACCAGCATTATGGCGGCCGCGACATCGCCGGCATTGTCACCCTGGTTTACGACCACCACCCGCAGCAGCACGTCCAGGCCACCCTCACCGATATCCAGCACGACCACCACGAGATGGATGCCTGTGCCCTTTTACACCAGGCAAACGAAGGAAACGAAGAGCTTTGTCATGCGCCCTTTTCCAAACCCCATCCCCATTTGTAATTGAAGTTCCCGCCAGCCTGAGGCATCCAGGGGGCAAATGAGCGCAAAGACTTTTTGCTCCGGGGCCATACTCGGCCTGCTCTGGTGCTGCTCCTCGTTTTCGTCAGTGTTGGCGCAGGCGCCCGCGCCGGGCGGCGCAACCGCCACTGCCGCCCGCGCCTTGAGCCTTGCGCACGCCACGGACGTCATCCACCTGTGGCAACCGCAGCAGCGCCTTTACGTCAAAGGTAACCTGGGGCTAAGCGCCGCCGCGCTGGACGGCCTGGGACAATGGCTGGACACCCACGCCACCAACTGGGTGGTGGTGCTGGCTGAAAATGCCGACGGCGAGACCTACACCGACGCCGAGGGACACGCTTACCAGGGCGTCGAAGCGGTGAACCAGGCCATGGGCAAAGGCCTGATGAACCAGACCGCTTTCAGCCAACTGGTGGACCCGCGCACCCACGAACACGATGCGGCTTTCTTCATCCTATTCCTCCGTGAACACAAACTCTCGTACTACGGCTCCGATGCCCAGGACCGCCGCGGCCTCGGCGAAGACCATTGGCCCGGCAACCTCGATCAGCCCGCGGTCTCCGCCATGCGCAACGGCGCCCGCGTCGTGGATGCCGTCAAGGATACCATCACGCAGATTGATCGCCGCCTCGACACGCAGATCGCCGCCGAAATCAACGCCCGCAAACAACAGGCGGCCGCCGAGTTGGCCGCCCGCACCCAGGCGCTGGAAAAGGCCCGGGCCAGTGTCGAAAGCGCGCGCGCCGATTACAGCCTGCTCGAGGCCAAGGCCGGCGAGTTTGCCCGTCAGCACAATGACCAGACCGGAGATCTCACCCGGCCCGATCTGGCGAGCCTCCGTGCCGATCTGAAGGTTGCCGAGGACGCCCTGGCCCGGGGGGACACGGCCCGCGCCCAAAAGGCGGCCGGCCAGGTCGGGCCGCGCGCCCAGGCAATCGTGCGCGCCATTGACCAATACCCCGCCGATGCCCGGAAACTGGAAAGCCTCGCCCGGCGCATCGCCCACGAGCAGCAACGGCCTCATGCCAAAGCGGCCGCCGCGCAGCTCCAGGCCGCCCAGGCCGCGCTCGAATCCGCCCGGCACGAGTATGCGCGGGGTGACTCTTCCTATGTTCCCTTGCTCGAGAACGCTTCCCGCGCCGTCACCACGGCCGAAACTGCCGTCGCCGTCGCCGAGCGATTGGCCGCCCAGCGGACCGCGCTCTGGGCCCTGGGCCTGTTCTCCTTCGGCGCCGGCCTTGTCCTCATCGTCCTGGTGCTGAATCGCCGCCGGCTGCCCGCCAAAACGGAGGCCCAGCAGCTCTATGCCCTCTGGGAAAAAGCCCTTAGTGAAAAAACCGATGCCCTGTTTGGCTTGTTGGACCGCCGGGCGACGCTGGTGGGCACCTCCAACGACGAGGCGGCGCAGCGCTATGCCGGCGACACCCTCCGGCTGTGCGAGCAGATCATCCAGGACGTGGACGAGCTCTTCATTATGTCTTCGAGCGCCGGGCGCATCTTGCAGCAAGCCCAGGCGTTGCTGCACCCGGCCGTGATTTGGCGCCAGGCCGGCAACTTCCTGCTGCCGGGCCGCTACCGCGAAGTGATCGGCCTCCTACGCGACCGCCCCATCGAGTTCCGTCCCGAGGAAGGCGTCGAGTTGGTCGTGCGAGGCGCGCGGACCGAACGCGACCGGCTGATTGGCGACCTGGCTTCCTACCAGCCGTTCACGATGACCTTCAACGAACTCATGGACGGCTTTAACCAGCGCGCCCAGCGGGCCCTGGCCGCCCTCGACCAATTGGAGCGCAGCCTTCAAACCGCGCCGGACATAATGAAAGCCGTGCAGCAGCAACTCGACCAGGCCCGCGCCGCCGAGCCGGACGTTGCCAAAGCCGCCGCCGCCGACCGATTGTTGGGTTTGCCCCGCCTGTTTGCGGAGCTAGTCCCGGCCGCCCAAGCCTCCCTCTCCGAAGCCCTCAAGCGCGGCATCAGCGACCCGGTCGGGGCCCTGCAAAGTGAAGGCGCGCGGGCGCAGCAACAAGCCAGCGACGCCGCAGCGCTCGTCCACGTGGTGGCCGAGGCGCGGCAGAAGATCATCCCGCCCATCCGCGAATGCGCGGCCGCGCTCGCCAAGTCGGGGCCGAATAGCCAATGGCTGGAGGCCGCGCTGCGGCATCGCTCACAGCAGGCGGATGAGGCGATCGCAGGGGCCTTGCACGGCTCGGCCAGCGCGCTGATCGAGGCCCTGCGCACGGCCCTCGCGGAGCTGGCCCAGCGCGCGAGCCGTGCCGTGGCCTTGGACCAGGCCCGGCGCGAGCAGGCGCATCGGCAAATCCTGGAGAGCACCGCCGTCATTGGCAAAGCCCGCCAACAGATCGGCTCCGGCCTCGGTCTCCAGCCCGGCGAAGCGTTGCGCGAAGCCGGCAAAGATCCCACCGATTTTGTGACCCAGGCCCAGGCCCAATGGGAAGGTGCTTTTGCCGCCCTGGAGCGCGGCGACCTCGAGGCCGCGCAAAATGCGCTGGAGGAAACCTCGCGTTTGACGACACAGGCCAATGATATCGTGAAAGCCTCGCTGGAGGCCTTGGCCAAATACGCGGAAACGTTGGCGGGCCTGCGGAGCCGGTCGCAAGCCCTGGCGGCGCGCATTCCGGAACACGCGGGCGTCCTGGCGGAAATTCAAAATGGATACGCCTCCTCGGTGCTGGCGCTCGGGGCCGGCGATCCCGCCCACCCGAATGCGAACGGCACTATCGCGGACAACCTCCAGGAAGCCGAAGTGGTCGTGGCGCAGGTTGCCCAATGGCTGGCGCACGCGGCCGCCGCTTATCGCGAAGCTCGCCTGCTCCAATCCGCCGATCTCCTGGCCCAGGCCAAAGCCGGCCTCGAGCTCGGGGAACACCGGCTCCTGGAGATTGCCGAGAAGAAACAGCGCCTGGTCCAAACCGATGCCGCGAACCGCAGCCAGCTCGAAGCGCTGGAACGGCAAAGCGCGGAGGCCGCCCGGCTCGTCGCGGAACCCACCGCGATGCTGCCGACGGTTCACGCCTTTGAGGCGGCCGGCAAAATGCTCGAGACCGCCCGGGCCGCGGTGCAGGCCGCCCGGCGCGACCCCTTCGCCGCAGCCGAGCAATTGGCGGCGGTGAAGGCCGGCCTGGATCACGTTGCCGACCAGGCGCGCTGCGACAAAGACGTTTACGCGCAAGCGGGCCGCACGCTCGCCGCCGCGGCCAGCCAGGTCACCGAAGCCGAGCGCCTGGCCTCCCGCGCTGCCACCGATCGCTTGCCGGATAGTCCCGCCACGCAGCAGGCCTCGGCCATTGCCGGCTCCCTCGCGGGGGCCCTGGGCGCCATCCGCGACAAGTACCAGGCCGCCCACGGAGACTGGCACGCCATTGACCAGGAAGCCAATGGCCTGGCGCAACACGCCGCCGCGGCCGCCGCTACCCTGCGCGGAGAACTGGAACGAGCCCAGAGCGCCATGGCGGCGCTCACCGCCTCGTCGGCCATCGTGCGGAACGCCGGCGCCTGGACCGGCGGGTTCGGCGTGGCAATTCTCGGGACACCGGGCGCCGATGTGCTCTCCCGCGCGCGGGCTTTGTTGCAGAGCGGCGACTACGACGCCGCGCGCCGCCTGGCCGGCAATGCCCGGCAAATCGCCGAGCAGGCCATCGCCCAGGCCGAAGCCGAGGTCGCCCAACGCCGGCGTGCCGAGGAAGCGCGTTTGGAGGCCGAACGCCGGCGCCGGGAGGCCGAAGACGCCGCCCGCCAACGTCAAAGCTTTGGTTCCTCGAGCTGGGGCAGCGGCTCCTCTTCCTCCTCGTGGGGCAGCTCCGGCTCCGGGGTCTCCAGCTCCAGTTTCTCCACCGGTTCCGGCGTCAGCACCTCGAGCTGGTAGCGCGCGCTTTCTCCGAAAGCGCTGTTGCGGCGT
>CAVXLO010000052.1:0-367963 GCA_963762555.1 uncultured Verrucomicrobiae bacterium
GACGGATTGCTCCCGTAATATCCTTTTGCACAATATTGACTGTTAGTGTAAGCTTATCATCAGGACAAGTTGTGCGCAAATCGTAAAGGATCGTATCATTCATATTATCAGTTGATTGTTTGCCTATAACGAGATCATAAGCTGAAAAATCTATGGTTGGGTGACAATCACCTGAAATCTCACTATCATAAGCTGCTTTGTCACGGATTATGATAGCGCTGTTAACCAGATCAACTTTAAGATTGTACTTTGTATCTGTGCAGCCATACTCATTATCAAATTGCATGGTTGACATCAGCACTTCCTTGCAAAGAAATTTCTATTACATGATACAATTATCAATAAAACGGCAAGAATTATTATACGATTTTTCATTTCAAATAAATTATCTTCATACTGTTTAATTTTTTGGACCTCTTTACGTTTTTTCCAGGAGAGGCAATTCAGATGTCTTTCAACTGTTCAGATAATCTGAGTTCATAGTCAATCCATTGTTGCTTTCCTGTTTGAAAAGCTGACACTTCCCCCTTTTCCGTTAATTATGCTTTTCACTATACTTTCTTTGTTGCCGTTCAGCCAGAAAATAATTTTATGGTGTATATCCTTTTGAGATCAATGCCCTCGAAGCGATGGGGCCAAACGGCACCCTCTCCGTTAGCACCGACACTATCGCGCCCGGCCCACCGTCAGCCGGCCCAACCGACCTGCTGCAACCGCCGCAGCTTCGGGTGACCGTCAAAGACGATGGCGCAGGCATTCCGCCGGAGAGTCTGGAGCGCCTCTTTGAGCCCTTCTTCACCACCAAGCCCAGCGGCACCGGGCTTGGCCTGCCCATCACCCGGCGCATCGTCCTCCAGCATCACGGCACCATCAGTGTCCAAAGCCAGCCCGGGCAGGGCACTGCGAGCTTTGAAATCCTCCTGCCGTCTGTGGCCTGAGGAAGCTCGTCCGGGGGTTCTTCTACCGGGGCGCAGGCTCAAATCCGAAATCCAGCCCGAAACAAATTCAAAATCCCAGTAGCGCAATGTCCAAAACCTCCCCACGCGAGGCTGTTTCGATCATTTCTCCGTTTGTGCTTTCGGATTTGTTTCGGACTTCGGACTTCGGACTTCGGATTTAACTCGCGCAGAGTTGGCGTTAAAGCCCAAGCTTTCCGCCTGGTTGACTCCGCCGCCTCCCCTGCCCCACCATAGCCGCCATGCGCCCCTGCACGCTCGGCATCCTGAGCGACATTCATTACGCCGGTCCGGCCGAACAAGCCCGCGGCAACGATTACGAGCTGGCGGGACATCCCCAACCCCGTGGTGCGCGCCTTCGCTCGTGCCTTCCGTCACTACATCTGGCTGCGCGAACCGATGGGCAAGAACCACCTCCTCGACCAGTTCCTGGAGCAGGCCCCTTCCTGTGACTACCTCATTGCCAACGGCGATTACTCCTCCAACACGGCCTTCGTTGGTGTCAGTGACGATGCCGCCTGCCAAAGCGCTTGCGAATGCCTCGGGAAACTCCGCCGGAAATTCGGCGCCAAACTCCGCGCCAACTTCGGCGACCACGAGCTGGGCAAGCTCACCATGTTCGGCGGCAACGGCGGCATGAGGCTGGCCAGTTGGCGCCGCGCCCGTGAGGAAGTGGGGTTGGACGCCTTCTGGCGGCTCGAAATCGGCAGCTACGTCCTGCTCGGGTTCGTCTCGACGCTGGTGGCGCTGCCGGCGTTCCAGGCAGACATGTTGCCTGACGAACGACCCGCATGGGAACGCCTGCGCGTCGAACACCTGGCGGAGATTCGCGCCGCCTTCGACGCCTTGCAGCCCAACCAGCGCGTCCTGCTCTTCTGTCACGACCCGACCGCCCTGCCCTTCCTCTGGCGCGAGGAAAGCGTCCGGGCCAGGCTCCCGCAGATCGAGCAGACCACTATCGGCCATCTGCACTCCAGGGTCGTCCTCTGGAAGAGCCGCCTTCTGGCCGGGATGCCGCCCATCCGCTTCCTCGGTCACACGGTCCGACGCCTGAGTACCGCCTTGAGTCAGGCCCGTTACTGGCGCCCGTTCCATGTCCGCCTCTGTCCGTCACTCGCCGGCATCGAACTCCTCAAGGACGGAGGCTATTGCACGCTCGAACTCGATCCCGCCGCCCGCCGCCCCAGCCACTTCCGCTTCCACCCCCTCCACCGGCTATGAAGCCTGCCGCGCCTAAAGCTGCGACTGGGTCAGCTTATAACGGATCCTGATGCTCGGCGGGGTGTTAGTGACGCCAAGGATTTGCAGTAAGCCCCGGGCGCCTTCGCGGGTCTTCAGGGCGAAGGTTGCCGGCAGCGCGCCTTTGGCTGACATGATCGTCGGAGTGCCCGGCACGGTTCCTGTGAGGTAGTAATCAAGGCCGGACGGCACCATGCGTTCCCACTCCTCGCTCGGCACCGGCACGGCGAGCAGCCCAAACCCGACTAATCCGCTATACTCGGTTCGCGTGTCCCCCACGGCGTCAATGCCGGTTTGCTTCAACCACTCCTGCGTTTCCGCCGGGCTGGGTTCCGCCTTGGGGCCGAAGGATTCCGCCGCGGCAAACTGCCTGCCTGTATCGAGATCAACGAACCGTTTATTCGTATCTCCCTTTCCGGGGATGACCCGCTCGATGACCGGCCCAAAGGCCGTGGCTCCTCCCTTCTGTTGCTGCGCCAGGTCCACCATCCGGCTGCCCATGCGCTTGAATTCCCGCGCGTATTGCTCATTGAACCGGGCCGCCTGCTTCACCTTGTTCCAATCCCCTTCATCCAGCGCCTGACGGACCTTGCCGACGTCGGTGAGGAGTGCGGCGGGGAATTCGTATCCGGTTCCCCGCACTACGGCGTTGAAGTTACTCAGCAGGGTCAACAAGCGGCGCGTGCCGGTTTGGGCCGTCGCCATATCCCTGGCGGTAAACGCGGCGCTGAACTCATGGCCGAAGTCTTCGATGTCGTTAAAGAGCGACACCGCCCGGGCGCGCTCCACCTCGGGCAAGCTCTCGATCCGTGAGGTCCCGCCGGACGGGCCAGACGCGGCTGGGTCGCCTTGGATCGGCGGCACATTCGGCTTGATGGCGATGCCCGGAATTTCCGCCCAGCGCAGAGGTGCTTCATATAGCTCATACGCGATAACGTCCGCATCATTCAGCCTTCTGATTAGTGCATCGGTTTTCGTTCTTTGCGAACCACTGTAAAGGACCGCGCAGATACGGGCGTGCTTGTAGGTTCCATCCTTCATTCGCGCGGCCAGCCCCAGCCCAAAACGGCCTGGGTCAACGTCACACGTTAACTCCAGGCAAGTCTCCTCATCGGCGCCCGAGCGGCGGAAGGACAGCGGCCCGCCGGTTTCGTTGTTTAACAGCGTCCCGGCCTGGTCCCACGTGGCCACCCGTTTCCACGGGCCGTCGGCCAACCCGATTCTACAGGTCAGGCTGCTCGGGGCGGCGCGAAAGCCGACCAGGGTCACCGGGACCAACGAGCCGTTCGTGTAGAGGTTCGCGGCAGCGACGCACTGGGGTTCCGGGTCGAAGGCCAGCACCACGTCTCCTTCCGCCACCGTCTTGCCTTTGGTCTTGGTCAAGATGGCGAACTCGGCCTGGGTTTTGGGGCTTCGCCACAGTCTGGAGATGTCAGTCAGCCTCTCGCCCGGAGGCTTCGGTAGCAGCGTTCCGTCCGGCCGCCACCAGACCTGAGATGCGCGCGGGCTGCTGGCGACGGCGACGACCTCGAACCGCACCCCGTTGGTTAAGGTTACACTAAACTCACCCGGTTTGGCCTGAGCGAATATCAGGATACTTTTCTCCGCCGTGTTGGTGTGGTCGGAGAGCGAGGCCATCGGCTCAGCCGAGGCAGACAGATAGGGGTTGAGCCAGCCCAGGCGTCGCCAGATGGCCGCTCCGATGCGCCTGGCGGGCAATTCAGCGCCCGGATCGGTGCGGATGGTAAACTGGGCCTTGCCGTCGCCCTGGTTCACTTCCTCAAGCGTGATGCGTTTGCCGACGCCGTCGGTGGCCTTGAAAACAACCCTCCCCTGATTGTTGCCCCATTCGCTCTGCATTTTCCACTGGTGCTCGTACACGAAATCGCGGAAACCATCCAAGGCCTTCTGCCCCAAATCGGCCCGGCGCTGGGCGACGAAATCGTGGTCCGGATCAGGCACGGGAACCTCGCCGAGCTGGCGGGGCGAGGCTTGAAGGGAGGCCGTGCTCGCCTGCACGAGCTTGTATCGAAGGCGTGCGGAGTTGGGTCGCTCCGTGAACCCCGTGATCTGGAGCAATCCGGTGACGCCGCTGGCGGTGCGGAAGGCGAAAGTGAGCGGCGGCTGGGCATCGGCAGGCAGGATGTAGGCTCGTACGTAAGGGTAAGGAGCGTTCCTGATTTCGAGCCCTGCAGGGCCTGCGGTCAGCGCTTTGGAGAGCGACTGCTCGGTGGTGGCATCCCAGCTTGAGTTACCCACTGGGGCGAGTTTGAGCTCATTGGCTGTAAGGGTGCCCAGTCCCCATCGCCCTTCGGCCCTGGTCAACATCAGGTCCACACTCCGATCAGCGAGCCATTTATACCGCTCCGCCCTGGGGAACTTGCGCACGTCTTTCGGCACGTCGAGCAACCGCCCGCTGTCCAGGTCCAGGGCATCACTGCCACCCCCCTCCTCGACGTCATTAAGCGTAACCTCGCGCACCGGGCCGAGGCGGGGAGCCTTCAAAGCAAGGCTGGTCGGAGAGCTGGCTGCTTCCGGCTCCGAGTACTGGAATCCGGCCGGCCGGCGGCTCATCTGTGCCGTGGTATCCACCGAAAAGCGCAAGAACTGAAATTGGCCCCCGCCAGCGATCAACCACAGGTTATTTCCTTGCGGCGTGACACGGATAGCTCCGTTAAACGGGATTTCACTCAAACCGTTCTTCCAGGCTGTACCCGAAACGACACTGCGCCTGCTTCAAGTTCGGCGCGACATTCACTGAAAGGCCGTCCACACTCCAACCCGCCGCGTTCAGATGCTTCTCGATTTCCTGGCGCAGCTTGGCTTCCACTCGGACTACCGTCTGGGGGGTAACCGAAGACCTGCGTTCCCATATCCCCCAGACAATCAAGCCGGCAAGGAGGGCCAGACCCACGAGAATCCCGATATACCAAGCTGGCCCGCTGAAGAACGCCGACGGTAAATCAGAGGCTAAGTAACTTGTTTTCTTAAATACAATAACGTATTTTAACTGGCCATACCGACTGGATAGTGGTATCTTGTCGCAGCACGGAAATGTGCGGATAATATGCCACGAAATAGCCCATTCTCTATCGTTCTCACCCAAGATGAGGAGCGAGAACTCCGACATAGATCAGCCAAATATACGTTGCCTTACTTTCAGGTGTTCCGCGCCAGAATCGTCCTTCTGGCCGTTCAAAACCTGCCCAACGACCTCATTGCGGCTCGGCTGGACACACGGCGTGAAGTCGTCAGTCAATGGCGCAAACGCTTCTTCTACGAGCGCTTACGCGGACTGGAAGAACTGCCCCGCCCGGGTCGCCCCCGGCTTTTCCCCCCAGAACTGGTCGTGCAGGTTAAGGCCTTGGCCTGCGAGTTGCCCAGCCAGTTCGGCTTGCCACTCTCCCGCTGGAGCCTCGCCGAGTTGAACGAGCAGCTCTGTCAATCCGGGTTGGTGGCCAAAATCAGCGATAGCACTCTTTGGCGCTGGCTGCATGAAGATGCCATCCGACCTTGGTTTCACCGTTGTTGGATTTTTCCCCGTGACCCGCAGTTCGCTGCCAAAGCCGCACGCTTGCTGGACCTCTACCAGCGCGTCTGGCAGGGCCAACCCTTGCAAGCAGACGAGTTCGTCATTTCGGCCGATGAAAAGACCAGCATCCAAGCCCGTGCTCGCATCCATCCTACCCAGGCACCCCAACCCGGCCAACCGATGAAGGTCGAACACGAGTACGAGCGGCGCGGAGCGCTTACTTACCTGGCCGCCTTGGATGTTCATCGGGCCAAGCTTTTCGGCCACTGCGAACCGCAAAGCGGCATTGTGGCTTTTGATCGCTTGGTTGACCGGGTGATGAATCAGCCTCCCTATGCCCAAGCCCGCCGCGTGTTCTGGATTGTGGACAATGGTTCCTCTCATCGCGGAACGGCCAGTGTCCAACGGTTCCAACAACGTTACCCCCGTCTGCATTTGGTCCATGGACCCGTTCACGGCAGTTGGCTCAATCAGGTCGAAGTTTACTTTTCCATCATCCAGCGAAAAGTGCTCACGCCAAACGATTTCAAATCCCTGGATGAAGTCGCCCACGCCCTTTGGCAATTCGAACGCCATTTCGAAACGATCGGACGGCCCTTCGAGTGGAAGTTTACGCGCGAGGACCTCAATCAACTCCTAACCAAGTTAGCTACCCCAAAACCCACGGAATTAGGGATGGCGGCTTAACAAAAAATACGTGCGCGGACTTATGAATTAGGGTACTAAGCGGGTGGGGCCACTTGGTCCGGACGCTGCCCTGGCGGTTTGACCGCTGCCGGGCGGAGTTGTCGCAATCGTCTCCACGTCCGTCTTCACCTGGCTGGCCTGCTGGTAGCGCCGCTCCGGTTCCTTCTCCAGCGCGTGCAGCACGACTTCGTCCAGGCGCACGTCCACTTCAACCTTCCTGGACGGCGGCTGGAACTTGCCCAGCGGCAGCTCGCCGGTGAGCATTTCGTAGAACACCACCCCCAGCGAATAGATGTCCGCGCGGTGGTCCACCTCCTGCGGATGCTCAACCTGCTCGGGCGCCATGTAGTGCGGGGTGCCCATGACATCCTTGGCGCCCGTCAACCGCAGGGCTTCCGGCTCAAGCCGCAGAATCTTGGCCAGCCCGAAGTCAGTGATCTTCACCCGGCCCTTCTTATCGAGCATGACATTCTCGGGCTTGATATCGCGGTGCACGATGCCTTCGTCGTGCGCAAACTGGAGCGCGTCGCAGATTTGCGGAATGATCTTGAGCGCCTCGCGCGGCGCAAGTTTGCCGGCCTGCTCCAACTGCCGCAGGTTCAGCCCCTCCACGTACTCCATGACGAAGTAGTGCAATCCGCCCGCCTGCACCGAACTCGTGGACGGCGACGATGTTGGGATGGCTCAGCCTGGCCAGCGCGCGAGCCTCGCGGGTGAACCGGTCGGCAAAGCCGGTATCGGCACCCGACTCGCGGCGGCAGAATCTTGAGCGCGACCAGGCGGTCCAGCGCGGTCTGGCGGGCTTTGTAAACCGCCCCCATTCCGCCCTGACCCAGCAGCTCCAGTATCTCGAACTGGGGGAAGAGCTTGCCCACCTCCGCCACCGACGGCGGGACGAAGGCGGGGGTCCTGCTGGGCTGTCCAGGCTCCGGCGCAACCCCAGTCCCGAATCCCGCCTTCATCAGGCACTCGGGGCACAGGCCTTTGGGGGCGTTGGCCGGCAGCGGCTTCTGGCACGAAGGGCAAATATTTTCAGTGTCCATAACGTTCTTCCAGCCGTCTGTTAAGCGATGGCGGGAGCGAGGTTACAGGAAAACGCGTCCAGATAGCCAAAGCGGCAGAGGACAGCCGCACTCCAAGACGCTGACGCGCGCCCCCATGCGCTGGAGGTCGCGAAGCGTCGTGGAGTGCGGCTGTCCTCTGCCGCTTTTGGGGTTGTGAAGCAGGCGCTGGTAATCTTGAGATACTTCATTAGTCCAGTCACGTTGAGTGGGCCAACACGTTGAACAGGTGGCGCATTTCGGCGTCCACTTCGGCGGGGGATTCTACGGTGTTGGCAATCTCCGCGCGCAGTAGTTCCCGATACCGCTGGCGCAAGCGATGAACCGCCACCTTGACCGTGCCCTCCTCCATGCCCAGCTTCGCCGCGAGTTCCACGTAAGGTTGCGAAGCGCTGTTACCCACAAGGCAAGGTTTGAGCGCTGCGAACAGATCGGCCTGGTCCCGGGCGCGGAACTCGGCTTCGAGTTGGCCGATGACCTCGTCCAGCAGGGTCACGGCCCATTGGTATTCGAACGCCTGCTCGGGCGTGTGGGTGTCCACGGGCTCGACCCCATAGCGCGTCTCCGCGGTATCAAGCTGGATCGGGATATTCCTGCGGCCACCGCCACGTTTGAGCGCGCGGACTTTGTCCCATTCATTGGCCAGGAACCGCTCCATTGCCGTCAGCAGGAACGTCCGGAACCGGCCTTTGGCCTGGTCGGCACGAGCCAGCCAGTGATGTTCGAGCACCCGCGCGAAGAATTCCTGGGTCAGGTCCTGTGCGTCTTCCACCGAATGGCCGCGTCGCCGCACGTAGGCATACAGGGGAAACCAGTACGCCCGGCATAGCTTCTCGAGGGCTGTTTGGGCGCGAGTAGTGTCGCTGCGTCCAGCGGCCAGCACTACCGACCAGTGTGTGGTGACGAAGCATCCCGCCGGTGGTTGCGGCGCTTCTGTTGAATTGGAAGTCATTCGGGCAGCCCGAGGATAGCGGGTTGCGCTCCGCCTGTCGAATGAAAGCGGCGAAGGGGTGCTTGAGATACAAGGGGAACGAACCGCGCCCCCTCACGGCTCGTCGAGGATGATTCCCCGCTTCGGCGCGCCGCCGGGGAAGTCCGCCCAGAAGATCTCACGAAAGCCGGGCGGGTTGAATTCCCAATGCCACGGCTCGTTCTGATAGGGATACCAGCCAAATTCCGCGCCCCGCAGGACGAGCCATTTGTGCACGGGCGATTCGCGCATGCGGACCAGCTCCGACATGGGGCGGGTCGAGAGCCTCTGGAACTTGATGTCGTCGCGGTGGCTGAGCTGGAAATCAATTGCCAGCCCCAGCGAGTGGGAAGAGAAGCTGGCCACGGCGTTTGGATTGCCGGCGCGAGCCGCGTTGGCCTGAGCCGTTTGGCGGCGGCGGTGCCCCGAGAGAATGACCAGGTCAACTCCCTCGGCCTTGGCCTGATCGCGCATGCGGACAAAGGAATCACGCGCGTGCCGATTGAGCATCCAACGCTCCTGGCCGGGGACGGGAACCCACTCATTGGTTATGTATTCCCAAACGGCTTCGGTGGCTTCTTCGCGCAGCACGACGGCATCGCGCGTCCGGTTGGCCCGGCGTTCGGGGCGCACGAGGTCGAGCGCGTCAACCATCACGTCGGCCAAGTCTTCATGGGGGCCTTTGGGGCCGCCCGGAAAATCGTCGTCTTGCCACTTGAACGTGCGAAAATAGCGGCTCAACTCGGGTCCAAGAATATCGAGGCCCGAAGTCTTTGGGTCGTGGATGAATTTCAGTTCGAGCGCGCGAAGCAGGGCGAGCCTGGATTCGCAGGTGTCGTCAGCCAGCGCCCGCTCAAAGGCCGCGTTGACTGCCGCGTCCTGTTCCCGGTCCTTGAGGGTCGCCCAAATATAGTCCTGGGGCAGGAGCGCCGTGCCGGTCTTGGCAAGGTCGGCCGTTGCCTGGATCAGGCTCATAGGCGTGTCTCCCTTCGCCTTCGTGACGCGTTTGGTCTGAGGGCCCCGGTGAGTCGCACAGCCACTGAAGAACATGGCGCAGGCGATAAGCAGGGCGGAGAACCGCAAGGTTGGATTCATTGGTTTACTTCCTTCGTTATATGATGGCTTTACTGATAAGAGTCGGCTGCTTGCAGCACCGGCATGAACTCAGCACTGCGCGCGTACTGGAGGACGTGTTCTGGGTCTCCCACAGCACGGCACGATCCTGGCAGAACGGGGCCGTGGCGTCAACCCGCACGGGTTGCCCCCGAACGAGGGCGGCTTCGCGCAGGTGTGTGTGCTGAGGCGAGCGGATTGGCGTTGACCATAGCGGACTGGGGTCCCGTTACTCTTAACTGAACCAGCTTGTAACGAATCTTCACCCCGCGCGGGCTCTCCGTGAGGCCCGTGATCTGCAACACGCCGAGACCTCCCGCGCTGGTCTGGAAGGCGAAGGTCAACGGAAACACGACGTTCGTCCCCAGCCGATACGAAATGAAACCCACCTTGGAGTCGGGCTCGGCGCGCTCCAAATCCACAGAACCGGACTTCAACGCGGCCAGCAGGTCTGCCTTCGCTGGCCGGTCCCACATCGCTGCCGGGACGGAAGCCAGTCGCGGGCTCCTCACCCACAAAGCCCAGTGTCGCTTGGTCCCAAACGCCAGCAGGTCCGCGCCGTGCGCCGCGAGCCAATGGAAGAATTGGTCCTCCCCTTCCTTTTCCACCTGGGTCGGCACTTCGATTTCTCTGCCGGTGTCCAGGTCCTCAGCCTTGATCGGGCGCTGCGCGGCTACGGAATACAGCACTCGTTCGGTCACCGGGCCGACACCAGGCTCCAGAGGGCCGGCGGCACCCGCCTTCTGCAAACGGAAGTCCCGGTTCACTCTGCGCCGGCCAAGGGGCCGGGGGCCAAGCTTGGTCGTGAGGGTTTCGTATCCGGGCGCCGCGACGCGCACCGGCGTGCCGTTGGCATACCAGCCCACGTAGAGCGAGAAGTGACCGTTCTTATCTGAACGTGCATTAGGGCTGTTGTCCTTCGGGATGAAGGCCGGTGCGCCGCCCCCGAGAGTCAGGTCCGCCTGGGCAATGGGATCGCCGGTAGCCGCGTCGCGTATTACCCCACTGACAAACACGCTGGTGGGACAGAAGAATTGCCCGAGCGCCAACGCTACTCCCAGCGCGGCCACG
Source organism: uncultured Verrucomicrobiae bacterium (assembly GCA_963762555.1). Classification (GTDB taxonomy): domain Bacteria; phylum Verrucomicrobiota; class Verrucomicrobiia; order Limisphaerales; family UBA8199; genus PALSA-1440. The sequence continues at coordinate 10,630 of CAVXLO010000052.1, forward strand.
GTTCCTAACGCCGTCACCGTCCTTCTTCCCCGCGTCGCCCACCAGTACAGGCCATAGAGCGCGGCCACGGGGAGCGGTGCTTGGAAGGCGTTCAAGGCGAACCGGCCTTCCGAGATGTGCCACAACGTCCACCCCGACCCGATCAGGATGGCCGCGGTGCCCTCCCGCTTCCAGCCGATGATGAAGCCCAGCAGCATCAGTCCTACCGCCACGAAACTCAATTGCACTCCCCCGGGCTGCGACCCAATCGGCGGCAGGCCTTCCCCTATGACGAAAAGACCATAAACAGCGAGCAGGAGCGTGCCGAGAATACGAGCCGTCCAGCGCACGATGTTCAACCATGTGGCGCGCTTGCCGGTGCCCGACGGGACCTTGGGGGCTTCGGGCGCGAGTTCAGGCAGCGTCCCCCGGCTCAGGCGTGAGCGCCAGCGGCGGGCGAATACTTCGGCCACCGCGACCCCGACACGCTGGCCATTGGCCAGGTCCATCACGAAGCCCTTCTTGAACCAGAGCCGCGTGCCGTTGAACCACTTGACCTCCTTGACCGCGACGATATCCGCGAGTATGACCGTAATAGGAGTGCCGATCACGGGTATCAGCTCCAGGCGATCCTCGTGCATCACGGCCACCCCAGGCGACTCGAACGGCCTTCGAAACATGAGGCACTGCGCGACCTCACCGCCCATACGAGGCAGCGCCGCCTGCTTTCGCCGGACACGATGGCCCACCACGGCGTACATTAACGCGAAGCCGAGGCTGGCCAGAACAAAGGTCAACAGCCACAGCGCCTTTAGCCCCCACCAATGCAGGCATAGAGGCAAGGCCACTGCCCCCACCACCATTGGCACAATCAGCCACAACTGTATGTACTCCCAGTTCCATGGCCACGCATCGCGAAACCGCATGATTCGGACGGGTGGAGGGGTTTTCCCAGCCCCGCCAGGAGAGCCGGGCGTAGCCGCAATCGTCTCCACGTCCGTCTTCACCTGGCTAGCCTTCTGGTAGCGCCGCTCGGGTTCCTTCTCCAGCGCGTGCAACACCACCTCGTCCAGGCGCACGTCCACCTCGACCTTCTTCGACGGCGGCTGAAACTTCCCGAGCGGCAGCTCGCCGGTGAGCATCTCATAGAACACGACGCCCAACGAATAGATGTCCGCGCGGTGGTCCACCAACTGCGGTTTCTCGACCTGCTCGGGCGCCATGTAGTGGGGGGTGCCGATGACCGATTGCTCTTCAGTCAGCGACAGCCTCGGGGCTTCAGCGCCTACGAGCTTGGCGATGCCGAAGTCGGCTATCTTCACCCGGCCCTGCTTGTCGAGCAGCACGTTCTCCGGCTTGATGTCGCGGTGGACGATCCCCTGCTCGTGCGCGAATTGCAGCGCCTCGCAAATCTTCGGCACAATCTTCAGCGCCTCCTCGGGCGCCATCTTGCGCGCCTGCAACAACTGCCGCAACGTCACGCCGTCCACGTATTCCATCAGCAGGTAGTAAAGCCCGTCCGCCTCGCCGAAGTCGTGCACAGTGACGATGTTCGGGTGGCTCAGCCGGGCGAGGGCCTGGGCCTCGCGGGAGAAGCGTTCGGCGAACCTCGGGTCAGCACCTTTCTCGGGCGCGAGGACTTTCAGCGCCACCAGCCGGTTCAACTTCGGCTGGCGTGCCTTATAAACCGCGCCCATGCCGCCGCGCCCGAGGCATTCCAGGACTTCCAATTGCGGGAAGTGTTTGGCGATGTCAGCCGGCTCGGGTGGGGGCTGGAGCGGCTTGGTGCCGTGGGAGCCTGAATCACCAGGGGCGTCGGTGTGCGTGGCCAACCCCACCCCCAGCACGCAACGCGGGCAGAGCCCCTCGGGCGCATCCGCCGGCAGGGGCGCCCCGCACCTGGGGCAGGACCGCGGAGGCGCCGCAGTCGGGGCAGGTTGCACCGGGGGTGCCGGCGGAGTTGAGGACCAATGCCTTGAGGCCAGCCAGATCGCAAGCAGGATCACGCCGACCAGCCCTGCCGCCATGATCGTGAACAGGACAAGGATGATGATGGTTTCCCCACTACCGATATTGAACAGTCCGGGCATCGCGTTTGGCATACGCCCCTTACTACCGGATTTCGGCGAAAGAGTTACGCGGGAGCCGAGTCCGGCGGTACCGCCAGAGCACCGGCGTGCCGCCTTCAGCACTTGTCTTTGCCCATAAATCCCCATGCCGTTTCTCAATCCCAAAGGGATTGCATCCTTCAGCCCAGGGTTGCGACGTGCCGCGCCGTAGCGCAGCGAAGGCGGGGGCACGAGCTACCCTGGGGTCCGTTCCCGAATTCTGGCCAACCCTGAAAGGGTTGTAGCACCGGGCAGGTTGGAGCTGCAACCCCTTCAGGGTTGAGGGCTCCTTGCTTCGATCCCACCCAGGGTAGCTCGTGCCTCGCAACCCTGGGCTGAGCGACAGAATCCCTTCGGGATTCCCCTCCTGCCAACGCGAGACATGGATAAGGACAAAGCCTTCAGGCTGCGGCAGTCTCGGAACCGAAACCGGCCCTGGCGTCTCCTCACATTCCTGCCTGCGCCGATGCTTCTGCAGCTTGAAGGCTGCGCTCCGGTGCATCAGGATGCATGGTCCGATAGAAGGCCGCGTTTTCATCCGCTCAGCGCCGCAAATAGAGCTTTCAACTCCTCCTCCACATCTCCCGCCCCGGCCACCGTGTTTGCCACTTCCTCACGCAGCAATTCGCGATAGCGCTGCCGCAGCCGGTGCGCGGCCACTTTCACCGCCCCTTCGCTCAGGCCCAACCGCGCCGCCAGGTCGCGATAGGGAATCTCCGAGCGCCCGCCGCCGAGCGTGTCCTTCAGGCCGAGGAACAAATCCTCGCGCCGGGCGGCCCGGTATTCGCGCCGCAGCCGGCCGAGCACGACCTCCAGCAGCGCCAAAGCCCAATGCCGATCATAGGCGCGGTCGGGCGTGTCACCCGGCGCAATCGGTTGCGCGCAACGGGTCTCCGCGGTATCGAATTCCAGCGGAATTGGCTGCGCGCCCCCGCCACGCTTCTGGGCGCGAGCTTTTTCCCATTCATTAGCCAGGAAATGCTTCAGCGCGGCCAGGAGGAACGAGCGGAACCGCCCGCGCGCCGGGTCGGCCCTCGCGACCGAATTGTGCGCCAGCAGCCGCGCAAAGAACTCCTGCGTCAGGTCTTCCGCTTCTTCGCGCGAGTATCCCGTGCCTCGCACGTAAGCATAAAGGGGATGCCAGTAGTTCCGGCACAGTTGTTCCAACGCGGCGCGCGCCCGCGTCGTGTCATGGCGCCCGGCCGTCAGGACAACGGACCAGTGCGTGGTGACGAAGCACCTCGCCGGTGGGAGCGGCGTCTCTGTCCTGCTGGAAGTCATGCGCGCGGGAGGGAGCATAGCGAGGAACGTCCACCCTGTCGAACCGGTTTTAGCCTTTGCCTCGCGCTCCAGGAGTCAGGGGTTAGGCGGCGCGGGCGGGTGCGGGCTGAAGAGTTGAAATCGGGAAAGCAGACCCGTCCTCCGTAGCATTATTGCGGAGGGTGGAAAGCAGAAACTGCGTGGCGTGCGGGTAGCGGTCGGCGGCCGCCCCATCGCTCGACCCCTTTCCCGCTTGCCAGGAGACTACCGCCCCTGATCTGGCCCTCGTGACGCTCTCGTCGGCTTCGGTTGATGTCAAAGAACACGCCCGCACACGGTGACTCGTGAGCGGACACCACCCCTCAGAAGGGGGAACTGCCCGTTGCCGACTTCGAGCCGAGCAACAAACAACATGCCCTCTCATATACAGGGGAAGCCAAAGGCGAAAACCGTGTTGGCGGAAAGTGGCTCAGCGGCAACGAGTTACGTATGCCGTTAACGATAGCGGGCCAGGGGAATCGGGCGGTCTGGCAGGCAAAATATTTTGCCGATTTGCCGTAAGTGGCTGGGCATCAACGGCAAGTATTTTTGTAATTGTTCCCCTCGCCTTCGGCGCTTCAAGTGCCCCACTGCCACACTTAACGTTGATTCCAAGTCGGGTAAGAGGTTAGGAGCTGAACCGGTGACGGCCATTGTTGGTGCGTTTTTCAGCCTGGCGCGGACGGAGCCGGACTTCGGCCCCAAGCCCGAGAGCACGAGACTGCAAGCGAGCCCGTGCCCCACGGGCGCACTCACTCGCGCGTGAAGGCCAGAGCTTGCTGCTTGTGGTAGCGGAGCCGGAGAAAGGATTCCCCGCTCAGGATACCGGACTGATGAAAACCTCCGTTCTGACACTAATTCGGCCTGACTCGGCCCCCCCCGCACTTTAAATAAACTGTTCCGACAAGCGGAGCGCCGGCGAGCGTGGGCGGTCGTTAGCCTGGCGCAGTTCATGGAGACTTGGCGAAACGGAAATCCGTAGCCAGCCCGCTCGCCGGGGCGAACCGCAGCCCGTGGAAACATGACATTCTGTTGGACCGACCCCGTCACGGCCACCCAGGTGTCGGAATCGAGGTCAGCCACGTTGAGAAGCTTGTTGCTGGGCTTTTCGACGGCGTATTCGACCCGCAGTCAGTCGAGCAACGTGCGCTGGGTTTGCTGCTTGCGCGACGAGATTTCGACCAAGGCCGAACGAAATGGGGTCAAAGGGGGCAGAACTGGCCCCGCTCCCGCGCAACTTCCGACTGGTATCCCCTCTGAGCCGCCACCACGCGCCAACGCCCCTGTGCCGGGCCACTATTATTGAGAAAGCTCACGAAAGTCGCCGCTTGACGCGCCCCTCCGCGTCTGGCAATGAGCCGCCAGAATGAGCGGGACCGAAAACCAACTCTGCCTCACCTGCTTACTGTGGATGAGGGAGCGGCGTGGCAAAGAGCAATTTCCTGCTACCAGCCTTACGACCAATGAAGGAAAGGCAACATTATGGCTATCGAACATAAGTCCGCATTCATTGATTACATTAACACCCTTCCCGTAAAAGCTGGCACCAAGAAAAAGAGCAAGGGGGCAAAAGAGCAGAATCTAACGCCCCCTCACACAACGAAACCCAACGCCGTCGCCGGCGAACGTCGGGTAGGTGAAGCCGCGATAGGCGCACAGGCCGTAGGGGGCAGGGCTGCCCCACGACCCGCCCCGCAATACACGATAGCCATAAGGGCTCGAACTCGGCCCTCGGGTGTCACTTTGGATCGCCCCAGTGCTCGAGTACCATGAAGGATCATACCAATCCCAGCACCACTCGTACACGTTCCCCGCCATGTCATACAGCCCATAGCCATTCGGAGCAAAATATCCCACCGGGCTTGTATAGGGCTGCGCCCCGTCGCTAAAGGCAGGGTCGTAGCCCGCTGCGGTTGCAAGGTCGTAGGCGCTACCATACAGATCAAGAGACAACGGGTCGCCGAAGTAATTCGCCTGACTCCACGAGATCGTATCCCCCCACGGAAACCGATGCCCGCTCAGCCCACCCCGCGCCGCCTTCTCCCACTCCGCCTCCGTCGGCAAACGATAGCCGCAGGCAGACCAATTCGGATAAACCGGGTCTGTGTCCCCATCGGTGTAAACCTGCGTCAGGCCCACGTCCGTGTAATAGACGGGCATGCACCCCGCCTGCTGCGACCGCGCATTGCACCACTTCACCACATCATACCAAGTCACCGTCTGCACCGGATGGTTCGGGGCCTTGCCCAAACCGGCGTCGTCGAAGCTGTAGCCGTGACTGACGGCCCAGGTATAGACCGACTGCCATTGGCTATAGGCCACCAAATTAGTGTCCATGTAAAATGCCGACACATAAACCATGTGCAGCGGAAGTTCGTCGAAGGCGTAGGCGTAACGCTCCTCCATGCAATTCCCCATTGTGAAACTGCCGGCGGGGATAAGCGCCATCCCCGCTGTGTCGCAGGAGCAAAGGCTGACCTCGTCGGCGATATTGGTGGCCAAGCGGCTGGAAACCCTTACCCTAAGCCCCTGACTATCCTGGCCGCTCGGTAACGTAAAGGCGTAAACCTGTTCATTGGTGTGTACTGTGAAGACCGGAGTGTAGTCGCCCGGTAAGAGGACCGGTGACCACTTCACACCCGTCAACGGCTGGCCGTTAGCCTGAATAATCTGCAGTTGATACTGGTCTGGCTGAGAGAAGTTGGGGTCGGGCTGCGAGGGATCGGCCAAGAGGTTAGTGCCGAGGTAAGCCACGTTGGTAAACTGGTATTGCTGCGGGCCAACCGGCGTGACCATGCCGCCTTTGATTTGGGGGCCGAAGGTGAACTGCTGCGAGACCATGACACCAAAGTCGTTGGTGGCAGTTAGCCGAAACCACCGCGGGCCGGTGGCAGCGGAACTATAGGTACGCGTGTCCCAACTGAACCAGTAGCGGTAGTAGTTGGCTTTGCTTTTAGCAGCCGCAGGTGAGGCGTAACGGGCCAGCCCGGACTCGTCGCCGTCCTGATGCAAAGCAGGAAGGTAATGAGCGGCGGTCGCCGGGTTCCCGGGCAAGTATTCATCAAACACGAGCGGGACGGGCGCATTACCCTCAGATTCGAAATCTATGCCGTGCAGCGGAAGGGTGTAGCCGCCTTTCCAATCAACAATTTGGGCCACGATGTACAGGGCGGCGACCGATGGTCCGGCAGGGGCAGACTTGGTGGCCGGAACGGCCTGGGACCAAGGCTGCAAACCGGTGATGATAACGTTGGTGACCGCGGGCGGGGTGTCATAGCTGGCCGGGAAAAGCCGATCAGAGGCGCCTACAGTAAAACGGAGGTCAACCGGATTCACAATTCTTACAGGCGGATAGGTAATAGCGCCGAAGTATTTAGCCGGATCGGCGGCGACAGCGGTATCGTCCGCTGCCGGATCTCGGCAAAGCTCGAAGTGAAGATGGCTGCCTTTCGTCGTGGCGACCGTTGCAAAAGGTTCGCCGGCCGCCACAGGGTCGTAGAGGTGCTTATTGGAATTGAGCTTCACATGCAGATATCGCGTCCAGGTTCCGTTGCCGTGATCCACAAGGACTTGATAGCCGCCGACAGGCGAGCTTGCAGGGCCAAGATGACGCCAGGAAATAATTATGCCGTTCTTGGCAGCGGAGACCGCGGTGCCGTAAACGGCTTTCAGGTCTGCTCCGGTATGCAAGCGGCCTACCGGGGGGTAGGGGCTGCTGTTTTGGGAGCGATCCGATCCGAAGCCATCGGCAGGAGCGGCGACTGTAGGGAGCGGATACGTCCAAGGCGAGGGCGCCGAAGTGTAATTGGTGCGGAGCTGAAGGAGTTTTTCGTAGAAGGCCGCCTGGCGGTCTGCCGGGGGGATGCCGGGATCCGTGAGGACAGCGAAGACCGGGGCGGCTGCTTTGACTTGTGCAGCGGGGTTGGAAAGGAGGCTCGCCAGGGTTGGGGAATGGTCCTGCGGATGTGGGCTTGGGGGAACACCGGAAACGAGCTGGATTTGTGCGCCCGTGACGTCACTGGATGTCTGCAAGGTGAGGCTCACTTGGCCGGAGCCGTTTACGATAGAAATGCCGCTCGGCGAGAACGTGTAGGCGAAGGCCGCAGGTTGCCCATCGGCCCCAACGAGCGAGAAGGCAGCGTAACCATTGATCTGTGCGACGTTGCCGGCGGCGTCCGCGACGCAGACCCCAAGGTCGAAGGCCTGGCCGGGAACCAGCACCGGCGGGGCATTCGAGAGGAAGATGTAGTAGGCCGGGGGAGGCAGATACCCGAAACCCTCCAGACCCTCCAGAGAGTCAGGATCGTAGTTTGTGCCGGTCCGAAAAAACGCCATCGGGCGGTTGGTCCAGTCGGGGTCCAGATTCACTAAACCGAACTGTTCAGGTGCGATGCCGTCCGTGAGCAGCGTCCAATCGGAAAGATTGATGCTGGTTTCGAGCGAATAGGGGGTTCCTGCGGTGCCGGAGATGCTAAACTGCGGTCCATTGGTGCCGCCGGGTTGAATACTCGGTGCCGGAACCTGAGCAAAGCCCGTGCTTAGAGCGACTAGAACGAATATGCCCGAAGTGGTAAGTAGTGGCGCCTTCATGGGTGCGTTTTATCTATCGTTTCTTTGTGTTGTCTAACGTTTCTTTTGCTTGGTGATGGCAGCCCTCCACCACTCCCGCGGCCTATTATTGTTCCTGCTCGGCTCAGAGCGCGTTCGGCTGTTCCAAAGGACCCTTCTCACTGGTTCCAGAAAAGGAAGCCCTTTCGGGGCAGCAGTCATTTCGTATTGCTGCGGCCTCCAGGTTGGCCAGAGCGGCTAAGGTCTCTGCCGGAGCTTCTGCGGCGGCAGACTCGCCCGTTTATAGCAGAGCTTGCCTCGGTCGGAATCTCCCCCAGCCGGAGTCGGCTATCACTACTCGGCCCAACCATCCATTGCCGAGGCAGGACTTGCACGTGCGATCGTGTCAAAGTTTGAATGCTCCACATAGAAATTTGCTCTTTGCGCGCCCGCCGGCACTGTGTGCTACGCGGGTAAACCCTCGTGACTCACCTTTCCACAAATGCCGATAGAGGTATTTGGCCTCGGATTTCAGCCCGAAATCGCGCAGCACACTCGCCGGCTCCCCCCTCTGGTTGGCCCATAAGGTGACCATGCGTTTTGCAGGCTGTGGGGGAGGAGGCAGCGTCTGAGGTTTCGCCAGCCCAACCGCCCCGAGCATCGGCGCTTCCGTCCCTTTCGAAGCGAGAGTTGAGATTGGATAAGACCCCGCTCCCGAAGCAACCACCGCCTCAGGCAGGACCCAGAGCTCGACCGCCGAGAAAGGCCTCGGCAAGTCCGCGCCGCGGCGGCGCACCCCTGCCTTGGAATCGCTGCCACACGCGCGCGGGAATGAAAGAACCTTTATCTGAATTATTCCCATAGATTATAGCTTGGAGCCTAAGCCGTTCTGGGCGAGTGTCAATGGGGAGAGTGCTGGCAAGTCCGCATTCCAAAGGCCGGAAGCGAACCTCGAACCTTAAGCGGCGGCGGGCGGAAGGCAGGTTACGGCCACCCCGAAGCCACCCCGGGGCTACCCCGAGGCTATCTGGTGGCTAACCGGTAGGCACTCCCCCGAGGCTACCCCGAGCGGATTCAACATCCAACACCCCCCTGCGTCGGACTCCAGCGCGGCGAGTCCAACATCCCATGCGGAACCCTGAACTCTGAACCTCCCGTCCTCCGTAGCCCGTGCTCCGTAGCCCCACTGCGGAGGGTGGATGAACCTCGAACTTCGAACCCTGAAAAGCCAGGCTGGGGCACCTCAGAGCCCGTCGCGGCCGGCGGGTGTCGTGGGGCAACTACCTGGCGCTGATGTCGTAGCAAAGGAGGGTGTCCATGTCGCGCAGGTAGAGCTTGCCGTGGGCGATGACGGGGTAAGGCCAGGCCTTTTTGTCGCTGCGGTCGGGCTGCTCGAAGCGGCCATGTTCTTTGTAGCCGTCCGGCGAGGCTTCGATGAGGACGATGGTGCCTTTGTCCTCGGCGCGCAGGTAGAAGCGGTTGTCGGCGTAGATGAGGGAGCCTTTGCCGAGCTTGTTGTAGCCCAGCCTTTGTCGTCGGCGTGGCCATAAACGTAGTCGCCGATCTTGATGACGCCGCCGGTCTTGTTGCTGAGCTCCTTATTGGCATAGACCTGGGTGGCGGAGAACTGGCCGCCGGCCTCGGTGATCTTGAAGAGGTTGCAGCCCACGCCATAGGCCGAACTGACATAGACGTAGCCGTCGCTATAGATGGGCGTGGGAATGACGGCGACCTTTCCTTTGCGCGGGGCACGCCAGAGGACTTTGCCGTCCGCAGCGGTGACGCCGACCACGCTCTCGGCGGTAAGCTGTTGCTGCGGACAGGAATGTCCGCGCGCCGCCACCGGTTTCCAGGCTCAGGCGCAGCCGTTCGAGGTCGGTGATGGATTGCTCGAAGATGTGGCCGAGGATATTGACATCAATCACCGAGCGGACTTCGGTGTTCTCGTCGGCGTCGGCCACTTCGCGGGCGGGGCGGTAATCGTAATCGCCGAGGTCCTTGAAATGGGCGCAGACCTCGTCCGGCACCTGGAGGGCGTCCAGCGCCGGGTCGGGGGCGAAGAGGCCGCCGTTGTAGGCGGGGATGTTCAGGCCGGCATTGCCTTCATCAATGGCGCGGAACAGGCTTTGGAAGGTCTGCCATACGGGGCGGGGGTTGTAAGGGTCGTGGTGCTCGAAGGCGTGCTCGAGGGTTTGTAATAGAGCCGGGTCTCGCGCATCGAAGTGACGATGATCCAGTCGCACGGGAGATTGATGGCGTAGCGATACGCCTGGTCCACGGCGGACATGCGCCGGCCGGCAAACGGGCGGTCCAGCGGGTCGCGGGCGCCCTTGCCTTCGAGGACGGCGACGAATTGCGCCTTATCCTTCTGGAAATGGCCCAGGACGGCATCGGCGACCTTGCCGTCCACCTCGACGTGGTGTTCCCGGGAAAAAGTGAAGGTTTCCGCCGATCCAGCCGGGCCGGTGTAACCGAGCAGGCTGCAGAAGATGTTGGTGAGAAAGTCCGGCCGGAGGGCGGTTTCCTTGAACGTGTCGGCGCGGCCGGAAGCGATAAGTGTGGCCCAATGCTGGAGTTTGGGCTGCCAGGCGGCCGTTTGGTCCGGCAAATTGAACGACCGCACCTGCTGGCGCAGGACTTCCGGGTGGAAGAGCGGTTTGGATTCGAGAGCCATTTGCCGGGGGACAGAGTAGGCGGGGGCGAACAGAAAACCAAGCGGATTGAACATCCAACATCCAACAACCAACCTCCAACATCCAAGGCCGGCAAGGCCGGTATGGGAGCGAAGCCGCAGGCAATGGACTTGGATAAGCTCGGCTCATCAAAAATGGGGTCTTGAGGGGGGTCTATGGGTATAGGGTGGGTCCAGGGTATGTCCAGGGTGGTTCCAGACCACCCCGAGGGAGGGATGGGAGGGGGGGCGTATTCGGAATGCTTATGGAACGTACCAAACCTTGAACCTTAAGCGGCGGCGGGCGGAAGGCAGGTTACGGCCACCCCGAAGCCACCCTGAGGCTACCCCGAGGCTATCTGGTGGCTAACCGGTAGGCACCCTGAGGCTACCCGGAGGCTACCCCGAGGCTCCCTTTTGAGAAAACCTCCCCCCCCACGGTGGCACTGACGCCTGGCCTTTGAGCGCCCTCATTTGGCGTCCTGTCGGAAGGCAATGCCGGCATCGGCTTTCTTCTGGCGTGCGACAATGATGTCGGCCAGAGCTTTATACCGCTGGTGCACCGCCGGGTCCTGGCTCCGGGCCATTTCAAACCACGCGCCGGCTCCTTCGTAGTAGGCGACAGGCCGTTTCTGCCAGACCTGGTGGCGCTGATAAACCTGGAGGTATTGGTCGAAATAGCCAAGGAACTGGGGCTTTGTCAGCAGGTCCTTATTGAACTCCATTTCCATGCTCGTGCCGCAACTCTCCGCAAAGCGGCAGGCTTCCTCGATGCGGTCAGCCGGCGTGGGCCGGCGGTGGAAGAAATAGTTGGGCTGCTGGTAAACGAAGTCGAATCCGTATTGCCGCCAGTTGGTTCTGCCCTGGGGCCAGGAAGGAATCCAATAAAACGAGTAATGCCTGGAATGGATGTATTTCGCGATGTCCGCCGTGTGATGCACTTTCCAGGCGCGCTCGAACAGCCAGTAGAATCCAGCCAGCTCCAGGTGCTGGTAGTGCCGTTGCTGCCAAAGCCTGAGCGCCTCGTCCACATACCAGCAGGCTGCTTTCAGCCGATCCGCCGCCCGGGTGAAGTCCAGCTCCCTGCCGTCCAAATTACCCCACTCCGAAGTAATGACAATCCGGGTGGGGTCGGAGCCCGTCAACGGAGTGGGCAGGGCCAGGACCACACTACGTTTGCGCGCGGGGCGATGGCCCTGTTGCGCCAGGGACTCCAGGAGTTGGTCCAGGGCGCCAAGGCTTTGTCCCGGCTGGAAGTAGTGATCCAACAAGGCCTGCCAATCGCTCTTCGTGGCATCTTTGCGGTTCGTGATGGGCGAAAGACGGCGGCCCGATTTTGCCAGGCGATCGAGGAAGAGAAAGCCGTCATAGAGCCACTCGACTTTGCCGTCTGCTTCACGATAGACATAGGGCCTGAAGCGATCCACGGTCCACGGGACACGGTCGGCGGCGCCGTCATAGATCAGCACCAGGTCGGTGATGGGGTTGGTTCGGGCGGCGGCCGTTGAATCTAATACTCCGGCGCGAGCCCCCGCTGTGGATTCGGCTGCGCGTGCGAGGTGTTCCTGAGCCTGAACAGAGGTCACGAGAAACAGGGCGCACGCACAGAACGCGCGCGCCTTTCCGATGAAGCGCACGGGCGTTACCGGCGCCAAAGCGTTAGACAACTTACCCATACTCGATGCTGGGGAAGCGTATCTCGCATGATATGGAGCAGCAAGTAAATGGGGGTTGAGACCTGTGTCGGGGTGCATCTCGATTTCGGATGGGGGTGGATGCTGACAGCCCTTTGCCGTTGCACGCCTCGGATTCAGGCTGATGGTGAGCCCGTTCCCCCTCACCCCTGCCCTCTCCCCAAGGAGAGGGGGAAACCTCGGCCGCGCCAGGCTAAGGCGAAGGATCCGAACCTTTTCAGCGACGGGAGGCGGGGCTCCCTCTCCTTGGGGAGAGGGTCGGGGTGAGGGGGAGATAGGGTGTACGAACGAGCGTTATGGAAAGCCAGCCTGGGGTGCACAGAAATTGAGATGTACCCCCTGTGTCGAAAGGCCACGATTCCTGTTTGACCGGGGTGACCACTCGGCACAGAATGCGCGAGTTATGTTTGGACACCGTTCTGCGCGATTCGGGGCTGGCTTGGCTTTAATATTCGTTGCATCCGCTGTTTACGCCGCTGATTCCCCCTCAGCCAACTCGCCGCAAATGGGCGTTCAAATCACCCGGTTGAGTGACCGCCTGCGAGTGGAGATCAACGGCCAGCTCTTCACGGAATACCATTTCAAAGATGTGCCCCGGCCCTATTGCTACCCGGTAATCGGGCCCGGCGGCGCGGCCATGACCCGCAATTGGCCCATGAAGGATGCGCCGGACGAGTCTCATGACCATCCTCATCACCAATCGCTGTGGTTCGCTGTCGGGCTGATTAATGGCCATGACTTCTGGTCCGTGCAGAAGGACTTCGGGAAGACAGTCCACGAGGATTTCCCGGAGATCAAATCCGGGCAGAAGGAAGGCGTCATCCGCGAGCGGAACAAGTGGGTGGCGGCGGACGGCACGGTGGTTTGCACGGACGAGCGTACCCTGAAGTTCTACAATCCCGGCAACGCCAATGAGCGGATGTTCGACTTCAACATCACCCTGTTCGCCTCGAACGGCGAGCTGACTTTCGGGGACACCAAAGAGGGAATGATGGCGGTGCGCGTGGCGCCCACCATGCGGCTCAAGGGCAAAGTCGGGCAGGGTCATATCGTCACCAGCACCGGGGTGCGGGACGGCAAGGCCTGGGGCAAGCGCGCCGATTGGTGCGACTACTATGGACCGGTGGATGGCAAAACGGTCGGCATTGCCATTTTCGATAATCCCCAGAACCCGCGCCACCCGACCTGGTGGCATGTGCGCGACTACGGGCTGTTCGCGGCGAATCCCTTCGGCGAGCACGATTTCGAGGGGCTCGCAAACAAGACCGCCGGCAACCTGACCCTGCCCGCCGGCAAGAGCATCACTTTCCGCTATCGCTTTTACCTGCACGAGGGCGATACGGAAGAAGCAAAAGTCGCCCAGATGTATCAGCAGTACGTGAAGTAAACGCTTGCGGACCTGTAACCCAGCGCCTGCTCCGCTGCGTCCAATGAATAGTTGCACAGATTATGAATAAACTCGACCGCCGTAGCTTCCTCAAAGTCATCCCTCCTGACCACCTTCTCCCTGAGCCTGTTTCCGGCCCTGGGCGCGGAAAAGCGCTCCAAGCGCAAAGCCCGGGTTCCTGTCGCCTCGCGCTCCACGGGGGCCAACGACGATATCCGCTTTGCGGTCGTCGGGTTCAACGGCCGCGGCAAGAGCCACATCGCGGAGCTGCGCGAGGTCAAAGGCACTCGAATGGTCGCGCTGTGCGACGTGGACAGCAACATCCTCGACCGCGAAGTGAAGAAGTACCGCGACAAGGGGGAGCAGATCGAAGCCTACACCGACGTCCGCAGGCTGCTGGAAAACAAGGACATTGACGTAGTCAGCTTCGCGACGCCGAACCACTGGCATGCGCTGGGCGCCATTTGGGCGATGCAGGCCGGCAAAGATGTGTATGTCGAGAAACCCGTCTCCCACGAGGTGTGGGAAGGACGGCGCATCGTCGAAGTGGCCCGGCAGCTTAACCGCATCGTGCAGGCCGGCACGCAGTCCCGTTCGAGCAGCGGCATCCGCGAGGCCATCGAGTGGGTGCGGGCGGGCAACATCGGGAAGATCCTGCGCGCGCGCGGTTTCTGCTACAAGCGCCGGCCCAGCATCGGCAAGGTGGATGGTCCCGCAGCCGATTCCGCCCGGGATAGACTATGACCTGTGGTGCGGCCCCGCGCCCAAGGTGCCGCTCATGCGGAAACACCTGCATTACGATTGGCACTGGGTCTGGCCCACGGGCAACGGCGACCTCGGCAACCAAGGCATTCACCAGGTGGACCTGGCGCGCTGGGCACTGGGGGAACCGGCGCTTTCACCGCGCATCCTGGCCGTCGGCGGGCGGCTCGGCTATGTGGATGACGGCACGACGCCGAACACGCTGATCGTGCTCCACGATTACCCGACGGCGCCACTGTTCTTCGAAGTCCGCGGATTGCCATCGCGCGCCGACTCCAAGAACATGGACAAGTACCGAGGGGGTGAGCATCGGCGTCATCGTGGATTGCGAGGGCGGCACTATGCGCATACCCAACTACAGCAGCGCGGCGATCCTGGACAAGAACGGCGCCGAGATAAAGAAGTTCTCAGGCAGCTCCAGCCACTTTGCCAACTTCATTGACGCCGTGCGCAGCCGCAAGGTCAGCGACCTGAACGCCGACATCCTGGAAGGCCACCTCTCCAGCGCGCTCTGTCACACCGGCAACATCTCCTACCGGCTCGGCAAGACCCACTCGCCGGAGCAGATCCGTGACGCCGTCCGGGACAACAAAGAGCTCGCCGACGCGGTTGGCCGGATGGAAGAACATCTGGCGGCCAACAACGTTGACCTGAAGAAGACCCCGGCCACGCTCGGCACGGTTCTGAAGATGGACCCGGCGAGCGAGCGGTTTCTCGGCAACTCCAAAGCCAACAAGATGCTGACCCGCAAGTACCGGAAGCCATTTGTGGTGCCGGCCAAAGTTTGAAGCGGATAGCGGCAAGCCTCGGTGGCGAAGCGTTTGGAGTGCGCCGTATCCCGGCGCTTTACGACTCGCAACACCCCTGAACATCCAAAAGCGCCGGGATGCGGCGCACTCCAAACGCTTCGCGCTTCTCAGGCACGCTGGAGTCCCCCGGGCGGCACCGGGCGCTCATTACATTTCTGTAACCAATGAACAACCGTGCCGGGCGGCAAATCCAATGCTGTGGAGAAGCTGCCGAAAAATGGCGGCCTCAGGATTAAAAGAAAGAACAAGGTTATGGACAGGACAAGGATGGACAGGTTGACCGTTCACAGTGGACGGTACCGCAGAGGAGGAAGGATTTCGCAATCCGTTACACAGACCCAGCGAGGGCGCTCAATGGCCCCAATCGCCGCAACGGCCGGGGGAGGAATGGCACCAGTGCTGTTCTTGCCTGAGCCACCGGAAGCGCAGCAGGTGGATTTTGCGTATTTCGATGCCAAAGCAAAGTCGGTTAGTGTGGCTGGCACCTTCAACAATTGGAAGCCTCAGGCGAGCCCCCTGCGCAATGTGGGCGCGGGGGAGTGGTGCCTGCAATTGCTCTTGGAACCGGGAAGATACGAATACCGATTCCTGGTGGACGGTGAATGGAGGATAGACCCTATGGCCAGGCAACAGGTTACTGATCTCTGCGGTGGCGTAAACTCGGTCCTGGTGGTCGAGTGACACCGGTTTTGCGCAGTCCTGTGCAGGAGTTGCGCGCCGTCGCGCCTGGTTCTGAGCGATTTCGTGCGGATTTGGCCTGAATGCGCGCCTGCCAGGCATGGCACCCTTCCTGCGGAGGCAGTTAACGCGCGCGACCGCTGGATCACAGACATCCATAGTTGCTCTGCTGTTCTGTCCCGCGGCGCGCAAGAAAAAGAAAGACCAATATGCCAGTGCTTGCCAAATCCTGCGGGATCGTGATCCGAATGCTAATCGGCCAGACGTTCGGAACGCACTTCCATGCCTTCTATGGCGACTCCGAGTTGGTCATTGGCCTGAACCCTCTGCGAGTGATCCAGGGCGAGGCCCCGCCCTGGGTGCGGCAATGGGCGCTGGATTGGGTGGGACATTACCAAGGCAAACCGCGCTCTGCCCGGTCAGGCAGGCTGAATGCGGCAACGCCGGTTTCTCCCGAAGCGGCGGGGAATCTCATCTTGGCGGACTGAAGCTGGCAGTTGGCGGTTCATTCAGCCAGGTCAGCCTGGCTGAATCGCCGGCAAACGGTTCTGCCTGGTTCTTGCAATCAGGATTTGATCCCAGGCCTTCGGTCACCTTGGCTTTGAGGGCCGGGGAGAGCTGGTAATATGTGCTTCCGCGGCACCGCCGGGGTGGTTACGGAGCCGGCGTGATGCGACTGGGCTGGCCCCACGGCGGATCATGTGTCGGCGCCCCAAGCGAGCTTATCCAGCCACCAATCCCAAGCGTCAATTCCTAATCATTCTTGTCACGCGTGATTTTGCGCGTGATTTTGCTTGCTTAAGTGATGCCCTTGTGGGTAAAGTCATGCTCGTTCTGAATCGGTTGAAACTTTCATGCAACACAGAGTATTTGGCTGGCGCAGGCCTTTCCTCACCGAAGTCATGGTTTATCCCCTAATGCCAACACTGAGGCGGGGAGGCGCGCCTGGGGAAAGCCGGTAGGCGACCGGACCTTCAATGGGGGGCCACATCGGCCTTCCTGTGAAGGCCAGCCCGACTCGCGGCGATGCAACGCCCACCCCACAGCGATTAATCCACATTTATGAATACCTCAAACAACACACGTAGAGAGTTCAGCGCGGGATACGTCACTACCCCGCATTGGCCCGGCTTCGGGCTGCCGACCGCACCCTCCGGTGCTGCCGGGGCATCGTTTATCCTTTTTCTGTGTGCCACCCTGCTCGGCGCTCTCTCGGCGACCGCTCAGACCGCCACTTGGGCTGGCGGGAACAGCTATGGCTTATGGTCCAACACAAATAACTGGAGCCCGCAAGTGGAGCCATTAAACGGGGGCGGCGCCACCTATACGGTTATCGTTCCGGACGGCGCCAGCCTCAGCTTTGACGTCCCC
Organism: uncultured Verrucomicrobiae bacterium; assembly: GCA_963762555.1. Taxonomy (GTDB): domain Bacteria; phylum Verrucomicrobiota; class Verrucomicrobiia; order Limisphaerales; family UBA8199; genus PALSA-1440. The sequence goes on from CAVXLO010000052.1 coordinate 27,936, forward strand.
GGCGGGGGCGCAATTGACGCGCTGAGCTTTGGCGTGGGGAGCCGGATGCTGGTGACCAACGGGCAGTCGCTGGCGGTCAACGGCGTGGCTGTTCTCAAGGGGCAAGTCCAGGCCGGAGGAGCAGGCAGCGCGTTCGTGGCACCGGCCAATACCGTCGTGCTTTCCTCGAACCCGCAATTCCTGGCGACGAATGGCGCCACCATCGCTGTGGGGGCCAGCACCTATTCGTGGGACCGCGCGGTTGGCAGCGCCACGCTGCTCTCGGCCGTCGGGGCCAATTCACTGGTGGACCTGCACGCGGTCTCCTCGATGCTGCTGAACGGCAATAACAACCCCACCTATACGATCCTCGCCCGCAGCAACGGTGTGGTGGACCTGTCGGGTCTGGCGAACCTCTCAGGACCGGGCGGGAGCGGGGTGTTGCAGATGGACGTGTCCGACGGCGGGCAGCTCAAACTGGACAGCGCGCGGCTATTCAACCAGAACCTGCGCTTCAACCTGGGCGTGCCGCAGTTCCAGTTGCCGCAGGCCGTTTCGATGGATGCAGTGACGATTAACCAAACCGCGACGGGCATACTGGAGGCGACCAACCTGCTGGCGATTGCCAACAGCACGCTGAACAGCGCGACGGGCGGCGTATATAACCTGCCGAGCCTTGGCGGAATGACCAATTCAACCGTCAACGTGACCAATAAGGCCGTCTTCTCAGCGCCGCAGCTTTGGTCGCTGAACAACACCCCCGTGAACATCGCGGGCAACGGATCATTCCAGGCCACCAACCTGGCGTCCTACATCAATTCGACGATCCCCATCCAGCCCGGCCGGGACTTCGAGCCAGGGGTATTGACGAACATTTACGGGTCTTCGATTCTGGTGAGCAATGGCGCCAGCTTCCGCGTGGCCGCTACAGCGGATGAAATGCCCGCCGCGGGCAGCTATTCCTATCCGCCAAGAACCATCTTCCTGTCGGATGGCGCCGGTTCGATGCTGGATCTCTCCAGCGTCAAGACGCTGAGAGTCTATGGGGTCAATTATGCCTGGGACGCCATCAACAACCGCTGGCGTGGCGACTGGATTTACAACATTAACGCTGCGAACCAGGGGGTAATTGACTTTTCCGGCTTGGAAATGGTCTATGGCACGGACCCGAACAACTACAATGGCGGAGATGACTGGCTGTCGTTCAAGGTGGAGACCAACGGAACGATCCGCCTGCCGAATCTCAGGGTAGTGACCCAGCGAACCCGATTTGACCTTATGACCCCATTGTTCGCGATGCCGGCACTGCAGGCGGTGGACCACACGCTGTTCAATCTGCAGGATGGCGGGCGGCTGGAATTGGCAAGCCTGACCAACTTCAATGCGAGCTCGATCACCTTTGGTTTCAACAGCACGTTCAGCGCACCGGTGCTGCGGAATTTCGTCAACAGTGACCTGAGCCTGGTCCCGGGCCAGGTGCTGAGCACACCGGCGTTTACGAACATTGACTGGTCGCGGTTGTCGGTGAGCAGCGGCAGCACGCTCGCGGTGGGCGCGCCGGGGTACGAGGCCCCGGGCGGGCAGTCAGCGACAGTCTTTTCGGCGAACGGCGCCGGTTCGCTGCTTGACCTCGCTTCACTCGGGTCGCTTGGCACCGTCAGCGGTGATAGCGGCCACACCTACACGGTGGCGGTGAACAACCTCGGTGTCGTAGATCTGTCGGGATTGCAAACGATCCAAGCGGGTAGTGACACCTGGTCGCTATCGCTGCAGAACAGCGGCAGCATCCTGCTGTCGAACCTGCAGCAAGTCTCCGGCAGCGTAGGTTTCCAGCTTGGAGACGGAACCCGGTTGGACCTGCCGAGCCTGACCCGCCTGGCGGACGGCACTACGATCAGCTTCGGTGCGGGCACGGTGTTCCATGCGCCGGCACTGGTAGAGTTTGTCAACAGCGACTTGAGCATTGCCAGCCCGGGCGCTTTCACGGCACTGCCCCTTACCAACATCTATTCTTCGCGCCTCGCAGTCAGCGGCGGCAGCATCTTGCGTGTAGCCGCACAGAGTTACGAAATTCCGGCCTACGGTTCATATAGCTATCCGGGTTCGATGACCCGCTTTTCGGCAGATGGCGCAGGCTCGCTGCTTGATATGTCGCTCGTTCAATCCATCCGGATGTACGGCGTCAATTATGGCTGGGATCCCGCGCAGAGCCGGTGGCGCGGCGATTGGGACTTCACGGCCAATGCGTCGAACCAGGGGGTGGTTGACCTTTCCGCCCTGCAGGTGGTCTATGGCGCTGATCCCAATAACTATAACGGCGGAGACGACTGGTTCAGCTTCAATGCCAAGTCGGGCGGCACCGTCAAGGTCGGCAATCTCTCGGTCTATCAGCGCGCCCGATTCTCCGCCACTGACCCGAATTCCACCCTGGATTTCGGCGGGCTCTACCTGCGGCCGCCGGCCACGCTCACCCTCGGCCCAAGCTCGCTGCTGAGAATCCACGCCGATTTCCGCTTCGAGAACACCGACACGAACAGCCTGACCGCCGACCTGGCGACGCTGCTGATGGATGGCACAACGCCTCAGCGGTTGGAAGTGGGCGGGCGGGATGTTGGCCCCGCGCCGGCAGTTCTCCAAGGAAACCTCGGTTTCGGCCAGTTGGTTGTGGGGAACGCCAACCAGCAGAGCATCGTCCGGCTGGAAGACCTCCTGAACAATGGCTGGCGTGGCGCTGCCGGCGAGCCGGAATCGCTTTACCTTTACGGACTCGGCGGGCAGGGCCTCCGCCTGTTCTCCGGGTCGCGCCTGCTCCTGGGCAGTCTCAACTGCTACGCGACCGTCAACAGCCGGATGGTAAATCTACGGAGCCTCATCCCGGATGGCACCAACTCCGTGGCCTTCGACGGCGGGTTCATCGCGAATTATGCTGGCCCGAGCATTACCAACATGACCCCTTCCATGGGGGTGACCCCGGCCGTGAGTTTCGTGGATGTGTCGTTCAACATACCCATCCAGGCATCCTCGTTTACCGTCGGCGACGTGCAGATCGCCGGGCCGAGCGGTCCGATCACGTCCACAGCCGTAGCTCTGGTCAACGGCACCACCTGGCGCATCAGCTTCCCGGAACAAACGGCCGATGGCGTCTATACCGTCAGCGTGGGACCAAACGTCAACGAGTTGGCGGGCAATTTCCCAGGCATGGATCAGAACGGTGACGGCGTGAGCGGGGATGGCACAAACGACGTGTTTAGCGGCACGTTCATGATTGACGGCACCGCCCCCAACGTTTTGAGGGCGCTGGCACTGCAAAACGGGACGCGTGTTGGCATCACTTTTGATGAACCGGTCTCCGAAGCGTTTGCCACCAACCCCGCCAATTACACCATCAACGGGTTTACGCCGACCCGGGCGACGCTGTACGGCACCTTCTCGGGCGCCATCCTGCGCGAGGTATTTACGGGTATATCCGGCGGCAGCGTTTCCGCCCTAACCTCCGCCACCAACTATCCCAACAATCCGGCTTTCACAAACTGGGTGACCGGTTACTTCGAGTCCCCGCGAGGGGTGAGTGACAATTATGGCCAGCGGATGCACGGTTACATTGTACCGCCGGTGACCGGGATGTACACCTTCTGGATAACAGCCGACGACACCGGCGCCTTGTATCTGAGCACCGACGACGATCCGACCAACCAGGCCCTGATCGCTTACACGTCATCTGCGACGGGTTGGCGCAACTGGACCAGCCAGAGCAGCCAGAAGTCCGCAGCAATTCTATTACAAGCGGGCAAACGCTATTACATTTGCGCGCTGGAGAAAGAAGGGACAGGGGATGACTACGTGTCGGTACGATGGCTGCGGCCGGATGGAGCGGACGAAGGGCCGATCCCGGCGACGTATCTCCTGCCCTACGGTGTCAAAACGCCACCGGGGCCGACGTGCGTGGCGCTGGATGTCCCGGCCCTGGTCGGGAGCACATTTGCGTTGACGGTGGATAATGCCACGGACCTTTTGGGCAATGCCGCCAATCGCAGCTTTGTGGGGACTATCCTGACGATGGAGGACCGTGACCTGGGAGTGAGCGGGAATCCGGCTGTTGCCGGCTCGGCGCTTACCTTCAACGGGGATGACTTCGAGATGCGTGCCGGCGGAAGTGATTTCTTCACCGGCAAGTACGATGCCGGACACTTCGCCGATGAGACCCGCTACGGTGATTTCGACGTGCAGGTGCAGGTCAGCGGCATGACCGCCGCCGACAGTTGCACCCAAGCAGGCCTGATGTGGCGCGAGTCCACTGCCGCGGACAGCCGGCGGGTCTATGCTTGTCTTAATAACCCCGGACAGTGTGACGGGTATTCGGCGTGGATCCGGTTGACCCAAGGTGCTAATGCTGTTGAGTGGCCCTCTTACAGCCGGCCTGGGGTGCCTTCTTTTGCGGCGAGCTACGTCTGGATTCGCCTGCAGCGGCAGGGTGACGTGTTTACCGCCTATCGGAGCACCGACGGAGTCAATTGGGCCCAATACGCCCAAACCACCGCGAACCTTCCAACGGTAGGCATCGTCGGCCCGGCCTCAAGCGCCCGGAATAACAACGGAGTGGCGACAGTCTGGTACCAGAACTTCAGCGACCGTGTTCCCTCGATAGTCGCTCAACCGCAAGGCCAAGCCGTCGCCTCGGGCGCCACTGTCAGCTTCGGGGTCACCGCTCGCGGCCTGTCGGCGCTGGCTTACCAGTGGTATTTCAACGGCGTCTCCATGGATGGAGCCACCAGCAGCCTGCTGACCCTGGACGGCGTGAGCACGGCCGATGCAGGCGATTATCGCTGCGTTATCACCAACGACTACGGGGCGACCACTAGCCTGGTAGCGACACTCGTCGTGGATGGAGTGGGCACGGGGGGCTTCGAGGCGGACGTGATGCCCGAGCCCAATGGCGACAATACCGCTACCATCAGCGACTGGGTCAAAGTGGGCCGACTGGTAGCCGGCCTCGACGCAGTGCTCAACAGCAGCGAATTCCAGCGTGTGGACTGCGCGCCGCGAATGGTCGGGACCAACCTGACCCTCGGCGACGGCCGGTTGACCGTAGCCGATTGGACACAAGCGGGTCGTTACGCAGCCGGTCTGGATGCTCTAACCCCTGCAGGCGGCCCGACGCAGGCCGGACTGAGCCCGCAGATCAAACCGGTCGGCTTGACCCCCAAGGGCCTCGCTCGCAATTTGACGGTTTCCTCGATGACCGCCTGGCAGGGCGCACAAATTGAAGTGCCGGTGCTGCTGAATGGGGCTCAGGGTGACGAGAATGCTCTTGGCTTCAGCATTACGTTCGATCCGGCCCGGCTGACCTTCGTGGGAATGACGCCTGGCAAAGATGCGGCAGGCGCGCAGCTCCAACCCAATGACATTCACGCGAGCGACGGCAAGGTCGGATTGGCCATGGCACTACCGGTTGGACAAACCCTGGGCTCGGGGGTGATGGAAATGGCGAGAGTGCGTTTTGCCGTGACCGGGGCCACAGGTTCGACGGGGTTACAGCTTTCCGACGCACCTATCGTTTGCGAACTCGTGGACACCGTAGCCGAGCCGCTCCAGATGAATCTTACCAGTGGCACAGTGGAGGTAGTGCCGCAGCCCGGCTTCGCCTCGTTGAAGTTCCTGCCGGATGGCGGCTTGCAGCTCATGCTGTCAGGTCCCCCGGGACAGACCTGCCAACTGGAGGCTTCGACTAACCTGGTGGATTGGGTCACGCTCTCCACCAATGTGCTGGGCAGCGCCCCGCTGCCGGTGGTGGATCCTGTCGCTCCGGCCGGTAAATGCCGCTATTACAGGCTGACGCCGGCACAGTAAGCCTCGGCTCTTGCACAATCTAAACCACGGCAGGAGCAAGTATGAATCGAACGTATCCACCCACCTTCAGAGCGTGTTGGGAAAGGAATCAGAGCCTCCTTGCGTTGGCTGCTACATTTCTCAAGCTGGCACTCTTCGTCTCGGTGCTCTGCCTGGCAGGGCCTTCGGGGTTCGCCGCCTGCCCGGAGCGGTCCTTGAGCATCGCGGCTGTCACGGAGGTTGCCGGGCGGGAGGCCGTGCTGTCCATCAGCATGGTTGGCACCGGCAACGAAAATGGGCTTTCTTTCAGCCTTAGTTTCGATCCCGCGCGGCTGACTTATCTCGACCAGGCGGCCGGCGCGGGCGCGGTGGGGACCAGCCTGCTGGTTAATACCAACCTGGCCTCGCTGGGCGAGGTGGGCCTGATGCTGGCCAAGCCGGCCGGGCAGACCTTTGCCGCCGGGTCGAATGAGTTGGCCCGCATCCGCGTGCTCTTGTCCGGAAGCGCGGCCACGACTACGGTGTCTTTTGCGGACGCCCCGCTGGCGCGCGAAGTGGTGGACGCCAGCGCTAGCACCCTTTGCGCCAACTACACCAATGCGCAGGTGGAAATCACGCCGTTGTTCCTTCCCACCATTCTGACAGACCCATCCAGTCAGACCATCCAACCCATCACCAATATCGCCACCAATGTCACCTTCTCCGTGACCGCCGGCGGCAGCCCGCCTTTGCGCTACCAGTGGCGCTGGAACGGCGCCGACGTGGCCGGCGCCAGTCGCACCTCCTTGACCTTGACCAATGTCAGCCCAGCCCAGGCGGGCGACTACGATGTCGTCGTCGCCAATGACGGCGGCGCTGTCACCAGCCAGGTCGCGGTGCTGACGCTCCTGCCTGCCCTCATCCCGCCGGCCATCCTGTCGAATCCGCGCAGCCAGGTCGTTTCGACCGGCGAGACGGTGTATCTCACGGTTGCAGTGAGCGGCAGCCTGCCTTTGGGTTATCAATGGCAGCGCAACAGCTCGAACCTGGGCGGAGCTACCAACAGCGCGCTGGTCCTCACCAACATAGCCCTGGCCCAGGCCGGCAGTTACCGCGTAGTCGTCAGCAACAGCGCCGGCACGGTAACCAGTTCCGCCGCCACCATCACCGTCTCCACGAACCTGCGCATTGTGCAGATAGTGCCAACCGCCGTCGCCACCGCCGCCACCTTCGATGTCCCCGTCCAGTTGGTCGGCTTTGGCGATGAAAGTGCCGTTGGCTTCAGCTTGAGCTTCAATCCCGCTGCGTTGGGCTTCCTGGGAGTGAAACTGGGCTCGGGAGCCAGTGGCGCCGGCTTGCTCCTCAACACCAACAGCCTGGGCTCGGGCCTCATCGGCCTTGTCCTGACACGCCAGGCCGGCCAGACATTTGCGAGCGGTACAAACCAGCTTCTCCTCGTGAGCTTCCTCGCGGGAGATGTGAGCGGACCGGCGCCACTGGCCTTCGGCGACGAACCGATCACACGCGAGTTGGCCGATGTCCTGGCCAACCCCCGCCCGGTCAGCTTCCGCGACGGGGTAGTGAATATCCTCGCCACCGCCGCTTCGATTACGCAGGACCCGCAGAATTTGACCGCGCCGATCTTCTCGCAGGCTGTGTTTCAAGCGGGCGTAGCCGGCAGCACGCCCATCAGTTACCAGTGGCAATGGAACGGCGCCGACCTCGCGGGTGCGACCGCCAGCGCGCTGACTCTGGACAAGGTAACCCCCTCGATGGCGGGCGACTACCGCCTCGTCGTCGCCAATCCCGCCGGTTCGGCCACCAGCGCGGTGGCCACATTGACCGTACCGCGCGTGGCACGCGCCGGCGCCACCAATGGCCCGACAGGCAACCTGGTCGAGATGCCCATCCAATTACTGGCCGCGGGGAATGAGAACTCCGTCGGCTTCAGCCTGGACTTTGACGCCGCACAGATGACCGTCGCGAATGTGGCGCTGGGCGCGGCCCTCAGCGGCGCGGCGCTGAACTTCAACACGAATCAGGTTGGGCACGTCGGTGTGATCGTTGCCCAACCCAGCAATGGAGTCTTTGGTTTCGGCACACAGGAGGTGGCCCGCGTCCAATTCCTGCTGGGCCAGCAGCGGGGAACAAACGTCCCTGTCTGGAGCGACGTGCCGGTCACACGCGAGCTGGCGGACACTAACGCGAATAGCCTGGCGGTGCAGTTTGTGCCCGGTGCGATAGGGATCCAACTGGTGCCACCTCAAGTAACACGCCAACCCGCTGCCCAAACTGTGTGGGTTGGCGACACGGTCAGCTTTGACCTCGCTGTCAGCGGATCCAAGCCCATGACCTGGCAATGGCAAAAGAACGGGGGAGATTTACCCGGCGCTACCAACGCCACACTCACCATCACCAACGTGCAAAACGCCGACGGCGGCAATTACAGCGTGCGGATCAGTAATGCTGCTGGCGTGCTCTCCAGCCTCAGCGCGTTGCTCACGGTGCTGACACCTCACCCGGACTTGTTTGTCAGCGATGTTGCTGCCCCAGCGGCCGCAGCTCCCGGCCAGACCGTGTCGGTGACCTGGAAGCTGTTTAATAGCGGCAATGCCGACGCCCCGGCCGGGTGGTGGCATACGCTTTGGCTGGCGTCTGACGCGGCGGGTGACAACCCGCAGTTTGCGGCGGCCCTCCCTTTCACCACTCCCCTTTCAGCCGGGCAATCGCTCTCGGTTACAGGCCAGGTCGTCGTACCTTCCGCTGTCCTGGGTAACCGCTACTTTATGATCCGCGCCGACGGCAGCAACGACGTTGTAGAACTCAACGAGAACAATAACACCGCCGTCGCTTCCCAGAGTACCCATATCGCCAGTGGCGACCTGGCGCTGCTGGCCCTCTCCGCGCCAGCCACCGCCCAGCTCAGCCAGACCATCACCGTCGCCTGGGTGGTCACCAATGCAGCCGATACGCCGATCAGCGGGCCGTGGCAGGACCGCCTGTACCTTGGCACCTCACCGAATTCATTGGCCGGCGCGCTCACGTTGCTCACCATCCAAGCACCCGTTCCCACGCTGGCTCCCGGGGCCGCTTACACTAACACACAGCAGGTGGTGCTTCCCTCCCAGGCTCAAGTATCGCCCGGCTCCTGGTACCTCACTGCCTTGGCCGATTGCCTCAACAACCTCAACGAGCTGACCAGGACGAACAATTCCCTGGCCGTGCCGATCGTGCTGACTGCCGATTACCTCATCTCCGCCTCGAACAACCCGACCGTCGGCGGGACGGTAACGGGAACCGGTTATTACCTCTCTGGCGCGACCAACATCCTCACCGCCCATCCGGCGCCTGGATACGATTTCCTCAACTGGACTGAGGACGGTAATATCGTCGGCACCAGCCCCACCTTGACCACTGTGGTCTATGGCGGCCACCAGTTCGTGGCCAACTATACCGAGGCCAATGTGATCCACGTCGTCACCACCGCCACCTCCCCCGCCGGAGTGGCGGCTGTCACTGGCGCGGGCGTCTATACCAATGGCCAGAGCGCGTTCTTCAGCGCCCCGGCCGTGGTCGTCAGTAACGAGTATGACTACTTCTTCCAGAAGTTCCTCCTGACCAATACGGTCGTCAGCACCAACACCAGCTTCACCAAGACCTTCTCGACCCTTGATCCGACCAACCTGCAATACACCGCGCTGTATGCCAGCCTCGGGATTACGCCTCTGGTGACCAACGTGACGGCCAACCTCCCCAACCCGGTCACGGCTACGGCGAACTTCCAACTCGCGTTCCGGTTCGACCGGACGATGGACACCAACTTCACGCCGCAAGTTGTATTAACCAATAGTGCTCCAGGGGCCGTGCAGGCGGTCGTTCCTGCGGGCGGTCACTGGGCCTCTGGGGCTCTGAGCAACGACACGTTCTATCCGTCACCCATCACGTTGACCCAAGGGATGGACGGTAGTATTCAGGTCTTTCTCTCGGGAGGACAAGATCCGCTGGGCGTTACAATCCCGCTGACCAACGTCTATGCCATCCTGCTCGACGCCACACCTCCTGGCTTGAGCAACATCACAGCTACCCCTGCCGTTCTGTCGGCGTTCGTAACGTGGGATTCAGACGAACCCGCCTCCTCGCTGGTCGAGTATGGCCTCACCACGGCCTATGGTCTGAATTCGGGTTGGCATAGCCAATTGGTCACCGCTCACGGCGTCAACATTTACAATCTGGCCCCGCTGACGACCTACCATTACCGGGTCCACTCCCGTGATCAGGCGGGCAACGAGACAATCTCCGGGGATAATACCTTCACCACCTTGGCTGCGCCGGATTTGCAGGCGGCGAATCTTTCAGTGACCGGCAACCTGGTTTCGGGCGGCAACCTGTTGATTTCATGGGCGGACACCAATTCCGGTTCCGGCGCAACCTTCAGCAGTTGGTATGATCGGGTAATCGTCACCAACCGCACGACCGGTCAAACCTTGCGGGATTCGTCAGTCTATTACGACGCAGGAGCGAACGGGGCCCTGGCGCCGGGCGACGCGCGGAATCGCCAACTCAATGTGCAGCTACCGAACGGACCTGCCGGCGCCGGCGACCTGCAAGTGCAAGTGACGGTAAACGCTTACGCAAACCAGTACAAAACCAACAGCAGCGGCAATCCGTACAACAACAACACCGCCTCGCTCGCGTTGAGCACTACACTGGCCGCGTATCCGGACCTGCAGGTCACCGGCCTGAACGTGACCAATTCGCAGCTCCGATCCGGGCAGGTAGTGGGCATCATCTGGAGCGATGGGAACAGTGGTTCCGGGGACGTGAGCAGCCTGTTTCGCGACCGCATCGTGGTGGTGAACCTCGACACGTCCCAAACGCTGGTGAACACGGTCTTGCCCTACGACGCTTCGGCCACACCGATTCCCAGCGCACAAGCGGTGGAGCGGCAGTATTCGTTCATGCTGCCGGACGGCGCGGCGGGTGTGGGTAACCTGAAGATCACCATCACGGCCGACGCCAACGACAATGTCTATGAATACAATGCGGGCGGCACAGCGGAGAACAACAATTCCGCGTCCCTCAGCGTGGCTTCCGCGCTGGCGGACTACCCTGACCTCGTGGTGACCGGTCTTGTCGCCCCCGCGACCGCGAACGCGAATCAAACCATTCAGGTTTCGTGGACGGAAACCAACTCGGGTTCGGGGGCGGCGACCAACGCCTGGTACGACCGCGTATTCCTTTCCAGCTCCAATGCTGTGGGTGGCGGCCAGTTGCTCGCCACATTCCCATCCAGCGCGGCGCTGGCGGCTGATCAGTCGGTGACCGTCACCCAATCGGTGGCGCTGCCGCAATTCAGTTCCGGGACGCAGTGGCTGGTGGTGCAGGCGAATGCATCGAAGAGCTTCTACGAGTTGGACTATACGAACAATAGCCTGGTGGCGACCCAGGCGCTGGTCATTTCCCCGACACTGGAAATGGCGCTGAACCGCGGGGCGGTCTCGGAGTCCGCGGGAACCAATGCTGTGGTCGGTACGGTGGTCCGCAACGGCAGCCTCGCCGACGCGCTGGACGTTCAACTGGCGCCTGCGACTTCGACCAATGTGATCCTGCCGGCCTCCGTCACCATTCCCGCCGGAGCCAGCGCGGCGAACTTCTACATCAGCGTCCTGGATAACCACGTAGCCGGGCCCAGCGTCATCGAGACCATCTCGGCCACGGCGGCGGAATTCGCGGAAGCAGCCGCGCCGCTGACCATTCTCCTCGATGACCCCGCCACGCTGGCGCTCGGCTTCAGCGCCACGTCGGTCTATGAGAGCGCCGGAACGGGGGCGATGACCGGCACCGTCACTCGCCGCGTCAATTTCGGTTCCGCCCTGACGGTGACACTTTCGAGTGATTTTCCGGCGGCGCTGAGCGTTCCCGCCGGCGTGACCATTCCCGCGGGGCAGGCATCAGCCGGTTTCCCCGTCACACCCGTCCCGGACAATGTGCTGTCGGATACCCGGCGGGCGCGTGTGACCGCGGCGGCAACTAGTTTCAGTCCAGCGTCGGCGTATGTAGATGTACTGAACGTGGACATGGTGCAGTTGAGCCTTTTGCTGGCGCAGCCCACGGTGAACAAGGGTGCCGGCAGCCTCGCGGGCTTCGGTACCGTCGTGCGGAATCCGGTCACCACCGCGCCGCAAACTGTGCGGATTCAGGTGCAGGACAGTTCGATCGTCACGGTGCCCTACACGTTGACCATACCCGCCGGGGAGGCTTCGGCCACCTTCAACGTGGCGGTCGGGAATGACAATCTGGTTACGGGAAGTCAAAAGGCGGTGCTTACAGCCACCCCGTTGACTCCGGGCGGGTTGACCCTACCGGTAGGCCAGGCGACCACGGCTCTGGAAGTGCTGGACATCAACGGACCAACGCTCTCCCTTAGCACGGCCAACTCGACGATTTCCAAGGGCAGCAACACCCTCGTCACCATCACGCGAAACACACTTCCCACCAACGTCGTCACTGTGACTCTGAGCGCCTCCCCGTCGGGCGTCGTCACCCTGCCGGCGACCGTGGATTTGTCGCTCAACCAAGCGAGCGCCACTTTCACGGTCACCGGAGTGCTGGACGGGGTGCAGACCGGCCCGCGCCAGGTGACGTTGGGCGCGGCGGCGGCGGGATTCAATTCGGGCGCGGCTCCGCTCACTGTGTCGGACATCTATCTGCCCGACCTGGTGCCGGTGTCCATAGACATGCCGACCAACGGGCTGACCGGCGCGCAGGCCACGATCAACTGGGTGGTAGCGAACAACGGCTTGGGCAATGCCACCAACCAAACGTGGTACGACTACGTTTACCTCGCCGCAGATGGTGTGGGCGGAAGGTCCGTGCTGGTCGGCGCGGTGACGAACCCTGTATCGCCCGCCATCGGGGCAAGCTACACGAACCAGCTCCGGTTCTATCTGCCGGCGGTGCCGGGTAATTATTGGGTCGAAGTGATGACGGACGGCAACAACAGGGTTGCCGAGCTCAACGAACAGAACAACGCGCTATTTTCTTCCGGACCGCTCGCCGTCGCCCCGCTCTACCGCGCCGTGGTCACCAACGTGACACCGGCCGTAGCCACCGCCGGGACGCCGGTGGTCTTTTCGGGATACACTTACGATCCGGCTGACAACCATATCGTGCCGCACAAGTCCGTCGCGCTGGGGGTGAGCGTCAACGAAACCGAGCGTTACTACAACGCGACCTCGGATGCGAACGGCGCTTTCTCCTACATTTTCCAGCCGTTAGCCAATGAGGCCGGCGATTACACGGTGGGGGCGGATTACCCCTACGTCAGCCAGATTTCAACGCAGGCGTCCTTCGCCCTGCTGGGCATGACGGCGGCGCCCGCCGGCCTGAGGCTTCAGGTGCTGCCGAATACTCCGCTCGCGGGACAACTGGTGCTGAGCAACCTGACCGGGCACGCCTTGAGCGGGTTGAACTTCGTCGTTCCCGATCTGCAAGGGGCGCTCACTGCCCAGTTCACGCTCACCAATACCACGCTACCGGCCTCGGGCACCCTGACCGTAGGTTACTCCCTTTTGAGCACGCTGACGCGCAGCGCGCAGATCAATTTCTCCGCCACCGCCACCTCCGCCGAGGGCGCGCGACTGACGGTGCCGTTCCGGGTGTCGGTCGTGCCGCTCGTGGCGCAGCTCAACGCCGATCCGGGCTACCTGGCCCGGGGCATGGTGCGCGGCCAGCAAACCGTGGTGTCGTTTGACGTCGTCAACAGCGGCGGCGCGAGCAGCGGTGATTTGACCGTCCGGCTGCCGGACCTGTCCTGGATGACCTTGGGTTCGGCGGCCACGATTCCGTCCATCCCCGCCGGTGGCAAGGCGACGGTGACCCTCATCCTGAATCCGCCCAGCGACATGACGCTGGCACTTTATCCCGGCGCCATCGCCGTGGCCAACGACAACACCGGCGTGAACGTGGCCTGCCAGTTCCGGGCCGTGTCGGACGCGACGGGCGATCTGCAGGTGACGGCAACCGACGATTACACCTATTACGTTGCCGGCGGTCCCAAGGTGACCAACGCGACGGTGACCGTGCGTGATCCGTTCACCAGCGCGATCATCGCGCAGACCAACACCGACGGCAATGGTATCGCCTATTTCACGGCGTTGCCGGAGGGGCCCTATACCTTGGAAGCTTTCGCCGACAAACACAATCCGTACCGCAGCTCCGTTTCGGTGGTGGCCGGCGCCGTGGCGGACCAGGAGGCATTCCTGCCCCGGCAACTGGTCACGTACCAGTGGAGCGTTGTGCCCACCGAAATTCAAGACGAGTACAAGATCGTGTTGGAGTCCGTTTTTGAAACCGAGGTTCCGATTCCCAACGTGATCATCGAGGAACCTAGGGTTCTACTGCTGGTGGCGCCCGGAGAGGTGGCGCAGTTTGACATGAAGCTCAGGAACGTGGGCCTGATCGCCGCCGAGAATGTCACCGTCGCGGTTCCCGACGATCCGGATTACCTGGTGACGCCGCTGGTGGAAAGCGTCGGCACCATCCCCGCGATGAGCACCGTAACTGTGCCTGTGACGGTCCAGCTCCGCTCCACCGCCATGGCCAAGGCCGCAGCCAAGGCAGGCGCTCAGGTGATTTTGCCCAAGGATGCCGGCTGCAGCACCTCCAGCTTGCATGCCTGCCTTCCGGACATCCCGCTCACCGTGAAATATACCGTGCGCTGCGGCACCAACGGCAAAGTCGAGAGTCGCACGGCCGACCTCTCGGTCATCTGCACTGGAAAGTCGGTGATGGACTGCCTGAAGGACGCGAAGGCGCTCGCTGGGAGCGCGAACATGGTCTCGTGGGCGTGCAATACGGTGTCCGCGTTCCTTTCCTGCGTCGGGCCGAACCTGGATCCCTGCGCGAAGATGGCCATCGCGGCGGCTTGTGGCGCCGTTGTGGGCGGTGTCACCGGCGGGTGGGCCGGGGCGGGTTCCGGCGCGGCGAGTGCGGGCGGCGCGGCGATGCCTGAGTGCATCTGCTCGCTCCTGAAGAATTACAAGCTGCCCGCGCTGCCAAGCGGCGGCGGAACGGGAGGAGACGTGAGCTATGGCGGTGGCCTGGCCACCGGATACTTCGCCAGCGGGTTTCCCACGGTCACCGGTTACATCATCAACAACGGCAATTGCGCCGACACCCCGGCTCCCCATTTGGCAGCAACCTCGACAACCACGGCACCGCAATCCATGGGGCTGGCCTCCGCACCGCAGTTCGCCAGCCTGGCCGCAGCACTGAAACCGAAGGTTTCCGGCGGCGTCTGCGCCCGCGTCCGCATCCGCATCGAGCAAAGCGTCGTGCTAACCCGCACGGCCTTCCGGGGCTCGCTGGAAATTGACAACGGCGGCAACCTGGACATCACTGGAATCCAGGTCAGCCTCGATTTCCGCGACGCGACCAATGGTCCGGCGTCGGACAAGTTCTTCACGGAAGGTCCGGTGGTCAGTGGCATGGGCAGCGTAGATGGCAGCGGTGTGCTGGCGGGAGGCGCCACCGGGTCGGCGGTTTACACATTCATCCCGACGGTGGACGCCGCACCCGACGCACCGGCCAGTTACCAGATCGGCGGGACGTTGAGCTACTATGACAGTGGCGAACTCGTGACCGTGCCGCTGCTGTCCTCGCAAATCACGGTCTATCCCGAAGCGCGGCTGGATTTGACCTACTTCCAGCAACGCGACGTCTATGCCGACGATCCCTTCACGCCGCAGATTGAGCCCTCCGAGCCGTTCGCCCTAGGCTTGATCGTCAAGAACAACGGCGCCGGCTCGGCCCACAACTTCCAGATCACCTCAGGCCAGCCGCAAATCGTGGACAACGAAAAGGGCCTGTTGATCAACTTCACTCTCATCGGCACCGAGGTGGGCGGCCAGCCATTTACGCCTTCGCTGTCCGCGAATCTGGGCGACCTCTCGCCCGGCAGCGCCAAGGAAGTGACGTGGGAAATGCTTTCCACCCTTCAGGGGAAGTTTATTTCCTTTGATGCCACCTTCGAGCACGTGGACGATTTGGGCAGCACCAACACCTCGCTCATCAACAGCGTCACCATCCACGAACTCATCCACCCCGTCCTGGCCAACCGCTCCACCGATGATAACGTGCCGGATTTCCTGGTGAATGACATCCCCGATCCGGACAGCCTGCCCGACACGCTCTATCTGAGCGATGGCACCGTGGCGGCGGTCAATGTGGTTACCAACGGCACGGACGATGGCCCCGTCGGCCCCGGCCATCTGCAAGTCCACCTTGCCACCACGGTTACGGATGGCTGGAACTATATCCAGGTGCCTGATCCCGGCCCCGGCTATGTGCTCCAGCAAGTGGTCCGCTCGGACGGCAAAGTCCTCGCCTTGACCAACAACGCCTGGACCACCGACCGCAGCTTCCCATCCTCCAGCACTGGCGCGGTCTATGAGAACCTGCTGCACTTGTTCGATTGGGACGGCACCGGCGCCTACACGCTCTACTATCATTCGACCAACACCACCCCGCCCGCCATCGTCTCCGTCGGGCCGGTGACTCCCTTCACCCAAAGCGGGGCCGTGTCGGCGGTGGGCATTGTGTTCTCGGAGCCGGTGGATACGACCACATTCAGTGCCGCCAACCTGGTCCTGACGCTCAACGGCGGACCCAACCTGATCGGCCCCGGCGCGGCCGTCAGCCTGACGTTGCTCTCGAACGCCACCTACTCCATCAACGGCCTGGCCCCATTCACCGCCGCAGACGGGAATTACCAACTGACCGTCAACGGCTCGGGCATTTATGACCTGTGGGCTAACGACGCCGGCAACGTCTCCGCCTCAACGCAGTGGGCCAAGGGCAACGCCGCTCCCGTGGTGCAGGGCATTGCCGCCGTCCTCCCCAATCCAAGAAATACTCCGGTCACCAGCCTCACCGTCACCTTCTCCAAAGAGATCGTGCCGGCCACCTTCACCTACCAAGCCCTGTCGCTTACGCGCGACGGCGGCCCCAACCTCATCACGAGTGACGTAACCATCACCCCGGAGTCGGCCAACTCATTCCTCATCGGCGGCCTCGGCGCGCTGACTGGGGAGCAGGGAGATTATGTCCTCTCCATCAACGCCACTGGCGTCCAGGACACGGGAGGACTCGCCGGCGCGGGGTCGCAATCCATCGCCTGGACCACCATCACTACCAGCCCCACCATCACCGGGCTGGAACCGATCAACACCAATCCGCGCAACATCGTCGTGCGGACGCTCAACGTCACCTTCTCCCAGCCGATTGACCCGGCTACGTTTGATTACCATGCCGTCACCCTCACCCGCGACGGCGGCCCGAACCTGATCACCAGCGAAGTCACGGTAACACGGCTCAGTCCCACCACCTTCCAAGTGGGCAACTTCAGTTGGGTCCAGGGCTACGCCGGAACTTATTCTTTCACCGTCAACGCTGCGGGCGTGGCCGACCTGGCCAGTAACGCCGGCACCGGCAGCACCAACGAAACCTGGCAGATCATTCTCGAGACCCCCGCTTCGCCCGCCAACCTCGCTATCGTGCCCGACCTCGGGCTCTCGCCCACCGACGGGTTGACCAGCACCAATAACCTCACGCTCCGGGGCACGGTGGGCGATACGAATCTCACCGTGCGCGTGTTCGATGTGACCGCCGGCAACGACCTGGGCACGGCAACCGTGGACGGGACGAACTTCAACGCCGCCCTCTCCTTCAGCAGCGAGGGAGCCCACCATCTGCGCGTGACCGCGACCGACGTGGCCGGCAACGTCTCGCTGGCTTCCTACTTCGACTTGTTCCTCGATGTCGTCGCGCCGACAGCCATCATTCAACAAGTCGGCAACCCACTCTATTCCGCCGTGTCCAGCATCCCGGTTGTGTTCTCGGAACCAATCAACACCAACACGCTCAGCGCGACGAATTTCGTCGTCACCTTCAACGGCGGCAGCCCATTCACGCCCACTCTCACCTATCTCTCCAGCAACACCTGGGTGCTCGGCAACCTGGCGGCCTACACGACGCCGCTCGGCACCTACCAGGTCGCCCTCAACCTGGGTAGCGTGCAGGACCTGGCGGGCAACCAGTCCGCCTCTCTACTCACCATGTCCTGGGTCCATGACACAACCAACCTGCCGCCAATCGTGGCCCTTATCACCAACATTGTCTTGCCGCCCGATGGCGTCGTGTCCGTCCACGTCAAAGCCCAGGATTACAACGGCGATCAATTGACCTATAGCCTCGCCCCTGGCTCTCCCCCCACCGCGTTTATTGACGAAACGAATGGGCTCTTCTTCTGGCTGCCAACCCGCGCCTATGCCGAAACCACCAACTCCTTCACGGTCGTCGTCACCGACAACGGTGCTCCGCCGATGAGCGCGGCCCAGACTTTCACCGTGGTCGTGCTCGACTATCTGGAGGTGTCGCTCGGCCACACCAACCTCCAGGCCGGCGAGAGCGCCAGCCTGCCGGTGTACCTCGCCTCCAACGACGGCGTAACCGATGTCGTCTTTGCGATCCAGGTGCCCGAAACCCTGTTGAGCAATTGGACTCTCACAGCCTTGGCGCCCCAGCTCACCTCGGCCACGCTTGTGGATCAGACCACGAATCTGGTGGTTGCCCTGCAGGCGGCGGACCAACCGCTGCAAGGCACGCTGTTGGCCGCGCGGCTGGAATTCCTGGCTGACAGTAATCAACCCTCGAGCTTCGTCGCGCTGCCGATAGTCTCCATCACGGGGCTTAAACCGGCCGGTTCTCCCTACAGCAACTACGTTCCCCACGCCGCCTGGGTGGCCGTGGTGCAGGACCAACCGCTGCTGATGGGCGCCGCCTCCACCCAACTCGACCGCACCCTAACAGTCTATGGCAGACCGGGAACCAATTACCAGGTGCAGTACAAAAACCACTCTGACCGCCCCCGCCTGGCAGCCGTTATTCGACTACACCCAGACCAACACCGCCGTCAACCTGAGGCTCGAAACCACTAATCCGACGATCTTCTATCGCCTGCTCCAGCAGTAACCCACCTCTACCCTTACCTAATCAGACTAACTGGCTCTCCGCATCGGGAAAAGCCCACCCGTAAAGCCGTCGCAACTTCCTCCTGGCGGTCGCACCGTCGAGGCAGTAGGCTTCGGCCTGGTTCTCAACGAAGCTCGGCGACCGGGGAAAGCTCTGGAATTTCGTCGCGTGTAAGAAAGAAATGCTTGTGAATGCAATGTCCAGACGGAAATTCATGGTCAGGACGGCGATGGGCTGCGGTGCGGCCGGGGCGCTGGCCTGGAGCGAAATGAACGTTGGGGCGAACCCCCTCAACCTCCCCATTGGCAGCCAGGTGTGGCCGCTGCGTTCGATGCTCAAGGATCTGCCTGCCTTCACCCGGATGATCGCCGGGACAGGCGTAACCCGGCTCGAACTGTGTTCGCCCATCGGTTACGGCCAGGCCTTCTCGTCCCTCGCGAACGGGAAAACCGTCCGTAAGCTTCTGGCCGATCATGGCCTGAAATGCGAAAGCTCTCACTTCACTATGCACGAGCTTCGTCACAGCCAGGAGAAGAGCATCGAGTGGGCGAAGGAAATCGGCATCACGCAGATGATCACAGCGAGCCTCGGCGACGGGAACGGGGGGAGCCACCCGACGCTTGACCAGGTAAAAAAGGCGGCCGACGAATACAACCAGATCGCCGCCCGAGCCGCGAAAGCGGGCATGCAGCAAGGCCTGCACAATGAGGGCTTCGAACTCTCGCTGGTGGATGGCAAGCGAACCTACGACCTGCTCTTCGACTTGCTCGACCCCAAGCTGGTCAAATTCCAATTCCAGATGTCCACGATCACAGCCGGCCTGGTCGCCGCCGACTACTTCCTGCGTTACCCGGGCCGCTTCTATTCGATGCATCTGCAAGACATTGACATGCATGGCGATGGGCACCCGCAGGTTGCCCTCGGCAAGGGCAGCATTGATTGGGTGAAAACGTTCACAGCGGCGAAGGTGGGCGGAGTCAGAAACTACTTCGTCGAGCAAAACTGGGAACTCACCCAACAGAGCGTCGCCTATCTCAAAACCCTGGAGGTTTAACCTACGCCGGAGTCCCGGCCCGGAAAAGCCCCGATGCTGACAGGTTCCTCCCAGCCCAGAACCCCACCCCTGCCTAGAGACCAAGGGCCTGTATAAAGGGCCTGGCCTTGGCAGCAAAGGTCCTTGCGGACAGCCGGCGCGGACTCTCGTGACCCGTTGCCCCAGAGTCAGTCTTTGAAGGGGGCCATGCCGGGGTTGGGACGGCCGCGGCCCGGCAGAATCGCCAAAACTCGCACAATCCCAGAGACGAGGCCGTCCCCGCCCCTCTCTCATGAATTGACTCTGCCGTTACTCGCCGGGCAATGATTATCGGTTGACATCATGGCTTGTCTTGGGCAAAATCCCCCCATGCGTGGTGAGACCAGGCGCCAATGCGGCCTAAAGGATAACCCCATGGAAACAACCCTGCGAAAACGCCCGGCGGCGGGGCCGCTGGTCCTATTCCTCCTGCTCCCGGTCCTGACGCGCGCCGAGACTGCGATCCAGACCTGGGTCCAACGCTACAACGGACCCGCGAATAGTTGGGATCAAGCCAACGCCGTCGCGGTGGACGGCAGCAATAACGTCATTGTGGCGGGGTATGTGACTGGCGGCAGCAGCGCTTTTGATTACATGACGATCAAGTATTCGAGCGCCGGTTTGCCGCTTTGGACCAACCGCTACAACGGGCCTGCGAACGGCAGCGACTATGGCAACGCCTTAGCGGTGGACGGCGACAACGACGTGATAGTAACGGGGTATTCGCCCGGCAGCGGCAGTGGCAAGGATTACGCGACCATCAAGTATTCGAGCGCGGGTTTGGCGCTCTGGACAACCGCTACAATGGGCCTGGGAACCCCGATGACCAGGCGAGCGCAGTCGTGGTGGATGGCAACAACAACGTAATCGTGACGGGGTATTCGGGTTCTTATCCCAATTCACCCTACGCTTCCTATTGCACGATCAAGTATTCCCCCGCTGGCGTTCCCCTTTGGACCAACCGCTACAACGGGCACGCGCTTGCCGGGGGCAACCAGGACTACCCCACCGCCCTGGCGGTGGATGGCAGCAACGATGTGATCGTGACGGGGTATTCAGCCAGCGGTTCTGTACCGATTACGCGACAATCAAGTATTCGAGTGCGGGCGTGCCACTCTGGACCAACCGCTACAACGGGCCGGGGAACGGAGCCGACCTAGCCTACGCTGTCGCGGTGGATCGCAGCAACAACGTCGTCGTGACAGGATACTCGATTCTTTATCCCTATTCTCCGCAAGGTTGTTACGCGACGATCAAGTATTCGAGCGCGGGCGTGCCCCTCTGGACCAATCGCTACATCGGGCCGGGGCGGTGGGATGACTACGCCAAAGCCGTAGCGATAGACGGCAGCAATGACGTGCTTGTGGCAGGGTATTCGTACGGCCAAGGCCTAAACGTTGATTGGGCGACGATCAAGTATTCGAGCGCCGGTTTGCCGCTTTGGACCAACCGTTACAACGGGCCTGCGAACGACAGCGACTACGGCAACGCCTTGGCGGTGGACGGCAACAACGGCGTGATCGTGACCGGGTATTCTTCCGGCAGCGGCAGCGGCAAAGATTACGCAACAATTAAGTATTCGAGCACGGGCTTACCCCTCTGGACCAACTGCTATAATGGTTCGGGGAACGGTTGGGATCAAGCCAACGCCGTTGCGGTGGACCGCGCCGGTAACGTAATCGTGGCGGGGCAATCGCTCGACGGCGAGGGAAATTGTGATTTTGCTACCGTCAAATACATCTGTGTGCCGTCCCCGGTAGTGACCGGCCTCCAACTGACAAATGGCGCTTTCCAAATGCGGGTGGACGATGTGCTGCAGCCCGGCACACTGGTAATCGAGGCTGGCACAAACCTGGCGGGGTGGGTGCCGATCTTTACCAACACCACGACCACCAATGTGCTGTTCTACACCGACCCCGATGCCGGCAACGCCCCGACGCGCTTCTACCGCGCATTCCAATTCCCGTAAGCCGGTTTAGCCCTAAAACGGCGGCCAACTGGGCCCACGCAATCCCCGCACCCCCGAGCAACAGGGCCACCGCAACAATGTCCGCGCTGTCTTCCGTCGCTGGCGCACTCTCACCCCCGAACAACGAGCTGCCTTGCGCCTGGCCGCGGCCGACAGATACTTTGTAACCGAAAGGGGCCGGCAGGTGCGCCTCACTGGCTACCACTTCTTCGTAAGCTTGAATACCCGGCGCGCCGACCTTGGCCTACCCCAGTTCGACCTCCCACCCGCTGAGCCCGCCTTCCGTCCCAACCCGATGGCCGAATTGGTCATTACTAACACGGGCGGCAAGATTACGCCCAAGCTGCGCGTCCCCAGTCAGCCGGCCCAATATACCCTGCTGCAAGGCGCCAAGCCGGTCCGGAGTGGGGTCCGCTGCGTCCAGAAGTTCCCCTTCCTGGGGCTGCTGCCGCCCCCCACCGACGGCTGGAGCGATATCACCGAGCTTTACGCTGCCCGGCATGGCGTGCCGAAAGCCGGCATGGCCATCTGGATTCGCACCTGCCAGCACATTGACGGCTGGACCGATGTCCCAAAGGTGACCCGCGCCCGCGTCCCCGCCGCAGCGGCATAACGACGCCCGCCGCCTCCCCGCAGTCGCCCCCCGGCCCAGTGCAGTTTGGGCCCCTGTGGAAAGTACTATATTTCCTGGAGATCTCGCCGCCGGACCGCGCCCCGGCCCTCGGTCTTTGCCGGGCTCCCGCCTCCCGGCGGCCACTCCGCACCCGGCCTGGCTCCCCGAAAAGGCCAGCCCTTCCTCCCGCAGCCCTCCCCATCCTTTCGGCCCGTTCCCGCTCATACCCCCGTGATCCCACCAGCACCCCGCCGTAGCCTCGCCATAGTACCCTCTTATCTCATAAGAGGGTACTACGGGGAGGCTACGGAGAGGTTACGGCGAGGCTATGGGGGCATCGGCAGACTTCACCCACCTTTGTCGAAACTGCAGTGGGTTTGCTTTCGCCCACACGCCGGAACGATGACCAGCCGCGAGCGCGGGCTGCCAATCCCGCCTCCCCTGCGGTCGCAGAGGCGCGGGGGAATTCGGAGCTTGGGTTTCCAGCGCATCGCCGAGGAATTCTGCGAGCGTGGGGCCGCGCCGGATGCGATGGTCGCGCAAAAGCCAGTGCCAAAGCTCGTAGGGCCAGACCCGTCGGCCGATGCTGTAATACCAGCGCATCGCCGCCCGAAAGCCTCGATCACGATGGGCCAGCAGCCTGAAAAGCGACTTCGGCCGCATCTGGGCGACCGCCTCGATCACCTTCACCCACAACAGCACCCGCCAATTCGGCACGATCTTGCTCTCGAGGACCTGGTGTTTGTAATCCCAACGGCCGAGATCGGTCTGGATGACACGGCGGTCGGCCTCTTGTCGCGCAAACGGAGTCCACCGGTGCGGGGTGGCATAAAGAGCCTGGATTTGATCTGGGTCGTAGGAAAGGATCTGCCGTAGCGCGCGCCAGTAGTCCCGGTCTTTGGCCTGCGCGAAGTCCGCCACCCAGGCGGCCATCGAAATAATGTCATGCTTTCTGAGCAGGCGAATCGCCTCGCGGTCAATGGCCTGTGTGCTTCCCTTGCGGATCGCCCGCAGGGTGCTTTCATCCGTGCTCTCGATCCCGAGCAGAAACCGGGCTACCCCGGCACGCTTATAAAGGTGCAGGAGATCGGCGTCCCGCACGATGTCGCCTGCTCGCGTGGAAGCGACGAGGATGAGCGAGACCTTCTGGGCGATGAGCGCCTCCAGAAACGCCCGCCAGACGGCGCGGGAGGCAGTGGGATTCTCGTCGGCGAAGTTGATGACCTCTACTCCGTGCTCGCGATGCAGGCGGGCGAGCTCGGCCGCAAATCTTACTGGATCGCGGTGCCGCCACGTTCGCCAAAAATCGCGCTGGCCGCAGTAGCAGCAATGATGCGGACAGCCACGGGAGAATTGCACCACTACGGCGCGACGGTTTCCCCAATAGGTATAGCGGCTATGGTCAATCAGTTCCCATCCCACCCGATACGCATCCAGGTCACGGATGACCGGAGCGGTCGGAGTCGCCACCACACGACCGACCGTGCAGGGGAATTCCTCGGTCACCCGCCTGGAAGCAGGTATGGTCCCCTCGCGGAACACGATTCCAGGCACCCTATCCAACGCTTGCTCCCGGTCGAGCTTGCTCAAAAGCCGGACTGCCGTCCCCTCCCCTTCACCCCGCACGATGAAATCAATGGCAGGTTCCTGCTCCATAATCCTGGACCAGTGGAAAGTGGGGAACACGCCACCATAAACGATCCATGCGCCAGGCAGCGCGTCTCGCACGGCCCGGGCGATCCGGGCCGCAACCGGATGTCCTGACGTCGAGCCCGAGTGGCCCAAGAGAACCGCATCAGGGGCGCGGCGCCGGACCTCCGAGGCCACGTCCGCCACTGTCATCGGTCCGAACTCGGCGTCTAACAGTTCCACCCGGTGGCCCGCATCCAGCAAGGGGCCTCCCAGGGCGAGTAACCCAAGGGGCGGCAGGTGTTCCCGCGGGATGCGGCTTCCGATAGACGGGTGCGGCGGGTTAACGAGGAGTATTTTCATGAGATCAGCGGGGGTTTCATGTTGGTTGAAGGAGCAGATGTCAGCCTATACAGGTTGCAGAGTCTCATGCGGTTGATTTACTTTGCCTTACAAAGTCTATGACATGCTCGGCGCAGTTTTGTTCAAAGTCACCCCCAGGATTCGTTGTTACCGGTCTTCTCACGCAGGCAAATGTGGCCGCCTCCGAGCCATTTCAGAAGCCAACGGACCATGCGGGAGCAATGATGCCGCTGGTGGCAATCCGATGCCGGCTTATACTTTTTGTTGCAAAGTAGGCATTTCTGAATTCTTTTCCCCAATGACCAGCCTGCTGGGTTTTGAACCTGTTTGGGTTTGCGCCAGGGTTTCCGCTCGGCTATTCTCCCCGCTCGGAATCCGAAGCACCCGCTGGCGGTTTGCGGGTAATAACATAGATGAATGCCCGGCTTTTCAACTTGCGCCATAATGGGTTCACAAAGGGAGCCTGCCTCTCAGTCACGTTTGGTTTGTTCCTGGCCGCCGGCGCCTCGCACGCCGCAGCCGGGAAACCCGACCTGCTGGTTTCGCCCGATGGCCGGATACGGATCTCAATCCAAATGCCGGAGAAGGGGTCGGCCGAGAGCCCGCGCTGGTCGGCCACGCTTGGTGGCAAGCCGATCCTGACCGGATGCGGTTTGGGGTTGGCAACCGCGGATGCTGGCGACTGGATGGTCGGCGCACGGGTTTTGCGCGCCCGCAGGAGATCCGTGGACGAGCGCATCCGGGTGCTGTTCGGCAAGTCAGACCATGCGAACAACCGCTTTCACGAAGTCCGCTACTTCATGCAGACTCCCCAGCATCGCCGCGTGGATGTGGTCTTCCGTTGTTACGACGATGCCATTGCCCTGCGCTACGAGTTGCCGGCCCAAAAGCAGGCAACTTCCGTTAGCATCACCAACGAGACCACCTCCTTCCGCCTGGAAGGCGAACCCACCGCCTTCGTGCAATACCTCGAGAACTACAGGACATCGCACGAGCATAACGTTACGCGACGTTGCGTATAGCGACATCCGAAAGGACGCGCTGCTGGACATGCCTCTGACATTTTCCTGGCCGGACGGCACATATGTAGCGATCACGGAGGCGTCGTTGCGCCACTACGCGGGCATGTCGCTGATGCCGCCAGTCGGGGAGAAGAGTCGACCGTGATTTGGTCTGCCAGCTCACGCCCCGCCCGGATGGAACGAAGGTCGTGCGTCCGCTGCCGATGCGGACCCCCTGGCGCGTGGTGCTTATCGGAGACCGCCCGGGTGCGTTGCTCGAATCAGAAACGATCTATTGCTTGAACGATCCCTCGTGCAATCAAAGACGTGTCGTGGATCAAGCCCGGCAAGATCACTTTCCCCTGGTGGAATGGGGATGTTTATGACGGCCATCGCGGGGAACCCATTCTCTCCTTCGACATGGCCAGGAAATACATAGACTTCTGCGCGAGCCACGGTATCCCGACACACTCCTGACCTCCACCGAAGGCACGGTCACGCCGTGGTATCAGCAGTCGAAGCCGGGCGTCGAGCCGGGGCCGGACACCGACGTCACCCGCCCCCGCCCTGGCTTCGACCTCGCGGCCATCCGGCACTATGCGGACTCCAAGGCGCATGCGGTTGTGGACGTGGGTGCATCAGGCCGCGCTCCGCGGGCGGGTGGAGGAGGCGTTCGCTGCGTTCGAGAAACTCGGCTGGAGCGGCATGATGGTGGACTTCTTCGACCATGACGACCAGGGGTCCGTCGAGTTCGCGGAGGCGATCCTGCAGGCGGCCGCCCGCCACCACATCATGATTCATTTCCACGGCGTCTGGAAGCCCACCGGCTTTGCAGCGCACCTATCCGAATCTCATGAATCACGAGGGCGCGCTCAATCTGGAATACCTCAAGTGGAGCGAGCGGTGCACGCCGGAGCACGACCTCATGATGGCCTTCACGCGGCTGATCGCCGGGCCGATGGATTACCACCTGGGTGGATTCAGAGCCGTGCCGCGGGCTCAATTCAAGCCCCACAACGTCGCGCCCAACGTGCTGGGCACGCGCTGCCACATGCTGGCGATGTATGTATGCTTCGACAACCCAAACCCCATGGTCGCCGATTATCCCACTGCTTATGAAGGCCAGCCCGGATTCGATTTCCTGGAACTGGTGCCGACGTGGTGGGACGAAACGAAGGTGCTGGCCGGCCAGGTCGGGGAGTTGCTGGTCACTGCCCGGCGGAAGGGCGCGACGTGGTACCTGGGTGGAATGTCGGCCAAGGGGCCGCGCGAACTGGCTCTTCCACTCACGTTTCTTGGGCCCGGGCGTTACACTGCCAGGATTTGGAAAGATGCTTCCGACGCGGAATCCGACCCGAACCACCTTGCTACCGAGTCGCTGACCCTCTCAGCGGCGGACAAGCTCAGCCTCCACGTGGCACTGGATGGCGGTTTTGTCGCGCAAATCGCACCGATTAAGCCGCACGCCGCTCAAGATGCGACTCGACCATGAAGTAGAGCACGGGAACGACTATGGGGCTGACCAGCATCGAGACCAGGCCACCCGGCCATCAGGGATATCGCCAGGCCCTGGAAGATGGGATCGCTCAAAATGACCGAGGCCCCCACGACCACCGCCAGCGCGGTCAGCATAATCGGGCGAAAGCGCACCAACCCGGCATCCACCACCGCTTCGGCCAGCGGCATCCCTTCGGCCAGGCGCAGCTCAATGAAGTCCACCAGGATAATCGAGTTGCGAACGACGATGCCGGCTCCCGCCATGAAGCCGATCATCGAGGTCGCCGTAAAGAAGGCGTGCAGCAGCCCATGCGCCGGCAGGATGCCGACCAGCGAGAATGGGATGACCACCATCACGATGAGTGGCGTCACGAACGAGCGGAACCAGCCCACCATCAACACGTAGATCAGCACCAGCACGGCGGCAAAGGCCAGGCCCAGGTCGCGGAAGACCTCGATCGTGATATGCCACTCGCCGTCCCACTTAATCACGGGCTGGTTCTCGGTGAAGGGCATGTCGTAGTTGTTGATCTGCATCACCGGCTCGGTGCCTCCATACTCGGCGGGTTTCAGCCGCCGCAGCAACGGGTCCATCTTCAGGATCGCATAGACCGGGCTCTGGATGACCTTGGCCACATCACCAACGACATAGGTGACAGGCATGAGGTTCTTGCGGTAGATGCTCTGGTCAATGACGGTGCGCTCAATCCTGACCAACTCCAGCAAAGGCACCAGACGCGGGGGCGCTGGGGAGGCGGCGCCGGCCGGGGCCGGAGCCTGAGCCGAAGCTACTTTCAGCGCCAGCAGGTCCTCCGGCCGGCTGCGGTCGCGGCGTGGCGCCTGGAGCCACAGTTCCACCGGCTCCTTCTCGCGCGCCACGTGGAGCAACCCGGCAGACTGGCCGTCGCCGACCATCGCCAGGGTTTGGGAAATGGCTTCGGTGCTGATGCCGTTCAATGCCGCCTTCTCCTTGTCTATGATGAAACGTGCCTTCGGCTGATTGGCTTGCACGTACCAGTCCGCGTCCACCACGCCCGGAGTCTGCTCGAAGACCTCGAGAACCTGCCGGGCCAGGGCGAGGCGGTCCTTGGCGCTCGGCCCATAGACTTCGGCCACCAGCGTTTCCAGCACCGGCGGGCCGGGCGGGATCTCCACCACAGCCACATGTGCGCGGTACTTGGCCGCGATCGCGGCCACGCGCGGCCTGACCCGCTGCGCGATGGCGTGGCTCTGCGCATGGCGTTGGCTCTTGCCCACAAGGTTGATGTGGACTTCGGCATAGTGGGCGCCCCGGCGCAGGTAATAGTGGCGCACCAACCCGTTGAAGGTGACGGGCGCCGGGATGCCGACATAGACCTGGTAGTTGAGCACCTCGCGTTCCTGGCGCACCGCCGCCGCCATCTCCCGCGCCACCCCAGCCGTCTCCTCCAGGGAACTGCCTTCCGGCATGTTCAGTACCACGTCGAACTCGCTCTTGTTGTCGAACGGCAGCATCTTCACCTGCACCCAGCCGATCCCCACCAGCGCCAGCGCTCCCAACAGCAGGAGCCCGAGCAAGGCCAGCAGGCCATAACGCCAGCACCGATGAGCGATCAAGGGCCGCATGACGGCTCGATACACACGCGCCAGCAGGCCGAATCGCGCGGCAGGCGCCTCCCCGGCCGGCTCTCCGCCCGGCGAAGCCCCGCGTCTCCATCGCAGCAGGCGAACGCTGGCCCACGGCGTTATCACGAAGGAAATCGCCAGCGAGAAGAGCATGGCGGCGGTGGCGCCGATGGGGATCGGCCTCATGTACGGACCCATCATCCCGCCTACCATCGCCATCGGCAATACGGCGGCGATAACGGCGAAGGTCGCCAGGATGGTCGGGTTGCCCACCTCATCCACCGCTTCGACCGCCACCTCTCTCCAGTTCCGGCCCCGGCTTTGGGGCAGGCGCAGGTGGCGGGCAATGTTGTCCACGACTACGATTGCGTCGTCCACAAGAATGCCGATGGAAAAGATCAGCGCGAAGAGCGTCACCCGGTTGAGGGTGAAGGGGTAGAGGTAGAAGACCAGCAAGGTCAGGGCGAGCGTGCAGGGGATGGCGATGATTACCACACCGGCTTCGCGCCAACCCAGCGCCAGCAGGATTAAGAACGCCACGCTCACCACAGCGATGCCCATGTGCAACAGCAGCTCGTTCGACTTCTCCGCGGCGGAGCGGCCGTAATCCCGCGTGACGGTCATCTGCACGTCGGCGGGGATAAACGTGTCTTGCAGCGCCCGGACCTTTCTCAGGACCGCATCCACGACCGTGATGGCGTTGGCGGCGGGCCGTTTGGCGATGGTCAACGTCACAGCCGGTTCTTCGTGGGCCAGGGCCGAGGCGGCGACCCCCTCGCCATAAAGGACATAGTCCGAGGGCTCCGCCGGCCCATCCACAATGTCGGCCACGTCGCGCAGATAGACCGGGCGCTCGCCATAAACCCCCACCACCACGTTGCCGACGTCCTCTGCGGATTTGAGGAATCCGCCGGTCTGCAGGACAATCGCCTGGTTCTGGCTGGTCAGGTCCCCGGGCAGGGCCTGGGAATTGGCCTGTTGCAGGCGGGGCACCAACTCCAGGGGCGAGAGGTGACGCGAGGCCAGCCGGGCCGGGTCCAACAGCACCCGCACCTGGCGGCGCACGCCGCCCAGGATGGTGGTCTCCGCCACCTGCGGGACCTGCTTGATGGCCTCATCAAGTTGAACCACCAGGCGGCGCAGCGTGTAACTGTCCTGCCGCGCGCTATGAAAGGTCAGCGCCAGGATCGGCACGTCGTCAATGGACTTGGGCTTGATGAGCGGGAAGGAGACGCCCGGCGGAATGCGGTCGAAATTGGATTGCAGCTTCTGGTTCAGCTTGACCAGGCTCTTTTCGACGTCCTCTCCCACCTTGAACCGGACGATGACCAGGCTCCGGCCGGGGCTGGAGGTGGAATAGATGTATTCGACGCCCGGGATTTCCCACAGCAGCTTCTCCATGGGGACGGTGGCCATCTCCTCAACCTCCTTCGGCTCGAAGCCCGGGAGCGAGACCATGACGTCAATCATCGGCACGCGGATTTGCGGCTCCTCCTCGCGCGGCAGCAAATACGCCGCCGCCACCCCCAGCATCAGGGAAGTGATGATGAACAGCGGGGTGAGCTTTGAATCAAGGAAAGCGCGGGCGACCCGGCCCGCAAAACCGGGCGCCGATCTTGAGCCTTGGATCTCCGAGTTCATTACCCTTGGGACAGACAGCCTCTAAACGCGAACTCTGAATTTGCCCGACAGCTTCTCTCTGAACTATTCCACACATTCGTGTTTGCGCCACGGGGAATGAAGGTTAGAAGTTGATTATCAGGCGCAGCGTTCCCACCAGGGCATTGGGATACTCGCCGCCCGGATGAACGATGTACTGCAAGTCCGGCATCAGCACGGCCCACCTCAAGAGCTGCAGCCGGTAAAACCCTTCCAGGGCCAGTTCGTAGGAATGCGGCAGCGCGGCTTGCGTGGGGATGTGCGCATACTGGGCGCAGGCACCCACGATGTCCTGCGGGCGGGCGGCCAGGGGGCCGGTCCAGGTAACGCCTCCCCCGAAATGGCTGTCAATGTTGCTGATGGTGGACTGGGTGCCTCCGTGTTCGAGAAAGGTTCGCACGCCCCGGCCCGGGTCGGTGGGGCCGGCGGGTTTCCAGAGGGTTTGGTTGAAGATGACGTAATAGCCGCCGGTGCCTTGCTGTTGCCCGCCGTCCAGGCGGTCGAAGGTCCCTGTATGCCACCACGCGCCCAGCTTGAAGTTACCCGCCTTGCCAAAGACGGGAGCGTCCCGCCAGCGCCATCCCATCTCGCCGATCAGGAAAGCGCCGAACTGCGTGGCCTGCGAAGCTTTGGGGATTGCCGACAAAGTTGCCGAAGCCTTCGGAACGATTGGCATAGTAAGCGCCAAAGGCGGCGTAATAGGAGCGCACGGGCGAGAAGAACACATTCACGCCGGGCATCGGGGCCGGGGTGGTGGGGAGCACGAAGAGGGCGGGGCTGACCTGGCTGGAGCTGTTGAGGAACGGCAGCCCGTTCTCCACCACGCTGAACTCCGTGTTGGCATCCACCTTCCCAATCTTCAATCGCAGCCGGTCGTCGAAGAGCGTCTGCTGATACCACAGCTCAAACACCTGCAGGTAGGGCGCGGTGTTAAGCTTGTCGAACACTTGCAGGTCGCCCACCAGCGCCGTGGACGGGTTATCCCCGGCGTGATCCTCCAGGTCCACGTAAAACTTGCCTCCCTGCCAGTCCAGCGCCTTCTCCGTGTCCAGGCTCAGGTTCAGGTCGAAGGTCGAGGCCCCCAGCAGCTTCGAGGTGCTCAGCCCGCCCTGGAAGTTCTTGAACCCCTCCAGCACCAGCGACCCGTTAATCGCTATGCCGGCATCCTGTAGCTGTTGCCGTGCGCCCCACCACTTGCCGGTGGCCTTGTCCTGAAAACCCTTGTCGGTCGGCGGGGGCGGCGCCGGTGCTACCGGCTGCGTTTCGCCGCCGTCCTGCACAATATCGGATTGGGCGCGCGCCACCAGGACCATTGCCAACAGGACTGCAACAATCGGGCCTGCTCCTGGGGAAGGCTTCCTCCAGAATCCGCGAGCTGTCATCCCTTCTCCGGCCGGCCTTCCAGCAGGTCGCGAAACTCCGGCGCGATCTGGTTGCCCTGGACCAGGTCGGCCAGCAGCCGGCTGCCGACCGCGGCGGGGGAAAAGACCAGGTCGGTCCGGGCCAGCTTTAGCCGGCGGATCGAGAGGGCAGAACTGGCCACCGCCAGCAGACGCACATCCGGGTTGAGATCCTTGGCGACGAGGGCGATAAAGGCGTTGTCCCCGTCGTCTTCGCAGGCAGCGATCACCATGCGGGCGCGGGCGATGCCCGCCTGCCGCAAGACAGCGTCGTCGGTGCCGTCCCCCTGCAAGATCGGGTGGCTTGCCTCTTCCGCCTCCTCCTTCACGGAGACAATTTGCACGAAGGCCACGCCGCGGCGCTGCAGTTCCTGGGCGGTGTTGCGGGCGATGGCCCCTTCTCCTACTAGAATGACATGGTCTTTCGGCTCCATCTTACGTTCCTTGGGGTTGAAAATGAGGTCCAGCTCGCCGGAGATCTTCGGCCCCAGCACCGAGGCGATGGCGCTGGCAAACACGCCCAGGCCGACCACCAGCAAGGAGACGACGAACCACCGCGCTTCCGGTTTGTCTGGAACAATGTCCCCATAGCCCACGGTCGAAAGCGTGACGATAGTGAAGTAGAATGCTGAGCTGAGATCGGCAATCTCGGGTCGGAAACCCTTGCCCAGGAGATAGCTGCCAAAGGTTCCATAGGCGAGGATGGCGAAGATGCTGCTCAGGGAAAACAGGAGGCTGGCCAGGACGGTGCGGCGAGTGAAGTGGTTCTTCGCCAGCACGAGACCGCCGAACAGCACGACCTGAAGCACCAGGCTTAAACCCCAGTTCTTCCGGACGACGTTGACCCCAATGGTGATGGCGAGCAACAGTAGGGCCAGGCTCCAGGCAAAGCTGAACCGTCCCACCAACCCGATCCCAGCGACCAGGAGCATCAAACCCAGAATGGCCTGCGCAGTGCCCCCGACGGCGGACAAGGACTCGGCGATGGTGTTTAAGGCCTGAACGCGGTGAAGCACACTGAGCGGGAGGCTCAGTCCGGCGACAATGTTGAGCAATCCCACCAGCACCAGGACAATGGCCAACGGCCAGTGAGGCCATAGGGCAGTCAGCCAACGCCGCGCACCCCAACCGCCACTCATGGCCTGGGGCTGAACTTGCGGGGTTGGGCGTCGCATAGGCTATCCTCGCTCTTAGGCAGTCACCCCCCACATTTCTTCCCTCGACCAAGTGTCTCGCGCCTCGATAGAGATTCCCAAAGCGCGCTTCGCGGCCAGGCGCTGCTTGCATCGCTGCAAGCGCGCCAACGCCACATACCCATGTGGCTGACCTGGCTGTGCCGCCTACCCGCCGTGACCGCCGCTTCGGGCGGCCTGGCCTGCGATTGGTAATCACACCCCACCTCCTGGAATTCAAACGAATCAGGAACCAAAGCGCTCTCGTCCCTCGTATTACCTTGCTGTACGTTAACCGAAGAACACGGTAACTCCCGGGGTTAGCCCCGCGCTATGGGGTATTCACCCCATGACAACCCCTGCCTCACACCTGCTCCAGAGCCTCGATTCCCAGCACCTCCAGGCCCTGCTTCAGCACGCGCGCGGTCACATCGCCCAGCACCAGGCGGCTGTCTAATGTCATTCCGCTCTGGATGCTAGATGCTAGCTTTGACTCAACCGTTGGACGGGCTTCTCGAAAAGCATTCGATGGGCTTCGGCTAGAATGGCGGGGATTCGTGTGGCAAAGGGGCTCGGTTGGAAGGTCCGGTTGAGGTCCAACTGTGCAAGGCCGGCGGCATTTTGACCCGGGAACCAATGATCGGCCTGGCCGAGCAGGTTGTAACGCATTTTGCCCCAGGCCACCAAATCGAGCGATTTGGCGTACGTCCATAAGCGCAGGATTTCGAGGACATTGATTTCACCCGGCACGTCCACATATTCCGGCAGGCCCTCAAACCAGCGCTCGCACCAGTCCGCGCCCAGAACCCGGCGCATCTCCTCCCGCAGCCGTTGTTCAATCGGCCCAATCGTCTGCGGGATTCGATCGTAATGCTCCAAGGCCCTAACATGTTCATCAAAGTCTTCCGGTTTGCTCGCTCCGCAACTGAGGGTGTGAACCTGGGGCCGGGCGAGGCAGTAGAGGTCGTTGAACTGCATAGGGGAGAGTGGCGCGCATAGCTCAGCGAGTTTGCGAGGCGGTTCGTACAGTTTGCCGCCTTTATCGTTGGGGCTGATGATGAATACGCCCATGTCCCGGGCAGACGCGGCCTGGATGGCCGGCCAGTTGAGATCATTGACGAAATACCAATGGAGGTTGAGGTAATCGAACTCGCCACTGTTTACCGCCTCCAGAATAATGTCCGGGGTGGCATGCGTGGAGAAGCCCAGAAACCGGACGCGTCCCTGCTTTTGCAGTTTCCGGGCCGCGGCGACACAGCCATCCTTTCGCAGGGCAAAATGGAGCAACTGGCGATTATTGATGCCATGCAAGGCCAGGAGGTCCACCTGATCCATCCGCAAGTAGTTCATTGAGGTGTCGAAGGTGCGCAAGAATGCTTCGGCGCTTTCCTGGGGAGCGACTTTGGTTTGGAGGATGATCTTTTCTCGCGGAAGGCTGGGCAGGAGTCGGCCCAATTGCATCTCGGAAGTGCCGTAGCCACGAGCCGTTTCGATGTGGTTGATGCCCAACTCGAGCGCCCGGTGGATAGTGGCCTCCAGGTTGGCTTGATTTTGGGGAGGGATTTCGCCTGGCGGAACGTCGTTCCACTTGTATTGGTAACGCATTCCCCCGCAGGAAAGGACTGGCATGGCCAGCTCCGTGCGGCCAAAACGGCGATATTTCATCGCGGGAGCTTAGTGCAAATACAGGCTGCTGGGCAAGGAGCGTCGCGCCGGGCTCAGCAATTCTCGTTATGGCGCTGGCCAATCCCCGCCGGGTGAGGGCACCCGGCCTACACCCCCGCAAAACCGCCCTCTTGTAGGCCGGGTGCCCTCACCCGGCGACCCGATGTGGTCCATAATGAGAACTGCTGCGCCGGCCTTGGGTCCGCGCGTCCCGGCAATACTTGATCGCGCGGATAATTGAATCCTGGACGTCCCGTTCGTCTCGTTCCCTCGCGGTTGACAGCCCTGACGCTGTGATACGTATTGGTCTCACGATGAAGACAGCCACCGTCAGAGATTTGCGAAACCATTTCCCTCGCGTCGCCGCGTGGATCGAAGAAGGCGAACCGGTGGAGATCACCAAATCCGAATAGCGTGGCCGTGCTCGCCCCGTGCAACTTCCAGGACGTGTGGCGCCGTGCCGAGTTGCTTTCCGCCCAGCACACCATTGCCGGGGGGCATCGCAGCTTTGACCTTCTCCACGTCGCCACGGCCTTGCACCTGGGCGCGCGGGAGTTTCTCACGTTCGACCTGAACCAGCGTAAGCTCGCCGCTGCCGAGAAGTTGAGGGTAAAGCCCTGACGATCAACGGCACGCAAACGCAAAGACACGCTGGTTGCCGAAGATGTGGTGGCTGCCCTTGATGGGCTTCAACGCCCAGCCCGCTTCGTTCAACCGCCGGCAGAGTTCCTTGCCGGTGATTGGCCTCATGGGGCCAGATCCGCTACCTCCACTTCAGGATCGGGCGAGCGGCCCTCCTCGCGTAACACTTCCAGGCAACCCAGCGCGGCCTCGCGCAGGTTGGCCAGCAATTCCTCGACCGTCTCGCCTTGCGAATAGCAGCCGGTCAACGCGGGTAACTCACCCGCCGCCCAGTTCCTCAAAGCGACGAAGCTGGGTGATGTGCTGGCAAAGTGCTGAACCAGCAAGTTTTGGCGATGTTCTATAGTGGCTACGCAACTTGAAATCAGCCCCAGCCAACAACCCGCCGATGGCAGATGCCGTCGCTGACATCATCGCCTATCACGACCGGACGAAGCATCAGCCCGAGCGTTACGCCAATGGACCGGGCGGCCTTGACTGGGCGACGCAGCCAGACCCCTTCCGACGCTTTTCCGGTGCCCCGGTGTTCAGGCTGCCGTTGGCCGGCCCGGACGACACGCCGCCCGCGGCCAGCTTGTTCGGCGCCGCGACCGTGGCGTCGCGCCCGTTGACGCTCGGCACGGTGGGCTTGTTCCTTGAATTGTCCCTGGGGCTTTCCGCCCGTAAGGAAATTGCCGGTTCGAGTTGGTATCTGCGGATGAACCCTTCCAGCGGGAACTTGCATCCGACGGAAGCCTACGCCGTCCTGCCCGCCCTCGCAGGGTTGCCGGGTGGTGCCGGGGTTTATCACTACGCCCCGCGGCAGCACGCCTTGGAACAACGGGCGCGCTGGCCGCAAGGGACCGAACCCGACGCGGCTGGATTCCACGTGGGGCTGACCTCGATCACCTGGCGCGAGGCGTGGAAATACGGTGAACGGGCCTTCCGCTATTGCCAGCACGACGTGGGGCACGCGCTGGCGGCGCTTCGTTTTGCGGCGGCCGCGCTGGGCTGGCGCGTGCAACTATTGCCGGAGTGGGATGACGCGCAGATCGCCCGGCTGCTGGGACTGGATCGCGCGGAAGATTTTGCAGACGCGGAGCGGGAAACTCCGGAATTGCTCGTCCGGGTGATCGCGAACGAAGCGGCGACGGCGCCTCGGTCGCCCGCCGCCGGCATGGCCAGCGAATGGTTTGGACGCGCCAATCGGTTGAGCCAGGCCCACGTCGAGTGGCCGGTGATTGAGGAGGCCATTGCCGTCTCGGAACGATTGACCGGGAGTGCGAAACCCTCCGGATACGGGGATTGGGTGGCGTGGCCGCCGCCGTCGCCGCCCGCCTGCGGGCACTCTGCCAGTCAACTGATTCGCCAGCGACGCAGTGCGGTGAGCTTCGACGGTGTCACCCACATTTCGCGGGAAACCTTTCTGGCCATTCTGGATACCACACTGCCGCGCGCTTCGGCGCCGCCCTTCGATGCCTGGCCGTTTCCGCCACGTTTGCATCTGGTGTTGTTCGTGCATCGGGTCACTGGGCTGGAGCCTGGATTGTACCTCTGGCTGCGCGCTCCGGACGATGCGCGTGCTTTGCGCATGGCTTTGGGCGCCCAGCGCGATTGGGAAGCGGTGGCGGCCTCAGAAAGCACCGCCCCGCTGTACCGACTGGGTCAGGGCGACTTGCGCGATTTCGCGCGGACGCTTTCCTGCCACCAGGACATTGCCGCCGACGGTGCGTTCAGCCTTGGGATGCTGGCGCGGTTCGAGCCGGTCTTGCGAGAGCGCGGCGCGGCGGCCTATCGCGAACTGTTCTGGGAAGCCGGAATGATCGGCCAGGCCCTGTATCTGGCGGCGGAGGCGGCGGGGGTGCGCGGCACCGGCATTGGCTGCTACTTCGATGATGTGCTGCACCGCGCACTCGGTCTGGCCGGCCACGATTGGCAGAGCCTCTACCACTTCACCATCGGCGGCCCCATCGAGGATGTGAGGCTGCGCACCGCTCCGCCCTACGCGCCCCTCGCGGGTGACACGCCGTGACGATTCACAAAGTCATACCAACAGAGCTTCTCCTGACTGCGCCAGATCCATTCGGTGAAATCCAAGACCCAAGCTTCGTTCTCTGGCTCCTCACCCTGGGCGTAGGCGGCGAAGAAGATTTCCGAGCGAATGCCGCCTGTAAAGGAGTGCATTGCCAATACCGCCAGCGGCGTGTTAAACGCACCGTGTTATGCAAGTCACAGTGAAATTGCCCGATCAAGTGGCCCGTCAGTGGGGAGACACCCCGGACGCGGTGGGACGCCACGTCATGGAGGATGCCGCGATTGAGGGTTATCGCGCCGGACGCGTCTTGCAGCGGCAAGTGGGCGCGATGCTGGGACTCAACTAGGGGAGGCGGGCAAAACGCAGTTACCATTGATTTCAGGCCCTGCGCTGGGATTGGAGCGGGTGATGGGAATCGAACCCACGTGACCAGCTTGGAAGGCTGGAGCTCTACCATTGAGCTACACCCGCACCGTCGTGGGGCAAATAGTAATCCCTGAAGGACCAATGTCAACGTTATCCGGGGGTGGTTTTCGGTCGGCCAGTAACAATGTCCACTGGGGCACCGGGGGCGTCGGTGGCCTCTCTGGCCTAGATTAACGCCAACGCCTGAGAATCCCGCTCGCCCGCCCTGTTGCGAACCGCGTAAGCTGGCGAGGGTGCCGTTGCTCTTGAACGTTGTCAGTGGCCCTGCGCAGGCGGCAGGGCGCATGCCGCTGCTGGTGTGGCCATCGCACCCGGAAGAATCGTGCGCCCCAAGACCTTTGGCGGGCAGACTCCGAGCCACCCCGAGGCCACCCTGAGGCCACCCCGAGGCTATATGGTGGCTAACCGGTAGGCACCCTGAAGCCACCCGGAGGCTCCCCTGAGGCTCCCCTGAGGCTACCCCGAGGCTCCCCACAGGCTCCCCCGAGGCTACCCCGGCTGGCTCCGCGCTCTGTCCGGGGCCGTGAGGGTGTGAAATTCCGGGTCGAGCGGCTTATCTGTTCCCGAAGACCGCTGAATGAAGCGGTTAAAAGCCGCAACTGCCTCTCCAACCACCCTAAAGCGGGGTCTTTATGAGAGCGCGTCCGCGTGCGCACAGAAGAAGAGAAGCTCTCCGGGCCGAGATTCGTTGCGCCTGGAGCTTGAACTCCAATGGGGAGCGTGTACCCTCCGGCCGCATGAATTCGCTGCTTCTCACCGGCGGACGGGTTATAGACCCTGCCAACCGCTT
Organism: uncultured Verrucomicrobiae bacterium; assembly: GCA_963762555.1. Lineage (GTDB taxonomy): Bacteria > Verrucomicrobiota > Verrucomicrobiia > Limisphaerales > UBA8199 > PALSA-1440. The sequence goes on from CAVXLO010000052.1 coordinate 66,269, forward strand.
CGATGGCCGGGCTGATGTGCTGATATGCGAGGGGAAGATCGCCGCGGTCGGGCCCGGACGCGGCGGCAGAGCGCCCGCTGGCGTCGAGCGGATGGACGTCAGCGGGCAAGTGGTTTGCCCGGGGCTGATTGACATGCACGTCCATCTGCGGGAGCCGGGCCAGGTGGCCAAGGAGACCGATCGCCACCGGCACCGCGGCGGCGGCGCGCGGCGGGTTTACGTCGGTGGTTTGCATGCCCAATACGTCGCCGGCGATTGACAATGCCGGGACGGTGGCGTTGATTCGCGAACGGGCGGCGGAGCAAGGGGTGGTGAATGTCTTTGTCACCGGCGCCATCACCAAGAACCTCGCGGGCGAAGAACTCGCGCCGATCGGCTCGCTCAAGAAGGCGGGCGTGGTGGCGATCACCGACGACGGCCATTGCGTGCAGAACAACGAATTGATGCGGCGCGCGCTGGAATACGCCAGGATGTTCGATCTGCCGGTGCTGGATCATTGCCAGGATTACTCGCTGGTGACCGATGGCGTGATGCACGAGGGTTACTGGAGCACGGTGCTGGGTCTGCGGGGCTGGCCGGCGGCGGGCGAGGAAATGATCGTGGCGCGCAATATTCTGCTGGCCGAAGCGACCGGGGCCAGGGTGCATTGCCAGCACATCAGCGCGGCGGGCAGCGTGCGGCTGTTGCGTGAGGCGAAGAAACGCGGCTTGCCCGTCTCCGGCGAGGCTTGCCCGCATCATTTTACGCTTACGGATGCGGCCATGGCCGGGAGCGAGAAGTTCCTCGATACCGATGGCAAAGGCGTATTCGGCCTGAGCGCCGCCGAGGGCCCGCGACCGGCCTGGCCGGCGTATGACACCAATTTGAAGATGAATCCTCCGCTCGGCTCCGCGCGCGACCGCGAGGCCATCCTGGAAGGACTGGCGGATGGCACGCTGGAGATCCTCTGCAGCGATCACGCGCCGCATTGCGACTACGAGAAGGAGGTGGAGTTCGATTACGCGCCGTTCGGCATCACCGGCCTGGAAACCGAGCTGGCGCTTTCGCTGATGCAGCTTTACCACAGCAAACGCCTCGGCCTGGCCGATTTGATTGCGAGGTTCACCGTCGCGCCCGCGCGACTGCTGCGTCTGCCCAAAGGAACACTGAGCATCGGCGCGGACTGCCGACGTGACGGTGTTTGATCCGGATCGCGAGTGGGTATTTGAAAGGAGCGGCACCGCGAGCAAGGCATCGAACAGCCCCTTCTATGGCTGGCCGCTTCGGGGCAGGGCGGTCGCCACGATTGTCGGCGGCCGAAAGGCGTGGATTGAACAACGCGAACCCGCAACGGTCTGACGGCACATTGGTGATTACCGAATGAAAGCGATTCTGGCCCTCGAAGACGGCTACGCTGTTTCACGGCACAGGTTTTGGCGCCCGCGCCTCAGCCTGCGGCGAGGTTTGCTTCAACACCTCCATGACGGGCTACCAGGAGATTCTGACCGACCCGTCCTACAAGGGGCAGATCGTCACGATGACCTATCCGCTCATCGGCAACTACGGCGTGAACCGGCAGGATGTGGAATCCTGGCGCCCGCACGTGGCGGGGTTTGTCGTTCGCGAGCTGTCGCCGGTCGTGAGCAACTGGCGCGCGGAATCGTCGCTGGCCGATTATCTTGAGCAAAACGGCATCCCCGGCATCCAGGGCATTGACACCCGGGCGCTGACCCGAAAGCTGCGCGTGCGCGGGGCGCTCAACGGGTTCATCTCAACCGAGGGAATCGCCGACGCCGAAGCGCTGAAGGCGGGCCAAGGAATGGCCGGGTTTGATCGGCGTGGATTACGTGAAGGAGGTCACCCACAAGGAGACGTTCCTGTGGGACCAGAAGGACGAGCAGAGCGCGAGCTTCAACCTGCCCGCAGGGTCCGGCAGCCGCCGAGGCGCAGGAAGCGCGGCGAGCCGTTGCCGCCGGCGGACATTCCGATCGTGGCCTACGACTACGGGATGAAGTACAACATCCTGCGGCGGCTCCGGCAGCACGGGTTCAAGGTCCAAGTGGTGCCGGCGACGGCCACGGCGGCAGAGGCGCTTGCAGCACAAACCGGCGGGCATCTTCCTGTCCAACGGCCCAGGCGACCCGGCAGCGCTCGGGTACGCCGTGCAGGCCGTTAGCGACCTCATGAAGACAGGGCTGCCGATCTTTGGAATCTGCCTCGGCCACCAGATTCTTGGCCAGGCGTTTGGCGGCAAGACCTTCAAGCTGAAATTCGGCCACCGCGGCGCCAACCAGCCGGTGAAGGACCTCGAATCCGGCAGGGTGGAGATCACCGCGCAGAACCACGGGTTCGCGGTGGACCCGGCGACGCTGCCGGCGGACGTGGCGGTGGACCGCATCAATCTTAACGATCAGACCGTCGAAGGCATGCACCACAAGACCAAGCCGGTCTTTTGCGTGCAGTACCATCCGGAAGCGTCGCCCGGGCCCCACGACTCGACGGGTCTGTTTGCCCGGTTCCGGGCGATGATTGAGCGGAAGTGATGCGTGAAACGTGATGCGTGAAACGTGACCCGTGAAGCGTTCAAATCGCCACGCATCCCGGATCACGCATCACGCATCACGTTTCACGCATCACGTTTGACGTTTCCGTTTGACTTGAATTGGTCGGCAGTGATAATCGCAACACTTAACTAATTTATGGCAAAACTCGTTGTCCTCAGCCCGGGAATGACAGGGCGCACCCAGGAGTTGAAAGCTGGACAAGACCACCATTGGCCGGGTCGAGGACAACACGTTCCAGATTGCCGAGCCGTCGGTCTCCAGCCATCACTGCGAGATTCTGCTGCGCGGGAAGGAGGTCGTGGTCCAGGACCTCAATTCCACCAACGGCAGCTTCATCAATGGCGAGAAGGTCACCGAGAAGGCCTTAAGCCCGGCCAGATTCTGCGCCTGGGCCAGATCGAACTGCGCCTGGAAACCGACACCGCCGGCCACGCCCTCCAAGAAGCAGCTCGGATCAGACCCTGGTCATGCAGCGCGGCGTCAGCCTGACCGAACTGGAGCAAGGCGCGCGCAGCGGCGGCTTCGACACCAAGAGCGCGGGTTTCTCGAAGAAGGACAACAAGGTCAACAAGATCTTCTGGATCGTGGCGGGCGTGGTTGGGCTGGCAATCGTTGGCGGGCTGCTGTACGCGTTGACGATGGCCGGGCAAGTAGAGTCAGTCCTCCTTCAGCCAGCGGGCCACGTCCGTGGCCGCGTAAGTGATCAGAATGTCGGCGCCGGCTCGGCGCATGGCCAGCAGGCTTTCCAGCGTCACCGCGCGCTCATCAATCCACCCCTTGGCGGCGGCCGCTTTCACCATCGAGTATTCGGCGCTGACGGCATACGCGGCGGTCGGATAGCCGAATTCTGCCTTCACCCGATACAGGATGTCGAGATAGGCCAGTGCCGGCTTGACCATGACAATGTCCGCGCCTTCTTGAATGTCGAGCGCCACCTCGCGCAAGCGCTTCGCGCCGCATTGGCCGGGTCCATCTGGTAACTGCGCCGGTCGCCGAACTTCGGGGTGGATTCCGCCGCCTCGCGGAACGGCCCGTAAAAGGCGGAAGCGAACTTGGCGGCGTAGGACATGATCGGCGTTTCGATGGAACCCGAGCCGGTCAAGTTCCGCGCGAATCGCCCGCACCCGGCCGTCCATCATGTCGCTGGGCGCGACCATGTCCGCGCCGGCCTGCGACGTGGCTGGCGGCGGTGCGGGCGAGCAGTTTCAGAGTGGGGTCGTTGAGGATCCGGGCGCCGGACTTGTCGCTCCGCACGATGCCGCAATGGCCATGCTCCATGTATTCGCACAGGCAAACGTCGGTGATGACCAGCAAGTCGCGGCAGCTCCTTCTTCAGCAGGCGCACGGCCTGTTGGACGATGCCGTTGGCGGCGTAGGCGCCGGAGGCTTTGGCATCCTTCCGGTCGGGAATGCCGAACAGCAGCACCGCCGGCACGCCCAATTCCTGCGCGCTGGCGGCTTCGCGCAGCAATTCATCGGGCGAGAGCTGGAACACGCCTGGCATCGAGCGCGATGGGCTGCCGCAGTTTGCGTCCGCTGCGCACGAACAACGGCAAGACCAGTTGCCCGGCGTTCAAATGCGTTTCCCGCACCAACTGGCGCAGGACGGGCGACTGGCGCAGACGCCGCGGCCGATACGCGGGGAATTGTCCCACAAGAGGTGCATTCATTGAGAAAGTCTATGCGCTGCCTCAATTCAAGGCAACTCCGGGGCAGGTTGTCCTGAACCGGCGCGGAAAGGCCGAAACGCCCGGAAGCAGTGATATGCCGACGCTCCGCCCCGTCGCGTTTCGGGGCGGGCCGTGGGAGATGCGGGTTAAGGCGCGGGAGGGGTGGCAGTTGCCGGAGAACTCTGCTTGAGATGAATGATCTTTACCTGGTGCGGGATATCCGCCTGGGCTGGCTGGTTGATCGCGATGCTCAGTGTGCGCCGTCGCAGGGCACTTGGAGATCCCAGCGAGCGGATCTGCATCAGCAGCAGCCCGGTCTGCCGGGGCGGTGGGCGCCGGTTAGTGACTGCGGCAAGGCCCCGAGTCTCATGCAAGAACTTCAGCATTTTCAGTTTAGCAGCCATAGACGTGTGTCGAGTTGCGTGCCGCAGGTCACGTGCCAGCGGTGAACTGTTCAAGCGGCTGAAATCGCCGGAAATGCCGCTTGGCAGGCCTCGCGGGTTTTGGTTAGCTCACGCCGCCGAATGACACGACCGCGCTCCATCCTCATGCTCGTCTTGTGCGCCCTGGCATTGCCGGGCGTTTTGCGCGCGCAGCAGCAGCCCGCCTGGGAAATGGAAGCGCTGAACGAGCACGGCTGGGCGGAGTTCAATTTCCAGACGGGCCTGGGCTTCGGCACCAATGGAGTGCTGGTCCGCTACGGCACCGCATTCCTGACCGCCGACGAGGTCACCGTCAACCAGCAATCAGGCCAGGTCACCGCCGATGGCCACGTGCGCATCCTCAACGAAGACCAAATCTGGGTCGGCGAACACATCCGTTACAATTTCAAGACCCACCAGTTGGAAGCTGAACAATTCCGGACCGGCAAGCCGCCTGTCTTTGCGGGCGGCCAGGGGTTGCATGGCGAACTGACGAATCGGACCTACATGGCCACCAACGCCATCATCACCACCGATGACGTGGCCGAGCCCGCGGTGAAGGTGCGGGCGAAATACATCAAGATCATCCCGCACCAGCGAATCGAGGCCCGGGGCGCGACCCTCTACGTGAGCGGGGTGCCGATTTTCTATTTTCCCTACTACTCGCGCAACCTCGGGCCGCATTCCAACAACTTTGGATTTGTGCCCGGCTACCGCAGCAGCTTTGGGCCGTTCCTGCTCAGCAGCTATACCTTCTTTCTCAACGACGAGCTCGATGGCACCGCTCACGTTGATTATCGCGAGCGCCGTGGTGTTGGCGCCGGACCGGATTTGAATTATCACTTCGGCAAATGGGGTCAGGGCACTTTCAAGTACTACTACCTGCACGACCAGAATCCAGGCGCGGGCGGGGGTGATCCGGCGATTTCCAAAGACCGGCAACGCGTCTGGTTTTCCTACCAAGCCGATCCGGCCACCAACCTGAACTTCAAGGCCCTGGTTCGTTACCAGGGGGACACCAATATCGTGCGCGAATTCTTTGAGAACGAATACCGGGAGAACCCGCAGCCCAGCACCTTCGTCGAGGGCACGAAGTACCTGGCAGAACTTCAGCCTCGATACCTACGTCCAGCCCCGCGTCAACGAGTTCCTCGAAACGGTCGAGCGGCTGCCGGACGTGCGGCTGACCGGCTATCGCCAGCAATTGGGGGCTACGCCGGTTTATTACGAGAGCGAGAGTTCCGTTGGTTACTACCGACGGTTGTTCGCCGAAAGCAATTCCATCGCCATGGCGCCCTATTACCAGGCGGCCCGGGCCGATACGTTCCACCAACTATTGCTGCCCGAGACGTTTTTCGGCTGGCTCAACGTCACGCCGCGGGTGGGGGGCCGGCTCACCTACTACAGCACCGCCACGGGCCCCGGCGCCAGGACCGACGAGTTGTATCGGGGTGTGTTCAACACCGGAGCCGAGCTTTCCTTCAAGGCCTCGCGGCTCTGGCCGGGAGCGCAGAGCGACTTCTTCGAGGTGGACGGCCTGCGGCACATCATCCAGCCATCGGTCAATTATGTGTATGTCCCCCGCCCCAACTACGCCGGCACTAATGAGGTGCCCCAGTTCGACTACGAACTACCGAGCCTGCGGCTGCTGCCGATTGACTTCCCCAACTACAACGCCATTGACTCGATTGACAGCGAGAACGTGATTCGCCCCGGCTTGCACAACAAACTGCAGACCAAGCGCGGCGGCCAGGTAGTCAGTCTGGTGGACTGGGACGTTTACACCGACTGGCGCATCAAGCCCAACGCCCAGCAAACCACGTTCTCCGATCTGTATTCAGACTTGTCCATGAACCCCAAATCCTGGCTCACCATCGAGTCATTCACCCGCTATGACATCGCGGGTGGCCAGTGGCGGATGTCCGTGACCTCGCTCGGCTTCCACCCCCAGAGGACGTGGAGTTGGAGTGTTGGTCAAGTCTATCTGCGCGACGACCTCAGCCCTTCGCCGACGGCGCTGGGCCCGGGGGAGAATCTTTTCAGCAGCTCGCTGTTGCTGCGTCTGAACGAGAACTGGGGGCTGCGGGCATCGCACTGGTTCGACGCCCGAACGGGCCGGCTGCAAGAACAGGACTATTCAATCTTCCGCGACATGCGGAGCTGGACTGGGGCGCTCACCTTCCTGTTTCGCGATAATCCAGGCGCCCCGGAGGACTTCACCGTGGCCTTCACCTTCTGGCTCAAGGCCTACCCGAAGGTCGGTCGAGGTCCCGAGACCGGCCAGCCCTATTATTAGGCCGGGGTCCAAGCCGCTCCGACACCCGGCAGTGCGGCAGGCACCGCGTGCCGGCCTTCGCGGATAATATTAGTATTCGCAATACTGAGAAACCTGCCCTGCCGACCCTCCGCCCTGGACTTACCCTGGACTTACCCTGGACCTGGCATGGTATCATAGAATGATTTCCACGGCCCCAACGCGACATGCGAGTGACCGAATGGCTGCCGCCCTGGCCCGCGCAGCATCAGCGGTGCTACTATCACTCCCTCGCCCGCGCAAGGTTCGCAACCTCCTGAGCGCCGCCAGCCCGGCCTGGAAGGCCAACGACCGCGCAAATGCGACCTGTGGCGTGGCACCGGCCATTCGGCTTGACCCAGTCATGCCCTGAATCGGGACATCAACCCAAGGACCAGGGAGTGCGAGTTCACCAACCATGACGGCGGCACCCTTCCCTGTCAGGACTAAAGAGGCTTTTTACCCAAACAATGGCCTGGGCAAGCCCTGCGCTCTGCCGCAGACTGGCCAAGATGCCGGGCGCGCAAAAGGCCCGATATGGGTTCAATAGCCACAGGGGCGGAGGCCTGTGGAAAGCTACCCCTGGCCTCACCGGACTTGGAGAGGGATCCAGAGATCATTACACCAACAAGCCACCGCCCCAAAGTTACTGCCAGCAGCCAGTTTACGGCTAAACTAACGTCGAGGATGCTAGGCCATCTCGAAGGGCCCGTCTGTCAGGGAAGGCACTAATCTTCTTGTAGGGCTATACCCTACAAACCAACCCCGCCCGTGTTCGCGACGGCTTGGGTCGGGTGAACCCCCAAACACGCGACGAGGCCGGGTCGTCCGGCGCCGGCGAGAAAGCGTGGCGCAGATTGAAAAACCGCGCCGCTTAATCAACGGCCCTGGCGGCTAGCCGCAAAACCTGCCCACTCCGAAGACGCGCGACTGGCATTGCAAGTGCTATGAAAGGCGGTGGACTTGGAGCGGGATACGGGAGAATTGTATGAACCGTACCAATAGAACTATTCTATTCATCGAGGACGATTCGTTCGTGCTGACGATGTACAGGAGCCGGCTGCAAGGCGCGGGCTTCGCCGTCGAGGCCGCCGGGGACGGCCTGATGGCGCTCGACTTGCTGCCACGCGTGCGGCCCGATGCGGTCGTGCTGGACCTGATGCTGCCCAAGCTGCATGGGCTGGAGGTGCTGAAGTTCATCCGCGCCGATAGTAATCTAAAGGCCACACCGGTCGTGATCCTCTCCAATGTTTACATGGAGGGGTTGGCGACTAAAGCCATAGAGGCGGGCGCCAATGCCGGCATCCTGAAGACCCAGTGTACTCCGACCAAGCTGATTCGGATTCTGCGGGACCTGCTCGACACCCCACCGGAGGCCGGCAAACCGCAGCCCAAGAAGACTGACCGCAAGGCGCCGCCGCAGGACGCCGGGGAGAGCGTGGTTGAAGAAGCCTGTCGCAGCAGCGCCCGGAGCCAGTTGTTGAAAGAGGCGCCGCACGAGATCGCCCGAATTCGGCAGGATTGCCTGACCTTTGTGAAACAGGGCGGCGGGCCGGAGAGCCTGGAGACGTTGAACAGCCTGTTTAGAGGAGTGCGCTTTTTGACCGCGCGCGCGGGGCTGAGCGGCTGCACGGGAGTTAGCGACCTGGCGAGCGCGCTTGAGGCGTTGCTGTTTGAAATCGTTTTCCAGGTCTCGCGGGCCAGCCGCTCCACCCTGCAAACCACGGTCCAGGCGGTGGACTGTCTGGCGCGCCTGATCCAGAGTGGCGACATGGATGCGGAGGAGCCCGATGGCAAGCGCCGAGTGCTGGTCGTGGACGATGATGAGGTTTGCAACCTCACAATTGTCAAGTCCCTCAAACGGGCCAACTTCGAGGTCCAGGGCGTCAAGGATTCCCAGGCCGGTCTCGATTTGCTCAAAGCCCACCCTTTCGATCTCGTGCTGTTGGACATCAACATGCCCGGATTGGATGGCTTCCAGGTTTGCGAAGAGTTGCGCCGTATGCCTCATCACAAGAAGACGCCCGTGATCTTCATCACCGTCAATGGCGAATTCCAAAACCGCGCGCGCAGCATTCTTTCCGGCGGTGACGACCTGATCACCAAACCCATCTCGTCGTTGGAGCTGGCTCTCAAAGTCACGGTCAGCATGCTGCAGAAGGGCCGCTCAGGCACGTCCGCCCTGAAGAAGGCCGATGTGTCCGAGGCCGACGCCAGGCCGGCCGAGAGCGGCCCCGAGGCCCCCGCAGCGGACCCACCCGAGGGAGGCGAACTCGCCAGCAGCGTCCCTTCACCCGCCGCCCGGGCAGCCGGGACACACCCGCACCCACAGGGATTTTACCCGCCCACAACCCTGCCGCCGCCACGGCGGGTTGCGGCGCGTGTTAACGGCTCCGACCGGGGCAAGCTCCGCGCACCAGCGATTTCCCCGAGTCCGAGCGGACCCGGCATGGAGTCGAATCCCGAGGCGTATGACTATCATCGGCTCGGAGAACAAACCCGGGTGCTGCGCGATGCCGCAACCGACCTGCACAACAAATTACAGGAGCGCGAAAATGAGGTCGGAAAGCTCCGCAGCGAAAACGAAGACCTTAAGTCCGCCGGAAAAGGCCACCTCGCGGAGTTGGCCCGGCTTACCGACCGCCTGGAAACGGCTCGAACAGAGAACGAGCTGTTGGGACGGCAACTCGTCGCCCTGAAGGACGAACACGATGCAACCCAGGCAGATGGTTCGCAGGGGAGCAAGACCCAAAGCGAACTGGAGCTTTCCCGGCAAAGGCTCGAAGCACAGGTCAAGGACCAGGCCGCTGAGTTAGAACGAGTATCATCGGCATTGAAGGCGAAAGAGCACGCTTGCCGCGATGCGGAGAAGGCGACGGCCGAGATGACGTCGCTTCAGGCCCGCCTGCAAGTGGAGCTGGCCGAGTACGCCCACAAAGCCAAACAATGGCAGCACGACCAAGAGGCTTTAAGCAAACTTCTTCAGGCCGAAACCGAGGCACGAGGTTCGATGGCAGCCCGGTTGGATGAGGCGGTGCAAATGCGCGACCAGGCGGAGACCAAAGCCGCCGAGGCGAGTGTCCAGGCGACGGCCCGGCACGAAGAACTCGCTGAGCGGGTAAAAGCTGCCGAAGCAGCCGAGCAGAGCCAAACAGGGTTGCGCGCCTCGCTGGAGCAGGAGCTAGCACAACGGAAACAGGCCGAGGAACAGTTGCGGCGCGAGCTGGAGGAGGCCCGAACGCGGCTGCAGGCCCAAATGGAGACGCTGTCAGCGGAGCAGAACGGGAAGAACATAACCGCCCAGGAGCTGGAGGCGGCCGAGGCGAAGCTCGCCAGGCTGGAGGAGAAGGGTGCGGCGGCCCAGCGGCAACTGGAAGATTTAGGCAAATCCCTGGCACGGGAAGCCAAGCTACGGACTGCGGCCGAGGATCGAGCCGGCGAACTGTTGGAGCTGCATGGTTCATTGGAGCAGGAGTTGGCGCGGAGGAAGCAGGCCGAGGAGCAGTTGCGGCGTGAGCTGGACGAGAGGCAAGCGCGGCTTCAGACCGAGGCGCAGACATTCGCAGAGGATCAGACCAAGCTGCAGGACAAGTGCACCGCGGCGGAGCGGCAGTTGGAGCGACTGAGCCAGTCCCTGGCGGAGGAAGCCGAGCGCCGGGCAGCGGCGGAAAACCGGGCTGGCGAACTGGCCGGGTTGCGCAATTCGCTGGAACAGGATTTGGCGCAGCACAAGCAGGCCGAGGAGCAGTTGCGGCGCGAGTTGGACGAGAGGCAAGTGCGGCTTCAGACCGAGGCGCAGACATTCGCAGAGGATCAGACCAAGCTGCAGGACAAGTGCACTGCGGCGGAGCGGCAGTTGGAGCGACTGAGCCAGTCCCTGGCGGAGGAAGCCGAGCGCCGGGCAGGGGCGGAAAACCGGGCTGGCGAGCTGGCCGGGTTACGCAGTTCGCTGGAACAGGATTTGGCGCAGCACAAGCAGGCCGAGGAGCAGTTACGACGCGAGTTGGACGAGAGGCAAGTGCGGCTTCAGACCGAGGCGCAGACATTCGCAGAGGATCAGACCAAGCTGCAGGACAGGTACACCGCGGCGGAGCGGCAGTTGGAGCGACTGAGCCAGTCCCTGGCGGAGGAAGCCGAGCGCCGGGCAGCGGCGGAAAACCGGGCTGGCGAGCTGGCCGGGTTGCGCAGTTCGCTGGAACAGGATTTGGCGCAGCACAAGCAGGCCGAGGAGCAGTTACGACGCGAGTTGGACGAGAGGCAAGTGCGGCTTCAGACCGAGGCGCAGACATTCGCAGAGGATCAGACCAAGCTGCAGGACAAGTGCACCGCGGCGGAGCGGCAGTTGGAGCGACTGAGCCAGTCCCTGGCGGAGGAAGCCGAGCGCCGGGCGACGGCGGAAAACCGGGCTGGCGAGCTGGCCGGGTTACGCAGTTCGCTGGAACAGGATTTGGCGCAGCACAAGCAGGCCGAGGAGCAGTTGCGGCGCGAGTTGGACGAGGAACGGGCGCGGCTGCAGGCGCAAGTCGGCACGCTTTCGACCGAACGAAACAAGCTAAAGGCAAAGGCCCAGGGGCTGCAGGCAGCCCAAACGACGATAGCTAAGCTGGAAGACAAGTGTGGGGCCGTCGAGCGGCAGTTGGAGGGCGCGAGCAAATCCCTGGAGCAAACCCGGGCCCGGCTGGCTGAGGAAGCCAAGCTGCGGACAGCAGCACAGAGCCAAGCCAGCGAGCTGGCCAGCCTGCGCGGTTCACTGGAAGAGGAACTGGCGCGGCGCAAGGAGGCCGAGGAGCAGTTGCGGCGTGAGCTGAACGAACGGCAGGTCCGGCTACAGTCCGAGGTGCAAACCCTCGCAGAAGATCGGACCAGGCTAGCCTCGAAGGCACAGGCCCTGGAAGCAGCGCTGGCCAAGGTCGCCGAGCTGGAGAGCCAGTGCGGCGCGACCGAGCGGCAGTTGGAGGGCGCGAGCAAATCGCTGGAGCAGACGCGAGCACAATTGGCCGAAGAAGCCAGGCGGCGAACGGTCGCGGAGAGCCAGGCCGGTGAATTGGCGGGGCTGCGCAGCTCTCTGGAGCAGGAGTTGGGACGGCGGCAGCAGGCCGAGGGGGAGTTGCGGCGGGAACTGGACGAAAAACAGGCCCAGCAACAGACCGAGGTGCAGGCGCTGGCGGAGGATCGGAGCAAGCTGCAGGAGAAGTGCGCGTCGGCGGAGCGGCAGTTGGAGAGTGTGAACAAATCCCTGGCGCAGGAAGCCGGGCAGCGAGCGGCGGCGGAAGGCCGGGCTGCCGAACTGGCCGGGTTGCGCGGTTCGCTGGAGCAGGATTTGGCGCGGCACAAGCAGACTGAGGCTCAGTTGCGGCGCGAGCTGGAGGAATCGCAGACCCACGTCCAGACACTGTCGGCCGAGCGGAGCAAGCTGAAAGCCAAGGCCCAGAAACTGGAGTCAGCCCACGCGATGGTCGCCAAGCTGGAAGAGCAGCGCGGGGCGGTCGAGCGGCAGTTGGAGAGTGTGAACAAGTCGCTGACGCAGACTCAGGCGCAACTGGCTGAGGAAGCCAGGCAGCGAACCACGGCGGAGAGCCAGGCGAAGGAATTGGCCGGATTGCGCAGTTCGCTGGAGCAGGAGTTGGCGCGGCACAAGCAAGCCGAGGCTCAGTTGCGCCAGGAACTGGACGACAAGCAGACCCGGCTCCAGGTCGAGGTGCAGACCCTTGCCGAAGACCGGAGCAAGCTGGAATCGAAGACCCAGGCACTAGAGGCAGCGCAAGCGACACTCGCCAAGCTGCAGCACAAGCACGGCGCGACCGAGCGGCAATTGCAGAGTGTGAGCCAGTCGCTGGCGCAGACTCAGGCGCAACTGGCTGAGGAAGCCAGGCAGCGAGCCACCGCGGAGACCCAGGCGAAGGAATTGGCCGAGTTACGCGGTTCGCTCGAGCAGGAGTTGGCCCAGCACAAGCAGGCCGAGGAGCAATTGCGCCAGGAGCTGGGGGAGAAGCAGACCCGGCTCCAGGTCGAAGTGCAGACCCTTGCCGAGGACCGGAGCAAGCTGGAATCGAAGACCCAGGCACTAGAGGCAGCGCAAGCGACACTCGCCAGGCTGCAGGAGAAGCACGGCGCGACCGAGCGGCAATTGCAGAGTGTGAGCCAGTCGCTGGCGCAGACTCAGGCGCAACTGGCTGAGGAAGCCAGCCAGCGGACCGCAGCGGAGAGCCAGGCGAAGGAATTGGCCGAGTTACGCGGTTCGCTCGAGCAGGAGTTGGCCCAGCACAAGCAGGCCGAGGCGCAGTTGCGACAGGAACTGGGGGAGAAGCAGACCCGGCTCCAGGTCGAAGTGCAGACCCTTGCCGAGGACCGGAGCAAGCTGGAATCGAAGACCCTGGCACTGGAGGCAGCGCAAGCGACACTCGCCAAGCTGCAGGACAAGCACGGCGCGACCGAGCAGCAATTGCAGAGTGTGAGCCAGTCGCTAGCGCAGACTCAGGCGCAACTGGCTGAGGAAGCCAGCCAGCGGACCGCAGCGGAGAGCCAGGCGAAGGAATTGGCCGAGTTACGCGGTTCGCTCGAGCAGGAGTTGGCCCAGCACAAGCAGGCCGAGGAGCAATTGCGCCAGGAGCTGGGGGAGAAGCAGACCCGGCTCCAGGTCGAAGTGCAGACCCTTGCCGAGGACCGGAGCAAGCTGGAATCGAAGACCCAGGCACTAGAGGCAGCGCAAGCGACACTCGCCAGGCTGCAGGAGAAGCACGGCGCGACCGAGCGGCAATTGCAGAGTGTGAGCCAGTCGCTGGCGCAGACTCAGGCGCAACTGGCTGAGGAAGCCAGCCAGCGGACCGCAGCGGAGAGCCAGGCGAAGGAATTGGCTGGGTTACGCAGTTCGCTGGAGCAGGAGTTGGCCCAGCACAAGCAAGCCGAGGCGCAGTTGCGGCAGGAACTGGACGACCAGCAGACGCAGCTCCAAACCGAAGCGCGGACGCTGGCGGACGATCGGAGCAGGCTGCAGGATAAGTGCGGGGCAATCCAGCGGCAGTTGGAGAGCGTGAGCAAGTCCCTCGCACAGACCCAGACCCAACTGGCCAAGGAAGCTCAGCGGCGAACGGCGGCGGAGAGCCAAGCGAGTGAGTTGGCCGGGTTACGCAGTTCGCTGGAGCAAGAGCTGGCCCAGCACAAGCAGGCCGAGGCGCAGTTGCGACAGGAACTGGACGACAAGCAGACTCGGCTCCAGGTCGAGGTGCAGACCCTTGCCGAGGATCGCAGCAAGCTGGAATCGAAGACCCAGGCACTGGAAGCAGCGCAAGCGACAGTCGCCAAACTGCAGGACAAGTGCGGGTCGGCCGAGCGGCAGTTGCAGAATGTGAACAAGGCGCTAGCGCAGACTCAGGCGCAACTGGCTGACGAAGCCAAGCAGCGAGCCGCGGCGGAGAACCAGGCGAGTGAATTGGCCGGGTTACGCAGTTCGCTGGAGCAGGAGTTGGCGCAGCACAAGCAGGCCGAGGAACAGTTGCGGCGGGAATTCAGCGAAAAGCAGGCCCAGTTCCAGACCGAGGCGCAGACGCTGGCGGACGATCGGAGCAGGCTGCAGGATAAGTGCGGCGCGACTGAGCGGCAGTTGGAGAGCGTAAGCAAGTCGCTAACGCAGACTCAGGCGCAACTGGCTGACGAAGCCAAGCAGCGAGCCGCGGCGGAAAGCCAGGCGAGCGAATTGGCTGGGTTACGCAGTTCGCTGGAGCAGGAGTTGGCGCAGCACAAGCAGGTCGAGGAACAGTTGCGGCGGGAGTTCAGCGAAAAGCAGGCCCAGTTCCAGACCGAGGCGCAGACGCTGGCGGACCATCGGAGCAGGCTGCAGGATAAGTGCGGCGCGACTGAGCGGCAGTTGGAGAGCGTAAGCAAGTCGCTAGCGCAGACTCAGGCGCAACTGGCTGACGAAGCCAAGCAGCGAGCCGCGGCGGAAAGCCAGGCGAGCGAATTGGCTGGGTTACGCAGTTCGCTGGAGCAGGAGTTGGCGCAGCACAAGCAGGCCGAGGAACAGTTGCGGCGGGAGTTCAGCGAAAAGCAGGCCCAATTCCGGACCGAGGCGCAGACGCTGGCGGACGATCGGAGCAGGCTGCAGGATAAGTGCGGCGCGACCGAGCGGCAGTTGGAGAGCGTGAACAAGACGCTGGCGCAGACTCAGGCGCAACTGGCTGAGGAAGCCAAGCAGCGAGCCGCGGCGGAAAGCCAGGCGAGCGAATTGGCCGGGTTACGCAGTTCGCTGGAGCAGGAGTTGGCGCAGCACAAGCAGGCCGAGGAACAGTTGCGGCGGGAGTTCAGCGAAAAGCAGGCCCAATTCCGGACCAAGGCGCAGACGCTGGCGGACGATCGGAGCAGGCTGCAGGATAAGTGCGGCGCGACCGAGCGGCAGTTGGAGAGCGTGAACAAGACGCTGGCGCAGACTCAGGCGCAACTGGCTGAGGAAGCCAAGCAGCGAACCGCGGCGGAAAGCCAGGCGAGTGAATTGGCCGGCTTACGCAGTTCGCTGGAGCAGGAGTTGGCGCAGCACAAGCAGGCCGAGGAACAGTTGCGGCGGGAGTTCAGCGAAAAGCAGGCCCAACTCCGGACCGAGGCGCAGACGCTGGCGGACGATCGGAGCAGGCTGCAGGATAAGTGCGGCGCGACCGAGCGGCAGTTGGAGAGCGTGAACAAGACGCTGGCGCAGACTCAGGCGCAACTGGCTGAGGAAGCCAAGCAGCGAACCGCGGCGGAAAGCCAGGCGAGTGAATTGGCCGGCTTACGCAGTTCGCTGGAGCAGGAGTTGGCGCAGGACAAGCAGGCCAGGGAACAGTTGCGGCGGGAGTTGGAAGGGACGCAGACCCGCCTGCAGACCGAGGCGCAGATGCTCGCGGCGGAACGGCACAAACTCGAAGCGAAGTCCCGGGAACTGGAGACTGTTACGGCCGACCTGGGTACGGCGCGCAGCCAGATGTCGCAGGAGGCCCTGGAGAAGCAACGACTCGCGGCCAGGGTGGTCGAGGAAGGGCGCGCGCGGACGGCGCTGGCCCAGGAACTCGCCGCGGCCCGTGAGCGCGACACCGCGAGCCAGGGAACCATCCAATCGCTCGAATCGCAAATCGAACAAAGCCAGGTGGAGCACGGCAGGCTGGAGTCCTCACTTCAAACCGAAGCCGCGGAACGCCGCCGGTTGCAGCTCCACTCCGAGAACCTGCGAGCGAACCTCGAGGCCCTGGCCAACCAGCTAAAGGAAAAGACTGGGGCCGAGGCGGCGGCAAACCAGCGCGAAGTCGAGCTGCGCGACTCTATTCGGAAGCTGCAGGAGCGGATTACCGATTCCGGGGCCACCCTGGCGGTTCAGGAGGCGGAGATTCGGAGCGCAAAGGAGAAGGCCGCCGAGCTGCTGCTGATCCAGTCCGCGCTCTGTTCCAAGGTGCAGGAGTTGACGGCCACAGAATCCTCTCTAGTCCAAAGTCGGCGAGCCTTGGAGGAACAAAGGGATGGATTGCAACGCAGCATTCAGGATGGCCGGAAGGAGCTGGCCGCTTTGCGATACGCCATGCTCGACGGTTCGCGGGTAAGCACCCAGCTTAGCCGAGGGCATGTCCAAACGATGCGGCAGAGCGCCGCGGGTTTGACACAGGTCATCTCCGCGCTGCTAAGCTCACCGCTTTCCCTGCCGCAGCGCCGGTTGGCCAACTCCCTCCAAGGCACGCTGGAGGGCTGGACGAAAGACCACATTGACAACCTGTGCTCGAACCAGCTTCCCATCCCTGCTCCGGTCTTCCAGGCAGGCGAGTTCAGCCTCGCGGAGGTGACGCAGTGCGCCTTCCCGTTGATTCAGCAGACTGCGACCGCAGCCGGCATAGAAGCTCAAACGAAGATCTCCGGGCCTGTGCCCGAGAAGCTTCTTGGCGACGCGGGGCACATCGGCCAGTTCCTCGCCCTGCTGCCCGAATCGCTGCTGCGGCTGCCGGAGACCCAGCGGCTTGGTCTGGAGGTTTCGGTCGAGCCTGCCTCGCCGGGGCCCGGCGGATTGAAGGCGGACCTCCTGGTGGGGGTGAAGGGCGCGGCTGGGGGAGTGTGCGAGCGCATCAGAGCGATTGCCAAGGCTTCCGGCACGTTGCAGACGGCACACCTTGGCGAGGCGGAATCGGGCCTGGCTGTCTGCTGGCAGTTGGTCCACGCGATGGGCGGCACGGTTAACCATGAGGCCTCGAGCGACCAGGAACTGCGAGTGCGGGTCCTGCTGCCAGTGGAAATCCCTCCGCCAGCGGGCGTGCCCGCGCCGGCTGCGAACCCCGCGATGGAAGAGATCGGGGCACCAGAATGAAAGGCTCTCCATGACATTGCAGATGCTCAATTCAATGTTTCCCCACCAGTACCTGCGCGCGGCGCTCGTGGTGTCGCTGCTTAGCGTGTGGCTGCTGGTGGCGCTCTTTTATTACCTCAACCGCTACACGAAGCGGGATTACTTCACCATCTGGACCGCGGCGTGGCTGTTTTACGCGCTGTGGCTGACGCTGGGGCTGGAGGAGCAAACGGCCGCGCCAGGCAGTCACTTATTCCTGGTTCGCCAAAGCTGCCTGGCAATTTCGGCGGTGTTTCTCCTTTGGGGCAGCGTCCGCTTCATCGGCCTGGAGACGCGGCAGACCTTGTTCGGGCTGTTCATGCTGTTCCTGCTGGTCTGGATATTTGTCACGCCGCAGGTGTTCACGAACCCGATGCAAGTCCAACTGCCGGTCTTTATTATCATCGGTTTGAGCAGCGTGTTTGCCGGGGTCTGTTTTCATCGGGCCAGGCAAAAGCTGCCTTACGTGGGCTCGGGCATGCTGTCCCTCGGCTTCCTGCTGTGGGGCTTCTACCTCGCCACTTACCCGCTGTGCCAGGCCCACAAGGAACTCTACAGCGCCGGTTTCTTCGTCGCGGCCGTGTTGCAACTGTTCATCGCCGTGAGCATGATTGTGCTGGTGCTCGAGGAGGTTCGCTACAAAGCGGAACAGATGTACGCCGAGATCGCTGCGGTCCGCTCGGAAAAGGAGGCCTTGCAGGCCAAAGTACTCACGACGGAGGAAGAATGCCGCGCCCTGTACGATCAGGTGCGCCTCTCCGAGGGCGTGCAGGAGGCTTATGAGGAGCTGCGCCGCACCCAGCAGGCAGTCGTGCAGCAGGAACGCCTGCGCGCGCTGGGACAAATGGCCAGCGGCGTCGCGCACGACATCAATAACGCCCTGTGTCCCATCGTCGCCTATTCCGAACTCCTGCTCAAAACGCTGTCGGACCTGCCCGAAAACGAGCGCCGCCACCTGGATGTCATCCGCCGCTCGGGCGAGGACATCTCCCACATCGTCCAGCGCCTGCGGGAGTTTTATCGCCGCCGATCCGATACGGAGGAACTCGTCCCGGTCAATATGAACCAGGTGATTGAAGAAGTCGTCGGGCTGACGCGCCCTCGCTGGCGTGACCTCCCTCAGCGCGAAGGCACCTCCATCCGCGTCCAGACTGAGCTCCAGCCCGACCTGCCGCTACTGGCCAGCGACCCCAGCGACCTGCGAGAGGCGCTGATCAACCTCATCTTCAACGCGGTAGATGCCCTGCCCCAAGGTGGCACGATCACCCTGGCCACGCGCGTGGAAAGCCGGCCCGGCCCGGACCCAGGCGCCGCCCCGCAGCAGCAGGTTCTGATCGAGGTGCGTGACGATGGGATTGGGATGGATGACAAGACGCGCCAGCGTTGCCTGGAGCCGTTCTTTTCAACCAAAGCCCAGCGCGGCGGCACTGGTTTGGGACTAGCCATGGTTTACGGCATGATGCAACGACACGAAGGCAACATCGAGATTGAAAGCACCCCCGGGTATGGAACAACTCTCCGGCTCACCTTCCCGATTCGAGACGCCCTCGTGCGAACCGATCCGCTGACCGCAACGTCGCGCCCTGGGCAGACCCGTTCCCTGCGCATCCTGTGCATAGATGACGAGCCACAGGTCCGAGTGCTGCTTAAGGATTGCCTGACCAATCTGGGCCACCACGTCATGACCGCCTCCAGCGGGCAACAAGGAGTTGAAATGTTCTGCGAGGCTCTGGAGTGCGCCCAGCCGTATGAGACCGTTATCACTGATCTGGGCATGCCAGGTATTGACGGCCATCAGGTCGCACGGAGCATCAAAGCCGCCTCCCCAGCCACGCCGATAGTGATGCTGACGGGTTGGGGAGCGACGATGAAGGAGAATGGGGAAACGGCGCCGGAAGTCAATGCCGTGGTCGGCAAACCGGCCCGCGTGAGCGAGTTGAACAGCCTGCTCCTTAAGCTCACCGCCCCGAAGCCCGCCCCAGCTCTTGCTCCACGGTCTCCGGCCTGAACCGCCAATCCGCGCAGACGAGAACCAAAAGGCTCACGATGCAATCGGACATGATAATGCAGAAGCGAATCCTCGTTACCGACGACGATGCGTCTATGCGGCGAACGATCAGACTCCTCCTCGGCATTGATCAACACACTGTCACTGAGGCGCAGGACGCGACCGAGGCGCTCGATCTGCTCAAGCGTGAACAGTTTGATCTGGCCATCACTGACTTCGAGATGCCGGGAATGGATGGCCAGGAACTGGCGCGCCTCATCAGGCAGCAGTACCCTTCGCTGCCGCTCCTGATGATAACGGCCCATCCCGGAGAACTCTGTCAGGGGGATGATCCTCCTCACCTCATTCTCGACAAACCTTTCTCCTTTGCAGACCTGCGCCGGGCAATAACGGCATTGCTAAGCGATACCCCCCACCGGTTGGTTGGCCGTCAGACGGTCACTGAGGACCAGCGCGCACGAGACCCGAAGCCGGCCTGCTAACTCTGCCTCTGGCACGCCCCTCCCGCGCCGGTCATTCCCGGCCAAGCAGGCCATTACCGCGTTAGGCCAAAAATTCTTGGAAATACCTATTGCGCAGGAAATTGGGTTTGGTATATTCCGCGCTCCGTTTCCCGAGAATCGGGAGCGAGCAATTTAATTAAACCGTAAACAGACAATTGTTCTTTGTATGGCTGGACAACGCATTCGTATCCGACTGAAGGCCTTTGACCATCGGGTCATTGACCAATCCGCCCGCGACATTGCGGACACCGTCAAACGCACGGGCGCCCGCGTCGCCGGCCCCATCCCGCTGCCGACTCGCGTCGAGCGCTTCACCGTCCAACGCTCACCGCACTGTGACAAGAAGTCCCAGGAGACCTTCGAGCAGCGCACCCACAAGCGGCTGATTGACATCATCGAGCCGACCGCCAAGACCGTGGACGAGCTCAAGAAGCTCAACCTGCCCGCTGGCGTGGACATCACCATCAAGATATGACGAATTGGACGACTGGAGTATTGGAATACTGGAAGGATGGAATAGTGCGAACCCCATCATTCCATCATTTCATCATTTCATCATTCCATCATTCCCCTATTCCCTCACACCCATTTTTTCGCTTATGCCACTAGGACTCTTAGGAAAGAAGCTCGGCCTGACCCGCGTCTATGACGCGAAAGGGGTCATAACCCCGGTGACCATTGTGCTCGCCGGCCCGAACCGCGTGCTGCAGTGCAAGACGCAGCAGAGCGACGGCTACAACTCCGTGCAGCTTGGTTTCGACGACCAGAAGGAACACCGGGTCACCAAGCCGCTGCTGGGCCATATCAAGAAATTCAACGGCGTCCCGGTGAAGCGCATCCTGGAGTTTCGCGACTTCTCGAAGGAAGTGAAGCCCGGCGACGTGGTCGGCCCCGCCCTGTTTACGCCGGGCGACTTCGTGGACGCCATCGGCTTCACCAAAGGGCGCGGGTTCGAGGGTGTGGTCGGCCGGCACGCCTTCCGCGGCGGCGACTCCACGCACGGCGCAAAGGGCTGGCACCGCCGCTCGGGGGCCATCGGCCAGCGCTTGTTCCCGGGCACAGTCATGCGCGGGATGAAGATGCCCGGGCACATGGGCCAGGTGCGGCGCACCGCCCAAAACCTGGAGGTCATTCAGGTCCGCGAAGCCGACAATGTGCTGCTGATCAGGGGAGCCATTCCCGGCTCCAAAGGCGATTACGTGGTCATCCGTGAAGCCAAGAAGCGCCCCAAGGGCTGGTTGCCGCACGCGCAACGGCCGGAGAACATCAAGAAGAGCGCCGGCAAGAAGAAGTAGAGTGCTGCCATGAAGCTTACAATTAAAGACACCAAAGGAAACAACCAGGGCGAGCTGGAGGTCAAGTTCCCGCTCATCGAAGACGGCAAGGGCTCCCAGGCCGTGCATGACGTGGTAGTCGCCTACCAGGCGGCCCAGCGCATGGGCACCGCCTGCACCAAGACTATGGGCGAGGTAAACGGCTCGGGCAAGAAACCGTGGCGCCAAAAGGGCACCGGCCGGGCGCGCGCCGGGTCATTTGCGTCTCCGCTGTGGCGCGGTGGCGGCGTGGTCTTCGGCCCCAAACCCCGTGATTTCAGCAAGAAAGTGTCCCGCAAGACCAAGCAGCTTGCATTGCGGAAGGCCCTTTCTGAGCGCTTGCGCGCGGGCGACATCGTCGTGGTGGACGACTTCAAGCTCGGCTCGCCCAAGACCAAGGAGTTCGTCGGCGTGCTCAGCGCGCTGGAACTCAAAGGCAGCGCGTTGGTTGTGGCGCAGGCCGTGGACCAGAACCTGACACTGGCATCGCGTAATATGCCGGACGTCACAGTGACCACCAGCGATGGACTGAACACCTATGACGTCCTGCGGCCCGACAAGCTGGTGTTCACCCGCAATGCCTTCGAGCAACTCGAAGCGCGCTTAGGCAAGGAATAGCATGATGAACTCTTTTGATATCATCCGCACTGTGCGCCTGACCGAAAAAGGCACACGCCAGGGCGAAAAGTACAATCAATACACCGTCATGGCGGACCCGCGGGCCAACAAGCTGCAGATCCGGTCTGCCGTGCAGGACCTCTTCAAGGTCAAAGTGGTGCGCGTCAACACGCTGAATGTGCGCGGCAAATTCCGCCGTCAGCGCACCAAACAGGCCGGCCAATCCTCCAACTGGAAAAAGGCCATCGTCACCCTGAAAAAGGGCGATAAGATCGTCCTGACGTAGCTCGGCCCCGATTAACGCTTAAATAAAGCGTAAGACATTCAACGGTAGGCACTTCCACAGCGGCCTCGGGTTCCGGCCCCCGAAGCCGCCGTTCCCAGCCCACCAGCCTCAGGCCAAGCCCGGAACCTGCCCGCCTGTTTCGGCGTTGCAGACGCTTAACATTCTGTCCCCATGATACTTGCGCCCCGCACCAGCCCTATCGCCACCCGGGAGCCTCACCGTCTCCTCGCCGTCACCTCACCGTCGTACCTCTGCAAAGTTTGCAGAGGTACGACGGTGAGGTGACGGCGACGAGACGGTGAGGCTCCCGGGTGGCGATAGGGACAAGCTGGGCGGTGCTGCCAGGAGCAGCCGACGCCAGGGGCGGGGTTAAGCTGTTTGGCCAGAACGGCCTGCGACGCGCGGGCGACCCGTCTGCAAGGCGTCGCGAAGGCCGGACGTGCGGCTGGCGCGGCGGGAAACGGCCTCGCGGAAGACTTTCTCCTCAAACCACAGCTCCAGTCCGGCTCGGGCGCGGGTGATGCCAGTGTAAAGCAGTTCGCGGCTGAGCACGGGGCTTCCGCGGTCAGGCAGGATGAGGAGCACGCGATCAAACTCGGATCCCTGCCCCTTGTGGACTGTCAGCGCATAGGCAGTTTCGTGCTCCGGCAGACGGAGCGGAAGAAGCTTCCGCAGGGTATTATCCGGGCCAGGGAAGAACGCCCTGATTTCGCCGCTCTCGCCATCGGGCAGGAGAAGGCCGATGTCGCCGTTGAACAGCTTGAGGTTGTAGTCATTGCGCGTGACCATGATGGGCCGGTGCGCGTACCACGGGTCTCGCGGCCTGATCAACCCCGCTTCTTCCAGGATTTGCTCCGTGAGCTGGTTCAGGCCGGCGACGCCAAAAGGTCCTTCGCGCAAGGCGCACAAGATGCGGAAGCGGCCGAAGGCAGCCAGCGCCGCGGCTGGATCCGATGCGGTCAGGAACTGACTGAAGCCCTCGATCAAGCGAGGCCGCAACGTCTCCCTCAATCTCGGGCGACTGGGAAGTGCAGTGCCGAGAAGGTCGGGCGCTCCAGTTCTGTCGGACTCACGCAGAATTCGAAGTGCGTCTTGCGCGCGGCCTTCGTTGATAGCGTTGCTCAGGCGGTAGATGCCGCTCTGCTTCGCCGAATCGGTAATTCCGTTTGAGCTGCAATGCAATGCAGTGGGGCGCCCGCTGACGCCCGGCACGCGCTGTAGAGACCGCGGCATCCGGTCCCCCTGCTACTGCGCAGATATCGCCCAGGACCGCCCCAGCCTCGACCGACGCCAACTGGTCCTTATCGCCAAGGAGAATCACCCGCGCGGCGGGGGGAATTGCCTGGAATAATTTGGCCATCAACGCGAGGTCCACCATGCTGGCTTCGTCCACGGCCACAATGTCGTAGGGCAGAGGATTATCCGCGTCGTGGCGGAAGCGCGCGGAGTCGGGGACATACCCCAGCAGGCGGTGAATGGTGGCCGCGCGCTCGGGCAGTTGGGCCCGGGTGGCTTCCGCACACGCCAGCGTCGCCTTGAGGCCCTGGATCGAGTCCTGTATGCGGGCGGCGGCTTTTCCAGTAGGGGCCGCGACGGCAATGCGCAGCTTCCGGCTCTGCTCCAGTTCCAGCAGCAATGCCAGTATCAACACCAGCGTGTGAGTCTTGCCCGTGCCCGGTCCGCCGGAGATGACGCAGAATCTCCCTCGCACTGCCGCGAGCGCCGCGACCCTTTGCCAGTTGACCGCCCCGCCCGGTTCGGGCGCAAAGAGGGGCTGGAGCTTCTCTCGCAGCGTCACCGAGTCGGACACCAACGGCGGTTCCGCCGCGCGCCGCAGAATCGCTGCCGTGAGGCTTTGCTCGTATTCCCAATAGCGGTGGAGGTAGAGCCGGTGACGCTCATCCAGGATCAGCGGCCGGAAAACGCCCGGTGACCCAACGACTGCCGAGGCCCGAAGCGCTCTGCTCCAAACCTCAAGCCGGGGGAGTTGCACAGGAAGCACTCCGTCGCCAGGTATGTCCGGGAACCTCGATCCAGCCATTTCCTCGAGGTCCAGGCAAATGTGGCCCTCGCCTCGCTTGTGACTGACCAGCGCTGCGGCTAATCCCACCAATGGTTGGCCCCCTCCTGCATGTTGCTCGATAAAGGCGGCGAAGTGCCGATCCAGGTTGCTAAACGCGCCACTGGCAATTAACTGCCGAAACTCATCCATGCGCCGCGCCCTCCTCCCCTGCCCTTCCCGTCAGCAACTCATTGAGCTTGCGAACGAAGCCTTCCTCTAGCCGGTCGCGGTGAATACCGAATCCAGGCTGAGCGAGATCAATGCCGCGCAGGAACAGATAATACACTCCACCAAAGTGCCGCTCGTACCGGTAGCCCGGCAGCCGCAACCGGAGATACCGATCCAACGCGACAGTGTAGAGTTGATACTGGAAATAATAATGCCGCCGCCGAATTTCGCCCGCCAGCGCCTCCGGGCCGTAATCCTCGATGCCGTTGCCCAGCAGGTTCGATTTCCAGTCCACGATGTAGAAGCGGCCCTCGAACTCGAAGACCAGGTCAATGAAGCCCTTGAGCATTCCTTCCACGGGAGCGAAAGAAAGTCCCTCCGGCTCGCCGCTCACAGACGCGCCCCGGGCGAAAAGTGGATGTTCGCGGAGCAGTCTCCGAACCATCCCCGGCGTGATTCTCTGCAAGGGGAAGAAGAACTCCAATTCGTTGAGCCGCTGAGCCGCCGTGATATTGGCCAAGGTCAGACCGGGAACCTTTTCGTCTAGCGGTGCGTTCATGACCTTGCCCAGCATCTCGACCAGGGTGTCGGCGAAGGCATCTTCTGGCAAACCATGTGCCCGCAGTTGCTCGCGAACGAGTGTAGCGGTAGCAGGCTCGTTCCACTGGGTGAACTCCAGTTTCTCGAGGATCTTATGCAGACACGTGCCGGGCCGCGCGCCGCCGGGAAATGCAAAGATGCCGGACACGGGAGACTCTGTGCGGCTGCCCACATCCAGCTCATCGTGGTCCGGCGCTTCTTCCGCCGCATTGGCAGTGAGCGAAGTGAAACTGCTGACGCGCCAGTCGCGGGCGATTGTGCTGGTGAATCGGCGGTAATCCAGCGCGGGGGTCGCCACGCGAGCCGGCGTGAAGGCCGCCTCGGTCGGTTGTGGAAGCTCGCGTGTGACGATAGCCGGCTGGCCGCTCACGTCGTGGGATTGCTCAGCCAGCGCATTCAGGTCCTCGAGCATGCGGTCGTCGTCCAGCGCGGCGAAGCGCTGTTCCTGCGCCGCTAACGGGTCAGACTCGGGAGCCGGCGGCGGATGCAGCAGCCACGCAGCCGCTGAGGTTGCCGCGTCACGAAAGGCGCCCCACACAAAGTAGCAACGGTGCTTGGCACGTGTCACTGCTACGTATAGGAGGCGCACGTTCTCAGCGAGGCGTTCGACGCGCGCCTGTTGCCGATGGGCGTCATAATCGGCGCTCCCCAAATCGCGCACGAGGTCCCCGTCGCCCTGCTCGTGAAAGAACACCTGCTCCTCCCCGCCGTGCTCGATGCTCGCGCCTCTCCACGAAAAGGGGCAAAACACCACCGAGTATTCCAGCCCTTTGCTCTTGTGGATAGTAACCAGCTTGACGGCCTTCTCGTCGGTCTCCAGCCGGAGCTGGTGTTCCTCGGCCACCGCGCCGGTCTGTTGCCGCTGCTCCCCGATCCACTTGAGCAGGCCGGAAACGCCCAGGCGCCGCTCGACGCTGGCGCCGTGGAGCACCTCGGCCAGGTGCAACACGTTGGTCAGGCGCCGTTCGCCATCCGGGAACGCGAGCAGACGGGGCCGCACCTGTTCGCGCTGCATGAAGCTGCGGAACATCTGGATAAAGCCCCGCTGCAGCCAAAGCTCCTGGTAACCGCGGAAGTGCTCGAGGATTTGCTGCCACTCGCCCTCCCGCTGGCTGAGGGCCTCAATCCGGGAACCGCTGTAGCCGATCATGTCCGTTGCCAACGCCGCCAGAAGCTGGGGTTCATTGGTCGGATCGGCAATGGCCCCCAGCACGCGCTGGGCCTCGACCACCTCCCGCGAGTCGAAGAGATTGGCACTCGTGTAAAGCACGCTGGGGACGTTGCGCCGGCCCAGTGCCTCCTGCATCAACTGGGCGTGGCGGTTCTCGGGCACCAGCACGGCGATGTCCTCGGGCAGCAGTTTGCGGTCACCCAGCATCGCGTCACCATTCAATAGGCTCCACAATCTCAGCCGCCACGACCGACGGCAGCAGCTCGGCCGCGGCGGTCTTGGTGATTTCCTTCCCGGTGCGCCGCCAGAACCAGATTTCCAACGGCGGCGGCGCCCCGCCATCCACCCGGAGCGCCTGCTTGTCGGCCTCGCCCTTGGCTTCCACGGGGTGGAACTGAATGCCGGGAAACACGAACGGCTGGGCCGAGGCGCTGAAGACGGCGTTGACGGCCCGCACCAGTCCAGCCTCGGATCGCCAGTTCTGCCCGAGAGTGTAGGTGTGCCCGGCCTTCCGGCTGGCGCGCAGATAAGTGAAAATGTCCGCGCCGCGGAAGCCGTAGATGGCTTGCTTGGGATCGCCGATCAGGAACAGATAAGGTAGGGCAGGCGTCTCGCCTGCCGCGCCGTCCACCGCGGCCAGGCCCTGGGGCAGGCGAGACGCCTGCCCTACGTTACCGAACACGCGCTGGAAGATGTCGTACTGCAGAGGATCGGTATCCTGGAACTCATCAATCAGCGCCGCCCGGTATTGCCGCCGCAGCAAAGCGGCCAGAGCCGACCCGCCGCCGCTTGCGGTGCCGGCTTGCTGTACTTCAGCGCTCTGTTCCCCCTCACCCCGGCCCTCTCCCTTAGGGAGAGGGAGGACCTCTCGCCGCGCCGGGGAGATTTCGGCAGCCAACTGATCATCCAGCTCGGCCGCAAGGGACTCCCTCTCCCCTGGGGAGAGGGCCGGGGTGAGGGGGAACTGGCCCGCCGTCGGCGCACCTCCCACCAACGCGCGGTGCAGCCGCGTCAGCAGATCGTCGAAGAACTGCACCTTGATCTGGTCCTTCCGCCGCGGCAACTCCTGCTGCACGTAGCGCAACGCCGCCAGCTTGACCCCGATGACGTAATGGTCCTCCGCCCGGCCCAGCTCCTCGCAGAGGTCGAAGAAACGATGCTCCGGAGGCGGGAGCTTGGCCCTTTTGGACACACTTTCCGCCAAGACCGAGGTCCGGAACAGGCGCAAGATGTCCAAGGCAGTCGGAGCAAACTCCGGCGCGCCGAGGCAGCTCTCAACCTGACGGAATGCGTCGGCCATCGCGTCGTCCTTGTTGTAAGGTGAGTTGGCCCACTTGGCCTGCTTCCCGAAATGGCCGCGAATGCTGTCTCGCTCCTCGCGCCAGACTTCCCGCAACGAATTGAATAAGAACTCCAGCGCTGCCGCCAGGGACTCCGGAGTCTGGCCATCCACCGGTGAGAGTATCTTCAGGAACGGGTGCGGCAGGCTGCTCCAAAGCAGCGGCAACAGGCCATCGGGGCTCAGGCCGTTCTTGAGCGCGAAGATGACCGGTATCCTCCCGGCTCCATAAAACTGCTTGCGCCAGTAATCCTCGACAAGCTGGCGCAACAGCGTGGTCTGGTCGGTGACTAATTCCGTGTCGAACAGGTTGCCGGTCTCGAAGGCGCGATCCCGCAGAACGCGCTGGCAGAACCCATGAATCGTGTAGATCGGGGCTTCATCGAAGCCATAGAGCGCGCGGTCCAATCGCGCCGCCAGGTCACGCGCCTGGCCTGCATGCTTCATCAGCAACGCACGGAGGAACGGGTCGTCTGTCGTCCCGGTAGAGAAGGCCTGCAGGGCTCGGGCGAGCGTATCGCGGATGCGATGGCGCAGTTCCTCCGTCGCGGCCACGGTGTAAGTCACGACCAGGATTTCGCGGACCGAGAGGTTCTTCTCAATGATCAGCCGCAGGAAAAGTCCGGCGATGGTGAAGGTCTTGCCCGTGCCGGCGCTGGCCTCGACCAGGCTGGTCCCCGGGCGCAACTCCGTCTCACCCAACTGAAATACGGGCGGAGTTTTCATACCGCCGGAGCGCAGCCTTCAGGCTGCAGAAAGCCACGAATAGTGCCCAGCCGCCGCGCCAATGGATCAGTCTGCGGGACTCGAGAGGTTCTGCAGCCTAAAGGCTGCGCTCCGGCCGCACTGCGGACACCGTCGGGCTTCATGCCTCAGCCTCCCTTAACACGTTGAGGAGCGGCTCGAAGACCGCACGAGCTGTCTGCTGGAATTCGTCGTCCAAGGGGGTGGCGTTTCGGAAGCACAGGTCGAAGTAAGGGTCTTCGCGCTCACCCGGCACATGTTGATACGGGTTGCCCTCCCATTTGGCGAGAGCGACTCCCATCGGGTCCTGCTTCGATCGGCCGGCTTCCTGTTTCAGCACAGCCTCGCTGTAGGCCAAGGCAGTTTGCGGGAAGAACTTCAGCGGGCTGCTCAAGCCCCTCCAGTAAAGATCGAGCAGAGCGGCAAGCAATTCCGGCGCACCGGTGAGTGCGCCACATTCAAAAACCCTGTCGCTGCCAACCAGTATGGCCCTGCTCGCCTGCCCCCCTCCCCGCGCGGCGTTGAGCACCAAGTGCTGGACCCAAACCCGCAACAGGTCCTTGGCCTTCACGCCGGCACAGCGAAAATGCACCAAACCGTTGGCAGTCAGGCGCCGAATCTCGCCCACCAGCCGAAACTCCTCCAGCGTGAAGTCAACCTGAACGGGATCAACGTAACCCGCGCCATAATAAGGCCGCAGTTGGTCCAGGAAACCCTGCACCTCCGCCTCCAGCCCGCGGAAGAGCACGGTTCCGGCTTCACCCAGTGGCAGGCGGCCCGCAGCCCTCATCAAGCCCAGCGCTGCCTTGGGATCGGCTCCCTCCAGGCCCAGGTCAACGAGTTCCTGCCGGATGGCGTATCCGTCCAGGGCACCCACAGCGAAAGGCTCAACTTCCTCCAGCGCCTCCTCCTCGCGCTCGAAGCGCAGCCCCAGCCGACGAGTCACCAGCCAGCGCGCGGGGTTGCAGAAGAACTCGGCCAAGCCTGCCACGTCTATCGTGCGCGACTCGACGTCCGGCGCGCCGAGGCGCGCGTCAAAGAATGCGGGCGGCTCCGCTCGCGCCGCCAAACCGCAGTGGCTGGCCCGGCAGTTCTCCGCCGAGAAGCTGAACAGCCGCCCATCCTGCGTCGCTTGCGTGGCCGAAGCCTCTCCTTGCCGCTGCCCAACTCCAGCCTCACCCGACACGCCCTGGTTAGGCGGGGGCTTCACTCCGGCGCGGCGAAGGCCCGTGAAGTAAGCCGGACTGAAGGCCTGCAACCGATGCCGCACCAGAACATGATCCTTGAGGATGTCCTGGCCGGGCATTTCGTAGCCTTGCGAAATGTAATCCAGCAACTCGCTCACCAGCACCAACGGCGGGGCCTCGCTGTTGTCGCGAATGGACTGGCCCACATAGCTGATGTGGAGCCGCTCCCGCGCCGAGAGCAACGTCTCGAGGAAGAGGTAACGGTCGTCCGCGCGCAGAGAGCGGTCGCCCAGCCGCGGATGCTGCGCCATCAGGTCAAAGCTCAGATGCCGATCCGTCCGCGGAAAGGCGCCATCGTTCATGCCGATGAGGCAGATGACCTTGAAGGGAATGCTGCGCATCGGTTTGAGCGCGCAGAAAGTGACGCCGCCCGTCAGGAAGCCGGAGCCGAACCGGTCTTCCGTCAGCCGTTGCTCCAGCGATTCGAGGATGACCTCCAGGTCCACCGGTTCCACGCAGCGGGCAGCCGCTGCCTGGGCGGCCAGCTCGCGGAGCGTCGAGCGGATGAACAGCGCTTCCGGCAACTGCTTTGCCTGGGGAAGGAAGAACGACTCCAAGGCATCCAGCAGAATCGCCTCCCAATCCGCAATCGTTCGTCGCTCGCAGAGTTTGGCGACCAGATCGAATAGCCGCCCTAGATATTCGGCGAAGTGGCCCAGCACCTCCGCGTTGCCCCCTTCCACCTCGTCATACGGAAGCACGCCCTGAAACATCCTCTCGCCCTTGCCCGCCATCGCGTACCCCGCCAGCAGCCGCTCGATTCCCTGCTGCCACGTGTTTTCCGCCAGGCCGGGCAGCCCCAGGCTCTCGCGCTGCTTCGCGTCACGGCCCCAGCGGATATTGGTATTGCGGACCCAAACCCGGATGACATCCAGGTCAGACTCTGCCAGGCCAAACCGGTCTCGCACCGAGCCGTTTTCCAGGATCCGCAGAACGCTGCTGGCTTCCAGGCGCGTCGCGGAGAGTTTCAACAGGGCCAAAAATGCGGCGGTTATCGGGCTGCCACTTGTGATGCCGCGGTCGGCAACACTGAACGGGATGCGCTTGTTGCCTTCCTCCGGCGAGTCAAACACCGCCTGGATGAACGGCGCGTAGGTCTCGATGTCCGGCGTCATCACCAGCACCTCCCGAGGCGCCAGCTTCGGGTCGCGCTCAAACCAATCGAGCAGGTGATCATACAGCACCTCCACCTCGCGCAACGGGCTGTGACAGGAATGCACGCGCAGGGAGGCGTCGGTTGGATCTATGGCCAGCCTAACGGAATCCTCCCGTCCGGCGGAGTGCGCCCGTCCTCGGGCCCAGCAAGCTCCAAACCGTCTGGCGCGCCTGGAGGGGCCAAGACCTCACCACTGGCGAACGTTGCTGCGCCCGAGGACGGGCGCACTCCGGAGCAGTCGCGTTCGGCAGTCGTAACCGCAAGACTCAGTCTATTAGCGCCCCTGTCCCGCAGATGATAAAGGTCGGCCTGGATGTGCTGAAGCAGGTCGCCACCGACCGGCTCGGAGAACGCCGCGTCGTCATCCCAGTCACCGGCGTCCAGCACCAGGTTCAGGAAGTCCCGCCCCAACTGCCCCATCGAGGCCAGCAGCCGGTTGCCCCGTTCGAGGTGGAGTTCCTCGGCAGCGGCGTCCCCTTTCCTGGCGGCCTTGAGCAACCGCTCTGACTCGCGGGCGCTGACAATCTGGCCCCAATACTCCTGCGAAGGCTGGAGCAGGAACAGATGGACATCAATGCTCCCACCGAGCGCGCCAAAGAGCTGGAGGTATGACGGAGGTAGAGCCGAAATGCCGAAGATCGAGATTCGCTCCGGCAGCGCGGTTAGCTTCGGGCTCGCTTGGCTCAAACCCTGACCGAATGCCACCATGAGCTCCGCCAGGTGCGGCCCGGGCTTGTCCGCGCGTAAGCGCCGCCACAACGCCGCTTGCCAGACCTCGTGAGGGCTGGCGGCGTCATAGTCTCTCAGCCGCAACCGATCAAAAGCGCCAGAGGACTGGCGCACTCCAGGACGCTCCGCGCCTTCCCGGCCCTGGGAGCGCGCGCCAGCGTCTTGGAGTGCGCCAGTCCTCTGGCGCTTTGGCCCGCTCGGGGACACGCCTTCCTGAGATACCACCCCCGAGGCCGGGCATCCCCGAACCCCTTGGTCCCAGCCCAGCACCAATTCGGGCCGGAACACCACGTATTGGTCGAACAAGTTGGCAATCTGAGAGGCGAGCTGAAAGCGTTTCCGCAGGTCTGAAGGCTCTGCCAGGTAGGACTTCAGCGGACTGAATTCAGGCTGATCCAACATCTCAGGCAAGAGCCGCATGATTTCCCAAAGCAGGATTTCGCGGTCCGCCGGCGGCTGCCGATCCGGAGCCGAGGCATCTAGCCCCAGGTACCTGCGCGCAAAAACCCTTGGGGAAAGGAAAGGAATAATTGGCGCAAATGCCCTGCTGCCCCGCCAACTCCAGCTTCAGCCAGCGCGCCATGCCCTGGCTCTGCACCACGACCAACTCCGCCTGGAGCGGAGAACGCAGCGGCTGTCGAGTGACTTCCGCCAGTCTCCGCGCCAAGGCTTCCAGGCGATTGCTGGTGTGCAGCTTTAACATTCGAGGGCGCTCTGCGGCAACAGCGACATGGTCTGAATCTGGGTTTCCGCCTCGCCGCCGCTGCGGCGCCTGCGGTGCTGGCAAGGCAGCTACTCGACCCCCGCTGTGCCTTCAGCCACAGTGTAGGTTCGAGCGGCGCCTACTCAAGGTGAAACAGCACCGCACGCCGACCTCGATCACGGCAGCAGCACAACCCGGTAAAGGCGCTGCGGATCGGGACCAATCGCCTCGGACGCGCTCGCGGTCCCGCTCGTTGCCAGGCAGGGGCTGCCGACATTGATCCAGTTCGTCTGGCCCAGATTCGTGCAGTACTGGACTTGATACGTCTGTCCGGCGACCGCGCTCCAGGTCAACGTGACCCTCCCGTTGGTCTGGCTGAGCGACTGGAGGACGGGCGGCATCGGAACGCTCAACCGGAACACCAACCCGTCACCGTAGGCGCCGCCCCACATGGTCATGCCATACAGGTTGCCATCACTGGCTTGCACCAGCCCGCCAAACGGATTGTTACCGTTGGTCCCGTCGAACGAAACCAATGTGGTGAGCTTGCCATCGGGAGTTAGTTGGAAAATCGTGCCGTAACTACCGTCCCATGAACCATCATAGTTGGTCCCTCCGAGCCCCGTAAGCCCGTAAAAGTTCCCGTCCCGTGCCAGCATCAACCCGCGCGGAGTAGCGCCGTTGGTGCCGTTGAACGACGCCACGGTAGTCAATACGCCCTCAGGTGTCGCGCGAAACACTTTGCCAAACGGGAGGCCCATGGGGCCGTAGTTTGTACCCCCAAGACCAGTGCCGTAGAAATTGCCATCCAGACCTTGCACCAGGCCAAACATAGAGCCAGTGAAATTCGTGCCATCGAGCGGGGACAAAACAATGATCGTACCTGCGAGGTCCATTCTGAAAAGCGTGCCGGCGCCCCAGCCAGAGGCGTTCGCAGATCCACCCCCCTGTCGAGTGGTGCCGTAGAGTTGGCCGTCACTACCCTGCACGAGCGCACCCCAGGGATCAGAGCCACTCGGTTCGGAGTTGTTAAATGACACCAGGGTGGTGAGCACGCCGCCGGGAGTGACACGGAAAAGCGTACCATAATCAAAAATGGCTTGGTCGTCATATTGGCCACCCATGTGTGTGGAACCATAGAAATTCCCGTCCGCTCCTTGCACCAACGCAGCTACAGGGCGTGCCCCGTTGGTGCCATTGAACGAGACCAGGGAGGTGAGCACGCCGTCGGGTGTAACTCGAAAGACTGTGCCGTAGCCCTGGTGGTTTGGGTCCCCCTCTCGGAACGATGGGCCGCCGATAATCGTCGTGCCATAGAAATCGCCATTAGTCCCCTGCACCAACCCCGCCTGGGGCGAAATGCCGTTCGTGCCGTTGAACGAGGCCAAAAGGGTGAGCGTGCCGTCGAGCGTCATCTTGAAGACCGTGCTCCCGGCCACGCCGTAAAGGTGGCCGTCTCTTCCCTGAACGAGCGTACCTCTCGGCGAGTAGCCATTCGTGCCGTCAAACGAAACCAAATTGGTAAACGTGACTCCGCCTTGCGCCGCCGGCGCAACGAGACCAACTGCCAAAGCCCCGCACGCCATCAGGATTGACCGCAGATTGCGGGAAAGGCGTCGCCCTCTCAGGCAAGAGGTCGGGCAAGACGTGTTCGTTCCCGCCCGGGTCAGACTCCAGGCCAAAGGGCTGTCCTTTTGGGCTGCTTCTCGTGCTTGCTCGGTTTCAGCGTCCATGATGGCCGAAAACGCAGCAAAGGCCGTGCCTAATAATGAGGCAAAGCCCGCACCGGCAGAGGAAAAACCAATCCCTTTTGACCTTTAAGCCACCCGGCGGCTACCCTGCGGCCACCCTCAGGCTATCTGGTGGCCAACCGGTAGGCACCCGGAGGCCACCCCGAGGCCACCCCGAGGCTACCCTGAATATACCCTTAGGCTACCCCGAGGCTACCACGAGGCTATCCTGAGGCTACCCGCAGGGTGGGCGCAGTCCGGAAGCCCAACAATTTTGCCTGACAGGGCCTCTCGTCAGGTGTTAATCAAGGGCGTGACTATGAACCACTCAAATCGCCTTAGAATCTCCCGCACCGCCGGGTTGCTTGTATGCTGCTGGCTTGGTTTGAGTCCCTTGCGCGGGCTGGCTGGCCGGACCGTCGTCTCCCTGGATGGCAAGTGGGAGATCGCGGAAGGCAGCATGGCCTCGGAGCCGGCAGTGTTCCAGCACCGGGTGCCGGTGCCGGGCCTCGTGGATGAGGCGCAGACCAGCGTTCGCCGATGTCGGCAGACCCAGCCCGAGAGCGCGAGGCGTTCTGGTATCGGCGCACGTTCCGGGTCAAAGGCGAAGTGCCCGCCGTCGCGGTGCTGAAGCTTTACAAGGCGGCTTACGGTGCGCGTGTGTTCTTGAACGGCGTTCTGCTGGGGGAGCACCTGCCCAGCTTCACGCCCGGCTATTTCGATGCGCGGCCGGCTTTGCGCGGCAATGGGGCGGTGAACGAACTGGTCGTGCGCGTCGGGGCCACGCGTGACGCGCTGCCCCCGACCGTCGTGTCGGGTATGACCCCGAGAAAACCCGCTACATCCCGGGGCTGTTTGACTCGGTCGAGTTGATCCTGTCCGGGACGCCGAACATTGTGCGGGTGCAGGTCGCGCCCGACATCACCAACCAGACTATTCGCGTGCAGGCAGTCGTGCGGAATGCCGGGCCGAAGGCCGGCACGCAATTGCGCTTCCAGGTGCGCGAGGCGCGCTCGCGGAAGCTTGCGGGCGAAGGCCGTTCCGAGCCGATCACCCTCGACGGCAATGCCGAGCAGACCGTGGAGGTGCGCATCCCCATCCGCAATTGCCGGCTGTGGTCGCCCGAGGACCCGTTCCTATACGAGCTGGAAACCACCACCGGCGCAGACACCCTGCGCACGCGTTTCGGCATGAGGGAGTTTCGATTGGACCATGCCACGGGCCGCGCGATGCTGAATGGCCGCCCCTACTTCCTGCGCGGCAGCAACGTCACCCTCTACCGGTTCTTCGAAGACCCGCAGTGCGGCGATCTCCCGTGGCGCGAAGAATGGGTGCGGCGGCTGCATCGCGAGTTCAAGAGCATGCATTGGAATGCGCTGCGCTACTGCATCGGGTTCCCGCCGGAGGCCTGGTACCGCATCGCCGACGAGGAGGGCATCCTGATCCAGGACGAGTTCCCCATCTGGCGCGAGGCACCGAACGGCTGGCCGCCAGAGTTGACCAGCCAAACAGTTGAGCCAGCGAATACACCGAGTGGATGCAGGAGCGCTGGAACCATCCCTGCGTGGTGATCTGGGACGCGCAAAATGAGACCCGAACCGACCGAGACCGGCAAGGCCATCCAGACCGTGCGCGGCCTGGACCTGTCGAACCGCCCCTGGGACAACGGCTACGGTGAGGCCCAGGCGCCGGGCGACAGCTATCGAATCGCATCCATACCTGTTCATCAACCCCAACTTCAAGCTCTCGGGCATGGCCCGCGTCTCGGGCGTGCCGAGCGGCAACGCCCGTCCGAACACCGGCAAGAACCCGATCATCATCAACGAATACGATTGGCTGTGGCTGAATCGCGACGGCTCGCCGACCACCCTTTCGCGCAAGGTGTATGAGAATCTGCTGGGCACCAATTCCACGGCCGGCCCAGCGCTGGCACCTGAACGCCCGCTACAACGCCGCGCTCACCGAGTTCTGGCGGGCGCATCGCGCCTGCGCCGGGCGTGCTGCACTTCTGCGGCCTCGGCTATTCACGGACCAACGGCCAGACGTGCGACAACTTCATCGACCTCAAGAAGCTGAAGCTTGAGCCCGAGTTCCAGCGTTACATGGCGGACGCCTTTGCCCCGGTGGGCTTGATGATTGATGAGTGGCGCGTCCCGATTGCCCGCGGGCAAGCGAACTGGACGTGCCCGGTGGTCGTCATCAACGACCTTTACCAGGACTGGAACGGCAAGGTGCGATTCCGCATCTTGCGCGGCCGGCAGGTGCTCAGCGAACAAAGCCAGCCCTGGAAGGTGCCCGCACTGGGCGCAGACAAGGTTGAGCTTCGCCTGCGCCGTGCCAGCGGAGCCCGGCAGATTATCAGCTCGAAGCGGCCTTGCTCCAGCGCGGCGCGAAGCCAGTGCGCAGCCTGCGTGATTTCAGGGTGGGCGCGGCGAACGATGATCAGGCGACTGGTATTGCCCAGGGCAAGCCGGTTAAAGCGTCTTCCACGTATGTCGAACCAGGCAATGACTACAGCCCTGAGAATGCCGTGGACGGCTTTCCCGACACCCGCTGGTCCTCCGAATTCAGCGACCCGCAATGGCTGGCGGTTGACCTTGGCATCCCCACTCGATTCTCCCGCGTCATCCTCGACTGGGAGACGGCCTGCGCCCAGGACTACGCCATCCAGGTCTCCTTGGACGGCACAGCGTGGACGGACGTCTATACGACCACCAATGGCAAAGGCGGGACCGAAGAGATCCAATTCACCCCAACTTCCGCCCGCTGGGTCCGCTTTTACGGCGCCAAACGCGCCACGCCGTTCGGCTACTCGATCTGGGAGATGCGCGTCTTTCAATAGTCCAACATTTTGTGGCCAAGTGCCAGAACCGCAGGATGTTACAAGAGCCTCCTGGGAGATACACCAGAGTTCCTCCAGAGTATCGCCGAATACACTCCAGTGAGACGTGCGACAGGCTCTAGATACAGAGGCGGATTGTTGGAGCGTAAGTGCGTGAATAGTGACGTGTGGCGTGATTAACCGTCGAGTCTGACAGCGCCTTTTGCTGAAGGATTAACCCGGCTGCGGACGGTTGGTTTATCTGCTCAGCCTGACCCTTGTCGTGCTGCGCTCGCGCACCGGTAGATCGCGCGTGCCGCTCTGGCCGGACCAGTTGTCGAGGTGCAGCACGATTCGAGTTGGCGGCGTGCGTTGCGGCGGAGTCAGTTTGAGGACACCGGTCGTGCCGTCTTTCGAGACGCGGAACTCCAGGGAGATGGGGCCAAACTCGGTGGCAACGCCTCGCAGCCGCGTGACCGCCCCTGGTCGCGCCCACTTGGCGGGCATCCCTTCAAAGAGGTGCAATTCCGTCCCGCGCTCCAGGACGAGCGAGTGCCGCACGAGCCGGATGAACTCCGCGCTGGCCCAATTGTGCGGCATGTCGCCGACGACCTGGCTGCCCTGCCCGACGGGCATTTGCTCCTCGCGCCAGGCCAGCAGCGGCGAGGCGTGATTGCCGAAAGCGTAGAGCGTGCGCGCCGCCTTGTCGCCTTCGCCCAGCCAGAGCCAGGCATGGGCGTAGAAGGAACCGAAGTAGGTCCAGATGCCGTCTTTCAGCCAGCCGGTATCCTGCACCAGGCCCTCCTTCTCGACGGCCTTCAACATCGCCATGTTGCCCTGCACCAGCGGGTCGTTGGAGGCGAACACCTTGCCGGGAAAGACCGCATGCAGGAAGGCCCACTGCGCTTTCTGGGGAGGGATGGCCGGATCGAAGTGCATACGGATGGGCAGGTAGCGATTGCCCGTGGCGAATCGGTGCGCATATCACGCTCGGCGGCACGGTGGAAGGTGCGGCAGGAAGTCGTCATATTCGTTCTGCCAACGGTCGGCTTCATCCGCCTTGCCGAGCCAGCGAGCGGCCTCGATGGCTGCGCGCAGGCCGGCCATGGTCCAGTAGATGTTCGTGTATTCGGGCACCTTGCCGGCCAGTCCGCCATCGCTAAACCCGTCCGGGATCAGGCCGCGCATTGGGCGCGTCGGCGTGCCGGCATGCGCGCGCATCTTCTGAATGAAGGCGAAGCCGCGCTCGACCTTTGGCCAGACGCCCAGGAGCCAATCCTTGTCTCCGGTTAAGCGCGCATGCCGGGTGATGGCCCACAGAGCGATGCCCGTCTCCTTCCAGTGCCCGTCTATCAGCATGAAGCTGCCGTCGTCGCGCTGGAAGCTCATCAGGTATCTCACGCCGTTGCGCGCTTCCTCGGCGCGGCCCAGGTAGGTGACGGCTTCGAGGAGGAACGAGCCATCCACGACCCACAGGCCCCGGTAACAGGTCGGCCCGACCTGGAACGCGGGCAAGCCCTTCTTGATCTCACGCGCCTGGTAGATGTTGCGGATTGAGGAGTCCAGGAGGGCCTGCACTCCCGGGTCAGGCACTTCAAGGCGGTCGTAGGGCAGAGGCGCTTTTTCCCAAAACCGTTCGGCCTTGCGCCGTAACGACTCGGCCGTGTTTAAGGGTTACCGACAGATCGCCCGCGTCCGGACCGCGAACCACAACGAAGGACAAGACCCGCTCGCCGTGCGGTGGAATCACCGCTTCCGGAAAGCGCAGGACGGCACGACCGGCGCCCTTTTCCATGCCGACGATGGCCACGGAGCACGCCAGGGTGGTCCCCGCGCCAACCAGCACGCGCCGGCGGAACGCATCCAGCGCTATCTGCGACATGCTCTCAATGGTCAGGGCGGGCGCAACGCGCTCTTCGCTGGCCCCGGTATTGCGCAAGCGGATAAGCGCCAGATCGTGACGCGTCGGCTGGTTCAGTTCCGAGTCGTTGCCGCAGTCAACATGCGCCAGTGGTGCGCGCGCGCTCTGGCCGGCAACCAGTTCTGCTTTCGACGGCACGTCTGTGCCGCTAAAGACCCACAGCGTATTGAGGATGGTGTTCTTGTCGGGCGAATCGTCCGCTGCGGCCACGGCGAGATCAATCCAGCCATCGCCATTCTCATCGCAGGCGGGGAATGAATACACCTCGGGCTGGTTACGTCCTTTCTCCGCCACCAAATCCACCGTGCGAACGAATTTGCCTTCGACCTGAAGCTTGAGAATTCGCTGCCCCGGCTTGGCGTGGTAGCCCTCGCACAGTCCGAATACAACCGTATAGCGGTCGGTCTTGTCGAGCCCTGAAGCGATACTCGATCGAGTTGGCCCAGCCGACCGCTATGCTGCTGAAGCCGGGATCAGTTCCGGCAGGCGGCGCCGCCCAACCGGTCTGGCCCGTGTGTGAATCCACCCGCACAAGGAAGGGCTCCGTGTACGCTGCCTTGCTGAGGTCAGCAATGGCGCGGCCGCAAATGTCTCCTGCAC
The DNA here is from genome assembly GCA_963762555.1 of uncultured Verrucomicrobiae bacterium. GTDB lineage: Bacteria > Verrucomicrobiota > Verrucomicrobiia > Limisphaerales > UBA8199 > PALSA-1440. The sequence goes on from CAVXLO010000052.1 coordinate 105,246, forward strand.
GATCTCCACGTTCCCATTGCGCTGAATCGTGCGGACAATCGGCACGCGCGGCGACACCAGTTCCTGTTTCTCCCAGTGGCTATCTCCCGTCAGGCCGAAGCCGATCTTGGTGCCGAACCCTGAATAGGGGCCGGGATAATCGTAAAGCAGGCTCCCATTCTTGCCGACCAGCGTCTTCTGCCAATCGTCCGGCAAACAGATGGACGTCTGCCACCACGACGGCGCGTACCGGAAGTCAACAGTCCAAGGGTCATTTGTTACCCCCGCTGCGCGAACGACCAACCCAATGAGGATGCAGAGCCCCAGCGTCGCCGTTAGCCGCCGCCCTCTTTCAGCTCGCACGTTCATCACTCAATCGCCGCCACCCATGTAACTCGCGCAACGCTTGTAACTCATTTAACCTCCACTCCGTCACCCCCGATATACCCCGTACTCCCTCACGGTCTCCCACATCGCCATGATGTTCTCGGGCGGCACGTCAGCCTGAATGTTGTGGACAGTGTTAAAGACAAACCCGCCGCCGGGCGCCAGGTCGTCAATGCGGCGCTTTACCTCGTCGCGGACCTCCTGCGGCGTGCCATGCGGCAGCACGCGCTGCGTATCCACGCCCCCGCCGTAGAAGGTCAGGTCCTTGCCGAACCGCTTCTTCAACTCCTTCGTGTCCATGCCCGCGGCGCTGACCTGCACCGGGTTGAGAATGTCAATGCCGGACTCGATCAGGTCCGGCAGCAACTCCGCAACCGCGCCGCAGGAATGGTAGAAGATCTTCACCGGCACCTGCGCGCGCTTCTTGATAAAGCTGAACAGCTTCGTGTGCCGGGGCTTGATGAGCTTGCGATAAAGCTCCGGGTTGACCAGGCAACGGTTCTGGCTGGCGAGGTCGTCGGCCTCGGAGATGATCATCACGTTCGGGCCGAGCAGTTCAAGCGCGCGCGCCCAATACTTCATCTTCACCTCCATGATGTGGTCGAGCAGCGCCTCGGCGAACGCCTGGTTGGCGATCATGTCGCAGTAGTAGTTCTCGAACCCGCGCATCCAGAGGGCGATCTCGAAGATGCCCGGCGCGTTGCGGCCCAGCACGTAAGCGACTTGCTTCCGGTTCATCAACTCGTTGGCGCGCGCCACCATCCCCTCGTAGCGCCCCGGGTCTAGCGGGTCGGGAAACTTGTATTTCGCCAAGCCCTTCCACCGTATCCACCTCCGCCAGCGGATGCCGCCGCATGTCGTAATAAAAGCCGCCATCCTGCGGCTTCCACCATTCGATGCCCCATTCGTCCACCAGCTTGTCGTAGCCGTCCTCGCTCCAGGGCAACAGCGCCATCCCGCGCGGCTTGGAAGGGTTAACGCCCCAGACATCCACCTGCAGCTTCTTCTTCACGTCCTCGTGGACACGGGCAAGCTGCTGGATGGGGTCCTCGATCTCGACCTCGACCTCGGGCAAGCCGAGGTGCTGGCGCAGCCGGCGATAGGCCCGGTGATGGATGCCGGTGAGAATCGTGCCGCCGAGGTCGAACGGCACACGGTCCGGCTCCTGGTGATTGAGCGCCGCTGTCACACGCCGGCGGCTGGTCCAAGCTTGATCAGTCATGGCTGTCTGTCTTCCTGGGGGCGTGGCGCGCTTCCTTCAGATTCGGGCAGGCAAGGCCGCGTCCCGCAATTTCCCGGTCACTGTAACCAACCAATCCGTGGATGCCAAGACCGGAAGAAACTGCAGCGACCGAGGTAAGGCTCTGATCGCCTCTTTGCGCCTCGCCTCCCTAAACAGATCACTTCAATTCCTCACCCATTGCGGCTTGATCAGGTTGAAGGAAGGTTCGGATCAATTCGCCCTCGCCGCATAGGATCATTCCTGGGAATCGCTTGAACCATCTACCATCGGGGACCTCAGGCTCGGCGGCCAGCCAGTCAGCCAGCAGCTCAAGTTGATCAACGGCAATGCGGCGGCTTTGGATACGTTCCAACAAGTGTGCCCATAGGTTCCGGGGAAGATTCTGTCGCCGAACGCGCGGCACGGCTAATCTCCGTAGAAGCCATGCGTGATCTCTGACTTCAGCCTTTCCACTTCAACAGGATCATCCGAATCCACCATCCGTTGCGCCAAAGCCGACAACTCCTTCCCCGAAAGCTGGCGCTCCCGCGCCAATTGGAAAGCAAATTCGAGGACGCGTGATTGCTCTTCGCGCGGCAGATGCATAATGTCCTCAATGACTTTCGCCGCTGTCATTTCCTAAGCCTAGCTGGAATTGCAATGGCCTGCAAACTGAATTCAGCATCGAATGCTACCCCGTCTCGCCGATCTGGTAGCGGACGAAACGGCTGATGGTGACCTCGTCGCCTAATCGCTTGGCAACAGCGGCGACGTGCTCCTTGACCGAGATCTCGGAGTTCTGCTTCACGAAGCCCTGGTCCACCAGGCAGTACGTCTGGTAGAACTTCTCCAGCTTGCCTTCGACGATCTTGGCGATGGCCTGCGGGGGCTTGTTCTTGAATTGCTCGGCGGCGATCTCTTTTTCCTTCGCCAGCACGTCCGCCGGCACCTGTTCGCGGGAAACAGCGTAAGGATGGCCGGCGGCGATTTGGAGGGTAATGTCTTTGACGAGTTGCTTGAACTCGTCGTTCGAGACGGTGCTCTCCTTGCCCGCGCCGACTTCCACCAGCACGCCGACCTTGGCGCCGGTGTGGATATAGGCGGCGACCATGCCGTTGCCGACAACGTCCATTCGCGCGTGGCGGGGGATCTTGATGTTCTCGCGAATCTTGGCCACCGCGGCTTCGCGTTCGGGTTCGAGGTTCGCGTTGGGGTCAGCCGCAAGCCGCTTGGCTACCTCTTCGGCAAAGGCGCGGAAAATGTCATTACGCGCCACAAAGTCCGTCTGGCAGTTCACTTCGACCAGCACGCCGGTGCGCCCGCCCGGGGCAATGTAATGGGCGATGACGCCTTCTCGGGCTTCGCGGGCGACGATTTTGCCGGCCATGGCGCTGCCCGCTTTGCGCAGCACGTCCACCGCTGCGTCCACGTCGCCTTTGGCTTCGGTGAGCGCTTTCTTACATTCCATCATCCCCGCGCCGGTCATGCCGCGCAGTTTGGCTACCAGTGCCGCATTAATCTCTGCCATACAAAAAGTCCATCGTTGATAGTTCTTGGTTGATTGTAAGGGTGGAACGCGGGTTCAGACCCTGCGGTGCAAGCGCGTTCCCAATGAGAGCTAAGCCGGCGGGACGGGCGTCGGCGCCGGGGTCTCCGCTGCCGCAACGGGTGCGACTTCCGCCACCACGGCGGGCGCCGTGGGCGGAACTTCTTCAAGCGTCTTGCGGCGGGCATACTTGGCTTCGTATTCGGCCTGCGCCTGCGTGACGGCCTGGCCGATCACGGCCAGAATAAGCCGCACCGACCGTATGGCGTCGTCGTTGCCGGCGATCGGATAATCCACCAGGTCGGGATCGCAGTTCGTATCCACCATGGCCACGACGGGGATTTTCAGCCGGCGCGCCTCCGCCACGGCGTTACGCTCGCGCTTGATGTCCACCACGAACATCGCGCTGGGCAGCTTTTCCATCGTCTGGATGCCCTCGAAGAACTTCTTGAGCCGGGCGGCTTCGCGGCGAATGACCGATTGCTCCTGCTTGACGTACTGGTTGATGGAGCCGTCGGCTTCCATCTTCTCGATCTCCTTGAGCCGGCCGATGGAGCGCTTGATGGTGGCGAAATTGGTCAGCGTGCCGCCGAGCCAGCGTTCGGTAACGTAGAACTGGCCGGTTTCCTTGGCAATGTCCTTGATGGCAGTTTGGGCCTGCTTCTTGGTGCCGACAAAGAGGACTTTGCCGCCCTTGCTCACCGTCGCTGACAGGTAATTGGAGGCCGCCTCCAATTGGTTGATCGTCTTGCCCAAATCAATGATGTGGATGCCGTTGCGGGCGTCAAAGATGAAGGGCTTCATCTTGGGATTCCACCGCCGGGTCTGATGTCCGAAATGGACGCCGGCGTCCAGCAATTCCTTAACTCCGATACTAATCACAAGTTTCCTTTGGTTAGAAGTCCACCCTCGGGGCGAACCATCCCGCGGAACACGGGATTGTTTTCAATGTTGTTATGGCCCCCGGCGCCGATCGGCGCCGGACGATTATGGCCGTTCTACCCTTTCCGGCCGGCTGGGCGATTTTCTCGCCCGGTCTGCCCGAAAGGGGGAGGCAACATACCAGCGTCGCAACCCACGGCAACACTTATTTTCGACACTTATTTCGACACTATGGCACACCTTTTCAAGTTGGTGAACGCCAAGAGGTCGGGGACTTGGTAAACATAAGGGCGCGCAGGCGATCGCGCCCGCCGTCGTCGCGTCGAAAGCGCTGCTGGAACTTGCGGGTGGTCGCCCGACTCTTTGGATTGACCTTGCGGCATTGGGTCAGCCAGACCTGAGCGAAGCTGACCACCAACCGGCGAAACAGGCTCAGGGCGAAGGCGGCCTTGGGATTACGCACGCGGCTGTGATCCTCGCGTAGAGTTACGTCCAAGGCGTGATGGAGTCGGCTTTCAATCACCCAGTAGCCCCGTTTGAGTTTGAGAAACTCCGCCGCATCCAATTGCTCCAGGGTGAGACTGCTGATCAGGTAAACCGTTTCGGTGGTTTTGTGGCTCTGACGCCGCACGCGGCGGCGCAGCCGCGCAATGGTCTGCACCCCTGGGAAGCCCACGCGCTGGGGTGAAGCCTCCCGACAGTCCAGCAGCCGGATCTCGCGGCGGCTGCGGTTGCGCTCGCGCGTCAGCGCCCGGGTGCGCGGCGTGGGCTGAGGGGGAAAAACGCTGGTCGGCGAAGAGCGTTTCCAGCGTGGCAAAGAGGTCCTTTTGGTTCTTTTTGACCGTCAGGAGGTACTCGCCGCCTTGGTCGTAGAGGATTTGTTTGGCGTGCGCCACTTGGGTGTGGGCGGCGTCGGCCACTACGATCTTGTCCACCAGGTCCAACTGGGCCAATTGCTGGCGGCCCGCGGGGATTTCGTTGCTGCCCGCCCTCACCAGCGTCGAACCCAGCCAGCGACCGCTGCCGCTGACCGCGCTGACCAACTCCACGTCGGCATGGCGGATTTCCTTGCCATCGATAATCACCAGACGGTCCTGCACCGGCCCCAACACCTGCTCCTGCCACAGCAAGAGCACCTGCTGCAAGCGCGTCTCAGCCACGCCCTTGAGCACCCGTTCAAAGGTGGTCCGCTGCGGACAGCGCACCCTCCGGGTGTGCGGATCCTGCCGGAAGCGCAAGGCCCGCAACTGCGGTTGGGAGAGCGTAGCCGCGTAGTCAGCCAGGTCTTCGTAGCCGCGGCTCACGCCGCTGAAGGTGGCCATGGCAATGAGCACCAGCATCCCTGGGAGCGGGTAGCCCAACGCTTGGAGGCGCCGAAACTCCGGCACGTCTCGGCCCAGGCGCCCATCAAGCTCTCGATCTGCTTGACCTTGGCGGTGCAGCGGGGGCGGGCGGGCCGCAGGGCCCTGGCCCAGGCCAGCGGCAACTCCGCCGCCCGGAGCTTGACACACGCGTTCTTTTCCAACTCGCGAATCCACACTTGCTTGGGAACCCCATGCTCCTGGTAAAAATCCACCGCGCTACGCTTCCAGCCGCGCGTCTGGCCCAACTGGCTCCGGCCACTGACCTTGTAGGCCGTGCCGCGATAGAGGTTGGGGTCCACAAAACTCTCCGCCAACGCCACCGGATGTCCCCACACGCTCTGCCAGTCCGCACTCAATCGTCCAAGCATGAGCTTCATAAACCGGCTGACCAGATTGGGATAATGGCTTTCCGGCAGCACATACAGGCGCGAGTTGTTGACCACCAAGGCCAGGCGCTCGCGCCGTTGCGCCTCCGTCCAACCGATGAAGGCGTCCCGGGCCTTGAGATGCAACGCCGGCGCGCTCCAAGCAGCCACCGCCAGCCATTGCCCCCGCCAGACCACCGCGTAGCGCAACTGCTCGCCCACCAACTGGGCGCTGTGCAGATAATGGTGCTCGACGAGGATCCGGTCGCACTTTGCGATGTCCTTGGCCCGGACCAGCAGCTTGATCTGCATCTGGCCCAGCACGGTTTGCTCGTCTGCACTGGGCCGACGAAAGGCACCTTTACGTTTTGACATGGGTCAAACGGTAAAAGAGTTGCGGGCAGATGTCCCGCAAAAAGGGTCAGAACCCCCGTGGCGCAACGGGTTGGTGACCAGAAAAGGTGCGCCCTATTTCGACACACATATTCTCGACCAGGCTGCATCAAGCTCGCCCGGAGCGCGAGCCGTCCCGGCTCGCAGCGGCCACCGGCGCTCCCAGAATCCCTGGTCTTCTGGGCATTGCTCGCATGCCTGCATCCTGCGAGCCGGGACGGCTCGCGGTCCACATGGGAGCTTGATGCAGCCCTGTATTTTCGAACGCGGCGGGGTGGTGAACCCTCCCGAGGAGCATAGCTTGGCACGGTCGTCGTTGGGCCGGGGAAGCCAAACCTTTAAAAGCCCGCGCTATGGACGGCGGCGGCCAATGGTCCAAGCAGCAGGTCCGGCGCGCACCCGAGCACCACCACTGCCAACGCCAGCAAAACAACGGCGGTTTGGCTTAGAATCGGGGTCGGCAGAGCGCCGGCCCCGGCCTCTGGGTCCGCGATATAAATCTGCTTGAGCACCTTAAGGTAGTAGTAAAGCGACACGGCGCTCATGGCCAGGGCGATCACCACCAGCCACAGCAACCCCAGGTTCGCCGCATTGGCGCTCAGGGCGGAGGCAAACACATAGAACTTCCCAAAGAACCCCGCCAGCGGAGGAATGCCGGCCAGCGACAGCATGAAGATCAACATGCAAAACGAGAGCACCGGCGCCCGGCGGCTCAGCCCGACGAAGTCCGACAGGCGGTCCCCCCCTGCCCTGCCCTCCACAATCGAGACGACCCCGAACGCTCCCAGTGTCGCCAGCCCATACGTGGTGACGTAATACACCAGCGCCGCCAGGCTTTGCTCCCCGTGCGGCAACACTCCCAGGAGCATGTAGCCAGCATGAGCGACGGCGGAATAAGCGAGCAACCGGCGCACGCTGCCCTGGACCAGCGCGGCCAGGTTGCCAAGGATCATCGAAGCCGCGGCCATGACCGCCAGCACCGGCACCCAACCCGGCACATAATCATGCCAGGCGCCGCTGCCTTCCACGCCCTTGAAACCCAGCATCATGACCTGGGCGAGGATGAAGAAGCCCGCGACCTTCGAGCCGGAGGCAATCAAGGCCGCGCTCGGTGCTGGCGCCCCCTGGTAGGCGTCGGGCGCCCAAAGATGGAACGGCGCGGCGGCGACCTTGAAGCCGAAGCCGGTTACAGTCATCACGATTGCCACCACCAGCAGCGGGTCCAGCTTCGGTCCTTTGAAAGCGGCGGCGATTTGGCCAAGGTTGGTCGCGCCCGACAAACCGTAAAGCAGGCTCAATCCGAAGAGCGTGAAGGCCGCCGACATGCCGCCGAACAGGAAGTACTTCAGCGCCGCTTCGGCCGATTTCGGGTTGCGCTTGTTGAAGGCGGTCAGGATGTAGAGCGAAAGGCTCGTGAGCTCCAAGCGAGAGGAAGATCATCAGGATGTCCTCCGAGCTAACCAGGAACATCATCCCGACCGCCGCCAGCAGAATCAGCGCAAAGTATTCCCCGACGTGCGGTGGTAAAGTCTGTCCTCCGCCGAAATCAGTATCGTGAATACCGTGAGCACCAGCAGCGCGACCTTGATGAATCGGGTCAGCGGGTTCACCACCAACATGCCCGCGAGGAACGTCGCGTGCTGCGGCAACACCAGCATCCAAGCGATGGCGACCGCGCAGCCGACGCACGAGATCATCGCGCCGACCATGAGCCGGAAGCGCAGTTCCAGCCCCCGCAACGCCAGCAGGTCAGCCGCCAGCACAACCAGCACGGAGAGCACCAGGATGAGCTCCGGCGCGGCGAGCTTGAGCAGTTCAAGGTAGCTGACCCCGCTCATGGCCCGCCCCCTCTCGTCAGCCCGTCAAAGAGCGGCGGTCCATAGCTCTGCGAGATCAAGTCCAACAGCAGCCTCGGGTAGAGGCCGATGAGCAGCGAGGTGCCGATCAGAAGCACTGCGCCGATGCGCTCGGGCACTGAAATCGGCTCCAGCGCGGCGTGGCCGTGGCCTATTCTCAGCGAGCAGGCGATTCCGCCTGCCCTGCCAAAGAAGGCCTGTTGCAGCGCGCGCATCATGTAGGCCACGCTGACCACGATGCCGAACCCCGCCACAACCGCCAGAGTCGGAAACGCCTGCCACGCGCCGACCAGCACCTGCAGCTCCGCCACGAAGCCGCTAAACCCCGGCAGCCCCATCGAAGCCACGCTCGCGATGGTAAATGTCACCGCCGCAAACGGGATCGCCTTGCTCAGGTTCATTCTCTGCAACTCCGCCAGGTCCCGGCGTATGCGTCCGGTCATAAACCATGCGCCCGACCACCGCGAACAGCAGCCCGGCGATGATCCCGTGCGAGAACATCTGCAGCACCGCCCCGCTCAGGCCGACGGCGTTCAGCGTCAGCAGACCGAGCAGCACGAAGCCCATGTGGCTAACGCTCGAATAGCCGATGACGAACTTGAAGTCCCTCTGCACCAGCGCCACCATCGCGCCATAAACAATGCCGATGACCGCGAGCACGCTCAGCACGTCCCGCCACGAACCGAAGCCCGAGCACGCGTGAAGCCCCAAGGATCCAGCCCGTGTGGGAATAGTGTCATGGCCACACGCAGGCAGCCGTAGGCCCCCAGCTTCATCACCACCCCGGCCAGCAGCATCGAGGCCGCCGTCGGCGCCGCCACGTGACCGGTCGGCGCCCAGGTATGGAAGGGCCACAGGCCGGCCAGGATGGCGAACCCCACGAACACCAGCGGGAACGCCCACATCTGGAAGCCGTGCGGGAACGGAAACGCCCGCCAATTCGATGCACGCTCATCGTCTTGGCTCCGGCGACGCGCATAGGCCGCGATCACGCCGACGAGCACCATTGCGCTGCCGACGAACGAATAGAGCGCCAGCTTCATGGCGCCGTATTCCTTCCGCGTCGAGCCCCAGATGGCGATGAGGAAGTACTTCGGAATGATGGCCAACTCGTAGAAGACCAGCAGCAGGAACAGATCAAAGCTCAGGAACACGCCATAGACGCCCGCAATCAGCGTGAGGTAAAGGGCGAAGAACTCCTTCGCCCGATGCTCGATGTTCCACGAGAAAAGAATGCCGGCGATGGCGGCCATGCCCGTCAACAAAACCAGCGTGAGACTGATTCCATCCGCCGCAAGGTGATACTCGATGCCCAGAGAAGGAATCCACGGGACTTGGACAATCGTGTGGAGAGCGCCCGATTTGGCCTGCAGCGTGCCGGCCAGCGCTAGGGCGAAGCCGACGACCGCCGTCAACAAGGCGACCGCACGCGCCGCGCGGGCATTGCCTTTCGGCAGCAGCGCCAGCACCAGCGGCGCCGAGAAATGAGATGTAGATGGTCCAGGCGAGCATGGTCAGAATGTCCGTTCCTTCACCATCTGCACCACGGTGCTGTTAATCACGCCGAGCACCAGCTGCGGGTAAATGCCCAGCACGAACATCAACGCGATGGCCGGCAGCACGGCGAGTCGCTCCCGCAAGGTCAGGTCGGGCATTTCCGACCAGGCCGCGTTGAGCGGGCCGTTGAAGACGCGCTGCAGGATGGTCAGGATGAAAATCGCCGTCAGCAGCAGGCCGATCGCTGAAAGCGCCGTGGCCCAGGTCACCAGCGGAAACGCTCCCTTGAAGATCAGGAACTCGCCGATAAACCCATTCAGGCCCGGCAGCCCGAGCGACGAAAACAGGGCGATCCCCATCAACCCGCAAAAGACCGGCGTTATCTTGCGCAAGCCGCCGAAGTCGTTCAGCCCGCGCAAGCCGCCGCTCCGCTGCTCGAGCATGCCGACGAACCAGAACAGCGTCGCCGCCGTCAGCCCGTGGTTGAACATTTGCAGAAACACGCCGTTGAGCGCGGCGGCCTTGGCCGTTGCCGAGGCCGCGTCCAGGCCGGTGAACCTCGCGATGGCAAACATCCCCAGCAGGCAGTAGCCGAGGTGGTTGATGGAGGAATAGGCCAGCACGCGCTTCAGGTCCCTCTGCGCAAAGGCCGCGCTGGCGGAGACAGATAATCGTAGATCACCGCCAGCCACAGCAGCGGCGTCAGCACCCAATGCATCTCCTCCGGAAAGATCGGCCAGCAGGATGCGCAGGAAGCCATACACGCCCATCTTGGACATCGCCCCGGTCAGCAGCATCGTCGTGCCCGTCGGCGCTTCGGCATAGGCCGGCGGCAGCCAGGTGTGAAACGGCATCAGCGGCACCTTCACCGCAAAGCCGAGGAACGCGCCGGCGAAGATGATCAGCGCCAGGGGCCGCGAGTTCAACTGCCTCCAACCAAGCCCGTCGGACAGCGCGGCAGTCAGAGTGCCGTTCCGTCCCATGTCGGCCAACTCGATGAAATCGAACTTGCCGGTGCACAGGAAGATCGCCAGGAACGCCAGCAGCAGCGCCACGCTGCCGGCCATCGTATAGACGAAGAACTGCGTCGCGGCGGGCGTCGCCATCGGCCCGCCCCAGAGCTTGATGAGGAAGAAGGCCGGGATCAGGCTCAGCTCCCAGAAGATGAACCAGTGGAAGAAGTTCAGCGCGGTGAACGTGCCGAAGAGCCCGGCTTGCAGGAACAGCACCAGCGCGAAGTAGAGCGGCACGCGCTCCTCGATCTTCCACGACGCCAGCATGGCCATCGGCACCACGATGGCCGAGAGCAACACCATCAGCAACCCGAGCCCATCCACCGCCACGCGGTACTCAACGCCCAAGAGTGGGAATCCACGAATGCCGCTCCTCGAATTGAAGCTCGCCTGAAGCTGGAATCGAACTGGTGCCACAAGAGCAGGGCCAGCGCCAGCGCTCCCAAACTGAATCCCAGCGCCAGCCAGCGCGCGAGCCGCTTCTGCTCCGCGCCCAGGCCAATGACCACCAGGGCGCCGACGAACGGCACCAAGGTCAGGAGGCTGAGCAGAGGGAAGCCGTTCATGCAGCGCGGCACCCCCAGATCAGAAACAGCACCAGCACCGCCAGCGCCACGCCGATGAGGCGCAGATAGGTTTGCACACGTCCGCTTTGCAGGCGCGACATGAGCGTGCCGCCGCTGCGTCAGCCGACGGCAGCCTTCATCAAAGCCGGGGTTGACCACGTACTCGTCGAAGACGCGTGATCAAGCCAGGCCAGCCCCACGACCACGAGCGAGAGCAATTGCACCGCCCCGTTCCAAACCCAGTAATCCAGCCAATCGCACACCCGCGCCCACCAGGCGTTGAAGCGGATCACCGACGCCTCGTAAATCTCGTCCACAAAATACTTCCTCTTGAGCAGCGCGAAGATATCGGGCTGGAACCGCTCCAGCGGGTCAGGCTCTTCCGCGCTCCGCACGGGTTTCCGGCCATACAGCCACCAGCCCAGGCCGAGGCCAAGGAACACCACCGCGCTGGACAGCAGCATCAACTGCAGCACTTCGGGCTCGAACAGCTTGCCGCACCTGGCCGGTTACCCTCTCGCCGGTCAAGAAAGCCCTGGAACCAGGGCCAGACCGGCGTCCCAATAAACCCAAGCAGCAGCGAAAACCCCGCCAGCACCACCAGCGGCACAGTCATCAACCGCGGGCTTTCGTGCGCTTCGCAGGAGCCGAGGTGAGGAGGCTCTGTCTTATCAGCAGGTGCCCCGTCAATATGAGCCTCCTCACGCCGGCTGCTGCGACGCGAACCCAGAAACACGTAGCACACCTGGCGGGTCATGTAGAAGCCAGTCAGCAGCGCCGCGAAGGTGGCCAGATAGAACGGCCCGGGCACTGATCCAGCCGTGTGCGGAATGGAGAATCTCCTCCTTGCTCCAGAACCCGGAGAAGAACAGCGGAAACCCGCTCAACGCCAGCATGCCGACAGCGTAAGTCGCGAAGGTCACCGGCATGAATTTGCGCAGTCCGCCCATGCGACGGATGTCCTGCTCGTCCTCGCAGCCGTGAATCACCGAACCGGCGCCCAGGAACAGCAGCGCCTTGAAGAACGCGTGCGTGATCAGATGGAACATCCCGACCGCCACGCCGCCCGCCCCCAGACCCAGCATCATGAAGCCCAGTTGCGAGATCGTTGAATAGGCCAGGATGCGCTTGATGTCGGTTTGGGCCACGGCGATGCTCGCGGCGAACACAGCGGTGATGCGCGCCCACCCACGTGACCACCTGGAGCGCAGCCCGGCACGGACGCGGCGCCCACGGGATGTGCCGCCATCAACGGATAGACCCGCGCCACCAGAAACGCCCCCGCCGCTACCATCGTCGCCGCGTGGATGAGCGCGCTGACGGGCGTCGGCCCTTCCATCGCATCCGGCAGCCACACGTGCAGCGGCACTTGGCCGGACTTGCCGATGGCGCCGCAGAAGATCAGCAGCGCAATGCCGGTCGAGACAGCCATGCCGATGCTCGTGGTTTGCGCAACCAGCCCGGCCAGGGCCGATTGTTCCAGGCAGCCGTGGCCGCCATCGTAAAACAGCAGCGTGCCTGTCTGCGAGTAAAGCCACACCATGCCAAGCAGCAGCGCCAGGTCGCCGATCCGCGTCGTGATGAACGCCTTCTTGGCCGCCGCCGCGGCGCTGGGTTTGTGATACCAGAACCCGATCAGCAGATAGGAAGTCAGCCCGACGAGTTCCCAGCAGATGAACAGCAGCAGCAGGCTGTTGGCGATGACCAACCCGAGCATCGCGGCGGCAAACAGCGACAGGAAGCAGAAGAAGCGCGTGAAGTTCTCGTCGTGCGCCATGTAGCCGACGCTGTAGATGAAGATGAGCAGGCCGACCAGCGAGACCATCACGAGCATGACCGCCGCGAGGGGATCGAGCACCCAGCCGAGCCGGAGCGCTGTGTCGCTGAGCTGCGGATCACCAGACTGGAACCAGAAGAAATTGACCACCTGCCTGGAAACCGAGCCGTAGCCGGAATGCTGGACGGCGCAAATGAACGCGAACGCGGATAGCGCCAGCGCGAAGACCATCGAGCCAATCGCCAGAAACGCGGCGAGCCGCCGCTGTCGCTGTTTGAGCAGCGCGCCCACCCCCGCCGCCAGCAGCGGCAGCGCCGGAATCAGCCAGAGCGTGTGAACAATCCAATCCATCTCAGCCCTTCATCGAATTGATCTGGTCCAGGTTGGTCGTGCGGTAATGCCGATAGATCGAGATAATCAGCGCCAGCCCAACTGCCGCTTCCGCGGCGGCGACGCCAATCGAGAAGATCACGAAGATGACGCCCGTCAGCGCCTGCGGGTTGGGGCCGTAACGCCAGAACGCGATGAAGTTCAGGTTGGCCGCATTGAGCATCAGTTCGATGCCGATCAGCACAATGATGGCGTTGCGCCGCGTCAGCGCGCCCGCCAGGCCAATGGCGAAGAGCAGCGCCCGCGAGAACCAGGTAGCAGCCCAGCGGCGTCACGCGGATTCCCCTTCCTTCTCCTGCATGGCGATGATCACCGCCCCGATCAGCGCGGCGGTCAGCAGCAGGCCGATGACTTCCAGCGGCAAGATGAACCTGGCCATCAACTGGTCGCCAATCTGCCGCACGGTCGCCTCGGGCGGCGGCGGAACCTCACGCGTCACCACCTGGCTCGACAGCATCACCCCGCTCAGCACCCAAACACGGCCACCGCGATTGCGACCCCCACCACCCACTTAGGTGAGAAGATGGATTGGCGGGGCGGTCTCGCCGCTGCGCGTCAGGAGGATGGCGAACACGATGAGGATCGCCACCGCGCCGACATAGATCAGGAACTGCGCGAAGCCGACGAATTGAGCGCCCAGCTGCAGATACAACGCCGCCAGGCCGGCAAAAGCCACCATCAGCGTCAGCGCGCAATGCACCAGGTTGCGCAGGCTCATGGCCGCCACAGCGCTGGCCACGGTCAGCACGGCGATGAGGGCGAAAGGCCAGCTCATTGCAATTCTATCCATAAAACTTCTCGCTGCTTCCGCAAAGTTTCCCCGCGCTCACACAGCCATCGGCCATTTGCCATCGCCATTGCCATTGCCTCGCATTTGATCCCCGGCGCGCGCTGCCCTATTCCGCATACCGATACATCCTCTTTTCCGGCCGTCCCCCGCTCCCCGCTAACCCCGCCAACAACAGGTAAGCCACCACCACCAGAATGGCGCACACCACCCAGCGCCCAATCCCGGCCGGCATGAAGCGCCACACCCCCGCCGCCACAATATTCACCAGCGTCATCGGCAGCATGAGTTTCCAGGCAAACCCCATGAGCTGATCCATGCGCAGCCGCGGCAGCGTCCCGCGCACCCAGATGAACACCGCGATGAGCGCCAGCAGCTTCGCGAAGAACCAGACCCAGGACGGTATCCATTCCAGGCACTGCCAGCGGCGCGTGCCAGCCGCCAAGAAACAGCGTGATGCCCAGGCCGCTGACGGCGAACAGGCCGAGGTATTCCCCGAGGAAGAACAGCGCGAACTTGAACCCGGAGTATTCGGTGTAGTAGCCCGCGATGATCTCCGATTCGCCTTCCGGCAGATCAAACGGCGAGCGGTTCGATTCGGCGGTCGCCGCAATCATGAAGAGAATAAACCCGGCCAGCCCCCACGGCGTCAGCACATACCACTGCGGGAAGATGCCCCAGTAACCGGCCTGTGCCGCGACAATCTCGACCGTGGAAAGCGAGCCCGCCGCCATGACCACCGTCACCGCGGAAAGGATCAGCGGCACCTCGTAACTGATCATCTGCGCAATGGCGCGCATGGCCCCCAGCAGCGAATACTTGTTCCGGCTCGACCAGCCCGCCATGAACACCGACAGCTCCGTGGCCGCTCCCACCGCGAAGAAGAACAACACCCCGGCATTCGTATCCAGCGCCGTCATGTTCCGCCCCACCGGCACCACCGCCAGCGCCAGGAACACCGGCACCACCAGCACCAGCGGCGCAAGGAAGTGCACCACCTTGTCCGCCGTCCGCGGCACAATGTCCTCTTTGGTCAACGCCTTTAGCCCGTCGGCCAGCGGCTGCAGCAGCCCATAAAGGCCCGACCCGGTTCGGGCCATAGCGGTTCTGGATGCGCCCAAGCCCCTTGCGTTCCAGCAGCGTGGTGATCGGCAAAGAGCGTGGCGAAGGTGAGGATGATCGCCACGACGGAGAGGAAAGCTGAGAAAACAGGGCTGCCCCTGGCTCGGCGCCAAGCCAACCAGCCAGTGCTTCAAGGTAACAAACATCTGATCCATCGTTTTCAGCGTCTCCGACCCTGCAAGTAAATGGAATAGCCCGCCCCTCTCGACCCAAGGCGGCGCTAAAGCATGGCGTGCCTTTGGCCGCTTCGCAAGTGATTACCCCCGCAACGAGCCGCCGAGCCCCCGTTTCTCACACTTCGTTTGAAGCGACCAAACTGCGCCGCCTGCGGGCATGCGGCCTACAAAAAGCACCTGTAGGCCCCCAATTGCTCCAGAAGCCGCCCGACCCAGCCGTGTTTCGTCCAAACCCAGCCGCGCCCGCAGCCGAACGCCCGGCACCGCCTCACCCCCGCAACCCACAAGCCCGTTCCCGGCAGACTTCCAGCCCAGGCCGCCGTCCCCGGCCCAGCAACACTACCGCCCTTATCCATGTACAAGGGATGTACAAGGGGGTACAAGGGGTTGCTTAGTACCCTAATTCATAAGTCCGCGCACGTATTTTTTGTTAAGCCGCCATCCCTAATTCCGTGGGTTTTGGGGTAGCTAACTTGGTTAGGAGTTGATTGAGGTCCTCGCGCGTAAACTTCCACTCGAAGGGCCGTCCGATCGTTTCGAAATGGCGTTCGAATTGCCAAAGGGCGTGGGCGACTTCATCCAGGGATTTGAAATCGTTTGGCGTGAGCACTTTTCGCTGGATGATGGAAAAGTAAACTTCGACCTGATTGAGCCAACTGCCGTGAACGGGTCCATGGACCAAATGCAGACGGGGGTAACGTTGTTGGAGCCGTTGGACACTGGCCGTTCCGCGATGAGAGGAACCATTGTCCACAATCCAGAACACGCGGCGGGCTTGGGCATAGGGAGGCTGATTCATCACCCGGTCAACCAAGCGATCAAAAGCCACAATGCCGCTTTGCGGTTCGCAGTGGCCGAAAAGCTTGGCCCGATGAACATCCAAGGCGGCCAGGTAAGTAAGCGCTCCGCGCCGCTCGTACTCGTGTTCGACCTTCATCGGTTGGCCGGGTTGGGGTGCCTGGGTAGGATGGATGCGAGCACGGGCTTGGATGCTGGTCTTTTCATCGGCCGAAATGACGAACTCGTCTGCTTGCAAGGGTTGGCCCTGCCAGACGCGCTGGTAGAGGTCCAGCAAGCGTGCGGCTTTGGCAGCGAACTGCGGGTCACGGGGAAAAATCCAACAACGGTGAAACCAAGGTCGGATGGCATCTTCATGCAGCCAGCGCCAAAGAGTGCTATCGCTGATTTTGGCCACCAACCCGGATTGACAGACCTGCTCGTTCAACTCGGCGAGGCTCCAGCGGGAGAGTGGCAAGCCGAACTGGCTGGGCAACTCGCAGGCCAAGGCCTTAACCTGCACGACCAGTTCTGGGGGGAAAAGCCCGGGGGCGACCCGGGCGGGGCAGTTCTTCCAGTCCGCGTAAGCGCTCGTAGAAGAAGCGTTTGCGCCATTGACTGACGACTTCACGCCGTGTGTCCAGCCGAGCCGCAATGAGGTCGTTGGGCAGGTTTTGGGCGGCCAGAAGGACGATTCTGGCGCGGAACACCTGAAAGTAAGGCAACGTATATTTGGCTGATCTATGTCGGAGTTCTCGCTCCTCATCTTGGGTGAGAACGATAGAGAATGGGCTATTTCGTGGCATATTATCCGCACATTTCCGTGCTGCGACAAGATACCACTATCCAGTCGGTATGGCCAGTTAAAATACGTTATTGTATTTAAGAAAACAAGTACTTAGCCACTTCCACAAGAAACCCCCCAGAGTAATGCGCCTGAAACGCTGGATGGGAAGGCCGCGAAAGCGGCTTTAGCAGGGTGGATCTTGGCCGGCCTATGCTGCTTTGGCCGCCGCAGCGGCTTTAGCTTTGGCTTCCGCCTTGACCCTTTCAGCACCGAGCCGGGCATCCACTTCGGCGGCTTCGGCGGGATGGATTTTGCGGTAGTAATCGTTCGACTTCGCCAACTGTGGCTTCCGCACCAGCAAACCCTCGAATCGGTCGCCGGTGCTTAGCTCGTACTGGATGTCCATCTTGATGGCGTCGAACGGGCACACCTCGACGCAAATCTGGCAGCTCATGCAGACCGAGGTGTCAATGTCGAACACCTTCGGCTGGAACTGGAGCTTGCCCGTGGCATCGGGCTTCCGGACGGTGTCCTTGGCGATATAAATGCACTGCGGCGGGCATTCCTTCTCGCAGATGAGGCAGGCGACGCAACGCAAGCCCTTCTGCCAGTCGTCGCCATCGTACACCAGGAAAGGGAAGTTACGGGCGGCCTCCTTTTGCGGCAGCCGCTCCTCGGGGTACTGCACGGTCACCAGCCGGTCTGCCTTGACGTAGCTGCCGACGAAGTTGCGGGCCGTCTCGGCCAAGCCCTTGATAAGGCCCTGTCCCAGCAAAGGAGCGCTCATCGGTCCACCTCCCCCATCACGATGTCCACACTGCCCAGGATAATCACCGCGTCCGCCACAAGATGTCCGAGACACATGTCCTCCAGAATCGTCAGGTTGATGAAGCTCGGCGGGCGGACGCGGTAGCGGTACGGGTTGGGCGAGCCATCGCTAATGACATAGAAACCCAGCTCCCCCTTCGGCGCTTCGATGCGGCCGTAGGCCTCGCCCGGCTTGGGCCGGAACCCGCGCAGCTTGGCCTTGGAATCTACGATCGGTCCCCCGGGAATGTCCCGCAGCGCCGCCTGCAAGATTTTGAGAGATTCCCGCATCTCCAGGACGCGCACCATATAGCGGTCATACACATCTCCGTGGTCCCCGAGTGGCACACGGAAGCTGAACCGATCATACACGCCATACTTGTCCACCTTCCGGATGTCATAATTGACCCCGCTAGCGCGCAACATCGGGCCGGTGATGCTGGCCTGCACTGCCAGGGCTGCGGGCAGTCGTCCCACCCCCTGCGTGCGCGACATCAGTATCTCATTCTCGTTTAGCAGCGCTTCAAACTCATCCAGGAAGCGCGGGAACTCCTCCAACACCTGCTTTGCCTGCTCCAGCCAGCCGGGCGGCAGGTCGCAGCGGCAACCGCCGAAGCGCATATAGTTGCACATCATCCTGCGCGCCGGTCAGTGATTCGAACAGATCGAGGACCTTCTCCCGCTCGCGGAACGCATACATCAGCGGCGTGCCCATCGCCCCCATATCCTGAAGCAGAAAGCCGACCAGCGAGGCGTGGTTCTGAAGGCGGGTCAGCTCGGCCGTGATCACGCGAATGTATTCGGCCCGTTCGGGCGGGCACAGCCCGGCCAGCTTCTCGATGGTCAGCGCGTAAGCCCAGTTATTGGTGAGCGAGCAGAAATAGTCCAGCCGGTCGGTGTAGGGCATGGAACCTAGGTAAGTCGTGTTCTCGCCGATCTTCTCGTGGTTGCGGTGCAGGTAACCAAAGACGGGCTTGAGCTTGACCACACGCTCGCCATCCAGCACCACGTCCATGCGAAACACCCCATGCGTCGAGGGATGCTGCGGCCCCATCGAGACTTCCAGCAAATCACCTGCCGGCGTGCCGTCGGGCAAGACCTTGGGGCGAAGCTCAAATTGCCCCGGTGCCTGCCTATCTTCAAGATTGGTAACCGTTGAACTCATGACATATCCCGTTCCCTGCTCTGGCACGCCATCTAATCACCCTGCGGGAAGAGAGTGCCGGATTTCCTCCATCAATGCCAGCGTCCGGTGTCGCCTGCACCAATCTTCGATATATCCCCAATCGAGCTTGTCCCGCTGCACAGCCATGACGTCGCGCACGTCGTCTTTATCCTCGCGTACTGTGATGCTCTCGCCTGCGGTCATCCCCGCTGCTCCATTCGTTCGCGCAAATCCAATCGCTCTTCGAGAATCCGCAAATACTCTTCCTCGCTCAGCCCGGGGTTCTCATTGCGGATGCCGGCGAGCGTTATGGAGCAGGCGTACTCAAAAAGCTCCTCGCCTGCTATTAGCTTTTCCTCCGGCGGCATCTGGCGAGCTTCCTCCACTCGCTCGCGATAAAGTTCATCGGCCAGCCGCCGGATTTGGGCGTCACCGCAGTCTGCCTGATTCTTGGCAGGAGCGCTCGCTTTGTTACTCATACACTAAGATTACCAGGTAGCCCATCGGCTAACAACTGCGCCTTCCTTACCGGGGCGCGCACATTCCTGCCCGCAGCAAGCCCGGAAGGGCCTGCGTCCGGGGAAAGGATGGTTCGGGGACCAAGCTGCATTTCGTTCCCCCTCACCCCTGCCCTCTCCCTCGGGGAGAGGGAGAAACCTCGGCCATGCTTGGGCGGTCCTGGCGCGCTAGGAAACCTCGACGAACAGACGAAAGGGCTCCCTCTCCCCGAGGGAGAGGGCTGGGGTGAGGGGGAACCAGCCGTAGGAACTTCACCCTCAAACCACACGCCGGTAGAGACCCGTGTCAGGTGCAGCCGAGAAACAACGTACTCAGCGCACTTCCCAAACCGTCTCAACCACCGAACATTGCTGCGGACTGGAATGTCCGCGCGCCGGTGCCAGCGCCGTGCCCTGTTCGTTACCCGCAAGCGCCTTCTCTTCACGTCGGATAATGCCCCTTGCTCTTCTCCAACACCTCATCATGCGGCGTCGGCTCATACTCGTAGTCATCCGGCTCGACGTAATCCTTCCGCATCGGGTAATCCTTGAACTCATCCCACATGAGGATCCGCCGCAAGTCGGGATGCCCTTCAAAAGTGACGCCGTAAAGGTCATAGACCTCCCGCTCCTGGAATTCTGCGCCGCGCCAGACCGGCGTCAGCGACGGCACGCGCGCATTGTCGGAGCGATTCCCCGTGCGCAGACGCAGGACAAGAGGGCCGTGCTTGAGCTCCATCGAGTAAAGGTGATACACGACCTCCAGGCACCCCGGCTTCTTGTGTTCGGTCGTCTCCTCGATTTCGCGCTCTACCCCTTCGATCACCTGCTTCACCTTGCGCTTCTCCTTGATCACCGTGTCAAGCCAGTCAATGCCGGTGACGTTCGAGGCGTAGTCGAGGCGCAAGGCGGGATCGTCTCGCAGGAACATTGCGACCGCCAGGGCATGGGCGTTATCCACCAGCAGCGAAGGCTGTAACGCGGGATTGGCATTGGCCACAATCTCCAGCGCCGCGCCCGGGACGGCGGCTTCGATCCGGGTCTTGATTTGTTCCAGCGTTTCCACAACAGGCTCGTTACATAAGTTGCATAGTTACAAGGTCACATGAGGCGACCGCGCTGGCATCCGTTGTAACTCATGTAACCCTGTAACCATGTAACTCCTTCCATCACCCCTCCCTCACCAGTTCGGGCGGCCGCCACAGCGTCGGATTGCTCGGCGGCTCTAAATCATGCTCGCCGTATCCCGGCACCGGGAACTCGCTCGGGGCCTCGGCCACGAGATGCCGCGGGCGTTGCGGGCCGGTCAGCGACTGTTCGTCAATCTTCTGCCGGAGCGTCATGAAGGCATGGATCAGGGCCTCGGGTCGCGGCGGGCAGCCGGGGATGTGGACGTCCACCGGAATATAGCGGTCAATACCCTTGAGCACATTGTAACCCTGCTTAAACGGCCCGCCGGAGATGGCGCACGCGCCCATCGCGATAACGTATTTCGGTTCGGGCATCTGGTTGTAAAGCCGCACCACCTGCGGCGCCATCTTCTTGGTGACCGTGCCGGCGACAATCATCAGGTCCGCCTGCCGCGGGGAGGGCCGAAACACCTCAGCGCCAAATCGCGCGAGGTCATACCGCGCCATGGACGCTGCGATCATCTCGATGGCGCAGCACGCCAGCCCAAAGCCCAGCGGCCAGAGGGAGTTCTTGCGCCCCCAGTTGTAGAGGTCCTCCAGGGTCGTCGTGAAAATCCCCTGCTTGCTCAACTCGCTGCGCAGTCCCTCGTCCATAGCGAAATGGGGGAATGGAATGGTGGAAGGGTGGAATAATGGAATGATGGAATGATGGAATAATGGAATGGTGGAATGATGGAATGATGGAATAGTGGATTAATGCGCTGGCTCCGGGGCGGTCGCTTGGAACTCCACCACCCCTTGCGCCACCACTCCAACATTCCAATATTCCAATATTCCATCATTCCTTCATTCCACCATTCCACCCTTCCACCATTCCATCATTCCGTCTGTCTGCCTCACTTCCACGTCAGCACCCCTTTCTGCCACGCCCAGAACAGGCCCTCGACCAGCAACAGGAGAAAGACCATCATCGCGATGAATGCGCCGGCGCTCAGGCCCCCGAAGGCCACCGCGAACGGCAGCAGAAAGATCGTCTCCACGTCGAAAATGAGGAAGATGATACCGTACAGGTAATACTCCGCCCGGAACTGCACCCACGCGTCGCCCTTGGATTCCAACCCGCACTCGTAAATGGCGTTCTTCACCGGCCCGGGCTTGCGCGGCGAGAACTTCTTCGCCCAAAGCCACGCTAACGCCAGCGGCGTCAGCGCAAAAACAACTGTCGCCACCAGGAGCACACCAATGAACAAATATGGACTGTATGCAACCGGCATAGAACCTAATTCGGCTTATGGCCGCGCAGGCCAACCGCGTGGGCGATCTCGTCGAACTCCTCGTGGCTCACGTCTTCCAGTTGCTTGCCTTTGGCGGCGAGCTTCTCGTTGATCTTGATGGCCTTCTCGGTCATCTCCTCGTGGGTTTCTTCCGAGCCACCGGCCAAAACGAAGTTCGGGCCGGTAGTGAGCCGCTTGTGGCCGTCGGAATCGAGGCCGACGCCCAGCATCCAGGCCTTGCGCCGCGGCCTCTTCTTTTTCGCATTCGCCATAAAGAAAGCGTAGGGCTTGCGCGCGGGGAGGTCAATTCGGTTCGGCCTAAAGTCAAGTCCTTGCCTCGGGCGCCGTTAATGGCTTGCCATTGTCGCGGGGACCCAGGCTGATCAGGAACGGCACGGTGCTCTTGGCCCATTTGGCGGGTGAAGGATAGTCCGAGGCGGAGTTGCCGAAGGCGCTTTGCAGCATTTCAGTGTTGATGATCCCCGGATTCAGGGCCACGGTCGCCATACCGGACGGCAGCTCCTGCGCAAACGCCTGCGTCAGCCCCTCGATGCCCCACTTAGTGGCGCAATACGGCGCCACCTCCGCGTCGGTGGATCGGCCCCAGCCCGAGCTGAAGTTCACAATCACGCCGCGGTTGCGCTTCACCATCTCCGGCACAAAGTAGCGGATCACGTTTGCCGTGCCCTTGAGGTTCACATCTATGACCTGCGAAAACCCCTCCGCCGGGACGTCCCAGAGGCGGGCGTTCTTATTAATGAGCCCGGCATTGTTGAGCACGAGGTCCGGCGGGCCATAGCTGGCGAGCAACCGGCTCGCCCACGCCTTGACCTCGCCGTCTGAGGCGACATCCACCGCCGAGAAGCCGTGCGGTGCGCCAAGCGCGCAGCGGATTTGCTCGACGCCCTTTTGGGATCGGCCACAGCCGAGGACGGTATGCCCGAGCCGGGCGAATTCCTCCACCATCGCCCGCCCCAATCCGCGCGTCGCGCCCGTGATAACGACAATCTTTCCAGCCATAATATGCTCCAGATACGCATAACAAATAATCCAGGGAGGGTTGATTGCCAAACTTCCATCCCGGAAACCCCTTTGACGCAGCCGCGGAAGCATGAAAAGCTGCCGCTGTATGTGCGCCCCAAAGCATTCAGACAGCAGCAAAGATTGGAAGGTCCTGGCAGGCCACCTTCACCTTGCGGACTACGGTCTATTCCTCACCTTGCTCCTCGTCTGGACCTCCGCTGTGGCGGCAGAGCCGGCCCATCTCAAGATCAACGACCCCTTCACCCTTGCCCCTCCGGGAGCCGTGGCACTGGAAGGACGGCTGGCAACCAAGCTCGACCTCTGCATCAGCAACCGCCTGCTGGCCCAGGACATCGAAGCGGTAGTCAAACCCTACCGCGACAAGAAGGAGGTCGGCTCGGATGGCTGGCGTTGCGAGTATTGGGGCAAATGGTTCACCTCGCTGGCGTTGGCCGACGCGTATCACTCGACGCCCCAAACCCGCGCGAAGCTCGAGCAAGCCGCCCAGGCCCTCCTGGCGACGGCGGCGCCTGACGGCTACCTCGGCACCCGCCAACCGCAGGACCGTCTGAAAGGCTGGGATGTTTGGGGGCGCAAATACGCCTTGTTGGGCGTCATCGCCTATTACGATCGCACGCACGATCCAAAGGCGCTGGAAGCCGCGTGCCGGCACCTCGACACCCTGCTTGCCGAAGTCGGGCCGGGAAAGGCCAACATTGCCGATATTGGCGAGCACAAAGGATTGGCCGCTTCGTCGGTGCTCGAACCGGTCGTCTTGCTCTACCAACGCACAGGTGAATCGAAGTATCTTGAGTTTGCCAAATACATCGTCGGCCAGTGGAGCAAACCCTCACACTCCCTGACCAATGGGCTGCAATTGATCCAGGAAGCGCTCGCGCACACTCCGCCCGCGAAGATGAGCTGGAACAAGGCCTACGAGATGATGTCCTGCTTCGAAGGCCTCTGCGAACTCTGCCGCGTCACCGGCGACCGCACCTACCTGCGCGCCGCGACCGCGCTGGCTGACAACATCCTGCGCGACGAGGTGACCATCGTAGGCCCGGGCACGTCGGTCGAGGTCTGGTGCGGTGGCCGGTGCAAGCAGACCGGCGCCGTGGACAGGCCCATGGAAACCTGCGTCACGGCGACGTGGATGAAGTTTCTCGATCAGGTCCTGCGCCTCACGGGCGATGTCCGTTACGCGGACGAACTCGAGAAGAACCTCTATAACGGCCTGCTCGGCGCCATGATGCCCAACGGCTCCTGGTGGGCGTATTTCAGCGCGCCGATGGGTGAACGCGTGCCCAGTGACATGCAGCACGAGGATGTCGGCCTGAGCTGCTGTGTGGTCAACGGCCCGCGCGCGCTGATGCTGACGCCCTTTTGGGCGGTGATGACCAGTGCGGACGGCCCAGTCGTGAACCTTTGCACCCCCCTCAAGGCAAATCTCTCCACGCCCAGCGGCGCGCCCCTGGCCATCGAAATCAAGGGTAACTATCCCGTCTCGGAGAAGGTGCGAATCATCCTGCGCCCCAGGCAGCCTGAGGAGTTCACCCTGGCGTTGCGCATCCCAGCGTGGAGCAAGCAAACCGGCCTCAGCGTCAATGGCGAGCCCATCGAGGCGAAGGCGGGGACTTATGCCCACATCAGGCGGACCTGGAAGCCGGGCGACGAGGTCGAGGTAGCGTTCGACTTCCGTGGCCGGATCATCGAGGCCCCCGACGGCAACGGCCAGTTGGCGCTCGCCCGCGGCCCAATTGTGCTTTCCCTCGACAACCGCCTCGTCCCTGCGCAGCCGAACAGTTCGGCCACCCTTGACCGAAGCGCCGCTCCCTACGTGCTGCTAAAGCCCGATCCCGCTGCGGCACAGAAGATCGGCGCCTGGATGGCCTTTGATGTGCCTTTTCTGATCAACGGCGCACCAGGGACACTCACCTTCTGCGATTTCGCCTCCGCCGGCAACGAATGGCGTGAGGGCAATTACTACCGCACCTGGCTGCCCCAGCCCCTCGATCTGGGCAAAGTTTATGACACAGGCCAGACCTGGCGGCTGCTCACCCATCGTCCGTATCGCCCAGTGCCGCCCATAGGCCAATCAGCCGCCACCGGCAAGCCGGAAGCTTGAATTGGCTCATTTGGACCCGTGAACCGCCCCCCTCTCCTGCCATCGGGGTAGCCTCGGGATAGCTTCGGGGTAGCCTCAGGATAGCCTCGGGGTAGCCTCAGGGTGGCTTCGGGGTGGCTACCGGTTAGCCACCAGATAGCCTCGAGGTGGCCTCGGGGTGGCTTGCGGAGCCCGCAGCCCTTCTGCATTCTTCATTCTGCCTTCTGCCTTCGGACGGTGCCGAAGGGCTAAGGGCGCAATGGCCTTGAAACAGCCAGCCGGCCCCGGGGGGTTGCCGGATCGCTTTGGCGCCTGCAAGGGGTCCTCGCGTGTCGGCCGGGAAGGAGATTTCGGGGGCCGTACCGGCAATTGGAAATGAGCTAAGCCGCGCTACACTACCTGTAGCGTCAGCAGTCCTTGGGCGGGCACAAGATATGGTGTGATTCCTGTGTTTCTGGCTTAAGGGGCTCCGGATTGCTTGGGCTCGCCTTGGGTTGGCTTTACCCGGCTTTTCGGGGTTCGAGGTTCAAGGTTCAAGGTTCAAGGTTCAAAGTTCGGTCTTTCCCATTAGCCTTCCGAATACACACCCTCTCCCGCACCTCCCTCGGGTTGGTCTGGGGGCACCCTGGATAAACCCTGGACATACGCTGGTACCATAGACCACCCACACCGCCCCATTTTTAAGCAGGCAAGCTTATCCAAGTCGAACTCTACCCGCTCAGCCTCTGGGTCAAGACCGCCGCGCGCGGCAAGCACCTGACCAGCCTCGACCCCACCATCCGCGAGGGGAACAGCGTCATCAGCGGTCGGGCGGCGCATCACCAGCCGCGAAAAGGCGCAAGAGACGCAAAGAGGGAAAGCCGCAGCCGAAGTCAAAACAGCGTTAACGCAGAGACGCCGAGATTCGCAGAGGGACGCAGAGAAGGAAGAAAGAAAAGGCTCTCCTCCTCTGCGTTCCTCCGCGGCCTCGGCGTTAATTCTTCTCAGCCCGTGAGCAAGTCAGGAATATCTTCCATAATTGATCCCTCTCTTTTGCGCCTTTTGCGCCTCTTCGCGGCAGAGAGGCTTTCCCCACCTGTCCCGTCAGATGGCACATGTCCCCTCTATGCTGGCGGAGGGATCAATGCAAGCCTAAGCGGCGGTCATGCTTGCCGCACCTCAATAGACCAACCCCGGCACGGCGGCCTGAATTCTCCCCGAACCGCCGCTGCGCGCCAAAGAGCAAAAGCGGGTCATTTATTGGCAATATGTGGTGAGACAATGGACCGCAGAGACTCAAGATAGCCCCAAGTGAGCATGTGTAAAAAACCAGTTCTTCCTGAACCTCGTGGTGTCAAAAAGGCGAATTCCCGTCAGCAATCCTCATCAAAATCCACTCATGAAGACTCCCGGAACATCACTCATCCTTGTAGAGCTGTCGCTTCGGCTCTCTTTAAAACGGTTCCTATTATGAAACCATCCAAACAAACCATGTCAGCACAACTGGCTGCGCTGTTCTCATTGCTTTCGCTGGGTTGCTCCCGGCGCAGACTCTTCAACGCATTTCTCTAACCTGTACAGTATCCACGCTGACGCTGTTATGGCCAACCGTATGAATGCGTGGTATATGGTCATGCGAGGATATGATCCGTAGGGCCAGGCGGCAATCCGCCAGGTCCACGTCATCGGGGACGACTCGACAGCCATGATCACGATACCTGCGTTCGGGTTGCTTAGCTATTACCTTGTGTGGGGTGAGGGGAACGTGTTTCGGGCGGAAACGGCTCGGACACGTTCGCTGGCTGATGTTCACCGGGACGAATCTCATCGCTAACTCCTTCAACACAACAAACCACACCTTTGGCTATCTGCTGCTAAATTGTTCGGACAGCACACAAATCCTGAAAAACTCAGGTGTCGCGAGCGAGTGTAAGGTGGCGTTTGGAACCGGCGGACGTGAGTTTGAACCGGGCAAAGGCGCAATTCTGGTCGATGGCCGAGTCTTCAGAAATCATCTTTGCGGCGAACTTACCGAGGGCGTATTGAGCAACTCGATCCCAACCATTCCAAGTTTGGTTGGCTGATTAGTTCCAAAGCTCCCGTAAGAGGTTTTCCGAGTTTCCCAGCTTTCAAGCTAGGCGCAGTGATTCAGACTTGGAACCCCACCAACCAGACTGCTACTTTGTTTGAATATTATAACGGTTTCTGGTTTATGATATTCTAGCCGGTGACTTGTCATCGCCAAGTCAGCAGGTGGGTGAGGCGTTTTGGATCATGAACTCACCTCCAACCAATTGGGTTCAGCATTTCGTTGTGCAGATTCTGAAAGGACCCCGGTTTATTATGTCATATCCAGTCATCCGTCGAGCCGCACCAATGAGGTCGGCACAACGGCGACGTTTGGTGTGGAGGCTGCCGCGGTTGAAAACTACCAGTGGCTTTTAAATGGCACCAACCTGACGAACGGCGGGAACGTCTCCGGCGCAGACACCGCCGCACTCGCTTTGACCAACGTTCAGACCAACGATGCCGGCAGCTATGCGGTGGTGGTCACCGAGTTCTTATTGGGGCTCAGTCACCAGTTCCATCGCCCTCCTCACTATCATTCCAGCGCCCCCACCGATTGCCTGGCTGGAGGCGTTGGATACGCCTGCTTGGATATGGACAACAGGCGGCAGATGCACGGGTGGATTGGCCAAACCAACGTGACCGCACGATGGCATAGATGCAGCGCGGAGTCGGACCATAGTGGCTAACCAGGAGAGCTGGGTGGAAGCCGACTGTGAGCGGGCCGGGCACATTGACCTTCTGGTGGAAGGCGTCCTCGGAAGCCGATACATGACTTTCTTGAGTTACATCTGCAATGACGCGCTGCAAACTGGCAGGATTTCGGGCGAAGTGGAACTGGCAGCAGCGGAGCTCGGCCTACCAAGCGGTTCGCAAACCTTGCGCTGGCGCTATGTGAAGAACGTCCAGTGGAAGTTCTGGCGAGGATCGTGGCTGGGTGGATCAGGTGAGCTTCATGTCCACGGATTCGCCACCGGAGATTGCGGAGAACCCTCAGAGCCGGACGGTAATGCAGGGTTACGATGCCACTTTCACCGTCAACGGCAAGTCGGCACTGCTCTACTTGCTTACCAGCTGGCAGAAGGGCGCGTGCGCCCTTGACCGATGTGGGCAACCTCTCTGGTTCCCTCACCAATACGCTGGCCTCTGACGGACGTTCGGAGCACCAATGATGCGGGGGGCTTATTCGGTGGTCGATCACCAATGCCGCCGGAAGCGTCACCAGTGAGGTCGCCGTTCTGACCGTGGTTCCGGCTCCAACGCTGGCCGAGGCTCTGGATACGCCACAATGGACATGGACCACTGGAGGCGACGCGGCCTGGGCAGGCCAGACCAGCGTGAGCCACGACGGGGTGGACGCGGCCCGGAGCGGGGCGATCAGTCACAACCAGCAGAGCTGGATGGAGACCACCGTGAACGGGCCGGGCACGTTGAGATTCTGGTGGAAGGTCTCGTCAGAAACCGGCTACGACTACCTTGAGTTTTACCTCAATGAGCGCACTGCAACCGGTCGGATTTCGGGAGAAGTGGACTGGCAGCAGCAGACTTTTAAGCTGTCCAGCTGGTGCTGCAGACTCTGCGTTGGCGCTACGTAAAGAACAGCAGCATCAGCTTCTGGGCAGGACCGCGCCTGGGTGGATCAGGTAAGTTTCATCCCTGACGGCTCTCCGCCTCCGGTGTCCGTCACCTCGTGCTCTCCGGTCGCGAACACCGCCCAACCGGAGTTCGCCCTCTCCTCGGCTTTTGACGGCACGAATTTTCTGATCGGCATTCGCGGAAACGCCAGCAGTCCGGATGCGGTGGGTGCTCAATTACTTTCCCCACTGGAACCCGAGTTGGTTCCTTCATAAACACCGGCCGCCTCATGGACGGCTTCCCGGACGGCCCGCGCGTTGTCATGGGTGGCAGCAACTACCTGCTCGTCTGGACCGATGCCGCCTCGCAACATTCAGTCAGCGGCAATGACGTGTATGGGCAATTCATCAGCCCGGCCGGTGCTTTGGTTGGGAGTGTCATTTCCCGTATCAACCGCCTCAGGAGATCAATACGCTCGCGGCGTGGCGTCTGACGGGGCCAATTATCTGGTGATCTGGGCAGCCGGAGACGGCCTGCGCGGGCGGCGGATTTCACCGGTCGGACAATTGCTGGGCGCAGAACTGGTGTTCACGGCTCAGGAAGTCGAAGAGGCGGCTGCCGTGGCGTACGGGGGCGGCCAGTATCTCGTCGCCTGGGTGGAAGGCACGGACGGCGCCCACGCGGCCAAAGGCCGACTGGTTTCCGCTTCTGGGGTCCTGGGTGATGTTCTGCTGCTCAACCAAAACAGCTCCCATTTCCACAATCCCATCAGCGTGGCCTACGGCGGGGGCCGGTTCATGGTGGTGTGGCACCATAACGCCGATGCGGACGCGGATTGGGATCTGCGGGGACGAATTGTGCTCCCCAATGGAACCATGGTGGGCGATGAATTGATCCTGGCGGCCGGACCGAACGACGAGTCTGGCCATCGGCCAGCAGCGTCGTCTTTGACGGGCAGTATTTTCTGGTGGTATGGGCCGAGCTGGGTGGGCGACTTTGCCACCGGCCAAGGAACGGTGCTGGGCCGGTACTGGACGTACGAGACGGTGAGCCAGTGGGGGCTGCCTTCACGATTGACGGCGACTCAGGCCAAGCATTTCGGCAATGTGGTCTAAGTGCGGGCCAGGGCAAGGTGCTGGCTCATCATGAATACCGATAGTCTTCACGCCCGCACGCGGATCTGTGCGCGAGATTCATCACCAGACCCTTCAATGAGGTAGCGCTGACCGGGTCGCAAAGTCTCATCGTCACCTTCAACGGGATACTCCAATCCAGCACCAATCTGCAGACGTGGATTGACTGCACCCCGCAGCCAACCAGCCCCTGGACCAACCAGATTGGCGAGGGCATTTTGTTCTTCCGGGCACGGGCGGAGACAAACCCGTAACAATCCTTGAACAGATGACCATTTTGGTCCAACTCCCAGTGCCTTTTTAGCAAATGAAAGCAAATCACCCCGATGACGCGGCGGCCCCTTCGACACACAAGGAATGGTGGGCTACGGTTGCACCTCATACCCGTCTCCAAGTCAAACCGGCAGGTCGTCAGGCCTGGCTCCCGGAAGTATATGTGGCAACGTCTTTGAGGGAAGCTATCCAGAGCGGTGCGGTTGAAGGCAACTGGTCAGTTTGTATGGCGGATAATCCGGCGAATGAAAGCAGCGTTGCGGCCTTTCTCGATTTCTGCCCGGCGGCCCACAAGACGGGCTATTCTTCAACCGGTGAACACCCCGGCGAAAGCGTTCATCCCGAGTGGGTCGTTGCCCTGGTTGACTGGACACTCCCACTGGCGGTCATTTACTCGGGTGTGTCTGCGGTATTGATCATCCTGATGGTGCCGTTTGCACTGTTCCGCTACGCCTTGCCGGTTTTGCCTCTCATCGCCGGGCTGTCGGCGGCTGCCCTCGCAACTGCTGCGGTCGGCTTTCATCGCCGTCGGCGCTGGAGTCGCCGGCTATTCCTGATCTCGGCACCTTGGGGGCCTGTCGCCCTCGCTCTGGTATATAAGGACGCGCTTTGGACAGGAGACCGTGACTTTGCGCTCACATGGCTGCTAGTCCTCGCCTATGGTGTCCTTGCGTTGCTGCTTTCACGGCGCAACACGATCGAAGCTTTGGGTTGTTCAGGGGTTCCTTCTTGGTCAACACGCGGAGGCATTGTTCTGGGTTGGGGCGCGTCCAGTGCGCTTGTCTTTGCCTTTCTGCTCGGCTCAAAGTCGGGCGTGATGCTCATGAATGTGATATGGATGTTGGCTGTTCAATACACCCTCGGCCTGTTGCTGGTCTCCATCCCCTCTCCATTCATCATCCGCTCGCCGCAAGCTCTTGGGGCCACTCCAGCGGAAACACCGACCCAAGGGCAGCATGAGAACGTGGGGACGATGACATCCACGCAAGGACAATCCAAGCTTGGCAAACCGATGGTGCTTGTGTGTGCGGCTGTGCTGGCGTTCGGCCTTGCCTACCCTGTTCGCTACTCAGGCGAGGGCGTGGCGATCCAAAGCGGGAGGGGTGGAAGGACGATGACTCTCGATGACACCGTTGCCTTCTTTAGAGCGATTGGCGATCACCAACATTACCAGATGGCCAAGGCCGATCTGCGAAATCGCCGGATCGGCAGCGCCCTGCTTATGTTGGCAGGCATCGGCTGCGGCATCCAGGCTGTGCGGGTTTATCGTCGGCGTCGGATGCTCGTTCAGGACAATGGGGGTGAGGGAGAAACGGCCATATCAGACGCGCAGAACCCAGCAATGCCTGGCCAGATTGAACCTGCGGTAATGAAATTCGCCCGCGAGACAGCCGAGATTCCACCTGGGGAGCTTGCCTTCTTTATCTCAGGCATGGAGACAACAAACCGTTCCCTCTCGATCGCCGACGTGTTGGCCGCGCTGGAGTCCGAAGCCATACACCCCATGATGGAGGTTCAGTGCAGGGGTGGCACATGTGTTCGCACCGCCGGCCGTCTCCGTGAGGAGCTACGCGTGGGTGGGAAGAAAGCGTTACCAAACTCTTCGAAGTGCCAGCAAGTGTCACAGGAGAGTCCCGATAATGCACCCAAAACAGCCGGCAAGAGAGATGGTGCCGAGAGACAGTCTGTTCTTCCAGCCGCCTGGGGACATAAACTGAAACAAACAGAATGGAAAGCGAATGCCATGAGTAGAGCAGCAAGACCGGCCTCAAGTGAAGGCGCGACCGCCACAACCAAGCGCTTAACCGTGGGGTTCCTGGCGATCGGCGCCCTCGTTTTCACCCTCACGGGCTGCGCCATTTCAACGACGTATGGCAGGCGTCCTCTGCTGGTGAGTGAGAGGCCTGACACGTATCAGATCAAAATCTACAAGAACGCGTTTGAGTCGAACGATGGAGCGGATCGCACGGCGGATGCTGAAATCCGGAAATTACTGGCCGAAACCGGCTTCAATGACTACAAGATCGTCCACGTCGAGCGCGTCAATCGCGTGAAGAACATTGACACCTGTACGGCTTCAGCCGGCGCAAAGTGCGGACATGCTCTCGCTCAATCTCCACCCACCGCCTCCGCGACGATACGGAACCGTCAAAACACCGGCAGAAACCGGCAAGAATTGCCTGTTGACACCCGCCTGCCTTTCTGAAAGCATGTCGCCAGGATAAATGTGAGTGAAAAACCAATTCTCCCTCAACCGCGCAATTCCGAGTACAGCCGGACGGACAAAAAGCAATTGCTTATCAGTCAGTAGTCAAAAACCAAATCACTATCACAAATTCATCACATGATGCCCGTCACGCAGTTCGTCAATATGGGTTCCTTCGTCACCGCCGCCCTCGAGGCCTGTCTTCCGTGGCGCAGATTGTTCATCACGCTGCAGAAGATTAGCGCGATTCTTCTCGTTTGCCTTGCCGCGGGCTGCGCGGGCACGCGCCCAACACTCAAGCCGGAGGTCGTCTCGACGGTCACCTGCACGCGGGTTCGTGGCTTTCTCCCGCAAGTCGAGGTGAAGGCCGAATATGTCCTTTCCGGCTACGGGGGGTACGGGAACGGTCTAATCGGCGGGATCATCAACGCCAGCGTCAACAGTAGCCGGAAGCACAACTCGGAAAAACGGGTGCAGGAGTTGCGCGAGCAGGTGAAAGACGTGGATTTTCGCGGACTGTACTGGCAGGCGATTTCAAACGCAGTCATGGGGATTTCCTGGCTCAAGGCGGACAAGATCGAGGGAATCAGGGGGACTACCCTGCCGCCTGTGACCAAGCAGATGGTCGCCCAACGGGCTGTGCTCAACATCCGTACCGACTACTACATCTCCCAGGATTGCCGTGTTTTTGTGGTGTCCAGCGGCATGGGCTTTTTCCCTTCTGGAAAGCATGGGGCACCGAAGGCTGCGACCACCGTCGCGTATCACTCGGCCGAAATTGGCAAACCCGACGCCGACGAGGCCATCGCCCTGTGGGCGGCGGACGGTGCGGCGGCGTTTCGGAAGGCGGTCCAGGAAGGGATTCAAGAAGATGCGAAACTAGTGCGTTACGCGCTGGAATACATGGGCGGAGGCAAAAGCGCGAATGCGCCGCAGGTAACCATTCGCGCGCGACTGTTGCACGCGCGCGGCGATTACGGGCATCAAAGCAGGCCGGGTGACAATGAAGGGAATCATATTGGAAGACGGGCCCGAGCGCCTCATTTTCCGCAACACGGCAGGCCAGTTCTTTTCGCTGCCGCGCCGTGAGGTCGAGGTAAAGTAAGACTCTCCGACTATTTACAACGACCTTGTCCGATAGAGGAGAGTCGGGAAAGGGGGTGTTCAGAAATGGGTTTTGAGGAAACGACGAAAATAGGGCGTTTTCGCAGATTCTCTGACACACTGTTGACTCGCGGCGCGGGCGAATGAGCAGCCCGGAAATCGAACGCTACTTCCAGAACTATCCTGTTGCTGCAAGGCATTCGCGGCGCTGCGGTCCCAGGTAAATCGGAAACGGGTCATAGATTCGCCCGTCGGTAAGTCAGGAATCGCCCGCGTCACACCGCCGCCGACCGCCGCCGGGGTCCACACGCGAGACGGCTTGAGATGGTCCTGCATCGGTGGGATAGTTCCACCATGACATTTACGGCTGACAGCAAGGGCAGAATCGCCTGCCGTGACTTGTTTCCTCCGCACGCCAGTTTCGAGGCACTCAAGGAGCCGGATGGAAGAGTAACACTCATCCGGCTGAGGCGCGAGAGCGAGAAAGCCTCGCTTAGTGAAACCCATTCTCCGCAAGGGGCTGCTGGTGCTGCCGATGGACAGACGCCGAACTGGAATCAGAGGCGCTGGACAGGGAAATCCGGGAAGAGCGGGAGAGGGAAAATGCGCGTCTATTGGGATAGCACGGGGTTGTTGAACGCGGTCTCAGAGCCAAGGCGCGAACGGGGTCAGCCCATAGCATGGGCTGCTTCCCACCCCAAGAACGACCCATGCTATGGGTGACCCTTTTTCGCAACCGACCTCGATTCCGACACCTGGGTAGCCGAAGTGAAGCGCATCCGGGGCAAAAGCATCAGGGGGAAAACTGCCGTTGGGGAGCTTTATAGCGTGGAACCGGTTGTCACGAGCCCGGCTGGACGGACGAGTTGTTTAGCTCGAAAGGGTTTTCGACCTGGCAGAAGGGGAAATGCCGGACATTGCGGGTCGCGACGGTCAGACCGTATTCCCGGGCGATGGCGGCAATCTGCGTGTCCCGCAGGTCGCAGTTCTTCCACCAGTCTTGTCCTTGGGTGGCTTCCAGCTCGGCAGCGTAGCGGCCCCACTCCGCGGCGGAAGCTCCGTCGAAATCCACAAAGCGTCCAGCGTAGTCCTCACAGAGGAACTGGAATTCCGTTTCCGCAGCCGACTTGCGCTTGCCATCGGGCATCCGTTCAATGCCGTAGCGCAACTCCGCGAGCGTGATGGCGGATAAGAGGCATTGGCCGCGCCTGGCTTTGAGCCAAGCAATGCAGTTGGTGTCCGGGGCCGGCTTGGAGGTTTCCGAAACGATGTTGGTGTCCAGCAGCCAGGTGGTCATACCCGGGGAGGGCAAAAATGCTTGCGCTCCGGGATTTCAAGCCCCTTAAGCCGTAGCAGATGGTCCACCAGGTCCATCTTTGGCTCGGTGCGGACGGGACGGAAGATCAGGGCGCCAGCTTTGGTTTCGAGGACCGAGAAAGCAGACCCGTTCCGATACCCGTGCTGGTCTCGGATTTCCTTAGGCACCACGATCTGGCCCTTCTCGCTCATGTGAACTACGGTCATAGTAGGAAATTACCCCCAGAACGCCCTTATTCCAACTCCTTTTTATCCCCCTTTTTATCCCCCTCGCCTGGTCAGTTTGCCCGGAAACGGGTCAGAAGCAAAGACACAAAGGGCAGGGAAACGGGGAGGGAATGACAGGCTTAAACTTGCTCGCCCAACGGGTGAAGGTGCCAAGCAGCCACATTTGTTGCGTCTTTGCACCTTTGCGCCGTTGCGTTGTCCAGGGACCAGAGGACCCGAAGATGGCAGGTGGTTGCCGAACTGAATCCGCTACGCGTGTTGCAGCTTGGGGCTGGGCACGAAGCGGATTTCTACGCGCTTCTCCAACGCAGAGGCGATGCGGCGCAGCATGGCCAGGGAGTGGCCATCGTAGTCCGCATCTTCGAGCCGGGAAATAACGGATTGGGTCGTGCCGACCTTCCGCGCAAGCTCGGCCTGCGAGAGCTTGGCCTTTATGCGAAGTTCATAAATCTCCCGGGCAACGTCCAGATTGGCTTGTTCCTGTTCGACCAAGTCGGCCATTTCCTGGCTCTTGCCGGTCAGTTCTTCCACGAGCGCCAGTGCATCACTGGTGCGCTTTTGAGTCTCTTCGGCTACGCATTTTCAATGTCTCCGATAAAAGAGAGCCGTGCCGTCGGCATCTTGAAAGAAGAGCGGCCTGGTTTGCGGCATAAAGTAATCACCAATCACTCTATCGCAAACAAGCGATAATTGTCAAACCGGCATTTCGGCACCAGGAAGGAGAGGCGGTTTGATTCCGGTTCGTCCGTCACCTGGTTGGAATCACAGCCTGCCACCATGCGCGTCACCGCCGCCATTGACGACCCGCGAGTAGTGGAGAAAACCCTGCGCCGCCTGGCTCTCCGGCACGATCCCCGCCCAGACCCCCCGAGCGGCCTGCCGGGGTTCTCGCGTGTCGGCCGGGAAGGGGATTTCGGGGGCCGTACCGGCAATTGGAAATGAGCCAAGCCGCGGCACACTACCTGTAGCGTCAGCCGTCTTTGGGCGAGCACAAGATATGGTGTTATTTTTGGCGTTTCTGGCTTAAGGGGCTCCGGATTGCAACGGTTGGGCTCGCGGACGGGTTTCGGGACGGGGATGCGAATGGCGCCGGGAAGCGGTCAAATGCGCCTATTCTAAGTGTGGCAGTGGATCTCTTGAAGCGCCGGAGGCGAAAGGAGGAGTGGGAGCAGTACAAATAAGTTGCTCTGACCCGGCCCGGCACCCTCTGTCCTCCGCCATCCGGGCACGCGCCACGAGGTTGCCCTGGTAATGCCTATGCCTGTTCATGGTCCCAATGGACGGCACGTTTGCTGTGGCGTTTCATGAACCGAAACCTAAATGCCCCCCTCGCCCCTGCCATCGCAAGAAGGTTCATGGAGAGAAGGTGGTGGCTGGGGGCGGAATTGAACCGCCGACACAAGGATTTTCAGTCCTCTGCTCTACCAACTGAGCTACCCAGCCAGCGCGGCCTTGCCGAGACGGGGTGATCCAGCGATCCACCCGGCTTTACGGGAGAGACGGAAAACAGGGCCGTGGGACCCGGAGCGGCTAATGCCGCGCATTACGCCGGCGTCCGCGTTGGCAGCCACAGAATTCACGTTTGTCTCAGGCACGCGCAGAGTGTGCCACAATTGGCCACTGCGGCGCAAGCACTGAAAAAGTGGGGGCTTCGCAGGGCGCGCATCTTGTCACTAACACCACGACCTTGTTGTGGCTTCCTCTCCTCCTTTGGAGGAGAGGGTGGGGGAGAGGAGGCCGATGTGCTTTGAAACCCGCGCAATCCACAGAGCCCAAACCAGGGATGCAGATCCGTATAAGAAGCCCAGAGAACTACCGCGCTGCGGGCGCAGACCGCGCCAACTCCGCATGCTCCAGTTGCTTCATCCGTTCCACTTTTGGCAACGAGCGCCCGCCTTCGAATTCGGACCTGATCCAGGCGGTGATAACCGCTTTGGCCGACTCGGGCCCAATGACACGCGCACCCAGGGTGAGGATCTGGGCCGCATTGCTTTTGCGGAGTCGTTCGGCGGAATACACATCATGGCAGGTTCCGGCGAAGACGCCTTCCACCTTGTTGGCGATCATTGCCATGCCCAGTCCCGTGCCGCAGACGAGGATGCCACGGTCAAACTCCTTGGCCGCCACGCGCTTGGCGAGGTGATAGCCGATGTCAGGGTAATCCACCCGGCCGTGGCTCAGAAGATCCAGGTCAACAACCTCAAAGCCCAGTGAGCGCAGATGGTCCAAAATTACCGGCTTGAGCGGCAACCCCGCGTCGTCGCAATCCACTGCTATTCGCATATTGCTCCTTTCGTTTACTGCTCATACCCGTGGGCCTTCGCCTTCCAACCGATGGCGCAGACAATGGTGCCGAGCGCGGCAACAATGATCATGCCGCCGAAGCCGGCATCCCAGCCGTAAGTCTGCACAAGCTTGCCCAGGCCCCAGCCCGAGAGCGTCGTGCTGAGATAGCCAAACAAACCAACCAGGCCGACCGCGGTCGCGGCAGCGCGTTTGGTGGCAAGGTTCGCGGCGGCGATACCCAGGAGGCACTGCGGCCCGTAAACGAAGAACCCCGTCACGCACAGCAAGATGGTGTTCAGCCAGAACGACTGCCCCGCGACCTTCCAAAACAGCAGCACCGCCACTCCTGTAAGCGCCATGTAGAACACACAGGAACGAAAGCCGCGTCCGCCAAACAGCCGGTCAGTCAGCCAACCCCCGATCAGCGCGCCAAACATGCCCGAGATTTCAAAGCCGGCGACGATCCAGCCGGCGTGCGACAGGTCCAGGTGTTTCTGCTGGGTCAGAAAAGTTGGCCCCCAGTCGAGCACAGCGTAGCGGATGGTATAGATGAAGAAGTTCGCCACTGCGAGCAGCCAGATCCAGGGATTGCTGAAGACATGACGGACCGCCACCGCCTTCCAATCGTCGTCCTGATTGGCAACGGGCTTGACGTGCGAGCCCTCGACTTCGGGGAGACCGACCGACGGCGGGGTGTCCGGCAACATGAACCAGAGAAACACCGCACAGAGGAACGCAATACCCGCCGGCACAAAGAAACACAATCGCCAGTTACCGAAGGTGCTGATCAGATAGCCGCACATCACGACCACGACTCCCGCGCCGATATTGGTCGAGGCATTCCAAACGGACATCTTGGTGGCCAATTCCTTGGGCGGAATCCAATGAGCCATCAGCCTGCCGCAGGGCGGATAACCCATGCCTTGAAACCAGCCGTTGACCATCCAGAACACGCCGAAGGCCAGCACGGCCGAACTCCATCCGAAGAAGAGGTTGACCGTCGCGGAGCAGACCAAACCGACCACCATGAATGTGCGGGCATGGCTGCGATCAGCCAGCAGGCCGTTGATAAGCTTCGACACCCCGTAAAGCAATCCGTGCAGCGTCAGGAAAAGGCCGAGGTCCACCTTTGAAATACCGAGCGTCTTCTCCATGACCGGCATGGCAATGCTCAGGTTCTTGCGCACCAGGTAGAAAGTCGCGTAGCCAATGATGGTGCCCACCAACACGCGTCGCTGCCAATAGCGATGGCCCGCCTTGATCTGCGCGGGATCGGTGAGCATGACCTCCGCCGGCGGAGCCGGTTCGAAGATCTGCAGGATGCCGGGAAAGCGCGACCTACGGACGGGCGGCGAGATGACAGTGTTCATTATTGTCTGGGGTCAGTCCGGAGAGGCCGGGGGTTTCAGTCGGCCACAATCCGTCCGGTGAGAAGATTTGGTCCAGGCACTCCTCCAGCAAACCGGTGCGGACGGCAAGATCCAGGACGGTAAACCGGCGGCGAATGCAGAAGGCCTGCCAAAAGCTCTGCCGCAAGCGGAGGCGGCTGATGCCGATGTGTTCGGGTTCGGTCGGCGCACCGGCGCTGCGCAGCATTTGTTTGAGTGTGGCCAGTGGAAGGAGCTGGGCCTTCAGCTCCCGCTGCAACGCGGGCCACGTGGCGCGCAAGGCCTCCAACTGTGCCTTTAATTGTTCAGGTGCGACGTGCTTGGCGCGGAGTTCCTTGACCGCCCCCTCCACCAGCTCCGGCTCGGCGAGCAGTGCGCGCGCGCGGTTGGCCCACGACTCCTCATCAGGCCAGGCGGCGCAGCACCGCGCCACATCGAATTCCTCCACCGGCTTGGCCAACAGACACTCATAGAGGGCCGTCACCGCCAACGTGCCGATACCGACCTTGAAGCCGTGGGAAGGTGTTACTCCGTTATGCGTGTGGTGCTGCATGTCCCAGAGGTGGCTGAACTGGTGCTCGGCGCCGGAAGCCGGGCGGCTCGACCTGGCCCACTGCATCGCAAAGCCGCCGAGCATCAGGCCCTCGACCAACCGGGCGATAGTAGCGGGGTTGCGGCCACGCACGCCGGCGGGGTCGGCCACCATCTCGCGCAAGCGGCCCTGCACGATGGCCCAGGCTTGCGAATCAATCGCTTCCACCCCCAGCGCGTCTGCCAGAATCCAGTCGGCCCCGGCGGTCACTTTCGCGAGCAGGTCGGCGTAGCCCCAGGCGTTCATTAGCTCGGGTGCCGCGGCGATCACATCCAGGTCCGCCACGACCCCTGCCGGAGCTGGACACAGGAAGGTTTGCTTGGCCCCGTGATAGGTAATGGATGCACCGAAGGCGGTATAACCGTCCATGGAGGCGGCGGTGGCGACGCACATGTAAGGCCGGCCTGTGCGATGGGAAGCGAGCTTGGTCAGATCGTTGATCGTTCCGGAGCCAACCGCCACCGGAATGCTGTCATGCTGTTTAAGGGCCGCCTCCAATTCCTCGACGAAGCGGTGCTCGGCATACAGGTCCGGCGCCTGGAAAATGAATGGTTCTTGCAACGGCACACCGGCCGACTGAAATACTCCCAGAACCTTCTGTCCCGCCGCCGCGAACGTGCGGACATCCGCCACCAGGACGGCAGAGCGCGGGCCGAACAGATCGGTGAAAACCTGAGGCGCGCGAGCGTTGGCTCCCTGCCCAATCTCCAGGCAGCGTGTTTCCCGGGCCGCCCCGAGGGCTTCGGCCAGGTTTAGCTTCTTCGTGGAACGAGCGGTCATGGTGTAGATCCTCCGTTACTCTGGGGTTGGTTATAGTAGTCTCTCACAGCTTTGAGCGTCACATCCGGATGGTCGGTGGCAAATGATGCGACACCGAGATCCAGCAATTGACAATAGATTCTTGGTTCGGCTACACCCCACGGCAACGCCTGGTACAGGATCCCCCTTCGCCGCAATTCCTGCCCCGTCGAGCGCAGGAAAGCCCGCGACAAATCGAACGGCTCCGCCGCTGCGTTGTTTGTGTTCAACCGAACATGCAATTGCAGTTGGGTGATCCCCTCGAAGTTGGCTGCACGCAGAATCTCAAGGCGCTTGCCCAAGGCGGCCTCACTGCCACCCATCCAATGGAGAGTCTGCGATTCGGGAACCAGATCCTTCCAGCGCCGGAGCAGCGCATAATCAGTCGTGGCAAGAATGACCTGACCCACAACTTCGTGCCTACGCACCTCCACTGCGAGTTGGCCGAGGTCCACGTTCTTGATGTCCAAGTACAACCGGCGCTCCGGCTTGCCCCGCATCAACTCGAACACTTCTGATATCCTGGACACGTGGCGTCCAACGAATGCCTCGCCCCGCCACGCCCCCACATCCAATTTAGAGAGTTCGGCGAAGGTCACGTCCGTCACCCCTTTCTTCCGCAGGGCAGAGCTGGCCCCCTTGACAACCCGCTTGAAGGTTGCGTCATGGAAGGCCACAATGACGCCGTCCTTGGTGGTGCGCAAATCCGATTCCGGCACAGTGCCTAACTTCCATCCGAGCCTGAACGCTTCGAGCGTGTTTTCCGGTGCCAGTTCACCTGCGCCCCGGTGGCTCTGAATGACGAACCGTTCAACCGGGATGCGCCCGCGAACCGTCCAGCCGGGAACGAACGTAGGGCTTGAGGTCAACCAGGCAGACGCAGGGTTATCGCCCTGAGCAGCAAAAGCCTGACCGACGACAGCGACCGTGCAAAGGTACATTAGCGTCTTGCTAATCCGCTTCATAGTTAGAGTCGAGGGATGAGGCAGCGCGACGAGTCCCGCACAGAAAGCCGGCGGCGTGCTCATCAATGACCAGAGCCTTCAGCAAGCCGCCGCGAATGGCCGCCTTGATCGCCGCAGAACGGTCCCCTCCGCCCACAATGCCTATGACTTGGGGGACCTTGCGAAGCTGTTCCAAGTCAATGCTCACGACGCGGTCTCGCCAAGGGGAAGCGCATTCACGACCATTCTTGTCATAGAAGCGCCCACAGATTTCGCCAACCGCGCCGCCATTACTCAAGTCTTGCAGGTCGCCAGCGCTTAGCACTTTGCGCGCTACGAAAGCGGAATCCATCAGCGTTCCCACGCCAACAATCGCAAGCCTGGCCTGGCCCAGCCGTTGGCGGACGGAGCGAATTTGGGGCAGAGCGAGGAACGCATCGCGGGTCCTGCGGTCCGGCACAAAGGCCGGGGTGTTGAGGGTGTGAAAATTGCCCCCGCTACGGCGTGCCAGGATGCGTCCCAGTTCAAGGGCGTCTTCCGGGCCGATGGTGGAGTCAATGCTGCCCATAGCCTGGACAACGGTAAGTTGGCGGCCCTTGTCCTCCGGCAGGAGTTGGACCAGTTCGCGGATGGTGCGGCCACCAGCGATGGCGACAACCGACTCGCGCGGCAGCAAGCCCGCGACAAAGGGAGCACCAAAGTGTCCGACCGCACGCCGGGCATCCTCGGCGGTGGCTCCCTCCAGCAGTTTGATGACCGCGACGGCCTTGAGCCCGAATTCCGTGCGGAGACTCCGCTCGATCGCGAGATTGCGGGGCTCGTATTCTGCTACCGAGATGCGCACGATGCCTCGCTCCCGTGCCGCGGCGAGCAGGCGTGACACCTTGGCCTGGGAAACCTTGACGAACCGGGCTACCTCGCTCTGGCCAAGCCGGTCGAGATAATAAAGGCGGGCCGCAAGGCGCAATTGCTCATCTGAGTAGTGCTGCAGCATAATTATTCAGGCTGCCACCTCGAAGCGAGCCTGTCGAGAACCAATGACCGCCTCCCCCGGGGCCCGTGCACCAGGTTGCTTGGGGGCTTGAAATGTCCTTCTCATGGATAAGTAAGGCGGTAAAAGGCGGCAGTCGCCGGGAATGAAGAATCATTGAATATCGCCAACCCATCCGGGCCAACCGTGACCGTGCCCAAAGCGGACCAGGCGCCTCCGAGACCAGTGGCACGCTGGATGGTGCACACCGCACCCACCGGACCTGCGAACCGAAGCTCGACGCCTGTCGGAAGGGAGACCGGCGGCAGGAGCGTGATCGGCATGCTGGAGACCGGCGTGTAATAGACACACAGTTGCGGGCGGTTTCGCTGAAGGGTGGACTCTGCGGTGGCAAAGCCCCAGCCGTCAGTGCCCCCCGGCCAAGGCAGGCCTACCCAGCCATAGTTGGTTCGCGTGCCGCTAACCCAGGCCTGAATGTCGGACGTGACATCCAGCGAGTGGAACCCTCCCTGGACCTTGGGGGTCAAGGTGGCGTTCCCGAGTGTCACCGTAGGGGTCACTGCAGCTTCCACGTTGTCTGTCTGGATTCCATTGCCCCAGGAGTTCCAGGTTGAGGTGGTATCCTGCCAGGGTTGGAGCAAGGCATGGAAGTTCCCCCCGGCTCCTGGGGCGTTCCCGACAACGGCGGCGAGGTC
The DNA here is from genome assembly GCA_963762555.1 of uncultured Verrucomicrobiae bacterium. Lineage (GTDB taxonomy): Bacteria > Verrucomicrobiota > Verrucomicrobiia > Limisphaerales > UBA8199 > PALSA-1440. The sequence goes on from CAVXLO010000052.1 coordinate 147,708, forward strand.
GAGTACAGCCCCCTCAACCCGCGCGCCAGGGGGTATCTGATTGGCGTCTGAGCCAACGATGTTGTCGAACCGCAAGAGAGTCTGCTCCTGGTCAGTCGTGCCCGAAACGGCGGCGTCCAGGTACATGCTCGTGACCGTCGGGAAGGTCTGTGTCGGGCGCATTCGCCCGGATACGGGTGTCGTGGGCACCCGTATAGCCATTGACCCCTTGTCGGAAGCTGGCGGTGGCGGTTCCTGCCGGGAGCCATTTCACGCGGAGGCGTGGCCGGTTTCCAAACGTTGGCCGTCTGGGAGGGAAGGAAGGCGGTGCCATCGGTATAGGCCGGCCAGCCGAGCATCACCCAGCCGTAGTTGGTCTGGCCGTCGGCCCAGGCCTGCACATCCGCCGCCACGCCGACCGAGATTGAGCCCGCGCCGGTGCCCGCGCCATCGTAGCTCCCGATCTGCGAATCAAACACAGCTCCGGGCCTCGACGTCATTGGTCTGAACACCCGCGCCTAGCGTATTCCATGTGTCGGTCGCCGCGTTCCAGGGCCTGAGCATCCGGTAGAGGGGACTGCCATCACCGGCATTGTTGGCGTAGAGCATGAGCTCTGCCGAAACGATGATGGCATTGGAAGGGATCTGGCCCGGGCCGCTGCCGATATGTTGTCGAACCGCAACAGGACGCTGACAGGCATTCGCGTTATCCGGCCAGTCAACCCAAAGGCCCGTTGCGCTGTGGCCGGAGGGATAACAGCGTGTTCGGATTGGCCTGATACAACTCGAGGTTGGTGGCACCCGTATAGGGACCGTAGCCGCCATCCGCTCCCTCCTGGAAGTCGGAGACACGCAATTGCCCGATCCAAATGCTCTTGGTGGCGCTGCTGGCGAGGCTGTTTCCATCTAAAAGCACGACGCTCGCCGTGCGCGTGGCCAGGGAAGGATGGCTGCTTACGTTCCGGAACGTGATCGGAGCGGACCAGCGCCTCGGCCGCCGCGCGATTCATGGCCGTGGTGAATGTGACAACCAGCGGCGTGGCGCCCAGGCCGCCGACGAAGGTGCCGACTACGGCGCCGCCGTAGGTAACGTTGCCGCCGGAAACGCCGATCTGGCCCGGGCCGATGCCGCTGTTGCGGATTTCCAGGCGGTCGTCTCCGGTGCCGTTGGCGGTCAGCGTCACGGTCAGAGAACCGCTGTCATAATTGGGCACGTCCGGATCAACGACCGTCGCCCGGCCATCCAGCCCTACTGGCGGCATTCCCACGGCGTAGAACAACACTCCCGAAGGCAATGTCAGTCCTTCCTCGTTGTCGAGGTTGACTGCCGAAATGGCGATCGGCACGACCCCCGCGTAGAGCAGGTCGCCTGAAGTAATGGCGCAGGTCACGGTGTAGGCGACGTCACCGTCGTTAACCTGGTCATCCACGCCGGCGATCATTGCCGGTTGCGGCACGTTCCAATTGTCGGGCGTAAAGGTGAGGCTGGCAGGAGAGACCGCGCCTTCGCCAGTGTCACTCGAAGCCAGCTCGACTATCACCTCTTCCGCCGGCTGCGTATCGAGCACCACCGTCGAAAGTGGCGGTGCCGCCTGCCTCGGTCGTCACCAGATTGGCAGGGCTCACCGTGATACCCGGCGGCGGCGCGGGGATAAATACAAAGGAGGCGACCGGCTCGCCGCCGCCTCCCGGCGTCTGCAAAACGCAAGCGGGCAAGTCCCTGGATTCAATGATCCAGCCGTCGCCATCGGCGTTGGCCTGATAGCTGACGATATTGTCCAGGTTATAGGTCAGACCCGCCTTCGGGAGAGGTAATCAAGACGCCGTTCGCGGGTGAGTATCCCGGGAATTTGAGTTCCCACCGGCCCGTGCCGAGGTTGGTGACGGTGAACTGCGGCGTGGTCCCGCTGTATATAAGCGGCGTGCCATTGCCGAGGAACCGCCCCGAGATGACCGCCGTGTTCGTGCGCGGAACATAAACAAACGCCAGCGGGTCCTGCTCGTAGTGACTGGCGTCTGTGGAGTTATCGTGAACGAAGACATTCCAGGTGCCGTCATTGCTGTTGACCTGGGAGAGCGCGTAGTTGCCTTCGTCCTTGGCATGGTTGACCAGCAACACGCCGTCCGTGCGCGAATCTATGCCCAGGCTCCTCAGGTCCACCACACCCTCGCCGTCGCCGAACGACACCACATGAGTTCCCAGGACCAGTCCGGGCGAGCCGGTGAAGAGATTCCAGGCACCGCCATTGGTGCCGCCGTCGTTGCGCACAAAGCCGCCCAGGTATTCCGCGTACGGAAACCAAGCGCCCGCCACATTGACATTGTATTCGAAGCCGTCGCCGGCGGAGGCGTTGGGGCAGCCGTCGACTGACAATGCGGTAGGAGCCGCTGGCATTGGTCGCAATGCCGCACGTGCAAAAGACGTTGGACCCGTAGTTGTCGCGCCCATTCTGGGCCACAGCACTGATCAGGACGCCGAGCGCGGGGTCGTCGGCCGCCGACCAACCGATCTGCACATTGTAATCGGCGCGGTTGAACGTGCCGATCTGGAACGTGTTGATGCCAAGCGCCAGGGCGACCTGGCAATTGGTGTTCTCGTCCGCCCCGTTGAAGCCGGGGATCTGCGAGACCTGAAGCAAGCCGGCGGAGACTCCGCGCGGGGCGGTTTCCGGCCGGGTGGTGAAACGCCAGGTTGGGCCCGCGACGGTATGGTTCGAGCTCCATCCGTAACGGTGACATACCATTCGTAGGTGTGATTGGCCAGCAGTTCGGGCCAGAGCAAGCTCGGTGGTGCTGCCGGAGGCCACGTTGAAATTGGTGCCCAGCGCGGTGAAGTTCGTGTCAGAAACGGCACTGCCGGCGGCATGGAGTAAGGGATCGTGAACTGGCTGTCGCTGTCTGTCTCGAACTGGTCCAGCCAGGGCGAATAGGTGCTGACCCGGATCACGCAATTGCTCGGCGAGAACTGCATGAGCCGCATGAAGCCGTTGCCGCCGTTGGCATAGGACTGGTAGTCGGACACCAACGTTTCAACGCTGTTGCCATTGAACACATCCACCCGCGAACCTTCGCCACTAACATGGCCGCAGAGCATGAGGAAAAGGTTGGCATTGGTCCGAAGCGCGTTGTAGATGGCCGCGCCCTGCGCACCGAAAGGTGGAGGGTGTGGTGGCGCGGCCAATGTAATGGCTGACCACGATGGCCCGCCGGTTCGTATAGGTCTGCAGCAGATTGATTGGCCCAGCTGAGCACCAGGGGGTTCGCCTCCGCGTCGTACTCCATATAGACGGCGATGAAATCCAGTCCGCTCGGCGCTGAAGAGGTCGAAGTGGTTGTCGTTATTGGTTCCGTAATGGCCGCCGTAATAGCTGCGGCCGGCGAAATGGGACACTCCAAAGAACTGGTTGTAGTACCGCGTGGTGCCGTTCGGGCGCTCCGTTAGGGGACTGGTCGTGGTTGCCCACAGCGGCGCCGTAGGGAATGCCGTTCGGGGAGGCCGGTTGTGGCGGGATTCTCCAACCGGTAAAGAGCATTCGTGGCGTTCCGCCACGCGGTAAGCTCCTCCACCCCCGCATTGGTATCGCCGTAATTGACAATATCGCCCAAGTGCGCGACGTAGGCAATGTTCGAGGCGAGGCGATTGGCCACGATCCAGTCGGTCTGGGCCCAGAACATCGCGGGCAAGCCTCCATGCAGGCTCGACGAGTAATACTGCGAGTCGGGCAGGGCAGCGATCGTGAAATCCGGCCCGGGATTCACCGCCAGGCGGCCATAGAACCTCACGGTGAGATTGCCGTTGCCAGGCTCGGAAACATGGACCTGAAGCGTGGGAGACGTGCTTACGTTTACGGCGTTGCTGGCGGGCGAAACCAGCACGGGTGGTGCCGGATCGCCCGCCACGTGCAGGGTGCCAAGCCCCAAAACCAGACATAAACGGGTAACGGTCTTCATCACAAGGCTAAGGGCGGGACGGCGAACCCGCCGTCCCGCGCTGAGCCTTTGCATCTTCTGATGTCCAACCTTTACGGTTGATATACCCGGTAGAAGGCCTTGCCGGCCAGCGGTGAAGGATCCGTATAGGTCGCATTGCCGGAACCGTCGGTCATCGCCGAGCCATTCGTCGTCCAAGGCCCGGTCAGCTCCGGTGCCCGCAACATGTAATAAGACGTGTCGGGCGCGCCCGCGAAGGGCAGTTGGACGCTTCCCGGTGACCACACCGGAGTCAGCATCTTGACGCTAGGCACAAAAGTGTAGTACACGCGCAACTGCGGACGCATGTCCACGGGGTCTGAATCAGCCGAGTTGAATCCCCAACCGTTGCTGCCTTCGTCCCAGGGCAGGATTACCCACCCATTGTCGTCGAGGGTACCGTTCGCCCATGCCTGCACAGCACTAGTGACCTCCACGTCGTGCTTGGTGGCCTGAACGGTCACTCCGAATCCCTCCGCCGGAAGTGTCACGGTCGGCACCGTGGCCGCTTCGACACCATCGGCAGAGATGCCATCCGCCCAGGTATTCCAGGTGTCCGCTGCGTCCCAAGCCTTCAGCAGCGGAGCGAATTGCCCGCCTGCTCCCTGGGCGTCAGCAGTGATGCTCGTCAACTCGAGGACCGCCGCCTGGATCGTCGCGCCCGCCGGCACCTGGCCTGCCCCAGACCCGATGATATTGTCGAACCGGATCAAGACCTGCTGCGGGTTCGGAATCGGTGTGGCATTGACGAGCGGATCCGGAGAGAGATACGTAGCCGTCGCGTAGCTCGTATCCGGAAGATTCAGCCGGATTTGGGTATCCACCGTCCCGGTGTAACCGTTCGCGCCCTCCTGAAACGACGCCACCGACACCGACTGGGGTGGCAGCCAGGCCACGCGCAAGCGCGGACGCAGAACAACGTTTGTCGCCTCGCACGGGACTGAAAGCCGTCCCGTTGTCGCCACCTTCCCAGGTGCTCATGACCCAGCCGAAATTATTGGCCCCATCCGCCCAAGCCTGGACGTCAGAGGTGACGCCGATCGTCATGAGCCCCGTCCCGGTAGTCGTATTGTGCGCCTGGTCGCCCAGGAACGCATTGGTGCCAGAAACCGCTTCAACGTCGTCCAGTTGGATGCCACTGCCGAGACTATCGAACGTGACGTACTTCATCCCAGTCCTCGGAGCATACGGTTGAATCGGGCTCCATGCCCGCTATCCGTAACGTTCATGATCAACTCCGCGAAAACGATCTTCGCGCCCGGAGGAATCTGGCCCAGGCCCGGAGCCGAAGATGTCAGTGAACTTGACGAAACACTGCATCTGATCGTCAGGGAGCAGCGCGTTCGGATTATAATCAATCCACAAACCGCTCGCACTGTAGCCTGCCGGGAAGGACTGAGAGGGGAAGTCCGGGTGAGTCTGAGTGTCCAGGGCATTGGTGTAGATCCCAAAGCCACCATCCGCACCTTGTTGGAAGCTGTAGATACGCATCAGGCGGATGATGATGTTCTTGGTCACAGTGCTGACACCCCCATGGCCGTCCGAAAGCGCAAACGTGAGCGTCCGGTTCTGCGGCGCCGCATTCGCATCAGTGTTCTGATACGTGAGCGACCGAACGAGCGCTTCAGCGGCCGCAGGAGTCGCCGCAGCACTGCTAAAGGTGATGGACAGCGGAGTGGTTCCCGTTCCGCCGCTCTTCGTTCCAATGGCCACCCCCTCATACGTAATCGTTGCCGCCAGCCACACCTATCTCGCCCACCCCCGTACCGATGTTGCGAACGTCCAACCGGTCAGAACTGGCGCCGCCGGCTGTGATCGTTACCGTGAGCCCGCCCCCGTTGTAATTGGCAGTGTCCAGATCAGTCACCGTGGCGTAACCATCAATTCCCGTGGGCGGCTCGCCAATGCCATAGGTGGTGTCACCCGCCGACAGAGCAAAGTTCGGCTCGTTATCAATGGTCGAGACGCTCACATCATCGGGATTGATCGCGGCGTAAATCGGATCGGTGCTCGTCACCGTGGTAATAATCGAAAACTGCACCGTGCCGTCATTCACCAGATCGTCGGCCGCAGTCACAGTCACAACCTGCGGGGTGTTCCAGTTGGCAGGAGTGAACGTTACCGATGGTGTGACCGTGCCTTCGGTTGTGTCGCTCGAAACACAATTAATCGTCACATCGGCGGTCGGTTGACTGCCGAGAACCAGCGGGAAGGTTGCGGTGGTGTTCGGTTCAGTCACGGTGAGCCTATCCGCCGGGACGATGACTCTGGCGAGATCGTCGTCGAGGTTTTGACCTGCAATATCCAGGGCATCAAAGTTATTGTAGGCCGGGTCCGCACTGGTGGCCTTTGCCGTGACGACAAATACGAGGCTGGCCCGTCCTGCACAAAGTCATCCACACCCGTCACAGTTACCACCTGCGGCACAAAATAGTCGCCCGGTGTAAACGTCAGGCTGGCGGGCGATACCGTCGCCTCCGTCGTGTCGCTCGAGGAAAGAGCCAGAGTCACATCCGCTGTGGGCATCGTGTTCAGCCAAACCGAGAACGTCGCTGTGCCGCCGGCCTCGGTGGTCGTAATGCTGCTGGCATCCACGGACACGCCGGCTTCATTGTCAATATTGATGGCCTCAACGTTCCCCGGGACCAACCCGTTGAAGTTGGCGTCAGCGCTGATCGTCGAGGAAAGGTCGATCGTGTAGGGTTGCGTGCCATCCACCACACCATCATCCACCCCCGTAATCGTCACGGTCTGCGGCACATTCCAATCGGCCGGGGTAAAGGTGAGCGAGGGCAGGTCCACCGTGCCTTCGCCCGGATCGCTCGAGGAAAGAGTAATGGTCACATCCGCGGTGGGCTTGGGATACCCGTTGACTGTTACGGTAAACTGGGCGGTTCCGCCGTTCTCCGTGGTCATCAGGTTCTTGCTTGGCGTGACCGTGACGCCCGGCTTCTCCGCCGGAATGAATACGAAGGAACACACGGGTTCGGTATCAGGAATGTTTTGCAGGCCGGCGTTTGGAAGGTCCCTGGATTCAATAATCCAGCCATCCCCCGCTGCATTAGGTTCGGAGGTCACGATGTTGTCGCCGTTGTACGGGTCGCCGCCGGCGGCTGAAATAACCAGCACCCCATCGGCAGGTGAGCGGCCCGGGATCTTGAGTTCATATTGGCCGTTGCCAAGGTCGGTGCGCCAGGTCACATTAAATGCGGGGGTGTTTCCGCTATAGATTGCAATCGCGCCGTCACCCATGAACATTCCGGAAACCACGTTGGTGTTGCTCTTGGGAACAAACACGAAGACGAAAGGATCCTCCTCGTAGGACCGTCCATTCACCCGGTTATCATGAACGAAGACCCTCCAGGTGCCGTCGTACTCGTCGTCATCATTATTGACCCTCGAGAGCGCGTAATTGGCCTCGTTCTTCGCATGGTTCACCAGCAGAACACCGTCGCGTCGCGAATCAATGCCCTTGTCCCTGAGGTCCACAAGGTATTGGCCGGCGGCGCCAAGGTGTACGACGTTAACGCCGTAAAACAGTCCGGGCGAGCCGTAGAACGTGTCGTTGGTAATCCCATTCCCAAGGCTGCCGTTCGCGTGCGCCTCGTTAAACATATTTCCACCGAGCCAGGTATTGTACGGGAACCAGGCGGCGGCGAAATTCACGTTGTCCTCGATAGATGCAGCCGCGTTCAAAGGGACGGACTGAGAAGCAACCTCATATGACAGGTTGCCATTCACCCAGGGATTAACCGAAACAGTATGGGTCATATTGCTGCCCCAATTGTTCCGCAGATTCTGGGTTATCGCGGAGATCAAAACACCGCCCGCCACATCGTCTCCTTCCGTATCTCCGATCTTGATCTTGTGATCCGAGACGTTCATATTGTCAATGATTCCGAACCCATTCACCGACACCGGCACTGTCATGAACGTGTCAGCGTTCACTGTTCCATCAACCTGAACGTTCCCTGCGGCTACGTCATGACCGACGCGATCCGCAAGCACCGTGGTTGCCATCCCCGACGCCGCGAGGACCGCGGCTGTCAGCAGCATCATTCGCGCTCGTCCGGGGGCGAGCCTGGGGGTTGCGCCCTTGGCGGGACGCACGTTGGAGGTTTGTGTATTTGTGTTCATGTTTTGTTTGGTCATTGGTGAGTTGGCAGGAATGTCTTTGGCAAATTCTCGGTGGCTCGAAAGACGCGGCATTACGGCGCGGTATGGTTTGAATCGCCGGAAATGTTCCAGACGCGCAGAAAGTCTCTTTGCCGCACCCAACTGGCGTGCCCGTCAACAAAGGTGAAGTTCTGCCCTGCGTCCCCGTGGTTGTCCACTTTGTCGGGCCAGTTGTTGTAGTCCCCATTCGACCCTCCGGCATCGGAATCATCATCGCCGTCAGTCAGCAGGAATACAGCCGCCGCCCCCGGCTTGCTGCCCAGCCCGCCGGGCTTATAGTTCTTCAGCACAAAACTGTCGAGCTTGCGTTCGCTCTTCTTGCCCGGAACGGTGGTGCCGGATCCCCAAACGCCGAAACATTCATAGCTCGTGCCATAGGAGTCAATCGCTCTGCCGTTATTGGCAAGGTCAACCACCGCTATCCGGCCACCCCAGTTCGCGCCGGGGATCACTATGGTGTTCGTTCTGATTCGGTTCTTTGTGCTCGGACAAAGATAGCTGCCGAAGCTGCGGACATAGTTGGGATAGAGCCAGTTCAAATCGTCATCCGAGCCGGTCCGATACGGCGAAGATGCCGTGAGGTTCTTGATCTCTCCAGGCACCCACGTGTCGCCCTCGAAATCACCGTTGTTGTCGTCCGCGTACAGTGTGCTGCCCAACCCCAACTGCTTGAGATTATTCAGGCATCCGATTCTACGCGCCTTTTCCTGGGCCCTCGACAGGGCCGGCAACAGCAGCGCCGCCAGAATGGCGATAATGGCGATGACGACGAGGAGCTCGATCAGGGTGAAGCCGCGTTTCATGGTCGGGTGAGTTGTCATGGTGCTCTATTTAACAGCAGGTTCAACGTATTTAGTTCAGGTTGAGATTTCGTTACGCCAAGGTAACAAGCGTGTTACATGTATGGATTCCGAACGCACGCACATCAGCGCTTGCTTGCGCGCCGTTCCCCCGAACCCCCGCAACGGAGCCCGAACACAACGGGAAGCTCCACCCGCTCGGGTGGAGCGACAACCAAAGGTCCTTCGGACTCAACAATTCCAAAACAGCGATGTCTGTGGGGCAAGGGCAATACGCCTAGGCCTGTTTGTGCTTAATTGAGTGCCAGTCTGAACACAAAACGAACTCCGGTCAACGCCGATATGCTGCATAATTATTCACCACAGTCGGCGACTCACTTCCAACTACGGCTCACTTCCTACTTGAACTTCAACGCGTGACTGGCACCTGCCCGGGAAGGCTCTCAAGTCCCGCTCAGGCTAAACGTGCCGTCAACAGATCCCGTGCCACCGGTAGAAAAGTATGCTGTGCCGGTCATCGTTCCCGCGGTGTCGCTGCCGAAGTTCAATTGGAGGGTCATCGGCACCAGTCCCGCAAGTTGGATCGGCCATAGGAAGCCTCGGTACGGTTCCTGGCTCCAGGCGTAGCTGGTCACCGTTCCTGAGGGCTGGCCTGTCCACGTATATGTTCCTCCCCCGCTCGAGTCAAAGGTAATCGTGATCTGCCCCGGGCCGACCACAAAGTTGAGCGACAGCGTGCGGCCATACATCGTCTTGGGGGCAAAGGTCGAGGAGGCATACTGGATCTGGGCCATGCGGAAGAATTTGGCAGGAGCATCTTCCGCGCGGAAGAGGGTGTTGGTGGCCGGTGTGGCCGGCTCAATTCCCAGCAATTCGGCCGTCAACGGGCCCAGGTTGGTCGTGGAGTAAAGCCGGTTATCCGCAAACTGGCGGTTGGAGAATGTGAGGCCCACCTGGCCGGTGTGGCTGGCGATGGCGAGGGGAAGGTTTGTCACCACCGGCAAACCTTGCGCGTTGATATTGAAGGCCTGCGCCGCGGCGCCCACTCGCCGGATACTAACCTGCTGGATGACCACATTGGTCAGCGGCTTGTCGTTCGCGTCGGTGGCCACGTGGTTGATGGCGTACACCACGTTGGAGCCCGACACCACCCGGCCGAAGATGGAGTAGGTGTTGTTGCCTGAAGTGTACGGGGCAACCGTAACGAAGAACTGGGAACCGTCTGAGTTGGGGCCAGAGTTGGCCATCGCGAGCACGCCAAAGCTGTCGAAGGTCCATGGTGAGGTGAACTCGTCGGTGAACGCATAGCCCGGCCCGTCGCTGCCCGAACCGTTTGGAGAGCCACCCTGGCACATGAAGCCGGCAATCACGCGGTGGAAGGTCAGCCCGTTGTAGAATGCGTTGGTGCGGGCGCGCCCGCTCGGCAGGTCGAGCCAGGCGCGCTGACCGGTGGCCAGGCCGATGAAGTTGGCGCAGGTCCGGGGGGCGTTGGTGTAGTCCACGGCGCAGCTAAAGCTGCCTAGACTGGTGGTGAAATCGGCGAAAATACCGTCCGTCTGCGCCCGGGCGACCAGGACGGATAAGGCCAGCACTCCCAGGCTTACCCAGCGGGCAAACAACCGGTGAAGACATGCAACATTCATTGGCGATTCGAGTATGAAAATGACTGTACGTTCCACGCCTTTTATCAGAAGCGGGCTAAACCTCAATCCCGCAGTTTGGACCTGAGCAATGCGAGCGCCCGCGCCCGGTGGCTCAATTGGTTCTTGATCGCCTCGTCCAGCTCCCCAAATGTCTGGCTGTAACCTGCCGGAACAAAGAGCGGGTCATAGCCAAATCCGCCTCGCCCGCGCGGCGCAGGCTCAATCCGCCCTTCGCACGCGCCCTCGAATAACTCGGTCTGCAGTTCGGCTTCTTCAGCATTGCAAACCGGCGAGGCCGACTCAAAGGTCGGCTGGAGCACAGGCGTCAGGGCCATCACACAGCGGAACCGGGCAGTGCGTTTGTCAGGCGGGACATCGGCCAGCAGGCGCAGCAGCTTGGCATTGTTCTCCGCACTTGAGGAATTGCCCGACGTGCCGCTGTCGAGCGCCGCGAACCGGGCTGAATGAACACCGGGCGCGCCGCCCAACGCGTCCACCTCCAGACCAGAGTCATCCGCAAGCACGAAAACCCGATCTCGCTCTTCCTGAGACTCTATCCCTGTCCCCACGTTGGCCCGGCGATCTGGCACCTGGCCAAGCCATTTCGCCAGTGCGACCGCCTTCTTGGTCGCATTTCCGGCAAACGTCCCAGCATCTTCAACGACTTCGGGCACATCGGCAAAGTCATCGAGGCTCAGCAGGCGGAAACCTGTGCCGAGAATGGCCCGGATTTCGCCAACCTTGTGCGCGTTGCGTGTGGCGATGAGTAAGGTAATCATTTTGCTCGAGGATAGCCCCTGCCAGATGAAGAATAAAGCCTCCGGCAGGGAATTGGACCCCGCAAGGGAGCATCTGACTTTTTGTACACCGCAGGCTGCTTCGCGACGGCACCGGCCTCCTCGTGCGCACCGTTCCCCCTCACCCCGGCCCTCTCCCTCAGGGAGAGGGAGGCCTGCCGGCAGCGTGTCGGCGAATCTGAGCAATCCCGTATATTCGAGCGTTGGCGCGGGTGGCTCCCTCTCCCTGAGGGAGAGGGCCGGGGTGAGGGGGAACGGTGCTCACGGTCGGCAGAGGGTTATACAGGGTTTCCGGTTGGCCCTCACAAAAGCTGAGGTGCTCCCCCCCGCAACATCCGCCCCACCCTGACGCTTTGAAATCCCGTCGGGGGGCATGGCGCTTACTTAAGGCGTAACCCAATCAGCCACAGCAGCTTGCCCGTGACGGCCCTGGGGCACCTTCGTCCGACCCAGCAGCCTCGCGCCCGGTCTGCAGCCTCTCCGGCCCCTCCGGCGCCCCTGCCCAACCTGGAGCGCGGCGTCGGCGACGGCAGTGCCGCCCAGGCCCGCTGCCGGCCTGGCTCAGGCCACGTCCAAGCCCGGGAGTGGCTAAGAGGTAGCCAACCGGTTGGCCAGCAATACGCCTGGAGGGGGCCTGAGGGTGGCCTGAAGGTAGTTGGGAGTGAATTTGGCTCGGGCTCGGCAAATCTGTCATTGTTTCCCCGGCCCATTTCCGCAATAGTCCCCGGCTCATGGCATCTGGACGCAGACAATATCCGTTTCACCTGATAGAGCCCAAGTGGCAGGGCTGCTGGGAACAGAACGAGACCTTTCGCGCGTGGAATCCTGGCGAAACCGTGCCGGCCAGCCACCCCTTCGCCGAGCGCCACTCAAGCGCCAACCCGCAGGACCTGCCCAAGTTCTACATCCTCGACATGTTCCCCTACCCTTCCGGCGCCGGGCTGCACGTGGGACATCCGGAAGGCTATACCGCAACCGATATTCTCGCCCGCTACCGCCGCGCGCTCGGCTATAACGTGCTCCATCCAATCGGCTGGGACGCCTTTGGCCTGCCCGCCGAGCAATACGCCATCAAGACCGGCCAGCATCCACGCCAGACCACCGAGCAGAACATCGCGACCTTCAAACGCCAGATCAATTCCCTCGGCTTCAGCTACGACTGGAGCCGTGAGGTGGACACCACCGACCCGCATTACTTTAAGTGGACGCAGTGGATATTCCTCCAGCTCTACAATTCCTGGTTCAACCCGAAAACGAACAAGGCCGAGCCCATCTCCAACCTCCCCTACCCTCCTGAGTTGGGTGGTGGGGCGGGCCTCTCGCCCACGGACCTTGACCAGCAGCGCCGCGCCTACCGCGACTCCAAGCGCCTAGCCTACGTCACCGAAGCCCCGGTTTGGTGGTGCGAGCAACTCGGCACGGTCCTCGCCAACGAAGAAGTCGTGGACGGCAAGAGCGAGGTGGGCGGTTTCCCGGTCGTCCGCAAGCCGACGCGCCAGTGGATGCTCCGCATCACCGCTTATGCCGAGCGCCTGCTCCAGGGCCTGGAAACCATCCAGTGGAGCGACTCCCTGAAGGAGATGCAGCGCAATTGGATCGGACGCTCGGAAGGGGCCGAAGTTGACTTCCGCGTCGCCGACTCCTCTGAGGTCATCCGGGTCTTTACTACTCGTCCGGATACGCTGTTCGGCGCGACTTACATGGTGCTGGCGCCTGAGCACAAACTGGTGGACACGACGACCACCCCAGCGCAACGCCAGGCGGTCGAGGCATACAAGACCGAGGTTGCCAAAAAGAGTGACCTCGAACGCACCGAGTTGGCCAAAGAGAAGACCGGGGTCTTCACAGGGGCTTACGCCATTAATCCAGTGAACGGCCAGAAGATACCGATCTGGATTGCCGATTACGTCCTTAGCAGCTACGGCACGGGCGCCATTATGGCCGTGCCGGGCCATGACACCCGCGACCTCGAGTTTGCCACCAAGTTCAACCTGCCTATCCTGAAGGTCGTGGAGCCGCCGGCGGGCATAGACTGGCATGGTTATGTTGATGACGGTATCTCGGTCAACTCCGCAGGCGCCGATATTTCGATCAGCGGCCTCGCCACGCCAGAGGCCAAACGCAAGATCACGGCATGGCTCGAATCCAAAGGGCTGGGCAAGAAGACCATCAACTACAAGCTCCGCGACTGGCTCTTCAGCCGGCAACGCTACTGGGGTGAGCCCTTCCCAATCATCTGGAAGAGCAGCCCTGACGGCAAGACGCATCACGAGGCGTTGCCCGAATCAGCTCTCCCGTTACTGCCCCCGCGGCTCGACGATTACAAACCCACGCCCGACGGCCGGCCCCCTCTCGCGCGTGCGAAGGACTGGGTGAACCTGCCCGACGGCTCCACGCGCGAGACCAACACCATGCCCCAGTGGGCCGGCAGTTGCTGGTATTACTTGCGCTACCTCGACGCGAAGAACTCGCAGACGTTCGTCGGCAAGGAAGCGGAGTCGTATTGGATGGGCACTCCTTCCGTTTCACGGATCACGCGTCACGGATCACCGGTAACCCCCGGTGTGGACCTATACGTGGGCGGCACTGAACACGCCGTTCTGCACCTGCTCTACGCCCGCTTCTGGCACAAGGTGCTCTACGATCTGGGCCATGTCTCGACGCCGGAGCCGTTCTTCAAGCTGGTGAACCAGGGCCTGATCCTCGGCGAAGACGGCCAGAAGATGTCCAAGTCCCGCGGCAATGTGATCAATCCCGACGACATCCTCGCCGAGTATGGCGCCGACGCCTTCCGGCTCTACGAAATGTTCATGGGGCCGCTCGAGATGGTGAAGCCCTGGAGCACCAAGGGCGTGGAGGGAGTCTATCGCTTCCTGGGCCGCGTCTGGCGCCTGTTCGTGGACGAGCAGAGCGAGACCGAATTCGAGCAGAGCCTGACCACCGACCCTCACCGCGGCGCCGAACTGTTGGGCAATATCCGTCTGGCTGCCGCAATCAAAGACATCCAGCCGACCGCCCCCCAGCTCAAGACGCTGCACGCGTGCATCAAGAAAGTAACCGAAGACCTCGATGGCCTTCGCTTCAACACCGCCATCTCCGCCTTGATGGTGTTCATCAATGAAGCGATGACCTGGGAGGCCAAGCCGGTCTCCGTCCTGCGGGATTTCCTGATTCTGCTCCAGCCCTTCGCGCCGCACATTGCCGAGGAACTGTGGGCCAAGCTGCATGGGGGCTCGCAAGCCCTCAGCCTCGCCTATGCCACCTGGCCCTCGTTTGACCCCACGTTGCTGGTCGAGGACACGCTGGAGATCCCGGTGCAGGTGAATGGCAAGCTGCGCGACGTTATCAAGGCCCCCGCCACAGCCTCTCAGGCCGACCTGGAAGCCGCTGCTAAAGCGTCCGACAAAGTGAAGCCCTTCCTGGAGGGCAAGACGATCCGCAAGGTCATAGTCCTGCCGAAGAGGCTGGTGAATATTGTGGTGGGCTGAGCCTACTTCAGAAGCCGGTAGAACCGGTTGCCGGCGGGTGGTTGCACAATCACCTGCCATCGCTCGCCAACCTGCACCGGCGCATTGGTCACGCCGGCCCATCCAGTCGCGCTCACTGCGCCGTTTTGCTGCAGGCCAAAGCCGGTCGAGGGGTATGGCCAGGAAACCAGGACCGTATTTGTGGCGGTCCGGGAGACGGAGAGGAACGGCGCGCCGGGCGTTTGGACCGCGGCGATGATCCCCCAAAACCCGCTGTCCAGTGAGTAATTGCCTCCGCTCATGTGGCCGGCATCCGGCTGGCCGATGGTGCCGGCAACCGAATAAACGCCACCGGTGCTGGTGCCGCCCCCGCCATCAATGCTGTACCAATCCACGCTGTAGCTCTGCGCGCAAGCCGCGAGCGCCGTCATCAACACGGCCACAACTGTTCCACTGACGAGCTTAGTTTTCATTGCGCAACTCCCCTGTTCAGGGGGCCTAAACCGAAATCGCCCGATCATCACCCGCGCCGGGCTTGCCAGCACGACTTCTGGCGATGACGCTATCCAATCCCCGGGCCTTTGTCGAGTCGTATTTTAGCCATTCTCCCATTGTGAACCCGCCGATCTGCCTCTATATTCTTGCCCGTGCAGCGCTTGACCAGGCAGGAACAGATGGTTTTATGTATCATTGTCAGCTTGCTCCTGACAGGTTGGGCGGTACAAACGTATCGGGCGGCGCATCCGCCGGCCCAGGCTGCCGAAACATCGGAACCATAACATGCACGAAGTCAGTTTTGAAGAAGCGTTAGCGAAGATTCAGGCCAAAGACCCGCGTTACCACGCCGAGGCCTACCTGTTCGTTCGCGAGGCGCTGGATCACACCCAGAAAACGACCGGCAAGGATTCGCGCGGCCGCATCCGCCACGTCACCGGCCAGGAATTGCTCCAGGGCATTCGCGAGTTTGCGCTGCGGCAGTTTGGGCCTATGACGATGACTGTGCTCGAAGAATGGGGTGTGCGCCGCTGTGAGGATTTCGGGGACATCGTCTTCAACATGGTCGAGGTGGGCTGGCTGGCCAAGACCGACAAGGATACCCGGGCTGACTTCGCGGACGGCTACACCTTCGAGGAAGGCTTCCGCAAACCCTTCCTGCCCACGAGCAAGCAACCTCTCCCGGCGTCTCCAGCCAAGCCCGCGCCACCACCCAAGGCTAAAGCTTAGAAGCGCGACTGGATGCCCCTTAACCCGTCCAGTCCCATCCCGGCCATTCCTCCGGGGGTCACACTGACCACGCTCGATAACGGGCTGGCCGTCATCGTGCGCGAAGACCACAGCGCGCCGGTGGTTTCCGCCCAGGCTTGGTGCATGGCGGGCAGCATCCACGAAGACAAATGGCTGGGCGCCGGATTGTCGCACGTGCTTGAACACATGCTGTTCAAGGGCACCACCACCCGCCCGGGCAGCCGGATAGACCAGGAAGTCCAGGAAGCCGGCGGCTACATGAACGCCTACACGTCGTTCGACCGCACAGTGTTCCATATTGACGTGCCGAGCACCGGGGCGAGGGTCGCCATTGATATCCTCTGCGACATCATGCGCAACGCGACGTTGCCGCCCGATGAACTGGCAAAAGAACAGGAGGTCATCCGCCGCGAGATGGACATGAACGTGGACGACCCGGGCCGCCGCGCCAGCCGCCGCCTCTTCGAGACGGCCTACACCCGCAGCCCGTATCGCTTCACCGTCATCGGCTACCCCGACATCTTCAATGAGCTGAAGCCGGACGACATCCTCGCGTGCTACCGCGAGAAGTATGCCCCCAACAACGTCTTCTACGTCGTCGCCGGCGACGTGAAGCCCGAGGAGGCGCTGGCCCAAATCCGCGACGCCTATGCCAAAGCCAAGGCCCGCCCGCTGCCGCCCGCTGTTCTGCCCGAGGAGCCCAAGCAGTCCGCCCCGCGCGAAGTCATCGAGGAGGCCCCCATCGAACTGGGCTACTTCTATTACGCCTGGCATATCCCCGAGCTGCGCCATCCTGACGTGCCGGTCCTTGATGTGCTAGCCGTGCTGCTCGGCAGTGGCCGCAGTTCGAGGCTTTACCAGGAAGTGCGCGAGAACAAGGGCCTGGTCAACTCGGTGGACGCCTGGACCTACAGCCCGGGCAACCCCGGCTTGTTCGGCCTCAGCGCCACGGTGGATGCCGACAAGTTCCTCGCCGCCCGCGAGGCCATGCTGGCCGAAGTCGAGAAGATGCAGGCCACGCTGGTTTCAGAAGCGGAGTTGAGCAAAGCGGTGAAGCAATTCGTCTCCGCCACCCTCTCCACGCGCAAGACGATGCAGGGGCAGGCGCAGGACCTCGGCGGCAGTTGGCTCGCGGCCAATGACTTGAACTTCTCCGAGCGCTACCTGGCCGCCGTCAAGCGTGTCGCGCCCGCCGATCTCCAGCGTGTGGCGCGCGCGTATCTCACGCCCGAAAACCAAACGTGCTATTCGCTCCTGCCCACCGGCGCGACCCCGAAGCCGGTCGTCGTGGCCGAAATAACGCAGGACTATCCGGTGCGGAAGTTCACGCTGCCAAACGGCCTGCGCCTGCTGGTGAAAGAGGATCATCGGCTCCCCTTCGTCGAATTCCGCGCCGTCTTCCAGGGTGGCGTCCTGGCGGAAACTCCCGAGAGCAACGGCCTCACCCAGTTGACCGGGAAGCTTCTGCTCAAAGGCACGGCCCGCCGTTCCGCCGAGGACATTGCCCGGGAGATCGAATCCATTGGTGGCAGCATTGACAGCTACGGCGGGAACAACAGCTTCGGCGTCAATGCCGAAGTCCTCAGCGGCGATTTCGACACCGGGCTGGACCTGCTGGCCGATGTGCTGCTGCACCCGGCTTTCCCCGCCCCGGCGCTGGAGCGCGAGCGCCAGGTGCAACTGGCCAACATCCGCGCCCAGAAGGACCACCTGCTCCAGAGCACCGCCCTCGCTATGCGCCGGGCGCTGTTCGGCGAACGCGGCTATGGCCTTGACGCCCTTGGCACCGAACCCAGCGTCCAGGCCATCCAGGTGGCCGATACCAGGGCCTTTCACGAAAAGTTCGCCCGCCCGAACAATTGCGTCCTGGCCATCTACGGCGACATCCACACTGCCGCCGTCCAAACCGCCGTGGAACAAGCCTTCGGCACTTGGGAACCCGCCCCGCCCCCGGCTTTAGACTCCAGACTTTGGCCTCTAGACTCCGTAAAGCGCGTCACCGAAACCCGCGACAAGAAACAGGCTGTGCTGGTCCTCGGCTACCGTGGCACGACGGTCCACGATACCGATCGCTACCCGCTGGATCTACTGCACGAAGCGTGCAGCGACCTGGGCTCGCGCCTGTTCCTGCGCATTCGGGAGCAGCTTGGGCTGGCGTATTATGTCGGCGCGCAGAATGTCGCCGGCCTCGCGCCCGGGTATTTTGCCTTTTATGCCGGCACCGCGCCCGAGCAGGCCGCTCTGCTGGAAACCGAACTACTCAGCGAGGCCGAGTTGCTGCGCACCGGGGGCATCACCCCGGAAGAACTCAAGCGCGCCAAGGCTAAGATCATTGGCCAACGGAAGATCTCACGCCAGGACCTGGGCGGTTTCGCCATGACCACCGCCCTTGATGAACTCTACGGCCTCGGCTACGCCCACACCGATCAGGAGGACGCCCTCTACGAAGCCGTCACGCTGGAGCAGGTGAAAGCCGCGGCTCAAAGATACCTCCAGCCCACTGCCCTGGTAATCGCGCTGACCAGACCGCAGGAGTAAGGGTCGCCTCGCGAAGCCGGCGCGGGCGGCACGTGTTTCGCGGGGTGCGCCCGTCCCCGCTGCTCCTTACGCGGATTTTCATGGTCTCGAATACTATCTGGATCAGAGAGACCAATTCCCCCTCACCCTACCCTCTCCCCAAGGAGAGGGAGCCCCGGTCTGCAGCGCTCGAACGGTCCGAGCGCTTCAGGTTGGCCGATCGTCTGAGGAGGGTGCTCCCTCTCCTCGGGGAGAGGGTAGGGTGAGGGGGAATGGGTCTCTCTGATCCAGATAGTATTCCTTGGGGAGAGGGGGAACGGGCTTGGCAACCCACAGGACCTATACCGGAGATACAGATCCGTGTAAGGAGCAGCGTCCCCGGGCGCACTCCGCAAAGCACCTACGCCAGGCGAGGCCCGCCACCCTACTCTACCGGCGTGCGCCCGGCATCCTTTTTGGGCACGGCGAAACAAGGCTCCAGGGCGCCACACGTGCTGCACTCCAGGCAGCGGATGCAGCCGGAGACATTGACCTTTTGGTCCACATCCACGCCCATCGGGCAGCGGCTGCGGCAAAGGTTGCACTCGGTGCACTCCTTTGCGTTGTAGCGCAGGTGGAACAGGCTGAAGCGGTTGAACAGGGCCAGCAGCCCTCCCAGCGGACAGAAGATGCGGCACCACGGACGGTTGATGAACAGCGCGGAGCCGATAAACGCGGCAAGGATCATGGTCTTGTACCAACTCATCTGCCAACCGGTCCCCGCCATAACGCTTTTGGCCGAAGCCGGCAACCCCGCCTCCAGCGCCCCCGCCGGGCAGAGTCGGCAAATGGAAACCACCTGGTCGCCGAAAGGAATGCCTTTGAAGCCTAGAATCATCGGCAGCGCAAGCACCAACCCCAGCAGCACGACGTATCGCATGTAGCCCAACCACGCGGGCGGCGTCACCTTGGGAAGCGGAATCTTGCCCAGCAAATCCTGCACGAACCCAAACGGACACGCCCAACCGCAGACGAGCGACCCGCCGAGCGCGCCGACCACCAGCAACACGCCGATCAACAGATAAGGTATCTCCACCGCGGCCGGGATCAGCGCCGCGTAATTAGCCGCCACACCGATCGGGCAGGCGAACGAGGAAAGCGGGCACGAATAACAGTGGAACACGCAGCTTGGGATCCCGTGCAGCCACTGCCCCAGCGGCGCCAGCCATACCCCGAGAAACCCGGTCTGCACCCACGGCCGCACCCGCTTCAGCTTGCGCCCAAGCTGAGTCGGCTGCCGCTGTCTGCATTCTGGGACCTGACACTCCATACCTAGCCTTCGAGGCAGACTTCGGACTTCGGACTTCGGACTTCGGACTTCATATCATTGGCCGCGCCATGCGGCCGAAAGCTCACTTCAGTCAGGTAGGGCAAGGTGTCGCGGCTGCCGTATCCACGCGGACCTTCCAAGCCGGAGGCTCGGCCTCGCGTTGTTGTCTGGCCCAGCGTTCGAGGGCTTCCGGATCATCGCCTCTCGGCGGTGGCGGAGGCGCCATCTTGCTCGGCGTACTGCAGACCGTCGAAGGTGAAGGCCTTGATCAACTGCGCTTCCGTGGCGTTGCCGCCGTCCACCGTGTCCACTGCGGTCATGTGTCGCGCGCCGCAGAATACAAGAATCACCCCAATCAGGGCGGCCACAAACCCCGCCCAGAAATCGTGGTGCTCCGTGTCCCGCAACGCGGGATTCAAGGGGGGCTGAGCAACGCGGCGCATAGTCAGGCCGGGGGAAAGCCGGGTTGGCGGAGACGGATGGGAATCGAACCCACCTGGGACTTTGTTGAGCCCCACCATGGTTTTGAAGACCAGGAGCGCCACCAGGTCGCCTTACGCCTCCACGCAGACGAAGCACGCCCCTTGCGGCTTCCAGCGCAAGGTCCTAATTCAACATGCACAACGCGCGTCACGTCACCTGTGTTTATGCAGGAAACCGCCTGCCATTTCAAGATCAATGCGGCACAAGAATGCATGCCGTCCGCAAACCCGCTTTTGCGGAGTTTTACCGTAGTCCCTCCTGCCCTGCCTCCGATCCGCCCGCCTAACCCACCGTCACCCCACCGTCACCCCACCGTCACCCCACCGTCACCTCACCGTAGTACCCTCAGCCCCGGGCTAGAGGGTACTACGGTGAGGTGACGGTGGGGTGACGGTGGGGGTCCGGTGGAGTCAGCGCGTGGCAGCCGAGGGATGGACGAGGGCTGAGCGGACCTCCCGACCCAGGTCATCTGGAGACATCGCCAGGGGAATATTAGCATAACTAGTTGGAAAACAGGCACTTGTGTATGATTGCAGCCTGGAACCGCACTCAGCAATGGCTCTCGGCGGTAGCTTGTGCCTATTTGACGGAGTCCTTGAGTTTGGCGTCCAGATCCTCGATGGCGAAGCCCTCGGCGGTGACGCGGTGGGCTTTGTCGGTGAGGATAAACCAGGGCAAGGAGTTGGCGCCCCAAGTCTTGCGGGCTTGCTCAACGGTGCCCTTTAGACAGCCGACCGGGAACGGCAAGGCCGCATCTTCCTTCCAGGCCTTGAAATCCTCCTCCGCCATTGTCCCTGTGTGCACCACGATTACTGCCACGCCTTTCTCTTTGAGCGCAGCCGCCTGTTCGCCCAGGCTATGCACGGTGTGCCGGCAGGGGCGTTGCTCGGCGTCAATCACCAGGGCCAGCACCGGTTGGTCGGCGGGGGCGTCCGTCGCCGTCAACCCGAGCGGGGCGAGGTCGGGCAAAGGCTTGCCCTTGAGGCTGACTGCCCGGGATTCGGATCGGCGGATGCCGTAAGACGCGCCGATGCGAATTACAACATTCGTATCGCCCGCCTCAGCCCGGACATGGCCGAAACCGCCCATCCCGCTGTTGGCGGAGATCTCGATGCTGCCGGCGCAAACCTTATCCAGGGAGAATTTCCCCTTGGAATCCGTCTGGGCGGTTATGTTGGGCTGCTTGTCGCCATAAGTATAGAGCGAGGCACGCGCGACTGGTTTGTCGTCGTCGTCCAAGACCACGCCGGCAACCCGTTGGTTGGCTGGCAGCAGGGGGAAGGCGTCGAGTTCGAGCCGGTTGGTTGCAGTGAGAGAGGCCTCCACATCCCGCCGGTCCTGGCCGAACCCGCGGGCGGAGGCCCCGACACTGTATTGCCGGCCTCGCGGCAGTGTCTTGATTTCGAAGCGGCCTTCGGCATCCGTGCGCACTGACGATCCCAGGGAGGAACTCATCCGTTCCGTGCGGAAATAAGCTTGAGCATGGGCACTCGTTAGCGCCTTGCCGTCCAGGTCGGTGATGCGCCCGGTCAGAATCAACGCCGGTTCGAGCCGCAGCGTAGCGTTGGTGGCGTCCTCGTCCACATCAACCGCCGCGGCGAGGTTGCGGGCCACATCGCGAGCGATCACGACATGCGGCGTGTCGCCCACAGACCCTGCCTGGCCAGGATAGAAGGTCAGCTTGAAGCGCCCTTCGCTGTCGGTCTGCCTCTCGGCGGATGTGAAGGACGGAAAGAGGCTCACTCGGACCTTGGGCGCCGGCTTGCCGTCCGGGTCGGTGACCTGTCCGGTAATCCTGGAGACAGCAGCCGAGGACGGGGAGTCTTCCTGGACGCCGATTTGGACGGTAACGTTGGTCTCGCCCGCCTCGGCGGCGACGCTGCCGTAACCGCCGTTTGAGCCGTTGGCTTGCACGCGGATCGGCCCGGCGCAGACCGCGCTAAAGGAGAATCGGCCCTTGGAATCCGTGCGGCCGTTAATGCTCGGCTGCCCCTGGCCGTAGCCATAGACGAACGCGTTGGTAACCGGCTTGTCGTCGGCGTCGAGGACAATGCCCGAGATGGTCTTGTCGGCCCGTGCCAGTTCGCAAGGCTCCAGTTCGATGCGCCGGCCCTCGGCGTCCTGGTCGATGGTGCGGTCCGCGCGCCCGTATCCTTCGGCGGAGACGCTCACGCCGTAGCGCCGGCCCACGGGCAGCGCCTTGATCTCGAACCGGCCCTGGCTGTCCGCGCTCACGGGCTTTCCGAAGGAAGCCCCCATGCGCTCGGTCCAGAAGATTACGCTGGCTTCGACATTGGTCAGCACCTGGCCCCCCGGTCCAGTGGCGCGGCCCGTGACGGTCAGGGCCGGCTCCAGGCGCAGGTCCACGTTGGTGGTATCCTCCTCGATGGTCTGTGCCAGGGCCAGGTTGCGCTTCACATCCTGCGCGACGATGCACAGCTCATACTGCGGCTGATTCTGGTTCTGCGGATTGCAGGTAAGCGTAAAGTGCCCGTTGGGGTCAGTTTTGACACCCTTGGAACTGGCCCGCCAGGTGGGCCAGAGCGCTAACTCCACACCCGCCGCCGGCGCGCCAGTGTTGTCCCGCACCACGCCCGTGATCCTGGGCAACGGAGCCAACTCCACTTCGAGGGGAATCTCCGGGCTGGACTTGAGCCCGGCGTCCGTTCGTTGGGAGCCGAAACCTTCCTTCTCCACCGAGACCGAGATGCGGGTCGCGCGCTCCACCGGGTAGCGGATAAGGGCCTCGCCTGCGGCGGAGGTAACGACGGGAATCGCAATCACGGAGACGTCGTCCACCTGCATATTCGGGTCCACGAGAGCGCCCTCAATCGGCTTGCCGGACGACCGCTCAGTCACATGCACCGTCAGCGCGCCGTCAAAGAGGCGTTCGGGACCTTCGGCGGGAACCGGCGGCGTGACGGGCCGGGTCGTGTCACGATCGGCCACTGTGGCGGCGATTAGATCATAGGCGGCCATGTGCTTGCTGGAGAGCACGTCCATCGTCGCCACCGCTTTCCCGGGGTGGGGGTTGGCCAGCACGGTTTTGAACAGCCGCAGGGTGGACTTGATGCGCGGCACGCCGGGCGCGCGCCACACGATCTTCGTGTTGGGGTCCGTCAGCAGTTCCCTTTCCTCGGACGGCATCCGGTGCCAGTCACGGACCTGCCCGCCGAACAGGATCGGGAACTCGTGCTGCGAGCCGTCGGTGTAGTTGAGCCGGATGCGGGCAATCTCCCGGCCTTCCACATCGGCCCACTGCGTCACATGCAGCAGGTGGAGTTCATCGAACTTGCGCCCGACCGCGAGACCGATGAGGTCGGGGTAAATGTTGGTGTTGGCCCGTGTTTCGGCGCCCAGCTTGCGCCCATAGACGCACCCGCGTCCCTCAATATCGAACGGCACGCCATCGAATACCTGCCGGCCCACGACCGTTTGCCAACTGGCATTGGTCTTGCCATCGGCAACGAACTTCTCTCTCTGGAACTTGGACAGGTCGAGGATGAGCGAATCGCTGCTCTTGGTCTCGCTGGCCGAGGCCGCGCCCGCGGCCCTTGCGCAGGCCAACCCCAAGGTCAGCACGGCAATGATGCTAAAGGTTTCGATGGGTCTCATAATTCTAATGCGGGCAGATAACATCCTCGTGCGGCGGACGTCCTATTCCCCCTCACCCCTGCCCTCTCCCTTGGGGAGAGGGAGGCGCAGGGGCCGGCTCTTGAAACGCCCAGGCGTGTTGGATCGGCGGACTGTCTGGCGAGCCTTCTCCCTCTCCCCAAGTATTTGTTTAGCGGGGAGCGCGCCCGCCTCGGGCGCAGCGAACGGCGCCCCCGCCGTTCACACCCGGTGCGGCAGTGTTCGGCGCGGGGGCGCGCCGAACGGCAGCCGGGGCGGCTGCGCTCCCCGCTAAACACATACCTCCCCAAGGGAGAGGGCACGGGTGAGGGGGAACAGGTGCCACGAGTCCAAGCAGCACGCCGGCCGCATGGAAAGCCATATAAAGAACAGTAGCTTGCTTGGACTTTCGAACAACCCTGAGCACCCGAGAGGGGGAGAAAAGTGCGCGTGATCTCGAGGCGGCGCGCAATTGGCTTACACTTCCAATTTCCCGGGTTCATCTCTAATCGCACTCAACTGCTCTACTTCGCCAGAGCCTTGAGCTTCGCCTCCAACTCGTCCAGCGCGAAGCCTTCGGCGGTCACGCGGTGGTCGCTATCGGTCAGGATCAGCCACGGCAGGGACTCGACCTCCGAGGCCCACTTGGTCTTGGCCGCCTTCTCCGCTACCCGACCAATGGGAAACGGCACGGGATTGGACTCCTTCCACTCCTTGAAAGAATCGGCGCTGGTCACGGCCGCTTGCAAGCCCAGCACCGTGAGCCCCTTCTGTTGCAGCGCGTCGTGCTGGTCGGCCAACTGCCTCACAAACCGGCGCGAGGGGCGCTGTTCGACATCGAACAGGCAGAGCAGTATCTGTTTGCCCGCCGGGACCGCATCGCCGCTCAACTCGACTGCGGCCAGGTCGGGCAGCGGCTTGCCCTTCAGCGACGGGCGTTTGGGGGCTTCCCGGTAGGAATAAGACTGGTTCACTCCCAGCCGGATGACCACGTTGGTGTCGCCCGCCTCGGCCCGTGTGCTGCCGTATGAGCGCTGGGAGCTGGCAGATACCTGGATCGTGCCCTCGCAAACGGCATCGAACTTGAAGTGCCCTTTCGCGTCGGTGCGCACCGAACCATTCGGCTGCCCCTGGCCGTACATATAGACGTTGGCCCGGGCAACCGGCTTCTCGTCCGTATCTATCACTTCGCCGGCCAGTATATGGTCCGCCACTTTGAGAACACACGTCTCCACCTCCACTCGGTTGGTCTCAGCATCCTGCTCGATGCTCCGGTTAGCTGAGCCGTAGCCTTTGGCTGTGGCGTCGAGGCTATACTTCCGGCCCGGCGGCATGGCGGTGACCTCGAAGCGCCCCTGTGCATCGGCGTGGACCGGTTTATTGTCGAACTGCGAACCCGAGTTTCCCGACCAGAGAAAGACCCGCACAGTGGCATTGGTCAAGGGCTTGCCATTAACGTCTTCCACCCGCCCCACAACCGTGAGGCCTCGCTCCAACTGGATGTCAAGCGTCTTGGTGGTTTCATCAATGTCCTGGGCGGCGGCGAGGTTGCGGTCCACGTCGCGCGCGATCAGGCAAGAGCTGCCACCCGAAGGCCCGAATCGCTGGGGATTCCAGCTCATTTCGTAGTGCCCCTTGGCGTCCGTTTTGACTCCGCCCCCGCTGTTGCCCCAGTTAGGGAAGACGGACAATTGCAGGTCGGGCACCACCGCACCGGAAGGATCACGCACCACGCCGGTGATCTTCGGGGGCGAGGCCAACTCGATGTCGAGGTGGTTGGTGCGGCCGTTCTCGACGGTGGCGGCGGTTCCCTCCGAGCGCGAGTTCTCCTTGTAGGCGGAAACGTGGTATTCGCCTGCCGGCAAGCGCAGCAAGGTGACGCCATTGCTCCCCGAACTGCCACCCATCTGATAGGCCTCCTTGGATGCCTGGACGCCGACGTCCGGCATAGGTTTTCGATCCTCCTTCCCCAACACCGCCACTTCGAGGAAGCCTCCCCGCGTGGCTGAAACCTTCACATCACGCGTCGTCTGCCCCGCTTCGACCGTCACCGGCACCGTCTCCGCAACCCACTCGGGCACACGGTTGGTGCCGAAAATCCCGCGAAGCTGGTAGCTCCCGGCGGCTATATCAGCCAAGTGGAAGGTGCCATCTGCGGCGGATTCTGCGGGCTCCTGTTCCTGGCTCCCAAAGAACCCGGGGCGGGCGCTCTGGAGCCAGAACCGCATTCCGGCCAAAGGCTGGCCGGTGTCCTGGATGACGACCTTGCCCTCGACGCTGCCTGCCGGCTCGATCACCAGCTTGATGTCCTGCTGGCCGGCCTGACAGCGCATGGTGTCCGGGCTGATATACTCCCGCGGCAGCTCGCGCAGGACCTTGCCCGATTTACTGACCGCCAGATCCGCGGCGGCATTCGTGGGAAAGCCCTGGAACACGAACTTGCCATCGGCCGCGGTTCGGGTGGAGAAACACTCACGCGCGGGCTTGCCGCTAATGTAGGCCAGCGACCTGCCGCCCTCGTCTCTCGGCTGCTCACTGTAAGCACTGGAGACCCAAACCTCGGCGTCGGCAACCGGTTTATCCGCTTCGTCCACCACCACGCCGGCGAGCGTGGTAGGCGGAGTGAGGACGAAGCGCGCACCCGTCACGTCTTTGGCCTGATTGTACAACTGCGCCCACGCCGGGGCCAGACCCGCCTTGCGCGCGAGCAGGACCGTCCAACCGGCCCGGACCCGGAAGTCAAACTCACCTGTCGCGCTGGTGGTGACCTGCTGCTTCGTCTCGATCTCGGACGGCGAGAACGCAACCCGCGTGAGATCCCGCTGGTAAAGCTCAAGAAGCGCCTCGGCCACCGGCTTGCCGCCAGCGTCCACAACCGTGCCGGCAATGCGAAAGGTCTTGGCGGTGTTGGTGGCCGACTGATCCCCAGGCTCTGTCACCCGCTGGACGATTTGAACCAATCTCTCCGCGGTTCCCGCGAAACTGACTGGGGGGAGCAGACCCAGCGCCAACGTAGCGCCGGCCAGTATCGTGAAAGGTTGAAGCATTTTCATGGTAAAGTCCGCAAACTGTGTTCCGTCCTGGACAACCGTCTGAAACAACCCGCACCGGGCACCTTCAGACGCTCATTTTATCGCCGCGACCCGCCGTCTGCTCCGCATCGCAATAGCTGAGACCGTTTACCATCGCCGCAGGTCCTCCCGGCACCCGTCCGCGCGAAGCGTTTGGAGTGCGACCAGCTTGCTGGCGCTTTCGACCGGTGCGACGCATTTCAAAGCGCCAGCAAGCTGGCCGCACTCCAAACGCTTCGCGCAATCAGGCAGCCCCCCTGCCCCTCGCGTCTTCGCGTCTTCGCTGTTAGCCTTACTTCTCGGCCCGCAACGTATCGCCCCCGCCGCGATACAGCGCTTTGACTTCGGCCTCGCTCAGGCCGTAGCCGTAGAGGCGCACGTCATCTATCCACCCATTGAAGCGCCGGTCGTAAAACGACGAGTTGCAGCCGATCATCACCGGCGCGCTGTTCTGCGCGATAGGCTTGGCCTCGGCCGAGTCTTCCATCTCGCCGTCCACGTAAAGCGCGGCCCGCTGGCCATCCGAGACGCCCACTAAATGGTGCCACTGGCCGTCGTCCACTTTCCGCTTCGAGACCAGGCTCACCAGGTCCTGCTCTTTGACCTCGGCCGCGGGACCGGTGTTGAAGCTGAAGGCCACCATACTGGTTTCCTTCTGCCGGTGAAGCCGCCAGGCATTATCCCCCTTCGTGACGATGGCCTGCCAAGTCTTGTTGAATTCGCGCACCTTGATCCAGGCCGAGACGGTCATGCCGTCGCGGAAGTCGAACTCCGGCGCCCGGCCGCAGTTGATGAATGTCGTGCGGCCATCGAACTCTAGCGCGCCGCCAATACGGCCCTGACTGCCGGCCCAGTTCGCCCTCCCAACGATATTGCCCGCAAACTGGTGCCCAGTGGCATCTTCGGTCTTGCTGCCTTTGGTCTCATCCAACTTCCACCACGCGACGAGCCCAGTGGTCTCAAAGCGCGCCACCCGGCCAGTCACCACTCGCCCGTCCGCTTGCGCCTCGTCCACCCGCCAGAAATACGTCGTGTCCGGTTTCAATTGCGGGGCGTCGAGCCGCGTCTGGTTGGCGCTCCCCACGGGCGCGAGGTAATCGGCTGCCGTTCCCAGGAAAACCTTGTGTTCCGTCGCACCCTGGCCGGCGACCCATTCCAGCGCGGGCCTGGCGACGCTGACGCCGGTTATCCCGTCCTCGGGCGTGCGCGGCCCAGCCTGGGGACCCTGGGCCTGGTGGAAGATGACCTTGCTCAGGCCAACCTTGCCCTTGTCATCCCACGGCACGAGGTTTTGGAACCGGACCTTGCGCGCCATTGTGCCTTTGAGCTTCAGTTGGACCGGCTCGTCATAATCCGGGATGCCTTCCGCCTCGGCGAGTTCGGCGCCAGTCAGCACCGTTTCCCAGGTAGTGCCATCAGGCGAGACAGCGATATCGGCTTTGCGGATGCCGTTCTTGGTCTGCCACTCAGCATTGTAATTCCACACCTCGATGGCTCCGAGAGGCACGGCCTCAGGCAGATCAAACTCCAGGCTCAGGTCCTGGGAGTTAGTGCCGCACCACATGTTCTTCGGGGCGATATCGTGCTCCAGCAACCCGTCCTTATCTGTGTCGCGCAAGCCGGCGCGGTTGATGAGCGGCTTCAGGGCCGTCTCGTCGCCTGCCGGGTTCAGGCGCGCCACGTCAACCCGCACCTTGGGCCCAAGATCAGGCGGCTTGCGGCCGGTGGGCTTGAGCGTCAACTGTCGCGTCAGCACCTTAAAGGGGCTGGCAAAGCCGACGGTGGCAATGATGGGACGTTGGACCGTTTTGGGCTCTCGCCATGAGAGCGAACAAACGCCACCTCACCCAAACTGGAAGGTACTGATGTGCCGGTAAGCCCCGTCGAGGCTGGTGAGCGTCAGCTTCGGCCCTGGCCGGGCGCTCGTTGCCCTTCATGATCTGGAGGGTCTCGCCGTAATGGCCGAGGAACCGAAGGCTGAAAGTGATGTCTTTGGATGTGGTGCTCGATCCTGGCCGAGAACCGGGCAACTGCGCCTCCATCACCGCCCGCATCGGCTCGCCGACCTCCAGCGAGGCGGGCTTGGCGGCGTCAACGGTGAACCGGGCGGAATCGTTAAAATTGTAGGCGCTCAGTTGCCAGGCGGCACCCTTATCGTCCTTGCGATTAATCTCCCATTGCTCGATACGGTACTTGCCGGCCGGCAGGGTGAACGCGCCCTTGGCCGGCTTGCGCACGAAGTGGCCATTCGGCCCGAAGGCGACAAACTCGGAGATGGTCTCGGGCACCCGCACCTGGCCCAAGACCACGTTCTCCGCTTTCTTCAGCTTTATGAAGGCACCGTCGCGGGCCACTTCGACCTCGTAGAACTGGCTGTCCACCTCCAGCATTTTGCCGAGGTAATGCTGGCCGACTTTGTCTCCCTCCACCGTCACGCAATCGCAGTCGCTCATCTGGGCGCCCCGGTCATTGAAGGTGCCGTTAACGTTCTCGTCAATCAGCTCGACGTTCCGCTTCTTGCCGCCGATATCCACCTTGCCGGCGTAATACCCGCCCGAGGAGGAGTACAGGTTGGGGTTGCCTGAGTCATACTGCGCGAATCGCAGCACCAGGTGATAGGTTACCGGCCCGTCTTCCCCCTTGAACACCACGCGCACCGGCTCGAAATAAGCGCTGTATCGGTCCGTGCGCGCCGTGCCAACAGCGGTCTTGTCATCCAGGCGCCCGTTGCCGGTGGTGTCGAAATAGACGCGGTCGTAAAGGCCCGACTTCTTCGAGCGGTCGAGGCACAGCCAGCGCCCCGCCGGATCCATCGGGGTCTCCCAGTGCGCGAAGTAGGGCTGCGAATCGAGCTTGGGCAGCTTGACGTTGGGCGGCGGTTCCTTCGTGAGCGTCAGGTAGCGAAAGCCCCGGCCCTCGCGGTTGACATGGTAGTTCAGCCATTGCTCCTTTTGCGCCGACGCTGTCGTAGCAAGCGCCACCGCCGCCAGGGCGGCCCACCGTACCATGCTCGAAAGTTGCCTCATAGAAACGACCTTTCTCCTGGCGCGCTATGGTTCTTGTACAGGGCGCGCCGTTCCGACAATCCGCATTTATAGACCCGCACCACCGTTTATCAATATTCTTATGACCACCCAGGGCCTGATCCTATTCAAACCTTTGTCAATCATATCAACCCCGTTCATCTGGATTGGTTTCGGCGGCCAGGCTCCGGCCGTGGCTCAGCCTCCGGCCACCTCGGCCATAACCGGTGGCGAGGCCACTACCGGCGGCGGGGTGGCGCCGCCAAGGTGTAACAGCGCTTTCAACCGCTCCCGGTAGAATCCATTGACGAAGGACAACACCAGGAACGGCAGCAGCGAGCCAAAGCTGATGCCGGTCGCCACCAGCACCACCATGAGCAAAGCCACCAAGGGAACATTGTTGCCAGCGGTAATCCTTCCCAGGATGAAGAACGGCGTGATAACCAGAGGCCAAACCACCAGCAGCGCCACGATCAGCCACAATGTCAGCCGCAGCCAACCATACCTGCCCCGACAAGCCAACCCCGCAAGAGTCAGTGCCACAGAGAGGACCAGGATGCTGACCGCCAGGCAAATCCCCACCACGAATGTCTCAGAGCCGACGCCCTCCCAGCCTCGTCTAAGGAAGAAACACACCAAACCGAATAGCCCCTGCGCCAGCAGGATGCCTAGAAACGCGAGCATCCGATGTATCCCGCCGAGGTAACCGGCCAGCAACCACACCGCCGCCAGGCCGAAACCCAAACCGCCCACCAACTCCAACAGGACATCAAGCCCCGAAGACGGCAGGAGCTCCAACAGCGACTGTGGCGCACAGGCCAGCCCGGCAATACAAGCCACCGGAACCCAAACCCACCACGCCGACGCGCACCGATTGCGCTTCAGCATCAGCAGCGCCAGGATCGCCAGCCACGGCAGGAACTGCGGCATCAGGCTCGGCATCGTCCAGGCGTAAAAGACCGGCGCGCCCTGCTTCGTCCCCAACCCTCCCAGGTCGGCATAGGCCACCACCTTCAACTGGCCTGCCGTCGTGAAGAGGTACTCGCCATGAGTACGAGCAAGTGCTGCCTCAGCCAAACTGGAACCTGCCCGCCGCCACTTTTTTGCCGCCGTGATACACGGTGAACTCCGGCGGATGCGAACGGTCCTGGTTGAGCATCTGATAGGTCCCGCCCGCCCCGACCAACCGGTAGTTCATGGAGAGCTTTCTCCCCTCACGGCTGATGGCTACGGAGTTCGTCAGCGGTGCGCCCGCCCTCAGGACCGCCGATGCTCTTTCGCTGATCGTGATATGCCCGCTGGCACCTTGCGTGCCGCTGTCAAGATACGCCTGCGCGCCATCTTTTTGCAGGCAGACCTTGCCCAGCCTGTAAGTGCCCACCGGCACCTTGACCGTTTTCTCCGGCCAGTCGAGAACCACGAGGTACGGGCCGCCCTCCAGCGTCAACCGCCGCAGAAAGTGGCCCGCGATCTTCAGGTCGCCCAGCTTCGGCTGCTGCTCCGTGAACTCCACCCGCACCTGGCTTAGGTCGCCCGGAACGTCATTCGTGCATTGCAAACGGTAGGCGCGCTTGCCCAGGAAGAGCCGCCCTGAGAATGGCACGGCGTCCGCCGAGCCGGCATAGACACTGAACGCCTGATTCCGCTCCGCCCAGGGCCGCAGCAACAGCTTCCCACCTTCCAACGTCGGCTTCTGATCGAATGGGTTCTCCAGCAGCCCCACCTGCCATTCCTCGCCTTGCAGGGTCACCTTCCCCTGCCAGAACGACCGCAAAGCCGCGCTGCCGCCCAGCCGCCCGTAGCTATAGAGGTTGAGGTCCAACAGCGTGGCGTGGCTGCCGACGGCAGTCTCGAACGGCAAGTGGATGTTGGTGAAGGTTTGGTAGGATTCCCCGGAACTCCTCGGGCATGAGAACACACCGACGCGGTCATCCGTCAGGTCTAGATTCCGGTTCAGGTCCAGGTAGAGCTTCCGGGCGGCGCCGTCCCAGAGAAAGGCCATTTTGTTGGTTGCACCACCACCCAACTGCAGCAGGCCCCGAACGACTTTGCTGCCGCTGAAAGCCGGTTCTTTGTTGAATGCGGCAGACCTCGCCGTCACCCGCAGACCCCAGTTGATAAAACTGTAATTGACCTCCCGGTAGTCCAGATTGGCGGTAACGACTTCTCCGCCCGCCGAGTTCTTTTCCCCTGCCGCCTCCTCAGCGCTCAGCGGTCCAACAGCAAGAACCACCAGCCCGAGCAAGCCCAAAACCAGGGCCGCCCGCGCCGCGCCCGCCGCCAGTCTCCTGAATTCTCGGTTTCTCATCTTCCGAACCAACCTGCCCGACGATCTTATACGTGAGTTAGACAAGGGCAACAACAATCCGTTTCACGCTGAATGACCACGCCCCCGGTCTCGAACATCCCCAGTTTAGGCTTGAAATCCTGCCCCGGCGGCGCAGGCTTACTGCGTAAAGGTTCGACATCGCATATTTATGAATACTCCAGAAACTCCCCTTCCGGCGACTCGGGAAATCGCCCCCCGGCTCCTGCCCCACTGCCGCTGCGGACACGCCAAATCGGGCAATTGGCCCACCCGTGCCGGCGACGATTGGCTCGTGGTCAAGCCGGAGGAAGCCGCCCCGCAGGATCCGCCGCTCGTCGAGTACCGAATGCATCGCCTGCCACCGCCGCTATCGGCTGCGCGGCCCGAAGCTTTACGAAGTGCTGGCGGATGGCACCGAGCGACCCTATATGCGCGAAGGCCGCTATGGCCGCTGGCTCTCCTGCCGCTAATGCATCAACATTGGATGTTCGATGTTGGATGTTGAATGTTGGATGTTTTCCTCTGGCTCAGGGGTTCAAAGCGCGAAGCTTTCACCCATGGGAAATCTCAGGTTAAGCGACCAGGATCGCTGGGGTGTTCACCCCATAGCAGGTCGCCCAGGGGATGATAGGTTTACACCGCAATTGTGATTCGACTCGAGAAGGAGGCGAGTTATGTGGCACTACACTGAGCGGTCCAGCGATGGGCCGCTCGCTTTGTCTCGGCCAGCAACGGGAGCTTAAGCCATGCGCGCGGCTTTTCATCTCTTTCTGATCCTGCTCTTTCTGAGCATCGCCTCCGTGACCGCGGGCTGGCTGTTGCCGCATGGGCTGACGCCGGATGACCGTCACCCACAACTGCGGCGCTGGCTCCTGCGCTGGTCCATCAAGGGATTGCTCATTCCGCTGCTGATCTGGGCGCTCATGAATGTCGGCCTCTCCTTGTACCTGCAGCCCTTCATGCCGCAAATCCAGGCTGCCCGAAACAGCGGCGGCGATTGGTTCGCGGCCTATCTGCGAGTCATGGCAACAGGCATCTTTGTCATCAGCTCCTACTGGGCCACGGCGACGCTGGCGTGGACACTGGCGGAAGCCGGCCTGGGCGCCGAGGGCGAGGCGCGCACGCAGTTCAGGGCCCTGTGCCTGACCTGCTTCGTTGCGATGATCCTGCCGGCACTGATCGTCGTGTATTTTGGCGGCTGGCCGCTGTTCGGGCTGGCGGGCATCGCCTTGCTGGCACCGATGGCCGGCTACAGCGCCAGCGCGCTGCAAATCAAGAAGCAGCCCCCCATGTACGCCCGGGCCATTGCCCGCATGAAGTTCGGCAAATACTCCGAGGCCGAGTGGGAGATCATCCACGAACTGGAGAAGTGCGAGGACGATTTCGACGGCTGGATGATGCTGGCCGACCTCTACGCCAAACACTTCAATGACCTCCAGGAGGCCGAGCAGACCATCCTCGAAGTTTGCGACCAGCCCAAGACCACTCCTTCGCAATTGTCTGTCGCGCTGCATCGGCTGGCCGACTGGCACTTGAACCTGGCCGGCGACCCCGATGCCGCGCGGCGGTCGCTGCAGGTCATCTGCGACCGCCTGCCCGGCACGCACCTGGCGCGCATGGCCCAGCTCCGTATGAATCAACTGCCCGTCTCGGTGGCCGAACTGCGCCAGCAACAGACCGTCGCCCCCATCCCCCTGCCCGCCCTCAGCGAGGCGATTGACCACGCGCCACTCCGCGTCGAGTCAGCCCTGGAACGGCGCAATGCCTCCCAGGCAGCGAACGACTGCGTCGAGATCCTCAAGGCCGACCCCAACAACGTCCCCGCGCGTGAGAAGCTCGCCCGGCTCTTTGCCGAGCATCTTGAGGAGCCCGACCTCGCCATCGAGCAGGTGACGCTGCTGCTGGATATGCCCGACCAACCAGAGACCCGCCGCGCCGAGTGGCTGAGCCTTATCGCCGCATGGCAGATCCGCTATCGGTACGACCACGACGCCGGCCGCAAGGCCCTCGAACGCCTGCTCCGCGAATTCCCGGACACCCCCCAGGCCTTCGCCGCCCGCCGCCGCCTTCAGTTGTTGAATGCACAAGCCCAGTCGCAAAATCACTGATTCACGTACTTGACCACGGCTTCGATGCGGGAGTTAACGTGCAGTTTCCGGTAGGTGCTGTGGACGTATTCGCGCACGGACTGTCCGCCATTGGATGTTGGATGTTCGATGTTGGATGTTGGATGGTCCCAAGCTTCCTCGCTAGTCCCGCCCAGGGCTGCGTCAAGCTCCCATGCGGAGCGCGAGCCGTCCCGGCTCGCAGCGCGCAGGAACGCGAGCAATGCCCATAAAACCAGGGAATCCGGGAGCGCCGGTGGCTGCTGCGAGCCGGGACGGCTCGCGCTCCGGGCGAGCTTGATGCAGCCCTGAGTCCCGCCCCATTTTTCCATTTGGCTGTTCCTTTCCGCCTTGGCACCCTGCCGCCGTCAGGTTTCCGCATGAGCTCACCAAAGCCGCATCGCCTCCAGCCATTCCTGTCCCTGCGGGACGGGGCGTTTCGGCTTGGGGACCGGATCGTCTTCGAACGCACCACGTGGGTTTTTCATCGGCAGGAGCACTGGGCCATTATCGGCGCCAATGGGTCGGGCAAATCACTGCTGGGCGATGCGCTCCGGGGCCGGCTGCCACTGGTGCATGGGGAGCTAAACTACCATTTCCGGCCGCCGCCCGGGCTCGCACCCGAGGAAGCCATCAGCCATGTCTCGTTCGAAGACCGCAAAGCCGAGGTCCATGACACCGTCGTCCAGTCCCGCTGGAACAGCTTGGAAGAGGAAGGCGCCTCGCTGGTGCGCGACTTTCTTTCCTACGAACGGGTGATGGACATCAATCCGTTCGAGGTCACTGCCCGGCACGGTCGGGCGCGCCGCCGGTTCGAGCAGCGAATGCGCCGTGCCGTGACCTTGCTCCGGGTGGCCTCGTTGCTCGACCGCACCCTGCTCTCTTTGTCCAACGGCGAACGCCAGCGGGTCCAGTTGACGCGGGCGCTCTCGCACCCCATGCGCCTGCTCATCCTGGACGAGCCCTTCACGGGCCTCGATGCGGCAACTCGCGCGCATTTCCATGCCGTCCTCGAACGGCTGATGGATACTCCCCTGCGCGTCCTGCTCATTGTGACGCGCATCGAAGACCTTCCCCGCCACATCACCCATCTCCTGTGCGTCTCCCACTGCCGCGTGGTGGCCGCCGGCCCTCGGACCGCTGTGCTGTCGCTGCCGCACGTGAAGCGGCTCTTCCCGACGCCGGGGTCCACGCACCGGTCGGAGCGCGGACATTCTTGTCCGCCATGATCCCCCAAGCTCGCCTTCGGCACGGAGCATTAAACCCGCGCCATTCGCCACACCCGCCGGCGGACAAGAATGTCCGCGCTCCGTCCTCGTCCGCCTGCGCAACGCGACGGTGCGCTATGGCGGCTCCGTCATCCTGCGCAACATCAACTGGACCATCCGCGCCGGCGAAAGCTGGGCCTTGCTCGGGCCGAACGGCTCGGGCAAGACCACCTTGCTCAGCCTCATCCTGGGCGACAACCCGCAAGCTCTATAACAATGATGTGTTGGTCTTCGGCCGCCAGCGCGGCACCGGCGAATCGGTCTGGGACATCAAAAAGCATATCGGCTGGGTCTCCCCGGAGCTGCACCTGCATTTCAATGACTCGGCAACATGCTTCGATGTAGTGGCCTCGGGCTTCCACGACACCATCGGCCTTTTCGAGCCCCCAACCGCCCGGCAACGCTCCGCCGTGCGCCGATGCCTTGCCCGCTTCCACTTGCTCGAATTCGCCCGCCAACCCCTCTTTTCCCTCTCGGCCGGCCTCCAACGAATGGTCCTCCTGGCTCGCGCGCTGGTCAAGAACCCCCGCCTCCTCATCCTCGACGAGCCCTGCCAGGGCCTGGATGCCTCCCACCGCTCCAGCTTCGTCCGCACCATAGACGCCCTCGTGCGTGCAGCCAGCACGACCGTCATCTACGTAACCCACCGCCCCGACGAAATCCCCCCATCCATCCAGCGTGTCCTTCGACTGCGCAAGTGACATATCCACACATTATTACTACATTCCCCTAAATAAAGAGCGTGGCTTGTTCGTCTCATGGAGGAATACCCAGGCACAAGGCTTTATGAAACGCACGCTGGTGGTTTTGATATTGTCGGTTTTGGCGCTTGGTGTCGAGGCAAGAGCGGGGGAAGACGCCACGACTTTCTATGTTCAACTGGTTCGCGGGACGGATACCGGGCAGGCGCCGGGGCCGCGGTACAAACGGATCGGGCCCAAGCTTGCCCAGGAATTTTGTCCCGTGTTCAACTGCAAGGGGTTTTGGGAGATCAAGCGGCGGCAAGTGGCGGTGCGGCCCGGGCATGCGGCGCGGGTGGAATTGGGGAACGGGCGGGAGGCGGAGATTGACTTGCGCAGCCCGAAGGAACGTACGGTGACGGCTTTCCAGAATGGCAAATTAGTGGACCGAACGGTCAGTCCCGCGGGGCAAACAATGACGATCATCGGAGGGAACCGCGACCGGAAGAGCGTGTGGTTTATCGTGGTGCGGCGCGACAAGCCGGAGGACTGAAGGGCGGTAGTGAGGCTCACCAAGAGGTCCAGCTTCAGCGGGGAGCGGACGCCTCGGCGAGGCGTCCCTACCGATGTGGGCGCTGCGCCGGGGGGCGGCATGGAAATGGCCTCAGACCTCAGTGAAAGGACAGTTTCGCGCCAAAAGCATTCACAAGGAGAACTCCCGTCTTTTGAAGAGAGGACCCGTTGTTCCCATTTGGCTACCATGGCTGCGGGTGGCTGGGCCTCAGCCGGACGAGAAGACGTTTTCTGAGGGTGTTTGGCTATTTGGGCAACACAGGATTCGCGAGGTCGCGCGTGATCTGCCACTCATAAATGCGGCGCTTTGAGGTCACCCAGGCCGCATGGCCATCGCCGTAAGCCACGTTGCCGCCGTCGGCTCCGTGGTTGTCTGCTTTATCCCAAATGATGTTTTGGCCCGCGTCATCCTGGTCGTGGAAGAGCCAATAAGCGCTTGGCCCGGGTTTCATGCTAATCATGCCCGGAACGTAGTGCAGGGAATGAGTCAGCAGATAGTTCTGGGTGACCTTGGTTTCGCCGTTCGGGTTGGTCGCGGGGTCCCGGATCGAGCCGAGAATCTCGAAGCTGTGACCGTTGGTGTAGGCCGGGCTGCCGGCGTTGTCCATCAAATCGAGGACCCTCCTCTCCCGCAGGCTGACGATAAGCGTGGTGTTTGTGCGCAGGTAGTTTCTGGTTGAGGGACAGACATAAACGCTGCCGTTCCCGCTGGGGATGTAAACCGGGCACCAGGAGAAATCATCCACCCCGTTCAGGAAGACCCCGGCCGGCTCGCCGATCGTGTCAGGCAACAGACTCCCGTTGAAGTCGTCGGCATACAGTTGCGAGGCGTAGCCGAGCTGGTGGATGTTGCTGGTGCAGTTGATGCGTTTGGCCTTTTCCTTCGCCTTGGCGAGGACGGGCAACAACAAGGCGGCGAGGATGGCAATAATCGCAATGACCACCAGCAATTCGA
Source organism: uncultured Verrucomicrobiae bacterium (assembly GCA_963762555.1). GTDB lineage: Bacteria > Verrucomicrobiota > Verrucomicrobiia > Limisphaerales > UBA8199 > PALSA-1440. The sequence continues at coordinate 185,688 of CAVXLO010000052.1, forward strand.
TCAAGGTGAATGCCGCGGATGCGCGGCTCCGGGTTGGGGGGCGGCCCCGTGAGGGACTTCTGAACCAATGATCGCTCCCAGGGTGTCGCATAGCCTTATAGCATTCTCGTTACGGCTGTTGCTTGAGCCGGAAGAGTTCGATGCGCTCGCCCGGCGTCACCGTCACAGTATAGTTGGTGCCTTGCACCATTGCGGACGGGCTCACCGACTGCCAGCCATCGGCGTCATCGAACCCCATGATTCCCTCAAGGGAATAACTGTCGGAGTTGTTGGTTGGCCAGGAAATGACCACCTCGGCACCGTTCTGGGCAATGGAAAGCAGGGGTCGCGGCGGCACGTACGCCGGGGCGACCGAGGCCCACGTTCGCCCTACGCGCAGTTCGTCATAAGTGATGGAGGCGGGCGTGTTGGCGTCCGTGTTCTGCCGGAAGGTGAACTGGGTGATCGCGCTGGCATCAGCGCCGGAAAGTGCCGCGGTCAGGGAGCCCGCCGGTGCTGAGGCATCGCCGAACGTGCCCGGGTCCGGGTCAATCCACATATCCACCTGGTCGTCCGTGGTGTCAGCGAGGTTGAAGGTATAGCGGACAACGATGAAGTGCGTCTCCCCTTCGCTAAGGAGATTAGGCGACCATACCGGTATGCCCACGGAAGTGCTGACCTTCGCGATGCCGAGATTGTATTGCCCGCCGCTGGCGTTGGTGCAGGCAAGGCGGCCCTCGTAATGCCCGTCGGTGTCAACGAACGCCGCGATGAAGCTGGTCAGGGAGGTGAACGCGGTTCCAACGCTGTTCATCCTCAAAGCAAAGGAATAATAAACCGTGCCATCAATGATCGGCGACGGCAGGTTGTAGCGCACAGCCGCACCGGCTCCTCCATGCTCGATGCTGTTCCCAATCGAAGCCTGCAAACCAGGCACTGCCAGGCTCCCGCTCGTGACCGTGGTATCATTGGCGGTTGTCCCGTTTACAACCCACAGCGGGTTGGCGTCCGACAGGGCTTGGCCGGCGGAATAATCGAACGGTTCATAGGCGACCAGTCCGGCTGAAGTCGCAACGACGGTCAGCCGCGCCACCGAGCTGGTGACCGAGCCGACAGAATTCGAAACCACCACGCTGTAGTTGCCACTGTCGCTGGTTTGCGGGTCGGAGAGGGCAAATGAGGAATTAGTGCCGTCGGCGAGCAGGTTCGTCGCGTTAAAATACCACTGGTAGTACGTGGGAACGGGGATGCCATCCGCGCCGACAGCCAGGGTCACGTTCGTGCCAGGAGACGCGAATTGGGTCATCGGCTGCTGGAAAATCGTCGGTGGCCGCGTGTGGTTCGAGGCGACCAGGCTGAAGGCCATGATGCCGTTATTGCAATCCAGCGCGTAAAGCGTGGGCGCCCCGGAGGAATTGGTGCCAAACGCGGCGGCGCCGGCGAAGACGTTGTTGGCGGCGGCATTGGTGGGATAGCTCCACCAATCCAGCAGCAGCGGCGGGTTGGCCAGGTTGGAAACGTCATAGAGCCGGACGCGGTCAACGGTGTTGGCCAACGGCTCGATCGCCGCGAGCAGATTGCTGGCGACATTCAGCATCAACGGCCCGACCCGGCCCGGAAACTGCGCCGTGTCAAAGGTTTGGAGCGTGGTGGCTGTTGCGGTGCTCAAGTTGAAACTCAGATGCAGCAAGGGATTGCCGGCTGAGGAAGCGCCTTTAGCCCAAAACGTGTCCCCCGCCCCGAAGGTCATCCCGTAGCCGATGGCGCCGTTCTCAACGTTGGTCGCCAGAGATGTGCACGAGAAATCATACAGGGACGGGTCGGTCGGCGTGAGGATCGCCGCCGCATTCCCGCTCTGCGTCCCCAATACAATCTGCGTGTCCACCCCCGCACCGCGCACGGCCAGGGTGTCCCCCCAACGCCGGTTGCCGCTGTTCGTGGCATAGCCGCCGCCGCTGGGGTCGTAATAGTTCACGAACGCAAGGGTCTGAGATTCATCGGCCGCCCGGTAAAGCACCAGTTCGGGCGGAACCGTTGAGGAGGACAGATTGCAGGCGTAGATGGCGCCGTCGTCCGCGACACCGATCAGGTTCAACTTAAAAGACGTGTTGCCGGCGGTAACATCCTCCACCGCCATTTGGCCCAGATCATCCCCGGTGGTGCCGTCAAGGATATGCACCGTGAAGGTCCCCGCGTCCGTATCTCGATGCACGAGCAACAAATGGCCCGTCTGTGGGTTAAAGGCCATGCCACGCTCCAAACTGCCAATGGTCAGATAACTACGATCTCCGGGCCGGAGGCTGCCGTCACCGTGTGGCCCAAAGGTAGTGAGCGGTTCCAGTTGTTGGGCTATCGCTTGTGGGGACGCGGCCAGGGCCATTGCCGCGAGGGCTACAACACCAGCATTGAGTGCAATGGTTCTTTTCATAAGGGTGAGTGTCTTTCAAGCGCTTCGTTTCTGCTTCTGTTCGGTTGAGTCATTTACGCATTGTTCTCGTCGGCGGTCCGCGCGATTCGGCCCCCGCTATCAAATGAGCTCCTCGGGCCGGCAACACACCGCCCGGCCCCGGGCAGGCTCAGCCCGGCCCTCAAGGATCTCTCACCATCAGCGGGGGCAGCCAAACCTGGCCGGCCCGCCCCGCACGACCACCGGCAGCAGCGGTTTAACGGTCGCGACGAGCCCGCACCAGCAGGGCTATAAGCCCTGCGCCCAACAACAAGGCGCTGGATGGCTCGGGGATTGCGCTAAAGGTGAGATCGTCTATTGCCAGGCCGTGATCGTTCCCCACGTTGTTAACATCGGCCCAGCGCAGCCACAAGTCCGTGTCCGGTTGCCAGTTACTGACAGGTCCGTAGGATAGACTACATTTGTCTAGACTCGATTAGCTTAAATTGGTAGTTTCGGGGGCGTGGCAAAGATTGACGGGCGAACACTGGATCATAAAGCGCTGGAACATATGCGGATGCTGGCCGTCACGCGCGTGATCGAAGATGGGGAAGCCCCTAGTGAGGTCATGAAATCGTTCGGTCTTTGTCGCACGGCCATCTACCCCTGGTTACGAAAGTATGAGGCAAGCGGGATGGAGGCCTTAGTGGAAAAGATTGCTTCCGGCCCTGAGTCCCTCTTTAGCGAGAAGCAACGGCAGCAGGTCAGGAAGTGGATTCTGGGCAAAGATCCTCGGCAGTATGGCTTTGATTACGGTTTGTGGAGTCGGCGCATTGTGCAAGCCTTGATCAAGGAAAGGATGGGCATTGAGTGTGGTTTGACGGCCGTCGGACGGTTGTTAGCCAGCTTGAACATCACCCCCCAGAAGCCCTTGCGTCGGGCCTATGAGCGAGACCCCGAGGCGGTGGCGCTCTGGGAGCGGGAAACGTATCCCAAGCTGCGGAAACGGGCCAAACGGCTGGGAGCGAGCATTTTCTTTTCCGACGAAGCGGGCTTTCAATCAGACCCGGTTCTCGGGCGCACGTATGGACTCAAAGGCCAGACTCCGGTGGTCCGGACTTCCGGTCAGCGCCAAAGCCTCAACGTCATCAGTGCGGTCAATGCCCGAGGAGAGTTTTGGGCCGTTACGTACACGGGTAAATTGAACGCCGAATCGTTCGTGCTTTTCCTGCAAAATTTCATGGCGACCCAGACGCAAAAGGTATTCTTGGTGGTGGATGGACATCCGGCGCACAAAGCCAACGCCGTCAAACGTTACATCCAATCTTTGAAGGGGCGGTTGGAAATCCACTTCCTGCCACCGTATGCGCCCGATTTAAATCCTGATGAGTTTGTTTGGAGCCATATGAAGAACAATGGGGTCTCCAAGAAACCATTGAAGACCAATGAATCCTTACAGTCCCGCATCGATCAGGATCTTAATAACATCCGAGACAACCCCAAGCTGGTAAAATCATTCTTTCAAGCAAATAGTGTCGTCTATGCTAAGGACTAGGCAATAATACCCGTAACGGTTATTGGGCCGAGGGAAACGCGTCCCACGCCGTTCCCATCCACTGCCGCACCGCTCGTGGCGCCATAAACCGGGCTGGTAAAATCCAGCGCGGCAACGGTGGTGAACGCGGTGTCCGGGTCATCAATGGCCGCGGCGGTTGTACTCCACATAAAGTCCATGGTTTGGGGCGTTGAACCACCAGAACTGTTTCCGCCATCGCGCCATTGCTCGCCGTAGTAAGAGAGGGTAAATCGGTCAAGTGGAATGCCGGTATCGTTGTGCAGACGCAAACCGATGTAAAGCGGCAGCTCTGGAGGCGGAGTGGGCGCCATGGTGTTCGAACCAACATCACCCAGCGCTCGATCAGTGCTGCCGGAAGCGCCGAAGCTCATGAACGCTCCAGTGCTCGACGTGCCAGCTCCGATCCTCATGCGCTGATGGTTGTTGAAGCCGCCTTCCGACTGGGACGTGGGGTGGTACAGGTACCAGCCTACGATGCTGAAATTGCCCGCGTCCGGCGCCGCTGTGTCATCAATCCATCCAGCCGGACTGCTCCCCAGACTGGTGTTCTCCGGCGTGTTGGGCAGCGAGTCGAAGTTCTGGGTGTAGTCAGCGCCAAAAGCCGAGTAGCTGACGGAACCACGCGCCTCGTGCAGGGCGGGCAGAGCGAATGCGATTGCGATGGATATAGTAGTGATGAGTTTGCAGGAGGCCTTAAGGATCGTTTTCATGGGTGTAGTGAGGTTACACGTTTAACTATCCGGGCCGATTTATACCTGACCGGCTTGGCTTGTCAACACGGCGTTTTGGTTTTTTGCTTGCCGCAGGCGCACCTCACGTTATCGGAGCGCGGGCATTCCTGTCCGCATCGGCTGCGTTCGCTAGCTCCAAGCGGACAGGAATGTCCGCGCTCCGATAACGTGAGGTGCGCCCGCTTGCCGCCAATCGAGGTGGTCGGAACCTGCCGGATTCGTGTCCAGCACCGGTTGGGAGACGTTAGATGTGCACGGGTGAGGAACACCCCGTGGACTCGCGGAGGATCATTTCCTCGGGAATGAGAATGGTCCGCGGTGCCTGGCCCGGCTGGCGGCGCTGTTGGACCACCAGAGTAAGGGCTTGCTCCGCCACTCGATTGGAGGAGAGGGAAAACGTGGTGAGGCGGGGAGGAAAGAAAGTCCCCATTTGCGAGTCGCCGAATCCGATCACTGAGAGGTCTTCGGGGCAACTGCGGCCAGCGTGACGCCCGGCGGCAATCACTCCCAGGGCCATGGCATCATTGATGCAGAATACTCCGGTTACGTCCGGGCAGCGCCGGATCAGCCGCTGAAAGCCCGCGAAGCCGCCCTCGAATCCGAATTCCCCAACCGTCTCGAGCCACTTGTCGTCGCAGGGCAGTCCGGCCTCGGCCAGCGCCCGCCGGTACCCGGCCAGTTTGCGCAGCGTCGTCTTTTGCCGCGCCACCGGGTCGCACATCAATGCTATCCGCCGATGCCCCAACTCGATCAAGTGCCGGGTTCCGCGCAGGAACGCGTCCTCCCGGTCGGGCGTGACGACCGAGACGCCGGGCGGGCCGTCGGGGAGCAGATCAACGACCGGGACTCCTTCCGCGGCCAGTTGGATCAGGAAGCTTTCTCGCATCACCGGTGAGTCCCAAAGCACGAGAATGCCTCCTTGCTTATGGAGCATCGAGCGGCTTAAGAAGGCTTCGGCGGCCTGGTCCTCGTCGGCGACGTGGACCGTGAGTTGAAGGCCGTGCCGGGTGGCGGCGCGGCTGATCGCCATGGCGGTGGCGGCGTGCGAGGTGGCGAGGTTCCACGACACGATCAGGAGCGTGACCTGGTTGGTATAGCCCCGCTGCAAAGCGCGGCCGATGGGATCACACTTGTAGCCCAGGCGCTGCGCAGCTTCCCAGATGCGCCGCTTGGTCTGGGTGCTGATCCGCTTGGAATGAGGGCTGTCGTTCAGCACGTAGGAGACTGCCGAGAGCGAAACGCCGGCTTCGCGCGCAACATCCCTTAGCGTCACCCGATTGTTTGAGAGCTTCGTCACCACACCTTCAGCGCTGCCGCGATTCTCGCTTCAGGCCGCTCCAAGTCAAGCGGGAACGCCCTGTTAGGCTTTGCCAGAAGCGCAGGCTGCTGAGCAGAGAGCCATTGCCCGATGGCTTGGGTTCGGGCACGCTGTGTGCGCAACATAACATTGTATGCCCGCATCGCGAATGACTGATTGCGTCGTGGGAGTGCTGCTCGCCTGGCTGGCATCGGCGCCTTCGCTGGGTGCTTCGACGGTAACCCTGCGCACGGATCCTCTGGGGAGCACACCAGGTTGCCTGGCTTACAACGCGGGGCATTTCGTTCCCGGGAGTAATACAAGCGACTGGTGGCACTACTCGGGCGTCACGGGGGCACGGGTGTTCATCACTGCCAGCCTCATCGAGCCCCCGAGCCGAATCCCAGACCTGGCTGGCGTGACCAACCAGGCCAGCTTCCTGGCGCGCCGGGCGGCACTGAGGGCGAATCCCCTCGCCACCGACTACGTCAATTGGCCATATGTCACCAACCGATACGGGCTGACGCTCGAGCACGGATCGAACACCCTTAATGTCAACTACGCGTGTGGAGAGCTGAGGCGCCTGGGGATTCACATCCTGGTTTGCATTACCGCCAGCCCGGGCACTTTCCCCATTGCCGACACCAACGATTGGGCCGGCAAGTGGGCGCTGTGGCAGCATTTCTACGTGCAGGCGTTCTACCTCGGGCGCCAGTTCGACGTCGAGCGTTACCAAATGTACAACGAGCCGAACCTGGCCAGCCTGTCACTGTCCGACTATCTCCAGCGGCTGCAACTGGCCTCCGATGCGGTCCAGAGCGCGTTGGCGGATATGAATCAGATCTACGGAAAAGCGCTGGCACCGCAGCTCTTCGCGCCGGTGAGTGCGGGCACGGCCAGCAACAAGTATTCAAGCTGGGGCCAACCGCTGGTCACCAGCCGGCACACGGACTTCCTGGGGCAGACGGACCCGGGCTTCTGGCTCATCCGCCATTACGATTACCACGAGTACAACTCCACCCCCGCGAATTTCGGCGCCAACCTGGCCAGCCTCAACAGCTTCCTCGCCGCAGACATGTCGCCCGAACCGCGGTTTCCCACGGCGATTTCGGAGTTCAATGTGCACACGGCCAGCACCTTCGACTCAATGCCCGAGACGCTCGATTCGCCTTCGCAATACGCGCGCTTCGGCGCGCTGGTGGCCAACCTGGTCAATAATTCCTGCGACGAACTCTACTGCTTCAAGTTCAGCCAGACCCTTTACTCCAGCACCGTCCCCATCAAGAAGAACGGCATGCATTATGTGGACAACACCAATGCTCCTTACAACATCGGCGGCGTCACCAAAGCGGGCGAGGTCTGGCGGTTATTCGCCAAAGCCGCCCCTCCGGGCGCCAACCGGCTGAACCTGACCAAGGGTTCCGGGACTTCGGGGCTGGACCTCGTGGCTGCGTATGATCCGGCGACACAGATGTATCACCTGTTCTCGTCCAATGACTCCTCGGACGTAAATCTGACGCTGGATGTCGGCACGTGGAACCTGCCGACGGGACAGCAAGTGCTGCTGCAAGAAGTGAGCGAAGCCTGCTACGGCGGTGTTAGATCCCTGATCGCTCTGGCCGGCAGCCAGCTCACCGCAGGCACGCAGGGCTCCAACACGGTGTGGATGTTTAGCTTCCCGGCGCGCGCGCTTGCGCCCGTGCAAACGGTGTTGCCCAGCGAGGATGCGATGGTCGTGGACGGCAGTAACCGCACTTTGAACTACGGCTCCGACACGCTCTGCTACGTGCGGAACAGCTCGACCAATGCCGACAACCGCAGCGTGACGTTCCTGAAGTTCCACCTGCCTGCGATGAACAAGGCCGACCTCCAGTTCGCCCTGCTGACGGTTCGGACTTCGTCCATCAACGGCGGCAGCCCGGTGCAGGCCCATGTCTATGGACTGACCAATAACAACTGGTCCGAGACCACGCTCACCTGGGCCAATGCGCCCAACCTCACGCAGAACGTCCCACCGGGTCTTGACTATACCAACAACTTCCTGCTCGGCGCCGGCGATTCGGCGGGCATGGTCGGGCAATTGGTGGCCGACGCGGCGCCCGCGGACCGCACGATTGATGTAACTGACTTTGTCCGCAATGCACCGGGCAATGATGTTTCATTCCTGCTGGCGCGGGAAGTCCGGTTCTATGCCGACGCGCAGGACGATGATGGCCTGGCCATTATCTCGCGCGAGGGCGCCACCGAGTACGGACCGCGGCTGCAATTGGTGTTGGCGCAAGCCACCTCCAACGCGGTGCCGCCCTCCATTTCCGTGTACGATGGGTTTGACTACCCGGCGGACACAGCGTTGGTCGGTCAGGGCGGCTGGTTGCTGAACGGCGGCACCAGCGGCTTGATTGAGGCGGGCAGCCTCGCGATACCGGGCCTCGCGGACCCGTCAGGCAATCGTCTCACCTGGGGCAACTCCTCCATGAGCTTGCGTCTGCCGTTGGGGACCAACCTCACCAGCGGTGCGGTCTATTTCTCGTTCATGCTGCGGGTGGATGATTTGGGGGCTTCGTTCTCCAGCGACGGCACGCTGGCGGGTTTCACCACCGGCACAGGAACGTCCTTCGGCACCAAGGTCAACATCCGCGTCAACGGCGCCGGCGGCTTCAATCTCGGCGTCTCCAAGTCCGCGGGCACGACTTATGGCGCATGGGCAGGGACTGGCTTCCAGGTGGGCGATACCCTGTTCATCGTGGGCCGCTACCGCTTCAACGGCGGCACCACGACTGACGATCTTTGCGATTTGTGGCTGAACCCGGCACGCGACAGCTTCGGGGCGACCACCCCGCCGCCTGCCACGATTGCCGGCGTTGGCAGTGACGGAAACGACTTAGCCCAGATTGATCGCTTCTTCTTCCGCTCCGGCGGCACCAGTTCCAGCCCGGCGAAGCTCGTAGCTGATGAACTGCGCGTCGGCCTCACGTGGGCTGCCGTCACCTCCCCTGCCCCGCCCAAGCTTGTCGTCAGGTCTTCCGACAGCGGTTTCGACCTCCGATGGCCAACGAATCCTCCCGTCTTTGTTCTTCAAACCACGCCGTCTCTGCACCCCGCTGCGTGGACCGCTGAAACCGCCGCACCCGCTGTGAGCGGCACTAACTACCTTTTCGAGATCCAGCCCACGAATACGGCAGGGTTTTACCGTCTCGTGCGGCAGCCATGAAACGGCTGTGTGAGGGTGGGAACGAGGTTTGGGACATCCCCCAGGCTCAGGCTGGCCGAAGCTGTGCTATGCGCATATTGATCCGGTGTTGCCAGCGGGCGCTCGCGGTAAATGAACTCCCCGTAGCTAAGGGTAAGCCTAAACGTACTCAGGGTAGAAGCTGCGGGGAGCAAACCCTGCGTGCTCTCCTCGCTTCTATGAATAACTCTGGGGGAACTATAAGCCTTTAGCCTTTCCCCCTCCGCCCCCAACCCGAACCACTATTCGGTTGCCACCCCGATTCGGCGGCTGAAAGGACTGGCCAGCGAGGCGCGAAGTAACCTCCCCGCACGGCAGGGCAAAATAACATTTGAGGTTCGGACGGACGGGGCTTATACACCCGCTATGGCTGCGAAACAGAAGCTTCGAGGACCCAAACGGAACGGCTCGCCGCAGAAACGCCCACGCTGGGATGAAGCGCATCTCAGGATGTTTTTCAAGCTTTATGCCAAGGCGTCAAACGTCGAGCTGGCGCGGCGATTCGGGCGCAGCGTCCAGGCCGTGGCGTCTCTGGGTCATGCGATGGGCTTGAAGAAGCATCCCTTGCGCCTGTTGATCATGGGCCGGCAGAACATCGCGCGGCGCTGGCAGAAGACGAAGGGGCACCCACGACCGGCCAATGGGGGGTGCGCCTCCGGCAGGAGATAATCTGCGTCAATTAGCGTCATTCGCGCCTAACCGGCTCTCACCGAAGTCGGACGCAGGCCGGAGCATTTCAGCTTTCAGCCTCTTCCCCCGTCCCGACTTTAGCCTCTTGCCAAGGCGAAACGCCGTGGAGACTGGTTAGACTTTAGCCTTTCTCCCACCGGCCGAACCGCCTTGGGTTCAAACACTTCGCTCCGCCCCCGACACGACTGCAAGTTCGGTGGTGTCAGAGTTCACGGTGGTTCACCCAAAAACGCTCCAGTGGCCAAGGCCGTGCTGGCGTTCCGCCCTCACCGGGCTGGCTCAATCTCCCGAGTTGCCACACAAGCTTCCTTCCAGTTCCAGCCGCAGCGCTTCCCTGGTGGCCTCGTCCGCTTCGCGGGGGACAACAATGGGCTCGTTCAGAAGCACCTCACAGCGGGAGAACGGCAGGGGAATTTGAAAGCCATCCCAACTCTTGAGGCAAATCTTCCGCCGTGTATTGCAGGTCACCGGCACAATCGCCAGCCCGGTGACCTGTGCCAGCGCGATGACGCCCTTTTGCACCACATAACGCGGACCTCTCGGACCGTCGGGCGTCACAGCCAGATCATAGCCCGACTCGGCGCGACGGGCCAGTTCCAGTAGCGCCTGGGCCCTCGGCGGCTGCTGGAACCGCGCACTTGCTCGACCCCGAACCTTCCCAGCACCGCCGCAAGCAGAGCGCCATCCCTGCTCGCGCTCACCAGGGCGGCGAGTTTCCGAGGATGCCGCCGGTGGACGATCATCGAGATGGCCAGGCGGTTGTGCCATAAACAAAAAATAACCGGTTGGCCGCTGTCCGCTTTGGCCAGTCCGGACAGGTCCCGCCACTCACAGCGCAAAGTCGCCGTGACTGACCGCTCGACCACGAAGACCAGCCAGGCTACCAGGTGCTGAAGCGGTCTTGGCCGGTGGGGCACGACCAAACCGTTGAAGCCGGCACGTGAAGGCCTCGCTTCCCGCGCATTCGGAAGGGATATTGACACTAATTGAGGATAGTGCGTCTGTTGGCGATGGTTAGCGAGCTTTATTTGATGCACCGGGCGCTGGATGCAGGAACTGGATCTCATCGCTGGCGGGTTGCGGGAACTGAAGGACGTGGGGGTGGTGGTGCTGTGGCGACCGTTCCACGAAATGCACTCCGCGATTCCGTAAAGGCAAATTTCCTATAGACAGGTCATCTGGGAGTTGGTACCCTCGTGCCATGAAGCCTGGGTCAGCTTCTGCCATAAGGTAGTTAAAGCCGCAGAAGTCCCCTGCCAGTCCCCATCTGCGCCAATTCAGCGGCGAGCGCAGCCGGGGCATGGCGTGCATTATGATAACCGGTTGCCGTCGGTCGAACCCGGTTACCCAAACGAACAAGCTTATGAGAACATGCACAACTGGTGTAGCCCTGCTCCTCCTGACCTCACCGCTCCTGCGGGCGCAGACCATCACCTGGGATGGCGGCGGCGACGGCGTCAACTGGAGCGACCCCCTTAACTGGAGCGGGGACTTCGTGCCCGGAGTCACGAACAACGTGATCGCCAATGTCCCCAGCTTGGTCACGATCACGGTTGGGAACAACGTCACCGTCGCCAGCCTGCAGAGCGAGGAAGCGCTGCTCGTTTCCGGCGGCACCTTTACGGTTACGTCCGGTACGTCATGGGTAAACGGTGGCTTGATGATCAAGGCCAATCAAGGACTCGCCGTCCAAGGCAGCAACACGACGTTTACTGCGAACGGCCCGACGGTGGTTGATGGCGCGGTGCTGACGTCGCAAAACGGCGCCAGTCTGATGCTGCCGGCAGCCTCCTCGTTCACCAGCGGCCGGCTCACGCTCAGCAACAACGCCACTGCGAGCCTGGCCGGGTTGACCAATGTAAACCTGACCCGCTTTTTCCTGTACGACGGCGCCACCTTCACCCTGCCGGCGTCCGTGACCAACTACAGCTCATCCGGCGGCATGGGCATCAGCGAACGGCGCACGGTCATGTTGGCGCAGGGCGCGGGCACGCGGCTGGACTTGTCGGCGCTCCAAGGGCTCCAAGCTGAGTTCAGCGGACTGGGCGGACTGCTCCAACTCATCACCGCCGCGACTGGCGCCGAAATTGACCTCTCTGGCCTGAGCACGGTGACCGGCGGCGGACGCGGAGCCAATGGCGGCGGCCCGCTGGAGTTCCGCACCGATGCCACCGGGCTCATCCGGTTGACGGCGCTTACGCAGTTAAACGGCGTGAATGCCGGCATCCTGGTCAATTGCGCCCGCACAAACTTCGATCTGCCGCAACTGGCGGCGGCAACCCTGACGCGCTTCACGCTGCCGGCTGATGGCCGGATCGGCGCGCCCGCCCTGGGCTTGCTGCAAACCTGCCGGTTGACGATCCCGGACGGCGCGCGTCTGGCCGCCCCGGCCCTCGGTCAGTTTCTCAACAGCACACTCGAACTTACCGGCTCTGGTGTGTTCGAGCACGGCACGCTGGCCACAGTCGAGTCGTCGCGCTTTCTGCTCAGTGCGGGTGCCACCTACACCCTGCCGGTGTACCTGCAATCGTTCGTCTCGTCCGGCGCCTTCGGCATAAATGAGCACCGAACCCTCTTTTCTGCCACCGGCACCGGCACGCGGCTGGATCTATCGTCCCTCACGAATATCGCAGGCATCTTCAGCGGGCTTGGCGGTTTGCTGCTCCGCATCCAGGCAACGTCCGGCGGGGAAGTTGATCTGTCCGGCCTCCGCACCGTGACCGGCGGCGGGAGTGGGGTTAACGGCGGCGGGCCGTTTGAATTCTACGAAGATGCGTCCAGCCGGGTGCGGCTGTCAGCCCTGGAACAAGCCACCGGCACTGGCGCGGGGCTCCTGTTCAGTCTCGCCGGCACCAACGAGTTGACCGCTGCGCAACTCACCATCACCGACACGCGGATTGTACTGGCCGCTAACAGCCTGGCCACGGTCGGCACGCTGGCATTGTTTGCCGACGGGGAATTGTCCGGCAGCGGCACGCTTCGGGGAAGCGTGACTAACAGCGGCGAAGTGCGTCCCGGCACATCCGCCGGCCGACTCACCGTGGATGGCAATTACACCCAGACACCCGACGGCACGCTCTTCGTTGAGGTTGGCGGTGCCAATGCGGGCACGCAGTACGACCAGCTTGCGGTCACCGGCAACGCCGTCCTGGATGGCGCGCTGAACCTGCAGTTGATCAACAACTACGCGCCGGACCTCACCAATACATTCCAGGTACTCCCCTGCGGCTCACGCGTGGGACAATTCGCCAGCGTGTCGGGCGCTGACGCCGGCAAGAGTGTGACCCTCATTCCGACCTACGAAACCAACTCGGTCTGGCTCGGCCTCACGTTCGCCACCGGCCCATCGGTAGTCGCCGCCTGGCCAACCGGCAGCCTGACACACACCTTTGATCAATTCATCCTCTCCTTCAGCGAGGCGCTCACCGCATCGAGTTTTACGACCGCAGACATCTCATTCACCGGCCCTGCCGGGGCCATCTCCGTCAATGCTCCGCAACTGCTGTCGAACACGACCTGGCGAATCACCTTCTCGGCCCAGACTGCGCCTGGCGATTACACGCTGATTGTCGGCCCGGCGGTCAACGATCTGGTCGGCAACCCGATGAACCAGAACGGCGACGGCGTCAATGGGCAGGCAAACGAAGATCGCTTCATTTGCACCGTCACCGTGCCGCCGTCGGTGGACTTCGCCGCCCTGGACCTCTCCGCGCCATCCTCCGCGGCGGTGGGAAGCCCCGTTCAGATTTCCTGGACCGTGCTGAACCAAAGCACTAACCCGGCGGCCGGGCAGCGCACCGACGCGGTTTATCTTTCCACTGATCGCTCCGTCGGCAGCGATGTATTGCTCGGGCAGTTTGCGGTCACTGGCGGGCTGGAGGCCGGCGAGTCGCGCACGGTGACCAACGTGGTCGTGCTGCCGGTGGGCACCAGCGGCACGCGTTACTTCATTGTGGTGGCGGACAGTCCACAGGAGTGGTTTGAAACGGCAGAGGCCAACAACACTTTCATCAGCACGAACAGCACCATCGTCTCGGCGGCGGATTTGACCGTCACGAGCGTGAGCGCCTCTACCAATTCGGCGCGGTTTGGCGACTCGTTGACGGTGACCTGGGTTGTGCGCAACGGCGGCGCAGTACCCGCCGGAGCCGCCTGGCGCGACCGGGTTTACCTATCGCCCACCGCCGGCCTGACGGGGCAATCCATCGCACTGCCACCCGATGTGGCTGGCGGACCGCTGGGCGCCAATGGGAGCTACACGAACAGCGCGACGCTCACCTTGCCGCTCGAGGCCGGGTGGGTCGCCGGCACCTACTACCTGGTTGTCGCCGCGGACGTGAACAACACTCAGGCGGAGGCAAACGAGGCAAACAACCTGGCAAGCCGCTCGCTTTCACTCACGGTGCCGCCGCTGCCGGACCTGGTCGCCACCAGCGTGAGGCCGCCGCCCCTGGCGATTCCCGGCGGGCCGGTCGAAGTGACCTGGGTTGTCACCAACGCCGGCTCCGCTCACGCCTCCGGCGGCTGGGCCGAGGAAGTCTATGCGGCGGAAGAACCCGTAAGCAGCCCCGCGGTGTTGCTGGGCCGCTTCTATTTCACGAACGCGCTCGCTCTTGGCGCGGAACTGGCGCGCACGCAAGCCGTTTCCTTGCCGGCGACCCGCCTGGCCGGCAACGTGCGTTTCAGCGTCGTGGTTGACAGTGCGGCGGAAGTGGTCGAATCCGTTGAAACCAACAACACAACCTGGGCGGCGGACCCTACCCTGGTACCGCCAACCCTCACCCTGACACTGCCGCTCGCCAGCTTGTCCGAAGCCACCGCGAGCCCTGGCCTCACCGCGCTAATCGAGCGCAACGGCAGTCTCTCGAACGCCTTGGTGGTGGCGTTGGCCAGCAGCAACACGAACGCACTCACCGTGCCTCCCACGGTTTCAATCCCGGCGGACCAAGCCTCGGCGGCATTTATCGCCACCGTCCAGTGGGATCACGCGCCCAATCCTGACGCCGAAGTAACGATCACGGCCAGCGCGCCGGGCTTCACCAACGGGGTAGCCGCGCTGCGAGTCTTGAACGCGGATTTGCCGCAGCTCACGCTGAGCCCCGCGTCGGCGGTGGTGACGGAAGGTAACGGGCTAAAGGTTACCGTGACCCGCAATCCCGCCACCGAGGAACCCCTGGCCGTCAGCCTCGCCAGCCAAAGCCCCGCGGACCTCGTCACGCCCAGCGGGGTCACCATCCCCGCGCATTCGAACTCGGCCACCTTCAGCGTTGCCGCGCCGCCAGATACGCTCATCGAAGCGTCCCGGGCGGTCACGGTCACTGCGTCCGCTCCCGGGCATTTCGCCGGCGCCTCCCTGATCACCGTGCTGGACGACGATTCGCCGCCCATCGTGCTCGCGGTGAATCCCGCCTCGGTTATGGAAAACGCCGGGCCGGCGGCGGCGATCGGCACCGTGTATCGCCTGGCGGTCACTAGCCGCGAAGTCACGGTTCAGCTTACCAGCAGCGATTCCAACACCATCGCTGTGCCGTTCCTCGTCACGATTCCGCCCAACGAAGCCGCAGCCAGCTTTGCCCTCGAGGTAATCAACGATTCTCTCCTCAATGGTCCGCGGCAGGTCGGAATCGCCGCTTATCTCACCGAGTCCCTGACGGGTGCCCGACTGGGCGAGCCCGCCACGAACCAGATCATCGTCCTCGACGACGATGGCCCCGCGCTCTCGCTGAACCTGGACCGGGCGCTGTTGCCCGAGGGCAGCAACACGCTCGGCACCGTCACCCGCAATACACCCGCGACCAACGATCTCCTTGTTACGCTCGCCAGCAGCGACACGTCGGAAGCCACCCTGCCGGACAACGTCACTATTCCCAGCGGCACCAACGCCGTCGGCTTCCTGGTCAACGCCGTGAACGACGGCACGCCGGATGGCACGCAACCCGCCACGCTCACTGCCTCCGCGTCGAATCACAGTTCCGGCAGCTTCGTCCTCCAGGTGACTGACATCAATCGGCCCGACCTGGTGATCACCGAGGCGAGCGGTCCGGCGTCTGGTTTTACGAAGGAGAACGTGAGCCTGACGTTCCGCATCGCGAACCTCGGTATCGCACCGCTCACGAATCCGATCGTGCAACGCGTCTGGCTCTCGGATGATCCGTTACCTGGCAACGACACCCTGGTCGGCGATTTCACATTCAACCAATCCGGTGAATCCATCGGCCCCGGCCTCAGCTTTCAGCAGACCGTGTCCGCCGTCCTGCCGCTCCGCCCGGGGTACTACTGGATCATCGTTAGCGCCGATGCGTTGGACGCCGCGGCGGAAATTGACGAGGCCAACAACCTGCGTATCAGCGCCTCGCCGATCTACGTCACGACCGAATACACGGCTACGGTCCAGACTGCGGTGACCACCGCCCTCGCCGGGTCGCTGGTGCCGATGACCGGCCAAGTGTACATGGCCGACGGGCAGTCGCCCGAGGGCAAGCTCGTGAACGTTCACGTAACGATGGGCGGCTTCAAGCGGGTGGTCGGCGCGCTCGCCCAGGCGGACGGCACGTTCGCGGTGAATTTCCGTCCGCTGCCCAACGAGGCGGGTGTTTACAGCATTGGCGCAGCGCACCCCGGCGAACCTGACGCCCCGATTCAAGACACGTTCACACTGCTGGGCGCCGCTTTTGCCCCCACAACCCTCGGGCTGACGACGGCGCCTGACACCAGTGTTGGCGGGCAGGTAACGCTGAAGAACCTCGGCGACGCCCCGCTCAGCGGCCTGCAAGGGACACCGGTCGGCCTGCCGGGGAACGTGACAGCCAGCCTCACGCTCGCCACCAATGTTCTGCCTGCCAACGGCACCGTGGCGCTCAATTACGCCCTCAGCGTGACGGGGACGACTCCTTCGCCCGCGACCTTCACCCTGCGCGCCACGAGTGCGGAAGGCGTGACGGTGGATTTGCCCGTGAGCGTCACCATCCGTCCGCCGCAGGCGCAACTGGTCGCGCAGCCGGCTTCACTCCTGGCAGGCATGGTAGCTGGCGGCCAGAAGCTGGTGACATTTGAACTCGTCAACCAGGGCGGCGCGACCAGCGGCCCGGTTCAGATTGTCCTCCCGCAAGTGTCGTGGCTGGCGGTGGCCGGCACCAACCCCTTGCCGGCATTGGCTCCGGGCCAAACCAACTCCGTCACCCTCCAGCTCACGCCCTCGGCAGACCTGCCACTCACCGCGTACGACGGCCAACTGGCGGTGCTGGGCGGCGCGAGCGCATTGCCGGTGCCGTTCCGGTTCATCACGTTGTCCGAAGCACGCGGCGCGCTGGAAGTCCAGGTCGAGGATGAGAACACGTATTACACAGTTGGCCAGCCAGGCGTCGCGGGGGCCACGGTGCGCTTGTTGGACCCCTACAGCCGGGCGGTGGTCGCCGAGCAGACCAGCGGCACCAATGGCGCAGCCTTGTTCCCCGACCTGGCGGAAGGGCCCTACACGTTGCAAGTCGAAGCCCCGCAACATCAGGCGTTTTCGTCGCCGGTTACGGTCGCCGCCGGCTTGACCAACCTGACCCGCGCCTTTGTCGCGCTGCAAACAGTGGTTTATCGCTGGAGCGTGGTGCCGACCGAAGTGGCGGACCGCTACCGTATGAGTCTCGAAGCCACCTTCGAGGCGAACGTGCCCTGGCCCGTCGTGACGGTGGATCAGCCGTTGATCGTGCCGCTGGTCTTCCCCGGCGAGGTCACGCAGATGGAGATCACCCTGACCAACCATGGGCTGATCGCCGCTCAAGGGCTTGCAGCTTAACGTGCGCAACACCGCCACTTACCAGATCACGCCGCTAGTCCGCGACATCGGCGAACTGCCCGCGCGGTCGTCCGTCACCATCCCTGTGCTGATCCAGCTTCAGCCGGCGCTTGACCAGCAGGCCGTGGACGCCATCCGCGCCCACACGGGCGGCGGCAGTCCTGGACCTGGCAAGCGAGACGCCAAAGACTGGGGGTTCGGCGATGAATGCGAGTACCCGGAAATGGAGGCGTTTTACTATATGTATTGCGGCGGGGACCGGCGCTGGCACATGGACAAGGTGGACATCCGCCCCTTGCTGGCGGTTAAGCAGGCGTCGGGCTGCGTTAATAGCGTCATCGAGCACGCGCCCAACCTGCTCAAGTCGCCCGTCGCGGGCGCTATGGGCATGGTGTGTGATTGCCTGATCCCCGCGGCGCAGAAGCTTGGCGAGTGGATGGGAGTTCCCGTCAAAACCAAGGCGATGGAGTGCATCTGCGCCGCCATGAGCCTCGACATCCTGGGCATGGCCAAGTGCGTCTGTTACAAAGGCGGATTCGCGGTGCCCGAACCGCCGCCGGGTGAGGGCGGCGGCGGCACCGTTAACATCAATCCCGTGGTGTTCGAGAGCGGCGATTGCTTGCCCGGCCTGATCGTGCCGCTGGGCACCGGCCCCTTGGCGCTGCGTGACCCTCGGGGCACCGACGACGGCGGCTCCGGCATCTGCGCCCAGGTGCGGCTGCGGCTCGACCAGGACCTCGTCCTCACCCGCAACGCCTTCCGCGCCACGCTCGAAATCGAGAACCGCACGCCCGACACCAGCCTGACGAACGTCGTGGTCCGGCTCGACTTCTTCGATGCGACCGGCGCGAGCGCGGCTGGCAATTTCGTGGTCACGGCCACGAACCTGAGCCACATCACCGCTGTGGATGGTTCAGGCATCGTGCTGTCCAACACCACCGGCACGGTCGAGTTCACCATTCTGCCCACGACAGACGCCGCCTTGTCAGGCTCGACGCCGTATCTCGTCGGCGGCGAGCTGCGCTACACCCTGGGCGACCAGCAATCCCTTATCCCGCTCAGCCCGGCAGCCATCACGGTGCTGCCGGAGCCGAGCCTGACCATCCGCTATTTCCACCAACGCGACGTGTTCAGCGACGATCCGCACACGCCGGCAAATCGAGCCGGCTATTCCCTACGCACTGGGCATGATCGTCCAAAACACCGGCGCCGGCACAGCCCGCAACGTGCGTGTCACCTCCGCCCAACCGGAGATCGTGGACAACGAAAAGGGCCTGCTCATTGACTTCCAACTCATCGCCAGCGAAGTCGGCGGCCAAAACCTCACGCCGTCACTTACCGTCCAACTCGGTGACATCGCGCCCGGGACGAACGCCGTCGCTCAGTGGCTGTTCACGTCCTCGTTGCAGGGGCTGTTCCTGGATTACAGCGCCACCTTCGAGCACCTCGACGGCCTCGGCCACCCACAGCTTTCGCTCATTGACGCCGTGGAAATCCATGAAATGAACCACGTCGTGCTCGCTCCCTTCGGCGATGTCCTGCCCGACTTCCTCGTGAACGATGAGCCGGACGAAGATGACCTGCCTGACGCCGTGTATCTCAGCGACGGCACGGTGCGGCCCGTAGCCGTCGTGCGCGCCGCCACCCCGGACGGAGCGCCGGCCTCCAATGACCTCGAGGTGGCGCTCAGCGCCCCGTTGCCTTCGACGGGCTTTGGGTATCTGCGCGTGCCCGATCCCCAGGGCGCGTCCGGCGCGCGGCAGTACCGCCTGGTCGCGGTCCGCCGCCTGGGCGGGACAAACCTGCCACCGGAGAACTTCTGGCAGACCGACCGCACCTTCGTGGGCTTGGGCCGGCCACCCATCCGCGAGAATCTGCTCCATCTCTTCGACGATGCTTCGCCCGGTCAATACACGCTCACCTATGCGCCAGTGGCCACGAATGACGTTTCGCCGCCTGCCAGCGCCATCGCCGCATTGCCAGCCGAGAACTATCCGGAGATTCCGCTGCAATGGACCGGACAGGACAATGCCGGCGGCAGCGGCCTGGCCGGATTCGACATCTGGGTCTCGGACAATGGCGGGCCGTTCACGCGCTGGCTCGAACGCACCGCCCTGACCAGCGCGTTCTATCCCGGCGTCGCCGGGCACACTTACGCCTTCTACAGCACCGCCGTGGATGTCGCCGGGAACGTGGAGCCCATTCCGGGCGCGCCCGATGCCCAGACGACCGTCAGCCTAATCAACACCCCGCCGACTCTCAGCCTGGGCGCCGACCTGACTGTAGATGAAGGGCAGACGGTGCTGATCGCCGCTTCGGCAACCGACACCAACGCAGGCCAGACGGTCACGTTCAGCCTGCTGAGCGCGCCGCCCAATGCCACCATCCAGCCGGCTACTGGCCTGATCACCTGGCCGACCGGTGAAACCGACGGACCCGGCACAAACACCTTCGTGGTGCGCGCCGCGGACAATGGTCTGCCGCAATTAAGCGCCACGGCGTCGGTTACCGTCGTGGTGCGTGAAGTCAACCTGGCGCCGGTCCTCGCCCCGGTGGACAACCACACGATCAACGAAGGCTTCACCTTGCTCATCTCGAACGTGGCGAGCGACCTGGACCTTCCGCCCAACCAACTAAGTTTCCGCTTCGGTTCGGACCCGCCGACGGGTGCCAGCCTCGACGCCACCAGCGGCCTGTTCCGCTGGCAGCCCACCGAAACGCAGGGGCCGAGCACCAACACCGTCTGGATCGTCGTGACCGATGACGGCACACCCATGTTAAGTGCGACGCAGTCGTTCACGGTGGTCGTGCGGGATACGCTCAGCGACCTGGTGTTGGGCGCTGGCGCTACGAATTTGCTGGCGGGGGATGCCACAGGGTTGCCGCTCGTGCTCAACTCGACACTGGATGTGACCAACCTCAGTTTCGTCCTGGAGACCGATGCCCGGCGCCTGACGAACCTCACCGTTCAAGCCGGCGCGGCCGAAGTCATGTCCGCGCAAGTCACTGAACTGGCCGCCGGACGCCTGGCCGTCAGTTTGCGCCTCGATCCGGCGCTGCGGACCGCCGCCAGCCGCCCCATCGCCACGCTCGGTTTCTCGGCCCTGACAAACCGGGGCTCAGCAATCGTGCCCGTGACGCTGTCACAGTTGCAGGCCTGGTACGCCGGCGGCGGAGCGGTGGCCCACACGGCCACCGCCCCGGGAGGCGTGATTGTCGTCGAGCGCGAACCGGTCCTGCTCCTCAGCCAGTCCCAGTCCCCCGTGCTGACGTTGTTCGGGTTACCGGGCCGCGGCTACGCTTTTCTTACCGCGACGAATCTCACGGCTGGAACCCTCTGGCAGGAATTTCATCGCCTGACGCTCACTGGCCTCGCCACAAATCTGAGCAGCGCCGTTTTGCCTGCGGCCCCAAGCTTCTTCCGGGCCTTGGAGATCCCGAGCGATGCGCCCCGATTGGAGTTGCTGAGCCTGGGCGGGAACCGATTCGCTCTGCGTCTTGAAGGGTTGCCGGGCGCGGCTTACACGGTGCAAAGCGCGCCCAACCTGGCCAGTGCCATCGTTTGGTCGAATGTCACCACCCTGATGCTCACGAATCCCAGCGCGACGCTCTACTGGACCAACCAGGCCGAGTCCAAGCGCTTCTTCCGTGCCTGGAAACCATAGGCCGAACCGCCAGAACTCACCTCACTTTGCTTTCACGTTCTTCGCATACCACTCACGGAGCAGTTTCTCACGGCTCGTCTCCGTCTTGCTTGGGGCGGTGTCAGCTTTGTCCCCGCCGCACTCTACGCTCCAGCCGTTCCATTCGCGGAAGGCGTGATAACTCCAGTCCCAGCCAAACTCCTCAAACAAAGAGATGCAGTCCTTCAAATACCGGTATGCGCTGTCGTCCGGCGCCCAGCGGATGGCGCTGAATTCGCCGATATAAATCTGCACGCCGTAATCGCGCTGCCAGTCGCGCACCGGCTGCAATACGCGGCGCAACGCGGCCTTGTCCCAAAGTTTGCCCTCGATCATCCCCGGATACGAGATGCCCGTGGCGCCGCCGTGGACGCCCTGGTGGGTGAACTGGTGCGGCCGGTACATGTGCACGCTATAGACCACGCCCGGCACCGGGAGCGGGTCCAGGTTCTCCAGCGCCTCCGGCCCACCCCACGGCGTCGGCTCGACCATGATCGCATGACGCGCGTCGGCGGCGCGGACAGCGCGGGCCGCGCGCGTTGCCAACGCCTGCCAATCGTCGCAGCCGTCCGCGACTTCCCCTTCCACGGGTTCATTGGCGAGGTCGTATCCCCAGATCACCTTGCTGTCGCAATAGCGACGGGCCATCCGCGCCCAGTCCGCAACGAACTTATCCTGCGCAGCCCGGTTGGTGAACAGGCCGGTGTCCGTGCCGACATAGCCGCTGACGGTAGGTGTGCCGCCAAACGGTGAATGCAAATCCAGCACGACGCGCACGCCGTATTTCTCGCAAAGCGGCAGCGCGGCATCCAGTTTGCGCAATGCGCCTTCGAGCCAGGCGTCGTAACCGGCGGCCGTGTTGATCCGCGCCGAGGCCCCGTAACGGATGAGCTGCCAGCGGATCAGGTTCGCGTTCCACTCCTGGCCGAGCACGCGGAGGCTGTCCGGCGTGATGTCGGGAGAGATCATCGCGCCGCGGAGACGGGGTTCGGCATGACCGGTGAACACCGGGCCAGGCGGCGGAGTTGCGGGGCGTACGCGCGGGCCGCGCGCCACACTGATCTTGAGGTCGTCAAACTGCGCGCGGCCGCTCACCGCTTCGAGTCCCAGGATCAACTCCGCAGCCGTGGCATCTGGCGGAATGACGGCCTTGAACTGAACCCGCTTCCAATCAAAGGTGCCAAACAGGTTGTCCTGCTGCGGCCAGACCGCGCCGCCGGGCGTGGTGATGTGCAGCATGAACTTCACGCCGTTCCATGGCTGTGGCGGCGGCGTCACGCCTTCGGCTCGCACCATAGCGCGACAAGCGAGACGAGCCCCGCGCATTTGGTTGATCGGCAGCGGAAGATGCACGCTGGCGGAGCCGACCGTGTTCGTCTGCCTTTCCACCTGCAGCGATTGCGCGCTCTGGAATCCCGGAGCCAGCCGCACGTTTTGGTTCTGCTCGGCACCCCACGCTCGCAACGTGCCCGCGCCCTCGAAGCCGGTTTGGAAAACGATGTCGCCCGTCTTCGGCTGCGCGAAACAGGAGAGAGCGATCACCATCAGGCTGCCGAGAAAGCTAATTCCTCGCTGTTGCCAGCAAATGAACATGCGGGAACGGGTCATGAGGTCTAGCGAGCGTATTCTGCCGGCTGGTGCCAGCGACTCACAGTCAGTGCTGCATAAACTTCGCCACCGCCTCGCCCCGGGAATGGACGTGGAGCTTGCCATAGATCCCCTTGATGTGCGCCCGCACGGTGTCAATGCTGACCTGAAGCTCGGAAGCGATTTCCTTGTACGGGACCCCGCGCGACAAGTGTTCCAGCACTTGGCGTTCCCGAATCGAGAGCTTTTCCATCTCGCCGCTCGCGCCGCCCCGCTGATTGAAGTACTGGACAACCTTGCGGGCGATGTGCCCTGTCATGGGCGAGTTGCCGCGATGAACGTCGGCGATGGCATCAAGGATTTCGGCCTGCGGCGTCCGCTTCAACAGGTAGCCGCTGGCGCCGGCGAGCAGGGAGTTGAAGATCTTGTCACTGTCCTCGTACACCGTCAGCATGAGAATCTGAGCGGAGGGGATCAGCCCCTTGAGGCGGCGGACGCACTCGATGCCGTTCATCTTCGGCAGGTTGATGTCCATCAGGATGACATCCGGCCCCTGCCCCGGGAGCAGCGTGATCGCTTCCTCGGCGGTGCCATGCGCGCCGACGCAAGCGAACCCCGGGGTCTGCGCAATACGGGCCGCCAGGTTCTCGCGAATCCAGGCGTCATCCTCGATAATGGATACTTTGATAGCCATGCTTACGAATGGGCAATCACTCTCTCAATTCCTCGCAAGGGCGGCAATCACATGAATATGTCTGCGTGATGCGTGATGCGTGATGCGTGATCCGTGATGCGTGATCCGTGATGCGTGATGGCTGCGCGTCCTGTTCACGTTTCACGTTTCACGCATCACGCATCACGCATCACGCATCACGCCTCACGTCTCACCCCGCTCCCGCCTCCATCCTGATACTCGTCCCGTGACCCGGCCGGCTTTCCAGGACAAGGCGTCCGCCGATGCGCTCCAGCCTTTGCTTCATATTCTCCAAGCCGTTTCCCTTGGCCTGCACTTCGCTGAGGGAGAAGCCGCGGCCATTGTCCGTGATCGTAATGGTCATTTGGCCATCCGCCACCCCCAGGCCGAGCCGCACCTCTGTGGCCTGCGAGTGCTTCAGCGCGTTATTCAGTGCTTCCTTCACCGCCATGAACACGTTATGCCGGGCTTCAGTGGAGACGGGCCGGTCCGGCAATTGGGCCGGCACATCCAGGCGGCAGCTTATGCCGGTGTGTTGGAAATACTCCTGCGCGTATTGGAAGATGTAGTTGGCCAGGTTGTCGAGCGTATCGTTCTTGGGGTTGATGGTCCAGACGATCTCATCCATCGCCTGCGTGATTTCGCGGACCGTGCCGAAGATGTTGCGGATGTGCGGTTTGTTGGGGTGGTTGTCGCCTGTCTCGCGGTCCACCAACTCCGTCACCATGGCCACCTTCGTTAAGCGGGCGCCAACGTCATCGTGCAGGTTGGCGGCAATCTGGATTCGGAGCCGCTCCAGGTCGCCCAACCGCTTGACGCGCAACCGGTAGAGTAGCGTCAACAGCAGGGCGACCCCCATGCCGATGAGCAGCTTAAACCACCACGTTTGCCAGTAATGCGGCAGGATGGCCAGCGCCAGCGTGGCTCCGGTGTCATTCCACACGCCGTCGTTGTTGCAGGCGATTACCTGAAGACGATAGTTGCCGGGAGGAAGATTATGGTAAGAGGCGAAACGCGCGGCGCCGGCGTCAACCCAGGCGTTATCAATGCCCTGCATCCGGTACTTAAAACGGTTCTTTTCCGGCGCCTGGAAGCTCAAGGCGGTGTAATGGATTTCCAGCCCGTTCCGACCTGGCGGGACGGTCAGCTTCAAAGCATCGGTGGCGGCCAGGCTTTCCCGCCGCAAGGGCAAGCCACCGGCCAGAACCTCCTCAATAAACACCGGCGGCGGCCGCTCATTGGTCTTGATCCACGGCTCAATTGCCACCACGCCGCCAATGGTGGCAAACCACAGCCGCCCGTCCCTGCTCTTCCATCCGGCGGGCTTGGCAACCCCATTGCACTGGATGCTGGGCAGCCCGTCGGCCCGCCCAAACGCCGTGCAGGAAATCGTCTTCCTGACTCCCCGATCCAAATCGTCCAGTTCCCTCCGGCTGACCCGGAAGACACCCTTGCGGCAGCTCATCCAGAAATAGCCGTAGTCGTCCTCCAGAATCTCATAGACCTCATCGCTGAACAGACCCTGTCTGGAAGTATAGGCGGTGAACTTGCCGGCCTGGTAGCGGTCCAGGCCGCCGCCCTTAGTGCCGATCCAGAGGCTTCCGTCATGATCCTCGTAGAGCGCGTTTACGGTATTGTGGGAGAGCCCGTCCCGCGTCGTGAAGCTGGTGAACCGTCCGTTCTGCCGCCGGGTCAATCCCCCATCCGTGCCGATCCACAAGGTGTCCTTGCGATCCTCCGTGATGCCCGGAACCGCATCACCGGCACGAATCCGTGCTCCATCCGTGAAATCCGCGTCCTCCTCCAGGATGGCCAGCACCACGTTACCAGCCAGTCCGTTGGCCGTGGTGTAGGTCTGGAACTTGCCCTCCTTAAAGGCATTCAATCCCCGGCTCGTGCCAACCCAAAGCGTCCCCTGCCGGTCCTCCTTGATCACCCGGATGGCGGCATCAATCAACCCCGGCTTGCGGGAGAACAGATTCCTCGGCCCGCCTGCGTGGCCGGAGCCTGTCCTTGCCGCTGGCAAACTCAAGCTGCCGCCGACATCCCCTGGTCCGTTGGGGTCTTCGCTTCGGCGCGGCGAAGGCCCCTCCTTGAACCGCTCCAAACCCCCGCCGTGATCCAGGCCGACCCACATGCTGCCGTCCCGCGCTTCACAGAGGGCCAGGACCTCGTCGCGCGTCGAGCCCCCGGCCGCGCCAAACGGGCTAATCTGCTCGTCTTTCAACAGATTCAAACCGCCACCCCATGTCCCAATCCAGATCGTCCCGGACCGGTCCTCGCAAACCGAGATGACGTTGTTCCGGGTCAAGCCCTGCTGCGTAGTGTAAGCCGTAATGCGCGCTGGGTTCAAGAGATACAGGCCGTCTTGCGAGCCCACCCATATATTCCCTTCGCGATCCTGGAAGAGGGCGTAGATCAGATCCCCGAACACGCCCTCGCGGCTGGGCCGGGGAGCCAGCCGGCCCCCGACCATGCGCGCCACCCCGCGATACGTGCCAACCCAGAGCTGGCCGCCCCGGTCTTCCAGCGCGGCGCTGACGATCTTGTCCGGGAGGCCGTCCTCCGCGGTATAAGTGGCAACCGTCTCGCCGTCCACGCAGTTCAGGCCCTCGTTGGATCCGGTCCAAAGCCGGCCTTGCCGATCTTCGCACACGAACTTCAGCGCATTGGCGGGCGTCCCCAGCCGAATGTTGATGGTGCTGATGGTGCCCTCTTTGTCCAGGCGGCTGAGCCCCCGGAGGGTGGCAATACGCAGGTTGCCCCGGTGATCCAGGCACAAGCCCCGGACCGAGTTTGCCCCCAGGCCGTTTCTCTCGGTATAGTTCCTGTACCGGCCATTCTCGTAGCACGTCAACCCTGCCTCGCTGCCAATCCACAGGGCCCCATCCGGCCCCTCCAGGAGGCAGCGGACCTGGTTGCTCAGCAAACCGTCCACCTCGGAGAAGCGGGTGAAGCTGCCCCCTTGGAGATGCGCCAGCCCATATCCATCGCAGGCGATCCAGAGCGAGCCGTCCCGGCTCGCGCAAAGCACCGTAATCCAGCCGTGCTTCAATTCCGCCGGCGCTTTCTCGTCCAGCGGCACAAAACGCACCCCATCGAACCGCACCAGGCCCTCACGCGTGCCCACCCAGAGGTAACCATCCCGGGTCTGCGCGATGGCATAGACCGAGTTCTGGGGCAGCCCGTCATCTCCCCGCCAGGCGCGGACATCATATCGGGTGGCACCGTTGGTCGGCCCCAATCCCGCGGAATCCGCCAACCCACCGCTTGGCCCCCAGGCGACCACCACCACCAATGCCATCAGGCGACAGGTCCACCGGCCCCAGTCGGAGGAAAGGTCATGCCCGGCTCGATTCATGCGCGCTCCAAAGAGTCTAACAACCGGCTGCCCGGGGCAAAGCCAAATCTCCTCAGATTGAAAGAGGGAAGGCAGAAGTCAGAAGGCAGAATGAAGAAACCGCAGCCACCAGAGGTTTCTGCCTTCTGCCTCCTGCCTCCTGCCTCCTACATCACGCCACCCCTTGTACATCACATGCTTATGTGAGGGCCTTCCGGGGACAAATTCTTTGACAGGTGCTGGACATCCTCTCAGACTTGGCAGCGTGAACCTGAGCCATCAATCCAGTCTCGTCACGAACAAAACCAAGTAACCAAACATCAACTCCCTGATATGCACAAATCGAAATCCCCTGCAATTGTGACAATGTTCCTCGCGTTGCTGGTGGTGCTAGCCATCGCCGCCATGACCCTGCACGCCGAGGATGCGTTTGTCACCGCATATACTGGCGGAAGTCAAACCGCCAATCCGCCCTTCGCTTATGGCACGGGCATTTCCGGGTATGGCACCTCCGCCGTGGGCACCGCCTCCCCCGCCCCGCCCTCCAGGACCCGAGCCATGTACGGTTACCAACTTGGCACCAATGCCTGGGTCACGACTCAGCCCACGCTCGCCTCCATGGGCCCGGGTGTCGGTTACCAAATCTTCATTCTCCGCGGCACGGACGGCAATGCGTCTCCTGATGTGATTGTCAATATAAGCGCCGACGGCGGCGACCTGCTCGACACGAGTGGCAACCCCCAAACCACCATCGCCACAACGGCGTTTCAGCCGGGAAGCGGCGCCCTCAACAACTGGCTGCTGGTCGGCACGATCACCAACCTGACTACGACGACACCCACTATTCTCTGGGCCTATGCCAGCGGCACACAAGCTTCGACTGGTGGACGGTGCTACTTCGACGCGTTCCGGTTCTTCTACGCTGGTCCCTGCGCGGCGGTGACCCAGGTAAGTATCACTAACGCGGTTTTCCAGAACCAGACGACGGTCAATGTTGCGGGGGTAGTGGACGGCGCTACTGATGTGACGGTCTTTGCTGATGGCTTCCAAATCGGCACGACGAATTACGCCGCCGGCTTCGCTGCGGGCACTGTCAAGGTGCCCACAACGCCGCTGATGATAAATAGTGTGCTCACCGCTCAGCAAACCCGTGGTGCCTGTACCAGCCAGTTGCCTCCCGCCGGCCCGGTGGTCGGCGGCGGAGCGAATCCGAAGGTTAGTGTCTCGCTCGGTTGCTGGAAGAATTCGGCCTGGACCGGTCCGATTGGAACCAACGCCCCTTCCGGCTTTACCGACAGCTACTTCGTCAAAGCTACCGCCCTTACTGGCGGCTACGCCACGGCGCCCGTGGGTGGGCAGGAACTCCTTCCCAGCCCGTGTTGGCAGGAAGTCACCTTCAACCAGCAGTCGGACCCCTGCATCAACCAGAGCACCGCCGCCGTACTTGTCAACAGTGACAACTATTGCGCGCTGGAGAGCATCGTAATTGCGATAGACGAAGCCGACAGCGGTCCCTACGACATCTACATTGACAAGATCATGAACGGGACCAACATCATCGAGAACTTCGAAGGTTATGCCCCCGGCGCCGGCGTCACGCTCAATAATCCCAGCGCGGCGAGCGTACCCAATCCGTCCGCGTATTATTATCTAGGCGCGACCAACAGCAGCCTCGTCAGCTCAGCCCACGCGTTCGACGGGACCAACGCCTGCCGCGTCCAATGGCAGTTCCTTGATGGGTCGGACATTCGCTGGGCGCATGTGCTGGCGAATCGCTCAACCGGCAAGACCTATCCCGAGCTTGACGTTAAACAGCCGGTTACCGTCCGCTTCCTGGTATTGCCGGTAGGCGTGACCACGGATCATAAATTCAACGGGACCGTAAGCGCGATTACCAACTCGACTCCGCTTTACCAGGGCGGCACCGCCGTGTTGGGTGTCACCGTAACCGGAACGGGATCTTACACCTATGAGTGGTTCTATCAGGGCAACTCCCTCGGCATTTACACCCAGACCTACACCATCCCCTTCTTGCCGTTCAATCCCACAGATCTTGCCCCGTGGACTGACGGTCCGTATAGCGTAGTTGTCAACGATGGATCGTGCAGCGCCAGCCCCTCACCTGTCATTCTGAACACCGCGTACCCCGCACCGATCATCACCAGCCAACCCGTCAGCCAGGTGGTGAACGTCGGCAGCCCGGCACCCATCTGCGTCACCGCCACGCCATCGCCAGCCCCTGGTGACAGTATCTCCGGTTACCAGTGGGAGTTCTTCGGCAATTCGCCCACCAACACGCCAGTTGCCATCGCCGCGACCAGTTCGTGCCTCGGCACCGGTTCCGGCATCACCAGCGCTCAATTGACCGACTCCGGTTACTACGACGTGATCGTCATGGGAGGCACCTACGGGTTGAACACCACCAGCAGTATTGTCTCGCTGCAAGTCGTGGCCCCGGGCGTGGTCATTGCCAATGGCACCGGCCTGCGTGGCGACTACTACAACAACGCCACCTATACTAACGCTCAGCCGCCGGCAGGCGTCGCGTTCCCCGGCAGCCCTGTGGTGTCCCGCATTGATCCCACGGTCAATAACGTCTGGGGCAACGGCTCGCCTGACCCAGCCATTCACGCCGATTACTTCACGGCACGCTGGTACGGGCAGGTCCAGCCGTTGACGGCGGACACCTACACCTTCACCGCCCGGACCGACGACGGGGTAAGAGTCTGGGTGGACAACCAGTTAGTGGTTGACTACTGGACCGCCACGGGGCCGCGTGACTCCCTCGGGACCATTGCCCTGGATACCAGCAAGCACGACATCCTGATGGAGTACTTCGAGAAAACAGGCGGAGCCACCGCCCAACTGAGCTGGTCCAACGCCAGCGGCACCATCTCCGAAAGCTTCGTGCCGGTGCAGCAGTTGTTCCCGAAGGCCGCCTATATCACACCGCTCATCGCCCTCACCTCGCCGGCCGACGGCTCCTCCGTCACGCTCCCGGCTCCGGTGAACCTGGCCGCGAATGTGACGACGAATGATGGCATGATCGCCTACGTGTCCTTCTACACCAACGCGACCTTGCTGGCGTCCGTGACCAACCCGCCCTATGCCTTCTCGTGGAGCGGCGCGTTGCCGGGCACGTATGCGATCAGCGCACAAGTCCTGTATAACGCGAGCGCCAACGGCGCCAACCCGAGTTCGCTTGCGCGGTCCGGCACCAACATGGTCACGCTTATCGCTAACGCGGCCTCATCGGTGACCATCAGCAACCTCGTCGGCACCACGCTCAGCTATGGCGGCGGCGGCGGGGCGCAGTTTGTCCTGTTGGAATCCACCAACGTCTCCACCGCGCTGCTCAACTGGACACCCGTGGCGACCAATACAGCCACTCCGGGCTCCTTCACCATTTCCACGGGGGCGGGGACACAGAAGTTCTATCGCATCCAAAGCGAATAGCCTTCGGCTTCGGTAACGAAGCTTGTTTCATAGGACCGGGTCGCAAGACCCGGTCCTTTTTTGTGAGCCGGAGCAGACTCAAACTTGGACTGGGGCCCACAACCTCCAGACTTCGGCGAACGCCAGCGGCACCTACACCAACGTGCCCAGTGTGACCTTGGCGCCTTATACGAACAACTTCCCGGAACCGCAGCGCTTCTTCCGCCTCGCGAACTGAGAAGCTGAGAAAACTGTCTCCATAGACCGGGCCTCGCGGCCCGGTCTTTTTGCTTTGGCCCTCTTGGCAGCGAAGACACATATTAGAGCTGATGATGTTCCGGGATAAGGACCGGCAACACGGCGGCAGTGGGTGTCCTGTTTTCGGACATCGGAGGAAGCATTCTATGGTACCCAGGGTATGTCCAGGGTATGTCCAGGGCAGCACCAGGAAAGTACCGGCGCAAGTCGGGTGTGAGGAGCCTTGCCGCATATATGGAATCCTTATACTCCGCCGATGTTTGGGGCTGGCTTTTCTGAGAAGGTTTATACAAAACTCTGCGTCTGGGTGTCTATATGGTTGAACTTGTGAGCGCTGCTGAGCCAGCCGGCTGGTGCGCGACGCTGTATCGCGCGAAAGCGTCCCAACTCGTATTATACGGGCGGGCGCTGGGGCTGTCCCATGCCGAGGCCGAGGACGTGCTGCAGGAAACGTTCGTGGCGCTGATGCAGCGGCCCGAGCCGCCACAGCGGCCGGAGCATTATTGCGCGCGAACTTTCCGCAACCGGGCGCTGAATTACCGCCGCAGCCTGTGGCGCCGCCTGACACGGGAGCTGGAGTCGGTTCGCTGGTTCGAGCGGTCGCCTTCCGAAACCCCGGCTGAACGGGCGGCGATGCGCGGCCTGGCCGAGCTGCCCCGGGACCAGCGCGAGGTGATCGTGTTGAGGATTTGGCATGAGCATACTTTTGAGGAAATCGGCGAGTTGCTGGACATCTCGCCGAATACCGCGGCGGGCCGTTACCGCTACGGATTGCAGAAGTTGAGAGCGTTCCTGAAAGGATCTGTATATGAACGAGACGAACGAGAGGAGCGAGTTGGAGAAGCAATTGCTATCCTGGACGCCGCGCCGCCCCTCACCGGCGCTTGAACGGCGGCTGTTTGCCCCTGCCCGTCCTCCGAAGGAAGGCTTATCGCCCTTCCGGTTCACTTGGCTGGCGCCGGCCACCGGCGCGCTGGCCCTCATGTGCGTGCTGTTCAGTCAGCGCTACGCGGCGACGCTTCCCGGCAGATCCGGCGCCGCCCCCATGGTCGCGATGATCCTGAGCAACCAGAGCGCCGCAGCCTATTTGCCCGGCAGTTTTCAGGCCGAGCAGAATAATCTGCCCGCCGATACCTTCAAGCAGGCAAGCTACAGCGGCTTCGCTGCAAACGTCCCCATTCTTCCCGTCACAAATCGAAGCGAATAGCCGTGAGCCGCCCAAAAGGAAAGGCACCCGGCGCTCCTCCGCCGCCAGCCTTACCCGCAGAACCGGTCGCGGCAACGCCCGGGCTGTTCCGGCGGGTTGATTGGCTGGCCTTCCTGATTACTTTTGCCGCGGTCTGGATTGGCTACTACCTGACCCTGGCGCCCGAACTGACACTCGAGGACTCGGGGGAACTGGCCACAGGCTCGTTCTACGCCGGCATCCCCCACCCGCCCGGCTACCCCGTGTGGACCCTCTACACCTGGCTCTGGACAGTGCTGCTGCCCTTCAAGAACGTCGCCTGGCGGGTCGCCTTGGGAGAGGCGACCGGGGGCGCGCTGGCTGCCGGGCTGCTCGGGCTGCTGGTTTCACGCGGCAGCAGTCTGCTGATGGAGGGCATCGAAGCGCTCAAGGAGATGGGCGGCCGCTGGGAGGGCGCCATCTGCATTGTGTCCGGGTTCGTCGCCGGGATGCTTCTCGGCTACAACGGCTACATGTGGAGCCAGTCGGTGATCGTCGAGGTCTATTCCTTCAGCCTGGCGTCGCTGATGGTGGTGCTGCTCTGCCTGCTGCGCTGGATCTATGCCCCGCACCAGCGCCGCTACCTTTACTACGCGCTGTTCTTTCACGGCATCTGCTTCACCAACCACCAGACGCTCATCGTGGCCGCGATGGGCATCGAGGTCGCCATTGCCGCCGCCGATTTCCGGCTGGGCCGATACCTGTTCCTGGGCAACAGCATCGTCTATTTCGCCGGCCTGATTCTCAAGCAACAGCACATCCTCACCGCGCTGGAGCAAAACCCCGCCATCTTTGTCATCTTCAATGTTGTCGGGGTCGCCTCCCTCGCCGCGTATGCCTGGTTCGCCTTCCTCACGAAGGAATCGTTTCCCGAATTCTGCCTGGACGCTTCCGAGAGTGCGTTCTTCCTGGTGCTCGCCGCCGAGCCGGTGATTGGCGCGGCGGCGTGGGTGCTGGCGCTGTTTGCGTTGGGGAGCTTCGTCAAATTCGCGCGGGATACCCGCGAGCTGGGAAGGGAATGGCTGGTGGTCCTCCTTTGCGGCGTGGCCTGGGTCGCAGGCGCCTCCTTCTATTTCTATATGCCGCTGGCCGGCATGACCAATCCCCCGATGGAGTGGGGGTATCCGCGCACAGTCGAGGGCTTCATTCACGCTTTCACCCGCGGCCAGTACGCGCAGGCGAGCCCTAGTGATGTCTTTCACCATCCGCTGGTGTTCCTGACGCAATTGAAGAACATGGGGCTGGGCATCGTGGACGAGTTCAACTGGGTTTATGCGTTCCTGGCCCTGGTGCCGTTCCTGTATTTCCGCAAACTGCACCGGCGGGAGCGGGCCTGGCTAATCGGCATCACCGCGATCTATCTTTGCCTGGGCGTCTTGCTGCTGATCCTGCTCAATCCGCCTGCGGATCGGGCCGCCCAGGAGCTCAACCGCGTCTTCTTCACGGCCTCCCACACCCTGATCGCTTTGCTCGTCGGCTACGGGCTCACGCTCGTGGCCGCGTACATGGCCACGCATTACCAACGGTTCCGCCGCTGGGGACTGATCGGCGGGTCTGTGGCTCTGGTGCTGGCTGTTTACTCGGCGGTGGAACTGATCGGAAAGACCTATTTCGGCGAAGCGGCCACGGTCAGCCTTTCGAGCCTTGCCGGCATGGTCGGGCGCGCTTTCACCAACCACGACCAGTATGCACTGCCCGTCTATGCCGGTCTCCTGCTGGTCGGGATGGCGATCGCTTACCTCGCGGCGGTTGCACTTTACCGGCGTCGAGCCCCGCTGGGCATCACCCTGCTGATCTTTGCCTTGATGCCGCTCTACTCGGTCATGACTCATTGGGCGGATAACGAGCAGCGCAACCATTGGTTTGGCTACTGGTTCGGCCACGACATGTTTACTCCGCCGTTCAAGGGCGCAGACGGGAAACCGCTCTACCCGCAGATGACGAAAGACGCCGTGCTTTTCGGTGGCACCGACCCCGGGCGCTTCTGCCCCACCTACATGATCTTCTGCGACAGCTTCATCCCGCACGATTGCCAGCCCCGGGAAGACCAGAGCTTCGACCGCCGCGACGTCTATATCATCACCCAGAACGCGCTGGCCGACGACACCTACCTCTGCTACATCCGGGCCCAATACAACCGTAGCACGCAGATAGATCCGCCTTTCTTCCAGGACCTTTTGCGCTCCGAACAGGAACGTCGTGAGAACTATAAGACCAACCTCCTCGCTCGGGCAGTGGTGCCGCTCGACCGCTTCTTTGCCGGACTGGGTGACCGGGTCGAAAAGCGCCGGCGCACCTACACCTCGTGGTTCAGCGGCAAGGACTTCATTGACCTACCCGCACTGGCGGCCAGGTTGCGCCCAGGCCCGAAGCAAGACCCGCTCTCGAAGTATCTCTATGAGAACTTGAGCCCGCGGACTCAACAACTCCTCTCAGCCGAGGGTAGCGAAGCGCGCTTGCGGGGCGACCTGGCCGACGACCTCAACCGGTTGCTGGAGTGCGAACTGGACGCCAGCCGCCAGCTCAAAACCATCGAACAGGAGAGGGACGCGCTGGACCACCAGATCGCCGATGGCAGCACGTCCGAACGGGTGCGCCAAAGGCGGGAAAAGCTTGGAGCCGAGATTGCCGCGTTGTCCCGGATCGGCCCGCTCTACGAGCCCGAGCGCTTCAAGCAAGTGCCGCTTTCGGACTACCTCACCGAATTCATCAAACAGAATCCGCAATCCTGGACCCGCATCCGGCTCAACCGGTTGCTGTTGGAAGCGGCTTACCCGACCGAAATCGCCCGGAGCCTGGGCGGGGTTTATCCCGACCGGGAAATCTACATTCCCACCGCTGAGGACTGGCAGCAGTGCTACTCGGAGTATCTCGCGGACGCGGGACGGCGCTTGCAGTTGCACCAACTGGACCCGGGCGAGGACGTGAGATACGTAGGCGACAAGGTGCAGATTTCCGGCACGGTCTCGGTGATGAACATCAATGGCCTCCTCACCAAGGTGATCTTCGATCACAACCCGAAAAACGACTTCTTCGTCGAGGAGAGCTTCCCGCTCAAGTGGATGTATCCCTACCTGACCCCCTTCGGGATCATCATGAAGGTTAACCGCCAGCCGCAGCATGAATTGAGCGCGGAAGTCGTCAGGCGGGACCACGAATTCTGGACGCAGTATTCGGACCGGCTCATCGGCAACTGGATTTCCTATGATACCAGCATCAAGGAGATCACCGACTTCGTGGAGAGGGTTTACCTCCGCCATGACTATCGCGGGTTCAAGGGCGACCGCAAATTTATCCGCGATGACCAGGCGCAGAAGGCCTTCTCCAAGTTGCGCAGTTCCATCGCCGGCGTTTATGCCTGGCGCATCAACGACCCCTCCAATCAGGACCCGGTCGTCCGCCAGCGGATGATCAGGGAAGCGGACTTCGCGTTTCGGCAGGCATTTGCTTTCTGCCCGTATAGCCCGGAGGCGGTCTTTCGCTATGTGAACCTCCTGGTCAGCCAGCAGCGCGTAGAGGATGCACTGCTGATTGTCAGGACCTGCCAGAAACTGGACCCTTACAACCGGCAGGTGGCCGAGGTAATCCAAAACCTCGAGGCCATTAAGCAGCGGCAGGCTGCGGGCCAGCAACCCCAATTGAACCTGCCGCAACTGGAGCAGGCGGTGAAGGCCAACCCAACCAATTTCCAGGCGGCGTTCGATCTCGCTGCCGCCTATTTCCAGGTGCGCCAGACCAGCCGGGGCTTGGCGGTGCTCGACCGGATATTGAACCATCCACAGGCCGGGGTGAGCGCCTACCGTGCCCTGCTGGAAGCCTACAGCAGCATCGGCAATCGCGACGGGATTGAGCGGACGGTTGCGAAGCTTGAGGCCCGAGTACAGGCCAATCCGACAGATTTCCCGGCTGCCCTCGGCCTCGCCGAAGGCTATCGGCACCTCCAAAGGAACGACGCCGCCCTCCGGACGTTGGACCAGATCGTCCGCCATCCCCAGGCAGACGCCAACTCGGTGCTGCAAGCGGCCCAGCAACTCGGAGCGATGACCAACTACCCCGAATTGGAAAAAGCCCTGACCCGCCTGACCCAGCTCTCGCCGGACAGGCCCGAGGTCTGGTATGACCTGGCCGCCCTTAAGGCCACGCTGGGCGAGCCGCGGGAGGCTGTGTCGGCCCTGCGCCACGCCATTGACTTGAGCGCCCAGCGGCTCCGGCAGGATCCCAAAGCCCGTGACCTGCGCGCGGCAGCGGCGCAGGACGCGCGATTTGCGTCCATCCGCCAGTTGCCCGAGTTCAAGGAATTGACTGCTCCCCCATAAGCCACCGCCCAGACCTTACTGAAAGGCCAGTTTCGCGCCAAAAGCATTCGCAAGGAGAACTCCCGTCGTTTGAAGAGAGGACCCGTTGTTCCCACTTGGTCGCCGTGGCCCAGAACCGGGAAATGAACCTGCGATAGTCGGTGCCGGCAAAGGGGGGCCTTTTAGCGAGGTCTGAAGGAAGGCCCACAGCAGGCAACGGGATGGCATCAGCACTGCACAAGTGCCCGGCAATCCCAGACTTATGCAATCCAGAGGGAGAGTTGTGGAGATAGGTTGTTCTGGCACCCCCCCGGATGTCCGATGCTCAACCACTCTGGGGTTCGTCCTGCACTGCGACCAGGTAGTGACCATGTAGTCACCAGGTAGTGACCAGGTAGTGACCAGGTAGTAGAGCCACTACCTGGTCACTACCTGGTCACTACCTGGTCACAACGTGGTACTGGCGGAAGAGAGGGGCGCGTGCCAGTCAGGGGCGTCTGGGTCGAGAATGCCCCGAACTCCCTTAAAAAACGGGAGACTGCTTGCGATTGCCCCTCCCGACCCCCAACAGAGAAGGCCGATTAGGGCGGGCGGCCGCTACCAACCCCTGCTTCCCGCCGGAGGCCAAAGTCCAATTCGCAAGCTGTCTCCCGCTTTTTGGGGAGAAACCCGCGCACACGTTTAGCCCGACTTGGCGGATTGGAGGGGGTACCCTTGCGTAAGTGCCTGCAAATCAACGGCGGCATCTTCTAGGTCTTCACTACAGGACTAGTTTGGCCTGGCGGTTTAGGATTCATGATCTTCGGTGGAGGCTGGGGCGGCAGCTCCAGCTTCAAACGCTGCAGTAGTAGTTGCACGTCCGACTCGGGCTGCGTGTAACGCCTCATCACGACCGTGCGTTGATCGGTGGTGGGCAGATGGACATCGAGCATCTGGATGGTGGCGAACTTCTCCAACACCGCACGGGCCGTCAGGCCGGGAGCTAAGTCATGCAGGCGTCGGCGCAATGTCACGTGCAGGCAGTAAGCCAGGAAGGAGATAAAGATATGGGCCTCGATCCGCCCTTCGAGTTGATGGCGAATAGGGCGCAAGTTCAAGTCGTCCTTCAGATTTTTGAAGGCCCCCTCCACCTGGGTGAGTTGGATATAAAAGTGCCATAACTCCTCGGGGGAACGACCCGAGACGATGTTGCTGCGCAAAAGGTAACGGCCTTCCCGTTTGCGCGCCTGGCGCAGTTTGTCTTTGCGCAGGCTGAAAGAGAGCTGCGCTGCCTTGGGCGCCACGGCCGTTTCCATCAGGCGGGCCGCCGTGGGAAAATCGTGCAGCGCCGCTCCCAACTTCTTGAGCAGTTCATCGCGCTTGAGATCCATCTGCTGGAGTTGCTTGAGCCGTTTACAAAGCCCTTTGAGCTGGCGCCGACGCATGGCCCGTTCCTTACTCACCCGGTCCTGGCTCTGGGCAAACACATACAGTTCCTTGTCTTCAACCAGGAGCTTGACCAACACGCCTTCCCGCACCACCTGCCAGGGCAAGCCCAGGAGCTTGTCTTCATATTTGCTGAGCAGGCCCCGCGGGGTGCCCACCAGGTAGTAAATCGGCGGATCGGCCGCGCGCATCTCGGCCAGGACCTCCTTGGTCGGAATGCCCCGGTCCATCACCCAAATCCGATCGGCTTTCCCATACTGTTGCTCGATCTGCTGGAGGAACTCTCGCAGCGTGGTCTTGTCGCTGGTGTTGCCCGCCATCACCTCGTAGGCCAGGGGAAAGCCTTCCGGAGTAACAATGAGCGCGATGACCACCTGCACGCAATCCGAGCGCTTGTCCCGGCTGTAACCGTAGCGGCGCTTATCTCCTTCGGGAAAGGGCGGGTCGCTCTCAAAATACGTGCTGGTCAGGTCGTAGAGCAGCACCTCGAAGCGGGCGTTAAAGAGGTCTTTCCAGCGCCCGGTCAGATGATTGAAAAGCTCCCGCTTGTGCGTCAGCAACCGATCGTGACATTCATAAAGTTTGTGGATGTCAGCCAATTCCAAATCAACGGCGAGCAAATCGGCCAGGGCGCTGTGCTCAAACCAGTGCCGATACAGGCGCCACTCGCTGCCCGGTTCGATCAAGCGGTAAAAGACCAGGATCTGCAGCACCCAATCCCAGCGCGTGCCTTTGCGACTGGGCGGCAACCGCTCCGCCCAGAACCGGTCCAACTCCAACTGTTCCCAGAGTTGGCTGGCCAGCCAGCAAGCTCCCCATTGGCGCGGCCGATGCAACGATAGTTCGTTGAGACGAAGGCGCACGATGTCCGCGTCGGCCACCGGACCGATTCGGTCCTCGGGGAATAAGGCGACCGTCCGCGAGCGAGGTTGGCCCTCCTCGAACATCTCGATGGTCTTGCGCCAGGACTCCTTCTGGCTGTCGTTGATCTCGCCCAGGTAGAGCACAGGCCGTTGCACCACTCGCCCGCCGCTCACGCGTCGGTTCTCAACCAGACTGTAATAGCGGTGCTCCTTGCCGTTCTTCTTTCGGGTTGTGAAGCGCAGAAACATAATGCCGTCCCATTATGCATACTTGCAGAACGTTGGGAATAGGGTGGGTCTTCACTACAAGCGGTTTTGCCCCCTTTGGGAGAATCCCTCCCTTGGAAATCAACGACTTACGAAGCGAAAAAAGTTAGACCGTGGGTCGAATCCGCCAAGTCGGGTTAGCGGTAAGGGTCTGCATCACGTGGAAAAGCGGCAGTTCCACTTGCGCATGGTTCTTGTGCGAAACTGGCTTTTGCTGAGGTCTGACGCCAGGGCGGCGGAGACTTTGGGCCACATGCGCCGCACCCGCCACCGCTGGCGCCGTGCGGGAGGATTGCTTAGCTGTTGTTCCATTGGGGTCAGCCGGTTTCCTGCGGGCAGGGATGGGCCGCTCCGGTCTCCCGCCCAGTTTAGCGGGTTGCCCCGTCTCGATCCTTAGTCTATCCTCACCCCATTGAGATTATGAATCGGATAGCTGTGCTTTATGAAGAAAACCGACACGCAAACTGAGACCCAATCGGCCGCCGCCGCTCCGCCTGCCGCCGAACCGCTGGTCCCTGTGGAGCCCGCGACGGTGACCGCGGAGCAACTGACCGAACTCAAGGAGCGAGCGGCGAAAGCGGACGAGAACTGGGAACGACTGCTGCGCACCACGGCGGATTTCGAGAACTTCAAGAAGCGCGCCGCCCGCGAAAAGCAGGAAGCGATCAAATACGCCAACGAAGGTCTGCTGCAGAAACTGGTGCTGGTACTGGACAATCTCGACATGGCGCTGGCCGCGGCTCAGGCTGCCGGTCCCGACGCCGGCCAGTCGCTGCAAGCTGGGGTTAGCATGATTGGCCAGCAACTCCGGGGTGTGCTCACGGAAGCCGGCCTGGAGGAGGTGGACGCAATGGGCAAACCGTTTGACCCGAACCTCCACGAAGCCCTTTCGCAACAGGAGACACCCGAGGTGCCCGAGGGCCAGGTCATCCACCAACTCCGAAAAGGCTATAAGTTGCGCGAGCGCCTGTTGCGCCCCGCCAGTGTGGTCGTGGCCAAGCAACCCGCCGCTTAATCCATGGCCAAACGCGATTGCTACGAAGTCCTCGGCGTGGAGCGGAAGGTGGAGGCGGAGGAAATCAAGAAGGCCTACCGCAAGCTCGCGCTGAAATACCACCCGGACAAGAATCCGGGCGACAAATCAGCCGAGGAGAAGTTCAAGGAATTGGGCGAGGCCTACGAGATTCTCAGCGACCCGCAGAAGCGAGCGCTTTACGACCAGCATGGTCACGCCGCCTTCGACCGCCGGGCCGGCGCCTACGGGGCCGGCGGATTCCATGATCCGTTCGAGATCTTCCGCGAAGTCTTCGGCGGCGGCGGCATCTTCGAGGACCTTTTCGGCGGTGGCAGATCCGATCCCACCCAACCCCAACGGGGCAACGATCTTCGCTACGACATGGAAATCACCTTCGAGGAAGCCGCCCACGGGTGCGAGAAGGAGATCACGGTCACCAAACCCGAAGCCTGCGAGGCTTGCCACGGCTCCGGCGCCGAACCCGGATCACGCGTTCGAACTTGTCCAAGCTGCCGCGGCCGCGGCCAAGTCATCAACTCTCGTGGCATCTTCAGCATTGCCCAGACGTGCCCTCATTGCCAGGGGGCGGGCCAGGTGCTTGAAAAGCCATGCCGCGCCTGCCGGGGCGAGGGGCGCCGCGAGCGCTCCTCGAAAATCAAACTGCGCATCCCCGCCGGTGTGGACACCGGTTCACGTCTGCGCTCGGCCGGCAATGGGGAAGCCGGCTTCCGCGGCGGGCCCCCGGGCGATTTGTATGTTGTCCTGCACGTCCAGGCCCATGCCATCTTCCAACGTGACGGCGACGATTTGCTGTGCGAGGTGCCGGTGAGCTTCGTGCAAGCGACGCTTGGCGCGGATATCGAGGTCCCAGCCCTGGAGGGAACCACGGCGATTAAGATTCCGCCCGGCACGCAACCCGGCACAATGTTTCGTCTCCGGGGCAAGGGCATAAAGAACGTGCAGGGCTATGGCCGTGGGGATTTGCACGTCCGCGTCAACGTCGAGGTGCCCACCCGCTTGTCCGCGGCCCAGAAAGCGAAACTCCAGGAATTCGCCGCCCTCTGCGACGGCAAGGAAGGCCCGGTGGTCCAGGGCTTCTTCGAGAAGGCAAAGCACTTGTTTCACTGAACAGGAGCATGGAAGGGTGGAACGATGGAACGTAGAAGGAATGCGCACCCCAGACTTGATGACGCATCCCATCATTCCATTATTCCAGAATTCCATCATTCCAACAGTCTATCATTCGATTCCCCATGCATCGCTTCTATCTGCCGCCTGAGCAATGCCAGCAGTCCAGCCTGGTTCTGATTGGCCGCGAGGCACACCATGCCCGGCACGTTGTGCGCGTTCGCCGTGGCGAACGCGTCGAGGTGGTTGATGGGGTGGGCCATGAGTTTTTGTGCGTGGTCCGGGAATACGCCGGCGACGGGCTCAGGCTGGCTGTGATCGAAAAACGGCTTCAACCCCCCATGCCCGGCCAGGTCACTTTGCTCCAGGCTGTGCCCAAAGGCAAAGGGATGGAAGCGATCATCCAGAAGGCAACCGAATTGGGAGCGTTTCGCATTGTTCCTCTGCTCACCGAACGAGTGGTCGCGCAATTCGACGGCCAGGAGGCGGCTCGCAAGACCGAGAAATGGCGGCTGGTGGCCAGTGAAGCGATCAAGCAATGTGGCTCCGCCTGGTTGCCGATAGTAGAGCCGCCGGTGACGCCTGCCGATTTCCTGGCGCGTAAGGAAGTGTTCGAGTTGCCGCTCATTGCCTCGCTGGAAAGTGGCAGCCGCCCGGCGCGAGACTACTTCCTGGCCTTTCGCGCAACACGCGGACGAATGCCTCAATCGGTGTGTGTTTGGGTCGGCCCGGAGGGCGATTTCACCCCGGCGGAAACGCAAGCGATCAAGTCTCAGAGTGTGCTGCCTATCACCCTCGGCCGGCTCATCCTGCGAACCGAAACCGCCGCCATCTACTGCCTGTCCGTGGTTAACTACGAATTGCAGCCCCCCTCCCCAGGAAAGCCTCCCACCCTCCAAAACTAAAGGACGTGTTTCCACCTGGACTCCCAGCCTGTTAACGCCCTTCAGGCCCGCGACTGCACTAACACACGAAACGATTGTCCCAAATGCTCGGGATGGGTCAGGGTTTGGAATTGGCGAGTGCGCTTTGGCGTCCATTCGCCAAATGAGCTTTCCTCCTTCCAGGCGCTCGCGGCAATTGCCGTCAGGAACTGTGCTTGCGTCTGGAAGACGTCTGTTCTCAAACCGGCCGATTCCCCAGCAGCGCGGATGACACTGAAATTCACGTGCGCCGTAAGGTCCTGTTCGCCGGGACACGCCAGCACGTCGCTGCTCGACCGGTGACGGTAATACCCCCGCAGCGTGCCGTCCTTTCGTTCCGGCATTAAGAATTCCTCGGCCGTCAGCCCGTAATCAATCGCCATTACTTTGCCGCGCGGCAGAGCCCCCGCCGCCGCGCGCCACCAGTGCTGCGCTGCCGGACAGACCTCGGTCGTGAACCCGTCGGGCAGGATGTCCGCCAACTCGCTCTCAAGAGACAGCAGAGAATCGGGAGCCCCGAAGACCGTGCCCGGCTGCGGATGGTCCTGTTCCAAAGCGCGGCCCGGGAGGCGGATCCAAACGAATCGTCCTGCCTGCGAGGCCACACCCCATTCGAACCAAGCCCGTGCCTTGGCGTCCCAGCCGATTCGGTGCACCGGCATCGCATCGAGCAACTCATTGGAAAAAACAAGCCCCCGCCAGCCGTCTGGGTTAGGAGGCCGCCGGCCAGAGAGTGCCGAGTCGGCCAACTCACTCAACGCCCGCACCCAGCCTACTTGATCGCCAAACTCAGCCAGCCTTCCCTGCTGCCATGTTCGCCGCGCGCCCGAGGGCTCTACAACCCAGTACTCCAGCCGGCCAAACAGACCCGGGCGGTGTTCCCGCATCCAGCCCAGGATGTCCTTTGCCAGATCCCCGCCGTGCGCCCCTGCCTCGACAATCCGAATCGTCTGATTACCCTCCCCCGCTCTGCTCTCCCGGTTCGATTTCTCGGAGTCCTCAAGCCACTCCGCAAACTGAAAAGCCAGCAACTCCCCAAACAAGCCTCCCACACTCACGCTGGTATAGAAATCCC
Organism: uncultured Verrucomicrobiae bacterium; assembly: GCA_963762555.1. GTDB lineage: Bacteria > Verrucomicrobiota > Verrucomicrobiia > Limisphaerales > UBA8199 > PALSA-1440. The sequence goes on from CAVXLO010000052.1 coordinate 228,575, forward strand.
CGCGACGCCCGATTATGTCCTTTTCCTTATCGTAATATCCACAATCTGGACAATAGAGGGCCAGTTCCATGAAGCGCGCGAACGTAATAGCGCCTCGGTCCCTTATTTCTCCCGCAATTCTTTCACTGGCTTCGCTCAATTGTATGGCGGCTGGTGCGAATCTAGCTACCAGTCGTGCCGACAATACGGAATTTTATGGCGAAGATCGATGCTTTCTTTAATCTGATGTTCGAGCAAAAGGCCTCTGACCTCCACCTTTCCTCGGGCAACAACCCGATGCTCCGGGTTAATGGGGAATTGCATCGCGTGGACCACCCGCCGCTCGACAACGATGATCTCAAGAAGATGCTCTACGAGATTGCGCCCGAGTACAAGATCAAGGTGTTTGAAGAAACCGGCGATGTGGATTTCGGCTACGAGATCCCGCACATTTCCCGCTTCCGCGCCAACTTCTACAACCAGAAATATGGCATCGGGGCCGTCTTCCGCCAGATTCCAACCAAGGTGCTCTCCTTCGAGGACTTTGAGAAGTTCGACGCGCCGCTTCCGGCTGTGTTGAAGAAATTCTGCATGCTGCATCGCGGGCTCATCGTCGTGACGGGCCCGACCGGTTCGGGAAAGTCCACGACACTCGCGGCGATGGTTGATTACTGCAACAAGAATCGCCGCGACCATATCATCACCGTGGAAGACCCGATAGAATTCGTGCACGAGAGCAAGAACTGCCTCGTCAATCATCGGGAAGTCGGCCTGCACACCAAGTCGTTTGCCTCCGCGCTCCGCGGCGCGTTGCGTGAGGACCCGGATATCATCCTGGTCGGCGAGTTGCGCGACCTGGAGACCATTGAATTGGCCCTGGTGGCCGCCAGCACTGGCCACCTCGTGTTCGGCACACTCCATACCCCCAGCGCCGCCAAGACGGTGGATCGTATCATTGATGTCTTCCCGGCAGAGCAACAGAACAAGATTCGCGCCACGCTCTCGGAGGCGCTCAAGGGTGTCATCGCCCAGAACCTTTTTAAACGGATTGACAAGAAGGGCCGCGTGGCCGCCCTGGAAATCCTGGTCTTCACCACGGCCATTGCCAACCTCGTGCGCGAAGGCAAAACGCACCAGATTCCAGGTATGATTCAAGTCGGCAAGCGCCTCGGCAACCAGCCGCTGGACGACGCCATCATGGAACATCTCCGCATGAAACGCGTTGCCCCGGAGGAAGCCTATGACAAATCCATTGACAAAAAGAAGTTTCGAGGCTTTCTGCCGCATCCGCCCGACGACGAGGAGAACTGATTTATGCGCCGCCCTGAACTAGACTACTTTCTAACCACCATGCTGGACTCTCAGCCGGAGGTGTCCGACTTGCTCTTCACGGTGGACAAGCCCCTGCAGGTCGAAACGCTGGGCGAACTGAAGCCGGTGATGTGCGAGCCGTCGATCGAAAAGCTGACCCCCTTTCAAACCGAGATGGTCGCTCTCAATTTGATGGGGGACAACATCTGGCACATCGGTGACTTGCTCCGACGCGGGTCGTGCGACACTGCCTACACGCTCGCCGACAAAGCGCGCTTCCGCATTAGTATCTTCTCACAGCGCGGCAACTACTCGATCGTCCTGCGCAAGCTCAACACCGTGATCCCAACACTCGAGTGGTTGAACTTTCCAGAGATCATCAAACAGATTCCGAGCGAGAAGACCGGCCTCGTGCTCGTCACCGGCGCGACCGGTTCCGGTAAATCCACCACGCTGGCCGCCGTCCTTAACGAGATCAGTCACACGCGCCCCGTCCACATCATCACGCTCGAAGACCCGATTGAATTCGTGCATCCGCACGACGCCGCCACCTTCAACCAGCGTGAATTAGGCACCGATTTCGACACCTTTTCCAATGGCTTGCGCGCCGCCCTGCGCCAGGCCCCCAAGGTCATTCTGGTCGGGGAAATGCGCGACCGCGAGACCATCAAGATCGCGTTGAGCGCCGCCGAGACGGGCCACCTGGTCCTCAGCACGCTGCACACCATAGACGCCGGCCAAACCATCAATCGCATCCTGGGCATGTTTGAGACCGAAGAACAGGAACAGCTTCGCGCGCGTTTGGCGGACACCCTGCGCTGGATCATCAGCCAGCGGCTTGTTCCCAAGGTCGGCGGCGGCCGTCACGCGTTGCTCGAAATCATGGGCTCCAACCTGCGCATCCAGGAGAGCATCCGCCTCGGTGAAACCGAAGGCAAAAGCTTCTACGAAATCACCGAAGCCAGCCAGCCTTTCGGTTGGCGCACCTTCGACTTCTCCGCCCTGGAAGCGTACGAGCAGGGCAAGATCACTGAAGAAACCGCCCTTCTCTACTGCACCAAGCGCGGCCCCGTCACCCGCGGGATAGACAATATCAAGAAGATGCGTGGCGAATCCACGCATAACATGCACTCGTTGCGCATGAAGGCTCTCCAGGAGGCTGTCCGGTCAGGCGCCCCGCCGCTGCCGGTCACGCTCAAACTCAAGTAACCTATGTCCAACCAATTCGATTTCGTCAGCGCCACCGATAAGCCCGCCCTGCTGGCGTTCTCCACCCCGGAATGGCTTGAGGCCGCCAAGACCGCTCTGATTGAGCTCGGCTACAAAGTCCATACTGCGGCGACTCATTCGGACTTCCTGATTCGCTTTAGCCAGGTCCACTACCAAGTGGTCATCCTCGAAGAATTGTTTGCCGCCAACGATATCAGCGAGAACCTGACCCTCAAGGCCCTGCAGGCCATGCCCATGGGGCAGCGCCGTCATGCCACAGTTATCCTCTTCGGCAATTCTTTTCAGACCTTCACTCCCCTGCAAGCCTTCCAGCAGAGCGTTCATGCCGTCATCAACAGCTCCGAATTGTTCCTGCTGAAGCAGCTCATTGAAAAGGCCGTCGCGGACAACACCCTCTTCCTGAGCAGCTTCCGCGAAGCCCAATCGAACGCCTATTCCACCGCCGCAAAGGAAGAGTGACTCGCGCTGGACACCAACCTTGACCGTTGTCCGCAGCCGGACGGCCATTCAAGTGGCGTAGGCAGGAAGCGTCTCAGATTGAGGCACAGTGGCAGAACCCTACCTGCATAGGCCAAACCGATTCTGGCAGCGGGGGAGACTCACAGGGAATTCGCCGGAAACGCATGTGAGCCTGGGGGATAACATTGCGACCCAGGTTTGGCCTCGCTGGCTTAGCCTTGTTCTGGCATTCTTCAGGCATGGACCGTCTGGACCAAGCACTAGTCGAACGCGGGCTTTGCGAAAGCCGGGAGAAGGCAAAACGAGCGATCATGGCGGGCGAGGTCAGAATCAACGAGCGGCTGGCCCGCAAACCCAGCGACCCGGTCAGGCCGGACGACGCGCTGAGATTGACGGCCCCTGAGAGATTCGTCAGCCGCGGCGGTTTCAAGCTCGAACACGCGCTCGACCACTTCCATCTCGACGTCTCTGGCATGACCGCCATTGACCTTGGCGCCTCGACCGGCGGCTTCACTGACTGCCTGCTGCAGCATGGCGCGGCCAAGGTTTACGCTGTGGACGTCGGCCAAGGCCAGCTCGCGTGGAGATTACGGCACGACCCGCGGGTGGTGGTGATGGAGAAGACCAACGCGCGCACGCTCACTCCCGCCACATTCCCGCCACCATTCGCTCCGGCAGACCTGGTAGTGGTGGATTGCTCCTTCATTTCCCTGCGAAAAATCCTCCCCCCAGCCGTTGCATTGCTCCGCCCGTCCGGTAGAATCGTTGCATTAATCAAACCGCAGTTCGAAGCCGGCAAGGCTGAAGCGGATCGAGGCGCGGGCGTAATTCGTGATCCGGAGATTCACCAGCGCGTGTTGCGCGAATTAAACCAATTCGTCGCCGCGTGCCGGGGCCTGCGGTGGCTTGAGGTCACCGAGTCCCCCGTGCTCGGCCCGGCCGGCAATAAAGAGTTTTTGGTGCTGATTGAACACTTTGGGTGACAACATCAAGCGGGTAGGCCTGATTGGGAACTCCAGCAAGGTTTCCGCGGCCGATGCCGTGAAGCGGGCGGCCCGTCTAATCGCGGCGACCGGGCGCAAGATATACAGCGACCCCGCCACCGCCAGCCTCGCCAATCTGAGTGCCAACGTTTGCGCCGACGCGGCCACGCTAAGCCGCCAGGTGGACATGCTCGTCGTCTTCGGCGGAGATGGCACCCTGCTCCGGGTCGCACGAGAAATCGCGGGCTCGCGGACGCCGATTCTGGGGGTAAACATTGGCGGCCTGGGATTCCTAACCGCAGTCCCCTCGACGAAATTGCGGCAAGCCCTCGGCCAGGTTTGGGCTGGTGATTTCAAGTTTGAGTCCCGGGTTCTGATCCAGGCCACCGGCCGGTGCCGGCAGCGGCTGGTAGATCAAACCGCCCTTAACGACATAGTCATCAGCCGCGGGGTTGCTCCCCGACTCATCGAGCTGGATGTTGCGGTTGACGGGGACCCCCTCACCCGCTACCGCTGCGACGGCTTGGTGGTCAGTTCTCCCACCGGCTCGACCGCGTATTCGCTTGCAGCCGGCGGCGCTGTGGTGTTCCCGACCGCGAACGTCTTTACCCTCACCCCAATTTGCGCTCATACCCTATCGAACCGCTCACTGGTTCTACCGCTGGCGGCAACGCTTGGCGTGCGGGTCATCAGCCCCAAACCCGCCACCATCCTGAGCGTGGATGGACAGGTCATTAGCGAACTAGCCGCCGGGGATCAAATCACGATCCGTCGCTCCCGGCGCACGGTGCGTCTGATGCACCTGGCTGGCAGCTCGTTCTGCGAAACGTTGCGCTGCAAACTGCACTGGCGCGGAGCCTCCCTATGACCCGGCTCAAAGATATCGCCCAACAGGCCGGCTTGTCGGTCATGACCGTTTCCAAGGCCTTGCGAGACCAACCGGACGTGTCCGCGGCCACCAAGATCCGGATCAAACTGCTGGCTCAGCAGATGGGCTATGTTCCCGACTCCACAGCCCAGGGTTTACGCACGCGCACCACGAAGTTGTTCGGCCTCGTCATTTCCTCCATGGCGAACCCGGTTTACTCCCGGGTCATGATGGCCATCGAGGAACGGGCCTATGCGATGGGATATGATGTCTTGCTGGCGCATACCCTGAATCTACCCGAGCGCGAAGAAGCCTGTCTCCGCCGGTTGCTGTCGCGGCGGGTTGAGGGCCTGTTCATTGCACCGGTGTATCGCATAGCGGCGGAGGCGCCCATTTACCAGGAGTTGCTTACCCGCCGCGTCCCGACCGTCCTGCTGGGCCATCCGGCCCCCTTTTGCAGCCAGTTTGTCAACATCGAGTCGGACGATCTCGTGGCGAGCTACACCGTTACGAAGCACCTGCTCAGGCTAGGACACAAACGCATCGCCTTCCTTGCCGGCCCTCTGGCCGCCCCCTGGACGCAGGAACGTTTCGAGGGTTACCGCCGGGCGCTGCGTGAGGTCGGGATAGAACTGGACGACAAGCTCGTCTTCCAGGCCGGCCGGACGATTGAGGAAGGCGCCAAAGCGGCCGAGCAGATGATCAGCGAATCCTCGGATGCCACAGCCGTCCAGGCGGTCAACGATGTTGTGGCGGTCGGGTGCGCCGAGACGCTCTTGAGCCACGGCCTCAGGATACCGCAAGACATATCGGTGGCCGGCTTCGGGAATATCTTGCTCGGCGCCCATTGCCGCGTGCCTTTGACTACCGCCCGGCAGCCTAAGTTCCGTCTCGGCAGGGCGGCTATGGATGCGATGCAAGAGTTCTTGCGTGGCAAACGCCCCGATTCGAAACGCTTACCCGCCGAACTCATCGTTAGGGCCAGTACCGGCACTCCTCCTGCTACACCTCATCTCAAACAGTGATGAAAGTTAGCAGCGAGCATTTGTTATGAAAAGGGCCATTGCTATTATTGTGGTCGTGCTGGGCATCGGAGGTGTCCTGTGGGTGGCTAAAGCTTGGACACCCCGGCGTATTGAACCCAAGATCCTCAAGTTCAATCTAGATGCCGACAATTTAATTCTCGGCCTGCAGCAATATCGGGAATTTGTCGGCAGCTACCCCACCGGCAACAACGTGACTATTGCCAAGGCCTTGCTCGGCCGGAGCGAGAAAAAGGTCCTGATCCTGGCCGTACGCAAGAGCGATATGAATGACAAAGGAGAGATTCTTGATCCCTGGGGCACGCCGCTCCGGTTCTACTTCTCCGACAACGAGGTCATGATTCGCTCCGCGGGGCCAAACAAGGTCTGGGAGGACAGCAATGTCCAAACCGCCGATGATCTCTACCGGACGGCGCCTGTAACCAAGTGACCGGCTGCCGAGGCCGCGAGGCACAGGCTAAGCAGGATGCCTGCTCCCTGCGCCAGCCAATTGCCGCAAGACGTAGGGCAGAATCCCGCCGTGGCGGTAGTAATCAATCTCAATCGGCGTATCAATCCGGCAGGTCACCGGCACCGTCTCCACCTTCCCGTTCGCGCGAGTGATGCGCAGGTCCAGGTCCTGTCGGGGCTGGAGCCCTTGGCCCAAACCCAGCACGTCGAATCCCTCCGTCCCATCCAGCTTAAGGGTTTGCGCGTTGGTTCCCTCTTTGAATTGCAGCGGCAGCACCCCCATGCCCACCAGGTTCGAACGGTGGATCCGCTCGAAACTCTGCGCGACGACGGCTTTGACCCCGAGCAGTGCCGTTCCCTTGGCGGCCCAATCACGCGAACTGCCGGTGCCGTATTCCTGGCCCGCAATGACGATCAGCGGGGTACCTTCCGTCTGGTAAGCCATCGCGGCTTCGTAAATGGAAACGGCCTCCCCAGGCGGGCACGCGCATCCTTTGGTCGCGAAACACTTGGTTAGGCCGCCCTCTGTGCCGGGGACCATCAGGTTTTTAATGCGCACATTCGCAAACGTACCTCGTGTCATCACCCGGTCATTGCCCCGCCGTGAGCCATAGCTGTTGAAGTCCTGGACCGCTACACCACGCTCCGCCAGGTATTTCCCCGCCGGTGAAGTCTTCTTGATGCTCCCCGCTGGCGAGATGTGATCGGTCGTCACGCTGTCGCCAAAAAGGCCCAGCGCGCGGGCTCCTTTAATTTGACTGATCTCGGTGGGCTGCAATCCAAAATCCTCGAAGAAAGGAGGCTCCTGGATGTAAGTGCTGTTGGCGTCCCATTGATACACATGGCCGGGCGTGGTGGGGATTTCGTTCCACTTGGGGTTTTGGGCCGCGAAATCGCGATAGAGCTGGCGAAATACCTCCGGCTTCAGCGCCGCCTGCATCGCATCGCGCACCTCTTGCAGGGTTGGCCACAATTCCTTCAGGTAAACGTCCCGCCCTGCCGTCCCTTTCCCGAGCGGCTCGTGGGTCAGGTCAATATCCACCCGTCCCGCTAGCGCGAACGCAACAACCAACGGGGGCGACATGAGGAAATTGGCCTTGATGCTCTGATGTACACGCGCTTCAAAGTTACGGTTGCCGGACAGCACTGAGGCGGCAATCAGATCATGTTTGCCAACCGCATCTTCCACGAGCGCCGACAGCGGCCCGGAGTTGCCGATGCAGGTCGTGCACCCGTAGCCGACCAGGTTGAAGCCGAGTTGGTCGAGATACTTTTGGAGGCCGGTCCGATTCAGGTAATCGGTCACCACGCGGGAGCCTGGTGCCAGGGACGTTTTGACCAGCGGATTCACGTGCAGGCCATGCTCCACCGCCTTCTTGGCCACCAATCCCGCCGCCAACATCACCGACGGGTTGCTCGTATTGGTGCAACTGGTAATCGCCGCAATCAGAACGCTCCCATGACCCATTCGTCCGTCCCGGCCCTCGGTGTCCCCGGTTACCGCATCGGGGGTAGGCCGGTTGTTGGCCATCTCCAGTTCGGTGAACGCATTGGTCTCGTGTGCCTGCGCGTCGCGCCCCGACACCGGTTCCTGGCTGCCCCCGCCCGCCTGGAACCCATCTCTGGCTGAAACAACAATGCGCTTGCCCGCGTCCTCGCAGCTTTGCCAAATCCGCCCTCGGCGACCGGCTTCGTGAGGGTCGCCAAGAACTCGCGCTTCAGGTCCGGCAGCTCAATCCTGTCCTGCGGACGCTTCGGACCGGCGACGCTCGGCACGACTGTCGCCAAATCCAACTCCAATTCCGCCGAGTAATCCACGTCGCCCTTCTTAGGGATGCCAAACAATCCCTGGGCGCGGTAGTAATTCTCGTAAATCCGGCAATGATCCTCGCTGCGGCCCGTCGCCCGCAAATAATTCACACATTCAGCGTCAATCGGGAAGAAGCCCATCGTCGCTCCATACTCGGGTGACATATTGGCAATGGTCGCCCGATCCACCACGGGCAAAGCCGTGGCGCCGGGTCCGAAGTACTCGACAAATTTGCCCACCACCTTCGCCTTGCGCAGCAATTGGGTAACCGTCAGCGCCAAGTCTGTCGCCGTCACGCCTTCCCGAAGCGCGCCCGTCAGATGCACTCCCACCACATCCGGCGTGAGGAAATAAACCGGCTGCCCCAGCATCCCCGCCTCTGCCTCGATGCCGCCAACGCCCCAACCCACAATGCCCAAGCCGTTGATCATGGTAGTATGCGAGTCGGTTCCCACCAACGTATCGGGATAAAAAAGGGTGCCGGTTGCTGGTTGATCGTTGTCGGGCATGACAAAACACCCTTGGCCAAGTACTCCAGGTTCACCTGGTGGACGATACCGATGCCCGGCGGCACCACGTTGAATTTCTCGAACGCCTGCATGCCCCATTTGAGAAGCTGGTAACGTTCCCGGTTTCGATTGAACTCCATTTCCAGGTTCCGGCTCAGGGCATCCGGCGTGCCGTAGTAATCCACCTGTACCGAATGGTCCACCACCAGGTCCACGGGCACTAGCGGCTCGATCATCTTGGGATTCCGGCCCAACCGCGCCAACGCCGATCTCATTGCCGCCAAGTCCACCAACAGCGGCACACCCGTGAAATCCTGCAACACTATGCGCGCCACCACAAAAGGAATTTCCTCGGTGCGAGGGCTTTTGGCCTTCCAGTTCGCCAAGGCTCGGACGTTTTGCTCTGAAATTCGCCGGCCATCGCAATTGCGCAGCACGGATTCCAGCACCAACCGGATTGACACCGGCAGGCGGGACACCGGGCCGACCCCCGCCTTCTCCAGCGCGGGCAGCGCATACAGCGCCCCCTGCTGGCCGTTTCCCAACTCAAACTGTTGCAACGCACCGAACGGATCGTGAGCTTCACTCATAAGATTCACCTAACAACAATATAACAGGTTTCGAGCGAAGGAGAGTGGAGGGTAACCCCAATGTCGTCAAGCAAGCTCAAAAGCAGTAGCTCAGTCCGAAGAGGTGCATGTTCAAGCCTGGGTTGTCCGAGGACAGACCGGCGTTGGACATGTGTTGAAAGCGGTAGCCCAGGCGCCAATGCCGGGCGAAATCCCAGTTCAACCCGACATGGCTGGTGAACTGAAAGTCCATCCCGAGGCTCTTCGATCCAAACTCGTGGTTGCTCAATAATGTCGGGCTGGAACCCCCTTCCAGCGAGAGCGGCAGCCGCGCCCGGCTCAGCACCAGGGTGGGTCCGAGCGTCCCGACGGCAGCGTCGTCCCCTCGGTCGCCTAGCCAACCGCCCGAAACGTCCAACCGGGACTGCAGACGCCACTTTTTGCCCAAGTCCCAGTTCCACGGCAGATTCCAATTCCCGAAAACCTCCGCCTGGGTAAACTCCTGCCTGTCGTTGTTGGCGGAAAGACCGCCTCGGACCCCCGCAGATTCCAGGCGAAAACCCTCCGCCCAACCCAGGCTGCCCCAGGTCAAAAGGCCGGCAACCACCCAACTCGGCACACTGATCCAAGGACAAGCTCTCTTTGAATTAACCATGGTGGCTCACAATGTCACATATTCCCTGCTAACGCAAGCGCGGGCCGGGCTCCCGACAGGGCACTCCCGCAGCTCCGCAGGCAGACTTGTTTCTTCCAGCCGAGCGAGTCGTGCCGGGGCGGTCCAATACTGCGGTGGCACCGGCCGGCTGTCCCCGACGACGCTTTCCAAATGCGGGTCCGAGCGATAAGCTGGCCGTGATTGGTGACACGATGCAGAAATACCGGCACGTCATTATCGTAGGGATTCAGAACAACCTGACCTACCGCTTCAACTTCCTGGCGCGGGCGGTGTTCGGCCTGATTCCGCTCATCGCCATGCTGTTCGTCTGGCAGAAGATTTATTCGGGCAAGGGCGCGGGCGCGATGGTCGGCACCTATTCGCTGGCGGAGATGATCTCCTACTATCTGCTCACGACCGTGGTGGACGCGCTCACGGCGGTGAACGAAGACGACTGGCAAATCGCCGCCGACATCAAAGACGGCAACATCAGCCAGTTCCTCCTCAAACCGATTGACTACCTCTGGTACCGGCTCTGCCTGTACCTTTCGGGCCGAATCACATACCTCGCGGTGGCGCTGGTGCCGCTGACGCTGTTCATTGTGTATCTGCGCCGGTATTTTATGCTGCCGCCGGATTGGATGGCGTTCGGCTGGTTTCTGTTCTCGATACTCCTGACGGCGCTGCTTCAATTCTTCATGTCGTACGCGATGGCGATGCTGGCGTTTTGGGTGCTCGAGGTCTCCACGTTCATCTTCATCCTCTTTGCCTTTGAATACATCGCCAGCGGCCACCTCTTTCCGCTCGACATCCTGCCGCCCGGCCTCGAACAGGTGCTCCAGTTCACGCCCTTCCCCTACCAACTCTACTTTCCCGTGAGCATCTATATGGGCAAGACGACCGGCGCGGACCTGTTGCAAGGTCTGCTGGTACAGGCCGGCTGGGTCCTCGCGGCCTACGGTTTGGCGCGGTTCGCGTGGCGCCGGGGAATCAGGCGGTATTCGGCGGTCGGAGGCTGATATGGAGCCCGAAGTCCGAAGCCCGAAGTCCGAAGCCGAGCATAGCGGCGCGCAACCCGCGGCGAACGGCCGGGGTTCCGTTTCACGCGTCGCGCATCACGCATCACGCTACCTCTCGGTCTATGGCGCTCTGTGGAAGAACTCGGTTACGCGTGAGATGAGTTTCAAGAGCAACTTCCTGCTCTGGATCATCGTAGAGCTGCTCTGGTTCGGCCTGCAACTGTGCTTCATCAGCGTGCTCTACCTGCACACCAACCACATTGGCACCTGGACGAAATGGCAAGTGGTGCTGCTGGTCGGAGCCAGCCAATTCATTCAGCAGGTGTTCCAGGCCTTCTTCCTGATCAACTGCACCAACCTCTCGGAGTTGATCCGCACCGGCAAGCTCGACTTCCTGCTCCTGCTGCCGGTGAACACGCGCTTCGTCGTCTCATTCCGGCAAGTGGATCTCGGGGCGTTCGTCAATGCCGCTTCCGCTGTCGCGGTGATGGGCTATGCGGCGCGGCAGATGCACCTGGTCCCGACGGTCTGGCAGGTGCTGGGCTTTCTGGCGCTATGCGTGGCGGGCATTGTAATTCACTACTCCTTGATGTTCCTGCTGGCCAGCATCAGCTTCTGGACCGTGCGCGCCCAGGGGATTGTGTGGGGTTATTACAACCTGTTCAACATCGCCCGCCTGCCGGACGAGGCTTTTCGCGGTTTGTTCAAGGCGATCTTCACGTTTGCGCTGCCGATGCTGCTGGTTTCCAACGTGCCCGTGCGGCTGCTGGCCAACAAGCTTGCCTCGCCCAAGCCGATGCTGCTGCTGCTGGCCATGAGCGTGATCTGCTTCTGCGTGTCGGAATGGGGTTGGCGCGCCTCGATGCGCCGGTACACCAGTGCCAGCTCTTGAGGCGCAGGAAGATCGCGGGCATCCTGACCGGGTGGTGGCTTTGCGGTTGTCGTTCGATTGACTTGTGATCGGGACGGCTCCGGGAAGCGGGCTGGAGAGCCGGAGCTGCCCTCTTGTGCCCCCAAAGGTTGATTGCGTAACTATCTGTGGTGGCGGCGCGTGCGCGGTATTTTTCCCGGGAGGTGTCCGTGGTGGACGCGCTCACCCCGTTCCTGGTTCAGCCTGCCCGAACCGCCGGTCAGTTGCCGTACGGCGGCTTTCGACTATTTTAGTGGCAAGACCAAGTATGACCAACGCAACAAGAAAGCCTCCCGCCGAGGATCGAATAGAGCAGCCGAGTGGCCCCGCTCCCGCCTCGTCTCCTCCCCTGCCCTTCGACTGGCCGCTGGCGAATGAAGCCGAGCAAATCCTGCGGCAGCGTATCGTCCATTTCCTGAACCAAAACGCCGCCGCCCGCGGGCTCGCGGAACGCATGGCCAACGAGACCGGCACCGACTTCTTCGAATGGGTGGATCACTTCGTCCTTGACCCGCGCGAGGAGAACGCAATATGCGAAGCGGGTTTCACGCGCGATCCCCATGCCGAGACGCCCAACGGCGAGGCTGTCTATGAGCATCCTCGGGCGACGCTGCCACGGGTGTTGCTGCGGCAAGGTCCATCAGTGATAGCGCTCCGCCCGGAACTCGTGGCGGATTTCATGGCGTGCCATAGTTTGTCCGGTGAACCCGAGGGCGAACCCTGCTCGCGCTATCGCAGCATTGTGGTCGCTGAGGAAAGCGGCACGCGGCTCGAAGCCGTCGAGCGCCGGGCATATCGGGGTTTCGTGCCCGCTCCACTGAGGCCGGGTGAACTCCGCGCCATCGTCAAGGCCCGCGAACTCTGGCGCAGGCGTCCCCGCTCGTTCGCCAGCGAGTCCGCCGGCTTCAAGGCCGCGAACCAGATTCTCGACCAGGTGCTTGACTTGGTTGGACGCGACCTGGCCTGCCATTTTTTCTTTGAGACCGAGCGCGCCTACTGGGAGAGCCGCAACCGCGCGGCACGGTTTCAGAAGCTTCGCCAGGACCGGCTGGGGCTCGGCTGGGGCAATCATGACCACCACACGTTTCGTTGTTCGCGCGAGCATTTCGTGGACCTGGCGGAGGTCCTGCTGAAGCTCGGCTTGGTTAAACGCGAGCGCTACTACGCCGGCGCGGAGGCGGGCTGGGGCGCCCAAATTTCCGAACACCCGGTCGCGGGGATTGTGGTCTTTGCGGACGTGGATCTGAGGCCGGAGGAAACCGCGCTTGATTTCTCGACGCACAGACTGCCGCCCGCCCCAAGCCTCGGCACGGTCGGCCTGTGGGTTGGCTTGCACGGCGAGAGCCTGCTGGAGGCCGGCCTGCACCATCTCGAAGCCCGCTTCGATTTCGACCTGCTTCGCGACCAGTTGCAGGGGGCGGGTGTGAATCTGATGAGCCCATTCTCCGATTTCCCTTTTCTGCGTCAGGCCTTTACGGAAGGCGAACGCTGGCCCGTGCGGCGCGAGCGCGCTGAGCGCCTGTTGGCAGCCGGCTTGATCACCCCCAACCAGTTCGACCAATTCACCCGGGAAGGCGCGCTGGGCAGCCACCTGGAGAACCTGCAACGCCACGGCGGCTTCAAAGGGTTCAACCAAAAGTCTGTCAGCGTCGTGATCACCGCCACCGACCCGCGCAAGCGCCACTTCCCGCCCGCGCCCATAGCAGCATGAGTGGGCGAGTACGGGACTGGCGTCTGTGCCCGGGACGCGCCGGAGAAGGCTCGGCCACCCGCGGCGGGCCGACGTTGTGTGTCCGGCGGGGCGGGCTCGTTTGGAGCTACCAGCCGACGAAATGAGCAGAGCAGCGGATGAGATTTATTGCGCAAAACCCTCTTTAGGGTTGCGCGGAAATTCTGGATTGCATAACTTTCGCAGCTCTGAACCTTTAGCTATTGTTCTTTATGGATAAAACCGCCGAATTGATACTGAACGGGAAGAGCTCCGCGCTTCCGATCATTGAAGGAACCGAAGGTGAGCGCGCAGTGGACATCTCCTCGCTGCGCGACCAAACCGGGTACATCACGCTGGACGACGGATACGGCAACACCGGCTCCTGCAAGAGCCGGATCACCTTCATTGACGGCGAAAAGGGCATCCTGCGCTACCGGGGCATTCCCATCGAGGAGCTGGCGGAGAAATCCACGTTCATCGAGGTGGCCCACCTGATCATCATGGGCAAGCTGCCCAACAGCGACGAGCTGCGGCGCTTTTCCGACCTGCTGACGGAGAACGAGCTGCTGCAACGAGGACATGAAGTACCACTTCGAGGGCTTCCCGCCCAACGCGCATCCGATGGCCATTCTGTCCGCGATGATCAACGCCGCGAGCTGCTTCTATCCCGGAGCTGCTGACGCGAGCGGATGCGGGACCATTTCGAGGTGCAGGCGGCCCGGCTGCTGTCGAAGGTGCGCACCATCGCGGCGTTCGCCTATCGCAAGTCGCGCGGGCTGCCGGTCATCTATCCGAAGCCCGGACTTGAAATACACGGCCAACTTCCTGCACATGATGTTCTCGCTGCCCGTACCAGGACTACGAGCTGAAGCCGGAGGTGGTCAAGGCGCTGGACTTGATTTTCCTGCTGCACGCCGATCACGAGCAGAACTGCTCGACCGCGACGGTGCGCATGGTGGCTTCGAGCCGGGCCAACCTGTTCGCCAGCGCGGCGGCGGGCGTTTGCGCGCTCTGGGGTCCGCTGCACGGCGGCGCCAACCAGGCGGTGCTCGAAATGCTGGAGGACATCCACGAGTCGGGCGACGACGGCTCGAAGTTCATCGCGGCGGCCAAGGACAAGAACAGCGGCAAGCGCCTGATGGGCTTCGGCCACCGGGTCTACAAGAACTACGATCCGCGCGCCAAGATCATCAAGAAGGCCTGCGACGACGTGCTGGCCAAGCTGCACATCAGCGACCCGCTGCTCGACATCGCCAAGCACCTGGAGGAAGCGGCGTTGCACGATTCCTACTTCGTCGAGCGCAAGCTGTATCCGAACGTGGATTTCTACAGCGGCATCATCATGCGCGCCATCGGCATCCCGGTGGAGATGTTCACGGTCATGTTCGCCATCGGCCGCATGCCGGGCTGGATCGCCAATTACAAGGAAGTCATGGAGGCTCCCGACGCCGCATCTACCGGCCGCGCCAGGTTTATACCGGGCCGACCGCTGAACCATTACATCCCCATCAAGGAACGGAAATAGCCAGCGCCGAAGCATCTAAGACCGCTCAGGCGTTGCCTGGGCATAAGAGCCTGTATGCGTTACATTACGTCCACCTTTAGGACGAGGCCCGCGGCTGGTTCGCGCGCACCCTTGATGGCTTAACTTGCGTCATGAACATTCACGAATACCAGGCCAGGCAGTTGCTGGGCCAACACGGCGTCGCCATACCGCCCGGGAGATGTTTGCGACAACGCCGGACGCGGCCAGGAGCATTGCCGCGCAAGCTGCTCGCCGACGGCGCCGACCTCATCGTCGTCAAGTCCCAGATCCATGCCGGCGGTCGGGGCAAAGGCACTTTCAAGAGCGGCTTCCAAGGCGGCGTCAAGCTGTGCAAGACCGCGGAGGATGTTTGCGACAAAGCCAAAGCCATGCTCGGCAATGTGCTCGTCACCAAGCAGACCGGCCCCGAAGGCCGGCTGGTCAGCAAGCTGCTCGTCGCCGCCGCGCCGGACATCCAGAAGGAGCTTTATCTGGCGGTGCTGCTTGATCGCGCATCGTCGCGGCCGGTGATCATGGCCAGCACCGAAGGCGGCATGGACATCGAGGAAGTCGCCGCCAGGACGCCCGAGAAGATCGTCAAGGAGAGCATTGACCCGGCTGTCGGGCATGATGCCCTACCAGGCCCGCAAGGTGGCCGCGGCCTTGGGACTTAAGGGCGAGCTGATCGGCCAGGCGGCGAAACTCCTGCTCGGCGTGTATAAGACCTGGTGGGAGTGCGACGCCTCGCTGGTGGAAATCAATCCGCTCTGCATCGTCCGCACCCGGGAAGGCAAGGAAGCGCTGATGCGCCGTGGATGCCAAGTTTTCGCTGGACGACAACGCCCTCTACCGGCATCCCGACATGCAGGCGATGCGCGACCTGGCCGAAGAAGCGCCGCTGGAAACCGAGGCCAGCAAATTCAACCTGAATTACATCAAGCTGGACGGCAACATCGCCTGCCTGGTCAACGGCGCCGGCCTGGCGATGGCCACGATGGACATCATCCAGCATTTCGGCGGCCGCCCCGCCAATTTCCTCGACGTCGGCGGCGGCGCCAGCCAGGAACAGGTCGCGGCCGCCTTCAAAATCATCCTGCAGGACCCCAACGTGAAAGGCATCCTGGTGAACATCTTCGGCGGCATCATGGACTGCAACGTCATCGCCACTGGCATCGTCGCCGCGGTGAAGGAAACCGGCCTGAAGCTCCCGCTGGTGGTCCGGCTCGAAGGCAACAACGTCGAGGCCGGCAATAAGACCCTCGCCGAGTCCGGCCTCACAATCATTCGCGGCGGCTCGATGGCCGACGCGGCGCAAAAGGCGGTGCAAGCCGTTCACGCGAGGTAGATTGCCTTAATCATGTCCATCCTCGTCACTCCCCAAACCCGCGTCCTGGTCCAAGGCATCACCGGCAGCTTCGGCGCCCGGCACACCCAGCTCAGCCTCGCCTACGGCACCCAGATCGTCGCCGGCGTCACGCCCGGCAAGGGCGGCCAGCTCTTTGAAGGCAAGGTTCCCATCTTCGACACCGTCGCCGAGGCGATGAAACAAACCGGGGCGACCGCCTCCGCCATCTTCGTGCCGCCCGCCTTTCGCCGCCGACGCGATCCTGGAAGGCGTGGATGCCGGGCTGGACCTGGTTGTCTGCATCACCGAAGGCATCCCGGTCAACGACATGGTCAGGGTGAAGCGGGCCATGGAGGGCAAGCAGACGCGGCTCATCGGGCCCGAACTGCCCCGGCGTCGTCACGCCCGGCCCAGGCAAGGATTCGCACGGCGGCTGCCGCATCGGCATTGCGCCCGGTTACATTCACAAACAGGGCCATATCGGCGTCGTGTCCCGCAGCGGCACGCTGACTTACGAAGCCGTCTGGCAGCTCACCTGCCGCGGCGTCGGCCAGTCCACCTGCGTCGGCATCGGCGGCGACCCGGTCAACGGCACCTCGCACCTGGACGTTATCAAACTGTTCAAGGCCGACCCGGACACACACGGCATCATCATGATCGGGGAAATCGGCGGTGCGGCCGAAGAAGAGGCCGCCGCCTGGATCCGGGACCATTGCCGGAAGCCGGTCGCCGGATTCATCGCGGGCGCCACCGCTCCGCCCGGCCGGCGCATGGGTCATGCGGGAGCCATCGTCAGCGGCGGCAAGGGCACGGCGGCGGCGAAGATCGCCGCGTTCAAAGAGGCTGGAATCGGTGTCGCGCCGACGCCCTCCGAGATGGCGGAAACGCTGCTGAAGATGATGTGAAAGCGGCGCGCATCGCGTGATGCGCCTTGCGTTCTAGCCTCGAAGCCCCCAAGGTCAACGGCGCGAGACATACAACGCGCGACACGTTCACATGGGCCTGATTGACCTCATACTAGACCTGGCCGGCGTGCTGGTTTGGCTGGGCTGGCGTTCAATCCACTTTGATCCGTTGGTCAAAACCACGCCGGCAACCTTGGTCGGCACTCTGCGACCTGCCGAACCGCGCCGCCTCAAAGGCCGGCAATTCCTCGCCGGGCTGGCCGTGCTGCTCGTACTGCGGGGGGTGCTCTACCGGCAAATGGGCCCGGAAGTGGACTGGACCCCCAAGCTTAACCTCTTCTTTGTGGTGCTGGCCTTCCGGAGCGACCATTTCCTGCCGGCGCTGCTCTTTTCCCTGCTGAGCTTCGCGCGAATCCTGATCATTTGCTATTTCTGGCTGCTGGCCCTGGCGCTAATCAATCGCGGCAACGCGAAGCCCGATCCCCTGCAAAAGATGGTCCGTCTCCACCTCGGCCCGGTGGCGCGCTGGCACTGGCTGGCGCAGTTGCTGCTGCCGCTGGTGCTGATCACCGCTCTATGGGTTGCTCTGCACCCGTTGCTGCTGCAGCTCGATATTGCCAGCCGGGTCCGCGTGAATGCCCACGTCCTCGAGCAAGGTCTGCTCGTCGGAACCGCGCTTTACCTCACCCTCCAGTATCTGCTCCCGGTATTCCTGTTCCTCCACCTGGTCACGACTTACGTGTACCTGGGATCGAGTCCGCTCTGGGATTTTATCGGCAACACCGCCAGAAACCTGCTGAGGCCGCTTCGCTGGTTGCCGCTCCGAATTGCCCGCCTCGATTTCAGCCCCCTGGTCGGCGTGGTGCTGATCTTCATGGTCCTGCACTGGCTGCCCAACCTTGTTCTGGGCCAAATGGCCCGGCACAACGCCAGCCCCTGGCCGCCTTAACGGTCAACTCGCCGCCACTCGCGGCAGCTTCACCGCCACCGTCGTCGCCGCGCCCCGCTCGCTCTGAATCGAGAGCGTGCCCCCATGCAGTTCGGTCAGGCGCTTGGCAATCACCAGCCCAAGTCCCAATCCCTGCTGCTCCTGGATCTTGCGCTCGAACTGCATGTAGGCACCGACTTTGGTAATGTGCTCGGTGGAAAACCCGCGGCCCTGGTCGGTGACCTGGAGTATGGCCCCACTGGGGGATTCTGAAAGCGTCACGCTGACCCGCCGCCCGCTATCGGAAAACTTGAACGCGTTCTGGACCAGCTCATCCACGATCTTTGCCAGGTAGCCTTCGGATATCGGCAGCGGCTGGTCCACGAGGTCCAGCCTCAGATCCTCTTCCCGGTGGGCCGCTCGCGCCTGGCTCCGGGCGTGGTCTTCGATCAGTTGGGCGGGCGACGGCGTGGGTACTTGCCGCAGGGCGCCGCACTTTTGCGGGTCGGTGCCCAGCAGCTCGATCTGGGCGTAAATCAGGAAGTTCTCGACCAGCCGTTCCAGCCGCTTGCCCGAGTCATGGATCACCTGCCCCATCTCGGCAATTTCGTTCGCTGGCAGGGTGCCAGCCTCGGCGGCGAGGATTTCCCCATAAGCCAGAATGCCGTTCAAAGGCGTGCGCAATTCATGCGGCAACATCAGGCTGAGGTTGTCCCGCAAATCAGCTAGTTTCTTCTCCGCCTCCTGGCGCACCGCGTCGGCCTTTTTGAGCCGCGCCTCGACCGCGCCGTATAGCGCGTCAATGGTAAAGGGTTTGGGCAGGTAATCATCCGCGCCCAACTCCATGCCGTGCCGCATCCCGGCATTGTCCGCCAGACCGGTCATCAGGATGAAAGGAATCGAGGCGGTCGTCCGCTCATTGCGCAACGAGGAGAGCGCCAAATAACCATCCATCTTCTCCATGTTGACGTCACAGAGAATCAGGTCGGGCAATTCCTTGCGGGCCTTGTCAATGCCCACCGCGCCGTTTTCGGCTTCGATCACCTCAAAGCCCCTTTGGGCCAGCGCGATATGCACCATCTCGCGTAGCCACTCTTCGTCGTCTATGACCAGGATTCGTTTCATCTGTTGCCCGCCGCCAGCGACCGTGCCGCAGCCAGCCCGGGTGCTGCGTTCATTTCGTGCCCAAAGCACGTTTGTGTCTCAAAGCTATGCAACACTAAGACATCCGCCGTCCTTTTGTCCATCGGCATTGAGTCTGCGACATTGCGGCGTCGCTGGAGCCAGCCATAAGCAATTCCTTTGCCCAAATCGAGAATCACTTCGGCCGGATTCCCCCCAAGCCCCTGCTCAGGTCGCGACCATCACACCGCGCACCTGCTCCACCACTGCCGCCACCGGCAACCGAGCCAGCCCGTCGGGGTGACGCAACACGACCACTTTCTCGCTCGGCGGGCGCCAAATCTCCTCCGCCGTCTCTCCCCACAGGATCAGGCAGCGCAGGCCCACCGCCGCAGCCAGGTGCGAGATGCCCGAGTCATGGCCGATGAATGCGCGGCAGCCCGCCAGTTGGCGCGCCAGGTCCGCCAGCGGCAGGCTTTGCGCCACCCGGGAGCGGGTCGGCGGAAGGGCCGCGGCCAGTCGCTGCAGCCGTTCGCCCTCGGCTTCCCCGCCGACGATGAGCAGGTCGAAGTCCGTAGCGCTGGTGAGGCGCTCCAGCAGGGCCGCCCACCTGCGCTTCCGGCCAATTCTTGCGCTCGCTGCCGCTGCCGGGATGAAGCGCCAGCGTGTTCGGGACCGAGGATTGGACGCCCAGCGGCAGATGGGGAACGGGATCCGCGTCGAAAATGGCCAGCCGCTCCAGCGGCCGCAGATAGACCCTCGAAGCGTGAAGCCCGGCGGCCTCCTCCGCCCGATGCGGACCGGCGATGAACTGGGCGCCGGTGCACAGCCCCACGTTGGCTCGGAAGATGCCGTCCGGATCGTACAGATAGGACAGGATCAAATCGAACTCCGAAAAGTAGTCCGCCATGTGTTCCGCCAACCGGCCGCCGCGGGCGAAAAAGCCGGCCAGAGGGCCGGCGTCAATGGACTGTACGCGGTTCACGAGGCCGCCCGCCAGCGCGAGCTGGGCGATGTGGGGATAGCCCAGCACTTCGAGATGCGACTCGGGGAATTGCCGGCGCAAGGCTGCGATGGCCGGCAGGGTCAGGATAAAGTCCCCAATCGCCCCGCCCCGAATGACCAGAATCTTGCCCTGGAACGAACTCACCGGATCAGCGCCCTGACTCCCAGTTTGACGACGAATTCACGTCCACTGCCTCAAGTGCTGCACGTCCGCCGTGCTCAGGTCACCGACCGAAACACGGTCAGCCCCAGCGCCGCGACGAACAAACCGAACGCCAGGCGGACCCCGCATCCCACCCTGATGCGTTGTTCCGTCGCCGTGCCCCAGGCCAGCAAATCCCGCAGCCGCCAGGGCGAAATCGTGAACCAGATGCCGGCCACCACCAGGACATAAGCCCATACCTGAATCACCAGGACCCACTGCGTATGTAGCAACGCCGGCCGGCCCGTATCCACCATCAGCTTGCCCAGCAGCAACAGCACCACCGCCAGCCCGCGCACCGCCAGAAAATCCTGCACGAAAATGCAGGTCCCCAGCCCCACACCCGCGAACCCGGCAAAGAGCACGTTCTTGTACGAGGCGAAATCCGCGATGGACTCCTGGCTCAGGTTCCACAGGAACCACGCCGTCCCCAGCAGCATCAACGCCACCCCCCACGGGACAGACCGCGGGAATTTCCGCGCCGCGGCCCCGAACGCCGTCGGGTTGAGGATGCCGTAAATCTGCGGCAAACCCGCCCCCAGGCCGAGCACAATGCACAGGGTTGAAAGCTGCAATGTCATTTTAATCACTTGCCGATGAAAGATGGAAGATCGCCGAAGCCGATGCAAGCCGCGATGTTCCTCAGGAGCTCTTCTTCCACTTCTCCGTAAAGCGTGAACGTGCCGGCGCGCTGAATCTTCACGTCCAGCAATCTGCCCGCGATGCCTGGTCGAGCCGTCGAACACGACGATCTTGTTGCAGCGCGTCCGGCCCGTCATCCGCGCCGGGTTCTTCTTGCTCGGCCCCTCCACGAGAATCTGCACCCGGCGGCCCACGAACCTCTGGTGCTGCCGCGCGCCGTGGCTCATTGACCACTTCGAGCAACCGCTGGTTGCGCTCTTCCTTCACCGCCTGGGGCACCTGGTCCGGGCATGCCGCCGCCGGGCGTGTCGCGCCGCTGCGAATACTTGAAGATGAATGCCTGGTCGAACCCGACTTCCCGCGCCAGCGAGAGCGTTTGCTGCAAAGTCCTCTTCCGTCTCGCCGGGGAAGCCGACGATGAAGTCCGTGCTGATGCCGATGTCCGGCTTCACGCGGCGCAGCTTCTCGATGATGCTCAGGAACCGATCCCGCGTGTAGCCGCGGTGCATCAGCTTCAGCACCCGGTCGCTGCCGCTTTGCACGGGGATGTGCGCGCTCTCCGCCAGCTTGCCGAGCCGCCCGTAAGCCTCCACCAGGTCGTCGCCGTAGCCCTTCGGGTGCGGCGACGTGAAGCGGATGCGCTCCAGCCCTTCGATCTCATGCACCGCTTCGAGCAGTTGCACGAATGGCGACTTGCCTTCCTTCACGGGAATATCGCGCCCGCCCGTAGCTGGTGACGATCTGGCCCAGCAGCGTGATCTCCTTCACGCCGCGCGCGACCAGTTCGCGGCACTCGGCCACGATGTCGGGGATCGTCCGGCTGCGCTCCTGCGCCGCGCGTGTAGGGCACGATGCAAAACGTGCAATACTGGTTGCAGCCCTTGCATGATGCTCACAAACGCCGTCGACGGACTTCCGGCCATTCCCGTTGAGCAGATGCTCGCGAATCGCCCCCTCGCTCCCCTGCTCTTCCGTCGACCTCAACCACCTTCTCGCGCCGGCCGGCGAGAATGTCATCCAGATACTCCGCCGTGCGATGAAACTTCTGCGTGCCCACGACCAGGTCCACGTCCGGCAGCCGGTCGATCAACTCCTGTCCCCGGGTCTGGGCGACGCAGCCCATAAAGCCGAGCACGACGTTGGGCCGGCGGCGGCGCGCTCTCCGCCGATGATATTCTCCATCTTGCGCAGCGCCTTCTGCTCGGCCAAATCCCGCACGCTGCACGTGTTGAGCAGGATGACGTCCGCGGCGGCCTCCGTCGCCGCGAGGGAATAGCCCTTGGCCACGAGCTGCGCGGCGACGGCCTCGCTGTCGCGCTCGTTCATCTGGCACCCGTAAGTCTTGATATAAACACTCGGCATGTGCGCTGAGGGCAGCGGTCCAAGCTACGTCACCACCCCCGGCTTGGAAAGACGGAACTGGTCGCAAGATGGACTAGAGCACCTGGCTTGGTACCTAGTTAATACCTCGTTAGTACCTCGTAAGTACCTCGTTGGTCCCCTCGTCGGTACTTCGTTAATACCAGGTAAATACCACGTTAATACCTTGTCTATTCGGTAGAGTGCCTGGCTGGAGGGCCGAGATGGATGATAGGGCTTGGGGAGACGGGGGCTCGGGGCGGGGGGTATTGCTCCGAGTCGGGTGGGAGTTGGGCGGGTTACTCGTATCTGAGGGCTTGGATCGGGTCCAGCCGGGCGGCTTTGAAGGCCGGGAAGAGGCCGGCGAAGATGCCTACGGCGGCGCTGAAGGCGACGGCGATGATCATCGCCGTGGGGGTGATAACCGGCGAGTTGGCGGTGGGGCTGACCTGTTCCAGCACTCGCACGAAGCCGTAGGAGGCGGCCACGCCCAGCGCCGCGCCGAGCAGCGCGATGACGATGCTCTCGATCAGGACCTGGATGAAGATGGACAGGCCGGTCGCGCCGACGGCCTTGCAGATGCCGATCTCGCGGATGCGCTCGTTGATGCTCGCCAGCATGATGTTCATGATGCCGATGCCGCCCACAATCAGGCTGATGGCCGGCGATGACGCCGCCGCTCATGCGGGCGTTGTGAATCTGCTGGTTGATGGTCTCCAACTGGTTTTCCTGCGTGCGGAAGCCGAAGTCCTCGATGCCGTGGTGGGTGAGCATGAGGACATTGCGGGCCTGCTGCAAGGCGGGTTCCAGTTCAGTCGAGGTCGGCGACCTTGAGGTCGATGCTGGTCAGCCGGTTGTCCGGGATGCCGCTGGAGCGTCGCCGGCGGCGCGGAAGCGCAGCCAGGCGGTGTTGAGCGGCATGTAGAGCGTTTGGTTCTTGCGGTAGAACGCCCAGTTGCCGTGGCGGCCCCAACCGCGCGCGCGCGCCGGACCGGCCTGCTGTTTGCGGCCCCGCTTTCTTGGCCGCTTCGCGCTCCTTCTTCTCCTGCTCGCTTTCGTAGTGCTCGAACATGCCGACGATCGTGAAGGGCTGGCCGTTGATGTTGATGATCTCGCCCAGCGGAATGATCTCGTGCCCGAGCCTTTTCCGGCGAGCCGAACAGGTCGTCGCGGATGCCGGTGCCGATGACGCACACCGGGTTGGCCTGCTCCTCGTCGAGGTCGGTGAAGAAGCGGCCATATTGCAGCGTGTGCAGGTTCATCTCGAGCACCGCCGGCGAGACGCCGACGCACTCGGAAGGGTCGCTCGATCTTGTCCCCGCGGGTCAGGATGACATCGTCCACTTCCATCTCGGGCGAAACGAGGCGCAGCAGCGGAGCGCTGTCGCGCCAAGGCGCGGGCGTCCGCCATCGTGCGGCCCGGGCGCCTGGTCGGCCAGGTGTTCCTGCTCGGCGGGCACGTCCTGTTGTTCCGTGCAGGACCTTGTCCGCGCCGCCCATGGCGATCATGGCCTCTTTCATCCCGTTCTCCATGCCCTTGATGATGGCGGCCATGCCGACCAGGCTGGCCACGCCCAGGATGATCCCCAGCATGGTCAGCAGCGAGCGGAACTTGTGCGACCAGACTTCCTTCAGGCCGACGATGATGGTGTTGGAGAGGGTCATGGGCGGAGACGGATGGAGTGCTGGAGTGGTGGAATGATGGAGTGGTGGCGAAAGGCGGTGATGCGCTGCGTGAGCGTGATGCATGAACAGCGCGGACACCCAGCAACATTCCATCATTCCAGCATTCCAGCATTCCGATTCTTACTCATACCGCAGCGCCTGGATGGGGTTAAGCCGCGCGGCCTTGATGGCGGGGAAAATGCCGGCCAGGACTCCCACCAGGGCGCTGAAGCCGAAAGGCCACCGCCAGCGCGGTGACGGTGATGATCGGGGCGTTGTCGGTGGGCGAAAAGGAGCTGATCAGGTTGACCAGCGCGAAGGAGGTGCCCAGCCCGACCAGGCCGCCCAGGATGGCGATGACCACCGACTCGACCAGGATTTGGATGAAGATGTCGCCGGTCGAGGCGCCGACGGATTTGCGGATGCCGATCTCGCGCACGCGCTCGGAGATGCTGGCCAGCATGATGTTCATGATGCCGATGCCGCCCACCAGCAGGCTGATGCCGGCAATCAGGCCGCCGCTCATCCGGGCGTTGTGGATAAAGGTGTTGATCTGCTCGGCCCAGTCTTCCTGGGTGCGGAAGGTGAAGTCCTCGATGCCCTTGTGCGTGCTCATCAGCACGTTGCGCACCTGCTGCAACGCCTGCGGCAGCAGGCTCACGTCGCTGATCTTCAACTCCAGCGTGGTCAGCGTCGGATCGCCGGTGCCGCCGATGCCGCCCGCGTAGCGCGAGGCCAGCGGCATGCCGGAGCGGAACTTCATCCAGGCGGTATTGAGCGGCATATAGACCGTGGCATTCTTGAGGTAGAACACGAAGCTGCCGCGCCGCCGCCCATGCCGTGGCCGCGGTCGCGGTTGACGCGCGCCGCCCGGGTTCTGCGCGGCCTGGGCCTGGGCCAGCAAGCGTTCCTTGCGGTCCTGCTCGCTCTCGTAATGCTCGAACATGCCGATGATCGTGAACGGCAGGCCATTGATGAAGAGCGTCTGGCCGACGGGGATGATTTCACGGCCAACCTCCTCGGGCGAGCCCCACAGCTCGTCCCGCGTGGCGGTGCCGATGACGCAGACGCTGCGGGCCATTTCGATCGTCCAGCTCATTGAACATGCGGCCATGCGGCGATGACATGCTCGTTCATATCGAGCGCGACGGGCCACACGCCGCTGCAATACCAGGGCCGGAACCGCTTGCCGTTGGCGGTGAGCGTCACCGGCAGGCGCATCTCCGGCGAGAGCTCGGTCACCAGCGGCGCGCTGTGCTCGAGCGCGCGCACGTCGTTCATGGTGATGCCGACGGCTTGGTCGGACAGATACCGCTGTTCGACCGGCAGCGCCTGGGGTTCGATCCGCACCTTCTGCAAGCCCGCCGATGGCGATCAGCGCCTCGCGCGCGCCTTTCTCCATGCCCGGCACCAGCGCCGACATGGCGACGAGGCTCGAGACGCCGAGAATGATGCCCAGCATCGTCAGCAGCGAGCGGAACTTGTGCGCCCAAATCTCGCGCATCCCGGCCTGCACGGTGATGCCAAGCTGGGCCGCGGAGTGGCGGACCACTTCCGGGGAGGGGTTGGAAGGCGAGGCGCTCATGGTCGAGCCGGAACAGGTTGCTGGCGCCGGGCCGGCCTGGCCGCTGCAACCCGGCGAGGGTCAGATCCACCTTGATGGCAATCTTGCCGTCGCGGATTTCGATGCGGCGCGGCGTGACGGCGGCGATTTCGGGGTCGTGGGTGACGAGCACGATGGTGCGGCCTTCCTGGCTGAGCTTGCGGAACAAGCTGAGGATGGCGTCGCCGGTATGCGAGTCGAGGTTGCCGGTCGGCTCGTCGGCGAAGATGATGCGCGGGTTGATTGACCAGCGCGCGGGCGATGGCCGCCCGCTGCTGCTGTCCGCCGGAAAGCTGGCTGGGCCGGTGCTTGGCGCGGTTGGCCAGGTCCACCAGTCTGCAATGCCTCCAGGGCGCGCTGGCGGCGTTCCTTGGCCGGAGATGCCGCTGTAGATCATCGGCAGCTCGACGTTCTGCACCACGTTCAGCTTGGGCAGCAGGTTGAAGAACTGGAACACGAACCCGATCTTGCGGTTGCGAATGGCCGCCAGCTGCCGCGACGAAGCCCTCTCGATCATGATCCCGTCCAGCTTGATCGTCCCTTTGCTCGGCGAATCCAGGCAGCCCAGGATGTGCATCAAGGTGGACTTGCCGCTGCCCGAGGGGCCGATGATCGAGATGAACTCGCCCTCCTCGATGTCCAGCGTGACGTCGTCCAGGGCGCGGATTTCCTCCTCACCGAGGCGGTAGATTTTGCTGACGTTGCGGAGTTCGACGAGGGCCATGGGAAGCGTGATGCGTGAAGACGTGATGCGTGAAAGGGAAGCTGGTCAGCGCGCGGCGCGCGCTGCGGAACCGGATCGCCTCCGGGAGCGCGGTGCCGCCCTGCCGGAACTGCTTCCGAGGCGGCATTTGCGGGTGCGGCGGCGGCGGCCGTGGCGCCGTGGTGCTGGGTTCCACTGGTGCTGTGCGCGGCTTGGCCGCGGCCTTGCCGCCGGGGGCGCCGGCGGCCTTCTTCTTCTGGCCGGCCAACTGCTTCGCCTTCTGCTCGCGCTCGTCCTTGGGCAATTCCAGCGAGACCACGTCCCCTTCGTTGAGGCCATCCTGAATCTCGGCGTAGAAATAATCCGAGACGCCCACCTTTACGTTGCGTTTCTCGAAGGCGTCTCCTTTCTGCACATAGACGAACCGCTCGTAATCGCCCTCTTCGCTCGCCTTCTCGGTGAACACCGCCGCCAATGGCACGGCGGTTACATTGGCGGCCGAAGCGACGGGAATCTTCACGTTCGCGGTCATGCCGGGGCGGACCCGGGGGTCCACGTTCCTCAGCAGGATACGCGCGGGGTAGCCTTTGATGTTGTTCTTGATAGTCGCCTGGGGCGAGATGCGCTCGACAACCCCGTTGACCACCAGGCCGGGCACCGCCTCCACCGTCACCTCCACCGTTTCGCCCTGCCTTGAGGCGCGGCACATCGGCCTGGTTGACCTGGGCGTTGATGATCATGTTGTTGAGGTCGGCAATGGTCAGCACCTCGGTCCCGCTGTTGAAGCCTCCCGAGCCGGACACCGCCTGGCCCACCGAAATCGGCCGGGTCAGAACGGTGCAGTCAAACGGCGCCTGCACCACCGTCTTGGTCAGTTGCTCATCCGTGAGGGCAAGGTCGGTCTGGGAGCGTTCGAGCGCGTTCTTGGCCAGGTCAAAGGCCGTCTTGGTGTCATCATAGACCTCCTGCGAGATGAGCTTGCCGTCCAGCAGCTCCTGCGCCCGCTTGTAATCGCGCTCGGCCTTCTCCAGGTTCAGCCTGGCTTTCTCGATGTCCGTGAGATTCGAGGCGCGCTGCTGCTGGAGCAGCTTATCGTCCAGCCGAAACAGCAGCGCGTCCTTCTTGACGTGGTCGCCGACGTCCACCGGCAGCTCCAGCACCAAGCCGTTGATCTCCGGGCGGACGGAGACCTGCTCGGCGGGGGCAATTTCACCCGCGGCATTAACTGCGAAGTTGATGTCACGCCGCTCGACGGTGGCAGTAGTTGACCGAACGGGACCAGCGGCGGCCTCGCTGGTCTTCCGCCAGTTCTTCCAGCCGTAGTAGCCGCCAATCCCGATTCCAACAACCACTAACAGAGCAATCAACTTCTTCATTTTAAGCGCAGAAATACAGACTAAGCGGGATTGGGAGAGCGTGTAAACGGTTATCTTGACCGGGAAAAGCCTTTCTTGCTCCGCGCGCCCGAAAGTCGTAATCTTCCGGAGAAATAGTTGGTCCCGTTGGCCAGGGGGCCGGCCAACCGGGTCTCGGTCGGGCGGAGGAAAAGGTAAACGCCACGAATGAACGTGGACAGCAGAGCACGCAGCCTTTTGGGCACGGCCAGCCTGCCGGCGCTTCGGAACGGTCCCGGGCGCCCGAAAGCGGGGGAAGGCTGTTGTTCCTTAAGAGCATCTGGTAATGGCCGAGCCTCAAGCAGCGCGGAGGTCCCGTTCCCCCTCTCCCCGAGTTGAGCCGTTCAATCCATTCCACCTAACCACCTCTTAATATGGCTAAACACCGCAAAATGGCATCAAAGGCCCGCCCGGCCCGGGCACCGGCCGCCCCCCGGAACCCCAGCGGCCAGAATGACTCCTTCCCGATCGTCGGCATCGGCGCCTCGGCGGGCGGATTGGAGGCGATGACGCAACTGCTCAAACCATTGCGGGTGGACAGCGGCCTGGCGCTGGTGCTGGTACAGCACCTGGACCCAACCCATGAAAGCGCCCTGACCTCCATCCTGGCGCGCTGCACGGCCCTGCCCGTCTCCGAGGCCCGGCACAACATGCGGCTCGCCCCCAACCATGTCTATGTCATCCCCCCCAACAAACTCATGGGCATCTCCGGCGGCAAGCTCAAGCTCTCCCCGCGCGGGGACACCGTCAGCCAATCAGCGGTTGACCACTTCTTGAACACGCTGGCTGAAGAAGAAGGCCGGCGCGCCATTGGCGTGGTGCTCTCCGGCAACGGATCCGATGGGACGCAGGGGCTGCTGGCGGTCAAGGCGGCGGGGGGCATCACCTTCGCGCAGGAGGAGAGGACGGCGAAGTATCCGGCGATGCCGGGCAACGCGATCACGGCCGGTTGCGTGGATTTCGTGCTGCCGCCCGAGGGCATCGCGAGCGAATTGGCCCGGTTGGCGGGCCATCCGTATATCACCCCGCGCCTGGCGTCCGATGAATCGCAACCGCCCGCCGAGGAAAAGGCGCTTGGGGACATCCTGGTCACCCTGCGCCAGCGCACGGGGGTGGACTTCACCCATTACAAGCATGCGACGCTGCGGCGGCGCATCCAGCGGCGCATGGCGCTGCACAAGCTGGAGGGCCTGAGGGACTACGCCGCCTACGTCCGGAGCCACCAGGCCGAGGTCAAAGAACTCTATAACGACATCCTCATCCACGTCACCGGCTTCTTCCGCGACCCGAGCGTGTTTCAGATGCTCAAGACGAAAATCTTCCCGCGCCTGATCAAGGGCAAGGCGCCGGAGGACGCGGTGCGGATGTGGGTGCCGGGCTGCTCGACGGGCGAGGAGGTCTATTCGTTGGCGATCGCTCTGCTGGAGTTCCTCTCCGAACGCAAAGTCACCCACCCGGTGCAAATCTTCGGCACCGACATCAATGAGCTGGCGCTGGAGAAGGCCCGCCTGGGCCAATTTCCCGAGAGCATCAAAAAGGATGTCTCGCCGGACCGGCTGCGGCGCTTTTTCCTCCGGGCCGACGGCGGCTACCGGATCAACAAGAACGTGCGCGAGATGTGCATCTTCGCCCGCCAGAACCTGGTGGTGGACCCGCCCTTCTCGAACCTGGACCTGATCAGTTGCCGCAACGTGCTGATCTACCTGGGCCCGCTGTTGCAGCGCAAGGTGATGCCGCTCTTTCACTACGCGTTGCGGCCGGAAGCCTTCCTGCTGCTGGGCGTCTCGGAGACCGTCGGCGGCTTCGCCGACCTGTTCGCGCTGGTGGATAAGAAGGCCAAGGTCTTTGCCAAAAAGTCCACCCGGGTGAGACACGAGGTTGCCTTCGGCCTGGGCTTGCGCGAGTTGCATCCGCCGCCGGGCCGTGAACCGGTGGCGGCGAGCGCCTTGTCGCCCAGCCTGATCGAGGTGCAGAAGCAGGCCGACCGCGTGCTGCTGAACCACTTCAGCCCGGCGGGGGTCGTCATTAACCGGCACCTGGAGGTGCTGCAGTTTCGCGGCCACACCGGGCCCTACCTGGAGCACTCGCACGGCGAGGCCAGTCTCGACCTGCTGAAGATGGCGCGCGAGGGCCTGATGCTGGACCTCCGCACCGCCATCAGGCAAGGCCATCAAGCAAGACTCCCGCATCCGCCAGGAAAGCGCCCACGTCAAAGACAACGGCGAGACGCTCCAGGTTGCCATCGAGGTCATCCCCTTTGCCTCTCCGCCGGCCACTGAGAAGTTTTACCTCGTCCTGTTCGAGCCCCTGGCGCGGCTGCGCCCGCCGGCCTCCGCCCGCAAGCGCGCGGCCGGCAAGCCGGGGCGGCCCGGGAGCGCCGACCGGATCGAGTTGGAGCGGTTGCGCGAGGAACTGGCGGCGACGCGCGAGTCCCTCCAGGCCATCATCGAGGAGCAGGAGGCCACCAACGAGGAGTTGCGCTCCGCCAACGAGGAGATCATGTCCAGCAACGAGGAACTCCAGAGCACCAACGAAGAGCTGGAGACCGCCAAGGAGGAACTCCAATCCACCAACGAGGAGCTGACCACCCTCAATGACGAGCTGGAGAGCCGCAACAGCGAGCTGGAGACGCTCAATAACGACCTCCACAACCTGCTGGCCAGCGCCAATATCCCCATCATCATCCTGGGCCGTGATCTGCGCATCCGCCGCTTCACCGGCATGGCCGAGCGCGCCTTCAACCTCATCCCCGGCGACATCGGCCGGCCTATCACCGACATCAACCTGCCGCTCAATGTGCCTGACCTGACCCGGCGCGTGCTGGAGGTCATTGAGAGCCTGGCCACCCAGGAATTGGAGGTCCAATGCAGCCGGGGCCGCTGGTGGTCTTTGCGCATCCGGCCCTATAAGACGACCGACAACAAGATTGACGGCGCGGTCCTCACCCTGATGGATATTGACTTCCTCAAGAACAACGTCCAGCTCGCCAACCAGGGCCGCGCGTTCGCCGAGGCGGTTCTCAGCACCGTCCACCAGCCGATGCTCGCGCTGGACAAGGACCTGGCCGTGCAGTTCCTCAACCCCGCCTTTTGCCAGTCCTTCGGGGTCAACGCCGAGCAGATGCTGCACCAGCGCCTGCCCGAGCTGGCGGACGGCAAATGGAACATCCCCGCGCTGCGCGTGCTGCTGGAGGAAACCCTCGCCCAGCAGCCCAGCGTGAGGGACTTCGACCTGGAACACGAGTTCCCGGGCGTGGGCCTGCGCCGCCTGCGGCTCAGTGCCCAGCGCCTGGCCTACAGTGATAACGCCCAGCAGCTTACGCTGCTGGCGTTCGAAGAAATGGAACCAGCCCAGGAGGGGTGAGAGCCATGATGGCGGTGGACTCAAGCCGGGAAATCCGAAGGCCGAGGGAAGGGGGAAACCCGAAGGCCGAAACCCGAAGGCCGAAGGAAGGCCGAAATCCGAAACCCGAAGGCCGAAACCCGAGATCAGGGAGCGCAGGGAGCGCTATGGCTTGGAGATTACCGGTGCTGTTGGCCCCCAGCCCAGGCACTTCGGATTTGGGCCGTCGAATTCCGGCCTTCGGATTTCGGGTTTCGGATTTCGGCCTTCCTTCGGCCTTCGGGTTTCGGCCTTCGGGTTTCTCCTTCCCTCCTCTCTTTCCATGAACCCCCGTCCCAAGCCCCGCCGCCCTCGCCGCCCGACCCGGGCCGACATGGAGGCCGAACTCAAGGGCCTGCGCGCACAACTGGACGACCACCGGGGCAGAATGGAGGAGCAGGCCCTCCGTCAGGCCCAGCGCGAAATCGAGGCCTCACGCGAACACTACGCCGAACTCTACGATTTCGCCCCCGTCGGTCGCCTCACGCTGGATACGAGCGGCCTCGTCCGTGCGCTCAACCTCACCGCCGCCGATCTGCTGGGCCGCCGCCGCGACCATGTCGTGGGCCACCCGTTCCAGGTCATGATCGCCCCGCGCGACCGCCGCCGTTTTCTCTCTCACCTCAGCCGTCTCCGCCGCGGTCAGCACCATGCGAGCGTCGAGCTGGAGCTGGACCGCCCGGGCCGGCTGCCGGTGGCGGTGCAGATGGTGACCGTCGGTCAGGGCACAAACTCACCGCGCCTCATGGAGTACCAGGCAGCGCTGGTGGACATCACCGAGCGCAAGCGCGCCGAGGCGCGGACCATGGCGCTGGCCAAGCTCGGGCTCTCGCTCAATACGGCGGCCGATCCTGCCGCCGCGGCCCGGACCATCGCGGACATCGCCCTCGAACTGTGCGGCTGGGATGCCTGCTTTCTTCAGGTCCATGACCAGGCGACCGACACCGTCACCGATCTGGTCAACATGGATACGATCAACGGGAAGCGCGTGCCGGTGCCGCCAATGCCCGAGGGCCGGACGCCCTCGCCGCTGATGCGGCGGGTGATGCAGGACAGCCCGCAATTGATCCTGCGCCGAAGCGCGGAAGATCCGGGCCCCCTGACCCTCCGCTTCGGCGACACCTCGCGCCCGTCGCTCTCGCTCATGTTCGTCCCCCTCCGATGGGAGAGCCGAAGCATGGGCGTGCTCTCGGTGCAGAGCTACGAGCGCAACGCTTACACGCCTCAGGACCTGGCCGCGTTGGAAGCGCTGGCCGACCAGGCGGCCGGGGCCCTGGCGCGATTGCAGGCCCGCGATGCCCTGCAACAAATCAACGAGCAACTCGAGCAGCGCGTCGCCGCGCGCACCGCCGAACTCCAGCATTACCGCGACCACCTCGAGGAGCTGGTTCAGCAGCGCACCAGCGAGCTGGAGGCGACGAACGAAAAGCTGCGGCTGGAGATCCTCTCCCGCCAGGTCGCCGAGCAGGCCCTGCTCAGCATGGCCGAGGACCTCAAGCGCTCGAACCAGGAACTGGAGCAATTCGCCTATGTCGCCTCGCATGACTTGCAGGAGCCGCTGCGGGCGGTGGGAGGCTACGTCCGGCTGCTCGAACTCCGCTTCCCGGACCTGCTCGATGCCAAGGCGCGCGAGTACATCGCCGGGGCCGCCGAGGGCGCCATCCGGATGGAGCAGCAGCTCAGCGATTTGCTCGCGTTGTCGCGCGTCGGCACGCAAGGCCTGGCCCTGGGGCGCGCCAACCTCAGCGCCCCGCTCAACGCCGCCCTGCGCAACCTTCAGTTCACCGTCCGCGCCGCCAGCGCCACCGTGATTCACGACCCTTTGCCCACCCTGGTGGTGGATGAGAGCCAAATCACGCAAGTGTTCCAGAACCTCATCGCCAACGCCCTCAAGTTCCACGGCGCTCCCCCGCCCGAAATCCACGTTGGCGCCCGGGCCGAGAATCGGCGCTGGGTCATCTGGGTGAAGGACAACGGCATCGGCATGGAGCCGCAATATTTCGAGCGCATTTTCCAGGTCTTCCAGCGGCTGCACACCCGGAAGAAGTATCCCGGAACCGGCATCGGGCTGTCCATCTGCAAGAAAATCGTCGAGCGCCACGGCGGCAGGATTTGGGTCGAATCCCAACCGGGCGAAGGCTCCACCTTCTTCTTCTCCCTGCCCCAGCCACCCGCCGCCGCTGAACAGAGAACATCCAACATCCAACATCCAACACCCAACATCCAATGACCCGCTATTGGATGTTGGATGTTTCCTTTCCCCTTCCCTCCGCCCGGCTAAAGACCTCCCCCACCTTCAACCGCGTCCGCAGCCGTTGCCCGGCCTTCACCGCCTTGGCATCGTGCAGCACTTTCCCTGTCCGTTCATCCAACGTAATCGAGTAGCCGCGGGCCAGGACCTGCTCCGGCCCCAGCAAACGCAGGCGCGCCTCCAGCGCCGTCTATCGCGTTCCGCCGCGCCTCGAACTGCAGGCGCGCCTTTTCGTGAAGCCGGCGCTCGACCTGCGCCAGCAGCTCGCGCCGCTGCCGCAGCCCCACCGTCGGGCGCACCCGCCCCAGCCGGTCGCGCAACATCTGCCAGGCCAGACCTTGCTGACGCACGCCCTGTTTGACGCTGCGCAGCAAGCTGCTTTGCGCGTCGTCGAGCCGCTGCAGCCAATCGTTGAGGCGGCGGCGCGGGTGCACACGCGCCAGCCGTTGCACGGTTTGCGTCAGCACGTAAAGCTTGTCCTCCAACTGCTGCTCCGCCAGTTGGCGGAGCCGCTGCGGGGCTTCGGCCAGGAATTGGCTGCTGGCAAATACCCCCTCGGTGATGATCTCCGCCGCCGCGCTCGGCGTCGCGGCCCGCACGTCGGCCACAAAGTCGCTGATGGTGAAGTCAATCTCGTGCCCGACCGCCGAGACCACCGGCAGGGCCGAGTTGAAAATCGCCCGCCCCACCACTTCCTCGTTGAAGGCCCATAGGTCCTCCGGGCTGCCGCCGCCGCGCGTGACCAGGATCAGGTCAATCGCCAACAGCGGATCGTCCGTAGCCAATTGGGTGGCGTGGAATTCATTGAGCAGGCCGATCGCGGCGGCGATTTCCCCGGCGGCCCCCTCCCCTTGCACGCGGCACGGAGCCAGGATGATCTCCAGGCCCGGATTACGGCGTTCGACGACGTGCAGCACGTCACGGATGGCGGCGCCGGTGGGAGAAGTCACCAGCCCGATGCGCTGGGGATAGCGCGGCAACGGACGCTTCCGCTCCGGTGCGAACAGGCCCTCGGCGTTAAGCTTCTGCTTCAGCTTCTCAAAGGCGGCCTGCAAGGCGCCGATGCCTTGCAACTCGACCTGGGTGACGCGCAACTGGTATTGCCCGCGCGGCTCATAGACCGTCACCTCGCCTTGCAGGGTGACCTTGCGTCCGTCCTGCAACAGCGCCCGATCCACCCTCGGCTCGCCCCGAAACAGCACGCAGTTCAACTGCGCAGCGGCATCCTTGAGCGTGAAATAGATATGCCCGGAGCTTTGGACCCGCAGGTTGGTGACCTCGCCCGTGACCCAGATCTCGCCCACGTGCTGTTCCAGCAGCCGCTTGATCTGCCACGTCAACTCCGTGACGCTCAGCACTTTGCGGAGTTGTTCCGGCGGGAACAGTTCGCCGAACTCCCATTGGGTCTTAACGGATCTGGGCATGGTGATAGAAGGAAAACATCCAACATCCAACATCCAACATCCAACATCCAACCCGGACTGCCCGTTCGGCGCCCATTGGATGTTGGATGTTGGATGTTGGATGTTGGATGTTCCCAGGCTTCATGGAAACATTCCCCTAAACCGCCTCCGACACCCGCTGGATAGCCTTGGCCTGCCCCGTCTGCTCGTCAATCTCCACCACCGCCCCTTGCAGCAGAACGCGCCCTTTGGCCACGTCAAACTTCTGCGGCATGCTGGTCATGAACCGCCGGATGATCGGCTCGATCTCCCGCCCCAGCACGCTCTCGTGCGGACCAGTGAATCCGCCGTCCGCCAGGAATGCCGTGCCGCCCGGGAAGATTTGCTCGTCGGCGGTCTGCACATGCGTATGGGTGCCGATGACCGCGCTGACCCGGCCATCGAGCAGGCGCGCCAAAGCGATCTTCTCCGATGTCGCCTCGGCATGGATGTCCACAAAAATGATCTTCGTCTGTCTGGCGCAACCGCTCGACCTCGGCCAGCGCGGCATGGAAGGGATTCTCCAGCGGCGGCATGAAGGTGCGGCCCTGGAGATTCATCACCGCGACCGGCGGCAGCCCCGGCGCCTCGAACAGCGCGCTCCCCTGCCCTGGCGTGCCCGCCGGATAATTCAGCGGCCGGACGAAGCGGCGCTCGTGTTCGAGCAGACCCATCACTTCCTTCTGGTCCCACAAATGATCGCCAGTAGTGATGATGTCCACGCCGCCGGCAAAGATTTCCTCGGCCGTATTGGGCGTGATGCCCGACCCGCCCGCCGCGTTTTCCCCGTTGGCGACCACCACATCGAGCCCGTGCTGCCGCCGCAATTGGGGAACAAGTTCCTTGACTGCGCGCCGCCCCGGCTGCCCGACGATATCCGCGATGAACAGCAGTTTCACGCCTCCACAGTAACGCCCGAACGCCAACCGGCAAGCCGTTTTGCCGAGGATGGAATGGTGGGATGATGGAATGATGGGATGATGGAATGATGGGATGATGGAATGATGGAATGGTGGAATGGTGGATGTTTTGCCTCAGCACCGTCTCGAACCACTGCCGCATTGCTATCAGCGTCGCTTGCCGCTACGCTGACGGCCATGACTGCTTTCCCGGCCGGTCCTGACAAAGAAGCCCAACTCTCCCAACGCATGGCCGCGCTGGGGGTGCGCGAGGCTGACATCGAGGAAACCTTCGTCCGCTCGGGCGGTCACGGCGGCCAAAACGTCAACAAGACCGCCACCTGCGTCATGCTGCTTCATCGCCCGACCGGCCTTCAGGTCAAGTGCCAGTCCACCCGCCAGCAGGGCCTCAACCGCTTCCTGGCCCGGCGCCTTTTGCTCGACAAGGTCGAAGCCCTGCGCACCGGCCACGTCGCCGCCGAGCGCGCCCGCAACGAGAAGATCCGGCGCCAGAAACGCCGCCGCAGCCGCCGCGCCAAACAGCGCATGCTCGCCGATAAGGCCCGCCACGCCGTCAAAAAGGACGCCCGCCGCCGCGTCACAGCAGATTAGTCGGCCCGACTTCCGGTCCACTCCGCCACTTTGGGGTAGCACCCGCGGCCGTTCCCCCTCACCCCTGCCCTCTCCCCAAGGAGAGGGAGCTGCGTCGGCCAGCTCATGCAATGTTCGAGCGCGTCAGCTCTGGGGAACGACGGCCGAGTGTTCTCGCTCTCCTTGGGGAGAGGGTAGTGTGCGGGGGAATTGATCTCTCTGGTCCCGGCTACCCCCATCTACACCTGCGCCACCGCCGATCCCCCATCCGCGGGCCGTTTGATCTGCCGGGAAAGGCCAAGGACAAGACCCGCGACGATGGTGGCGCTCCCCAAAAGCTGGCCCCAGTGAAGCCTCTCACCCAGCCAGAGCGCGGCAATAGCCACACCGAAAACGGATTGGGCGAAGATGGTGAGAGCGGCCACGTTGACGGGGCATTCGCCGATGACGATGAACCAGACACTGTAACCGATGGCAGTGCAGATCAGCGCCAACCCGAACAGCAGGCACCAGGCGTAAGGCGGCAAGGTCTGCGCCACCCGGAAAGTCTCATGGCCGTCAATCAGCAGGTTGACCAGGGTGCCGGCCCCGAGCGCCACAGCGAGCATTTTCATGGGGCTGGCGCGGGCGACGATGGGCTTGCCGATGACCGAGGCGGCGGCCTCGCAGACGAAGGAGGAGATAAAGATGAGGCTTGGCACCAGGCCGGTCCATTGAAAGTCCTTGCGCCAGACGCCGTTCAGCAGGACCACGCCGAACATGCCGAGGCAGAACCCGGCCAGCCGCCGGGGCCCGATGTGCTCGCGCAGGAATAGCGCCGCGGCCACCGAGGTGAGCAGCGGTTCGATGGCCATCAGCACGGCGGAATCGCCCGCCCGGCCCAGGTTGTTGCCGAAAACCTGCAGCCGCTGCCCCAGCACGATCAACACCACGCCCAGCAGGCACGAGCTGAATAAATCGCGCCCGCGAGGCGCGCGCCCCGGCAGCCAGGGCCACGCCGCCAGCAGACACAGCGCCGCGATCCCGAACCGGAGCGTCACAATGCCGCCGGTCGGCAGATCCTGCCCGAGAATCTTGTAGGCGGAGTACACCCCGGCCCAGAAGAAATTCATCAGCAGCAACAGGATTAAGTGCGAAAACTTCATCCGCGAGCGAACAGGGAAACATGCCGGCACGGCGTAGGAAAGGGGGAAGTGGAGGAAGTCTGAAGGCCGAAGTCCGAAGGCCGAAGTCCGAAGGAAGTCCGAAGCCCGAAATCCGAACTCAGCCAGCACGGGCGCGGTAAGTGAGGCGTATCAAGGGCCTAACCTTCTCGCCTTCGGATTTCGGCCTTCCTTCGGACTTCGGACTTCGGACTTCGGACTTCGGACTTCGGACTTCCTACGCCTTCCCCAGCTTATCAGGAATCGTAAAGAAGAACGTCGTCCCCTGCCCCGGCTGGGACTCGACCCATATCGTTCCGCCATGACGCTCGATGATCTTCTTGCAGATGGCCAGCCCAATGCCCGTGCCCGAGTATTGCTTGCGCGTGTGCAGGCGCTGAAAGAGCTGGAAGATCTTCTCGAAATACTCGGGCTCGATGCCAATGCCGTTGTCCCGCACCGAGAATACCCATTGTCCGTCCCGCTTGCCGGCGCCGATATGGATTCGCGGCGGGCGTTCACGGTGGAACTTGAGGGCGTTGCTGATGAGGTTCTGGAAGACCTGCATAAGCTGGGTGGCATCCACCGCGAGGGTCGGCAAGGGATCGTGAGTAATAACGGCCTCGGCCGCCTTGATGCTGACCTGGAGATTGCCCAGCGCCTGGCGCAGCGCGGTGCCAAGGTCAACGGGGACGAATTCGCCGCCGCGGGTGCCGACGCGCGAGAAGCTAAGCAAATCGTGAATGAGCCGCTCCATGCGGAGGGCGCCCTCGAAGGCCCCGTCTATGAATTCCCGCGCCCGGCCATCCAGGACCCCCGACAAGCGGCGTTCGAGCAGCTTGACGTAGCCGCCCACCGCGCGCAGGGGCTCCTGAAGGTCGTGCGAGGCCACGTAGGCGAACTGCTCCAGGTCGCGGTTCGAGCGCTTGAGGTCTTCGGCGGTCTGCTGCAGCCGGGCGTTGGCGTCGGTTAATTCCTGAGTGCGCTGCTGGACCAGCAGTTCGAGTTGGTCGCGGTGCCGGGCCAGTTCGGCTTCCGTCTGGAACCGTTGCACCGCTTCGCCGATCAGCGGGGTCATCCCTTCCAGGAACTCCACCACCGGCGGCGGGAACCAACCCGACCGGCGGTCGGCCAGGTGGATGGCGCCGACCACTTCCTCACGGTAACGGATCGGGATGATGGCCAGGGAGGCGAAGCCGAACTTCATGCAGTTGCCGCCGTAGCGGGGGCGCTTTTCCGGCGACAGGCTGTTGACAAAGGCAATCGCGTCGTCGCAGCGATAGGAGCCGCCCGGCGTCAGCAGGGCGCGGTCCTGCGGCTCGAAGTTCTGGGAGATGGCCCGGATGCAGCAGCAGTTGTCCCGGTGAAGCGAGAGTTGGTTCTCCTGGGTAATGAACTCGGGCGCGAAGCCCGTCCAGGCGGCGTAGGGGATTTCACCGTCCTCATGGGCGATGCGGATGCCCAGGGCCTCGCAGCCGCTCCACTGGCGAATCACCTCCAGGGCCGAGTGAAGGTAGTCGCGGGCGGAGGTCTTCTGCGCGAAGAGCGCCAGCAGCGCGGTAGTGAAGTCGCGTCGCCGTTCGGCCTGCTTGCGCTCGGTAATGTCGCGCGCGGCGGCGAACACGCCCTGCACCCGCCCGGCTTCATCGCGATATACGGTGGCATTGTAAAGCACGTCCGTGGTGCGGCCCGAGGCGTGGCGAATGGTCAGCGGGTAGTCTCGCACCAGCCCCTCGGCCAGCACCTGTTGGTAGCTCGCCTCGGCCTTGGCCGGCTCGGTGAAATAATCGGAGAAGCTGGCGCCGACCAGGCGCTCGCGCGCGATACCAGTCACCTCTTCGGTCGCCCGGTTGACATCGGTGATTCTTCCCTCCGGGCTGATAGTCGCCAGCGGGTCCAGGCTGGCCTCCAGCAGGCTGCGGGCATAGAGCGACTTGGCGCGCAGCTCGGCCGTGCGCTCGATCACGCGTTGCTCCAGTTCCTCCTTGGCCTGCTGCAGCGCGGCCCGGCTGCGCTGCCGCTCCATTGCTATGGCAACCAGGTCCGTGACCGCCCTCATCACTGAGAGTTCCTCTTCCTGGAAATGCCCCCGCGTGCGCGTGCCGAACGAGAGCGTGCCCAGCACCCGCCCTTCGATCGTAAGCGGATGGCACGCGTAAGCCTGGATGCCGTAGGACTTCACCAACTCCGTGCGCGGGTCGGGGGTGGTCGGGATGTTCTCGGCCACGATGCGGCAGGCGTCCCGGGCCGCGCAGCCGCAGACGGCGCTGCCGTAATCCAGCCACTCGATCTTGCGAACCTCCTCGGCGGGAATGCCGCCGCAGGCATTCAAATGCAGCCTCCCCGGAGTGCGCCCGCCCTCGGGCGCAGCAGCGTCCGCAGGCAGTGCGATTGCGGCCCCTCCCGGCACGCTGCGTGGTTCGGCGCCTGCTGCGCCCGAGGACGGGCGGACCCCAGGCTCTTCCACGACCAGGTAGTTGAAGAAGACCTGGCAGTCGAGGAAGGCGAGCACTTTCTGGCATAAGTCCTCCACCACACCTTGCGGGGAATAGCTGGCCAGGAATTGGCTGGCGGTCTCGGCCAGCAGTTCGGTGCGCCGCTCGGCCCGCGCCCTCGCGGCCTGCGCGCGCAACGCACCCAGGCAATAGGAGACATCGTCGGCCAACTGGACCAGCAACGCCACCTCGTCCTCGGAGAACGGCTCCGGCTCTTTGGCATAAATAGTGAGGGCGCCGAACGCCCGGCCCTCCGCCAGCAGCGGGACCACCAGCGAAGAGGCGTAGCCGCGCTTGAGGGCTTGGGCCCGCCAGGGCGCGAACCGAGGGTCGGTCAGCATGTTCGCGCAAATACACGGCTTGCCGGTGCGGATGGCGGTGCCGGTTGGACCCCTGCCCCGCTCGGTGTCAGCCCAGGTGACGTGCAAACTCTCCAGGTAACCTTCCTCGAAGCCGGCGCAGGCTATCGGCCGCACGCTCTTGGCTTCGTCGGCGACGGCAAAGCCGATCCAGACCATCGCATGGCCGCAATCCTGCACGACGATCTTGCAGACCTCGTTGAGGTAATCAGCTTCCGAAGTGGCGCGCATCATCGCCTGGCTGCTGTCCTTGAGCGCCTTCAGGGTGCGGTTGAGTTTCTCCAGCAATTGCTCGCGCTGTTTGCGCTCGGTGACGTCGCGGATGGCCGTATGCCGCAGGCTGCCGGAGCCGGAGGAACTGGGCCGGCCATGGGCTTCCACCGTGATGCGTGAGCCGTCGCGGCGCAGCATTTGGTTCTCCAGGAGGCTCTCCTGCCCGGAGAGGACGTTCGCCATCACCCGCGCGCGACCTTCGGGCACGATGAACTCTTCAATGGTATGACCGATCACCTCCTGCGACGTGCTTCCCAGCATCTGCGCGAACTGCTCATTGCAGTCCACAACGCGGCCCGCGCTCGCTGAGGACGATGCCCTCAAAGGTCGCGGCGGCGAAGCCCGCCAGCCGCTCCTTGCTCTCCCGCAGTGCCTCCTGGGCCTGCTTCTCGGTCGTGATCTCCGCGTTGGCCCCGACGAACCGCACCGGGTGCCGCGCGTCGCCCTCTCCCTGGAAATAGACGTGCCCATGCGAGGCAATCCAATGCACCGAACCGTCCGGCCAGACAATGCGGAACTCGCGGTGGTAGGCCCCACCCTCGCGGCCGGCCAGCGCTTCCCTGACGGCAGCGTCCACCCCCTCACGGTCCTCCGGGTGAATCCGGCTGACGGCGGCGGCGTACTCCACGTGGTCGAACTGGGCCATGCCCCACATCTCGCGGCAACGCTCATCCCAGAGCACCTCGCCGGTCTGGAAGTGGTAATCCCAGGCGCCCAGGTCCGCCGCTTCGAGGGCCAGCCGGCGTTGCTCCAGCGCGCTGCGCAACTCGGCGCTGGCCGCCTCAGCCTGCTTCCGGGCCTGTACCGCGTCATCCATCAGGTTGAGCGCCGCCCGGCGGGAGGCCTGGACCTGTTGGTTGGCGGTTTGGAGTTCGGCCACGCGCTGTTCGAGCTGGGCGTTGAGGTCGCGCATGGCCGCTTCAGCTCGCTCCTTGTCCGAGATGTCGGTGTTGGTTCCGAACCACTGTTGGACCCGGCCCCGGGCATCTTTGAGCGGTATTCCCCGCGTCAGGAAGGGCCGAAATACGCCGTCGGCTCCGCGCAGAGGGAACGTCATTTCAAAAGGCTGACCGCTGGCGATCGAGGTTCTCCAGAGCTCCAGCACGGCGGGGAGTGTTTGCGGATCGTGGACGCGCTGCCACCCCCAGCCCTCCATCTCTTCGGGCGTCGCACCGGTGTATTCATACCACCGCTGGTTGTACCACGTGAGATACCCGTCGGCATTGGCTCGCCAGGCGAGGTTGGGGATCGAATCCGCCAGCGAGCGGAGTTGCCGTTCGCTCTCGAGCAACGCAGCCTCAGCCCGCTTGCGTTCGGTGATGTCCGTGAGGAAGGTATAATAGTATTCCGGCCGGCCCCCGTCACCGCGCGCCAGGTGCACCAGCAGCTCGATGGGCACGCGGCGGCCGTCCTTGCGGAGCAATTCGTTTTCGTAGCGCACGGGCTGGCCAGTCGCCTGCAGTTCCGCCAGCTTCCGGCGCTCGGCCTCCCGCCTTTCGGGCGGCGTCAGCCCGGTGGACCAATTCACTGCCTGCAATTCCTGCGCCGTATAACCGGTTAACTCCTCGAAGGCGCGGTTGACCATCCCCATCCGGCCATCGGGGTAGCCCACGCCGAACGC
This sequence comes from uncultured Verrucomicrobiae bacterium, assembly GCA_963762555.1. Taxonomy (GTDB): domain Bacteria; phylum Verrucomicrobiota; class Verrucomicrobiia; order Limisphaerales; family UBA8199; genus PALSA-1440. The sequence continues at coordinate 270,933 of CAVXLO010000052.1, forward strand.
CTGGGAGGACTGCTGGATGACGCTGGCCAGGAACTCGTTCCGCCGCCGGCTTTCAGACAGGACCTGCTCCCGGTCGAACGCCGCCGCCTTGAGCCGGGCCCGCCGCAGCCACTCGACCAACACGCACAAACCGGCATTGATGACGGTGAAAAGGGCCAGGTTGATGAGATCCATCGCTGACTCGGCCCTGAACCCCCCTCTGGGGTGAATGAGCCAATAGTCAACAGCCGCCGTAGCAGCGGCACTGGTCAACAGCCCCGGCCCCAGGCCCGCCAACATCGCTACGGCTATCACGATCGGATAGAAAATGATGTAGGGGGACAGCGTGCCGCCCACACCAGCCTCCAGCCCCAAATGAATCCCGACCCCAAGGCCCACCGCCAGCGGCGCCACGCCGTAGCGGAAGAGCCTTGATCGCCAGAAATTCCTTAAGGGCGTCATGGGGCTCACAATCTAGCGGCTAAAGCCCAAGGGCCAAAGCCTAAAATAGGTCTCCGGCAGAGCGCGGGTGTATCTCGTCAATACCACCGGAGCAAAGGAGCGCGGCCTTTAGGCTGCAGAAGCGCGGAAGTCCAAACGAGCGCCGGGATTTGCTGGAGCCGCAACGAAATTCCATGCTTCCGGGTAGAGCCGGCGGGCAACCGCCGGCTCTACCCGGAAGGCTTCTGCGGCCTAAAGGCCGCGCTCCTTTGCTCCGCGGCGCACCAGGTTGGACACAGCTCACCCCTACGGGGTTTTCGCATGGCCAAGCTCATAGCGCGGAGGCTGGCCGAGCTGGGCACAGAGAGCATTGATCTCCTGCTTCAACTCGATCATGCGCAGTTCCCGGCCCACCATGACCTGGTTGAAGCGGGCGAGCTCGGCGTTGGTGGCGCGCAGTTCCTCCTCCACGCGGCTGCGCCCGGCGATTTCGGCCTGGAGTTGGGTGTTGGCCGCTTCCAGTTGGCGCGTGCGCTCGCGGACGCGCTGCTCCAGGCCTTCGTTGAGCCGGCGGATTTCCTCGGAGGCCCGTTTGCGCTCGACCGCGTAGGCGAGGGTCCGCACAAGCAGGTGGCTGCCGAACTGGCCTTTGACAAGGTAGTCCTGGGCGCCGGCGCGGGCGGCTTCGACGGCGAACTGCTGATCATTCCGCCCGGTCAGCACCACAATCGGCAGGCCGTTGCCGGCCAGTTGGGTCCGGCTCAGCGTCTCCAGGCCCTGCGAGTCGGGCAGGCCAAGGTCCAGCAGCACCGCGTCAAAGGTTTGCCGGCCCACCAATTCCACGGCCGCGGCGAGACGAGAGACATGTACGAGTTCAAAGCCGCGTGCGGGAGCCTCGCCGAGCAGCTCCGAGATGAGGCGGGCATCGGCGGGATTGTCTTCGACGAGTAGCAATTTCATCAAGGGCGCTCTTGATTGGGGGGCAAGGTCACCACCGCCAGCCAGAATTCTTCGAAGGAGCGGACGACGTTGAGAAACTGGGCCAGGTCCACCGGCTTGGTGATGTAGGCGTTGGCGTGCAAATCGTAGGAGCGAATGATGTCCTCCTCGGCGCGGGAGGTCGTGAGGACCACCACCGGGATGCGCTTGAGACTCTCATCCTGCTTGATCTTGGCCAGCACCTCGCGGCCATCCATCTTGGGCAGGTTCAGGTCCAGCAACACCAGTGCCGGCCGCGGGCTGCCGGCGTATTGCCCCTCCCGGCGCAGGAAGGCCAGGGCCGCCATGCCGTCCTGGACGACATGAAGGGTGTTGAGAACTCTAGCCTCCTTAAGGGCCTCGCGCGTCAGGCGCACGTCGGCGGGGCTGTCTTCGACGAGCAGGATGTCAATCGGGCGGATTTGTCGTTCGCTTTCGGTCATAGGTTGTGCTTGGCTCATCCGGAAGGGTGAAATGGAAGGTGGAGCCCGTTCCGGGATCAGACTCCACCCAAATCCGGCCGCCGTGCCGCTCGACAATCTTCTTGCAGACGGCCAGGCCAATGCCGGTGCCGGGATACTCCTCGCGGCCATGCAGACGCTGGAAGATGATAAAGATGCGCTCGAAGAACTGCGGTTCAATGCCGATGCCGTTGTCGCGCACGCTCAACTTCCAGGCGCCGTCGCACCGCGCGGCGGAGACGTGAATCCGCGGCGCCTGCCCCGGGCGGCGGAACTTGATGGCATTGCTGAACAGGTTCTGGAACAACTGCGTCAACTGCGTCCGGTCGCCCACCAGCGTGGGGAGCGGATCGTGCGTGATGACGGCCGCGCTCTCCACGATGGCGGCGTCCACGTTCCCCCGGGCCGACGCCACCAGGCTCGCCCCGTCTACCGGCGCGAACGGTCTGCCCCGCGTGCCGATGCGCGAGAAGGTCAGCAGGTCGTTGATGAGGGTCTGCATCCGCCCGGCGCCATCCACGATGAAAGCGATGAAGTCGTCGGCGTCGGCGTCGAGCCGGTTCCGGTAGCGGCGGGCCAGCAATTGGGAATAACTGCTGACGGTGCGCAGCGGCTCCTGCAAGTCGTGCGAGGCAACATAAGCAAAGTGCTCGAGCTCCTGGTTGCTGCGCTTGAGGTCCTCGGCGTAGTGGCGGATCTCCTCCTCGGCCCGTTTGCGTTCAGTGATATCGCGCGCGGCGGCGAAGACGCCGACGACCTGGCCGCGTTCATCCTGATAGACGGAGGCATTGTAGAGCACCGACAGGACGCGCCCGTCGCGGTGCCGCAGTTCCAGCGGATAATCCCGCACCAGGCCTTCACGGAAGACCTGCTGGTAGCCCGCGCGCGCTTTCTCCGGTTCGGTGAAGTAGTCCGAGAAGTCAGTGCCGGCCAGCTCGGCGCGGGGAAAGCCGGTGGCCACCTCGGCGGCGGCGTTCACGTCCGTGAGCTTCCCGTCGGGGCCGATGGTCACCAGCGGATCGAGGCTGGCTTCGAGCAAACTGCGGTTGTAAGCGTTGGCGCGGCGCACGGCGTCCTCCGCCTGCCGGCGGGCGGTGATGTCGCGCGCGGCGGCGAACACGCCGATCACCTGGCCGCGTTCGTCCCGATAGACCGAGGCATTGTAGAGCACGTATTTGACCTCGCCATCGCGATGCCGCAACCCCAGCGGGTAATCGCGCACCAGGCCTTCACGGAAGACCTGCTGGTAGCCCGCGCGCGCCTTCTCCGGCTCGGTGAAGTAGTCCGAAAAATCCGTGCCGATCAGCGCGGCACGGGGACAGCCGGTGGCCGCCTCGGCGGCGGCGTTCACGTCAGTGATCTTCCCGTCGGAGCCGATGGTCACCAGGGGGTCGAGGCTGGCTTCGAGCAGACTGCGATTGTAGGCGTTGGCCCGGCGCTCGGTCTCCTCCGACCGCTTGCGTCCGCGGATGTCTCTTTGGACGACGAAATAGACCATCCCCAACAGGATGAAAGCCAGCGCGGTGAACCCACGGGAAGTCAACCTGGTCTGGCGGGCCCTGGCGTCGAAGGCCTGCTGGCGGCGGTTCAGCAGATCGTGTTCCTCCTGTTCCATTTCGGCGATCACGGCCCGTATCGCATCCATGGTCTTCTTGCCTTCATTTATGGAGGCGATGTAGGAAGCGTCAGCAAAGCCCTTTTCGCGGCGTAGCCGGATGCCTTCCTCCAGCTTGGCCAGCTTCTCGGCAATGAGCGGGGACAGCGTCTGCAGCCGTTGCTGCTGGCGGGGGTTGTCGGCGGTCAGTTGGCGCAGTCGGCTGTTGACCTGTTCAATCCGCCCGAGGACTGCGTGGTACAGATGAAGGTAGTCCGTGTTCCCGGTTATGAGGTAACCGCGTTGGCCGGTTTCGGCGTCCTGCAAGGCTGACAGCAGGGAGGTCAGTTGCTCCAGCACCTGCTGGGTGTGCGTCACCGAGCGGCTGCTATCCACGAAGGCGCGCTCATTCCCTACCAACATCAGGGCGAGGCCCACCACCACCACACCCGCCAGGACCAGACCGGCGGCGGTAATGGTTTGCGCGGACACTCTCATGGCTCTCTCTCCGTCTGACGAACGGTCACGGCTGAGGGGCGGGTCGCGTCAACGGGAGGTCGGGCGCATTGAGAGATCCGGTTTCGGCCTGGGGGGGATAGCGCGGGGGTTGGCCAAGCTGGTTGCAAAGGGCATTGACCTCCTGCTTCAATTCAATCATGCGCAGCTCGCGGCCTACCATCGCTCGGTTGAAGCGAGCCAGCTCTTCATTGCTCGCATGCAACCTCTCCGCGCGGTGGAGAAGCTCGGCCTGAGCTTGTTTGCGCGCGGTGATGTCCACCGTCACAGCCACCCCGCCGACGACCTCGCCGTGGGGACCGCGCACGGGCGCGCCGGAGGCCTCCGTGAACCACCGCCGGCCGCTGGGCAAATGAACCTCCAGCTCCATGGGTGGAATGACCTTGTTTTCCGCGACAGCCCGCTGCAAGGGCAGGTCGGCGTCCGCAACAGGCCGCCCCTCGCGGAGGAAACGGAGCTGGCGGCCCGGCGCAATGGCGTTCGGCGCCGAGGCCGAGATGTTGTCCGCCGCCGCGACCTCGAACTGCGTCAGCACCGCAGGATTACCCGTGACGCGCTGGCAGGTGGCATCATCCGAGAAGCACACGCCCACGGGCACCGCCCGCATTAACGCCTCCAGGCGCTGGTTGGCATCAAAGATTTCGCGCTCGGCTTCCTTGCGCTCGGTGATGTCGAGGGAAACTCCGACCATGCGCCGCTCTTTTCCGTCCGCGCCCCGCACCACCTCCCCGCGCGAGTGGAACACGCGAACGCCGCCGCCGGCCTGGACGACGCGGAACTCCACCTCGAAAGGCGACTGACCCGCCATCGCCCGTTCGAGGGCGGTCTGAAACCGCGTTCGGTCTTCCGGATGAACACGTTCCAGGAAGCCGTCGAGACTGGGCTTGAACCGGCCCGATTCCTCGCCCATCTGCCGGTAGATCTGCTCCGACCATAACAAGGCACCCGTCGCGATGTCCCATTCCCAACTGCCGACGTTGGCGATCCGCTGGGCGTGCTGGAGCCGCTGCTCGCTCTCGCGCAGGGCGGCCTCGGCCCGCTTGCGCGCAGTGATGTCCAGAAAGGCGCCAACCGCGCCGCGCGGCCGACCCTGGTTGTCGAGGAGGGGCGCGGCGTTGCTGTAAAGGGTGATGACCTGGCCGTCCGGGCGCAAGATGTCCATGAGGTGGCCCGTGACGGTTTCCCCGCGGGCGGCGCGCTGCATGGGAAGTTGTTCGACGGGCAGTTCGCGGCCATCTTGAAGGCAACGGTAGGCCGCCGGCCGCGATGCGGTCCGCGAAAGTTCGCCGCCCCGCGGGAGCCCGAGCGCCTGTTCGATGGCGGGGTTGCCCCGGATGTGGCGGCCCTCGGGATCCTCCGCGATCGCCAGGCCAATGGGGGCGGTGTCGAAGATGGCTTGCAGCTCGGCGGTGCGAAGGCGAACACGTTCCTCCAGCTCCTGGTTAAGGTGGTGCAAGCTCCCTTCGTATTGCTTGCGCTCGCTCAGGTCGGTGGCCACAACGGCGATGGACTCCGCGTCATGCTGAATTGGGCGGAGCGACAGCAGCACCGGCAAACCCGGACCGCCCGGGCCATTAAGAATGAACTCCGCCTTGGCGCCCGCACCCAAGGCGCTGGCCACCAACTCACGCACCGCGGCCTGCTGCGCCGGCAGAACGCGCTGGCAAAGGCAGGAGCCAACGATTTGCTCGGCGGGAATGCCCGTCATCTCGGCAAAACGGCGATTGCAATAGAGGATGGTCCCGTCGGGGCTAAGAGTGGCGGCCCCTTCGTTCATGGACTCCATCAGCAGCCGGTACGGGGTCTCGGCCCCTTGCAGGGTAAAGACCTGCTCGCCTTGCGGGCCAGCGGCGACCAGCGCATCCACCGCGCCGGTGCGGATGGCTTCGAGCGTCTCTTCCGCTTCCGCCAGCCGGGCGCGCAGCTCGGCATTCTCCGCGACAAGACCAGCGTTCATAAAGGATTAACCACAGGTAAACACAGATGTCCTATTTCTTCGTTCAGCCCGCGCCCCCGCTCATTCAGCACCCCAAACGCGCACCCGATGATTGCGCGTGTTTCCGCTTTGAGCAAGAAAGCGGTATTGCCCGCGGCCTGCAAGCCCGGATGTTTCCTATCTCTGTCCATCTGTGTCCATCGGTGGTTTCTCTTTTCCGGGCGTAGGGCGCAGATCCAACCCCAGGAGGATCCTCTCGGTGCGGGACATGTCGCCAATAAAGCGGCGTAGCGGCAAGGGCAGGTATTTGATGAGCGTCGGCGCCGCGACAATCTGCTCTCCCTTGACCAGACTCGGGTGCTGATAGACATCCACCACCTCCAGCTTGTAGCGGCCCTGGAGATGCTCTTCGCAGATGGCCTTGATGTTGCGAATCGCCTCCGTGGACCGCGGCGTCATGCCGGTGACGTAAAGCCGCAGGACATACTCTTCCTTGCCGCTCCGCTCTTTGAGCGCGCGCTCATAAGCCGCTTTGATCTCGCCCGCGTGTTTAGGTTCCATATTAAACAGTCGTCATGGGCCTCACGTATCACCTTTCACCCTTCAGCCCGGCCTCAAGTCCAGCCCCACCAGCACCCGCTCGGTGTTCGAGAGGTCGCCGATGATCTTGCGCACCGGGGTGGGCAGCTTGCGCACCAGGGTCGGTATAGCCAGAATCTGATCACCCCGCGCCAGCGTGGGGTTCTTCAGCAGGTCAACGATCTCGATATGGTATTTGCCCGCCAGATGGTCCTCGCAGATGCGTTTGAGGTTCGCAAAGGCGGTGATGGACTTCGGGGTCTGTCCGGCCACATAGAGCCGGAGTTCCCAGACTTCCCCGTTGGTCTTGCGCTTCCTGGTCATAATGGGTTCAGGTGGCGGCATGGTCGGCGCCGCGCTGGCGGGTCATGTCGCCGCGTTCGCGGAGGGCCGCCTTGGTCAGCAAGCTCTGCCGCTGGATGCCCTCATTCAACTCGTCCACTTCGGCCTCCAGCGCATGGCGCAACACGGCGATCTGGCTCTCGGCGGCCTGCCGTTTGCGGTCAATGGAGCGTCGCAAGCGGGCAATCTGTCGCCGCCGGGCCAGCTCTTCCGCCGCGTCGCGGGCTTCCTGGGCCTGGCGGGCGGCGCCGGTCAGGACCAGGCCGGGGCCAACGTACACGTCGCTCAGGTCAACGCCATCCCCGGACAAGCGAAACTCGCGGACCTGGTTGGAGTGGGCCATGCCGCGCGACTTAAGAACGTACAGGCCCCGGTTGCGCTCGCCGCTGTACTCCAGGTTGCGCAGCAGCAGCCAGGTGTCCATCAGCGAGGAGATGCCCACCTCCGACTGTTCGGAAGCGTTCCCACCCGCCGTCAGGCTGGTCAGCAGCGCGGTGATCTGCCGGGTCTTCAGCAGGTCCACCAACCGCGCCAGCATGGCCTGAACCTCCAACTGGGTGCCCACGGAAATCAGGTTGGTAATGGGGTCGGTGATGACGATGCGCGGTTGCAGCTTCTCGATTTCGCCCTGCATGCAAGCCAGGTGCGTCTCCAGGCCGCAGAGGTTGGGCCGGGCGGCGTGGAAGTGGAGCAGGCCCTTGCGGACCCACGGGGACAGGTCTATGCCAATGGAGCGCATATTGCGCAGGATCTGCTCGGGCGATTCCTCGAAGGCAAAGTAGAGAACGCGCTCGCCGCGCCGGCAGGCGGCCCGGGCGAATGCCGCGGCGAGACTGGTCTTGCCGCTCCCCGCCGTGCCGGACACCAGGACCGTGCTGCCGCGGAAATAGCCTTTGCCCCCCAGCATCGCGTCCAGCCGCGCCACGCCCGAGGAGACGCGTTGCAGGGAGGCGCCATGCCGCAAGCCGAGCGAGGTAATCGGGAGCACCGAAAAGCCGGAGTTCCCGATCAGGAAGGGATATTCGTTGGTGCCGTGCAGCGAGCCGCGGTACTTCACGATGCGCAAGCGGCGGGTGGACACCTGCTCGGTGATGCGATGGTCCAGCATGATGACGCAGTCGGCCACATACTCCTCCAGGCCGTGGCGGGACAAGGCGCCGTTACCGCGCTCCCCAGTGATGATGGCGGTGACGCCCTTGGTCTTGAGCCACGCGAAGAGCCGGCGCAACTCGGCGCGCAGGATGGCCTCGTTGGGCAGGCCGGCAAAAAGCGCTTCGATCGTGTCCAGCACAACCCGCTTGGCGCCAATCGAGTCTATGGCATGGCCAAGGCGGATGAACAGACCTTGCAGATCGTAGGCGCCGGTCTCCTCAATCTCGGACCGCTCGAGGCGCACGTAATCGAGGACCACCTTCTTCTGTGCGACCAGCCTCCGCAGGTCGAACCCGAGCGAGGCGACGTTCTGCACCAACTCGGGCTCGCTCTCCTCGAAAGCCATGAAGACGCCGGGCTCGTTGAATTGAGTGGCGCCGCGGACCAGGAACTCCATCGCCAGCAGCGTCTTGCCGCAGCCGGCCCCCCCGCACACCAGGCTGGGCCGGCCCTTGGGCAGGCCACCCTCGGTGATCTCATCAAGCCCGGTGATGCCGGTCCGAGTCTTGGGCAGGGAGGCGGGTACCGTGAGCGCGCGGGTGGACCTATTACTTCGCATGTTTCGCATGTTTCGCCGGCCATCCAGTCGGGCCGGCTGGGCTGCCACGAACGGTTACCTTTCCCCAGGGTGGCGCACGTCCGCCTGAGTCCTGAATTCGCGGCCCATTATTGCCGTCCGCCGCCCCCAAAGCAATAGTTATTCCCAACAAAGTGTGACGGCGGCACGGCTTGCCGACGCGGTGGTTTGCGCCGTCGTTCAAATTTCCTCGTGGGGTGTACACCCCATAGCCGGGCGAACCGCCCGTCAGTATAAATACGGAGTGTATTTAAGCGTATTGACAATTCAACCCCCGAAGATGCAGTGCTTATGAAGCGAATATCTGCCACCGAACCCGTCGCCCATCCCCAAGTGAAGGAACCGGCACGCCGGGTCGAGTCGGCCACACTGGGTTCAGGAAGCGGCCGTGACGCGGACCCCGCTGAGACTCCCGCAACTCATGCCGTGATCGAACCCGAGGACGACCGTTATTATCCCAATCACTGGGGCATCAATGAGTGATTCAGGGCAGGTTGGTGTGGCCCATGAGGTAGCGGTCGCACTCGCGGGCGGCGCCGCGGCCTTCGTTGAAGGCCCAGACCACCAGGCTTTGTCCGCGGCGGCAGTCGCCGGCGGCGAAAACGCCTTTCAGATTGGTGGCGTACTTCTCGAACTCGGCCTTGATGTTGGTGCGCGGATCGCGCTGGAGGCCAAGCTCGTCGAGCAGCGGCTGTTCCGGCCCCAGAAATCCCATCGCCAGCAGCACGAGCTGGACGGGGCGCACCTGCTCGGTGCCCGGCACTTCCTTGGGCACGAACTGGCCTTTGTCGTTACGCTCCCACTGGATCTGCACGGTGAGGACTTCCTTGACCCAGCCCTTGTCATCGCCAATGAACCGCTTGGCGGTGGTGAGATAGACGCGCGGGTCGGCGCCGAACTTCGCGGCGGCTTCTTCCTGGCCGTAGTCGAGGCGATAGACCTTGGGCCACTCCGGCCACGGATTGTCGCGTGGCGCGGTCCATGCGGCGGGCGCGGAAGGATTTCAACTGGACGAGGCTCCGGCAGCCGTGGCGCATCGAGGTGCCGACGCAGTCGGTGCCGGTGTCGCCGCCGCCGATGACCATCACGTCCTTGCCCTCGGCGGAGATGAAGCTGCCGTTGTGGCTGCCATCCGAGCAGGCTGCGGGTGTTGTGGGTGAGGAAATCCATGGCGAAATGGATGCCCTTGAGGCTGCGGCCTTCGACGGGCAGATCGCGCGGCTTGGTCGCCCCGGTGCACAGGACGACGGCGTCGAACTCCTTGAGCAGCTTCTTTGCCGGGATAGTTCGACGCCGACCTCGGTGCCGGTGACGAACTTGACGCCCTCGGCCTCCATCTGCGCGATGCGCGGCAGCACGACCTTTTGCTTGTCGAGCTTCATGTTGGGGATGCCGTACATGAGCAGGCCGCCGACGCGGTCGGCGCGCTCGAAGACGGTCACCGAGTGGCCGGCCTTGTTGAGCTGCGCCGCGGCGCACAGGCCGGCGGGACCCGAGCCGACGACGGCCACCTTCTTGCCCGTGCGCGACTTTGGGCGGCTCCGGCACAACCCAGCCTTCCTCCCAGCCGCGGTCAATGATGGCGCACTCCAGGCTCTTGATGGTGACCGGCGGCGTGTTGATGCCCAGCACGCAGGAGCCCTCGCACGGCGCCGGGCAGACGCGGCCCGTGAAATCGGGGAAGTTATTGGTCTTGTGCAGCCGTTCGAGGGCTTCCTTCCACAGGCCGCGATAGACCAGGTCGTTCCACTCGGGGATGAGGTTGTGGATCGGGCAGCCGGAGGCCATGCCGTTGAGCAGGGTGCCGGTGTGGCAGAACGGGATGCCGCAATCCATGCAGCGGGCCGCCTGCTCGCGCAGCTTGCCCTGCTCCAGGTGGTGATGGAACTCGTTCCAATCGCGGATGCGCTCCAGCGCGGAGCGGTCCAGCGGCAGCTCGCGCAGGTATTCGATGAAGCCGGTAGGTTTGCCCATAATAGTATCTCATTCGCTTAACCTCCCCCGATGCGGGCGACATCCCGCGCATTCTCCTCGAACGCCGCCATGATGGCCTGCTCGCCGCTCAGGCCGGATTCCTTCACGCGCTTCAGGGACTGCAGGACGCGCTTGTAATCCTTCGGCATGACCTTGACGAACTTCGGCACCATCTGCGCCCAATTCGCCAGCAGCCTGGCCGCCAGCGCGCTCTGGGTGTAGGCCTGATGGCGCTGGATCATCTTCCAGACCGTCTCGATCTCGTCCGGTCGTTCCAGCTTCTCCAGCGCAACCATCTGCAGGTTGCAGCGCCGGCGGAAATCGCCCGCCTCATCCAGCACATAGGCCACGCCGCCGGACATGCCGGCGGCGAAATTGCGGCCCGGTCGGCCCCAGCACCACCACGCGGCCGCCGGTCATGTACTCGCAGCCGTGGTCGCCCACCGACTCGACTACGGCATTCACGCCGCTGTTGCGCACGCAGAACCGCTCGCCGGCCATGCCGCGAATATAGGCCTCGCCCGCCGTCGCGCCGTAGAGGGCGACATTGCCGACGATGATGTTCTCCTCCGGCACAAAGGTGGACTGCGCGGGCGGATAGACGATGATCTTGCCGCCGGACAGGCCTTTGCCGAGGTAATCGTTGGAGTCGCCTTCCAGGAAGAAGGTCATGCCCCTGGGCATGAAAGCGCCGAAGCTCTGCCCGGCGCTGCCGGTGAAGTGGAGCTCGATGGTGTCCTCCGGCAGCCCTCCGGCGCCCCAGCGCCGCGTAATCTCGCTGCCGACGATCGTGCCGACGACGCGATGCACGTTGCGGATCGGCAGCGCGGCCAGCACCTTCTCCTTGCGCTCGATCGCGGGAGCGCAGAGCTTGCGCAGGATGGTGTTGTCGAGCGCCTTGTCCAGGCCGTGGTCCTGCGGAATCTGGCAGAAGCGGCCCACGTCCGGCGCCACTTCGGGCTGGTAGAGGATCTGGGTGAAGTCCAGGCCCCGGGCTTTCCAGTGGTCCACGGCCTTGTGGACTTCGAGGCGGTCGGCGCGGCCGATCATCTCGTTCACCTGCCGGAAGCCGAGCTGGGCCATCAGCTCGCGCACCTCCTGCGGCGATCAAGCGCATGAAGTTGACGACGTGCTCGGGTTGCCCGGCAAAGCGCTTGCGCAGCTCCGGGTCCTGCGTGGCAACGCCCACCGGGCAGGTGTTGAGGTGGCAAACGCGCATCATGATGCAGCCCATCGCCACCAGCGGCGCCGTGGCGAAACCGAATTCCTCCGCCCCAAGCAGCGCGGCGATGACCACGTCGCGCCCGGTCTTCAACTGGCCGTCGGCCTCGACCACGATGCGCGAGCGCAGGTTGTTGAGCACCAGCGTCTGGTGCGTTTCGGCCAGGCCCAGCTCCCACGGGATGCCCGCGTGCTTGATGCCGGTCTGCGGCGAAGCGCCCGTGCCGCCGTCGTAGCCGCTGATCAGCACCACGTCCGCGTGCGCCTTGGCGACGCCGGCGGCGACGGTGCCCACGCCGACCTCGGACACGAGCTTCACGCTGATGCGCGCGTGGTGGTTGGCGTTCTTCAGGTCGTGAATCAGCTCGGCCAGGTCTTCGATGGAGTAAATGTCATGGTGCGGCGGCGGCGAGATGAGGCCGACGCCCGGCGTGGCATAGCGGACCTTGGCAATCCACGGATAAACCTTCTGGCCCGGCAACTGGCCGCCTTCGCCCGGCTTGGCGCCCTGGGCCATCTTGATCTGCAATTCCTTGGCGTTGACCAGGTACAGGCTGGTCACGCCGAAGCGGCCGGAGGCGACTTGCTTGATGGCGCTGTTCTTGGAATCGCCGTTCGGCATAGCGGGACGTAGCGTTCGGGATCTTCGCCGCCCTCGCCGGTGTTGCTCTTGCCGCCGATGCGGTTCATGGCGATGGCCAGCGTCTCGTGCGCTTCCTGGCTGATCGAGCCGTAGCTCATCGCGCCGGACTTGAAGCGCTTCATGATGCTCTCGACCGATTCGACCTCCTCGATGGGAACCGGCTTCGACCTTCTTGAAGTCGAGCAGCCCGCGCAGGGTGCACCAGTTGCGGCTCTGTTCGTTGACGAGCGTGGAATACTCCTTGAAAACCTTGTAGCTGCCCGTGCGCACCGCCGTCTGCAGCTTGTGGATGGTCTGCGGATTGAACAGGTGATACTCGCCGTCCTCGCGCCACTGGTATTGGCCGCCGGCGTCGAGCACGTGCCCGTTGACCGCCCGGTCCGGGAAAGCCCGCTGGTGCCGGAGCAGGACTTCCTGGGCGATGATTTCGATGCCGACGCCCTCGATGCGCGAGGGGGTGCCCGGTGAAATACTTGTCCACGAAGGATTGCTTCAGCCCGACGGCCTCGAAGATTTGCGCGCCCCAATAGCTCTGGATGGTCGAGATGCCCATCTTCGACAGCACCTTCACCACGCCCTTCATCGCCGCCTTGAGGTAATTCTTGCAGGCGGTCTTGTGGTCTATGCCGGTCAGCAGCCCCTGACGCATCATGTCGTCGAGGGTCTCGAACGCCAGATACGGATTGATCGCCCCGCAGCCATAGCCGATGAGCAGCGAATACTGGTGCACCTCGCGCGGCGCGCCGGATTCGAGCACCAGGCCCACGCGCGTGCGGGTGCCCTCGCGGATGAGGTGATGGTGCACGGCCGGCGACCGCCAGCAGCGCCGGGATCGGCGCCGATTCCTTGTTCACGCCCCGGTCCGACAGGACGACCACGTTGACGCCGTCCTGGATGGCCTGGCTGACCTTGGCGGCACAGGTCCTCCATCGCCTTTTCCAATGCCGGGCGCGCCCTCCGCGACCTTGAACAGGATCGGGAAGGTGACGGACTTGAAACCGGGCAGGTGAATATGCTTGAGCTTGGCGAACTCCTCGTTGGTCAGGATGGGAGACTTGAGTTCGACTAGCCGGGCGTGCTCCGGGCGCCGGCTTCGAGCAGGTTGCCCTCCGAGCCAATGGCCGTCTCGGTGCCGGTGACGATTTCCTCGCGGATGCAGTCAATCGGCGGGATTGGTGACCTGGGCAAAGAGCTGTTTGAAGTAGTTGGACAGCGGCTGCGGCTTGTTGGAGAGCACCGCCAGCGGCGTGTCGGTGCCCATCGAACCAACGGCCTCGGCGCCGTCCCGCGCCATCGGCAGCATCAGCATGCGCAGATCCTCGAAGGTGTAGCCAAAGGCAAGCTGGCGCTGGAGCACGGTCTCGTGGTCCGGTTCCGGCAAAATGCCCGGGTCGGGCACGTCCGCCAGCCGGATCAGGTTCTGGTCCAGCCACTCGCGATACGGATGGGCGATGGCGGTCTGGTGCTTGATCTCCTCATCCGCCACGATGCGGCCCTGTTCGGTATCCACCAGGAACATGCGGCCGGGCTGAAGCCGGCCTTTTTGCAAGCACCCGGTCCGCCGGCACGTCCAGCACGCCCACCTCGCTGGCCATGATGACCAGGTCGTCCTTGGTGACGTAGTAGCGCGAGGGGCGCAGGCCGTTGCGGTCGAGCACCGCGCCGATCTGCCGGCCATCGGTGAAGGCGATCGAAGCCGGGCCGTCCCACGGCTCCATCAGGCAGGAGTGGTATTCGTAAAACGCCTTCTTCTCGTCGCTCATGCTCTCGTGCCGTGGTCCACGGCTCCGGGATCATCATCATCATCGCGTGCGGCAGCGAACGCCCCGCCAGCACCAGCAGCTCCAGGCAGTTGTCGAACATCGCCGAGTCGCTGCCATCGGGGCAGATCACGGGCAGCACCTTCTTGAGGTCGTCGCCGAAGAGGTCGGACTCGAACATCGCCTGGCGGGCGTGCATCCAGTTGATGTTGCCGCGCAGGGTGTTGATCTCGCCGTTGTGCGCCAGGTAGCGGTAGGGGTGGGCGCGGTTCCAGCTCGGGAAGGTGTTGGTGCTGAACCGCGAATGCACCAGCGCCAGCGCCGATTCCATCGCCGGGTGCGACAGGTCCGGGTAATACTGGCTCGAGCTGCTCGGTCAGCAACATGCCCTTATAGACCACCGTCTTGTAGGAAAGGCTGGACACGTAGAAGAATTCGCCCCCGGTGACTTTGCCCGAGTAACGAATCGCATTCTCCGCGCGCCGGCGGATGACGTAGAGCTTGCGCTCGAAGGCCGCGTCGTCGGCCAGCTTCGGGTTGCGGGCGAGGAAAACCTGCCGCATCGAACGGCTCGAGCCGCCAGCGCGGTGCCCCCGAGGGTGACGTTGCTGGTCGGGATGGTGCGCCAGCCCAGCACCGGCTGGCCTTCCTCGGCTGCGATCCGCTCGAACACCTTCTCACATTCGGCCCGCTCGCGCCGCATCCTGCGGCAGGAAGACCATGCCGACCCCATACTCGCCCGCCCCCGGCAGATCGAAGCGGCCCTCGCGCGCAACCAGCTTCAGAAACTCATGCGGGGTCTGGATGAGAATGCCCGCGCCGTCGCCGGTGTTGGACTCGCAACCGCACGCGCCGCGGTGGTTCAGGTTCAGCAGCGCCTGCATCGCCTGCTGGATGATGGCATGGGACTTCCGCCCCTTGACGTTGACCACGAAGCCGACGCCGCACGCTTCGTGCTCGAACTGTGGGTCATAAAGGCCCTGCTTGCCCGGGGCGCTCTTTCGGGCTGCCCGGCTGCTAGCGCGTGTTCTGTTTTGTCTAGTCTTCATCTGCGCAAGTCTCGAATCTCGAGGCTCAATTCAACCAAAGTTGCATAGTATCTACGCGAAAAAACGGCGGATGCAATACTTGCTTTGCCCTGCTTTGTCCGGCTCTCGCCAATTTATGAGCATGGGGTAACTGCACTGCTCCGATAAGGCCCAGCAGGAATGGTCACTCCCGCAGGAAAATGGCAGGTCACCACGGCCCTCTCACTCAGAGAGAGGGAGCCACCCACGCCAACGCTCGAACATACTGGATGGCTCAGATTCACCGACACGCTGCCGGCAGTTCTCCCTCTCCCTGAGGGCTTGTCATTACCCACGTCTGGAACGGCCTTTATTGAGGGCAACTGATGGTGAAAGTTGGGCCGACGCTTTGAAACGGGAGTGCCGCACAGCCACGCTGCCGCCCTGGCTCAGGCCAACCGCAAGCCTGGGACTGGCCAAGAGGTAGGCAACTGGTGGGCAACCGGTCCGATGTGGATCGGATCCACATCGGACCGGTTGCCTACCAGTTGGCTACTGGTTAGCCAGTAATACGCCTGGAGGGGGCTTCGGGGCGGCCTGGAGGTAGTTGGGAGCGAGTTTGGCTCAAGCTCGGGAATCGTGTGGGTAATGACAAGCCCTGAGGGAGGGCCGTGGCGAGGGGGAACGGATCTGACGCCGAGGCAGGTGTCTTCGCGAAGCAGCCTGCGGTGCACAAAAAGCAAGATGCTCCCCACCGAGACTCTAGCCCCGTTTGGAAGTGCCAGCCAGAGAGGGACTTACACATTCAGTTGACCGGCTCGAAGTGGAACAATTGAGCGCCGTGAGGCGGCAGATCGAGATAAAGTCCCTGGTTGTGCAGGTCGTCGCCTGATCGCTTGTAGAACTCCTGGCCCAGCAGGTCTTTCATCGCCCAGTTGTGCGCTGCCAGAGATTCGATGGTCAAGGGCGCATAACACTGGCTGCGGTGGGGCGCAAGATTCACCACCACCAGGTCGAAGCGGGGGGCGCGGTCCTGCCATTGCACGATGACGAAGTTCCGGGCTGTATCGTTGCCGGCCCAGGCGGAGCGCGGCGCAAGCACCCCGCTGCTCCCACGCCCAACCGCCGTGCCGGGCAAAATCCGCAGCAATTGCTCATAAATGTCCGCCACCTCAGCCCGGCTCGGTTCTTCCGGCCTGCGTCCCAGTTGAATCGGAACCCGGCGCTGCGCCCCGTGCATTTGACCCTCGTGCAGGAACCGCATTCCAGGCAGGCCCAAAATGACCCGGGCCGCGGCACGGTGTTCGGCTGGCGATAGAATTGAAGCGATGCGCGGCTCGTCGTGGTTCTCGAGGAAGTGGGCGCTGCCGGCGACAGCCCCGGCGCCCATGCCCAGCAAGTGGCGCTGAACGCCAATCGCGTCGCGTGTGGCCAGGACGTCATACAACGTCTTGTCGTACGTATAGTCGAAGCCAAGCTGCCGCAACCGCGCCTCCAACCCCCAGTAGGCCTCGGCCAGGAACAGGAACTCAGGCTGCGCCTCTCTGACCGCCGGAATAGCCGAGGCCCAGAACTCAGAACCGGGTGACTCGCGCTCGGCGGCCGGGAAGCCCTGCCAGGTCTTGGCGATAATGTCGTTGAGCAGCAGCATCGCCATGTCGCACCGGACGCCGTCACAGCGCGCGGCGATGGACTGGAGCAAACCAGTCATCGCGGACCGGGTGGCGGGGCGGCGGTAATCCAGTTGGACCGAATCCGTCCACGGCGGGAAATAAGGGTCTTTGCCGTGAGCCAGCCAGCGCAGGCCGGCGTCGGTCTGCTGCGCGAACGTGCCAGGAACCTCGTTCGCGCTCTGCACGAACAGGTCGGGCTGTTCCGTGACCCAGGGGTGATCCAGGCCCACGTGGTTCGGCACGAAATCCAGCACCAGCTTCATTCCATGGCGCTGGAGCTTGCGGCGGAACTCCTTCAGTCCTTCCTCGCCCCCGAGGGCGGGCGGAACCTGGTAATCGGCAATCGCATAAGGTGACCCGAGGACGTCCGCGTCGCTCCAACCCGGCAGCGCCTCGTCGTACGCGCGCCGCAGTTGAGGATCTTTCAGCGCCTCGGCGCGCGAGCGTGGACCGGTGGTCCACACTCCCATCAGCCAGACGTGCGTAAAGCCGAGCTTCTGCCACGCGGCGAGCTCCGAGTCGGGCACATTGGCCAGCGTGACGGCGCTCATGCTCGCCGCGGAAAGAGCGCGCAGCCAGCAGCGGGTGTTGACCTCGTAGAGGAGCGGGTGGGGCATGGGGGGGAACGTGATGCGTGATGCGTGAAAGGCGCGCGTTCAGCCCTGCAAGACCTTCAGCGCCTTCGCAGGGTTGGAGACGCGCAGGATCATCAAGCCCTTCTTCACGTTTGGCGGGGTGGCGCTGTAGCAGTACTCGATATTGACTTTGGCGGCAGCAAGCTCGCGGGCGATGCGCGCCATTTCACCCGGCTTATTGCTGCCTTCGATCATTAAGACATCGTCTTCGACGACCAGCGTGCCGCGCTCCTCAAAGACATGCATCGCCCGCCGGTAATCGCTCAGCACCAACCGGATGACGGTGTGGTCCACGGTATCACTGGTCGTGATGGCGTAGATGTTGATCTTGGCCTCGGCAAGGGCCTCCGCCACGCGCGCCAACATGCCCGGCCGGTTGTCCAGAAAGATTGCGAGTTGCTTTATGATTTCCATATATCAGTCGCCCGTTTGAGGTTAAGGACCGCGAATCTATTCCACCCGCTCACCATACTCGATCCACCCCCCAATCGCCAACGCGAAATCAGGACCACCGGCGTAGGAAGACTGGAATATTGGAATATTGGAATATTGGAATGATGGAATGATGGAAGACTGGAGTATTAGAGCAATGGAGTAATGGAATGGCGGGTATGTGAAATGCTCATTCCACCGAGCCAGTATTCCAATACACCATTCCATCATTCCACGATTCCATCATTCCACCATTCCATCATTCCATCATTCCATCATTCCATCATTCCAGTCTTCCAGTCTTCCATCATTCCATTCCCCTTCCCTTCCTCCCTCCTCCTGTGCTACCTTCCGGGCATGGCTCTTGACGCTACTGCCCGCCGCCGCTGGTTCGGCGCTATCGTTCTGCTGGCCGCAGTGGCAATGCTGATCTGCGGGGAGACGGTGATGAAGGGGAGATTGGGGAATGTGGCCTTCATTGTTTACTGGATGGTCTGCTTTGGCTTCACCGGCCTCGCCATTGTGGTCGCCTTTCTCGATGCCCGGGCGCTCCAACACCGGAGCCGCAAGGAACAGCGCGACTTGTTCGAGACCACCCTCAAGCAAATCGAACGTGAGGCCGAGGCCCACCCCCATCAACCGGGTCCTCGCACGGGGAAGTCGTAGCCGGAAGCTGCGCCCCGGCCTTGCGGGCACAGCTTGTTGGCACCACCATTTTGGGCATTTCTTTATTGATTTGCCCGGCTCGTTGTGGTGTACTGTTTTCGAGCGTGAGAATATGAGTCTGGCCAGCACCATCCCATCGCAGAAAGAGCTGTCTCTGCGCGAACGGCTCGCGCTGGTCAGTTTGCTGGCGGACGAGGACCCCGACATCTACCGGACGGTCCGCGAGAAGCTTCTCTCTTACGGTCCGCTGGCCGCCGAATGGCTGCGGCCGCATACCCGGAGCGATGATCCCGCCTTGCGCCGGCGCGCGCGCCAAATCGTGCTCCATTTCGAGCGGCAGGCGGCCGACGACCAATTCCTCGCCTTCTGCCTCCGCCACGGCGAGGAATTCAACCTTGAACAAGGCATCTGGCTCCTGGCGCAGACCCAATACCCGCTGATCAACGTCGAAGCCTACCAGGCCGTGCTGGACGGTTACGCAAATGAACTGCGCAACCGACTCATCTCCGCGACCGAGCCGAAGGCTATCCTCCATCTCATCAACCAGTATCTGTTCGGCGATCTCGGGTTTGCGGGCAACGAGGAGAGTTATTACGACCCGGAGAACAGTTACCTGAACCGGGTCATGGACCGGCGGACAGGCAACCCAATCAACCTTTGCGTGTTCTATCTGCTGCTGGCTCGGCGGTTGCGGCTGCCGGTGGCGGGCATCGGTCTGCCCGGGCATTTTATCTGCCGTTACCAGTCCACTGCGGCCGAAATCTACCTCGATCCCTTCAATCGCGGAAGACTTTTGCGCAAGGCGGACTGCGTTCAATACCTGACCAACGCGAACTGCAGCCTGCGGGACGATCACCTGGCGCCGGTCAGCGCGCGCCGGTTGCTGCTGCGCGTTTGCAGCAATCTGCATCAGGTCTATCAACGCCTCGAACAGGCGGCCGAAGCCACCCGCCTGCAGCGCTACCTCGTCGCCCTCGCCCGCTAGCCCGACTAACCCCGCGGCGGGTGGTTTTCCATTTGCCATTTGCCCTGGCTATCGGCATGATTCCCTGGGCTGCGCAGACCCGGCGGGTCCCTCCGGTGCAGGATTCTGGCTTCGCGCCGCTCAGTCAGGCAGCGTCCGCCACTGCCGCCGTGCGACGTATGGGTCAATGCGCACCAGCAGCCAGTAAGCCCACCGCTGCTTGAGCCTCCGCCAGATCGTCCGCGACTGGCGCCACTCTTCCCTCGTGATCTGTCGGCAATGCGTGAGACTTTGGGCAAAAATCGCGCGCGCCTGGTCCGCCATGGCCTTCCGGTCAAACCGGATCATCAATTCGTAATTGATATCAAGGCTGCGTGGGTCAAGGTTTGCCGAACCGACATAGACGATGTCATCGGCAATGATCAGCTTGGTATGAAGCACCTGCGGCTGGTATTCGTGAATCCGCACCCCGGCTTTCAGAAAGCGCCGATAAAGGCTCTGCCCTGCCAGTTGCGAGACCAGCACGTCGGACTTGCCTGCCAGGATCAACTCCACCTCGCCGCCGCCCCGCACGACGCGTCCGAGGTCGCGGCGGATGCGCCAACTCGGCAGAAAGTACGCGGCTATGATCTGCACGTGGTTTGCGCGCGCCAGGTCGCGGCGCAACGCCCGCTTGAACGGGTTGCGCCCGCGCCCCGGGCCGCTGAGCAGGAGCTGCTCGTTCGGCGTCAGCACCGATCTTCCGAGCCGTGGACTTCCGCAAGCGGATGAAGTGCTTGTGCTGAAAATCGGCGCGCGCGAACATTTGCTCGAAGGCTGCCGCCAGTTGCCCCGGCAATTGCCCGACTAACCTCAGCCCCAAATCGCACCAGCCGCGCGTCACCCCGTCGCCGTCGGAGTCGGACGAAATGTTGAACCCGCCGACAAACGCGACCCGCTCGTCGCAGACCAGCAGCTTACGATGGTTGCGAATCCCCCACCGGTCCAGGGCGAGCGGGTTGAACAGGCGAACCTCGCCTCCCGCCGCGCGAAACGGGTCCCAGAATGCGCTCGGCAAACCGATCGAGCCAAAGGCATCCACCAGCACCCGCACGCGAACTCCTCGTTGCCGCGCGCGGACCAACGCCTCCCGAAACCGTCCTCCCACGGCATCCGCGGCATAGATGTAGGTCTCGAGGCAGACCGATTCCCGCGCGGCATCAATGGCGCCGAGCATCGCAGGGAAGATCTCGTGCCCCGAGCCGAACCACGTCCAGTCAGCAGCAACAGGCTCAACCAGCATCGTCAGCAGCTTATTGCGGAGGCCGCCAGTTGGCAATCGAGACCAACCCGGACGCAGCGCCGCTGGCCCAGCCGTCGGACCCCGGGGAGCCTGGACATCCCTGCACAGGAAACCGCCAGGAGCTTGCTGGCGGTGATGTCCGCGCTCCGCGAATTCATTTTGCCTCGGCACAAATTGAGGCATCTTATGCGCGTGAGACGCATACTGAATCTCTTGGGCGCGGCCTGTTTCTGTCTTGCTGGCCTGCAGGTCCACGCCGCCCACAGTCAGGCCCGGCTTCTTCTGGCCGCCGCCACGGCGCGCCCGGGCGATACCGTGCTTGCGGGGGTGCAGCTCCGCATGGACCCGGGCTGGCACACCTATTGGCGGAACCCGGGTGCGTCCGGCATGGCGACCGCGATCAAGTGGCAACTGCCCCCGGGCGTTACCGCGGGCGCGATCCAGTGGCCGGTCCCGGACAAGCTCCCGGAGAACCCCAAGGGACCGACCTCACCACCTACATCTACACGAACGAGGTCATCCTGCTCGTGCCGCTCAAGCTGGCGCCGGCCTCCACCCCGGACCGCTCGACCTGAAGGCCGAGGTTTCCTGGCTGGAGTGCGCCACGGAATGCATCCCTGGCACAGCTACCGTAGAGGCAACTTGCGAGGTCGGCTCCGAAACGAAACCTTCGACGGACGCCGCCCTCCTCGAAGCCTGGCAGAAAAAACTCCCCCAGAGCGGTCAGGGCCTGTCTGCCCGCGGGTGGTGGGCCGGTCCGGCCGACGGAAGCACGAGGCCCCTGGTCCTGGAATGGACCTCACCGGAGCCAGCCAGCGAGGCCGACTTCTTCCCCGCCGGCAGCGAGGACTTCGAGGTGCAGGGCGCCACGACCAGAATCCCGGCCGAGGCGGGCGAAATCCGCCTGCGCAAGGAAGTGAAGAAATACTCAGGCGATTGGCCGCAGCGAATCTCCGGGCTGGTGATTCAGCGATCCGGCGCCAAGCTTTCTGCCTACGCCGTCAACCTGCCGATTGGATCACAAACCAACGCCGTGGCAGCGACCGCCGGTATCACCCCGGCTGTTGGCGCGGTTGTTCCCTCGTTGTGGAAGATGTTACTCTACGCGTTCTTCGGCGGGCTGATTCTGAACATAATGCCCTGCGTGCTGCCGGTCATCGCGCTGAAGATTCTAGGTTTCGTTGGCCAGGCCAAGGACGAACCGCGCCAGGTCCGCAAGCTGGGACTCATCTATGCGTTGGGCGTGCTAGTCTCCTTCCTCGCGCTCGCCGGCCTGGTGATTGGCGTCAAGGCTGCCGGACACAAAGCCGGCTGGGGAATGCAGTTCGGCAACCCTCAATTCCTGGTGATGCTTACCGTCCTGGTGACTCTGGTCGCCCTGAACTTGTTCGGACTCTTCGAGGTCAACCTGGGCGGGCGGGTCATGGGCGCCGCGGGAATCCTGGCATCGAAGCACGGCCCGGCGGGCGCCTTCTTCAACGGCGTGCTCGCCACCATCCTGGCGACGCCCTGCACCGCCCCCTTCCTCGGCGCGGCGCTGGGCTTCGCGTTCACGCAAACCGCCTGGCTTATCGTGTTGATGTTTGTTGTGGTCGGCATCGGCCTGGCCGCTCCCTACGTTATCCTGAGCTGGCAACCCGCGTGGCTGAGGTTCCTGCCCAAGCCCGGCCCCTGGATGGAACGATTCAAAGTGGCGATGGGCTTCCCAATGCTGGCCACGGCGGTTTGGCTGTTCAGCCTCATCCCCTCATTTTATGGCGAACGGTCCTTGTGGCTCGGCCTGTTTCTGGTCGTGCTCGCGCTGGCGGCATGGATCTACGGCGAGTTCGTCCAACGGGGGCGTGCCCATCGCGGACTGGGGCTGGCCACGGCCCTGGTGCTGTTCGTCGGCGGCTTCCTTTATGCCGTCCAGGACCAGTTGCGCTGGCTCTCTCCCCTGCCTGCCTCCGCCCTCGCAACCTCTCTGCAGGAAAGCCCGGGCGGCATCAACTGGCATCGTTGGAGCCCCGCCGCGGTCGCTCAGGCGCGCGCGCAGGACCGCCCGGTGCTCGTGGACTTCACCGCCGACTGGTGCCTGACCTGCCAGGCCAACAAGCGCTTCGCGATTGATATCCCCTCCGTGCGCGAGAAGCTCAAGCAGATTAACGCCGTCGCGTTGTTGGGCGACTATACGCGGTTGCCGGATGACATTACGTCCGAACTCAATCGGTATGGCCGCGCCGGCGTACCGCTGGTGCTGGTTTATCCCAGGAACCCCGACCAGCGGCCCCAGGTCCTTCCCGAGGTCCTCACCCCCGGCATCGTTCTAGCCGCTCTGGATCAGGCGGCGCAGTAGGACAGCTCAATTTGCACCCGGCTCCCTCCCATGCTATCTATACTCACACAGCATAAGACCATTCAACTTTCAGGAGAAGCAATTATGAAACGTGCGTTACTGCTTTTGGGCGTGCTCGGATGCGTCAGCGCCGCCCTGGCGGCGGCGGAGGTCGGCAAACCCGCGCCAGACTTCACGGCCACCGACATCAACGGCCAGTCCCACAGCCTGAGTGATTACAAGGGCAAGATCGTGGTGCTGGAGTCCTATAATCTCGATTGCCCGTATTGCCATAACCATTACCGCACGGGCGCGATGCAGGAGTTGCAGCGTGACATGACGGCCAAAGGCGTGGTGTGGCTGGTCGTGAACTCCGTATCGCCCAAGTACCCCAACCACCGGAGCACCGAGGCCGCTAAAAAGGAATGGGCCAAGGAAAAGATGAACGCCACCGCCTGGCTGGATGACAGTTCCGGCAAGATTGGCAAGGCCTATGGCATGAGGACCACACCGGATATGTTCGTCATCAATCAGGCCGGCGTGCTGGTTTATGCGGGCGCGATTGATGACCGCCCGGCCACCAGCGGCGACCCGCGCACGGCGCGAAACTATGTGCGCGAAGCCATTGAGAAGCTACAGGCCGGACAGAAGGTAGTTGTATCGCAGACCAAGTCCTACGGCTGCGGTGTGAAATACGGCAGTTAGGGCGGCCTTGGGCAACTGCTCTCGTCTTCTGCCAGAAAAGGCGCCAGAGGACCGGCGCAGTCCAAGACGCTTCGCGATGGCGAGAGCATCCGAAGGCGCGCCAGCGTCTTGGACTGCGGTAGTCCTCTGCCGCTTTCGAGCATTCTCAACCTCGTACCCAACCCTGGGCCGACGCGTTACGCCGCCAGCAGGCGCCCCGCATTACCTGCCCGGACCCCCGCCAATTCTTCTTCGGTCAGCTCTGACTCCCTCAGCTTGAGCAGCGCCGATTCAAAGTAGAAGAACGGCGCGTGGGAACCGAAAACCACCCGGCCCACCGGCACCTGCTTCAGCAAATTCGCCACCCCCCCTACGCCCTCCAGCGTGGCGATGTCAAAGTAGGTTTGACCAGCCGCCGCCAGCCTGGACAGCAACGCGGCGTTGGCCCCGCGGCACCAGTTGAGCACGACGATCCGCAAGCGGGGCCGGCTTCGGAGCAGTTCAACCAGCGGCTTGAGGTCAACATGCGGCACACGCATCAGGCGGCCCTGCGTGCGCTCATCCTCCATGTCCACCACCACCTGGACAATCAGGCCCCGACCGGCTGCCAAGTCGAGCAGCCTGGCGAAAGCCGGGTCCGCCAGCGTGTAACCGTGGTAATTCGGGTGCAGCCGTATCCCCGGCATCCGGTGGTCCTCATGGCAAAGACGCACATCCTGTTCCCAATCGGGCAGCATCGGGTTGACTGACCCGAAGGGCACCAGGACTCCGCGGCCATGCTTGCGGCAATCCTCCGCCAGGCGCGCATTTACAGAAGCGATGTCTTTATGCAGCAACCCATCAAAGCTCCCAGCCCAGGCCTGTTTCACTCCCTGCCGGCGGAGCCGCGCAACCAGCGCCGGCGTCTCGTCCAGCGGCAACCGGCGCCCGGGCCAGCACGAGAGGCTGACATTCGTGTCAACCAGCGCCCCCCCGCCGGAACCGGCCGGGGCTTTCTCCTGAGCCGACCTCGCGTCCTCGGGCAGCAACCCGCTCGCCGCCGCCGCGGCCACCACGGTAGTCGTGCGCAAGAATTCCCGCCGGCTCGCCCCACTCATGCAATCTTTGTACCTCATGCAACTCGTGCAACTCCGTTCACAGCGCAATCCCCTTCTGCTTGAGAATCGGCGCCAGCAGCCGCTTGCAGTTTTCTCCCAGAACCAGCCGCCTGGCAGACTCGGGAATGTCCGCACCCAATACCTTCGCCAGTTGGGAAGCGAAACTGCGCCCCCCGGCGTCACTGCCGTAAAGGACCCGCTCTGCCCCAAGCTCGCGGACCGCCATTTCCGTAAAGCCGGCAGTAGGATCGGAACCGCACAGATCCACAGACACGTTCTTGCAGTGGCGAATAGCCCGGATGCCCAGCTCCCAATCCCCACCCGAGTGAGCCGCGATGAAGCACGCCTCCGGATGCCGCCCCGCCAGTTCGGCCAGGTCCATCGGGGTGGATTCGCCCGGCAGGTTCCCGGTGGCCTTAATGTAGGTGTGCTGCAGGACGGGGGCCTTAAGCTCCGTGGCGCGTTTGACGATGGGGTCAAGCTCCGGCGTGTTGCAGTGCCGCGCGACCCAGAGCTTCACGCCTACCATCGGTCCGTCCCGTACACAACGGTCCAGCTCGGCCAGGCTTGCCTCAACGTGATTCGGATTCAGATAGACAAAGCCAAACGCCCGATGCTGCCAGCGTTCGAGCGCCGCCAGGACATCATCGTTCTGCTCGCGCATATCGTCGGGTGACGGGTCATACGACCACTTCATCCCCATGAATACGCAAAGCCGCTCGATCCCCATCCGGTCGGCGAATCCAATGAGCTGTGCCATCCGCTCATCCGGCGTGCGCCCCGGCACGCCGGACAAATGAGTGTGCACGTCCCAAATCTTCATGGCTTGCATTTAGAACCATCCCCGGGCGGATGTCAATTGACCCGGTGGAGTTGGTTTGCCGAAACTACCTGGGCCTCGCCCGGGACACGTCATTAGTAGCTTTTCGTGGGGGATTGGCGGCAGGGCGCGAGGGTGATGCGAAGCCGCCATCCAAAGCATCCGACACGTCCATGGCATCGTTCACGTCGCCCAGGGGGCCGCCCACGCCCCGACTGGCGCCAGAGCCGGCTTGGGCCGGTTTGGAAGTTACGCTGTCCTCCACCCTGCTCACCCAGGACGGCACAAACGTGTAACCGGCCCAAGCGAGCCCCGCTAAGACAATGGCATAGATGCCATATTTCAGCAGAGCGCCGTCACTTCTCGGTGGGCGCGCGGGAGCCTGCCTGCGTGGCATCGGTCCCGACGTGCTCGCACGCGCGACCTGCGTTGCGCCAGCGGCAAGCCTGGCGCCGTGGGACACCGCGCGTTGAGGAGCCGGCGAATGGGGAGCAGACGCGACGGGCGCCGGAGGTGGCGGAGTGCCGGGCACCGTGACGGCCGTGCCGCAAGCCGGGCATTGGATCTGATGACCTGACCACTGCTCGTTGCCTGAAAGGTGCTGCCCGCATTGGGGACATGAGAACTTGATTTCAGGCATAACGGTTTCCTCCGACACCACAGGTCAACGCCTGGAGCGGGGTCATGATGAGGGCGAGCATTCCCCCATTTACTACCGGCTGGCAGGATGTGTCAAGGAGTTACGGGACGGAGAACGGCGGCGGTCAACTCCATCCGACGGTCTCGTCACGCTCTCTACCTCTCTGATATCATTTCCGTTCCGGCGCAGGCGTTGCCTGCTTCTCGCGCTTCCAGACCGACACGGTGCGGCCATCGCCCAGGTTACTGGTGAAGTCTGTGGGCCGCTCCGCCCCGGGTTTGCTGAAACATGCCTTATAGCTGTCTCCCTCCACTTCGTATATCCCAAGCTGCTTTTTGCCTTTGGTGAAGCCGCCGGTCATCTCGTAGTCAATGGTCTTGGGCTGCTTCGACGGGTCAATGGTGATCTTCGCCTTGATGAAAACTTGTCCTGCCATCGTCGTGGTGGCCTCGTCTCCTTTGCAGACCCGTTTCATCTGCTTGAGCATTTGGGCTGGCATGGGGTGGCCATCCGCGGAGCCGGACACCATAGACCACTCGCCCTGCAACTGGGCCATGTCTTTCTTGACCGCTTCATTCTGCTCGGCCCAGGCCGACGAAATGGTCACTGCCGCAAGGCCAATAAGAGATGCGATTCGGATTGTTCTCATGGTTGTGTCTGGTTGTCGCGACGCGCTGCCGCCCTAGATTACCACATAAATTACTCCATGCTATTAGATATTAAGGCGGACACGTTGCTTTGGTTCCATGTTCCATTCCCACCGTGGCAGGGGCTGGGAACCTTCGCCGGCCAGTTTCAAACCCACCGGGGCGCTTTCCCCAAATAGCCCAAAGTCAGGGAGCAAGCGAACACCGCGCTGAATGCGTGGGAGGGGAATGGCGGTCATGGGTGTTGGTGATGACCAGGCCCCGCGGCGCCAGGTCGGGGAACAACGGCTGCGCCGGCGGCGCATCCACCTGCTCCTGGCCGAACTGGGCCAGCGTGCTGTTGATCTTGGTGGACAGCAGGAAGCCGCTGAGCGTGCCACTCTGGCCATGTAACCGCCCCGACGCACAATCCCAATCCTGAAGCCATTGTGGCTTCCCAGGCTAAATGGCCGCTAAATCGGGAATACTTCTAGCCCAGCCGTGGCCCCGGGGTAGCCTCAGGGTAGCCTCAGGGTAGCTCAGGGTAGCCTCAGGGTGGCTTCAGGGTGCCTACCGGTTAGCCACCAGATAGCCTCAGGGGGGCCTCAGGGGGGCCTCGGGGTGGCCGTAACCCGGGCGCGTCGGGCAAGGTTCAGGGTTCATCCAGCCTCCGCAGTGCTGCGACGGAGGACGGGAGGTTCGAGGTTCAGGGTTCAAGGTTCGGTTCGATGTTGGATGGGTCCCTCTTCCGCTCCGTTGACACCCAGCCTGCGCGCGGAAACCGCGGTTTGCAGGGAATTGATCCTGGTTTGCGGCTCCCACCGACCAACATCTGCGGCCACTTCCTGTGAAAAGCTCAAATTATGTTGGGCCTGGGGCCGGAGAAGGAGAGGGAGATTTTCGCCAGCCGCTAGAAACTCCTCCCGCCCTCCGAAGCCGAGTTGAAGGCCGAATTGCTGCGCGAACTGAAAAGCACCGGCCCGACTGCGGCCTTCTGATTGTCGAGGTAGGGACACCGGTTGCCCGGTGCCCCCCTCACAGATCCCGGCGGGCGGTATTCCCGCACCGGGCTCTTCGCGCGGGCACGTCGTCTTCGCTCACAGGAAGGTTTGCCCGTTTGATCCGTCATTCTTACGGTACGGGTTGCCTGTGTGGGCTTCGCCAACACGTCGGCCCCTTCTCCAGCTTCGGGGCTTGCGCCTTGCCGCTGGATACTATGGACCGATCCGACTCCCGGAGACTCAGGCGGCACTTCTTGTCGTTGCGCCGCCCTTCCTGCTTGGCCCTCGTAGTTAGTGCGGCAGGGACTCTCCGGGCCTCCTCGGTTCCGTGCGTCTGCTTCGGCGCGCGCCACGCTCTTAGACCCCGGCAAGCCTTCCTCGCCCTCACCATACACGGGCGTCTCCGTTTTGGGTTCCGGCAAGCTGACACCGTCCCCGCTTGCGTTTCGCTCTTTCGAGGCTGAGTTGCTTAAGCAGGATGCGACTCCCGCTTGCGGCTCACGCTTATCCCGGGATACGCTTCTCGACGGTCGTTCGACCCGGTGGCACCAAAGGTCCACCCGTTCTCTTTCCGCCGAGCAATCCTCGGTCTTGGGCAGTTGGTTAGACTTTTCCATTCGTCACTTTCGTTCCGAACTCCGGAAGCCGGACTTCCAGACTTGAGGGACTTTCACCCTCGCTTACGCACGTCTTCTCCGAGCGCTCCAGCTTTCCAGTGTGGCACATGAACCCCGCTCTCCACGACAACACCTGGTTGGACTGAGCCGCTTCGCGGCAGAGGGTGGGGCTGTTCTCCCTGGTGGCGTGGCTGTTTCGGCAATAGAACGCGCTCTGGACTGTCCAGCCCAATTGGGCCATACTTGGCTCGGTTCCGGGATTTGGCCTCGCGGTCATTCTGCGTAACCTGTTGCTGCCACGGGAGATAAAAGCAAAAGGCAAGGGAGGCTCCCCGGGCTCGTCCAACCCCTCATAGCATCGAGGCTTCGCGCGATAACGTCTTGGTTTTATTCGATCATCTCTGGCGCGCTCCGCTCAATGCTATCTTTGTTCGATAGGCTGCGACAGTTCCCTCCTCTGGGATGCCGCCGCGCTAATACGTCGCAGGCCACTTGTTTGGTGCGCACAGCTCGGATTCCAATCTCCGGCTTGACCCATTGCTGGCCCCATTTCTGCTTTCTGCTTTCCCAATTTCTGCTTTTCGGCCTCCTGACTTTAGACTTCCCCCCCGCCCCGATTTCGGCGCATCATGGTGCGATTTTTCGTCATGGGCGGCACAAGAGCACAGTCAGCGACCTGCCAGGCGTCCCTTTCGGGCCGCCGTGCTCCGCCACGTCGCACCGCAACTGCTGCCCCGCGGGCACTAGCCGCATGAACAAGAAAGCTCTCACCGAAGCCGACATCCGCACGAAGTTCATCACGCCCGCCCTCGTTGGCCCGAGCGGCTCCAAGTGGAATGTGATGACACAACTCCGGGAAGAGGCTTATTTCACGAAAGGTCGTGTCATCGTTCGCGGCAAAACGGTGCAACGGGGCGAAGCCAAGAAGGCCGACTACATTCTCTTATACAAGCCCAACATCCCCATCGCCGTCATCGAGGCCAAAGACAACAACCACTCTGTCGGCGCCGGCATGCAGCAGGCCCTCGAATACGCCGAGACACTCGACGTTCCCTTCGCCTACAGCTCCAACGGAGACGCCTTCCTGGAACATGACCGTACCGTCACCACCGGCACTGTCACGCGGGAGATTCCGCTCGACCGGTTCCCAACGCCCGAGGAACTCTGGGCACGTTACTGCAAGGCCAAAGGCTACACAGCGGACCAGAAAGCCGTCGCCACGCAGGACTACTACGAGGATGGCTCCCCCAAAATTCCCCGCTACTACCAGATCATCGCCATCAACCGCACGGTGGACGCCATTGCACGAGGGCTAACCCGCATCCTGCTCGTGATGGCCACCGGCACCGGCAAGACCTACACCGCGTTTCAAATCATCTGGCGCCTCTGGAAGTCCGGCACCAAGAAGCGCATCCTCTTCCTCGTCAACCGGAACATCCTCGCCGATCAGACCAAGATCAACGACTTCAAGCCGTTCGGTCAGGCGATGACTAAGATCACCAATCGCACCGTCAATAAATCCTTCGAGGTTTACCTCTGCCTGTATCAAGCGGTCATGGGCACCGAGGAAGAACAGAACATCTACAAGCAGTTCTCCCCGGACTTCTTCGATCTCGTCGTTGTGGACGAGTGCCACCGTGGCAGTGCCGCCGATGACGCGTCCTGGCGCAAAGTCCTCGAATATTTCTCCTCCGCCACCCAGATCGGCCTCACCGCCACGCCTAAGGAAACCACAGAAGTTTCCAACATTGCCTATTTCGGTGATCCCATTTACACTTACTCGCTCCGTCAGGGCATCTCCGACGGCTTTCTCGCCCCCTACAAAGTCGTCCGCATCGGCCTCGACAAGGACCTCGACGGCTGGCGCCCCGAAGCCGGAAAGACCGACAAGTACGGCCAACTCATCGAGGACCGCGAATACAACGACCGCGACTTCGACCACAACCTCATACTCGAAAAGCGCACCGCACTCGTAGCCGCCAAAGTCACGGAGTTCCTCAAGGCCACCAACCGCTTCGCCAAGACGATCATCTTCTGCGAAAACATCGACCACGCCGAGCGCATGCGGCAGGCCATGGTCAACGCCAACCCCGACCTCGCCGCCGCCAACGCGAAATATGTCATGCGCATCACCGGCGACAATGACGAGGGTAAGGCCCAGCTCGATAATTTTATAGACCCGGAATCCACCTACCCTGTCATCTGCACCACCTCCCGCCTCATGAGCACCGGCGTGGATGCCCAGACCTGTCACCTCATTGTCCTCGATCGCGCCATCAACTCCATGACCGAATTCAAGCAGATCATCGGCCGCGGCACCCGCATCAACGAGGACTACAACAAATTCTTCTTCACTATCATGGACTTCCGGCGGGCCACCGCCCTCTTCGCGGATCCTGACTTCGACGGCGACCCCGTACAGATCTACGAGCCGGCGGGAGACCAATCCGTGGTTCCGCCCGATCAAGAACTTGATTCTGAATACCCTGACCCCGCGGGGGGCGGCGACCTGTTCCACGATGGGCAGGAGGATTCCACCGCCGTCAAGCCAGCGCGCTACGTCGTGGACGACGTGGAAGTCACCGTCGCCACTGAGCGTGTCCAATACCTCGACGCCAGCGGCAAGCTCATCACCGAGTCGCTCAAGGACTACTCCCGCAAGAACGTCCGCCAAGCCTACGCCTCGCTCGACGCCTTCCTCACCGTTTGGAACCGGGCCGAGCGGAAACAGGCCATTCTCGAGGAGCTCGCC
This sequence comes from uncultured Verrucomicrobiae bacterium, assembly GCA_963762555.1. Taxonomy (GTDB): domain Bacteria; phylum Verrucomicrobiota; class Verrucomicrobiia; order Limisphaerales; family UBA8199; genus PALSA-1440. The sequence goes on from CAVXLO010000052.1 coordinate 302,296, forward strand.
GCCAAAGGCGTTTTCCTCGATGAGCTCGCCGAGCAAGTCGGGCGCGACTACGACGCCTTCGACCTCATCTGCCACGTCGCTTTCGACCAAAAGCCGCTCACCCGCAAGGAGCGGGCGGAGAAGGTGAAGAAACGCAATATCTTCGCCAAGTACGGCGACAAAGCTCGTGCCGTCCTCGGCGCTCTGCTCCAGAAATACGCAGATACCGACCTCAAAAGCCTCGAGTCTCTCGAAATCCTCAAGGTGGATCCCCTTACCCTCTTCGGCACGCCGGTCGAAATCGTCAACTACTTCGGCGGCAAGCAGAACTACCTCGCCGCCACGCACGAACTAGAAACCGCCCTCTACCAGCAAGCCGCCTAGCAAACTCTCAACTCTAGACTTCCCCCGATGCCCAACGTCTCTAACCTCGTCAAAACCATCCAGGACATCATGCGCAAGGACGCCGGCACCTACGGCGATGCCCAGCGCCTTGAGCAGCTCGGCTGGATGTTCTTCCTCAAAATCTTCGACGACCGCGAAAAAGAACTCGAACTCATCCGTGACGACTATAAATCCCCGCTGCCGAAACACCTGCGCTGGTCCGCCTGGGCCACCGACGACGAGGGCATCACCGGCGACGCCTTGCTCGATTTCGTCAACAACTCTCTCCTGCCGAAACTGAAAGCCCTCACCGGCGGCGGCGACAAGATCGCCGGGCTCATCCGCATGTCCTTTGAGGATGCGAACAACTACATGAAGAACGGCACGTTGATGCGCCAGGTCATCAACAAGATCAACGGCATCGACTTCAACGCCTCTGACGATCGCCACATGTTCGGCGACATCTACGAGAAGCTCCTCAAGGACCTCCAGTCCGCTGGCAACGCCGGCGAGTTTTACACACCCCGCGCCGTCACCCAGTTCATCGTCGAGCAGGTCAATCCCCGCCTCGGCGAGACCATCCTCGACCCCGCCTGCGGCACCGGCGGTTTCCTCGTCTGCGCCATCGAGCACCTGCGCAAGCAAGCCAGGACCGAGGCCGACGAACGGGAAATCCAGGACTGCTTCGCCGGCATCGAGAAGAAGCACCTCCCACACGTCCTGTGCATGACCAACCTCCTCCTGCACGGCATCGACGTCCCCTCCAACGTTCGCCACGACAACACCCTCGCCCGTCCGCTCACCGACTGGAAGCCGCGCGACTACGTCGACGTGATCGTCACCAACCCGCCCTTCGGCGGCATGGAGGAGGATGGTATCGAGTCGAACTTCCCGGCCGAGTTCCGCACCCGCGAGACCGCCGACCTTTTCCTCGTGCTTCTAATGCGCGCGCTCAAACCCGGCGGCCGCGCCGGACTCGTGCTGCCCGACGGTACCCTCTTCGGCGAGGGCGTGAAGACGCGGATCAAGGAAAAGCTCCTAAGCGAGTGCAACCTTCACACCATCGTCCGCTTGCCCAACGGCGTCTTCAACCCCTACACCGGCATCCGCACCAACCTCCTCTTCTTCACCAAGGGCCAGCCAACGAAAGAAGTCTGGTATTACGAGCATCCCTATCCGCCCGGCGCCAAGAGCTACAACAAGGGCAAACCCATCCGCAACGAGGAGTTCGAGCCCGAGAAAGCATGGTGGCATCACCGCGTGGAAAACGAAAATGCCTGGCGCGTTTCTATGGATGACATAGCAGCCAGAAACTACGATCTCGATATCAGCAATCCATTCAAACACAGCGCCGCGCCTCAGGACGTTGATGCTCTCTCCCGGCTGCATGAGAACTCTCGGGCAAATATCGTTATCACGCGGGATATGCTCAAAACTCAACTCGAACATGCAGTCGCAGCCAGTGGCACCGGAGGCCACCACATCTGGGACACATTCTTCCACAGGTTTGACCAGCTTGCTGAAGCACCCAATTCAGCGTCGAGAATTCGTGAGTTAGTCCTGCGCTTGGCAACGACAGGGCGCTTGCTTCCACAAAATTCCAGTGACGAGCCGGGGTCGGTCGTTCTCGATAAGATAATTAGTGTCAGAGATCAACTGGTAGAACAGGGCAAAGTCCGTCGCCGATCTGAAGACTCCATGATCAGTGCCGGTGATGAAGCTCAGCTACCCCCGTCTTGGAAACGCTGCGTCATTGCCGACGTCTGCGACTTGCAAACCGGGGCAACACCTAGCCGGCAGGAGCCAGCCTACTTTGGTGGCGAAACGAAGTGGCTTGTTTCAGGTGATATCAACAAGGGTGAGATCTTCGACTGCGACGGCAGAATCACCGAAAAAGGTCTTCGCAATAGTAACTGCAAAATCATCCCCCCTAACTCGATTCTGATTGCACTTAACGGCCAAGGAAGAACGCGTGCGACGGTAGCCTTGCTGCGAACCGAGGCCGCATTGAATCAATCCTTGGTGGCAATGCTGCCCTACTCGAGGGAGTTGCTTCTCCCTGAGTATGTCTTCTGGAATCTCCGAGGCCGGTATTTCGCGATCCGTGAGATCACCGGGCAAGATCAGCGCCGGGGCCTGAACATGAAATTGGTGGGGCAATTGAGCCTCCCAATTCCACCCGTTCCCGAGCAACACCGCATTGTCGCTAAGGTTGATGAGTTGATGGCTTTGGTTCGACAAGTTAGACGCCCAACTTGGGGAATCTCGCTGTGCCGCCGAAGACCTCACAGCAGCCGTAGTTGCCCAATTAACCACGCAGGACTGAGCTATGCCCCGCCACCACTCCACTCTCCTCGCCGAACTCACGAGCACTTCGAAAGGAGGAGGCGATGAAACTTAGGCAGCTCCAGATTGAGGGCTACAAGAACGTCCGTTCTTGTGACATCGAGTTCTCCCAATCCCCGTTGATCAACGCCGTCATCGGCAGCAATGGCAGCGGGAAATCGAACCTGATCGAAGCCATTATCCAAATCCTCGTCGGCTGCTATTTCGAGAAACCACCGCGATTTGAGTTCAGGCTGGAATTTGAAGCCCAGAATCGGGTGGTCGTGCTGCAGCGCGAAGGCCGTCGGACCTCAGTCATGGTCGATGGCCAGCGCATGGCGCTGGATCACTTTGCAAAGCGACTGCGCGATGGCCCAGCGCAGGTATTTTACCCGGAGCTTACCCTTGTCTATTACTCCGGCGAGTGTCCGCGGGTCCAACAATTGGTTGCCCGCTATCGTCGGCATTTCCAGAAGCTTACCCGCAGCCCGGAAACCGACCGTTTTCGACCCCTCTTTGTGCAGTCCAGTAACGAGCAGTCGCAGTTAATTCTCCTCGCGCTGTTCGCCCACGGGCAACGGGACTTGCTCAATCATCTGGAACTGGAAGAGATCTTCGACGTAAGCATTGTCCTGCGCTCTCCCGAAGGCTTTGACACGGAGCGCCATGAGCCCAAGCTTTGGAACACCGAAGGCGCCATCCGGCGAATCGTCGCTGCCCTTGACGAAACCTCGAGTTATCAGGAGACCCACAAGCCCGAGGTTATCCCACCCGAAATGCCTGCGACTATCGCACCACCCAAGCAGGGGGATGCCAACAGAGAGGAACGAATCTACCACTTCCGAGCTGAGTCGAATGTTGGAATTAACAAATTGGCCCGTCGGCTTGAGGCAGATGGTGATAACCTGTACCTCGCTCTTGAAAGTCTCAGGTTGAGGGGCATGCTCCGTCGGGTTTTCTTTCAATTAAGGGGAAAGAATGCGGTGGACGCATTTCCTTTCGACCACCTCAGCGAAGGGGAAAAGCAACTCCTGGCGGTTGTTGGCGCTGTCAGGCTAACGAACCAAAAAGACAACCTGGTTCTGCTCGATGAACCCGACACTCATCTGAACCCCAAATGGTCTTGGGAGTATTCGAGCATGTTGACGGAGGCCTTCAAGGCTGAGCAACAACTGCGTTCTACTGTACTGATGGCTACCCATGACCCGGTGATGATCTCCGGAATGGTGAAAGACCAAGTCCTGTTGGCACATGCCCATGCGCCAAATCAACCGCTCTTCTCCCGTCCTCTTCGCAATCCCCGCGGTCAAGGTGTTGCAAACCTTCTGTGCAGCAGTGAGTTCTTTGGACTTCCGTCAAGTCTGGATAAGGAGACCCAGAAGTTGCTCACTAAACGGCTCGCTATCAGCATCAAGCCGGAACTCACCGCCCAAGACAAAGCACAGCTCAGGGCGCTCAACGCCCAGTTGGAAATCCTGCCGGGTGTCAGCGAGAGAGATCCAGACTACGTCGCCTTTCTCCGGCTGCGGCACCCGCCAACCCAGCCTTGATCATGCGTCATATCCAGCTTAAGCCTCTTCTCGCACAAGTCTTCACCGATAATGACGGCAAGAACTCACGGAAGCGACTGCACCGGGCTCACAAGAAACTTGCAGGGATGCCACCAGCAGATCGCAAAGCACACACGGAAAGAAACGGGCCAAACAAATGGAAGCCAATCAAGGACCGTTTAACGAATATCTTGGGCAATAAATGCTGGTACACCGAGGTCGAACTCATCGGAGCCCCGTTGGCAATGGACCATTATCGACCAGTCTGCGACTACTGGTGGCTAGCGTTTGATGCCGACAACTATCGCGTATCATGTCCTTGGGCGAATAGTCCTGAGCATAACGCGGAACACGGATGTGCCGGTGGTAAGGGGGACAACTTCCCGCTTCTCCCGCCCGGGCTGCGCGCTACAGGGAGAAATCGGCTGCGGATCGAGAAGCCGGTGATCTTGGACCCCTGTGAATTAAAGGACTGCGAGTTGCTGGCATTTCAGGCAGACGGACGCCCGATTCTGAACCCCGACTTCGCAGCCAATGCGGTTGCCGAACAGCGGGTCGAGCAAAGCAAGATTATACTGAACCTAGACCACCCTGAATTCAATTCGAAGCGTGAGCAGTTGTGCATTGTCATCGCAGATGACGTGCGTGCACACGAGGCGCTGCCCGCAGATTCTGCTGAAAGGATAACTATCCGCACTCGCCTTGAGAGCAGGCTCGCGCCCAATGCTCCCTTTAGCACGGCGGCACGATTCTACCTCAAACTCCACCGGCACTTGGACTGGGTCGAGACCCTCCTGCAGAACCACAATTGATGTACATTGCCCCCATCTGGTTCCCCGAAGGCGAGTTCCAAAACATCGAAGATATCTTCCAACTCCTGCTCGACTGAGGCCCAGAATGCCACAGCCCAATCCAACCCCAATCCTGAGGATCCTCCACGTGGATAATCTGCGCACCATTCTGGCGCGCGGCGGCCTCCACTCGACCAACCACACTCCGAACGACGCGTTGCCCTTTCGTACCATCCACAACGTTGACATCCAGAACGTCCGCCGCGCCCGGCCCGTCCCCTGCGGCCCGGGCGGCACCATCCACGACTACGTGCCCTTCTACTTCGGTTACCTCTCGCCCATGCTCTTCCAGTTGAAGACCGGTTGGGTCGCCGGCTACGACGAAGGCCAGGAGCCCATCATTTACCTCCAGACCACCGTTCAGGCCGTCGTCGCCGCCGGCCTCCGCTTCGTCTTCGCCGACGGCCACGGCATCGCTGCCTACACCGAATGGTTCGACAATGTCGCCGACCTGAACCACGTGGACTGGGACATGGTCAACCAGCGCTATTGGAAGGACAACGTCAACGACATGGACCGCCAGCGTCGCAAGCAGGCCGAGTTCCTCATTCACGAATTCTGTCCTTGGGAAGTCATTCAGGACATCACGGTCCAGAACGCGGCCACCAAAGCTCGCGTCGAGGCCGTCCTCAACGACTTTCCCGCCGAGCAACGAAAGCTAGTCAACATCAACACGGGGTGGTACTATTATTAACGTGCAGACGGTTATGGTCGAAATCACTCGCGGCAACATCTTGAAGGCAGAGGCCGAAGCCCTGGTGAACACCGTCAATTGTGTCGGGTTCATGGGCAAGGGCATCGCGCTTCAGTTCAAGAAAGCCTATCCGGACAATTTTGAGGACTACCGGAAGGCGTGCGCCGCCGGGGGGGTCCAGCCCGGCCGCATGCACATTTTTGAGCTGCGCTCCATGCTCAATCCCAAATTCGTCATTAACTTCCCCACCAAGCGGGACTGGCGCGCCAACTCCCGCTACGAAGATATTGAGGCTGGCCTCGAAGCACTTGTCGCGGACGTTCGCCGCCTCGGAATCACCAGCATTGCGGTCCCCCCTCTCGGCTGCGGCCTCGGCGGCTTAGACTGGAATCGGGTCAGACCCATGATCGAAACCGCTTTCGCGGCTCTGCCGAGCGTCCGTGTTCTGCTGTATGAACCTGCGGGTGCCCCCGAAGCCCGCCAGATGCCGGTGCGCACCACACGCCCCCACCTTACAATCGCCCGGGCCCTTTTCATCCGGCTGATGGACCTCTACGCCTCCCAGTCCTATCGGCTCACCCTGTTGGAAATCCAGAAGCTTGCTTACTTCCTCCAGGAAGCCGGGCAGCCGCTCCGTCTGAGATACGAGGCCGGCCACTACGGTCCCTACGCCCCCAACCTCAACAAGGTCCTCGAAGCCCTGGAGAGGCACTACACCTCAGGCTACGGCGACAGCCAGAAGCCCGATGTCGAAATTGAACTTCTCCCGGGTGCCGCCGATGAGGCCAACGCTTTCCTTGCTGGCCATGGCGACGAACATCGCCGCCTCGAGCGGGTCAGCCGTCTCATCGATGGCTTCGAGACCCCGTACGGCCTGGAGCTACTGTCCTCGCTCCACTGGTTGGCCAGCCACGCCGACCCGCCCTCCGAAGACGATCAGGACGCTGCCAACGCGCTCGCCGCCTGGAACGAGCGGAAGCGGCAGATGTTCCGGCCCGAACACATCCCGATCGCCTGGAATCGCCTCGCTTCCGAGAACTGGATCGCCGCCTAACAAAGCGTCAAACCGTAGATTCGCTCAGGTGATCCGCCCCACCGATGCTTGTCTCGAGGGGCGCGGTAGTCTTACCATAGCGCCAGGGGTTTCCGTGGCTCGCTAAGGGTCTAAATTCTGCACTGGCAAATGGATTTGAATCTGAGAGCGAAGCTGGTTGCTTATTGCTGCCTTGAATCCCGATGGAATCCGCTCCATACTGGCGTGGATGAAGCCCAAACAAAGTCACCCTCTCGGCCAGCGCGTGGTGCTGGGTGCCGCGTTGATGGGAGCGTTGTCCTGTCCAATCGCAGCGCCGTCGCAAGCTGATGGAGCCAAACCGGGCTCGCAAAAGCCCATTTCCGTCCTGCCGCTGGAACAATCGGCAAGTCGCGGCATCAGCACTCGGGATCCTTCCAGCATCGCGAAATGCAAAGATGAATACTGGGTCTTCTACACGGGCCGGGGAGTGCCTTCGTATCGTTCCAGGGACCTCGTGAAATGGGAACGCGGGCCGGCCGTATTCAAGGCTGCACCGGAGTGGATTGCCAAGATCGTTCCAGAGAATCGCAACATGCAATATTGGGCTCCCGATATCACGAAGCTCGGCGACCGGTATCTCCTTTATTACTCGGTTTCCTCGATGGGGAAAATGACCTCGGCCATCGGGCTGGCGACCAATCCCACTTTGGACCCGGACGATCCGGCCTATCACTGGACCGATCAAGGGTTCGTCGTGCGGACGCAGGACGGCGACGGTTACAACGCCATTGACCCATCCGTGTTTCACGACAGCGATGGAAGCCTGTGGATGACCTTCGGCTCCTATTGGACCGGCATTAAATTGATTCAGTTGGATCCGCAGACGGGCAAACGAATGGCACCGGATTCGAAGCTGTATTCCATCGCCTACAATGAGTCAATCGAAGCTTCATATCTGTGCCGGCATGACGACTATTATTATCTGTTTGTGAACTGGGGTAGCTGTTGTCGGGGCCCTGAGAGCACTTACAACATTCGCATCGGGCGGAGCGAAGCTGTGACCGGACCTTACCTGGACAAGGCCGGGGTGGACATGCTGCACAGCGGCGGCAGTCTTTTTCTGGCAACGACCAACGGTCCGTTGATCGGCCCGGGACATGCGGGAACATTGCACGCGCAAGGAAAGGATTGGTTCACGTCGGACTTCGAGGGCGACCTTCGAATGGATGGAAGAGCCACCCTGGCAATAATGCCGCTGCGTTGGAACGCCGACGGCTGGCCGGAGGCGACAGTGAATGATGTGAAGGGGGATCGGTCCGCGGACTCGGCGACGAAGTAATCCGATCTGCCTCCCACCGCGCGGCTCCAAAACCGACCCAGGCTTGTAATTGGCCTCGGGGCAGATCAACGGCTATAACTGGCGCGTGTGGAATTTAATGGAATTCGTAACCCGCGTGAGCTTTCGCCCAGCCGCCGGTCAGATCCTTGATATGCGCTCTCACCGAGAATCTGTTTGTCCGCTCCAGGGGATGTCTCCAAGATCCGCCTGAAGATGCCGACCGCGCCGGTTATTGAAACGCAAGCCCTGACGAAAGTCTTCGGGCCGCAGCGCGCGTTGGATGGGGTGAACCTGACGGTCGCGCCGGGCGCGATCGGGCTGCTGGGCCCCAACGGCGCCGGCAAGAGCACCTTCATGAAGTGCCTGCTCCAGCTTCAACCCATCACTTCCGGCTCCGCCAAACTGCTCGGGCGCGAGGTCGGCCGCGAAGGCCGTGAGATACGCAAACGGGTCGGCTATACTCCCGAACAGGATTGCCACATCCCCGGCATGGCCGGCTGCGAGTATGTCACCTATTGCGCGCAGTTGTGCGGTCTGCCCTTCCAGGCCGCGCGGCAGCGCGCTCATGAGATGCTCGATTTCGTCGGCATGGGACAGGAGCGTTACCGGAAGGCTGACACCTACTCGACCGGCATGCGGCAGCGGCTCAAGCTGGCGCAGGCCATCGTCCACGACCCGGAAATCGTCTTCCTGGATGAACCGACCAACGGGCTGGACCCCAAAGGCCAGGCGCAGATCCTCGAGCTGGTCCAGAGCCTGTGGAAAGTCTATGGCATGACCGTGGTCGTCTCGTCGCATCTATTGCAGGATGTGGATAAGATCTGCGAGCAGATTATCATCATCGCCCGCGGCCGGGTGCTGGTGCACGACACCCTCGAGAATTTGAAGGCGCGCAAACGGGGCGCCGCGGAGGTGGTCATGTCCGCGGGGCACCTGGATTTGCAGGCGGCGTGCGCGCGGCGCTCCTGGCCGTGCGAGGTGCTCCCCAACGGCCACCTTAAGATCGAGCACCAGGCCGAGTCATTGAACCCGCTGTTAACCGTGCTGCACGAACTCAAGCTGGTGCCGCTCGAAATCATTCCCAGCCCCAACGCGCTGGAGGAAACCTTCGTCCAGGCCCTGGAGATTTCACATGCCGCTGCATGATACCAGCTACCAGCATTGGGACGGCGTCCACCTCGGGCTGTGGCGCCGGCGCTGGGCCATTGCCTGGAATGGCCTGACCGCGGCCCTGCAAAACAAATGGATACGGCATCTGGCCGTCCTCTGCTGGTGCGCCGGACTGGCCATGATCGCGCTGCTCTTCTTCGTGGGCCAGCTCCTGGTGAGGGACAGCATCATCGTGCAATGGGTCGGCAACCTGAACCCGGAACTCCAGGGCTTTGTCCGCATGTTCACCGCCTGGCTCGAGAATCACCCCGAAGTCTCCGTGCGCACGACGCAAGACGTGTTGTTCTATTTCTTTGGCGTCTTCCTGATGCCCCTGAGCATCTTTGTCCTCGGGATGGCCCTGCCGCAGTTCATCACGCGCGACCTGGCCAGCAACGCCATCATCATTTATTCCTCCAAGGCCGTCAGCCGCGGCGATTATCTGCTGGGGAAATTCGCCGCCGCGTTCGGGCTGCTGGTCCTGACCTGGCTGGGACCGGTTTGCACCGCGTGGTTTGTCGGCAACCTCCTGGCGCCGGACTGGCGCTTCTTCTGGCATGCCCGCATCCCCCTCTGCCACGTCTTAATCTACGGGCTGAGCAGCATGTGCATCCTGAGCGCGCTGGTCCTCGGCGTCTCGGCCATCTCGACCAAGGAGAAAACCACCATCAGCCTATGGTACACCTGGTGGATTCTGGGCGGGGTGGTGGTGCCGATCGCGGCCCACACGCAGCCCTGGCTCCGCCACTTGAGTTTCAATTTCAACCTCGACCAAATCGCCCGGGCCGTATTCCGGCTCGGTGACGACCTCAAGATCGCCCAGGACAACGTGCCCATCCTCGGCCCCATGTTGAGCAATATCCGGCCCGATACGATGGCGGCGCTGACTTCCCCGGCCATTGGGGGAGCACTGGTGGCGTTGCTGTTAATGACCGGACTCGCCGCCATTGTGGTCGGCAAACGTGTCAAACCGGAATGAGCGCAATCGTCCAGGCCGAAGAATTGAGCCGGTGGTACGGCATGGTGATGGGGCTGAACAATGTCACCTTCGAGATCGGCCCCGGCCTGACGGGATTGGTCGGCCCCAACGGCGCGGGCAAGAGCACCCTCATACAGATCGTCACCGGTCAGCTTCAGCCCAGTTCGGGGCGGTTGACGGTTTTCGGGGAGGCGCCGTGGAACAATCCGCGGCTCGTCCAGCGCATCGGCTATTGTCCGGAGCGCGAGGCGGTGCCCAAGGAACTGCGCCCGCTCGATTGGTTGCGCGGGCTGGCGTACCTCTCCGGAATGGCGGGGACCGTGGCCGACAGCCGCTGTGAGGCCACTTTGGATAAAGTCGCCCTGCCCCGCGAGCATTGGGGCAAGCGCATGGGGCAGTATTCCAAAGGGATGAAACAGCGCGTAAAGCTGGCCCAGGGGTTGTTGCACGAACCGGATTTGCTGGTGCTCGACGAGCCGATGAACGGACTCGACCCCATGGGCCGGCAGGAGGTAGGCCATATCCTGAAGGAATTGGCCGCCGACGGGGTGAGCATCCTCATCTCCAGCCACATCCTCGCGGAGTTGGAATCGCTCTGCCAGGAACATCCTCATCCTGAACTGGGGCCGCATCCTCGCCTCCGGCAGCCAGAAAGAAATCCGCGGCGACCTCAAGAACTGGTCCGAGGAGTTGTCCATCCAGTGCGATTCCCCGGACACACTCGCGCGGCACCTTTTCGAGGCGGGGGTGTTGCTCGGCTTCGATCTGGATGGCGAAGACGGCTGGCTCCATATCCGGGTAAAGGATGCCCCGGCCTTTTACGAACGCTGGACCGGCTTGCTCCTCGAAAGCAACGTGACGGTTCATGCCATCCGCAGCCAAAGCCGCTCGTTGAAGAACATCTTTGACAAGGTGACGACATGAGCGAATTCGGAAATGTTGGGCTTCGGGCTTCTTTCGGATTTCGGCCCTCGGATTTCGGATTTCCCACGAGGGATTGCCAAAATGAACCCTCCTGCCGCACTACCGCCCTCCGTTCCAGAAACTCGCGTGGGTTCCCTCACGCTGCGACCCTCCTTTCTTGGCGCTCTGCGCGGGATTTGGCTGTTTACCTGGAGGCCGCAGTTGACCTGGCAGCGTGTTCCGCTGGGCGTGCTCATGCTGCTGGCCTTGCCGGTCCTCGTCTATCTCACGACGCCTTCCACCCAACGCTGGGGACGCCGCCAGGGATCGCTGGGAAATCCCGCGGGCCAGGTGGGAGCGTTTGCCGCGCGCCTGGCCCACTCGAAACTGCCCCTGCGGCCCGAGCAATCATCCCAGTTGCTCACCATCTGCCAGGAGGAGTTTGCCCGCGCGCAAGGCGCCGCCGGCCGCGAGCCCGCGACTGAATCGGGGGAGACCAGCGTCAAACGGCAGAAGGCGCAAATCAAAGCCACTTACGAGCGCATTCAGACTCGCGCGCAAACGGTCCTCGACGAAGCCCAGTTCGTGCGCTTTCAGAGCCTGGTGAAACAGGAAATCCTCCGGCGCCAAAACAACATACGCGAGCCGTTTTGGGGCCGCACCGCGCCGTTTTATCATTGGCTGACTGATTTCTATTTTTTCATCATCCTGCCGTTGCAATGTGTCAAGGCCAGCGGCGGGTTAATCCGGGATGAGTTGCAGGCCGACACGCTCAGCTTCCTGGTCACTCGCCCCCTCAGCCGGGCGAGACTGCTGGTGCTGAAGTATTTGACGCAAACCGCCTGGCTGCAGCTCGTGCTGCTGGCCCAGACACTGCTGCTGTTTGCCGTCGGCGGTCTGCGCCAAATTCCCTCACTGGGCGCGCTGCTGCCGCTGTTTTTGGCCGCGCAGTTCCTGGCGGTGCTGACCTGGAGCGCGTTGGGTGTTTTCCTGGGCCAGGTCGCGAAGCGCTACATGGCCGTGGCGCTGGTTTATGGTTTCATCGTCGAGTTGGGCATCGGCCGCATTCCGACCAACATCAATACCCTCTCCATGATGCGCCATCTCAAGACCCTGCTCTCGCACAACCCGGCCCTGCAAGGGATTTACGAATGGAGCGCCACGGGCGTCCCCCTGGCGCTGGGGGCGCTGGTGCTGGCCACCGCCCTATTCCTGACCCTTGCCGCGCTGCTGTTCACGTTCAAAGAATACCATCAAACCGCCGAGATGCAGAAGTGAGGCGGCGCAATTCTTAGCGGCAACGAGGCGGGAAAAACTGACAGGAAGACAGAGGGACCGAGAAATGGGATTCCGGTTTATCTTTATGTCCCTCATCCTTCTGTCAGCAAATCTGCCGTTGGGTTTCCTCGCAGCCTGCAAAGCAGCTCGTCTATTGAGGATCGCTCGTTCCCTTTTGACACCTCTATCCCTTACGCATAGACATAGAAGCATGAAAGACAGAATCCTGCTTTCGGCGGCGATCAGCGCATTTCTTCTTGCTACAATGGCTGGCACACCGGCGGCAAACATGCCGCTGCCGCGAAGCACCCCTGAGGCGCAGGGCATTTCGTCCCAAGCCATTTGCGAGTTTGTCGAAGCGCTCGATAAGATCAATACGTTGCACAGCTTCATGGTGGTGCGGCACGGCAAGGTAATCGGCGAAGGATGGTGGAAACCCGAGGCGCCGGACAAACCGCATGTGTTAGCGTCCCTGAGCAAGAGCTTCAACGCAACGGCGGTTGGGCTGGCGATCGCAGACGGAAAACTGAGCCTGGACGATCCCGTGCTGAAATTCTTTCCCGCCGACGCACCAGCGGCCCCTTCCGACAACCTCAAAGCCATGACGGTGCGCGACCTGCTCACTATGACCTGCGGCCACGACACCGAGCCGAAGGCCGTAGGCGGGGCGCCGTCGGTGAAACAGTTTTTGGCCCATCCCGTCCCGCACAAGCCGGGCACGCACTTCCAATACAATACGATGGGCAGCTATACCCTCTCGGCCATCGTCACCAAGGTGACCGGCCAGACCACACTGGAATTTCTGAAACCGCGATTGTTTAAGCCGCTGGGGATCGAGCATCCTGAGTGGGCCAGCAGTCCCGAAGGCAATTCACTGGGCGGCTATGGCCTTAAGCTTTGCACGGAAGACATCGCAAAGTTCGGCCAGCTTTATCTGCAACGGGGAAAGTGGGAGGGCAACCAATTGATCCCGGAGCAATGGATCGCACAGGCCACGCGCAAGCAGGTCGCGAATGACCAGGAATCCCACGCCAGGATCGGCGTTGATTGGCAACAGGGGTACGGCTTTCAATTCTGGCGTTGCACCCATAATGCGTATCGCGGCGACGGGGCCGGCGGCCAGCTCTGCGTCGTGATTCCCGCCCGGGATACGGTGATTGCCATCACGGCCGACACCGGCAACTTCCAGGGCGAGATGAATGCCATCTGGGATAAACTCTATCCGGCTTTTCAAGCCGAGGCGCTGCCGGCTGATGCCGCCGGACAGGAAAAGCTGAAGCAAGTGATCGCCAAACTGGCAGTTCATCCGCAAAAGAAGGGGGAATATCTGCGCATCGCGGATGAGGTTGAGGCGAACCTGCGGAACCAGATTCTCGACAAGTTCTTTCCCACGGCAGCGGATGAGCGAGGCGGGGGATTTTTCGAGAATTACGGATTGGATTGGACCCGGCAGCCGGGCGACACCAAAAGCATCGTCTATCAGAGCCGTCTCACCTGGACGAGCGCGCAAGCGGCCCAGCGTTTCCCTGCCAAGGCCGAGATGTACCTGGCCATGACTCGCCGGGGCGCTGCTTTTCTGGCAGAGAAGATGTGGGATAAGGAGGGCGGAGGCTTCTTTTGGACCATCCGCCGCGACGGGCAGCCCGTTGACGGCCCCAAGCAAATGTATGGGCATGCCTTTGGGATTTATGCCCTGGCGGCGAGTTACCGGGCGACCAAAGACACGGCCACGCTCGACCTGGCCAAGAAGGCCTTCTTGTGGATGGAAACTCATGCACATGACAGTAACCACCTGGGCTACTTCGAGAACATTGGGCCTGATGGCAAACCGGCGAACCCGGCCCGGGCCAATGCGGTAGGCGCGGCCGCGGGGCAGAAATCCATGAACACCAGCATCCATATCCTGGAGGCGCTCACAGGATTATACGAGGTATGGCCCGATCCTCTGGTCAAGCAGCGGGTGCAGGAGATGCTGGAAATCTGCCGAACCAGGATTTATTCGGAGCCTGGCTATTTGATCCAGTTCCTCAGCGCCGACTGGCAGCGCACTCTCAGCCCTGACTCCTTTGGCCACGATGTCGAGACCGGCTTTCTGATGGTGGAAGCCGCGGAGGCCCTTGGCCAAGGCGATGACCCGCGCAATTGGACCGCGGCCCGTCACCTGGTCAATCACGCCCTGCAATATGGCTGGGACAACGATCGCGGCGGATTGTATGACTCTGCGGTAATCAACCTGGAAGGGGTGGTGACGGGGGAGGTGGACACCAAGAAGATCTGGTGGGTTCAGGCCGAACATCTCAACGCCTTGCTGCTGCTGCATGAGCGATTCGGGAAGGAAACCAGCCGCTACTGGGACGCCTTCGTGAAGGAATGGGAATGGATCCGCAAATCACAAGTTGACCCGGTTCATGGCGGTTGGTGGGCGACGGTCCGCGCCGATGGCACTCCGATCAGCCGGGTAAAAGCGGACATGTGGACCGAATGCTACCATCAAGGCCGGGCCATGCTTGTGGTCTCAGAGCGGTTACGCAGACTGGCAGCGAGGTGAAGCCAGACCTCTACGTCCTGATGGTCCGGCGCTCGAATGTTCCGAATGCCGCAGACGCCGGGGTGCGGCTTGTTCAGAAAGGGTGAATGAGTTTGTCATATTCTCCGTCGGCTCTCGTTCGGCAGTGGCCCTCCCTGGTCAGGAGAGCTTCATTCTGGCCAAGAACCTGCCCGCCTTAGCCGGGACAAAGCCAACGCCTTTCTGAAATACTGAAAGCTGAAATCGGAAACGGGCGGTCGGTCGCCTTCAACAGGTGAGATCGCCGTTGAGGCCCGCCAGAAACCGCCTGCTCGCAGGGCTTGCTTCGATTCTGCGCACGATTTCGACAGTTGCAGCCTGGCGGGAAATTCACGGATAAATGCGCTCGTTGAGCAACGCACAGGCAACCCGAACCCGGCGACCACTATGCACTTTCTGACACCGCGACGCAGGTTTATCAAGACGATGGCTCTGGCGGGCGCGAGCGTTCAGGTCGGCCTGCGGCGCACCTTCGGCGCCGCGTCCGGGCAGGCCGCCGCGCCGCAAATCCAGACCGCCCTGTTTGGGGTCCACTTCGCAACGGCTTCCGGAAAGCTGTCGGCGTGGCGCAAGGGGGCGCCGCTGCTCGCCAACGGCGTTGCCCGCGCCGTCACGGCCACCGGCGTCCGGAGCACCGGGGACTCCGACTACACGCGCGAAATCGAGGTCAAGCCGGTTGCCGATGCGTTGGGGGCGGGAAAACAGCTCGTCGCCCGCTGCGCGGATGGCCGGAAGCAGCTCGATTTCGAGGTGCGGGCGACACTCTATGACCGGCTCGACGCTTTGGTGGTGGAGGTCATCTGCCGGAACGTCTCCGGGGAACCCATCGTCATCCAGTCGCTCGAACCGGTCCGGGCCGTCCGCGAGGAGGACGCCGCGTGCTCGTGGCCGGGCGTGACGCGGGTTCTGACCAACGGCCAGATGTATTACGACGCCGGCAAAGTCAGGGAGCCCAAACCCGGGGAAAGCATCAAGACCTGGTGGGACCTGGCCTTTTACACCGGCGACAAGAAGGACGGCCTGGTCGTCGGCTACCTCGAAAACAACTCTTCCCAGGGGCGAATCACCGCCGGGTTCGCGAGGGCCGAGTCCGCTTCCGGCCTGGACGGCCGGATATCGCTGGTCGCCGAATCCACTTACGAGCAGCAGTTCGTGCTAAAGCCCGGCGCGAGCGTCTCCTCTGACCGCGTAATGTTCAATTTCGCCCCGAATCCTTTCACCGCCCTGGAATCCTATGCCCAGGCCATCGGCGACGTGCACAAGCGTCCGGCTCAACCCGCCGATCAACGGCTGGTGCAGTTGGTTCTCGTTCTTCGGCGCGATCACCGAAGCCGAGGTGCTACGGCAGGCGGAGTTCGCCGCGCGCCACCTTAAGCCGTTCGGCTTCGAATACATGCAGGTGGATGACGGTTTTTACCGCGCCTTTGGCGATTGGGAGGGCAACGACCGTTTCCCCCACGGCATGAAGTGGCTGGCCGGGCAGATTCGCAGCCTCGGCCTGAAACCCGGCATCTGGCTGGCGCCGTACGTCATCACCGAGGGGACGGAAATCCATCGCCACCACCCGGATTGGCTCATCCATCACCCGGACGGACAGCTCAAACAGATCGGCCCGGGCCTCGTCGAGGGCTCGAAGGAGGCCGAGCGGCAAAACGCCGAAACTCTACGCGCTGGACATCTCGCAATCCCGCCGCGGCGGATTGGCTGCGCGCGGCTGTTCGACACAGTGGCCAACGACTGGGGCTACGATTTCATCAAGATTGATTTCGTCGAATGGTCGCTGCTGGCGGCGGAGCGTTACTACGACCCGACGGTGACGAAGGCCGCCATTTACCGGCGCGGCTGCGAGATCATGCGCGAGGCCATCGGACCGCGTCGGCATTTGCTCGATTGCGGTCCGGGGCCGGTGACAGTCGGCCTGATCGACAGCATGCGCATCGAGCTGGATCAGCCCCCGGTCACGCTGGCACCAGTATTTCCTGCACTCCGCCAGCACCGCCCCCGCCGCCGCCAAGCGGTATTACTACCACAACCGCGCCTGGATCAACGACGCCGACCACGTCGTGCTCTCCAATCTGACCGTGCCGCAGGCCCAGGCCGCCGCCACCATCGTCGCCCTCTCCGGCGGCAACATGATTTCCGGCGACCGCATGACCGATCTCGACGTGCCGCGCCTGGAGATTCTCAAGAAGGCGTTTCCTTCCTTCCGCGAGGCGGCCCGGCCCGTTGACCTATTCGAGCGCGACCGGCCGGAGATCTTCGCGTTGCGCGTGAAGAAGAAGTTCGGCGAGTGGCTGGTGCTGGGTATCTTCAATGCCGATGAGAAGTCCCCCGCCGAGAAGGTCATCGCGCTGGACCGCCTCGGTCTGGATGCCGGCAAGACCTACGTGGCCTTCGACTTTTGGAAGCAGAAGTTCTTTGGCGAGCTGCGTGGGCGGTTGACCGTGCGGCTGGAGCCGGCGTCTGTCGTGCTGCTGGCCATCCATGAGCGGCGCGGCGTGCCGCAATTGATCTCAACCGACCGCCACGTGACCCAGGGCGGGGTCGAATTGGAGTCAGTGGAATGGAACACGGCCACTGCCACGCTGAGCGGCGTCTCGCTCGGCCCCGCCGGCACGGCGCACAACGTCTATCTTTACCTGCCCGAAAAGCATCCCTGGGTGCAGGCGGACCCTTTCCTGTTCTACGACTTCCCGGGCTACACGCTCAAGATAATGGAGGAGAACATCCTGCGCGTGCAGGTGCGGTTCGACAAAGCCGGGCGCGTGCCCTGGTCAGTCAATATGGCGAAGTTCTTCGGGAAGTAAGCCAATCGCCCCGAGCGGTTCTCGCTCAGGCAGGGCTCGCAGTCCCCTGCAAGCCGCGGCGCGCACGGAGTGCCCGCCCTACCCCTCGGGCTCAGCCGCGTGATGTCCGACGTTCCCCCGCCTCAGTCCCAATGGCCTAGTGAATTGGCGGGAATCCTAACGGTTTCCGGGTAAATGAGATAGACGGTGTTCTTGGAATGCTCCCAGGCATTGATCACCCTTTGTCGGGGATACACCTGGCGCGCGCGCACATTCCGCTTCACTGAGACCCCCGGATTATTGGTGACCACGTCACCCTTGTCCGTGAATCCCACGCAAACAATGAGATGCCCATTGTCCCGCCCGCTCGTCCGATTGTTCGTCAGATAGGAGGAGACCGAAATAATCGCCGGGATGCCCGCAGCGATCCAATCCTCCAACTCGGCAATGTCTTCCAACCGCGTCACATAAGCCCTCATGCCTTCGTAGTGTCCCGCATAGGCAGTGTTGAACGGCCAGTTGCCGGTGTCGCCCCGCGGCCCGTCGGCGATCGCCTCGGCCGTCTCGGGAACAGTGTGGTTCAACTCCGGCCGATGCAGCTTCTCGCTCCAATACGCCAGCACCATCGAGAGCGACGTGGGACTGCACCACCCGCCGCCGCCTTCATACTCAGCCTGGCGCCGCTCGGGAACATCCAGCACCTTGCCCCAGGCCGCCCGGTTCGGCTCCATTGCCGTGGCCGGCACAGTGCTGTTGCAGAACGAGAGCCCGACGAACTTGAGCGGGGACTGGCCGTTCCCGCCACCCACCGTGAGCCGGATCTGCACCTTGCGAGTCACATTGCTCAATACCAACGTGTCCATCCTGACGGTCCCGTCGGCGTCCCGCTGCCCGCGCACGCTTTGCCGGGGGAACTGCGCGGGGTCATCCGACCATTCGTCCATCGTGTAGTATTTCGTCGTGTGGTCCGGGTAGAATGTGCGGGCTTCCGCCTTGAGATGCACTCCCGACGGAACATTCCAGGAAACCACCAATTCATTCCATGCGATTGGGGCCGCCATTTCAGGCGAGGTGAGAACGGTTTCGCCCGGAAGGGCTCCCGGGCTCCGGGCGAAATCAGAGAGGTTCGTAATGCCGACAAACGCGCACCGCTTGGCTTTCGCGGCGTCCACTGCCCAACTCGTGCCCGGAATCACCAGCAGGGCTACCGCCAGCACTAAGGCCGATTCAACATCAAAACGCATATCCCTCATAAGCTGTTATCCCCAACTCATCTGGCAAGCTCTATTTCGGCCAGGGCCAGTTAATGAAGTGGCCCCGATTTCGGCAACCAAGGCTCAGAGATGCTGATCCGGTGGAAACAAGGTGAGCCCAGTTCCCCCTCACCCCGGCCCTCTCCCTTGGGGAGAGGGTGCCCCCTCGCCCGTCGCGAGATATGCCTGGACGCTCCGATTTGGCCAGCACGGCCGATGGTCCTCCCTCTCCCCAAGGGAGAGGGCCCGGGGTGAGGGGGAAGCAACCACCCGACTCGAAAACCGGCCCAGGCAAATCCCACGCCGTTCCCAGATCCTGCGGCGAGTCAGAAGTTCTGAGGCTGCTTTGGGATGGACTGACCGTGCCTCATCTATGATCCTGGGTAATGAGCAACGAGAAGCGCAATTTTGACAAAGAAGCACCGAACTGGGACCAGGAACCCCGGCGCTTGAAACTGGCGGGCGATGTCGCCCGGGCCATCACGGACGCGGTGAAGCCCAGCCGTGAAATGGACGTGCTGGATTTCGGCTGCGGCACCGGCCTGTTGACGCTCCAGTTGCAGCCCTTGGTCCGCTCCATCACTGGCGTTGACAGCTCCCAGGGAATGCTCGACGTGCTCAATCAAAAGGTCAGGACCCAGCATCTGGCCAACGTAACCACCCGCCTCGTGGACCTCGACAAGGGTGACAGGGTCGAAGGCACCTACGATCTTGTCGTCAGCAGCATGACCCTTCACCACGTTAAGGAAATCGCGCCGCTGCTGGGCCAACTGTACGGTGTGCTCCGGCCTGCCGGGCACCTCTGCATCGCCGACCTCGACCCCGACGACGGCCAGTTCCATAGCAACAACGAGGGCGTCTTCCATAACGGGTTTCCGGAGGCGGAACTGCGGCGGGCCTTCACCAAGGCCGGCTTGGTGGATGTCCGCTATCAGACGGCGGCCAAAGTGCCGAAGCCGGTTCCCAGCGGCGGAGAGCGGGTCTTCACGATATTCCTGATGACGGGACGCAAGTGAGCCAGGCTGGATGGAGGGCAGGCTTGGGCAGCATCACGCCGGTGAGCTGCACCAGGTTAGTGCGGAGTCCAAGGCGGAGCGGATCATTGCCGAGGAACCGGACCGGCAGGGTTGGCAGAAAGCGGACCTGCCCACCCGGTCCAAGAGCGACGCCATCACGCTGGAGATTGCGGCGCGGCTGAGGCGAGAAACCACCCTCTTGACCAAAGCGATTGCCGCGCGGATGCACGTGGGTAGCTCAAAGGCGGCCAACCGGAGCTTCCACCGTTATCTGCGGGGCGGTGCAGCCACCACTGCGGGCCAGGGACAACTGGGGATATGACGAGCGAACCTGCCAGAAATGACCCAGGTTATGGGGTTATGGGTACCCCCGCTATTCTCCTTTGACTCCCGTCCCCTATTCCTCCATAATCCTTTCCCGAAGGACGCGCCTTATGAAAGTGCCTTATACGATGACCGGCAAGCGCGGGGATATGGTTTACCAGCGTAACCGGTACGGACAAATTTCTTACAAGTTTAAGCCGGTATTCAACCCGCGGTCCAAACGGCAGCAGGAGAATCGCCGCCGGTTCGGGCGGTTTGCCGCGCGCTGGCCCCTGCTCACCCAGGACATGCGCCAAGCCTGGCGGCAGGCTGCCAAGTCGCGCAAAACCCGCGTTCGCCTCGGCTTATGCTGGGACCTGCCACCCCACAACTTCTTTGTCCAGGTCAACGTGCTGCTGGCCAGCCGTGGCGAGGACCCGTGCGATTATCCGCCCGGATGGCCGGAGGTGCTCCAAGGGCGGCTCCCCATCGCCGAACTCCTGGCGCTCGCCATCGCCCAAGCCGCCACGCTCGTGCCGGCCGCCGAGCCCCCGTCCGCCTCAAACCCCGCGGCACCCGCGCTGACCGTCCTCCCCGGCCCCGCCCGGCTCGAAACCGGCTGACCCCGCCCCGCTCCTCACCTGATTTTCTCCTGGCCCAAGACCAGGCGGGGTGAAGTGTGCCCACGCGCTGCGCTGTTCCGCATTTTCGCCCCCTTTTTCCCTCCTCTCCACCCCCAAAACCCCCGTTCCCGTCCCCTGCTGCCCCCTTCCCCCCCGGTCCCCACCCCCCCGCGAGCCTGGGTAGGGCCAGGTAGTGGCCTACTGGTGGCCAACGGGTGGCTAACCAGTTCGGAACCTTAGGCTAAGGTTCCGAACCGGTTAGCCACCCGTTGGCCACCAGTAAGCCAGTGGCAGGCTGGCGGGGGGCTGGAAGGGGGCTGTTTCGGGAGGATTTTGCCAGGGGTTCGGCACCAATGAGAAGGTTCCGCGTAAGCCATTACAGGGGTGGACCTATGGAATCTCTGCCGGACATCCAAAGTGCCACGCGCGCGATCGGCTCCGCTCAACTCGCCAGCGGTTTGGTCGGCGCCAGCCAAACAGCCCCCGGCGCTGCCGCAGCCAACCTCCACCCCAGTGGGCTGTCTCCGTTTACACATGGACGGTGGGCGGGGTCGGTGAAAGATCTTCAGCCGCGCGGAGATTGCGTCGGGCGCTGAAACACAGTTAACTTTGCGGCGACAAATGCAAGCCCTTGACCAGGTCCGCGGGAATACCGGGTTCATCATTGACATGGACGGCGTCGTTTATCACGGGAACCAATTGATTCCCGGGGCGAATGAATTTGTCCAGTGGCTCGAAGGCCAGCGGAAGAAATACCTTTTCCTCACCAACAGCAGCCAGCTTTCGCCGCGCGAGCTGCAACAAAAGCTGGCGCGGCTCGGCATCAAGGTCGGCGAGGAGCATTTCTACACCAGCGCGCTCGCGACGGCCGCATTCCTCAAAAGCCAGCGGCCCGGCGGCAGCGCGTTTGCCATCGGCGACAGTGGCCTCACCAACGCGCTCTACGACGCCGGCTTCACGATGAACGACGTGAATCCCGACTACGTCGTCGTGGGCGAGTCCAAGGCCTACACTTACGACAAAATCACCCACGCCATCCGGTTGGTGCTCGGCGGCGCGAAACTCATCGGCACGAATCCCGACGTGACCGGCCCGACCGACCAGGGCTTAATTCCCGCGACTGGCGCCTTGATGGCGCCCATCGAATTGGCGACCGGCGCCAAGGCTTATTACGTGGGCAAACCGAATCCGCTCATCATGCGGCACGCGCTGCGAAAGATTGATTGCCGCCGCGAAGAAGCCGTCATCATCGGCGACCGCATGGACACGGACATCATCGCCGGCATCGAATCAGAGATTGAGACGGTGCTGGTGCTGAGCGGTGTGACGGCGGAGGCGGATTTGCGCCGGTTCGCCTTTCAACCCGGCCATATTTTGAACAATGTCGGCGAGATTGCCGGCTAGTGTGGCGTTCGGCAAATAGGTGGGGCGAATTATACAGAAGGTAACGAAGGAAACAAAGACTTTGCCTTCGTTATCTTTGTTGCCTTCTGTGTGGATTGTGTCCACTCATTTCGTGAACACCACACTAGAGTCCATCCGGCCTTGTTCGCCGGCGCGGCGCGCGCGCGGAATTATCTTAAGGTCGAGTCCGCGTTTCCTTTTCGCAAAAGCGGCCACCCATTGGCAGCGTCCAGCTCCGGGCCGAAAACCAGCCCATGCTCTTGACCTCTTTTTTGGCGGCGGGTTACCCTGGAACGGCTGAACGCATGAGAATCAATTTGGAGGGACTTACCAAGAAGTACGGGTCGTTGACGGCCCTGGAAGCGGTTACGGCGCAAATTGATCCCGGGCAGGTGGTGGCGTTGCTGGGGCCGAACGGCGCGGGGAAGACGACGCTGCTACGGTGCATGGCGGGCGTCATTTCCCCGAGCGCGGGGCGGGTGATTTATGATGGCCTGGAGTTCAACCGTGGGAGGATGGACCTGCGGAAGCGGCTGTTTTTTCTGCCGGATGTTCCGTTTGTGTTTGAGGAATGGAGCATCCTGCGGCACCTGGGGATGGCGATGCGGCTTTATGAGACGCCGCTGGAGGGCGTTGAGGAAAAGGTGATTGAGCTGTTGAGCGAGTTTGAATTGCTGCCGCTGGCCGAGCGGCCGTTCCGGTTGTTGTCGCGCGGGCAGCGCTACAAAGCGGGGCTGGCGGCGTTGATTGCGGCGGACCCGGAGTTGTGGCTGGTGGATGAGCCGTTCGCGTCGGGGATGGACCCGCACGGCATCACGGCCTTCAAGAAGCGGGTCCGGGAAGCAACGGCGCGGGGACGGACGGTGATTTATTCGACGCAGATTCTGGATGCGGCGGAGCGGTTCTCAGACCGGGTGGGGATCATTTACCGGGGGAGCCTGGTGGCGTTTGACAGCGTGGGGAACATGCAGGACGCGGCGCTGCCGCAGGGCGGGGTGCTGGAGGGGGTGTTTGAATTGCTGCGGGAGAATCCCTCGAAATGAACCTGCGCTGGAAGGAATTTGAGCGGAGGGTGCGCCAGCCCTTGCGGGCGCGGATCAAGCAGTCGCCGGCGGATTGGCAGGAATACCGGCGGTATGGGTGGTGGCAGAAGTTGACGCAGACGGTGCATTTGCCGGGATGGACCCTGCGAATCCTGTTCTTGCCCATGGCCGCCGGTGTCCTCAGCGGTGGTCTGAGGGGCTCAAGCATCCTGGTGAGCGCGATCTTGATCTGGGTGGTTTTGGTGGTGATCTGGAGACTGGGCCAGTTGACGGTGGCCTTGCGGACTTCGTCGCGGCTGTTGGTCTTTGGGCATTTGCCGATGTCGGACACGGAGATTTTCGAGCAGCAGTGGAAAGGCTGGCTGGCGTCAACGACTGGGTCGGCGCTGGATTTTGCGCTCTTGTATTGCCTGCTGGCAGTTGCGGCGGGTTGCGGCTGGGGGTCGCCATTGATAGGGTTGGTGTTGGGAGTGGCGCAATGGTTGGTGGTGCTGTCGGCGGCGGTGATTTTCGTAACGTATTTTTGGAACCGCAGAGTTCTGGGGCCGGTGTTGCAGTTGCTGAGTTTCCGGCGGGGGCGCCACAAACCTGCCGGGATATTTTGCAGGTGCGGGCAGGCTGTTGCTGGTGTTCGCGGTGGTCCTGGTATTGGGGTACGGTCGGCGGAGCCTGGCCGATTGGGCGGTGGTGGTGCCGCCATTAGGACTGGCGCATGAAGGGCTGGGCTTGGGGAGATCAGGTTCACTGGCACAGGTGTGGACGGCGTTTTCGCTGGGGGGAGCTTTAATGCTCTTGCCGCTGGCGTATCGGCGGCTCAAGGCAGGGTATCGGCTGCCGGAGGGATTGGTGGCGGGAGAACAGGAGCGGGGGGAAGTGGAGGGGGTGCGGCGCCGGGAGGTCAGCGATGACACGGGGGATGCGTGCGCGGGAATCAGGGCAGCGATCCGGCGGCGGGAGTTTTTGCAGGAAGCGAACTGGCGGAGGGCGGGCTGGCTGGAGGGGTTCACGGCCCGGTGGTTCACGACGCGGGAACGAACGGCAGCCGAGTTTATGTTCGCGGGAACGGCCGGTTGGACGCGGGTTTGCAAGAGACTGCTCCTGGTCGGTGTCATCTGCGCCATGGTGTGGTACTTTGCGCCAGGGGTTTTTCGTGCGGCAGGCCTTTTCGTTCCCTTCCTCATCTTCATGCTTGCGGCTGGGAAGAACACTGACCTGTCGTGGCCGGGCGCCAGGACCCGCACCGTGAGCGGCAGCAGCATCGCGATGTGCTCTATTTATCCGATTGGCTTTTGGAGGGTAACGCTGATCAATCTGAAGATACGCCTGACGCATTTGGGATTGCTGCTGGCTGTTTTGGGTGCCGCTGGGGCGATCCTGCTCTTCTGCCATGATCCCAGGTTGACTCCTGAGGTGGCTTCCTATGCCGGACCCATTCTGATTTTAGGGCTGTCGCTGCTGCCCTTGGCGCCGCTTTCCCAGATTTCGCAGGGGACCAACGATGCCTCGAAATTGCGGGTGATCGCGCTGGCGCTGATTCTCGGGAGCCTGTTCTTCGGACTGGCGGTGACGATGTTTGTGGTCGGAGGAGGATGGGGCTACCTGGCGGGGATGGGGCTGTTGTTGACGGCGTATGGGGCGCTGGCGCTTTACGGGCACGCGTACAACCACGGCTGGTTCGATGCGCAGAGAAAGCCGCAGACCTCGACCTCCTTCAGGCTGAGCCGGTCGCAGTAGCGGGAAAAGGGATCACCTTCCATTAAAACGCCTGATGCTCCGGGGCCGTGGAAGCGGGAGATGTGGCGGCGGATGCAAGACTACCTCAGGTCCAGCTTGAGGAACTTGCTCTCCCACGGCTGGAAGGCAACGGTGTCCAGCCGGGTCCTGACCGGTTGTTCGAGCACGTTCACTTCGTCGAGGCGCCTGATCCGGGTGGCGGAGACGATGTCCTTCCGCGCCAGGGTGGCAGGCTGACCGGCGATTTCGCGCAGGTGGAGCACAATGCCCTTCAAGTCGGCGGCGGGGCGGTATTCGACGACCAGCAGGTTCGGCGCGGGGAAAGACAGAACGGGGATCACGGTGGGGCTAGTGTCACTGGGGGCGGTGCGAGCAGCGCCTCCTTTGACGGGCGGCAGGACGCGGGCGACCAGCGGGACGCGCGAACCCCAGCCGAAACGCGTAGCGGTCGCCGTGGAGGTATCCGCGGTCGAGGTCAGGTAATAGTGCCACTTGAACTCGCCCTCCTGCTCGGTGCGGAAGTTGGTGAACCAGTAGTTGTTCATCACCCAGGAATAGACGTAGGGCTTCGCGACTTCGGTAATGGGCATCCATTTGCCCAGGTTGAAACCGCCCAACTGCACCAGCGGCGCCTCTTCGCTGCCGACGATGATCTGGCCGAAAGCGTTGCGCACGGAGAGGAAGCTCTGGACGGTCTGCCAGTCGGAAGCTGAGCCGGGTATCTGGGTTTCGCCGGGCGTGACGAGGCCGCCCTGGGCTTCGTAAAGGATTTTGCCGTCAGGCGATTGGAACGGCAGGGTGACATAGACCGCCTCAGGCGTGGGCACGGGGAGCTTGCGGATGTCGAAGTACAGCTCGACGCGCTTTTCGGTGTCATAGAGGCGAATCTCCGCCTGTGCGCCCTTCTTGGCGGCGCAACCGTCCAGGTCCGCGCTCAAACGCAGGCTGTGCCAGATGGGGCCGTCGGCTCCCGGACTGACTTTGACATTGCGCCAGGCGGTCCGCTTGAACACATCAGGCTTCATCTCGCGGTTGGCGGGCATGGTCTCATAGACGCACTGGCCGAAACCCCAGTCGGCGGCGGGATCAACCAGCTCGGCCCCGGTCGTTTTGTCCCGCAGGCTTTGGATGGAGCCTTTGACGGGATCGAGGGTGAGCTTGTAGAACGCGTTCTCCAGGCCCGTGGTGTCTTTGGCGGCGGCCGGCTTGGGGCGCTTCTTGTCGGTGACCTCAATGCGGAGGATCTTGCAGGCGAGCGGTGGAATATCCTTCACCCATAACGCCCAGTAGGTGCCTTCAGTGCGATGCTCCATTTCCTGCGCGAGGACGGGCTGGTCGCCGTCCAGGATGCGGAACTCGCGGTCGGCCGGGAGAATCTGGTGGTCAATGAACACGCGGGCCAGGCCGGAGCGCGTCCAGTTCAGCGTGTTGAACACCGCGAGCGTCGGCACCTCGGCGCGCGGCAGGTAATCCTGCACCAGACCAAAGGCCTCCTCGCGCAATAAGGCGGCGTCTTTGACGGCGGTCCAGGCGTAGGATGACTTCTCACCCCACTGAACCTGGGCGTTCTCAGCCAGCGGGTCGCTGATGCTTTCGGCAGCCCCAAAGGTGTGCTCCTCGTAGAACAGGAGGTTGTCGAAGATACCATCGGCGCGCCGCTCGGTCTGTGCATGGATCGGCGAACCCAGCAGCCGGGCCATGGCCAGCAGACGCTCGTTGACATCCATAGCGGTCTCGGTCTCGCGGGTGGCGGCGGTTTCGCGGGCGGCGGAGCCGAAGCCGTCGGTCCACCAGTCGGGCCAGGCTTGCCGGTGCACCGCGAGGGAGTCGCCATGTTCCTTTTCCACCCAGGCGGGGAATTCCTGCACCGTCGAGAGCCGCAGGTGGGGCCAAACATATTTCTCGTTCCAGACCTTCACCAGGTTGCAGGCCGCGGTCGAGGGCGGCGAATTATCGGTGAAGTAGCCGGAGAATTGCACGCCGACCCGGTCGAAGGGGTAGTGGCGCTGCTCCAGCGAGGTCAGGTAGTCGGCAACATGCGGGCGGATGCGGTTGGGGTCACCCTTCTCGACCCCCCAAAAGTTGGCGGTCATGTAATGGTCGCTGCGGTAGGCGAGGACGCGTTTGCCGGAGGGGGATTCCCACCAGAAGCAGGTCGGCTTGTCGAAGGGCAGCAGTGAGCGCGTCTTGTTAATCCCCATGTTGACGTAGCGGATCCCCATGCCGTTGAGGTAATCCGCCAGGCACCAGCCGATGCCGTTGACGTCGTCCTGCATCGCCGTGCGGACGGGGATGCCGAATTGCTCGGTGATGTCGCGCACGGGCCGGACGAGGGCGGCGAGCGAGTTCTCGGTGGCGATCTCGGACATGTTCAGGAGCAGGCCGGTGATTTCGATGCGCCCCTCGCGGACACGCTGCTTGAGCCGGGCGATCTGGGCGGCGGGCCGGTCGTTGAGGTATTGGCGCACCGCCCACGAAGTCTCGCAAGTCCAGCGGAAACGGGCGTCATCGGGCAGGCCGTCAGTCAGGTCGCAATAGTCGAGCGCGTAATCAATGTAGCGCAGATGCTCCGGGAGGATTTCCGTCTGGGGCCGGGTGTAGCCGATGTCGGTATGGGTGTGCTGGGTCAGATACACCGTCCATTTGCGGGGTGGCGCCAAAGTGAAGGGGCCAAACTCGCGACTGCGGCCGTCCGCCTCAGCCAGCACGGTTATCGGGGTGGCGCCAGTCAAAGGCGCGACCTCGATTTCAATGGAGTGTTTGCCTTTTGGGAGAGAGGAGATTGGGTGGGGTATAGGCTGGGGCCAGTTCGGCGAGGTGAGGGTTAGAGTGGTATTGGTCAGGCCGGTGCACTCGATGGAAACGACCAGGATGTTGCGTTCGCCCTGGGCGGTCCTGGGCACGAGGGGCGACATCGCCAGGCTCAGCGATTGAAGGTTGGGGACGGCGGGCGTGACGCCTTCGGCCCGGGAAACCCCAATATTCAGACCATAAGCCAAACCGGCGAGCAGCAGTGCGAGAGGCAGACATTTCCGTTCGTTCATGAGCCTCATTTGAGGCCATTCACGGGCGACATGCAAGAAAACAGCCCCATCCCGAACTGCCGCGCTGACAGCAAATAACCGCCCGTTTGCAGCGGATCAATTGTGATTTCGGAGATGCCGCCGATTAATAACGCGTGCAATCAGGCCAGGCGCGCGCCGGCTGCCTCCAGGCGGCAATCCTTGCCCGCTGGTCAAACTTGCCGGTCAATAGCCGACCGCCAATAGCCGCAAACAGGCCTTTTGGCCCGAAAACCGCGGGATTCCCGTGCTCTTGAGCACGGGACCCCGTTGGCACGAATCTTGTTTGGGTGGGAGTGCCATGAAAAGCATTTTGGTAATTGATGATGAGGATGAGGTCCGATCCGTAATCGTCGCCACCCTCACTTACGCGGGTTACAGCGTCCGTGAAGCCAGAAATGGCCGGGACGGGATCCTCCTGCTGCTGGTGGAAAAGCCGGACTTGATTCTTTGCGATGTGCGGATGGCTGGGATGGATGGTTACCGCACACTGGCCGCCGTTCGTCAAGTCCCAGGCACTGCCGCCATCCCCTTCATTCTGATGACCGGTTCCACCCGGCGGGATGAGTGCCGGCTGGCGATGGTTTGCGGCGCCGATGACTACCTCGTGAAGCCGTTCACCGCCCCCGAGTTGCTTGGGTCCGTCAGATCGAGGCTGGCCCGCCAGAGTCAGGTGCAAAGCGACGTCTATCAGCAGTTCGAGAAATCACCCGCGCTTTTCCGCCGGCACTGCTCGCCCGAATTGGCCCCGCTTGGCACCCCCACTGCCGCCGCCTGCCTCTAACTCATCAACTCGTTCAAGACAGGAGTATTGAAGACAGAAGAACTCCCGCTCACCGGCTCAGGGCTTGGATCATCGGCGGGAGCAGGACACCCGCCAACAAAAGCGCCAGGACTGGACGCATCAGATTGACGGGCTTCAGGTTGTGTCCCCGGATCGCCGTGACGGCATGGTTCGCCGCCGAAAGAGCAAAGAACAGCAGCATTACGGTTACGACAGTCGCCTCCGCATAGCGTCCCCAATCCAGCACGAAGACCAGCAGGGCTGTGGCCGCCGTTGCCAGATTGTTCAGGCCGGACTGAATCTGATAAGGACGATTGGCGCCAAAGCCGATCTTCTCCGCGCCGGCTTCCCCCAATATCAAAGACTCAAAGGCGACCGTGCCCGACATGAGAACTACGACCCAGGGCCCCAGGATATGAAACCTTGCCACGGCGTCAGTGCGCAGGTATTCGGCCAGAAAATACACCAGCCCTATCCCCACCGGTCGAATCCACTCCATCATGATTGAAAGCGACCGCTTCAACCCTGTCCTCATCGGACTCTCGCAGCACGTGTGGTTCATATACTGATAGGAAAACTGATGGGAAATTGCTTTCTGCGCGCCCCGTTGCACCGAGCGGTGCGCGGGCGAGCGAGAATTGGTGTTCGGTTTCACCAAGCATGGCGCGACCTTATCCAATGCCGCTTCGGCCCTCAACCGCCAATGTTCGTCCGTGTTTGCCTGTTGCGGTGCCGCGCCGAGCCATGACCACGACACACTTCCCGCTACACGCGCGGAATCAGGGCACGGAGAGGGCGGATGGACAGGCGTGGCGGGGCGGCTTGCCACACCGAGCGGTCTCGGCCGGTACCATCACGCCGCATTCCTTGCCGCGCCAAAGCAAAGCGGCGGCGAGCGCACTCCGCATTAAGGATAGAGAGTACCGGGCCGGGTCAGAACGCCTTATTTACTGCTCCCGCTACTCCCCTCGCGCCGGCGCTTCAAGTGCTCCACTGCCACACTTAAAATAAGCGCTTCTGACCTCTATTCGGCGCCATTCGCATCCCCGCCGCGAAGCCCGTCCGCGAGCCTGACCTGCAATCTGGAGCCCTTTAAGCCAGAACCGCCAAAAACAGCGCTATATCTGGTGCTCGCACGAGAACGGCTGACGCTACAGGTAGTATGCCTCGGCCTGGCTCATTTCCGATCGCCTGCAAGGCCCCCGGAATCCTCTTCCCGGCCGACACGCGAGAACCCTGGCAGGCTGTGCGGGGGCGCTCTGGGCGGTGGATCGTGCCAGACACGCAGGTGCCGCTTCACTCCACCCGCTCATCAAGAAGATTGGATTACGCGGGGGCGATTGGCGCCTCAGGCCTGCTAACCCGAACGAGCCAGGCTACTGGTCGGGGCGAACCGTGTCCGGCGGAAACATGACCTTCTCAGGAACCCCCTTTACGAGGCGCTCCCAAGCGGTGGTGCGGGACGCGGCCAGTTCCAGGCCGGGCAGTGCAGCGGGGCATTCGATGAAGACGCAGAGGTTCTTCCGCCGCGCGAGATCGAAGCCAGCCGGGTCGAGAGCCGTCTGGCGCACGGGGTAGTCGTCCGCAAGCAGCAGGACAGCCGAGCTGGGTGCGGCGTTTTGGATTGCCGCGAGGGGCGTCTCGAAGCGCGGATAGTGAACCGGGCGCAGGGCGAGATACAGATCGTTCTGGGCGGCGCATCTGGTGTTGTGTTGGGGTGTGTGGCAGCATACACTTGCTTCTGTGGTCCGGTGCGAGTGCAGCCTGTTGACCGCGCGATGGGTGTCGAGGCCTATCAGGTCACCGGTCAGCGCCCCGGTTTTGCTAAAACTCTGATAAGGAAAAACGCTATGAAATCCCTTCATCTCAAACACCACCACCTAATCCTCGGCCAAGCCGTTCTGCTCGCGGCGACCCTATGGGTCAATGGCCCGGCCCAGGCGGCCGCAGTGTATCAAACAACCTTCGATGATTTGGCATCTGGAGAAATCGAGCCAGCGCCGGGCGCCCCAGGCCAGGATGGCTGGTTCAACGCCAATGCGCCGGGCTCGGCCTACAGTGAGATTCAGGCCGGCGTCGCTGCCGGCGGCCTCGCCCTGCACCTGTTCGCCCCAGCCGCGAACCCGACCGGCGCGCAAACCATTGCCCAGCGCAACCTCACGCCGCCCGACCTGGGCGCGCTGCCCCTGGTTACGCTCAGCTTTGACTTTCGCGCCCATTCCAGCGACCTCGCGGCAGTCAACAACTTCATTGCGTCCCTCGGCGCTCAAGGCGGGCCGCACCCAGGCTATGAAATGGTCCGCGTCGGCATCGGCGCCGGCAACGGCACACCCAAATCCACCACGGGCGTGAGCCTCACCCTGGCGCGCTTCAATGGGCTGGATAACAACGAAAGCGTGCCGTTGACGGTTGGTCAGGGATTGGCCTGGGACACCTGGCATCATGTCACGGTGATGATTGACCAAGCCGCCGGCCGATATGTGTCGCTGACGGTGGACGGGGCCGTGCAGGCCCTGCGTAGCTTCCAGTTGCCGCGCAGTGCCGACGGCGGCGTTTGGAAACGGGGCACCCTTATGGAGGCGCTCGCGGCGGAGATTATCCCGGACGACGTCGGCGGCACCCGCACCGATGACGACATCTACTGGGATAATGTGGTGCTGAGCGCCTCCGTGGCGCTGTCAGGTTGGCCCCAGCGCCAGCGCGACGCGGCCAACACCGGGCGCGCTGACTTCACCGTCTCCGCCTCACGCCTCAACACGAATCTGTTCAACGCGATTCGCTGGCAGACACCGGCACCCGGCTCGCCTGCCGACGGCGGTTTCGGCGGGAGCGCGATGGTGTTTTTCGACGGTGCCGGGCCGGACGGCGCCGACCTGGTGGCGGGCGGCTATCATTGGCCCAAGGGCGTCCAGGGCATGGACCGGCATACCGGGAGCCGGTTCTGGAGCGGCCTGCCCGATGGGGGCGAGTCCATTGGCGAGAATACGCCGGCTTTTTCCACTGATGGCGCGACGCTGTACGTCATCAACGATGCCACCGCCCACCCGTTGATGGCCTTCGCCGCCACCAACGGCCCTTCGGCCTACTGGGACAATGGCGCGGATTCTAATCCCGATAAGCTGGGCGCCTTTTCCCCGAAGATCGCACCCGATGGCCGCATTTTTGCGCACGCCTGGGACGACCGGCCATACGCCGGCGTTGATAACGGCACCAACCTGAGCCTCGCATGGTCGGCGGCCTCTTCCCTTTGCGCTGCTTACAACTGCCCAGCCCTGTGGCAGGACACCAACCGCCTGCTGGTCGTCAGCGGTGGCCGTTGCGGCACGGTCAAGGCCTGGGACGGTGCCACCGGGATCGAGCTGTGGAGTGTTGATGTCCCGGCCCAAACCGATGCCGATGCCACGATTGATCCGGATACCGGTAACATCTTTCTGCCCATCGGCGCCGACAGCATCTGGGTGGCCGGCCTCGACAAAGAGGGCAACGCGTTGTGGGGTGCGCCAGCGCTGAATGTGTTTCAATGGCAGGACGGGCTGAACCACCCGCAGCGCGCCCAAAGCGCCGGGTGCCTTGCTCACGATGGGCGAACTTACTATTTCCAGACCGTCAGCGAGCAAGGGGATGGCCAACTCTACGCCATCCGGACGGCGGATGGCTCGGTCAAGTGGTCCCTCGACACCGGCAGCCGCGGCGGGGAAGAGACCACTTCCTCTCCCATCGTCACCGCCAACGGGCTGCTCATCGTGGGCAACAACGACGCCGGCGCTTACCTGGCGGTGCTCGAAGCCGAAACCAACGGCGTCATCATTGCAACTCTCCCCACAGTTGATGGCGGCAGCGCCCGCAGCAGCGCCAGCCTCGCCCCCGACGGTCTGCTGTACCTGCCGGCACGGTTGAACTGGACTCAAGGCAATGGCGATAGCGACTCTCCCACTCAGCTCCCGGCCAACGTCTTTACCGCCTTCGACCTCAATGAAAACCCTGTGATCATCCTGCCAGCGCCCACCGCCCAACGCGGCCGGCCGCTCAACCAGGCCGTGGCTTTGCGGTGGACACCCATTTCCCAGGCGCTCGCGCCGAGCTTCGACCACTATGCGGTCTATCGCGACACCGACCCCTTCACGAATGTTGCCGGCCTGGTCGCCATCGCGACAGTCGCCAACCTGTCCGCCACCGGTTACGTGGACGCCACGGCCACCAACGGCACCGCCTATTTCTACGCCGTCACCACCGTGTCCAGTTCCGGCAGCGAAATCAAAACCCAGCGCTCGATTGGACCGTTTACGCCGTACGCCGAAACCGATCTGCAAGTGCAGGTGCTTTCCCGCACCCCGCGTTTCCAGCGTTACGCCGCTCAATACACGGATTATGAAACCAACGAGCCGTCCGGTTTCGGGCCCTACGGCTTCAGCGCCGCCACCGGCCTGGGTAACGGCCAGACGACCAGCACCGAACGCTGGCCCACCAACGGCCAGCCCGTAACTTATACCGCCACCGTCCGCAATCGTGGCAGCAATCCGTGGCCCGGCGATATTCATGGCGTCTGGAGCTGGGACAACCTGGTCGTGCACAGTCCGACCTTCCCCGGCCCGCTCCCGCCCGACGGACTGGCGACCTTCACCTTGACCCGCCCCTGGGACGGCCTGCGTCACACCGTCCAGTTCACGCTCGCCGACACCGACGCGCGGACCAACAATAACAGCCGCACCCTGGACACCAAGTCCGTGGCTTACCTGACTTACGTTGATCAGACATATTACGAGGACTTCCGTGTCGCCAGCCAGGCCAACCCTAATGCCGTTACCGACGATCTCTTCGACTGGGCCAACCGCCACGCCGACCGCTTCAACCAGATGTTCGCCGAGGCAAATTGCCCCAAGCGAGTGCATTTCGACGTGTTGCAGATGCTGGCCGACGACGCCCCTGACCCGGCCCTGGATACTATCTACTTCGCGGTGTTCCCGTTCCGCTTCCACACGGGCGAAGGAACCTATCGGCTCTCCGGCTACTATGATGCGGCCGACGATATTGACTACGGCTGGCTCCACGAGATGGGCCACCAACTCGGCTTGATTGACCTTTACCGGATGGACGTGCCGCCCGAAGCGAACCTGGTTTCGCACCAGGGCTACAGCCCAGTGCCCGACCTCATGCACGGCGTCAGCCATTTCCTTTCCGAGCACTCCTCACTGGTCATGGCGCACTGGGAAGACCAGGCGCACGGCTACTACGGTCAGTTCCTCTACGGTCTCCCGGCCCGGATAAACCTGCGCCTCTTGGGCCTTGACGGCCAGCCGCTCCCAGGCGCAACCGTCAAGATGTATCAGTATTGCTCGCGCCCGGACCTCGGCCAGGTCCTCAGCACCCAGGTCAAAGCCCAGGGCCTGACGGACACTAACGGCCTGTGGTCTTTGCCAAATGTGCCGCTGGACCATGCGCTGGTCCCGCCGTTGCCCACCGGTGATGTGCTCAACGACAATCCCTTCGGCTACGTGGCCGTCGTCGGCAACAATGGCGTGCTCCTCTTCCAAGTCGAGCACAATGGCTTCACCGACTATGCCTGGCTCGACATCACCGAAGCGAATGTCGCCTTTTACCAGGGCCAGACCAACAGCGCGACGTTCACACGCAACCTCGCGCTGGGCGGCCCGGTGCAGTACTTCCCGCCGGCCGAATTATCCGAAGCCAACGCCGGCGCCTGGGCCTGCTGGGCCGAGGGTTCAGCCCCAGGCAATACCTGGGTCAGCAACGATTTGAGCCGCGTCGCATTCGGGGCCAATTCGCTCCAGTTTGCGACCGATGGCGGCTTCGACACCTATGTGCGCTACCCCGGCGCGGGTCTGGCCCTGTGGGACTTGACGGGTGTGCAAACGCTCAAATTCAGTTGTTACGCCCTCAACCCCAACGGCGGTTTCCAGAGCGGCAGCCCCTGGATTCGACTCAAAGACCCGCAGGGGAGCTACTTCGAATACCAATACTTCATCGGCGACTCGCCGGTGGACATTCTCAACGACGCCATCGGCCAATGGCAATCCTATGCGATCCCCCTGGACGCCTCGGCCAGCGAGACTAACGGTTGGCGCCGAACCGCGGTTGGCGCCCCGGACTGGGGCCACATCGCCAGCCTCGAAATCCATGCTGATACCTGGGGCTACGGGTTTGTCGTTTGGTTTGATGGAGCCGGCTTTGAACCGAACCCCGGTCCGCTGACCCTGACCGCCGTGCCCCAGGGCGATTCGCTGCTGCTCTCCTGGCCGGCGGTGCCGGCAGATTACACCTTGCAATCCGTCACCGACGTGACCGGGGCTTACCTTCCGGACCCCGGGACGCCGACTGTAACGAACGGCCTGCGCACCCTCTTGGTTCCCGTTACCGACCAGCAACGGTTCTTCAGGCTGAAGCGGAATTGACCCCTTTCCCGCCGCTGAACGTGCATCCGGCAGTGATCAAGACGAGGGTGATCGAGCCCTTACTCTAAATCCTGAAGCGCATTGAGAGATTATGGGACCCTTTCACAGGCCGTAGTTTGCCGCCGGGCAAATCGAGTCCACATAGATCGGAATTACCAGGCCGGCGCCCCAGTAGTTGGTGTCGCTGCAACTGGGCACCACGTATTCACTGAGCCCCACGGGGCTGTTCACGGAGTTCTCGTAGTCATAGGTGTATCCCAGTCGGGTCCAGGGCCAACTGTTATCGAGGTTGGTGGCGGCGTAGCCTCGCGAGTCGTAGGTAGCCTTGAACCAGGCCGCGTAGCCGAGTGAAATCCCTTGCAGGGCATTGGCGGCCAGATAGGGGCTGGCTTCTTCGGCAACCAGTCCGCAGGATGGGGAATGAGTGTCCGGGCTGGCCGCCGGGCGGAAAAGGTATTTGGGGTCCACATAGAATTCCGCCACTCCATAGGCGCCCGGGCGAGGCGGCAGGCCAAGGGCCTTTTCCATGCGCAAGGTCCGGTTGGTTCCGGTGTAGCCGGCCAGAAGCTGTCGCACGTCGGGATATAAAGTAACCCAGATCTCCCCCGACCAGCCGTTGCTCATGGTGTGGGCGCCGGGAGTCAGCAGGCTGGTCCAGGCCCAACTGCCTGTAAACTTCATGGTCGCAACGCGAATCCACCGGTTGGTGACGCCATCCACCCAGTTGGTGAACGTGCGCCAATCGGTTCCCGGTGTGCTGGTGGCTACGGGCCGCAACCGGGTGGAAATTTCTTCCGGCAGCGCCACCGCGGCATTCAACAGGGCGTTCGAATACCGCGCATAGCACTCAGCGCTATCCGTCACCTCAGGGTACGAACTGCCTTTGACGCGGTAGAACATCGGCACCGGAACCGTGAATACGGATTGGGTGCCCTCGATGCCTCGCAGTTGGCTCCAGTCGTTGTTCCACGTCCCGCCGGCCCTCAGCGACGACAACCACTGGACCTCGTAGTCGCCATTGGTCAGTCCATTGGTCCAGCTCAAAGTGCCGTTGCCTGACCAAGCGGTGATCTCCTGGGCCGGAGCCGCGCCGCCCAGCAGAAATCCCATGCCCCAGAGAATGATCACCCGGGCGAAACGCAGCCACGCGCGCCGTGTGCCAGCGTTGTCGGGTGACTGGGGCCGGACCGTTTTGCGCCCTGGGAAAAGGAGTCTTGTAGTCATGTGTTCAGAACACCAGCGCGACCTTGAACCAGATCAGGTCGCCCTTGAGGCGATGTTGGACATCTAGTTCGGGCAACCATTTGAGTTCGGCCACAAGATCCGTTGTCCCGGATCGGCCGATCTTGGTTGCGCAAGACAGCACCGGGCCGACGCCAGCGGTGCGGCCCTCAAAGTCGCCAAGGCTGGCACCCCTGCCAGTATCGGCGCTGATCTGCTGGTAGTAAAAGGCATTGGCCCCCACCCCGATGGAGCCGCCGAACAATGGAAGATGCTGGGCCAGCGTCGCGTCGAGGTGGAGCACGTCGCCGCTTTGGTAGTCGGTCTGGTGGTCTTTCGTGCTGGAATCGTATCCGGCAAAGAGGCTGACTTCGGTGCCGATCTTGCTGCTGAGCCAGCTTACGCTCACGCCCGGCTCGAAGGTCCAGTAGTTCTTGCCGACATTGGCGAGTCGGCCCTTTTCGTAATCTCCCGTCGGGGCGTAGAGGCCAAAGGTGGCGCCACACTTTAGGTCGCCGTTGGTCCAGCCGAGCATGAGCGGGAGAACCTCGACGTCGCCCAGGCCGCTGGCGGTATCGCGGCGTTTGCCTGTGATGCGACCGATCTGCACGTTGCCTTCCACCTCCATCGAGACGAAAGGGATAGTCACGGCGGCGGCGTATTGGCCGCCGAGGATCTTCCACGGCGTCTGATAAAGCAGGGTCGAAGAATCGGCGTAAACCCTGCCTTCAACATCCACCACCACCTGACCTCCCAGATTCAACGGACGGGAGCTGCTGGCTGAGCCGCTATAGTAGGCAAACGCGTTTACGTAAGCGAAAGCCTCACGTCCCGGCAATGTGTCAACGAACGAAGCCATCGCGCCGGGCAGGTAATGGCCGCTGCCGCCTTCTTCGGCAGGCAATGTCAGGGGAGCAAGGCCGGTGGCGAGAGCAAGAGTGAAGAGTGTTCTAATTCTCACGAGTTTGGGCATCGGTCTGAGGCCGGCGGGGCTTGGTTCGGTTGTGAGTTGTTGTCTCAGTGTTTATCACTCACATAGACGACGTTCCAATCGTCTTTCATGCTCACAACCGTCCAGCCTTTGGCCCGGGCTTCATCGAGGGCTTTGTCGAAGCGTCCAATCGATGAATTGCGGCCATAAGCCCACTCGCGCTTGGCATCGGTATGGTGGACATAAAGACAAAGGCGGCTTCCGCTGCCCGCGGCGGTCCATTGCATCATTTGCAGGTCGCCATCGGAATTGCCAAACGCGGCAATCGGGCGGCGGCCGATGTGGGACTCGATCCCGACGGGCTTGCCGACGTTGTCGTCAAGGAAGTTCAACTCCGGCTGGCCTACGAGCACCGGCTTGCCATTGCGAAGTTCAAACTTCGTCTTGATGCCGCTTCCGACGACTTGTTCGGGCGGGATGCCATAGACCTTTTCCGACCACGGGCGCATGAAGTCGGAGCCGCCGCCGGAGACGATGAAGGTCTTGAATCCGTTCGCGCGCAAGTAGGCCAGCAGCTCGAGCATGGGCTGGTAAACCATCTCTGTGTACAGCCGCTTGGTCTGGGGATGCCTTGCGCTGGCGATCCAGTCTGTCACGGTTTCTGCAAATTCATCGGTGGTCATTCCCGCCTGCACAGCAATCGTCATTGCCAGTTGTGCCCGATCGCCGCCGGCCAGTACAGCCTCGAAATCGCCCTTGAGCACGGAGGCGAAAGGCTCCTGCGTTGTCCATTCCGGATGCTGCGACGGGAGGGCCTTAATGCGGTCACAGGCGAAGTAGATCTGGAAATACACCGGCTGCTCGGCCCAGAGAGTGCCGTCGTTGTCGAAGGTGGCGATGCGCTCCGCAACGGGCACGAAAGCAGGGGAGCCCGGCTTGGTGACCTGCTCGACAAAGGCGACGATAGCCTTCTTCGGTCCCGTGTTGTTCCAGGACGGAAGGGAATCGCCGGCACGGGCCGAAGCGATCAGGAGGGCCAAGATGCACGGAATAGCGATGAGGGTTTTCATGGCATCGAATGGAAAGGGATTGCGTTCTTGATGTTATCGCAGGGATTGGAGCCTTGGTTGGGCGATCTCTGCGGTTCCGTCGCGATGGTCGGACATTGGAGACGACCCCAGCGTCTCTCCGCAACCAGCGATTATCGCCTGCATGGCGGGACTCAAGGGCTTGACTAGCTCCGCATTAAACGCATGCGACGTCGTATCCGCGAGAGCGGTGTTGCCGAATATCCGCGAGGCGCCGATGGCATACCCGCGCGAATCGGCCGCAGGCGACCCGTCCTCGACCTGGGGATCGACATCGGTGGTCATGATGGAAATGGTATTGTCGCTGTTGCGGCGGATTTCCCAGGTGCGGAACTGCTGGGGGAAGTCGCGCAGCGAGGGGGTTTCGACCTCCCAGAAGCCATATTCCGGATGGGCCGGGTCAGGGGACGGTTGCGGGGTCACCGTGTTCATGTGGCGATGTCCCGCCATCAACAGCAGAAGATTGGAATAGTGGTGGAGTGTGGCAATCATTTGCGGTTCAGTTTTATAAGCGGAAAACTGCGGCTTGGATTGATTCTTTGGGGTGACGTAGAATTGCTGGGGAGCAGTGTTCGTATTGAAAAGATCCACTTGCGGATTGATGGGGATATGGCACGCGAGGATCATGAGCTGGCCCGCGTCTTGCCCCTTCTGAAGTTCGTTGGTGAGCCAGGCATAGCGTGCCGCGTCAACCCAGCCCCCACCGTAAAACATGGGGCCGCCGGAAGGGCCGATCAATTTGCAGGTATCGTCGAACACGATCACCTTGAGCGGCAGGTTGGTCAGCGGCTCGAAGGTATAGCAGGCCGAATTGCTCTCCAGGTTGGCCGGCTTGAATCCGTGCCCCTTCGGGAATGATGCGGTGTTGAAGAATTCACCCATGTAATTCGTGCAGGAAAGGGCTGTCGCCGAGGCTTCCGTCGTCAGGGAATGGCGGTTCGGATCGGCGGCGACGGTCGGCGGCTTGACAAAGAGTTTCGCCGGTCCGCCTTTGATCACGTCGCCGTAGCGGGTGGTGCCATCCACCACACCCATGTAGATTCCCGTGCCCTCCGAGGCGTTCGGGACCAGGACGTTGGGGTTCATGTCGAGAACCGCGCTACCCACCAGGGTATTCCGCACTTTCTCGGTCGGATAACCGACCCCCATCCAGAACTGATCGTGGTTGCCGATGGCCTCATACCAGGGGATGGAGCGGTCGAGCCCGGCAGCCTGGTACGGCTTCTGATACGCGATGGTGTCGGCGCCGAGGTGAGCGCCGGAACTCGGGGTAATGCGCTTTCCGTCCATGACATCAATAAACCAGCGGAGTTCGTTAAACTGCGAGGCGTTGCAAACATCGCCGAGCACCATGCCGAAATTGAATGGGGTCTGGCGGTGCAAGGCGTTGACGGTTTTGACGGCGGCATCGAGGACGTGGGTTGTCGAGAGCATGATCGGCGAATAGGCTGACACGAAAAGTCCGCCGCCGCCGAAGGGCCCGCTCCAACCGAAGTAGGGCACTTGGGCCGGGGATTCCTTGTCGGTGATATGGATGTCGCTCATGGAGAAGAACGACAAGAGCCGTGCCGCATTGGTTGCCCCCGTGTAGCCGGCTGGCATCAGGTCGAACTTCCGGCCCTCGTCCACACCGGGCCCCACCTGCCACGCGCTGTAGCCATAGAGCCCATATAGGGGAACGTTGGTCGGGGAGAGCTGCCGCGTATCCGCCGGGATGGCGAGCGGCCTGACCGTCTGCTGGCGTGTGGTCACGGCTGCGCCGCCTCCGGAGAGCGGAAGTAAAGGTAGAATCAACAGGCTGATGATTTGGATATTCGTCAATTTCATAGGTTCCTAAATGGGCTTGGTTGTTTTATGGTTCCTGAGCGGCTGGTCCAGTGGACACAGCCGCTCTCGCAAATCCGCTTCTAATCCGCTGCGCGGTAGTATTTCGCGGCGTTCGCAGCCGATACCGTGTATGGGCTGACAGTTGTAACGATGTTCCACGGTCCAAGCAGGGTGTCTGCAGACTGCAGTTCCCCGAGGAAGTTGATGACCGCTCCGGTTCCGTCACGATCAATGGCCAACTTGTGCCCCAGGGGCTCCCCACAACTGGCTATCTTCGCTCGCATCACCGGAGTCAGGAACTTGATCATCTCCATATTGGTCGCAAAGCAAGTCGTATCCGTGAAGTCCCAGTTGGAAGGATTGACGCTGTTCGGGGTGGGAGCGGCGAGCGGCGAGGCAAATATCCGTGCGGCGCCGACGGCATAACCGCGTGATTTATCGGCACACGATCCGGGGACGACTTCGGGATCAATATCGGTGGTTACAATGGAAATGGTGTTATCGGTATTGCGGAAGATCTCGAAGGTGCGGAACTCCTGCGGATAATCCCTTAAGGAGGGGCATTCCACCTCCCAGAAGTCGTATTCCGGGTCATTATAATCTGACAGCTCTGCTTTCACGTTGTTTCGATGCATATGTCCCGTGACCCAGAGGATGAGATTGGGATAGTGATGAAGTGTGACGAGCAGATTTGACGCGGTTATGACAGAATTGGTGCTCTTCGGCATGCCGATCAGCTCAATCGGTATATGCGCCGCGATGATCATAAGCTTATCGTGGATTTGCCCCTCTTCAAGTTCACCGATCAGCCAGTTCAACTGATTGGTATCAAGACCACCCTGGCCATTTGGAAAATCAAGATTCTGGTCCGTCATGGTGTCGTCGAGCACAATGATCTTGAGCGGCAGATTCGCCTTCGGCTCGAAGCTGTAACAGGCCAGGTTATTGGTGACGTTCCACTGGCTGAAACCGTGTCCCACCGGCTTTGATTGGGTGGTGAAAAACTCGTTCATGTAGCTGGCGGTCTCGAGGTAATGGCGGTTCGTATCAAGCGCAACCGTCGGAAAATTCGTGAAGCCGGTCACGGGGTCGATAAACTCCGCGACGGGTCCCACGTGGATGATGTTGCCATACGGCGTGCTGCCATCAACGGTGCCCATGAAGTGGCTGCGGCTGTTTATGCCGTCCGTGTCCAAATCTCCAAACAGGAGGATTTGGTTGTTGGTATAAGACTCCCGGAGGTATTCGGTCACAGGGAGTGTCCCGGCCCAGAGGTGATCGTGGTTGCCGAGCACCTGATACCAGGGGATGTCGGGATTGAGTCCGGCGGCCTGGAAGGGCTTCTGGTAGTCAATGGTGGTGGCGCCCGCATTGGTGCCGGAGCTGGGGGTGATAGGCTGGCCGTCCATGATATCAATGAACCATCTCAGTTCGTTGTACTGGGCGCTGTTGCAATCATCGCCGAGGGAAAAGGCGAGATCGAAAGGGATCAGACGGTGCAAGTTGTTGGCGGTCCTGACAGCGGCGTCGAGCACGAAGGTCGTAGAGAGCATTACGGGTGAATAGGCCGAAGAGTTGCCATCTCCAGGCGGGAGCGTGACATTATTGGTGAAACCGGGCTGGGTTTTGTAGGCGGACCAGTATGGCCAGGAGGGCGTTTCCTTGTCGGTCAGATGGATGTCGCTGAAGCAGAAGAACGATAGAAGCCTGGATGCATTGGTTGCTCCCGTGTAGCCGGCTGGCATGTTGGTGCTCCATTTTTGGCCCTCGTCACTGCCGGGACTCCACTGCCACGAACTGTAGCCGTTGGTTGCGTACAGGGCGACGTCGGACGCGGAGATCCCCGGCACGTTGGTTATGACCGTCGGCGTGATCGTTCGCTGGCGCGTCCCCAGCGCAGCTCCGCTTCCGGCAATCGGAAGCCACAGCAGAACCGACATGCTGATGATTGGGACGCTCTTTCGTTTCATATCTAGTTTTACGATTTGCATGGTTGCTTTGTGTTGCTGTGTATCGTTGGGTCGTTTCAAGGTGAGGCGCTTACGCCCATTAGCCGACGCGCGGGTGCTCGGCAGGGATCACCTTAGCAAAGGCCGGGGCAACGAGTCGTGCTAATCAGCAAGCGTGGGTGAAAATGAAGTAAGCGCGCGACGGAGGCTTCCAGGTCCTCCGGTTAAGCGGTCGGCAGGCCCGGCCAGGCTCCGTATCCGCTATGGCAAGATAAGGCACAGTTCGACTCGAACCTCCAACCGGACGGTGTATTGACCACTTCTGAGGCACTCGGCGCTTATTGTGGGACAAACCGCAGGTTGACGCTTTGCCGCCTGTTGTAGGGCCAATCTATGGGCTGGCCCCGTTTCTCCGTCTTGGCGAATCCGGAAAAGGAGTCAGGAAAAGGCGTCAAACCGTAGATTGGAATTCTAGCTGTGTGCATGGTTCGTCGGCCCGCGCGGGTTTGTGTTGGCGTGGTCCACGGCCAGAGCGATGGAGCACGGACTTAGCCCCTTTGGCCGTGCCAAGTTGCACCCAACAGCCCCCCAGACCGCCTCACTGAGGCGTCTGCTGGGACTAATCTACGGTTCGGTACCTTTCCCGAGTTGCTTGGGTCCGTCAGATCGAGGCTAGCCCGCCAGAGTCAGGTGCAGAGCGACGTCTATCAGCAATTCGCGAAATCACCCGCGCTTCTGCGCCGGCACTGCTCGCCCGAATTGGCCCCGCTTGGCACCCCCACTGCCGCCGCCTGCCTCTAACTCATCAACTCGTTCAAGACAGGAGTATTGAAGACAGAAGAACTCCCGCTCACCGGCTCAGGGCTTGGATCATCGGCGGGAGCAGGACACCCGCCAACAAAAGCGCCAGGACTGGACGCAATTGGTGTTCGGTTTCACCGAGCATGGCGCGACCTTATCCAATGCCGCTTCGGCCCTCGACCGCCAATGTTCGTCGGTGTTTGCCTGTTCCGGTGCCGCGCCGAGCCATGACCACGACACACTTCCCGCTACACGCGCGGAATCAGGGCCCCTAAAGACGCGAAGCGTCTTGGACTGCGATGGCCCTCTACCGCTCTCAGTCCAGCGGTGATCCCTCCATTGACCGGAGCCTGGATCGGCCGCAGGTAATTTACCGCGCGGTGTGCTCCTGGCTATTTGAAAGGGCCGACGCCAAGGCGAGCAGTCGCTTGACCAGGGCCGGCTGCGCTTCGGCAAGGTTCTCGACCGGGTCCGGCGTTCGCCGCATATCGTATAGTTCTCTTCCGGACCAGGTGTTGGCGGTGCGCCTCGCGATAAGGCGGTATGTGCCCGTGCGAACGGTTACCGCTTTCCCCCAGTAACTCACGGCGGCATCCCGGACGGACGTAGCCGATCCGTCGAGCAAGGGTCGCAAACTGAGGCCGTCCAACGGATGCGCTGTCCGGGTGAAGCCCGGCTGGCACAGATCCATCAGGGTCGGGTAGAGGTCGAGACTCTCCACCAAGGCGTCAGAACGCGCACCGGCCCGTGAAATGCCGGGAGCCCGGATAATCAGCGGAGTCCACACGGCGCGCTCAAAGGGCGTGTGCTTCCCCCAGAGTTGCGAATCGCCCAGGTGCCAGCCGTTATCGCCCCAGACGACGACGATGGTCGAGTCGGCCAGCCCGAGGGTGTCCAGCGCATCGAGCACTTTGCCCACCTGCCGATCCGCGTAGCGGACGCAAGCGAGGTAGGCGCGCCGCGCACGCAATTGGTCCGCCGCCGCCAGCGGGTTCGTTTTGGGGAATGGGAAGTTGTAGGCATAAAACTCCCCGCTGCGGTGCCAGTAGTCCGAGTTTGGCTTTCCCGGGTGGGGCGGGGGCGGCACGGCGGCCTTTT
This sequence comes from uncultured Verrucomicrobiae bacterium, assembly GCA_963762555.1. Lineage (GTDB taxonomy): Bacteria > Verrucomicrobiota > Verrucomicrobiia > Limisphaerales > UBA8199 > PALSA-1440. The sequence continues at coordinate 346,641 of CAVXLO010000052.1, forward strand.
CCGCCGCCTCCCAGTCCGCCTTCGTCGCAACGAATGGCAGGTGGGGTTTGAAGAAACCCAGCCCGAGGAAGAAGCGTTTCCCGCTCTTCCGCAGCGCGCGCAGTTGCTCGATTGCCCGCGCGGCCATCAGGCCATCCGGCAGTTCTTCGTCGCGCCCGGCCGCGAACTCCATCAGGTCCCGGTGGCCTTGGCCGTCCTCGCGATGCCGGCCGCCGCTGTAAGCGAAGAACGCCCCCCAGCCGCGCTTCCAGGGCCCGAACGGCGTGGCCAGTTCATCCCAGGCGTTGGGCAACTCCGGGCGCCCATCGCCCGTGCCGTCGTAGGCGAACACCCGGCCATCGGGCGTGTGCGAGATCTTGCCGATGCAAATCGTCCGGTAACCACTGCGACGGAACAGCTCCGGCAACGATTGTGCCCCGGCCAGTTGCTCCTGCACGAGCGCGGCCGGGCCGCGATACAGCGCTTCGTTGTTGCTGAAGACTCGGGTTTTGGCCGGACTGCGCCCGGTCAACATCGAGTATCGCGACGCCCCGCAGGTCGGCACCTGAACGTAATGATGCGTAAACAGCATGCCCTGCGATGCGAGCCGGTCGAGATGTGGACTCTGAGCGTAAGGCACACCGTAGCAGCCGAGTTCGGGGCGCAGGTCGTCCACGGCAATGAACAACACGTTGTAACGGTTAGTGTCGGCGGCAGCGACCGGGCCGTGAGCCGAACACACGAGAGCTACAAGGAAGGGGGCCAGCAGTCCGGCTATCCCACTTCGGAGACTCCGGCCCTTGTCCGGCCAAAGGCCCCGGGGTATTGATATGGTTAACATTTCTTACGTCTGCTTCTCCATCACCGAATGCCATGCTGGTCTGCCGGCGCGGGCGCTTCGATCTGCTCCGATGCAAAGCATCCTCGCCGTTTCATCGTGGCCCGACTTTCTTCAATGCGCAAGCAGCGCGAGCCGGTGCCGGCGTTGCCTGAAAGCGCCGCGGCAGCGGAGAACAGGCGCCCGGGATCTCTCGTGGTCAGCTAGCGTGTATCTGGCGCACAGGTGCCGAACGGCTATCCGTTACCTAGTGGGTGCCTGATGGGTACCTATCGAACACCTATCCAACATCCAGCCAACATGGGCTGAATGCCTGAGAATCACGCATCCCAGGGCGCGGAGGGCAAGCGATCGAGAGGCGAAGGCAGAAGGCCCTCAACGCAAAGGCAGAAGGCAGAATGAAGAATGCAGAAGGACCGGGCCAAGCCATCCCAAGCCACCCTCATGCGACCCACAAGCCACCCCCATGCGAAGCTCAAGTCACCCCAAAGCGGTCTGAGGTGACGAATCCTCGGGGGTTGATGGACGCCGTGCTTTCGCGGGACTCGCGGGGCTGCTGAGCCGTCCCGGCGGGTCGGGAGAGTTAAGAGCGCGGCCCGGGTCAGCCGACCTCGCGAACCATGTCGTAGCCGCCGAAGGGATTGGGCACTTTCACCGCGCAGGCGGGGTCTTCGCACCACTGGCCATCTACGATAAAAAGGTAGCTGTGCTTGCCCGGGGGGAGCTTGAGGCTGGTCGTCCACGCCCCGTCCGGGCCTTTCTCCAGCGGTATCGCCTTCTGTTGCCAATCCGTAAAGTCACCTACCAGCAGCACGCTGGTGGCTGTCGGTGCGGCATAGCGAAATGTCTGCGTCTTTGGCTTCTTTGATCTTCTGCTCACTCGTCGTTGTCCTTTCGTCCATCCGGGGGCTTAGCGCTCAGCGAACGTGCCCGACTGAAGACACCCGTCGCTCTATGTTGCCGGCGCCTGGCCGGCTAACCGCGAAGGGGCGCTCCATCTATCTACGTTTGCAGTGTCGCTCCGTGCCGCTTTCGCGTCAAATGGAAAGACCGGGGTAACGACCCTTTGGCTGGCTGATTCCGCACCTTTATAAACGCCCTGGGAAATTATAAGTGCAAGCGGGGCGCGCATGGTGTTAGCTGATGGCCAACAGATGAAAGGCAACCTAAAAAGCGAGTCAGAGCACGGGACGGTTTCGTGCTTGCATCGCGCCGTGGTTGGCCCTTTAATAGCGGCAACAAAATAGCGTAGGCTTATGGATTTCTTTGTCTATGCGGTTTGCTTCGGAGTCGGACTCCTGTTCGCCATCGTCAGCGCGTTTCTCGGGCATTTGTTCGGTGGGCACGACGCGGACGCCGGTGTCGGGACTGGGGGCCACGCGGAAGCGGGATACGGGGACACCGGGATTCCGGGCTTGTCGCCGTTCAGCCCAACCACCATCACCGCCTTCCTGACGGCATTCGGCGGCCTGGGAATGGTCCTCACGCGCATCCCTTTGACAAGCAGCCCCTGGGTCAGCACGCCGCTGGCGTTGCTGGGGGCGTTGCTCATCGCCGCCGGCGTCGTCACGCTGTTCGGGACGGTGTTCCACAAAGTGGAGAGTTCAAGCGAGTCGTGCGTGGCGAAGCTGGTGGGGATGACGGCGACCGTCATCACGCCCATTCCAGCCGACGGCGTCGGGGAGATCGCTTACGTGCAGGCGGGCTCACGGTATAGCGCGCCCGCGCGAAACGAGCGCGGCATGCCGGTCGCCAACGGCCAGACTGTGAAGATCGTCCGCATTGTCGGCACGCAGTTTTACGTCGCGCCGATTTGATATTGCCTAACAACCAGAAACCCCTAACAACCAATTAATTCATGCCAACCTACAGCCCTCTTTTCGCCCAAGCAGTCCTGAGCAGCCTGGGAACCTTCGCCATGGTGACCGTCGGCCTGGTCGTCGTGGTGGTGATCTTTGCAGCCATCTGGGCCAGCCGCTACGTCAAAGTCGGGCCGAACGAGGTCCTCGTCGTCTCCGGCCGCAAGCACCGATACATAGACCCCGATGGCAGCGTGCAGACGCGCGGGTTCCGCGTGCGCAAAGGCGGCGGCACCTTCGTCATCCCGGTCATCGAGAAGGTGGACCGGCTCTCGCTGGAGTTGCTGACCATTGACGTGCAGCAGGAGCAGGATGTTTATACCAGCAAAGGCGTGCCCGTGCGCGTGGACGGCGTGGCGCAGATCAAGGTGAAGGGTGACGACATTTCCATCGCCACGGCCGTCGGAACAGTTCCTGAGCAAAGACACGGATGCCATCAAGAACATCGCGATGCAGACGCTCGAAGGCCATCTGCGCGCGATCCTGGGCACGATGACCGTGGAGGACATCTACCAGAACCGGGACGCCTTCGCCCAGAAAGTCCAGGAGGTGGCGGCGGGCGATATGGCGAACATGGGCCTGGGCATCGTCAGCTTCACCATCCGCGACATCAAGGACAACCAGGGCTACCTCGATGCGTTGGGCAAGCCGCGTATCGCCCAGGTCAAGCGCGACGCCCAGATCGCCCAGGCAGAGGCCGACCGGGATGCGATGATCAAGTCGTCCCAGGCGATCCAGGCCGGGCAGGAAGCAAAGTTTGAGGCGGATACCAGGATTGCCGAGGCCCAGCGGGATTACCAATCGAACGTCGCCCAATACCAGGCGGCGGTGAACCAGAAGAAGGCCGAAGCCGACCTGGCTTACGATTTGCAGAAGTATAAGACCGGCCAGCTTGTGAAGGCTGAGGAGGTGCAGGTCAGCATTATCGAGAAGCAGAAGCAGATCGAGCTGCAGCAGCAGGAAATCCATGCGCAAGCAGAGGGAACTGGAAGCCAACGTGCAGAAGCCGGCGGACGCCGAGCGCTACAAGGTCGAGACGCTGGCCAACGCCCGCAAGTTCCAGTTGGAGACCGAGGCCGCCGGTTCGGCTTCGGCGACCAAGGCCACCGGCTTCGCGGCTGCGGACGTGGTCAAGGCGACCGGTATTGCGGAAGGCGACGCGAACAAGGCGCGCGGTCTGGCCGAGGCGTCCGTCATCGAAGCGCAAGGCAAAGCGACCGCCGAGGCGATGCGCGTGAAGGCCGAGTCCTTCAAGCAGTATAACGAGGCGGCGGTGGTCGAGATGATCATCCGCATATTGCCCGAGGTGGCCGGCAAGATCAGCGAACCGCTGTCCAAGACGGAGAAGATGGTGATCATCAACTCCGGCAGCGGAGTGGGCGGCGGCGCGAGCAAGCTGACCGGGGACGTGACCCAAATCATGGCCCAGCTTCCACCGATCATCGAGAGCCTCACCGGCATCAAGTTCGAGAAGCTGATTGAGCAGGTGCCCGGGCTGAAGAAGACGATGGAAAAGGCCGAAGGCGAAGACAAAGGCAAGTAACCGTGCGCCTGTTCGAAGCCATCATAGATGCCAATCACCGGGCGGTCGCCGGCGACCAAAGCGCCGGGCTGCACCCGGCGGACTTTGAGAGCGAGTTCCCGATCGTGGCGCTGACGTGCATTGACGCGCGGCTCAATCCGTTGCTGCCCGAGGTGCTGGGGGTTCCGAAGGAGCACTTCATCTGGCTGCGCAACGCGGGCAACATCATTACCGGCCCGCTCAGCAGCACGATGCGCTCGCTGGCCCTGGCCTGCGCGATAAAGGGCGGCAAGGAGATCGCCATTATAGGGCACACCGATTGCCAGGTCGGCAAGACGACCACGATGGAGCTGATTGACCGGATGCAGCGCCCTGGGCATCGAGCGGCACCTGCTGCCGGCGAACGTGAATGAGTTCTTCGGCATGTTTGCCAGCCCGCAGGCCAACGTCATCAAGGCGGTGGAGATCGCGCGCCAAAGCCCGCTGATCGGACCGAAGATCCCCGTGCATGGCCTGCTGGTGGATATTGAGACCGGCAAGGTGGAATGGCTCGTCAACGGCTACCAAACGCTGGAACATGGGAGCGCGCTGGAACGAGGCCGTCGCCTCGGCCGTCCCACACGGTGGATGCGTTGAAGTCGCTGACCGACTTTCAGATCGGCGGCATCAAGTTCCCCGAAACCAAGATCGGCGAGACGGTCACCAAGGCCGACGACTGGCTTTCCGGCAAGGTCCACGACCTGGAAGCCAAACCGCCCCAGGGCGAGGCGCCTCCTGAGCCGCCGAAAAACCAGGTGTTAAAGGTGACCTATGAAGACTGGCGCCGGGACAAGGAAAGAGCGAAGCAGAGCGTTCCTCCCAAGATTCCCCTGCCCCCGCCCCTGCGGCCCAGGTTGCGTTTCCGCAAAGGACCCAAATGACTGACCAGGCCCCGAAGCCCCGCCGGGGCTGCGTGTTCTACGGGTGCATCACCGGCGCCGTGTTGCTGGTGTTGATGCTGGGCGCTTTGCTTGTCGGAGTGCACTACGTCAGAAAGATGGTCAACCGCTACACGGACACCAAGCCGATGGAGCTGCCGACCGTCCAGATGTCGCAGGCGGAGGTTAAAAAGCTGAAGCAGCGATTCGATACCTTTGAGCAAGAGGTTCGCGACCATCGCGCTACCCAACCGCTTGTCCTGAGCGCCGACGATATCAATGCGCTAATCGCCAACGGCCCGGAGCGGGAGGCGTTGAAGGGCAAGTTCTATGTCAGCCTCCAGGGCGACCAGTTGAAGGGCGAGATGAGCGTGCCCTTAAGTATGCTGAAAGGCCGCTACCTGAACGGCAGCGGCACCTTCAACCTCTCGTTCACCAACGGCCTGCTGGCGGTGAGGCCGGAAACTATCCTGGTTAAAGGCCAGCCGCTGCCCGAGTCTTTTATGAAGGAAATCCGCAAGGAGAACCTGGCGGACGGCTTGACCAGCCAGACGGGAGCGGTGGCAGTGCTCAAAGGGCTCCAAGCCATCCAGGTGAAGGACGGCGCGCTGGTTATCACGCCCAAAGAACAGCCGTAAGAATCGCACGCGGTGCTCACCGCGCTGAGATTCCCGTAAGTCTCCGCAGCCCCCCCAGCCGGGCTACACGTCGAGCAACTGCTGCACCGAGATACCCCGCAACTCGAACAGCCGCCGAATGGCATCCTCAATCAAATTGTTGGGACAGGAGGCGCCAGCGGTGATCCCCACCGTGACCCTGCCCTCGGGCAGCCAGCCGGCCGTCTCGACTTCCTCATGCTTCTGCTGGTCGTAGTGGAGAATCAGCTTGTCTGACTTCATCTTGGCGGCGTTCTTGATGAAGTAAGTCGGCAGCTTCGCCTCGCCCATTTCCGCAAGGTGCGATGTGTTCGAGGAATTGTATCCCCCAATGACCAGCAGCAGGTCGAGCGGCTCCTGCAGGAGCTTTTCCAGGGCGTCCTGCCGGTCCTGCGTCGCCCCGCAAATGGTGTCGAAGAAGCGGAAGTGCCGGTCAATGTCCCCCTCACCATACTTTTGCATCATCGCCCGGCGCAGACGGTGCTGCACCTCTTCGGTCTCGCCGCGAAGCATCGTGGTTTGATTGGCAACCCCGATGGCCTCGAGATGAACGTCGGGGTCGAAGCCCTCGGAATACGCCCCTTTGAACTTCTCCAGGAAAGCCGCCTTGTCCCCGCCGTGGACGATGTAGTTACAAACGTAATCCGTCTCCGCCAGCGTGAACACGACCAGGTAGTGGCCGCCGCCGCGGGCCATCGCCTGCGAGCTGGTGGCCTTGGTCTCCTCGTGCCACGCCTTGCCGTGGATGATGCTCGTCACCTTGTCCTGGGAATACTGCCGCACCCGCTTCCAGACGCTCATCACGTCGCCGCAGGTCGTATCCACGAAACGGCAGCCCTTGGCTTCAAGCTTCTGGCGCGTCGAGACTTCTGTGCCGAAAGCGGGGATAATGACGATGTCGCCTTTCCTCAAATCCTCAATGTCGGCGTCCTTCTCTTTGCCGGACAGGAACTTGATCCCCATCGCGCGGATTTGGTCGTTCACCTCCGGGTTGTGGATGATTTCGCCCAGGATATAGATCGGCTGGCCGGGAAAGACCTTGCGTGCCGCGTAGGCCAGGTCAATCGCGCGCTCCACGCCGTAGCAAAAGCCGAATTGCTTGGCGAGCTTGATGGTGAGATTGCCGGCCGACAGCACATGCCCGCTGCTGCGAATGCGCTCGACCAGATTGCTGCGATAATGCGACAGGACCTGCGCCTGAACGGCCGCCATCACATCCGGGCGGCGAAGGTTGATTTTCTGCGGTGCCGCAGGAGCTTCGGTTGACATACCTGAGCCACTGTACCACGCTGGTGCGAGGCGTCCAGCGGAAAGCCGGTGCGATTACCATTGCGCGCCGCCGGGAATATGGGATATTGGGCGCCCGGCTGTCGGAGCGTAGCTCAGCCTGGTAGAGCACTTGGTTTGGGACCAAGACGTCGCAGGTTCAAATCCTGTCGCTCCGACCACTTCCCCTCAGCTTAAAAGCTGAACGAGAATATCTTCCAGCCCAGGACCTTCTTGGTGATCCCGTCACGCAGCACGTTATCCTCCGGCGAGCCGTATTTGGCCGGCGCGAAGGGATTGATGAGCTGGAGTGGATTACCAGTCTTGAGCACCTCCACAGCGATGCCGCTGTAGTTGACATTCCCGCTGAGCATCTCGTTCGGCTTGATCTCATGCGAGGAGAGATAACTCTGCATGTTGAGCATGGTAGCCGACCGTGACTCGAATTCCTGGGTGGCGGCCCCCGGTTGGGCGTACACGGTGAGCACCCCCAGCGCAAACATCATAATAACGGCCTTTTTCACGTTATTCCTTTCCCAACATTCTATCTGAAAGAACCTCGGCCACGAACCCAGGCCAGTCAACAGGGGAACGAGGTGCGGCTGCCGGCAGGTGGCTTTCAGGTGGCTTTGGGGGCGCAAGCGGTTGGCTGCGTACACCATCCCTACACCATGCGTACACCATCAGTACACCATGCGTACACCATGCGTACACCATCTATACACCAGCGTATGTGGCTGGAGCCTCGCAAGGAACAGGCTTTAGGCTGGCTTTGGGTGGCTTGGATTGAGGCTCTTTTGGGCCCTGTGGGTACGGCCCCCAGCCAAATCAGCCCTTGTTGCGATGGACCCCTTGAGGCTTAATCAGCCGCGATGGGCAAGCCAACGGACATACGCACGGTCGGCGCGGCGCTTTATTTCCTGCCGGTGAGGACGCGGGTAGCGCTCAAGTTCGGCACCGAGACTCTGACGCAGGTGACGTGCGCGCGGGCGAGCGTGAAGGTCCGCGACGCGCAAGGGCGGATGGCCGAGGGCTGGGGCGAAACGCCGCTCAGCGTGCAGTGGGTTTGGCCCAGCGCGACCGCTTACGAGGAACGGCATGCGGCCCTGATGGCCTTTTGCACCGGCCTGGCGGAGTTGTGGGCGGACATCCGTTCGGGCGGGCATCCGATTGAACTGGGCCATGATTTCGAGCAGACCGTCCTGCCGGGGTGGCTCCGCGGGTTCAACCAGCGGCAGCGCCGGGGCCAGGAACCGATGCCGTGGCTGGCGGCGCTGGTCTGCTGCTCGCCATTCGACCTGGCGCTGCATGACGCTTATGGCCAATTGCATGGGCGCCCGACTTACGAGACGTACCACGCGGGCTTTATGAACCGCGACCTGGGCCATTATCTGCGTCCGGAGCCAGGCTCAGGGGTTTCCTTTGCGGGCAAGTATCCCGCCGACTTCCTGGCCGGGCAACGGTCGGAGAGCCTGGTGGCGTGGCATCTGGTCGGCGGACTGGACTTGCTGGAAGAATCCGAGAGAACAGGCCAGGAGCCGGACGACGGCTACCCGGTTCTGCTGGAGGATTGGATTCGGCGGGATGGATTGAAGTGCCTCAAGGTCAAGCTGCGCGGCAATGACGCGGACTGGGATTACGCCCGGCTGGTCAAAGTGGGCGCCGTCGCCCTGAAGCACGGGGCAGACTGGTTGTCGGCGGATTTCAACTGCACGGTGACCGACCCGGGATACGTGAACGCGATCCTCGACCAGCTTGCGGGATGAGCAGCCGCGACTCTATGGCATGATCCTCTACGTCGAGCAGCCGTTCCCCTACGACCTGGAACAGCACCGCATGGACGTTCACAGCGTGTCGGCTCGCAAGCCGTTGTTCCTGGACGAGAGCGCCCACGACTGGCGCGCTGGTGAAGCTGGGGCGGGAACTGGGCTGGTCGGGCGTTGCGCTCAAGACCTGCAAGACCCAGACCGGGGCTTTGCTGAGCGCCTGCTGGGCCAAGGCCCACGGCATGAGCCTTGATGGTGCAGGACCTGACGAATCCGATGCTGGCCCAGGTTCCCCACCTGCTGCTGGCGGCCCACACCGGCACGATCATGGGCGTGGAGACCAACGCGATGCAGTTCTACCCCGAAGCCTCCCGCCCCGAGGCGGCCGTGCATCCCGGCCTGTACCAGCGACGTCAGGGGAAGGTCCAGCTTTCCAGCCTGCGGGGGCCGGGTTTCGGTTATCGTTTGCGAGAAATCAGCCGGCAGTTGCCGGAGCCCGCCGCCCGTTTTGCCGCCTGAGAGCCAGCGCTGGAAAGGTCGCCCTATACCGTGGCCAACTCGCGGCTGGGGCTTTGGCTGTTTCTGCCGGTCGGATATAGGCCAAAACCTCCAAATCTCAGTTTCTGGATGGCACCGTGATTGCTGCCTCCAGAGTGGGAATGGGCAGGATTTTTGTGCCATGAACAAGCCGTTGCGCGTCTTGCACCTCGAAGATGACCCGGATTACTGCAATCTGGTGCGCTCCATGCTGGCTGCGGAAGGATTCGATGTGGAGTTGGTGGTGGCGGCTAACCGCGCTGAATTCGAGAGGGTGCTGGCGCCGGGACGGTTCGATGTCATCCTGGCCGATTACCTGCTGCCGTCGTACAACGGCCTAGACGCGTTGCGCACCACGCGCAAGGAATGCCCCGAGACGCCCTTCCTGCTCATCTCAGGCACAATCGGCGAGCAGGCCGCCATCGAGAGCGTTAAGGCCGGGGCGACCGATTATGTCCTCAAGCACTGGCCGGAACGTTTAGTGCCAGCCGTGTGTCGGGCCGTCCAGGAAGCCCAGGGACGGGCCGAGCGGCGGCGGATCGAAACCGAACTGGTGCGGCGGGAGAAATACTTCCGCGCCCTGACGGAAAACACGCTGGACATCCTCAGCGTCCTGGACCGGGAAGGCCGTTACATCCACAACAGCCCATCGCTCAAGCGCGTGCTGGGATACGAGCCCAAAGACCTGGCGGGCCAAAGTGCTTTTGCCCTGATCCATCCCGAGGACCTGCCCCGAGTGCTGCAAGGTTTCGAGCACGGTCTGCGGCATCCGGACCGCACGGTCACGCTGGAATTCCGTTTTCCACATCGAGACGGTTCGTGGCGCTATCTGGAAGCGGTAGGCCAAAACCGATTGGGTGACCCCGACATTGGCGGGGTAGTCGTCAATTCGCGCGATGTGACCGAACGCATGCGCATCGAGCGCCGGGACGCGGCGCTGTCGAAGCTGGGCCAGAGCCTCAATTCGGCGACCTCGCCCGCCGAAGCGGCGCAGATCATCCGAACCATAGCGGATAAGCTGTTTCGCTGGGATGCCTTCACCCTGGACTCCTATTCCGTGGAACACGAAACGGTCTGCACGATCCTCAACGTGGATACGGATAGGAGTGGCCAGCGGTTTGAGATTCCGTCGAAGGGCCAGCCCAGAGAACCTAGCACCCGAGCGCGGCGAATCGTCACGCAAGGAGCGGAGCTAATCTTGCGCCCGGAGCCGGTGACGATGCCACCGGACGTCAGCCCGTTTGGGGACGTCTCGCGCCCATCGGCCTCGCTGATGCTGGTGCCGATCCAGAACCGGACCAAGGTCATCGGCATTCTCTCGATTCAGAGCTACACTCCAGACGCTTACGACCAGGCGGATCTCAGCACGCTCCAGACGCTCGCCGACCACTGCGGCGCGGCGCTCGAACGGATGCGGGCCGAACAGGCATTGCGCGACAGCGAGCAACGCTTCCGCGACCTGTTCGAGGGCTCTCCCGATGCGGTCTTTGTCGAGGACCCCAGCGGCACGGTGCTGGACATCAATCCGGCCGCCTGCCGGTTGCACGGCATGACGCGCGAGGAGTTGCTGGGCAAGAATGCGTCCGACCTGGTTCCCGCTGAGCAGCGGGAAGCGGTGGCGCAGAACCTACAAGCCCTGGTCGAGGGGCGGCTCCAGCAAGTCGAAGGGGTCAGCCGCACACATGACGGCCACGTCGTGCCAGTGGAAGTACGGGCCAACGGGGTCAATTACGCCGGCAAGCCGGCCCTGCTGTTGCACGTGCGCGACATTACCGACCGCAAGCTCGCCGAAGCCGCCTTGCGGAGTTCGGAGCTGCTGTTCCATTCCGTGTGGGAGAATTCGGTGGACGGGATGCGGTTGACGGACGAGAACGGCACGATTGTCGCCGTCAATGAGGCGTTTTGCAAACTGGTCGGCCTGAGCCGGGAGGAACTGGAAGGCAAGCTCTTCACAGTCATCTTTGCCGAATCCGAGCAGCCTGGACCGATGCTGGAAGAATTCCGTGAGCGCTTCCGCGCTCGGGTCGTCCAGAAGCAACGCGAACGCCGGTTCAAGCTGCACAACGGCAATGTCGTCACCTTCGAGAACACAAACTCCTTTGTCGAATTGCGCGGCCAGCCGCCGCTGCTGCTGGGGCAGTTCCGGGACCTGACAACGCAGACGCGTTTGGAGGAACAGTTGCGCCAATCGCAAAAGATGGAAGCCATCGGCCAGCTCGCCGGCGGGGTGGCCCATGATTTCAACAACATCCTCACCGTCATCCACGGCCATGCCTCATTGCTGCTGGCGGGTGGCAGCCTGGCGGGCACTTCCGCCAAGTCCGCCCAGCAAATCAGCCACGCCGCCGAGCGGGCCGCCAGCCTGACCCGGCAATTGCTGGCCTTCAGCCGCCGGCAGGTGATGCAGCCGCGGCAGTTGGATATGAATGAGGTCGTCAGCAACATGACCAAGATGCTGGGCCGCATCCTTGGCGAAGACATCGCGCTGCAACTGCGTTACTCCCCCGAGCCCGCACCCGTCCAGGCCGACCCCGGCATGCTGGAACAAGTGCTGTTGAATCTCGCCGTCAACTCCCGCGACGCCATGCCGAAGGGCGGCCTGCTCGCGATCAAGATAGCCGCTCTCGAAGTGGATGGGCCGCGCGCGGCCGAACACCCGGAAGCCCGCCCCGGCAGATTCATTTGTCTGAGCATCGTTGACACCGGCTGCGGCATTCCACCCGAGAATCTGCGGCGCATCTTCGAGCCGTTCTTCACCACCAAGGAAGTCGGCAAAGGTACCGGCCTGGGGCTGGCGACGGTGTACGGCATCGTGAAACAGCATCAGGGGTGGATTGAGGTCGAGAGCGAACCCGGTAACGGCACCACGTTCAGCGTCTTCCTGCCGCGCGGCCTTGAAACCGCCGACGCTCGGGGCGCGCAGGCGGTCGAAACACCAGCTCGTGGCGGCTCGGAAACCATTCTGGTGGTCGAGGATGAAGCCCCCGTGCGCGAGCTCGTGTGCGAGCTCCTGACGGTTCACGGTTACCAGATTCTGCAGGCCGAGTCCGGCGTCAAGGCGCTCCAGATCTGGCGGGACTGCAAGGACCGGATTGACCTGCTGCTGACGGACCTGATTATGCCCGACCAAATGAACGGGCGCGAGCTGGCGGAAAGGCTCTGGGCCGAGCGGCCTGGGCTCAAGGTGATCTTCACCAGCGGCTACAGCGCGGACGTGGTTGGCAAGGACCTCGTCCTGTGCCGGGACCTGAACTATCTGCAAAAGCCCTATCACCCCCGCAAACTCGCTTTGGCCGTGCGGGATTGCCTCGATGCGGTGAACTGATCCCCGACAGCCAAAGTCGTGCCAAGTTCTTGCTTGTGCTGGGGCCAGTGCAGGTTAGAATTGCGTCATGCCTCAAGGCCTACATTTGTCGCAGCGCTTGACGCAGTCGCTGGTGCTCGCGCCGCAACTGCAGCAGTCGCTCGCTCTTTTGCAGGCGCCGACGCTCGAACTCAAGGCGCTGGTTGAACAGGAATTGCAGCAGAATCCCGTGCTGGAGGAAGCCTCCGCGATGGAGACGGAGCAGCAGGAGAAAGACGGCCGCGGAGTCTGAGCATCCGGCTGAAACGGCTGATCCAAGCGAACCGCCGGCGGACGTCACTTTGATCCCGCCGCGGAAAAGAGCGCCAATGAGCCGGCGGATGATTTCCAGGCGGAGTTTGAGCGGCTGGTGCAGCTCGACCAGGAATGGCGCGATCATTTCGCCCAAACCAATCTCCCCATGCGGAACTCCGCCGAGGAGGAGGAGAAGCGGCAGTTCATGTTCGATTCCCTGGTGGCCGGAACTTCGCTGCAGGAAATGCTGCTCGAACAGGTGCGCGAATCCCATTTGCCCGAGGACGCAGTGGCCCATCGCCGAAATGATCATCGGCAACATTGATGACTACGGCTATCTCAAGGCGACCGTGGAAGAGCTGGCGGCCTCCACCGGGTTGCTGCCGGAGCAGATGCCGGAGGTGCTGAAGGTGATTCAGACCTTCGACCCGGCGGGCGTCGGCGCGCGCGATTTGCGCGAATGCCTGCTGCTCCAAATGGACGCGCCGGGCCAGCAGAACACGCTGGAATACCGCATCGTCAGCGATTTCATGGAAGCGCTGGGCAAGCGGCGCATCCCGGAAATCGCCCGCGGCACCGGCACGTTCGGTGGACGAAGTGCAGGAAGCGCTGGAGCGCATTGCCCGGCTGGAGCCGCGACCCGGCCGCGCCTTTCTGCCGGACAACGACCAATACGTCCTGCCCGAGGTGTTCGTGCAGCAGGTCCGGCGACGATTTCGTGGTCACCACCAACAACGAACACATCCCGCACCTGCGCATCAGCAACACCTACAAGGATCTGATGGCGCAGGGGGAAACTCCGCCGAAGTGCGGAACTACATCCGCGAGAAGATTCGCGCCGGGAAGTTCCTGATCAAGAGCCTGCATCAGCGGCAGCAGACCATCCTCAACATCGCCAGGGAGATCGTGAATCGTCAGCGCGAGTTCATGGATAAGGGCGTCGCGTTTCTCAAGCCGCTCACGATGGTGCAGGTGGCGGAGGTGGTCGGCGTGCACGAAACCACCGTCAGCCGCGCGGTTTCGGGCAAGTACATGGAGACGCCGCAGGGCATCTTCGAGATGAAGTACTTCTTCACCGCCGGCATCCAGACCGCCAACGGCGACGGCATGTCCAACACCAGCGTGAAGGACATGATCGCGGACATCTTCAAGGAGGAGGATACCGGCAAGCCGCTGTCCGATCAGGAAGTGGTGAAGATGCTCAAGGAAAAAGGCATCGTCATCGCCCGCCGCACCGTCGCCAAGTATCGCACCGAACTGAACATCCTCCCGTCGAATCTGCGCAAGGTTTACTAAGCGGAACCGGGGAATCGCTTCCTGAGCCAGCCGGTTGACTCTCGCGGCCAAATGCAGACACTACCGCAGTCATGACGGCGAATGCCTCTGTCTCTCCAGCGGTTGAGCTGCGCGGGCTGGCCAAGCAGTTCGGCGGCGTGCTGGCCAACGCCGGGGTGAATCTGCGGGTCGAACCCGGCACCATTCACGGCATCATCGGCGAAAACGGCGCGGGCAAATCCACCGCGATGAAGCTCCTTTACGGCATGCTCCGCCCGGATGCCGGAGAGATCTTCGTCAACGGTGAACAGCGCGTTTGGGCTTCCCCTTCGGATGCTATTGCCCAAGGCATTGGCATGGTCCACCAGCATTTCATGCTGGCCGGGCCGTACTCGGCGCTGGACAACATCCTGCTCGGGGCCGAGCCGCTCCGGTGGCGAGTGATTGATCGCCGGGGAGTTCGCGCACGGCTCGAGGCCTTGGCGCGCCAATACGGGTTGCCGCTGGATTGGGAACGACCTATCGAGCAGCTTCCGGTGGGCGTCCAACAGCGCGTCGAGATCCTGAAGCTGCTGTATCGCCAGGCCAACATCCTGATCCTGGACGAACCGACGGCTGTCCTGACGCCCCAGGAAACGAACGGCTTATTCACCAACCTCACGAAACTGCGCGCTGAGGGAAAAACCGTGCTGCTGGTCACACACAAGCTGAAGGACGTGATGTCCTTCACCGACCGCGTCACGGTCTTTCGCGCCGGCAAAGTCACCGGCGAAGTCGAGACGGCTCGCACCAACCCGCAAGAACTCGCGAATCTGATGGTGGGGCGCAAAGTGGTCCTGAATATCCCGGTCCCGCCGGCGCAGCCCCGCGCTGAGCCCGCGATTGAAGTGGCAGACCTCAGCCTGGCGGGGCGAGCCGGCAGCCGACACCGGCTCTCGGAAGTCAGCTTTGCGGTCAGGCGGGGGGAGATTGTGGGTATTGCCGGGGTTGAAGGCAATGGCCAGTCCGAACTGCTGCAGGCGATCCTCCACCCGCGTGACCCGCAATGCCGGAGCGCCGGGACGGTTACGATCCTGGGCAAAGACATGACTCTCTCTGACGCTCTAAGCATCCGCGACCTGGGAGTCGCTGTGATTCCGGAAGATCGGCTGCAGGAAGGCCTGCTGCTCGATCGGCCCGTCACCGAGAACTTCCTGCTGGGCCTCCAGCGTAGTTCGACCTTCAACCGTGCGGGTTTTCTCCAGTTGAGCGGTCTGGCCCGGGCGGCTGCGCAAGCGGTCACGGATTACGATGTCCGCCCCCCTGACCTGGCCCTGCCCGCCGGCAAACTCTCCGGCGGCAACCAACAAAAGCTCATCGCGGCCCGCGAATTCCAGCGCCAGCCCCGTGTCCTGATCGCCGCCCAGCCCACGCGCGGCGTGGACGTCGGGGCGATCGAGTTCATTCACACCCGCATCGTCCGCGCTCGGGACGAAGGCGCCGGGGTGCTGCTGGTCTCGTCCGAACTGGATGAAATACTAACCTTGTCCGACCGCATCCTGGTGATATTCGAGGGCCGCCTGGTGGCCGAATTCCGTCGCGGCGAAGTCACCGAGCGGGAACTGGGGTTGAAGATGGGCGGGGCGTAGGCGTTGGCTGCGTTTCCCGCTTGCTCACCCGCCGTGGTGAGTCTATTGAATATCATAAGTAAGGCAAGAGGGACATGATATGGTGCCCAAGAACCGAATATCCATCGCCGTGAACAGGTTCAAGTCACTTTGGAAAGGACTACTTATGGCATCTGAAAATACCGGGCCGCGTTTTGCGTCGGACCTATGCAACTTCACCCCGCGCGCTCAGCAAGTGCTGGCACTCGCGCGCAAGGAGGCAGAAAGGTTCAACCATAACTTCGTCGGCACGGAGCATCTGCTGCTGGGGTTGATCAGCCTGGGACAGGGCGTGGCGGTCAACGTTCTCCAGAAGATGGGCGTTGATCTCGAAACCGCCCGGCTGGAAGTCGAGGAACAGGTCGGAAAAGGACCGGACCAGAAGATCATCGGTCTCATCCCCTATACCCCGCGCGTGAAGAAGGTCCTGGCAATTGCAGCCAAGGAGGCCAAAGCGCTTAATCACACTTACGTCGGAACGGAGCATATCCTCCTTGGCCTCCTCCGTGAAGGCGACGGGGTCGCAGCCCGCGTGTTGGTAGAGCTTGGGGTTGATATCGAACGGACCCGGCAGGAAATCCTGGAGGAAGCTCGATCCCAACTTCCAAGTGCCCTTCCCAGAAGCCGAACCTTCATCTGCTAGTGCGACTCCTGCCCAGGCGAAACCTGAAACACTACCAAACGCGCCATCCCCTAAGCCGCCGGGCGAGGCCATTGACACGGCCCAGCGATATGACGTGTACTGCTCCGAGCGTAATCAAGAAGTTGTCGTTTACCGCAACGCACTCTTTAGGGGAACAAAGTTCCTCTTCCGCAGGGATCATTGGGACCCTGTTTCCCAGTTTATCCAGCTCGAACAGGGAGACGGCCAAACCGTCTTCCTTGCCTTGAGTTCAGTCATCAAGTTCTGCGAGCACGGCGTAACGCCAAGCCCCGAGATTGTCCCCATCACCCCCCCTGAAGTGGGTTAAGCCAAACCCGGCGGGCCCACACCCCCAGGACCGTTCGACTTCAAGCTAAATGATCGGAAGGGGGCACCCTTGCCGCCGAGGGGAGTCTCGCGCAGCGTGTTCGGCCATGCACATGTGGGCATCCGGCGAGTTTGTCGTGTCGCTCCGATGAGCCTGGGCGACGCAAAAGAGAGGCACAAGCACTTGTTTCCATCTGCCGTTGGCGTTATACCATAGCCGCGGACGGCGGTGCGTTGCCCATGTCCGACCTGAACACAGTAAAGCATGAAATCACTTCGCCTCGCTCCTGATTGCGTATCCGCCTTGCTCGCGTGCTTGATTTCAGGGTGTGCGTCGCGCTCGCCCGCGCCCGAACCCAGCCCCCCGCTCATGTCGGGCAACCCGATCCTCCCCGGCTGGTACGCCGATCCGGAGGGGGCGATCTTTGGCACTCAGTACTGGATCTTTCCCACGTGGTCCGCGCGGTATGATGAACAGGTGTTCCTGGATGCCTTTTCTTCGCCCGACTTGGTGCATTGGACGAAGCACAGCCACATCCTTGACACCAACGCTGTGTCCTGGGCACACCGGGCCATGTGGGCTCCTGCCATCACCGAGAAGGCGGGGAAGTACTTCCTCTTCTTTGCCGCAAATGATATCCAGAACAATCGGCAGCAGGGCGGCATCGGTGTAGCGGTGGCGGATAAGCCAGAGGGGCCGTATCGGGATTACTTAGGAAAACCGCTCGTTGACCGTTTTCATAACGGAGCCCAGCCGATTGACCAGGCGGTCTTCCGCGATACCGATGGGCAGGATTACATGATTTACGGCGGCTGGCGGCACTGCAACATCGCGCGGCTGCGGCAGGACTTTCGGGGCTTCGTTCCGTTCGCTGACGGCACCATCTTCAAGGAGATCACGCCGGAACGTTATGTCGAGGGGCCAATGATGTTTGTCCGGGGCGGCAAATACTACTTCATGTGGTCAGAAGGCGGGTGGACAGGGCCGAACTACTCCGTGGCCTATGCCATGGCAGATTCACCGTTGGGGCCGTTCAAGCGGATAGGCAAGATCCTTCAGCAGGACCCCAACGTGGCGACGGGAGCGGGACACCACTCAGTCATCAAGCTGCCCGATCGGGATGTTTACTACATTGTCTATCATCGCCGGCCGCTGGGCGACACAGATGGCAATCACCGCGTGGTCTGCATTGACCGCATGGAGTTTGACGAGCAAGGTCACATCAAGCCGGTAAAAATCACTTTCGAGGGCGTGCCGCAGCATCTTATCGGCCCCACTCGGTCTCGCTGAGAATGGAAAGCTAAGAAGGACAAAACGACAATCTATGCAGACCCAAGCAATAAAGACAGACGCAGCCTTCACCAAACAGGGGGCAACACGCGCGATTCGGTTTATGGAGATGACGGCCCTGGCGCTTTTATGGGTCGGACTGGCGACTCGCGGGACGGCGAAAGACTACTCTGTGCACTCGCCCGACAACAACGTCCAGGTAGCCATCACTGTGTCGAATACCATCACTTACACCGTGACGATGGATCGGGTGCGCGTAATCGAACCTTCAGCCATATCCCTGACCATTGCTCCGGACCTGGTGGCCGGCCGAAACGCGGAAGTCACCGGGGTCGAAACCCGCGCCATTCATCAGGACCTCCACCCCGTGGTCCAGGAGAAATTCACCATCATTCACGACGACTGCAACGAACTGACGCTGAAGTGCCAGGGTGGGTATTCGGTCGTGTTTCGGGTCTATGACAACGGAGTGGCGTATCGTTTCCAGACCGCTCTGGGCGGGGCGATCACGGTGCAATCCGAGCTGGCGGAGTTTCGCTTCGGCGGGCCGGCGCAGGTCTATTTTCCTGAAGAGCAGGGTTTCTTCTCGCACAACGAGCGGAGCTATCTCCGGGGGCCATTGGACGCCCTGCCGGCCGGGCGGCTGGCGAGCTTGCCCCTCCTCGTGAACTCGGCGAGCAAATGGGTGCTGGTGACCGAGAGCGCCTTGCGCGATTACCCCGGCATGTGGATGCACACCGCGGGGGGCAACGCCCTGGTCGCAACCTTTCCGCCCTACGCGCTGGAGAGCAAGCTGGGGACGGGATCGGATCGGAGCATGCCGGTCACCCAATCCGCTGATTTCCTCGCCAAGACAAGCGGGACGCGGAGTTTCCCGTGGAGAATCCTGGCCCTGGCGCGGGAGGATGCCGACCTGCTGACCAACCAATTGGTCTATCAGTTGGCCGAGCCGCAGGAAATCGCGGACACTGACTGGATACGTCCGGGCAAGGTGGCGTGGGATTGGTGGAATGCGAACAACCTTTACGGAGTGGATTTCCGCGCCGGGATCAACACCCAGACCTACAAATACTACATTGATTTCGCCTCCCGCATGGGGCTCGACTACATCATCCTCGATGAAGGCTGGTATAAATTGGGCGACCTGTTGTCTGTCGTTCCCGCGATCAATGTGCCCGAGCTGGTCGAATACGGCCGGCAAAAGCACGTGCGGATTATCCTGTGGGTGGTGTGGAAAACGCTGGAGGACCAGTTGGAGCAGGCGCTGGACCAATTCCAGAAGTGGGGCGTAGCGGGCATCAAAGTGGATTTCATGCAGCGCAGCGACCAGTGGATGGTGAACTACTACTGGAAGATCGCCGCGGAAGCCGCCAAACGCAAAATGCTGGTGGATTTCCACGGCGCCTACAAACCCTCGGGCCTGCGCCGAGCCTATCCGAATGTGATAACACGCGAAAGCGTCATGGGGCTGGAGCATAACAAGTGGAGCACGGATGTGACCCCGACCCACGATTTGATGCTCCCCTTCATCCGGATGGTGGCCGGCCCGATGGATTACACCCCGGGCGCAATGAACAACGCGCAGCCGGCGAACTTCCGCGTCATCTTTAATCGCCCCATGAGCATGGGCACCCGGGCGCATCAGGTGGCCATGTATGTGGTCTATGAAAGCCCGCTGCAGATGCTGGCTGACAGTCCCTCGCAATACTTGAAGGAATTGGAGTGCGCCCGGTTCATTGCCCGGATACCGACCACTTGGGACGACACCATTCCCTTGCAAGCAGGCGTCGGTCAATACGTCGCCCTCGCCCGCAAACACGGCAACACGTGGTATCTCGGCGCCATGACGAACGAGAAGGCCAGGGAACTGAACCTCGACCTGTCGTTCCTGGGCGGGGGCAAATACAGCGCGGACATCCTCGAGGACGGCATCAACGCCGACCACTTCGGCTGCGACTATCGGAAGGTCACCCGCACGGTTTCAAAGGCTGATACACTCAAGGTCCGACTGGCCCCGGGCGGGGGCTGGGCGGCCATACTCACGCCGGACAAATGATTTCGGTTGCGTTTGATCGCCGGCCTGAGGTTGGCAGTAATGTCATCCCTCCTTGTCATTGACCAAGGATAGTCAGCAGGTCCCGGCTCTGGAGCAGCAAATCCCACCACCAGACCAGAAGCACCCCTCCACGCAGGTAGAGATAGACCGATAGGGCGAGGGCGGCGCCCCGGAGCACCAGGAGCCCAAGAAACAACGGCTCCACCACTAAGGGAGACGAGGAGCGGTATTCCCGGATGAGCATGACCGCCAGACCGAAGATGACAGTGAGTATGAACGCCGGCCCCTTCCTGCCAAAAAGCCGTACGAGCCAGGCAAAGGGCGCGAAGACCACAAAGAGTTGCTTCAGGCCAAGGCTGAAGAGGGTCATCGCGAACCATTGGCCTAGGGTAGCGGGATAATCCTCGGGAACTCTGACGCGCAGCCTCGGGTCGAGCGCAAAGTGCCAGAACAGCGCGGCGGCCAGCCCGGCAATGGTGGCCAGGGTCAAGGGCCCAATAGCGACCTTCAAGGTGAAGACCGGCCGCCGGGTGTACTGCGTGTGCCATGCGAACACGAAACCCCAGAGGACGACGCTTCCCAGGAATGCCACCGCTTCGAGATACCACACCGGGTAGCGCTGGTGCGGCGCCGTGGCGATCCGCGGCCAGCAGGCCAGCGCGGAACACAGCCCGGCGATGATCGCCGACTTGAGGACTTCGGGCCTTCCGAGCGAACGCATCGTCACAGCTTAATCCCACCCCCCGCCGCCACGCCAGCCACAAGCGGTACGTGGGGCGGGAGGTTAGCCATATCAGCTCGTTGAAGGCCCCCAGGTAACAGACTGCGAACATAACCGCCGGAACGGATGCCAGGAGACCGACGCCAACCAAGAAGCAGAGCTTCACGCTGTCTAGCACTCGCCGCCCGGCCAGAGCGCCAGCCCTGAAGAAAGCCAGCGCCAGAAGCAGTGTCGGAATGAACAAGTAATTCACGGGCGCCAACCCCCTGATCTTGCACGAAAGCCAGTAAGGGCTTCAATGCTGGAAAGACATCTGGACGACTTCATTTGAGGTCAGGGTTTGTCTGGTTCCTGCTCTTGAGAACGTGGAACGGGTGTGGCATTCTCTTGCCTGGTTCAACCCTGGTAGGCGATTGGCACATTCAA
>CAVXLO010000053.1:0-42898 GCA_963762555.1 uncultured Verrucomicrobiae bacterium
GACCCAAGCAATAAAGACAGACGCAGCCTTCACCAAACAGGGGGCAACACGCGCGATTCGGTTTATGGAGATGACGGCCCTGGCGCTTTTATGGGTCGGACTGGCGACTCGCGGGACGGCGAAAGACTACTCTGTGCACTCGCCCGACAACAACGTCCAGGTAGCCATCACTGTGTCGAATACCATCACTTACACCGTGACGATGGATCGGGTGCGCGTAATCGAACCTTCAGCCATATCCCTGACCATTGCTCCGGACCTGGTGGCCGGCCGAAACGCGGAAGTCACCGGGGTCGAAACCCGCGCCATTCATCAGGACCTCCACCCCGTGGTCCAGGAGAAATTCACCATCATTCATGACAGCTGCAATGAACTGACGCTGAAGTGCCAAGGCGGGTATTCGGTCGTGTTCCGGGTATATGACAACGCAGTGGCGTATCATTTCCAGACCGCGCTGGACGGGAAGATCACGGTGAAGTCCGAAGTGGCGGACTTTCATTTCGGCGAGCCCGCTCAGGTTTATTTTCCTGAAGAGCAGGGTTTCTTCTCACACAACGAACGGAGCTATCTCCGGGGGCAACTGGACGCGCTGCCCGCCGGGCGGCTGGCGAGTTTGCCTATCCTCGTGACCTCGGCGCCCAAAGGGTGCTCGTCACTGAGAGCGCCTTCCGCGATTATCCTGGCATGTGGATGCGCACCGCCGGAGGCAACGTCCTGGTCGCCATCTTTCCGCCCTATGCGTTGGAGAGCAAGCTGGGGCCTGGATCAGATCGAAGCATGCCGGTCACCCAGACCGCCGATTTCCTCGCGAGACAAGGGCACCCAAGTTGTTCCGTGGAGAATCCTGGTCTTGGCCAGAAGGATGCGGACCTGCTGACCAACCAATTGGTCTATCAGTTGGCCGAGCCGCAGGAAATCGCGGATACTCACTGGATTCGTCCGGGAAAGGTGGCGTGGGATTGGTGGAATGCGAACAACCTTTACGGCGTCGATTTTCGCGCCGGGATCAACACCCAGACCTACAAATACTACATTGATTTCGCCTCCCGCATGGGGCTCGACTACATCATCCTCGATGAAGGCTGGTATAAATTGGGCGACCTGTTGTCTGTCGTTCCCGCGATGAATGTGCCCGAGCTGGTCGAATACGGCCGGCAAAAGCACGTGCGGATTATCCTGTGGGTGGTGTGGAAAACGCTGGAGGACCAGTTGGAGCAGGCGCTGGACCAATTCCAGAAGTGGGGCGTAGCGGGCATCAAAGTGGATTTCATGCAGCGCAGCGACCAGTGGATGGTGAACTACTACTGGAAGATCGCCGCGGAAGCCGCCAAACGCAAAATGCTGGTGGATTTCCACGGCGCCTACAAACCCTCGGGCCTGCGCCGAGCCTATCCGAATGTGATAACACGCGAAAGCGTCATGGGGCTGGAGCATAACAAGTGGAGCACGGATGTGACCCCGACCCACGATTTGATGCTCCCCTTCATCCGGATGGTGGCCGGCCCGATGGATTACACCCCGGGCGCAATGAACAACGCGCAGCCGGCGAACTTCCGCGTCATCTTTAATCGCCCCATGAGCATGGGCACCCGGGCGCATCAGGTGGCCATGTATGTGGTCTATGAAAGCCCGCTGCAGATGCTGGCTGACAGTCCCTCGCAATACTTGAAGGAATTGGAGTGCGCCCGGTTCATTGCCCGGATACCGACCACTTGGGACGACACCATTCCCTTGCAAGCAGGCGTCGGTCAATACGTCGCCCTCGCCCGCAAACACGGCAACACGTGGTATCTCGGCGCCATGACGAACGAGAAGGCCAGGGAACTGAACCTCGACCTGTCGTTCCTGGGCGGGGGCAAATACAGCGCGGACATCCTCGAGGACGGCATCAACGCCGACCACTTCGGCTGCGACTATCGGAAGGTCACCCGCACGGTTTCAAAGGCTGATACACTCAAGGTCCGACTGGCCCCGGGCGGGGGCTGGGCGGCCATACTCACGCCGGACAAATGATTTCGGTTGCGTTTGATCGCCGGCCTGAGGTTGGCAGTAATGTCATCCCTCCTTGTCATTGACCAAGGATAGTCAGCAGGTCCCGGCTCTGGAGCAGCAAATCCCACCACCAGACCAGAAGCACCCCTCCACGCAGGTAGAGATAGACCGATAGGGCGAGGGCGGCGCCCCGGAGCACCAGGAGCCCAAGAAACAACGGCTCCACCACTAAGGGAGACGAGGAGCGGTATTCCCGGATGAGCATGACCGCCAGACCGAAGATGACAGTGAGTATGAACGCCGGCCCCTTCCTGCCAAAAAGCCGTACGAGCCAGGCAAAGGGCGCGAAGACCACAAAGAGTTGCTTCAGGCCAAGGCTGAAGAGGGTCATCGCGAACCATTGGCCTAGGGTAGCGGGATAATCCTCGGGAACTCTGACGCGCAGCCTCGGGTCGAGCGCAAAGTGCCAGAACAGCGCGGCGGCCAGCCCGGCAATGGTGGCCAGGGTCAAGGGCCCAATAGCGACCTTCAAGGTGAAGACCGGCCGCCGGGTGTATGCGTGTGCCATGCGAACACGAAACCCCAGAGGACGACGCTTCCCAGGAATGCCACCGCTTCGAGATACCACACCGGGTAGCGCTGGTGCGGCGCCGTGGCGATCCGCGGCCAGCAGGCCAGCGCGGAACACAGCCCGGCGATGATCGCCGACTTGAGGACTTCGGGCCTTCCGAGCGAACGCATCGTCACAGCTTAATCCCACCCCCGCGGCCACGCCAGCCACAAGTGGTAGGTGGGGCGGGAGGTTAGCCATATCAGCTCGTTGAAGGCCCCCAGGTAACAGACTGCGAACATAACCGCCGGAACGGATGCCAGGAGACCGACGCCAACCAAGAAGCAGAGCTTCACGCTGTTTAGCACTCGCCGCCCGGCCAGAGCGCCAGCCCTGAAGAAAGCCAGCGCCAGAAGCAGTGTCGGAATGAACAAGTAATTCACGGGCGCCAACCCCCTGATCTTGCACGAAAGCCAGTAAGGGCTTCAATGCTGGAAAGACATCTGGACGACTTCATTTGAGGTCAGGGTTTGTCTGGTTCCTGCTCTTGAGAACGTGGAACGGGTGTGGCATTCTCTTGCCTGGTTCAACCCTGGTAGGCGATTGGCACATTCAACAGCGTAAACATGCACGCTCCACAATGCGCGGTTATCAAAGGTCGGAAAAATTCTTTATCCCTATCATCCTTTATTCGGTAAGGAGTTGGAGGTTTTCGGTGGCGCTGGCGGTCAACGCGACGTCATTTATGTGAAACTTCCCAACCACGGCACCGGGGGTGTCCCGGCTTGGATGTTCGACGAAGTCATCTCCTCGAGCGTCCGGGCGGCCCAGCAACCGGTGATCGATTGCGGCGCACTCTTGAGACTCGCGCAGTTGCTTGATTCGCTTGAGGCGAGTCCGCGTATGGGGAGGATGACAACTCCCGTTCTCAGACCAAATTCACCTCCGCGACAACCGGTGCTGGCACTGGAATCGGCGGAACGAAATCAACGCATTCCCGGAGAGCCATCGCGCCAAGTGCGTGCAATTGTTCCGCCAACTGCTGGAGCGCGTCGTGCTACACCAAGCCGCCAACCCCGGAGGCAACCATGAGCGATAAGATTACCCCTCACCATCTGGAGCGCGCGGCTTACGTGTACATCCGCCAATCCAGTCCCCAACAGGTGCGCCATAATCTGGAGAGCGGCCGTCGCCAGTATGCACTGGAAGAGCGGGCGCGAGCCTTCGGGTTCAAGCAGGTCGTGGTCATCGACGATGATACCGGCACCACTGGTACCGGCTGTCGCGAGCGGCCGGGCTTCGGGCGGCTTTTGGCCGCGGTGTGTAACGGCGACGTCGGTGCCGTCTTTGCCCTGGAGGCTTCGCGCCTGGCGCGCAATAATCGCGACTGGCATCACTTGATCGATCTGTGCGTCTTGACGGAAACGCTTGTTGTCGATGCCGAGGGCATCTACGATCCACGCCTGCTCAATGATCGCATGCTGTTGGGTTTGAAAGGAACGATGAGCGAGTTTGAAATCGGCATCCTGCGCCAACGCGCCCGCGAGGCTTACAACCAGAAGGTCCAGCGTGGAGAGTGGGTGACCCGGGTACCGGTGGGCTACGTGCGGGGCGGGCCTGCGGGAATTGAGATGACCCCGGACCGAGAAGTGCAAGCGGCGATTCGCGGCCTGTTTCTGCGCTTTGAACAAACGGGCAGCTTGCGCCAAGTGTTCTTGTGGTATCGTCCGCAACAGATGGTGATGCCCCGACTGCACGTGCGTGACGGGATCTATTCTCTGATGTGGGCTCGACCCGACTACCAATATTTACTACGGATAGTGAAAAGTCCGACTTATGCAGGAGCATTTACTCATGGGCGGACAAAATCCCGAACGCGCGTGGTTGATGGCCGCTCGCGCAAAAGCGGCGGGCACCGGCTTCCGCTGGAGCAATGGGAAGTCCTCATCAAGGATCACCATCCGGCTTATATCACCTGGGAAAGATATTTGGAGAACTTGAAAGTGCTAGCTTCGAACCGGACCAAATCCCATGTCGTGAGCAGCGGAGCGCCTCGGGAGGGCAGCGCCTTGCTGGCCGCCATGCTGCTTGCCGGAAGTGCGGTCACAAAATGCGCGTGGGTTATCGCGGCGACGATGGGCCCTGCGGGCGCTATTACTGCATGACGGGCAACCGAGGCCAGGCCGTGCCTTCCTGCCAGTGCTTCGCCGCGTTTAGGGTGGACCGTGCGGTGGCGGACCTAGTGCTGGAGACCTGTCAACCCTTGGGGATTGAAGCCTCGATCCAAGCCTTGGACGGGAATCGGGCCGAAGCTGATCAGAAACGGCGTTTTCGAGATGGCCGTGGAGCGGGCGCGCTATGAAGTGGACCGCGCCCGCCGGCAGTCCGATGCCGTCGATCCGGCTAATCGTTTGGTCGCCGCTGAGTTGGAAGCGCGCTGGAAAGCGGCTGGTCCAGGCGTCCGAAGCGGAGGAGCGACTGAAGGCCGAGGAAATCGCAATAAGGCCGATTGATGATGGCCAGCGTCGGCGCTTAATGGAGTTGGGAAGCGATCTGCAGAGGTTATGGGACGACAGCGCCGCGCCAATCGAGCTGAAGAAAAGGATTCTGCGTACAGGTCATCAACGGGCTCGTGGCGGACGTGAATCACGCGACCGGCTTTGTCGACCTGCAGGTCCATTGGGCTGGAGGCGTGCATACCACGCTGCACGTTCGCAAAAACAAAAGCGGCCACAACCAGAGCGCCGCCGATCAAGACACCGTCGAGTTGGTTGCCGAGTTGGCCAAAGGTTGGCCGGACCCGTACATCGCCAGCATCTTGAACCGGATTGGCTGCCGCACCGGCCCCGGGAATAGTTGGAGTGAGAACCGGGTGAAGAGCTTTCGTGGGCAGCACAAGATCCCGGTCTTTGCAGTCGGAAGCCAACGGCCCTGGCTGACGATGCAGGAGGCCGCCAAGGAACTCAACGTGAGTGTGGCGGTGGTCAGGACGATGGTAGAGCACGGCGAGTTGCCTGCGCGACAAATCGCCAAGGGCGTCCCTTGGATGATCGAACGCGAAGACTTGAAGCGGCCGGTGGTGCTTAGTTACACAAGTAGCGCCAAGACACGACGACACGCTCCGCGTGAGGAGCATCAACAAATGCTAATCCCTTGAATATGAACGACGTAGCCTCCCGTGGCAGTGTGTTGCGTGCCTCAACAGACAAAGGCATATCCTCCGATGCGATTGTTCTTTTCCACTTTGCCCGGGAACCTCATCGCCTGTTTCAAAGGCCGAATGATCGTTGGGCATGTCATGGCGATCCTGCTCACTTTGATTCTCGTTCTGTCCGGCTTTGACTGGCACTACTTCCTCTTCACCCGCGCGCCGGCCCTGCGCTCGTGCATGTTTCCCGCCGTCATCATTGGCGGGCTTTTGCCAACCGCCCCCCAACCGACTTGAGGTAAAGCCCAACCCCCATGAAGTTGATGGCATTGGCCGCTTGCCGTCAATTCCCGGCTCATGAAAGACAGCACGACAGGTCATTCGCATTTGTTTCAGCCCTGGACACTGAAATCGCTCACCTTGCGCAACCGCATTGGGGTTTCACCGATGTGCCAGTATTCCTCGGAGGACGGAGTGGCCACCGACTGGCACATGGTCCACCTGGGGGCGCGTGCCGCCGGCGGGGCGGCACTGGTTATCGCTGAGGCTACTGCGGTCTCGCCCGAAGGTCGCATCACTCCCGGAGATGCCGGTCTTTGGGCCGAGAAGCAGGTTGAACCGATTGCACGGATTAACCGGTTTATCAAACACCAGGGAGCAGTGCCCGGCATCCAGCTTGCCCATGCCGGCCGCAAGGCCTCAGCCGCCCGGCCCTGGGAAGGCGGGGCGCACCTCGACGGATAACACCGGGGGGTGGCCGAGCATGGCCCCCAGTGCTCTGGCCTTCGGTGACACGCTGACCAAGGTGCTCGCGGCGAGATGAACGAAGCCGATATTCGCCGCGTGCAGGAGGATTTCTAAGCGACAGCCAAACGGGCAGTGGCGGCGGGTTGTGAATGGCTCGAAATTCATTCGGCCCATGGCTACCTAAGCCATGAGTTTCTTCGCCACTCTCCAACCGCCGGACGGACCGATACGGCGGCGGTTTCGAGGCCCGCATCCGCTTTCTCCTGGAGACCGTTCGAGCGGTTCGCGCCGTTTGGCCCGAGCGCTTGCCATTGGCCGTGCGGTTGTCCTGCACCGACTGGGTGCCGGGCGGCTGGGATATTGCCCAGAGCGTTGAACTGGCGCGGCGGTTGAAAGACGAAGGGGTTGACCTCCTGGACTGCAGCTCGGGTGGGTTGGTTCCCGATGCCCAAATCCCGTCCGGCCCGGGTTACCAGGTGCCTTTTGCCGAGCGGATTCGCCGTGAATCGGGCATCGCTACCGCCGCGGTGGGAGTGATCACCGCGCCGGAGCAGGCGGACGAAATCGTGCGCAATGGCCGGGCCGACCTAGTGCTGCTGGCCCGGGAGCTATTGCGCGACCCTATTGGCCGCTGCGTGCCGCCCGGGCGCTGGGACACGCCGGCGCTGTCGCACCACCCGTCCAATACCCCAGGGCCTGGTAGGCACCGCCCGTGGCTCACTCACGAGGATTGCCGCCACCTGGGGTAACATTCCCTGAATCCAGATCTCTATGGGACACCGAAGCGATGGAAGCTCTCTTCGCCGACTTCCCCGACCTGGAAGCGGACGACATCCGCGCCTGCATCGCCTACGCGGCGCTATGTTGACCACACCGTCGTGGCCGCGTCTTGAGCCATGCGTTTCCTCGTGGACGCGCGACCGCCGCCCGCACTCGCTCCTTGGCTTGGCGAGCACGGGCTGGCGGCTACGGCCGTCCGCCAATTGGGTTCCGGTCCGCTCAACCCTTCTCGACGAAACCTGCCTCATTGACTATGTTTTCGCCATGAGCATCACAGCGGTCGTTGAAAAGGGCATCATCAAGCTGCCCGAAGACACCCCTGGCCGCCGGGCACGGTGGTGCGCATTGAGCCGGTTGGAGAGCAACCGCCGACTCTCTTCGATGCCCTGAAGGACTCGACGGCATGGCCGGGGACCTGCCCTCCGACCTCGCCTCGAACCTCGACCATTATACCATCAGCAGGCTGACAAGCAGTGGACGCTGACCGATTGCGTCTCCTTTGTTATCATGCGCGAGCGCAACCTGACCGAGGCGCTGACCGGCGATAAACACTTCGAGCAAGCGGGCTTCGCCGCACTGCTCAAGTAACTGGCCCCTCGCGCAACTCCCGTTATACCGCTCTTCGGTCGGCTTGGCGAAATTCCACTCCGGGATAACGGCCAGTCGCCTGGTTTGCAGATAGGACTCGCTTGGCGCCAAGATCGGGATGTTGCGCGGCGACGTTGTGCTTTTCCGAGCCGTCGTCCTTCAGGTTAAACAACGCCAGGTGGACGCCGTTGGTTTGGGTGGTTTTGACGGCCTTCCAGTCTCCGAACCTGACCGCTTGGGCGTGGGTGTTGGCGTCGCGGCTGTGTCGTTCCCAGTAAAGAAAAGTGTGTTCCTTCCGTTCACCCTGCTCCTTGAGGGTTGGCAGAAAGGAGAGGCCGTCAATGGTTCGGATTGGCGACGCCCCGCGCTTCAAGAAATGTCGGCATCAAGTCCCAGGATGCCGCACAGGTACTGGTCGGAGGTTGAGCCCGGGCGTGATCACCCCCGGCCACCAAGCGATAAAGGGGACCTTGATGCCCCCTTCATAAACTGAGCCCTTTCGCCCTCTTAAATCGCCACTGCACTTGAAGTAATCGGCGTCACAACCGCCCACGGTGGCCGCGCCGTTGTCGCCGGTAAAAATAACAAACGTATTGCTTTGCAGCCCGTTGCGGGCGAGTACCTGAACCAGGTCGCCCACGTATTCATCCAGCAGCGAGATCATCGCAGCGTAGGTTGCCCGGGGATATTGGTTGGGCAGATAGCCCCGCTGCCCGAGGTAAGGGTGATCATCGAAGCGTCCTTTGTATTGCGCGGCGCGCAGGATCCGGCACTTGAAGGGCCATGTGCGGCAGCGTGTAGGCCATCTCGAGGACGAAGGGCCTTGCTTGTGCTGCTCGATGAATTTCTGGCCTCCTGGTGGAGGTCGGTCCGCCGAATAGACATTGCCTTTGTAGGCGGCGGCGTAGGAGGCGGGGTCATTCGGGGCTTTGATTTTGATGTTGGTGGGGTGGGCGCTGAACCAGGTGTTGGGCAGCGACTCACGGGTTTCGTTGCGCCAAAGATGCGTGGGGTAGTAGTTGTGCGCCTGTTTCTGGTCGAGGTAACCGTAGAAGAGATAGGCACCTGCAGTTGGGCACGCCGGTGGATTGAGGGCCGCCCAGTCCCCACTTGCCCATTACTGCCGTCGTGTAGCCGACACGCTGCAGCTCAGTGCCCATCGTTTGGATGTTCGCCGGCAGCGGCATTTGGCCGAATTCAAGATCGTCAGCATCCACCCCCAGTTCGTAATTGCCTCGGATCAACCCGTGGCCCGCGTGCATGCCGGTCATTAAGCTGCCACGGCTGGGCGAACACAACTGGTTGGCATAGAACCGCGTGAATTTCATGCCTTGCCTAGGCCAAGTGTCCAGGTAGGCGTCTTGATCTTTTCCTGGCCAAACAGCGCCGAGGCTGTCGTACCCCAGGTCGTCAGCGAGGAACAAAACCAGGTTTGGCCTGCGCTGCGCCTGCAGGCTGACGCCGGGAAAAGGCCAGCACGCCCACAAGGGCAATGGCGAACGGCAATGCGAGCAATACCGCAGGGTGCCGGTTTTAGGATGCGGGGTGGGTGAAGAGACATCAGTGGCCATTTTCATCGCATTCTGGCCGGGAACATGATAATCCCGAGGCCAAGGTGTCAATTCTGGGGGATCAGATCGGGAGGCCAAATGGCAACAGCTCGACCTCATGCGCTTTTCGGGAAATCCCATACAGGACGCCTGCTCGCGCGAGATGCGAGAATCGGCACAGACCCATCGCCGGAAGTCGGAATAGGCGGCGCGCGACCGAAAAGAGGTTTGCGGAAGGGTAAACAAACGGGTTGTCTGAACAGGTGCAATTCGTATGAAGAAATACCTGCAAGCGCCGTTATTCGTCCTCCTGACAATGTTTTGGGGGATTGCGTATGGGGCCGATGCGCCCGTCGGCAACGAGCATGTCATAAGCCAGGGCTACATTCCGCCTAAAGATCCGGCTGTCCTCAAGAAGCTGGAATGGTGGCAGGATTTGAAGTTCGGCCTGATGATGCATTGGGGAACCTACAGCCAGTGGGGCATTGTCGAGTCCTGGACGATCTGCCCGGAGGACGAGGCCTGGTGCCGGCGAAGAGGGCCGTACTCCAGCAATTATTTTGCCTATGTGACGACCTATGAGAACCTGCGCAAGACCTTCAATCCCGTGAAATTCAATCCCGATAAGTGGGCTGCGGCCGCCAAGAGTGGCGGCATGCGCTACGTGGTTTTCACCACGAAACATCACGACGGCTTTTGCATGTTCGACACGGCCCAGACCGACTACCGAATCACCGCGCCGGATTGTCCATTTCACACGAACCCACGGGCCAACGTCACCAAGGAAGTGTTCACCGCGTTCCGGAAGGAGGGCTTCGGCATCGGGGCGTATTTCTCGAAGCCGGATTGGCACTCCCCTTATTATTGGTGGCCGTATTTTCCCCCGAAGGACCGCAATCCTAATTATGACCTCACCCGATACGCGGAGCGCTGGCAGCGGTTCAAGGAATTTACCTGGAAGCAAATTGAAGAGTTGATGACCGGCTATGGCCGCGTGGACATTCTGTGGCTCGACGGCGGCCAAGTGAGACCGCCGCGGCAAGACATCGACATGACGGGGCTGGCGGCAATGGCGCGCACC
The DNA here is from genome assembly GCA_963762555.1 of uncultured Verrucomicrobiae bacterium. GTDB lineage: Bacteria > Verrucomicrobiota > Verrucomicrobiia > Limisphaerales > UBA8199 > PALSA-1440. The sequence goes on from CAVXLO010000053.1 coordinate 10,437, forward strand.
CACCAACCTGGGCTGCTGGTGGTGGACCGAACCGTAAGCGGCGAGAACGAAAACTATCGCACGCCGGAGAACCAGGTTCCTGGCCAGTTGCTGCCCTACCCCTGGGAGACCTGCATGCCGATGGCGACTTCCTGGAGCTACGTCCCGAACGACAAATACAAGAGCCCCGGCACCATCGTGCGGCACCTGTGCCGCATTGTGGCCCGGGGCGGCTGCCTGTTGCTCAACATCGGGCCCAGCCCCGAGGGAGACTGGGCACCGGACGCTTACGATCGCTTGGAGAAAATCGGGGAATGGATGAAGGTGAACGGCGAAGCGATCTATGAAACCAGGCCCGTCAAACCGTATGAAATGGGCGAGTGGGTCTTTACCGCCAGACGTGACGGCAGTGTCTATGCGATCCTGCTTGCTGAAGACGACCAGGCAACGCTGCCGCAAAAGGTTAGCATGCCGGCGGAGATTCTGGCTGGCAGGTCCAAAGTCCGGTTGCTAGGTTTTGGCGACCTGAAGGCAGTCGAAATCGAGGACGGCAAGTGGACGTTCACCATTCCCGAGGAGGCCAAGGGAAAATGTCCGGGCAATTACGCCTGGGTCTTTAAACTAGGCAAATCAGGTTCTTGAAATTCGCGCAACCGGGCGCAGAGCCGTCGGAATCTCGGGAACGGGGGATCAAACCGCAGATCGGTTCTGGCTGTACCGCTTGACGGGGAAGGCAGTTCTGAGATTAGGCATTTATGCAGCACGCCTTGCGGTAGGAAAGTCCGTCCGATTTCATAAAGCGGGGGCATCTCTACGGTCTGACCCCGCCCACGGCAGACTCGTCCGTGTCCTTTCCCCCCAAAGACAGATGCGTCAATGGTATTGTTGGCCCACGGTGGAAACCTGGTTGACTCCCTTCCTCCGGGACCCGAACTGGCCGGCAGTTCTCAGACGGTGAAAACCAGGCCGAGGACATGGCCGTGCTCGAATACGCCCAGAAACTGACCCTCCAGCCTGCGGCGTGAAAGTCCTGCTCGATGCCTGCACGCCCCGTCCTTTGCGCCAGTTCCTGCCGCGCCAGTTTGTCAGCACCGCACAAGAAATGGGTTGGGGCGCACTTAAGAACGGCGACTTGCTCCGGGAAGCGGAAGGCCAATTCGACGCCTTCATCTCAACGGACCAAAACCTCAGATACGGGTGCACCGGGAGACTACCCTCTCGGTCAAGCAGATCGCCGTCCGTCTTCACCTGGGCACACCGGGAAGCGGCAGCGTCTGTCTGCTGGCGCCCATGAGCAAGCCAACCTCCGGTGCCCCGAACCAAATGGACCTCAGAATCTGAATGCACATGCGAAGTAGAGGCTTGACCCGTTCTACGAAAGAGCAGACACGCCGGAAGCCGCTAGTCTAAACTGGGCGCGCCTCCGCTCCACTCGACCAGTGGAGGGGGATTGACGGTCCCGGCCCCGCTTTCTAGCCTCGGCCTGGTATGGACGCCACGCCGCGCTGGTTGCAGCAGGTTCGGAAGAAGTGGGGTATTGATATCCCGATTGTAGAGGCTGAAAAGCTCTACCGGCCCGAAATGACGTGGGAGGAGCATCATGCGATGTGCGAGTCCGGCGACCTTAACGCGCTACTGGCCCACTTGGAGCAGGAGGATCATCCTACAGAGCGCGAGATCTTGTACGGTGCCACCATCAACATGACGCACAGCAAGCACCCCCAAGTCGCGATCGCCATTGGCACACGACACATCGAGGAGTTCTACAGGACGCCGGAGCCATTCGGTCCGGGGCACCCGCCGGACGGCGCCACCCTCAAACGGCTCGCGCTACTTTTCGACCCCGCTTCATACGAGGAGGACGAGGAGTATACTGGCGACCTGCAGCGGGCAATCTGGGTTTGCCAGTTTGCACTCGCTATCGGAATCACCGATGACGGCACCAAGGGAGGCTTTCAGGGGCGGCTTCAGAATCTCCTAGTGGCGGACACGGCGCCGCTTAATGAGCCTGCTGGACAGGCTTTGTCCGCCACGCCCCATCACGAGCAGAGCCCACACATGCCGAACACAATTCCGCCCAGAAGCGTGGCACGTTGCTATTCTTGTGCGACCGATGTTCAGTGCTTCGTACAGATATTTCAGAACTCAGGTAGAATCGCTATAGAATCGAAAAACCCCATAACCGCACGTGCCAATTTTGAGCTCGCGGTCGAGGGCCTATTATCAGACCATCTCTCTGCGTCCCGGCACCGACCTTGAACGATCCGTCACGCACGCGATGCGGCACCTTGCTGATGACTTCCCCACCAAAGTGTGCATCAATGAGGCCGTTGGTCTCTGCGAGAAGGCCGATAAGCTCAAATCCATCAGAACAAAGCTCAAGTACCTTGCGCAACGCTCGGGAGATTCTTGAGCGCGGTCGCGCCCGGCAGGATACTGGTTATCCCCGTATCACGTTCATTTACGAACAAGTCGTCGCGTACATTCGACAGGGTGAGGCAATGATCGAGAAACAGAGTAAGAACACAGATCGGCACAACCCCGCAGAGAGTGTCGGAGGCGTGCATTCAGTTCCATCGCCCTCACAATTCAGGTTTTGCTGCCCCAACTGCGCTCAACATATCCGAGTTCCATCCAGGCTCGCTGGCACTGCGGCAGCGTGTCCAGGGTGCGGCCACGAAATTACCATCCCCCAACCAACAGCAGGAACCGCCTGACCTCTGATTCACCCTCGCGCAGCGTTCGTACCTGCGGGGGCGCCAAAAAGCAGGGGTCAAGCCTCTAGTTCGTTTGCCAGCAAGGTGGAGATAGCCTTACGGGTGCACCGGGAGACTACCCTCTCGGTCAAGCAGATCGCCGTCCGTCTTCACCTGGGTACACCGGGAAGCGGCAGCGTCTGTCTGCTGGCGCCCGTGAGCAGGTCAACCTCCGGTGCACCGAAGCAAATGGACCTCAGGATCTGAATGCACATGCGAAGTTGACGCCTGCTATGGTTGATGAGGTCGCGGAAGGTGCGCTCCAGGGCGGGGGCTTTGGCAGCGAGAGCGCGGGCGGGGGGACTGAAAAGCCGAAATTCGGAAAGCAGAAAGCAGCAACCGCAAGCCATAGGGCGCAGCGGCGTCTTGCGCCTTCGGTGGTAAGCCCTTACGCCGGCTGCAACTCGAAGCGCAGGTCTCTTCCGTCCAAGGCTATGACGAACCGATTGAGAACGTTGCGACCGACGAGCACTTCCAGTCGTCCAGATGATCTGCCGCACCCGCCGGGTTTTCCGTGCGCTAAGCGATGCAGCACCGCCCTCGCACCTTTGGACGTGCTGCTCTCAGCGGTTGGCCAGCGTGGCTGCGCGCCCGCTCAAGCACCTCGCAGGCCGGCTGTAACCTTGACAGACCTTCGGGCGTCTATAAGCTATAAGACAGCAGCGGGGGGAGGAGCGTTGGTTGTGGGCGGCGGAAATGGGGAGGGCGAAAAAGCCAGGAACAAGCAAGGAACATCCTAGGAACATGCTTGCAACATGCTTGCTACTATAGCACTGGTCTAGCACCGCTATGGCCCTGCCGTTGCCCCTCGGGCTACCGGGAGGCAGGCTTCGTTGGTCCCTCTGGCGGGGGCACATCGGCCCAGGTCAGCTTCAGCGCGTCTTTCCGGCCGTTGATGACTTGGCGCGTGTCCAGATGAAGACACGGGTGCCGGGGCGGGGCGGGCCGAACTTCTTGACGTAAAGGTCGGTGATCTCACTCCAGCCGTGCACCGCTTTGGGCAACCGGCCCAGGAGGACGCCGTTGCTCCGGGGGACCGAGATGCCCCGGCTGCACCAGCGCACCCCGAACACAAAGGTGAACTCGGCGGGCGGCTCGGGCACCCTCAGTCTCAGCGCAGGCACCCCGCGCTGGTTGTGTATTTCCAGCGCCCCGACGGGATTGGGGCGGAGTCTCTCGCGCTTGGGCGGGTCGAGCAGCCGCGGTTGTCCGTAGGCGGCGAGGGTGCCGTTGATTTGGCAGAAGAACCGGTAGGGGAGCATCCGCTCCTTTTTGGCCTCTGCGGCCCAGGCGGCGAATTGCTGATTGGAGAGCGTGCGCCACAGGCTCGCAACGCCGCCGAGATTCGACCGGGCGCGCTCCCGGTCGGCGGTGGGGCGCGGCTTGCGGCGGGGCCGGCTCCGCACGACCTGGCCTTGCTTGGTGTTGACGTACACCTCGTTGCCGATGGCGCCGGAGAACTTGCCTCTGCGTACTTTCATAGTCGTTTTTCGGGTCGCCGGCCGACCGGTCCGTATGGACGGGCGATACCCCACCGGCCCGGCAACCGTGCCCGGTATCAAATCCTCAATCCCTCCGTCGCGCAAGGGGCATTCTCCATACATGACTGCCGATGAATAATTGCGGAAGCGTTGGTAGTTTGATACAAAAGGAGGGCACGGTGCGCCAGCAGGCCGGCAATGCCGATGGGACGGATGCGGCTCTGCCAGCGCATTCGTGGTTATGCCCAACAGAAAGCTGCATTTATGAAGATTCAACGACTTCTCGCTGTTATTACGGGATTGAGATTGCTGGCGGCCCCGGCTTGGGCCGCCTGGCAGCCGGTGGAAGCGCCGCTGCCAATGGTCGGCACCGACGCCCACGGGCATGCTTACCCGGGCGCGATCGTGCCTTTTGGCATGGTACAACTCAGCCCGGACACGACCATCCAAGGCTGGGATGGATGCTCCGGCTATCACTATGGCGACAGCGCCATTCGCGGCTTCAGCCATACGCATTTGGCCGGAACCGGCTGCGGCTGTCTGGGCGACATACTGCTGATGCCCACGGTCGGCGAGGTCCAGCTCGAAGCCGGCTCGCCGGGCAAAGGCTATACTTCGCGGTTCTCCCATGCCGATGAGGTGGCGGTCCCGGGCTATTACCGCGTGCTGCTCCAGGACCCGCATGTCACCGCGGAACTCACGGCGACAACCCGGTGCGGGTTCCACAAATACACCTTCCCGGCTACCGACAACGCACACATCGTCCTGGACCTGGACCACAACATCGGCAACCGCACGGTCGAAGCGACCCTCAACATGGAGAACGGCACCACCATCAGCGGGTCGCGCATTTCCGAGGGCTGGGGCGGGCGGCGCGCCATTTACTTTGTGATGCAGTTTTCCAAGCCGTTCGAGTCCTTCGGCATTGAGCAGAATAACCGGCGGCTGGCAGCGGGCGTGCGCGAAGGCAGGGGGCGCAATCTAAAGGCGTTCGTCAACTACAAGACGGCGGCGGACGAAGCCGTGCTGGTCAAGGTCGGCATTTCAGGCACCGGCATCGAGGGGGCGCGCAAGAATCTGGCGGCCGAGATCCCGGGTTGGGACTTCGAGGCCGTCCATGCCGCCGCCACCAAACAGTGGAAGGACCTGCTGGACACCGTGCAGGTGGAGACCTTCGACCCGCATATTCGCAATACGTTCTATGCCAACCTTTATCTGTGTTGCCAGGCGCCGGTGATTTTCAACGACGTGGATGGCACTTATCGTGGTATGGACCGCAAGAACCACACGGGGGCCGGGTTCCAGAACTACACCACTTTTTCCCTGTGGGATACTTACCGCGCTGAGAACCCGCTGCTCAACCTGATCCAGCCCCAGCGCGTGGATGACATGGTCAACTCCATGTTGGCGGAGTACAAGGAATCGGGGAATCACTCGACCCCCATCTGGCCGTTGTGGGGCAATGAGACCTGGTGCATGATCGGCTACCATTCGGTGGCGGTTATCGCCGAGGCCTATCTCAAGGGCTTCCGCGGCTTCAATGCGGAAGAGGCCTACCAGGCGATGCGCGATACGGCGATGCAGGATCGCAACGGGCTCAAGAGCTACCGGGAACTGGGGTATGTGGCCTCCACGCGAGGCGGGGAAGCCACTTCGCGCACCATCGAATACGCCTATGATGACTGGTGCCTGGCCCGCATGGCGGAGGCGCTCGGGCACAAAGAGGATGCCCAGACGTTTTATCGGCGCGCGGCCAACTACCGTAATCTCTTCGACCGCACGGTGCGTTTCTTCCGCGGGCGCAAAGCCGATGGCTCCTGGCGCAAGCCCTTCAACCCCATCGGCCTGGTCGGTGATGAATACACCGAGGCCGACGCCTGGCAATATGCCTTTGGCGTCCAGCAGGACGTGCCGGGCCTGATCAGCCTGTATGGCGGAGACGAACCCTTCGTGCAGCGGCTCGAAGAGATGTTTAACGCGGACTCCTTCATCCAGACGAGCATTCCCGATATCAGCGGGCGCATCGGCCAGTTTTCTCAAGGCGACGAGCAGTGCCATCACGTGGCCTATCTCTACAACTATGCGGGCGCGCCCTACAAAACTCAGCAACGCGTGCGCCAGGTGATGGCTACGCTCTACAGCGACACCCCGTCCGGCGAGTGCGGCAATGTGGATTGCGGCCAGATGGCGGCCTGGTACGTGTTCAGCGCGCTGGGCTTCTACCCGGTCAATCCCGCCAGCGGTAATTATATGATCGGCAGCCCCGTGGTAACCAAAGCGGTCCTGAATCTGGATGCCAGGAAATACAATGGCCACAAATTCACCGTCATCGCCGAGAACAACAGCCCCAGCAACATCTACATTCAGTCGGCCTCGCTCAATGGCCAGCCGCTCGATCGAGCCTGGCTCACCCAGCAGCAGATTACCTCCGGCGGCACGCTCACCCTGGTGATGGGACCCAACCCCAACGTGGAATGGGGCCGTGCCCAGAGTGTCCGGCCCCCGGCGACCATGCCTGCTGGCTTCCGTTACGCCGAGTTGCCGCCTCCTTCCACCGACAAGCGCGAAGTGCTGGCCCTGCCTATCAGGGTAGTCTGCGGGGACGAGGAGCCGGTCCAAGGTTTTGTGCCCGATCCCAACATGGTGGACGGGGCCACCAACCATAAGAATGTCAGGATTGATACCAGCGCGGCCAACGCGGCACCGCAGGCCGTCTATCAGAGCGAACGCTACAGCCAGGACTTCTCTTATGTCTTCGAAGTACCCAAGGACGACCGCTATCAGGTGCGCCTGCACTTTGCCGAGATCTTTGACAGCGAACCCGGCTCACGCGTCGAGGACATCTCCCTCAACGGCAAGGTCGTGCTGAAGGACTTTGACATCCTCAAAGCCGCCGGCGCCATGAACAAAGCCGTGGTCAAGGAGTTCACTGATGTCGCCCCGGACAGCCAGGGAAACATCGTGGTCCGGATCGCCGCCGCGCCCCAAAGCCCGGATAAGAATGCGAAGATTTGCGGCATTGAAATCCTCAAGGCCGCCCAGTAAAGGGCGCGTTCGCGAGTGGGTGGTAGGGACGCCTCGCCGAGGCGTCCGCCCCGGCGGGACACGGACGCCTCGGCGAGGCGTCCCTACCAACCACTCGCGAATGCGCCGGCCAGTAAAGCCTTACTCGCTTTTCGCTCGCGCGCTCCGCTGCAGCCGGAGAGCGGGGGCTGTAGTTCCAGATGTTTCACCAAAGCCACGCCGGGCTGCTACAGTTTCCAAAGAGTCTCTTAGCCACGTGACCCACGTTTACGCCAAAAGATGAACCCACAAAAGACGATCTTGCTTCTCGTGGCGCTGTCGGGAGTCGGCGCCGTGTTGGCTCAGGCACAGCACGCCGACCTGCTGGTGGAGGATTTCGAGGGAACCAATTATGGCGCCTGGGTGGTTACGGGTACGGCCTTCGGCAGCGGTCCGGCGCGCGGCACGTTGCCGAACCAAATGCCGGTGGACGGGTTTCAAGGAAAGGGCCTGGTCAATTCGTTCAACGGCGGCGACGACGCCACCGGCACCTTGACCTCGCCACCTTTCAAGATTGAGCGCACGTATCTCCAATTCCTCATCGGCGGCGGCGGCTGGGACGGCAAGACCTGCATGAATCTGCTGCTGGACGGAAAGGTTGTTCGCTCCGCGACCGGCGACAACACCGCCCCGGGCGGCAGCGAAAGATTGCAGCCCGCCCAATGGGACGTCGGTGAATTCATGGGCAAGACGGCTGTCCTGCAAATCGTGGACGACGCGACCGGCGGCTGGGGGCACATCAACGTGGATCAGATTGTTCAGAGCGACAGGCGCACGGAGGCGCCCATTATGCAATTTGAGGCCGATCGCGTGATGGACATCGAAAAGCCGTATCTCAACTTCCCCGTGCGGAACGGCGCGCCGATGCGGCACGTAAGCGTGCTGGTTGATGGCAGGACCGAGCGCGCCTTCGATCTGGAGCTCGCCGACCGCCGTCCGGACTGGTGGGCTTTTATGGATGCGACTCCGTTCCTGCACCAGCGCATCACGGTCCGCGTGAACAAGCTGCCGGAGGATTCGACCGGCCTAAGCTCCATTGACCAATCCGACGAGATCAAGGACAGCCGGGATTTGTATCATGAGCGGCTGCGCCCGCAGTTTCATTTTACCTCACGTCGAGGCTGGAACAACGACCCGAACGGACTGGTCTTCTTCAAGGGAGAATATCACTTGTTCTACCAGCACAATCCGTACGGGTGGAACTGGGGCAACATGCACTGGGGTCACGCCGTGAGCAAAGACCTGGTTCATTGGCGGGAGTTGCCGGAGGCATTGTATCCCGATGCACACGGGACCATGTATTCCGGTTCCGCCGTGGTGGACTGGAACAATACGGCGGGCTTTCAGAAGGGCGAAGATCCCGCGCTCGTGGCGATGTTCACGGCGGCGGGCCGGCCCTTCACCCAGGACCTCGCCTTCAGCAATGACCGTGGCCGCACCTGGCGCAAATATCCCAACAATCCCGTGCTCGGACACCTGGTCGCCGAGAACCGTGATCCCAAGGTGGTCTGGTATGCGCCCGGGAAGAAATGGGTGATGTCACTTTACCTCGACCATCATGACTTCGCGATATTTGAGTCGCGCGACTTGAAGCACTGGCAGAAGCTCCAGACCTTCACCCTCGCCGGCGATGCCGAGTGCCCGAACTTCTTTGAGATGCCGTTGGATGGTGATGCCCACGACCCGCGGTGGGTCTTCTACGGCGCCAGCGGCGTTTATGTCGTCGGCAAGTTCGATGGGCGGCAGTTCACGCCGGAAACCCAGCCGCGGCGGTTGCAGAACGGCAATTGCTGGTATGCGTCGCAGGTTTATTCCGACATCCCCGCCGCCGATGGACGCTGCATCCTGATTCCATGGGGAAGGCTGCCCAACGGTGAGATCTTTCGCGGCATGCCGTTTAACCAGATGATGGGCCTGCCGGTGGAACTGACGCTGCGCTCCTCGGCTTCGGGCGCGATGCTGCAAGTGCATCCGGTGCGCGAACTCGCAACGCTCCGTCGCCGTGCCATCGAGATCAAGCCGCAACCGCTCGGTCCCAACCAGAACCCGCTCGCCGGAATCCAGGGCGACCTTTTTGAAATCCAGGCTGACATTGCCTTGGGCACGGCAAGAGAGGTGACATTCAACCTCCGCGGACTTCCCTTGAATTACGATGCCCCGAGCAAGCAACTCTCCTGTGCGGGATGCCAGGCGGTGCTCGATCCTGTCGCGGGAAGAATCTCCCTCCACCTGTTCATTGATCGCCGATCGGTGGATATCTACGGCGGCCAAGGCACGCTTTACATGCCCCTGGCGAGCGCGCTCTCGCCTGACAACCATAGTTTGAAATTGTCCAGTAGCGGCGGCAGCGCCAGCATTCATTCCCTGAAGGTGTTTGAGTTGAAATCGGCGTGGTAAACCACCAAGGTGTTGCCCCGTCGGTTGAATAACGAGCCATCAAATCGTCGCATGAGCATTAATATCGCCTCAGACACGAGCGCCTCCATCACGGCTCCGGGCGCGGGCCGGACACCGATGAGTGCCAGGATCTTCTTCTGGTCGCTCACCTCCGCCCTGGCCGGCTTCCTGTTTGGGTTTGACACGGTGGTGATTTCCGGGGCTGAGCAGAAGATCCAATCGCTGTTTCAGCTTAGCAACGGGCTGCACGGGTTCGTGATGGCATCCGCCCTTTATGGAACGGTTTTGGGCTCATTGCTGGGCGGTTGGCCTACTGACCGCTTCGGCCGCAAGCGCACCCTGTTGTTCATCGGCCTGCTCTACATCGTTTCCGCGGTTGGCTGCGCCTATTCCCAAAGCGTCGCCATGCTCATCGCCGCGCGGGTCATTGGCGGCATCGGCATCGGCGTGTCAACGGTTGCCGCCCCCCTTTACATTTCCGAGATCGCGCCGGCGGCGCATCGCGGTCGTCTGGCCGGCATGTTTCAGTTCAACATTGTCTTCGGCATCCTTGTAGCGTTCGGCTCGAATTGGTTGTTGGCGGGCCTTGGGGAAAATGCGTGGCGCTGGATGCTCGGCGTTGCCGCGTTTCCCTCCCTGCTCTACACGATCTTCTGCCTGGCAATTCCGGAAAGCCCGCGATGGTTGCTGACACGGAAGAATGACCGGGCGGGGGGGATTCGCGTCCTCCAAAAGGCTCAGCCCGAGGCGACATCGGCGGAGATTGAGGCCCAGGTCACGGCCATCACGACGGCGGCTAACGAGCAAAACGCTGCGAGGGGTTTCTGGAGGTGGCAACTGCGTGTCCCCATTCTGCTGGCCGTTTTGGTCGCCTTCTTCAACCAGATGTCCGGCATTAACGCCATCCTTTATTTCGCGCCCCGCATTTTCGAACTCGCCGGCCTGGGGGAGAAAGCCGCGCTGCTGCAGTCGGTGGGGATCGGCGTAACCAATCTCATCTTTACGTTCGTCGGATTGTGGCTCATTGACCGGTTGGGGCGGCGCACGTTGCTGTTCATCGGGTCGTTCGGTTATATCATTTCCCTGGGCATCGTCGCGTGGGCCTTTTTCACGGCGCATTATGGAATTGTTCCGGCATGTATTTTTGCGTTCATCGGTGCGCATGCGGTAGGCCAGGGGGCGGTTATCTGGGTCTTGATCTCCGAGATCTTCCCCAATCGTCAGCGCGCCGAGGGCCAGGCTTTGGGGAGCTTTACGCACTGGACCTTCGCGGCCCTCCTCACGACCTTCTTCCCCAAAATGGTGACCGCATTCGCGCCGGGATATGTCTTCCTGTTCTTCTGCGGGATGATGGTGCTGCAGCTCATCTGGGTGAAGACCATGGTGATTGAGACCAAGGGCGTGCCGCTCGAGTTGGTTCAGAAGCGACTCGGCGTCGAGTAGCCTTCGCGCGAAATCAACGCGGGACTTGTGGCCAATCAGCCGCCGGGTAATGGGGGCATCGCGGTCGCACCCGGAATACCCCTGTGAACAAAACCGTAAACATGAGCCTTTGGCTACAAATGGGCCATCCCAAGTACTCCGGGACGTAACTCCGGTGAGGTATTCTGGTGGGGTGTGGCGGTGCCTGGGCGCGAAGCGTTTGGAGTGCGCGGAGCTTGCTCCCGCTTTGGAACCGTGCCGCGCGTCCGAAAGCGGGAGCAAGCTCCGCGCACTCCAAACGCTTCGCGTGATCGGCACGGTCGCCCTCTCTTATATCGCCGGATTTAGGGCCGTCTGCACTCAGGGAGCTTTGCCGGGCGACTAATCGGCGGGGTGGTGAGCGAGGGCGGTGAGGACGGCCTGGGTGAAATCCGCGACGGACTGGCTGAGTTGGGCGGCAAGTTGGGCGTAATCCCCAACCGGCCAAGTCGCCGGAGGTGCGCGGAAGACTCCGTGGTCGAGTACGACGCCGTTCGGGCCGGGGCCGGTGAGTTCCCAGGCGGCTTCAAAGGCGGTGGAGCCGGACTGGTTGGTGCTGACACCTTCGCAGGCCAGCACGCGCATCGAGAGAGTATAGACAGGAAGACGCTCCGGCGCGGGTTCATCGGTCAGGGCTTGCCGGACGAGCGGAGAGAAGCGCAGGTCCTCGACGAGCACACGGCGGATGCCCGCATCCAGCGGTTCGGCCCAGCGATGAAACAGGGCGAACTTCATTTGATTGGGACCGGTGCGGACGGCGATGTCTTTGGTCTGGAGATAATCGGCGAGTTCGACGGGGCGGACGCGGATCGCGCAGACGCGCGTTGCAGTGTTGGTGTGGCTGGTCGCGGTGCCAGAGGACGCAGGTGTAAGGAGGTAATAGCGGGTTTCATTCTGCGCCGGTTTGAACATGCTGCAGCCGGCGGCCAAAGCCGCCAGACCGAGAGCCGCCCAGGGGAAGTCCGAAGGCCGAAGTCCGAAGGCCGAAGCGAAGCAATTGCTTTTCATAGTGTTAGTGTGAGCTGGTTGGGCCGGCGCGGCCGGTGATGAGGGCGTTGGGGTGGCGTTCGAGGAAATCGGCCAGTTGCTCGATGGCCCGCGCGGTTTGGTTGAGCTGTTTCATGAGGTCCTGCGTCTGCTGGCCCAACTGGTTGCGCAAGGTTAGAAAATCCTGGAGGTTTTGCGCCGTCTGGCTGGCGGAAGCGAGGGTCGAGTTCAGGTTGGTGGCCAGCGGCGGCACCTGGGTGTTGAGATTGGTGACCAGCTCCTGGAGGCCGGCGGCAGCCGACTGGATACGGGCCACGGCGTCGTGGAGGTCGCGGGAACCCATGAATTGGCCGAACGACGCGGCAGCGGCGGAGACATGAGTGGTGAGGTGGTTGGTCTCAAGTTCGCCAAGCTGGCGGCGGACCGAGGCGAGCACGTCCTCGATGTGTTGCGCGATGCCCGGGAAATCCGTTTGGCGGAGATTGGACAGGATGTGGGAAACGTTGTCGGTCAGTTCGGCCACGGTGGGCGGGACGGTGGGAACGACCGGGTAGCGGGCCGGAGGCAGGTCGCGGGGAGTAGCCGGAGTCGTAGGGGAATTGAAGCCCAGCTCGATGAACTTTGCCCCGACGATGCCCGCCGTTTGGACCTGGGCGTAGAGCCCGTCGGAGATCAAGTCCTGGAGGGTGTGCCGGCTGGTGAGGTTGATCGGTTTCCCGTGGGAATCGGCGAGCAGATTCTCGGTGATCCGGCAGACAGCGCTCACGAGGGATGTCCGCGTCCGGGGGTCGTAGAGAACGTGGACCTCCTCCACCTGTCCCATGCGGACTCCTTTGAGGCTAACGCCGGTGCCGGCGGTGATGCCCTGGGCGGAATTGGAAAGGTAAATAATGAAGTGGCCGGTAGGGCGAAAAATGTTGGTCGAGCTGAGCGCCAGGAAGCCGACGACAGCGAGCGTAGCCGCGCCAACAATGAAGGCGCCGAGGAGAAGCGGATTGAGGCGGATTTTCATGAGGAAGAGTGGTGTTGGAAGGGAGGGTTCAAGGAGAGCATGCCCCGAGACGAGGGCTTGGTGCGTTGAATCACTGAACCGAACGCAGAACATCCAACATCCAACGCGAACGGGCCAATTGGAGCCCAGTGGATGTTGGAGGTTGGATGTTGGATATTGGATGTTCCCAGCGTTCATGGCGAGGAGGGCTTGGTCCGTCCGGGCGGTTCCTGCTCAAGAAAGGCTTTCACGCGCGGGTCATGGGTAGTGCGCACGAGCTCGGCCGGGGCACCCTCGGCGATGATGCCCTTGGCCTGGGGATCGAGGAGGATGACGCGATCGGCAACGTGGAAGATGCTCCCGAGGGAATGGGACACAACAACGACCGTGGCGCCGACGGTGTCGCGGACCTGGACAATGAGGTGGTCAATCTGGTTGGCGGTGATGGGGTCGAGGCCGGCGGTAGGCTCGTCGAAGAAGAGGATGGCGGGATCGAGGGCCAGGGCGCGGGCCAGGGCGGCGCGTTTCTGCATGCCGCCGCTGAGTTCGCGGGGGAATCGGTCCTGGCAGCCCGCCAGGCCGACCTGGGCGAGCTTGAGAGCGACAATCTCGTTGCGGATATCGCGCGAGAGCCGCGTGTGCAGGAGCAGCGGCAGCGAGACGTTCTCGGCCAGCGACATGTCGGTCCAGAGGGCGTTATTCTGGAAGAGGACACCGAAGGAGCGGCTGAAGTGGCGGCGCTCGTCCGGGGTGGCGCCCGTGAAATCCTCGCCGAAATACGCGATGCGGCCCTGGAACGGCGACAGCAGGCCGAGGAGGTGGCGCAGGAGCGTGGTCTTGCCGCAACCGCTGCGGCCGGCCACAAAGAACATCTCCTGTTGCCGGACAGAAAAGGTGATGTCCTGAAGGATGACCTCGTCGCCATAGCGGCATTCGAGGTGTTCCACTTGCACCACGGGGCCTTCCGCGCGTTGGTTCGTGGGTGTCACAGGCCGAGGTTGCTGAGGATGGGCGCGAAGAGGGCGTCCGCCACGACGATGGACGTGATGCCGGCGACGACGGCGGAAGTGACCGCGCGGCCGACGCCCACGGAACTGCGTTCGCTCTGCAAGCCGCGCAGGGTCCCGGCCAGCGCGATCAGGAGTCCAAAGACCAGGCTCTTCATGATCCCCACGTTCAAGTCGGTGAGGGAGACGGCGTGCTGCAACTGAACCCAGTATTCGGTGACGGGAATATTCAACATAGGAACCGTGACGATCATAGCACCGAGAATCCCGAGCAGATCCGAGTAAAGGCTGATTAGCGGCATCATCAGCACTAACGCGGCGACCCGGGGCAGGACAAGAAAATTGACCGGGGAGACGCCGAGCATTTCCAGGGCGTCAATTTCCCCGCCGAGTTTCATGTTGGCAATGTGCGCCGCAAAGGCCGCACCAGTCCGCCCGGCCAGCACTACGGCGGCGATCAAGGGGCCGGTCTGGCGGAAGACGGCGAGGCCGACGCCGTTAATGACCCAGATCGAGGCGCCGAAATGGCGCAATTGCTGGGAAACTTCGTAGGCGAAGGTGACTCCGATGAGAAAGCTGAGCAGGCCGATGATCGGCAGGGCCTTGGGCCCGGCTTCCACCATTTCGAGGAAGAAATCCCTCCAGGAGAAGTGGCGGGTATCGGTGGGGACTTCCGCCGTGCCGATGGCGCATTCGCCGACGAAGCTAATGGAGTCTTTCCACCGTGAGACCGCCCGCCGCGCCGCGCGCAGCACCGGGTGGGGTTCAGGCGGCCTGCTCTTGAGCGGGGGTTCGCGCGCCTCGCTCTCCGAAATCAGCCGGAAGAGCCGTTGCAAGGCTTCCGGCAAGGCGTCGAGATCCAGACTCCTGTCCTGGCCCCGGCACAACGAACGGAGGCGGAGCAGGAAAACCGGCAAGGAGCTATCCCATTCTACGAGTCCGTCCGGCAGCACCCGGATCGGACGACACTCCCTATCGCGAGGCACCTTCTCCTCCAGCTCGGGCAGCGCCTCGGTCAAGCGCCAGGCGCCGCCGACCTTCAGCACGATCGTGTCGCCGGATGGTTCAAATTTCGCTGTGGCCTTGGATTCCTCTGTGTTCATGCTTCTCGTCCTGTGCCGGAAAACTGCTCCTGCGCGGCGGGGAAGACCTTTTCAAGGTAAGCCATGTCAGGCAGGATGCAACCGGGCCGATTGAACTATTGATGAGGACAAACGGGACAGGAGCAGGGGCCAGAGGCAAACCGTCGCGGTCCGCGCGGGTGATCCGGAATGCGCTCGGCTACGCGGTGGGCGGGGCGTGCCTTTTCTGGCTGTTCCATGATCTGCCGCTGGATCGGCTGCTGCGAACATTAGGGGACATCCATTGGTGGCGGCTGGCGCCGAGCGTGGTGCTGGTGCTGGCGGCCTATTTGTGTGTGGCGTGGGAGTGGCAATTGCTGCTGCGGCCCGTGGGGTCGCTGTCGTTCCGGCGGGCGGCGCGGGCCGTGTTCGCCGGGCGTTTCGCCAACGACGTGCTCCCGATGCAATTCGGCTACCTCGTCCGCGTCATCCTCGCGTCCCGCTGGATGGGCGTCAGCCTTACTGCCGTGCTGCCCTCGCTGATCGTGGAGCGGCTCTGGGACGGGCTTTGGCTGGCTTTGGGCATCGGGCTGGTGAGCTTCTTTGTGCCCTTTCCACCGGACGTGCTTCACGCCCGGGATATTTTTGGGACGATGGTTCTGGGCGGGACGCTGGCGGTGGCGGCGGTCATCCTCTTCCGTCGCCGGATTCCTGCCACGGCGCCGCTGGGGGCTGCGGCGAAACCGGGAGCGCTCGGGCGGGTGAGGTTCTGGCTTGGATGCCTGGCCGATGGGATGCGCGACATCGCCCGCTCGCGTCTGCTGCCGGCAGTGATCGGCCTCGCGTTGCTCAAGCTCGTGATCCAGGCGCTGGCCTTCCTTGCGCTGGTTTGGGCGTTTGGATTTGAGCTCTCGTTTGGGGCCGCGGTGGCGGTGTTCCTGGCCGCCTACCTCGGGATGTGCATTCCGAGCACGCCGGCCAGCACGGGATTGTTTCAGCTCTTTGTCGTCGCCTGCCTGGGGTTCTTTGGCGTGGCGAAGCCGGCGGCGGCAGGTTTCTCACTGGTGTCGTTCGTGGCCTTGACGCTTCCGCCGGCCCTGGCCGGATTCTTCGCCCTGGCCCGCAGCGGCCTGACGCTGCGTGACATCCGAAGTCAGGGTGGAAGCTGAGGAAGGAACGGACACCCGGGCGCGCCCCGGGCCGGAGGCAGGCGCGGAACCCTTTACCGTCCCTTGATTGTTCTTCGATTGTTTCTCTATTGGTCCTCTATTGTTCCTCTATTTCTCACCCCTTTTTCCCCTTCTTCGGCCCCTGGCCCCCGAACCTATCCCTCCGCCCGGTGCTGATCTTTTGGACGCTTCGGCATCGCAGGAGATTCATTTACGACGGCGACCGACAGGGCGGAGCGGATTCAAACGGAGCGCCGTTTAACTGTCTTCTTGTCTTATCCCGGAGGAGATGTTAGACTAAAGCATCCAAGCGAGCTGGTACAACAATGAGAAGATGCTCCCGATGCTGAACCTTGTCAGACCCGGAGCAGAGGATAGCTGTGGAACGGCCGAAGATTTGTCCGGGGGCGGACTGCATCGGGGCAACGGCGCGGTGAGGATCCGCCCTTACCGGAAATCGGACCGGGTGGAGATTTGCCGGCTTTGCTGCGAGACGGGTTTTCTGGGCAAGCCGGTGGACCCGATGTTCCAGGATCGCGAGTTGTTCGCCGACCTGTTCACCCGGCCCTACCTCGACTATGAACCGGAATGGACCTTTGTCGCCGAGGCGGACAGGCAGGTGGTCGGCTATTTACTCGGGTCGGTCCGGCGAGATTTCGAGCTGGTCCTGCTGCGCAGCGGGCTGCGGACTACCGCAAAGATGCTCTTGCGCCTGGCCAGCGGGCGCTACGCACGCCACGCGCGCAGCCGGCGTTTCATTCGCTGGCTGCTGACGGCGGGGTTCCGCGAACAGCCGAAGCATCCGCCCAGGCGGCTCACCTGCACCTGCAGGTTGACCATCGCTACTGGGGGCACGGCCTCGCCAGACTCCTTTGGGAGCGGTATCAGAGACGGCTCCGGCTGATCGGCATGAAACAATGCTACGGGGCCTTTTTCTCGCACCCCCAACGGCGTCCGGAACTGGCCTATGCCCGCTACGGCTTCACGGTCTTTGACCGCCGCCGGACGACGCTATTTGAGCCGGAAATCCCTGATCCCGTGGAGGTGGTCTGTGTTTGCAAGACGCTCTGAGCTGCCGCTGACCCTCTTCACGCTCAGCAGCGCGCGCTCGGGCACGCTGTATCTGCGGGGGCTTTCGAGAACAACGTGCGCGACTGCGTCTGCCGGCACGAACCGTTTTTCGACTGGGGCAATCCGACGCTCTTCGGTCCGGCGATTTACGACGCCTACGCGGGGCGGCTCGACCGGATTCGGGCGCGCCTGGCACGGAAGCGCGACTACATCCGCCGGCTCCGGACGAAGGTGTACCTGGAGTCGAGCCACGCCTTTTTGAAAGCCGCCTACGTGGCCGCGCTGGAGTTCTTTCCCGACATGCGACTCATTCACCTGATTCGCGATCCGCTGCTGGTGGCCAAGAGCGAGGCGGTGCGGGAAGACCGGCGCCGCCGCGCGCACGCGCCCTTTCATTACTATAGGGGAGACGATGGCCAACGGCATTTCTGCTGGGCCTTGACCGCCAACGAGGAGATTTACCGGAGCCTCAAGCTAACGACGCTCAGCCTGTTTCAGAAATATGTGGTCCAATGGATCGAGATCGAGAACCGCGCGATGAGCTTTCTGGCCGGACACGGCTTGCACGACCGCTGTTTCACGCTCGAATCGCCGCGCGACTTGAACAGCGAGTCGAGGATCAGGGAGATGTTCGACTTCTTCGGACTGGCGACGCGGCAGCCTCACATCGTGCTGCGCGGCCGCCGGAACAAGAGCCTGGGCCACCGGACCGTGATCGAGCCGGCGGATGAACGGGAGTTCGAGGAAGTTCTGGAAGCGCTGCCGAGCCGTTACCTGGAGATCTTCCGGCACGAACCTTACACGCAGTTTGGATGGGACAGGCGGTTCCGCGGTTCGCGGGTTCCATCGGAACCTTCCCTACAAAATGCGCGCTCGTGAGTTGGCCTCAGTCGGAATAGCCCATAGTCAATCGCCAATAGCCAATGGCGGACCGAGGGGGACAGAGGGTAGAGGGAAGAGAGGAGAGGGGAGAGGGAGAATGGTTGGGCGGTGGCTGCTGGGGGTGGGGCTGGCGGGGATCGCGGCGGGCTGCTGCACGACGGTTTCCTTGCCGCCAGCCAACCTGAAGGAGCCGGGCTGGACGGTGCGGCAGGGCCAGGCGGTGTGGCACCGGATGCGAGGCGGAGAAGGCATCGCGGGGGAGATTCTCGTGGCCACACGATCCAACGGCAGGGCGTTCGTGCAATTCAGCAAGGGGCCGTTTCCGCTGGTGGTGGCTCAGAGCACGCCGAAGGTCTGGACCGCCGAATTCCCGCCGCAGAATAAACATTACTCGGGGCATGGCCGCCCGCCGCAGCGGATCATCTTTCTCTATCTGCCGCGCGTGGTCGCCGGGCTTCCGCCACCTAAGCACTGGTCGTGGAAGCCGATCAGCCAGGACGGCTGGCGGCTGGAAAACCAGGCCTCCGGAGAATCCCTGGACGTCTATTTCAGCTCATGACGCACAAGGCCCTGAGACATCCCGGGCGCTGGATCTGGCTTCCACTGCTCGTGCTGATCGGCATCGGGTTGGCGCGGCTCCGATTCGACGCCGAGGTCTTCGACCTTCTGCCCTCCGATCTCCCGGTGGTGGAAGGGCTGAAGCTTTACCAGGAACACTTCGCCAACGCGCGCGAGCTGATTGTCACCGTGCAGGGCACGGAAGCAGAACAGGTCGAAGACAGCCGCGCGGAACATCGCCGACCCGGCTGCGCCCGCTAACTAATCTCGTGACCTCGGTCACCTGGGAACCGCCCTGGATCGAGCATCCGGACCAGACGGCGGAGCTGCTCGCCTACCTGTGGTTCAACCAGCCACCCGAGGTGTTTAGCACGCTTTTGCACCGCTTCAGCCGGGAGCAGATCGCCGAGACGCTGACGGCGGACCGCCAGCAATTGGCCACGTCGCTTTCGCCGGAAGACATCGCGCGGTTGAGTTACGATCCGCTTGGATTGACGCAACTGCCTGGGCCCGCGGCAGGCGCCGCCCCGTCATTCACCAAGGGCCAGAGCCTCTTCAGCTCATCGGACGGCAACGTTCCGCATCGTGTATTTGTCGGGCGCGTCCGGAGCTTCGCAACTATCGCCAGTGCGATCGCTGGCTGAAGCAGGTCGAGCCCCTGATCGCCGGGGCGGCAGCCTCGGCGGAGGGGCAGACAACGAACCGCGTGGAGGTCGGCTTTACCGGGCGCCCGGCGTTCGTGGCCGAAGTCGCGGCAGGCATGAAACACGACATCATTGTGTCGGTGACCGGGACTTCGGCGGTGATCGCAATTCTGTTCTGGCTGGCGCACCGGCGGGTGATACCGATGCTCTGGCTCCTGGCGCTGCTGGCGGTGATTCTGAGCAGCACGCTGGCGCTGGGAGGGCTGATCTACGGGACGATCAACGTGGTGAGCACGGGCTTTGCCGCCATCCTGCTCGGCCTTGCCGTGGATTACGCCGTCGTGCATTACCAGGAAGCGCTGGCCCATCCCAACCTCTCGATTCCCCAGATTCGCCACGCGATTGCGCCAAGCATCTTCTGGGCGGCGATCACCACTATCACCGCGTTCCTGGTGTTGAACTTCGGCGGCTTGCCCGGCCTGGGGCAACTGGGCACGCTCGTGGGGCTGGGAGTGGCGCTGGCGGCGTGCATCATGATCTTTGAATATCTCCCGCCGCTTTTCCCTGATCGCAAAGAGCCCAAGGGCGCCACTGACGGCGCGCCCCCCTCCCCTGCCCTCTCCCTCAGCCTCAGGCAGGATGAGGAGGCCGCCACCCCGCTCCCGCCGCGCGTCAAGCCGGGCCGCGCCATGCTCACACTGGTCTGCACGCTGGCGATCGTGCTGTTCAGTCTGGTAGTGCTTCTGGGCCTTGGCATGCCGCGCGTGGACTCGACGGCTGACGCGTTGCGTCCGCGCAACAGTCCCACGTATGCCGCGCTCGACCGCATCCAGAAGCAACTGAGCCAGTCGCAACAGCCGCTGTGGCTGATTGTGGGCGGTGAGACCGTGGGCGGCGTTGCCGACCGGCTGGATCGGGTCCAAGCCGTCCTCAGCCGAGCCGTTACCAACCAGGTCATTGAAAGCTTCACGTTGAGCACGCCGCTCTGGCCCCGCCCCGAATTCCAGGCGGCCAACCGCGCGGCCGCCCGCCAGTTGGGGGGCGAGGGCGAACGGTTGCGGCAAGTGGCACGCACCAACGGCTTCGCCCCCCGTGCCTTGAGCCTGACCGAAGGCATGCTGGCGACGTGGCGCCAGGCGGGTGCGAGCCATGATGTCTTCTGGCCCACAAACCGGTTGAGCCAGTGGATTCTCGACAAGGTCGTCGCGCGGACGCCGACCAATTACCTGGCGCTGGGGCTGGTGAATGCCGGCACCAACGTCAACGCCCTGGCGACGCTCGCCGCCGAATTGCCCCGCCGCGATGTCCAGCTTTCGGGCTGGGAGCTGCTCGGGCACGCGATCTTCTCGCGCGTCCAGGCCAACATGTGGAAGGTGCTGACGCCGATGATTTGCCTGGTCTTGCTGTCGCTGTGGCTGGCATTTCGGCGTCCGCCGGAGGTGCTGCTGGGGCTGGCGGTGCTGGTGCTCAGCGGCTTTTGCCTGCTGGCGGTGATGCGGGTGGCGGGATGGTCCTGGAACTTGCTGGACTTGATGGCGGTGCCGCTGGTGCTGGGGACCGGCGTGGACTACAGCCTGTTCACGCTACTCGCTCTGCGCCGCTACGGCGGGGACTTGGCCATAGCGTATCGTTCGGTGGGCCGCGCGCTGCTGCTCTGCGGCGGCACCGCCATCGCGGCTTTCACCTCGCTGACGTGGTCCACCAACGCGGGAATGGCCAGCCTGGGGGCGGTCTGTGCGGTGGGCATCGCGTGCAATATGCTAATCGCCGTGTTCCTTTTGCCGGTCTGGTGGCGGAAGGTGGCTGGATGGAAGAAGTGAGCTTGGAAAGGAATGTGATATGAGACAGTGGATTGGAGTTTTGACCCGCATGATTCAGCAGGGCCAGAAAGCGTTGACGGCGCGCAGGGGTGCCTGGAGACTGCCGCCACGCCCCCGGAGCGCAGCCTTCAGGCTGCAGAAGTCTCGGATTACGCGGAGGCGCTCGCCGGTTCTGCCGTTCCTTGGAGTTCCCACACTTCTGCAGCCTGAAGGCTGCGCTCCGGGGGCATGGCGGCATTGCCCAGACGCGCGATTGTCGCGCCGCGTGAGGGCACGCGACCTCTGGGTCTGCGCGATGCTCGGGCTCCTTCTTATCCGGGGAATGGTCGCGGCTGCCGCCCCTGCCCCGTTGTCGGCGCCGGTCAAAGCCTGGCTGGCTGCCCAAACCACCCTCCAGACCTGGTCGGCTGATTTTGTCCAGACGCGCACCTTGCAATCGCTTACCGAACCGTTGACGGCCAAGGGTCACGTATGGTTTGAAGCGCCGGAGCGGTTCCGCTGGGAGTTGGGCCAGCCGCCGGAGACCATCGCCGTTTGTGCCCGGACGAACCTGCTGCTGATCTACCCCCGGCTCAAGCGCGTGGAACGCATCCCCCTGGCTGGAAACCAAACCGGGCCGTGGCGCGATGCCCTGGCGATGCTGGAGGCGGGGTTCCCGCGCAGCGAAGCCGCGCTCCGCGACCGCTACGAGGTCCTTTCACAGGTGGTAACGAACCAGACGTGCCGGTTGGTCCTGCGGCCCCGATCCGCCGCCGCCCGGCGCATGATGCCGCGCATCGAGATAGACTTTGATATCAAGGACCATTTGCTCCGCGGCACGGAGCTGGAATTCAGTGACGGCTCGACGCTGCGCAACGACTTCGATCATATCGTCCTTAACCCCAAGTTGGCCGAGACAATGTTCGCCCCGCCGATTCCAGCGGATTATACCGTAGTCGAGCCGCTGAGAAGGCAGTGACGGCTGGGCGTGATTCTAAACGTTTGGCACTCCCGGGCTACGTTTGGACAGCACACAATTCCACAGCGAGAAGATCAAATGGCATTACGACGGAAAGCCCGCGGGGCTAAGGCGTGTAGGGCACCGTACCGTCGGCGTTCACCTTATAGCCCCATTTCTTGATGTAAGCTTCACCGAGCAGGAACTCGTCGTTCTGTTGCTTGAGCTTGCGCGTGAGAAGGGTGTCGAGCCTGCGCTGCAGCTTCAGGTATTTTGAGTTGTTCACCAGGTTGTTGGTCTGATAGGGGTCTGCTTTGTCATCGTAGAGCAGCCAGGGACCATTCAGGTCACGCACGTAAGTGTAGCGCGTGGTGCGGATGCCGCGATATTCCTTGCCGCCAATCCGCCGCACCCATTCGCCGAAGGGCGAGATGCACTCGATCACCGCCGCGCCGTCGCCGGGATTCTTCCCGCCATGCATATAGCGGCTGTAGTCAAGACCCTCGACCGTCTTCGGAATCGCCACGCCGCACAGGCCGAGCAAGGTGGGCATCAGGTCTTCGGAACAGATGGGCGCATTCAGTTGGCGCGCCTTGACGCCCAGGCCCTTCGGCCAGCGCAGCAGCAGCGGGACGCGGATAGCTTCATCGTAAGGGCGCTGCTTCTTGTAAGCGCCTTGCGAGCCCAGCATGTCGCCGTGATCGGAAGTGAAGACGAGCAGCGTGTTCTCCGCCAGGCCGGTTTCCTCCAGGGTGCGACGCAGACTCGCCCACGCAATCATCCAACGCCGTGCAGTGCGCGTAGTAGCCGGCGAGGACCTTGCGTGCCTTGGCGCGCCCCGCCTCCGGCACATTGGGCCGCAGGGTCAGCTTGTCGGGGTCATACAGCGCGCGGTATTTCTCGGGCGCCGTGAAGTAAGGGTCATGCGGCGGCCCCCAGGCCAGGACGAGGAAGAAGGGCTTCGCGGAATGGGCATGGTCGCGGAGGTATTGCTGCGCATCGTGCGTTTGGGCGATGGCGTCATAGCCCGGCCAGTAGAGCTTTTCGGGGCCGTCCGCGTAATAGGCCGAGTGGTTGTAGTCGTGCGTGCATTCGAGCACCTTCCAATAATCAAATCCCTGCCGCCGATCGCGCGGGATGAACGCCGAGCGGCCATTACCGT
Source organism: uncultured Verrucomicrobiae bacterium (assembly GCA_963762555.1). Lineage (GTDB taxonomy): Bacteria > Verrucomicrobiota > Verrucomicrobiia > Limisphaerales > UBA8199 > PALSA-1440. The sequence goes on from CAVXLO010000053.1 coordinate 33,863, forward strand.
TCACATGCCACTTGCCGATGTAACCGGTGTCGTACCCGCCTGGGCCAGGACTTTGGCAATGGTGACCGCGTCCGGGTTGAGCGCCACGTCATTCACAAAGACCCCGTGTGTGAGCGGCTGCTGCCCGGTCAGGAACGATGCGCGCATCGGCGAGCAGACCGGCATGGTGGAAACGGCGTTGACGAACTGAATGCCCTCGCGCTGGAGCCGGTCGAGGTTCGGTGTCTTGATATTGCGGTCTCCCGCATAGCCGAACGCCTGGGCGCGCCATTGATCGGCGAGCACGAACACGATGTTGGGCGGACGCGTGGCGGCTGTGGGCTTGGAGGACCGCGCGTGGACGGCGCCGGGAAGGAGCGCGAGTGCTGTTAACAACGGTCCGGCGCCAAATCCGAGGAAGGTTGAAGACCGAAATCCGAAGGGGCTGCCAGCTTGTGCTCCACGGCCGGTGGATTCGGCCTTCGGTCTTCGGGTTTCTTTCGGCCTTCGGATTTCGGCCTTCGGGTTTGCCTCCTAGATGGATTGAAGAAACCCCTGTTTCACCGGCATTCACTTCACTCGCCTCCTTTCGCCTTGAATTCGTAGCTCCCCGATTCGACTGCCAGCACGGCCCGGTCCCCTTCCCTGCGCAGGAGCTTTACTCCTTGGGCTTCGGCCAGGGGTTTTCCGCTCTCGGTGATGCTCGCGGCATCACTCGTCGGCAGATAGACCATCGCCGTGGTGTTCGCCGGGATGGTCATATCCAGTTTAAACCGCCCGCCTTCGTTCTTCCACGCGCTGGCGATGCGCCCATGAATGGAGTCATAGTGCGCGCGCACCCAGTCAATCGGCTTGTGGTCCGGGTTGCTGTCCGGCGAGGGTGGCATGGGGCGGATAACGATGTGCTGGTAACCCGGGCCGTCGGTCTGGATGCCCGCAAGCTGCGAGAACATCCATTCGCAGACCGCGCCGAACGAGTAATGCGCAAAGGAATTCATCGAGGCGTTCTGCGCGCCGCCGAAGCCCTTGTCCTTGGTGTAACTGTTCCAACGCTCCCATATGGTCGTCGCGCCCTGCTCGACTTCATAGCCCCATGACGGATATTTGCGGCTCTGCAGCAGGCGCACGGCCAGGTCGTTTTGACCGGTGGCCGAGAGGACGGGCAGCAACGGCCGCGTGCCGAGGAAGCCCGTGGCCATGCGCGTGTCGTTGTCCCTGATCTTCTTCGCCAGCAACGCCCCGGCGGGCGCGCGGAGGTTTTCCGGCAGCAAGTCCATGTAGAGCGCCAGGGCATAAGCGGTTTGCGTGTCCACGGCCAGGGTGCCGTCGGGCTTCACGTATTTCTCATTGAACGCGGCTTTGATCTTCCCGAACAGCTCGCGGTATTGAGCGGCTTCCTGGGACTTTCCAATGGCCTGCGCCATTTCGGCCATCAGCTTCGTCGAGTAGGCAAAGTAGGCCGTGTCAATATAGTCAATCGGCGTCTTCTCATTCACGGCCAGCCAGTCGCCCCATTCATTGCCGTGGGCGACGCCCAGGAAACCCTTGCTCTCGCTCTGGCGCCAGGCATGAAGCGCGTCATCGGCTCCCAGCAGCGCTCGATAATCCGCGTGTCGCCATACGCCCGCCAGATTGTCCAGGGACAAATCACGCCCGCATCGCACCACGCGGTGCCAAAGTCCCAGCCATGCTGGAACGGAAACGGCGCATAGCCGGGAAATGTGCCGCTGGGCCGCTGCGACTCCATCAACTCCCGCAGCCATTTGCTGTAGAACGCCGCCACGTCGGCATTGTAAGTCGCGGCGCCCACATAGATCTGGGCATCGCCCGTCCAGCCGAACCGCTCGTCGCGCTGCGGGCAATCGGTCGGCAGATCAATGAAGTTGGCCCGCTGCGTCCACACGATGTTCTTGAACAGCCGATTAACCATCGGGTCGGAGCACTCGAAACTGCTGGTCAGCGGGGTATCGGAGTGGAGCACGAAGCCAGTGATGGTGCCCAGGTCTGGCTTGCCCGGATAGCCAGTCACTTCGACATATTGGAAGCCGTGGAACGTAAAGCGCGGTAGGTAGGTTTCGCCCTTTGGGTCTCCGCGCAGAGTGTAAAAGTCCGTCGCGCGCGCCTTGCGCAGGTTCTCGGTCATCAGCCGCCCATCGGGATGCAGCATTTCGCCGTAACGCAAGCGAATCCCCGTGCCGGCCGGGCCTTTGACCTTCAGCCGGGCGACGCCGGCGAAGTTCTGGCCCAGGTTGAAGATATAGACGCCGTTGGTGGGCGAGGTGATGGCGATGGGCTTGATCTCCTGGATCGCCCGCACCGGCACCCCAGGAAAGGCTTCGAGCTTCGGCGGGGGTTTGAAACCAAGGTCCACCTCGCGCCCTTCAATCTTCGGCTCGCCACCCGCGGCGGGATTGCGATACTCATAGAACTTCGCTTTCACCGGCCCGTTGGCTTCGGCCCGAATGGCCTGCTCCCAGTGGCTATCGTCGAAGCCGGGTTTGCACCAGCCGGGCGTTTCCTGGCGCGCGTCATAACTCTCGCCCATCAGGAAATCGGCCTCCTGAATCGGGCCAGCCCCGGTGACCTTCCAGGAGGGGTCAGTGATAATGGTCTGCCGCGAACCGTCCGCGTACTCGATTTCGAGCTGCGCCATTAAGGCCGGCGTCTTGCCGTAGGTGTAGCGGCCAATTCGCTCGGTGCCGATGCCGGTCAGCAGGCCAAAGCCGATGTAGCCGGAATACCAGCCGTCGGCCACCCAGGCGCCGAGGGCGTTGGCGCCCCGCTTCACCAGCGGCGTCACGTCATACGTCTGGTAATAGGCCCGCTGGTGGTAGTCCGACCAGCCCGGCGCGAAGTATGCGTCGCCCACCCGCTGGCCATTCAGGTGTAGTTCATAAATGCCCAGCGCCGTGGCGTAAATCGTCGCGCGGCGGATTGCTTTGGCTGCCGCAAACTCCTTCCGATACTGCCGCGCCGGCGGCAGGAACAATGGTTCGGGCACACGGTGCACCGGAGTCGTATCGCGGAAGCTGATGTACTGCGCTTTCCAATCCCCGGGCTTGAGGAGGCCCATGCCCCACATCGCGGGCTCGCTCCACGCGGACGCTTTGCCGTCCCTGTCCCAGACCTTGACCTTCCAGAAGCAACGCTGCCGGGACGCCAGGGCTTTGCCGCCATAGACGATTCCCGTCGTTTGGCCCCCGGTAACCTTGCCGGTATCCCACAAATCGCCCTGACCTTTCGTCAGCCGGGTTTGGTCACTGGCGACCAGGATTTCGTAGGCAGTTTGGCGCTGGCCGCGCTGCCCGGACTCGACCTCCCAACTGAGACGCGGTTGCAGGGCATCAATACCCGGCGGGTTGACCAGGTATTCGCAACGAAGCTGCTGGGGCATAAGCTCTGTTTCGGCGGCCGCGGCCCCGCTCAACGCCAAGGCCCCAACGAGCCACACGCAACTCCAACCTGCGCACAAGCGCATTCCGGTTTTCGCAAGCCAATGATTCCTGGTCGCTCTACACATAACAAGAAGTCCGATTCAATTCAGTTCCGGCGCCTGCAACATCAATGACAGCCTATTAAGCAACGCCGCCTGCCGGCAGTATTCGGAAGCGAGCCAGTTTACGCAAGAACTAGCCTCTTCTTTCGACCTTCCGGGCGGCGGGCGAGGTGCTCGGGGTTCACCCGGAAGGCGTTGCGGAACCCTGCGAACCAGCGCACTATGGGCCACATGAAACTCGTTGCTCCGGGCGTGGCCGGATTCGGGCTGTCGGCCCTGTTAACGTGTGTGGCCGTTGCCGGCAGAACGTCGTTCCGCCACCCCAGCCTTTCGGTCCGGTGCCCACCGAGCGGCAGCTTCGCTGGCACGAGATGGAGTTCTATGGCTTCCTTCACTTCACGGTGAACACTTTCACCGACAAGGAATGGGGCTATGGCGATGAGGACGAAAAGGTCTTCAACCCCACCGACTTCGATGCCGACCAGATTGCATCGGTGGCCAAGCAAGCCGGAATGAAGGGGCTCATCCTGACAGCCAAACACCACGACGGCTTCTGCCTGTGGCCCAGCCAATACACCGAGCATTCGGTCAAGAACAGCCCCTGGAAGGGTGGCCACGGCGACGTGGTGAAGGAAATCTCCACTGCCTGCCGACGGCACGGATTGAAGTTCGGCGTTTATCTCTCGCCCTGGGACCGCAACCGCAAGGACTACGGCCGGCCCGAATATGTCACCTATTACCGCAACCAGTTGCGCGAACTGCTGACGCACTACGGCAATGTATTCGAGGTCTGGTTCGACGGCGCCAACGGCGGCGACGGTTATTACGGCGGCGCCAGGGAGAAGCGCCAAATTGATAACCGGACCTATTATGATTGGGAGAACACCTGGCAGATCGTCCGCGAGCTGATGCCTGGGGCAGTCATGTTCAGCGACGCCGGCCCGGATGTTCGCTGGGTGGGCAACGAGCGCGGCATAGCCGGCGACCCTTGCTGGGCCACCCTGAATGTCGCGGGTCGCTATCCCGGTGGTTCCAGCGCCAACCTCAACTCGGGGGAACGCCCCGGCACTAACTGGCTGCCGGCGGAATGCGACGTCTCCATCCGGCCGGGCTGGTTTTACCATGCGAGCGAGGATGCTCAGGTAAAGACCCCGCTCCAATTGCTGGACATCTACTACAAGTCCGTCGGCCGCGGCGCCTGCCTGAACCTCAATGTGCCGCCTGACCGCCGCGGTCGCATCCATGAGAACGATGTCCGCTCCCTCACGGAATTCCGGCGCATCCTCGATGCTACCTTCTCCAAAGACCTGGCCCGGAGGGCAAAACTCACGGCCAGCAACACCCGCGGCGGCGCGAAGCAATTCGCGGCCAAGCGCCTGCTGGACCACAAGCGGCATACCTACTGGGCCACCGATGATAATGTCACCACTCCCGAACTGGTGCTTGCTTTTAGCAAGCCTATCACCTTCAACGTGGTCAGTCTCCGTGAGTATTTGCCGCTCGGGCAGCGCGTGGAAGGGTTCGCGCTTGATCAATTCAAGGATGGGCAGTGGGTCGAATTCGCCAAGGGCACCAGCATTGGAATCTGCGGCTTGGTTCGCGGCGATTACGTTACCACCGACAAGGTCCGGCTGCGCATCACCCAGTCCCCGGTATGCCCTGCGCTGGCGGAGTTTGGGCTTTACGCCGAGCCGGCGGAGACACAAGCGAAGAAGCACTGACTTGCCCCCTATCCCAGCCACTCGTTCAACTCACGCAACGAAGTAATCTCGCGAGTGATTTCGCAACTGGCGGGACGGGGCTTGCGTCCCGGATTGTACCAGCAGGCGTCAATGCCATACTGGATCGCACCCTGGATGTCCGGGACCCAGCCATCGCCGATCATCAACACCTCACCTTTACCGGCTGGCCTAGCCGGGCGAAGGCCGTGTCGAAGAACTCCCTGGCCGGCTTGGCAGCGCCAATCTCTTCGGAAATGATGATGTCGGAGACGTGGTGGCGGATTACCGAGCGAGCAAGGCGACTTCGTTGGACCACTTTCAAGCCATTGGTCAAGATGGCTATGCGATACTTCTTGTGCAACGACGTCAGCACAGCCTCAGCTCCTCCAACAGTTCCGAGCAGTTCGCCAGGCACTCCAGATAGCTGGCACTCAACGCGTCGGGAGAATGCGCGACCTGGATGGCCTCCAGCCATTGCTCGAAGCGGCGCACTTTTACCATGCGGGGCGTGATTTCCCCCTTTTCCACTCTCTGCCACAGGGCCTGGTTGATCTGCCGGTAGCTGGCCAGGTAGCCGGGGTCGAAGGAGACGCCTATCTGGGCGAGGGCTTGCTCGATCGCCGCGCGCTCCGCACGGTCGTAGTCGAAGAGCGTCCCGTCGGCGTCGAACAACAGCCAGCGGTAATGCGGCGCTGGAATGCCCGACCCCGATGGGGTTTTGGTGGTCGCGGCGTTCACGCTGTCTGGAACAAGGCTCATGCGCGCATTAAACATCGCGTTCGCCAGTCGAACAAGGGATAAACCCGGCATTAATGCTGGTAAGACAAGCCCGCGCGTGCAATGCTGCCGAACTGAAACCTGCGAATGCAACGCCTATGAATGTCTTTCTGGTTCATGTTGGTGACGACGACTTCAGCCGCGAACTGCCCAAGGACTGGATAGTCTCCGGCTGACAGCAACGCGTCAAAATGATGGCGTTTCCTCCGCTGGGGATTCAGACCCTTGCCCCGGTCCTGCGCCGGGACGGGCATCAGGTGCGCATGTTTGATACCTGCCATCCCGAAATGAAGGCGGAGCATTTGGCTCATGCGGTGGGACAGCAGCGGCCTGACGTCATCGGGATTTCCTTCCTCTCGACGACCACCTACCCGGCGGCGAAGAGGGTCGCGGCCCGGCTGAAATCAGTCGCTCCCGCCACTCCCATCATCGTTGGCGGTCCCTTCGCGACAGTAAACGCGGACCGCATTCTGGGGGATTGCCCGCAGATAGACTGCATAGGCGTGGGGGAGGGCGAAGAGTTGCTGCCCGACTACTTGTCCAATCCCGATGATCCTGGTCCGGTAGCCGGCCTGGTCTGGCGGAATGGCGGGGAAATCGTCTAGAACACACCCCGCCCCCTGATCAAAGACCTGGACCGGTTTCCCTACCCCGACCGCACCAGCCTGCCCATAGACTACATCGAATCCCTGCCCCTGGATGTCCCGGCCGTGCTCTCGCTGGACAAGTTTTGCACGATGCAGACCTCAAGCGGCTGCCCCTACTCCTGCATCTACTGCGACATCCCATCGCTCTCGGAGGGCAAATGGCGCTCCCGGTCGCCGGGCACGTCCTGGGGGAAATGCAGGAATTGAACGACCAGGGTTATCGCTCCGTTTACCTGACCGATGACCACTTCCTGATCAAGCGGGAACGCATCACCGCGATTTGCGTGGCATTGTCCAACGGAGATTGGAGTTTCGCTGGGGCTGCGAAGGACGGGTGGATTCGTCGCGGTGGATCAACTGGGGATCATGCGCAGGCAAACTGCGATTTTCTCGCCTTTGGCGTAGAGGCCGGCACCCAAAAGGTGCTCGATCGCCTGAAGAAAAGGCAGACCCTTCAACAGGTCGAGCAAGCAGTCCGCCAGGCCAAGCGCAGGGTATCGGGAGGGTTCACGGCTTCTTCGTCGTCGGCTCTCCCGGCGAAACGGCGGCGGACATCCTGGCCAGTTTCCGCTTTGCCGCGAGATTGGAGCTGGACACCTTCTGCTTCAATCGCCTCTGCGCCTATCGGGGCACCCCGCTATGGAAGGAATACGTGGAGCGCGGGATTATTGACGACGAGCTGGATTGGAAGAAGTGGTTTAAATGCACGGACATCGACCCGACGGCACTGCCGGGGACGGAGGTGAACCGATTGCGCATGCGGGGCTACGCCTTCCTGTTCGCCAGCCGGCTGGTCAAACGTCCTCCAGACCTACAAACTGCTGCGCACATTCGGCCGGCACATGAAGCTGACGGACATCTTGAAGCTGCTGGCCAGCCCGTTTCGTCGAAGGACGCTTACCCGCAAACCCGAGCTGCCAGCGCGGATGCTGGACGCGGGGCTTGAAGAACCCTGCAGGAAGGGATCGTCAGACTCCAAACCGCTTCCGCCCCGGAAACCGGTTGCCGAATCCCCACGGAAAGCGGAAGCCGCGGGAGCCGTGGCATCACATCAAGGCGAGACTCTATAGCAATCGGTGCATTGGTAGGCAGGGTCGAGCTCACCGCCTGGATGCTTGAAGGGCTGCCCTTTGGCGCTGAGCTTTAGCAACTCCGGTCCGCTGCCCTGCGCTAAAATGATGTGGCAGGCGTTGCAGTCATTGGCCTTGATCGTGTGTTTGCCGTCCACAGTCTGGTGGTGCCGTCGTGGCAGCGCGCGCAGCCGGGCCAGTACTTGTGGCCGATGTCGTCCGGGTACGCTCCAGCTGGACTTCATCGAGGGAAAGAAGTTATCGGCGTAAATCTCTTGCACCACCGGGATGGCGGCGAGGACGCGCGGATCGTCCGGAACCAGTCGGCCAGGTAAGTTGCGATGCGATCCCGGCCCGAGGGCAGTCTGGTAGGCCGCGTCAGGGCATAAATTGCGTTGCTCTTGATGTAAGGCAGAGTGCGGTCAATGCGATCGAGCGCGAGGGCAAGGTTGATCGCCGTGCTGGCGGAACGAACCGGTGCGCGGGACGGTTATGGCAGTCAATGCAGTCCATCCTGCGGATTTCATCGTGGCTGACGTCGTTGGTGAAGTCGGGCTGGCGAAACACCGTCTCCACTCCCTATGAATCCGTCAAACGCACCCAGGGGATCACCTGGCGAGCCTTGTCCGTGGCGATGTATTCGATCTTGTTGGCGACGGACATGTGCCAGTGAATGCCGCCGACCGGGCCGTGCGTCGGGTCGGCGCCGCCCACCTTGAGCAACAGGCGCACCGAGAACGGCGTATTCGTCTTATCATCCAGGAAGTAGTTGAAGGTGCGGTCCACATTCCCGACGAACTCCTTGGGCCAGTGGCATTGCTCGCAGGTTTCGCTGGGCGGGACGCAGGTTCTCGACCGGCGTGGGGATGGGCCGTTCGGTATTTGTCGAAGAGTGTCGCATAGACCTGGTAGGTGCCGGAGAACTTTGATCGCACAAACCAGGTCACCCCGGGGCCAATATGGCATTCCGTGCAAGCAACGCGCGCGTGCGGCCCGTGCTCGTAGGTGATCAGTTCGGGCCGCATGACCGTGTGACAGGCCTGTCCGCAAAACTGGACCGACTCGGTGAACTGGTAGGTCTTGTAGCTGCCAACGGCGGAGACCAGCAGGGACACCACACTGCAGGCAATGAAAATGCCCATGATCCGGCGGTAGCGAGGGCGGGAGAAGTCAATTTGCAGCGCCGGTACCGGGACGGCTGCTTTCAGGCGATGCCAGTGCCAGAGCGCGCCGAACACCGTCAGCGCCAGCCCCAGGATCAGGAACCCCGGGGCCACCAGGTACGTTAGAATCCCAACGTACGGGTTGTTGAAATGCGCAAAGGCGTCCAGGACAAACAGCAGCAG
>CAVXLO010000054.1:0-52534 GCA_963762555.1 uncultured Verrucomicrobiae bacterium
CCGTAGGGCGCGCGCTCCGGGCGGGAAAGCATGCCGTTGGCCTGGTCATCGCCGATGAAAGTTTCTTTGACCGAGTCCCAGCGGAGCGGGCGCCCCAGCCTCATGGCGATCCAGCCGAGGATGCAGGCGCTGGTCGAGCGATGAGCCTCTTCGGGCGTGGTGACCGCTGGCTGGCGGGTCTGGATGCTGGTAAGCCAGTTGAGGTGGTGGTCGTTGCTCCGGTAGAGGTGGATTTCGTTCGGGCCGATCTTCGAGTCCAGAATCTTGGGGTCGCTGGCGTCGAGGGCTTTGCCGAAGGCGGTCGCCGGGTCGCTGGCTGTAACCTTTTCACGACCGCGGGTGACGAAGATCCACCCATCGTCGCCCTCGAAACGCACGCCGTTGGGGAAATTGTTGTCAATGATCATGGTCACGCCGTTGGCGTATTTCGCCTCGATATGGTAGGGGCCGTGAACGTTCCATAGACCCGTGGTGGGAAATTCGGCCCGGCCCTCGATCTCAATCGGCCCGGTCAGTTCGGTGCCCATGCCCCAATGAGCGATGTCCACATGGTGCGAGCCCCAGCCGGTGATCATGCCGAGACAATAAGACTCAATGCGCAGCCAGCCAGGCCGACCGAAAATGCTGTTCTGCGGGTGCACGCGATCCTCAGTGTAAGGCGCCTGCGGGGTGCAGCCCAGCCACATCTCGTAGTTCAGGTTGGGCGGTACCGGCATTGGCGTCGGATCACCGCCGGACGGGTCCACCGGCAGACCGATCTTAACCGTGCGCAGTTTGCCGAGTCGCCCATTGCGAACCAGTTCGCAGGCGATGCGGAACTGCGAACTCGATCGCTGCTGGCTGCCGATCTGGAAGGCGCGTTTCCTGGCGCGGACGGTGTCGCTCACCGCGCGGCCTTCGACGAGCGTCAGCGAAAGCGGCTTCTGGACGTAGATGTCTTTGCCGGCCAGCGCCCCGGCAATGATCAGTTCGGAGTGCCAATGCTCGGAGGTGCTCACGGCGATGGCATCCACGTGGCCGTCCTTGAGCAGCTCGCGGTAATCGCCGAAGGTCTTCACCGCGACGGCCTTGTCGCGGCCCAGTTTCTTCGCGTAGGTTCCCTCGACATACGCCTTGGCATGTTGAAGTCGTTTCGAGTCCACATCGCAGACGGCGACGATGCGGGCGATGTCGTGGCGCAGGATGCCCGGCATATCCATCGCGTGGGCGATGCGCCCGCAGCCGATCTGGCCAATCTGGATTTTGTTGCTGGGCGCGTCTTTGCCCAGGACCGAGGCGGGGACGATGGTCGGCACTATGGCGGCGCCAGCGAGGGAGGTTTTAAGGAATTGCCGGCGGGAGAGGTGGAGATAATTATTCATGGTATTGTTGTGTTGAATTGACTCGTTGGAAATCATGGGGCCAGGCGGACGCGGAAGAACTGCTGCGGCGCATTGGCCGCCGGAGCGCTCCACTGGAACGGTAACTGCGGTGAATTGGTCGTGAAGAGCGTCAGCCAGTTGCTCGCCGGAAGGTTGGTGGCGCTTTCAATGAAGTAATCCGGACCGCTGTCGCCTGACACCAGGAAAGAGAAAGCGCCATTCTCGCAGGCCATGTCGTCGAGGGCGGGCGGCGCGGGGCGCAAAACGGTGACGGTGAAGGCTTGGGTAGCGCTCTGGCTCGGCGTGCCGCTGTCGGCGACGGCCAAGCGCAGCAGGTTGGTGCTTGGGCTCTGCGCAAGGGTTGGGCGCCAGATCAACAGGCCGTTCGAGGCGTTGATGCTGGCACCAGTGGGCGGGTTGAGCAGGCTGAAGGTCAGTGTCTGAGGCGGCAGGTCCGGGTCGGTGGCTGAGTTGGTCACAAACAGCGTGCGGCCGGCCAGGATGGTCTGGTCGGGCGGGTTCGCCAAGACCGGAAGCTGATTGTAGGGCGGGAAGAGGTGGGCGGTGGGAATGATTTCCTTGGGTTGCCGGGTGCTGAACCAGGAGAGGTGGCAGGCGGCGGCGCCGACATTGTTGAAACACTCCAGCTTGAGGTCGTATTTCTGCCCGGCAACCAGGTTGATGGTGCCGGAGTATTCGGTGCCCGAGTCGTCAATCCACTGGTCAATAAGGAGCTGGTTGTTCACCCAGAGGCGGCGGCCATTGCTGGAGCTTACATAGAACGTGTAGGCCTCGGTGTAGAGAGGTTGCACTTGGCCCGTCCAGCGCGCCCCAAACCGGTCCGGTGGCATCCCGAGGGCGGCAAAGCCGGTGCCCCAGTCGAAGTCCACCACAGGGTCCAGGCGCACGGCGATGCGGTTGCTCAGATTGGTCGTGGCGAAGGACTCGCCGCAAAGGCCGTTGACGGAAGGATAGAGGCTGGCTCCGGGGATGACGGCCATCTGCGAGCCGCCGGGAGGCAGCCAGCGCAAGCTGGCCATCGCCGGGCTGGTGCTATCGAAATACTCAAACCGCAGGTCATGGAATTCGCCCCCGACCAGGGTGATGGCGGCGGTGTTGGTCGTCGCCGAATGCACATTCCAGTCGTTGATGAGCAACTGGCCGTTGACCCAGAAGCGCGCTCCGTTCCCGCTTACGGTCTGGAAGAGGTAAGTTCCGGACACAGGCGCATACACCCTTCCGGTCCAGCGCACGGAGAAGGAGTCGGTCCCTAAGCTCGGCAGCGGCGCGCCGGTGCCCCAATCGAAGTCCATGGTGTAATTGGTGGTGAGCGTGGAGGCGCCCGTCAGAGTGGTATTGGTGAAGTATTCGCCGCGCAAGCCCTGGGCGGGCCTGCCGGGGGCCTCGTCGGGAGCGAGCAAGTAGATGCCGGCCGGGGTCGGCACGTCGAAATTGGGGGTGTCATCGGAGTTCCACCAGAACCGCTGAATGCGCATCAAGCGTTTGCCGGTCTGGCTGCCGGTCGGGTCGCTGGTGCCGTGATAGACCAGCCAGTCTTCGGCGCCGCTGGGCGACTGAGTAAAGGAGCAGTGGCCGACACAGTAGGTGCCGTTGGCGGGCGAGCGTTGGAAGACCGGGTTGGAGAACTTGGTCCAGGAAGCGGCGTTGGTGTAGTTGCCGTCGGTATTGACCAGGAGGCCCAGGCAGTGGTCCTCCGTCGAGGTCGCGCTCGCGGAGTAGATGATGAAGGTCTTGCCGTTGCGCTTGAGGATTTCCGGGCCTTCGTTGACATTGCCATGCTTCTCCCAGGCGTAGGTCGGGGTGGAGATGCGCACACGGAGGCTGCCCAACGACCAGGCGTTGGTCAGCGGCCCGATGTAGAGCGACTGGCCGGCGCCGTCAGAATGTGACCAAACGAGAAACTTGGCGTTGTCCGCGTCGCGCACCAGCACGGTGTCGTCAATGGCCGGAAGCGCGCGGTCGAGCAGCCCTTTGTAGGTATAGCTGCCCTGAGGGTCCTGGGTGTCGGCTTGCAGTACGAACATCCGCATGGAGTTGCCGGCGGTGTTGGTGTTGCCGCAGGTGTAGATATACCAATTGCCGTCCAGGTAATGCAGTTCCGGCGCCCAAATGTTGTTGAGGATTTCGCCGTTGGGCCGGAACACGACAACAGGTGTCGCGGTGGCGATGCCAGGCAGGGTTGTGGCCCGGAAGACGCGAACATCGCTACCTGTGGTGCGGGTATGGTAATAGTAGCCATTGGAATAAATCACCCACGGGTCCGGGCTGTTGTAGGAGACCAGGGGATTCATATAATAGATGGCCCGTGCCGGCAGTGCAGCCGCCCCAAGGAGGAGACCGCCCAGGAGGAGCAGCCGTCCGCTGAAGCGCCGGTGCCGAGGTTGGGTCCGCGAAATCAATGTTGAGTAAGGCTGGCACATCCCATGCCAAGCTGATGCGTGGCGGGAAAAGGGCGACCGGATTGCGGTTTTATGGTGCGGTGTTGCTAGCACGGCCTTCCGGCTTGCTCGGGCCGGTGAGGGTGGTTGAACTCGAGTGAACTTATTGGGAAACACTTCGCCGCGTGGTCCCCGGCGGCTGCGCTTCTTGGCTTTACGGTGGCTACTTAAACACAAATATACGTTTCAAGTAAACAGTTCCACCCCATCCACATGTATCCTGGCAAGCCCAGAAGCATCGCTGGTTGGTCGAAGTCGTCTCCACTCAAGAGCGAGAAATCCACCAAATACACGGGAGAACACCGTTATCGTGTCTCCCGCTGATTTCATGGCTCCGTCGAGCCCTTTTGGCGTGCGATTCTCGCGGGTTGGCATACCACATGCGCTTGCTCGCGATGCTCGGTCTTACTTGTTTGGCCTTGGTCGCGGAGCCGATGGTTAGGGCTAAACTGGTAACCTCGCGGGGCAGTCGCGGCGCTGTGCGGCGCTCAAGACATGTCGAGAGTTGACGCAAAGCAAGACCTGCTGCGCCGCCAGCAAGCCTTTGAGCCCAATACAGTCTCAGTGATTAACCATGCGAAACAATGTTGCCAACCCGTGAACCTCACAATGAAACTCCTCCCGTGCCTCGCTCCAGGAAACAAAACCTCCCCAACCTCAACAACCTTGGTTAAAAGGCCTGCTATGAAAACAAGCCGTCTGTTTCTCCTCGTCATCGCCGCTGTTTTGCTGGCGGCTGCGCCGGCCCGCGCGCTCTACTATTGGAACCCCTCCGGCTGGGATGGCACGGGCGACGTGCCCAGCGGCACGTGGTCCACCTCGGATCCAAACTGGTATTCTGGCACGGGCCTTCACACGAACTGGGACAATGCAGGAGTTGTGGCCTGTTTTTGCTATACAAACGTTAGCCTCCCAAACAACAGCTACACGATCACCGTTGCTCCGGGGGCGGGCATCGTGGTTTCGGATCTGCGTTGTGTGGCCGGCAATCCCACGATAACAGGCGACCCGTTGTTCCTGGTCAACTGGCCCAACACGATTGACGTGTTTTCAGGCCTCACTTTTACCCTCAACTGCGGGTTGACCAACTGGATGCCGGCGACAAACCTCGTGGCCCTCCAGAAATGGGGACCGGGCACCTTGGCGCTGGGCGCCACCATTCGCCTTCAGAACGAAACCAATCGGCCCGGCGACATCGTTGTGAATGGTGGCACGCTCAGAATGACCGTTTCCCAGGTCTTTGGCTATACTAACAACCTGGTTCTCGCCAATGGCGACCCCGAGGTCTTTACTGATACACCCGCAACTCTTGACACCGGCGGTCTCAATCAGAATCTCGGCACCCTGAACCTCACCGGGCCCAATGCCGCCATCGCCCGCACGATTGATTTCGGCAGCGGGACCAGCGCGCTGGCTTTTGCCGACAGCAGCGCCGAACCCTGGCTTTCCACGGACGGGCCAGACATTTTTCTCCATATCGTCAATTACACTGCGGGTGTGGATTCCCTGCGGTTCGGCACCAGTGCCAGCGGGTTGACCGCCCGGCAACTGCAGCTCATGCGCTTCGCTGACTTTAGCAATGCCGTGGGCCAAATTGATGCCAACGGTTTCGTCACCCCCGGCGGCGTGCCGCCCGAGATCGTCAGCGACCCTCACAACACCAACGTTGTCCAGGGCCAACCTGCGTCCTTCACCGTGGTGGCGACGGGCCCCGGTCTGAGCTACCAGTGGCGCAAGGACGGCGTTGATATCCCGGCTGCCGGCAATCCCAGCGCCATCACCGCCACACTGGTGCTTAACGATGCCCAAACGGCTGATGTCGGTGGATACTCCGTAGTCGTCTCCAATGCCGCCGCGACGGTTCCCAGCCGCGTCGCTCAATTGACCGTGACTTCCCTGGCCACCTTCGGCCTCCACCGGGGTTTGGTGTCCTATTGGCCGATGGAAACCGTCACCAGCGGGACAACGCCAGACCTCTCCTTCGGCAACAACATGACTGTCGTGGGCAGCCCGGCGACCGTTTCTGGAAAGGTTGGCAACACACTCCAGCTTAGCAGCAGTGCGTACTTGAAACTGCTGCACACGACCACCGGCTCCGACCAGAACAACTTCCCCATTTGGGCCGCCGGGAAATACACCATCGCCTTCTGGATCAAAGCCAACCCCGACACGGCACGCCGGTACATTTTCTGCATGGCCAGCACCAGCAGTGCCACCGATCAATCGCTTTACATGATCGAGAATGGAATTACTACCGGCGCCGGCAAGTTGGACTTGTACATTCGCGTGAACACCGGCGGCCTCTATGTGAACCATGTGGTGTCCGCCACGACGGTTTTCGACAATACCTGGCATCACGTCGCCCTCGTGGACTCGCTTGGCACAGTGCAGCTCTATGTTGACGGCGTGCTGGATGCCAACAGCGCCAACCTCAGCTACAACTATCAGGCCGGGAGACTGACCTGCAACACCACCTCCATCGGCGCGCTTTACCGCGCGAGCACCGCGGGCGGCTGGATTGCGGGCGGCTTGATTGACGAAGTCGCCACCTGGGAACGGGCGCTCTCCCAGGCTGAGGTCGTCGAACTGATGAATAGTGGCATCCCTACCCCCATTACTGCCGGTCCGCCCGCTATTGATCTGCCGGCGACGACGGTGGCCAATGTCGGCGACTCGCTCCGACTCACCGCCCGGGTCATGGGCGAGCGGCCCCTGCCGACCACATTCACCTGGAGCCGGAATAACGTCGTTGACCCCACGCAGACCGGCGCGACCTATTTCTACCCCAACCTCACTACGGCCAATAGCGGGGACACCTTTTCCGTCAGCGCCACCGACAGCTACGGCACAGCCAACGCTACCAACACGCTGACCGTGCTGGCCGACCCGCCCCCCGCGCTGACCAATGGTGTGATGAGTCATTGGCCCCTGGATACGATCTCTTCCGACGGCGTCAATCTCTCCTCGCCCGACGTAAACTTTGGCGACAACATGATTCTACAGGGCTTTTCAGGCACTGATGATGTGGTGTACGGGATGAGGGGCAACGCGCTCTGGTTTGACACGACAAAGTACGCCTACCGCTCCGGCGGTTTGCCGATCTATAATAGCACCAACTACACCGTCGCGATGTGGGTGAACCTGCCGTCGGGGGGCTATGACCTTGGCGCTGCGATCTTCGCCGAGGCCTCCACCGCCAACGGCAACGCCTTGTTCGAGTTGGCCGCCGCCGACCCCTATCTTACGGTGACGGTCGTGAATGATTCGGGCTCAGCCCGGCTCGTCAGCGTACCGTCCACTACGACCGTTGTGGACGATAACTGGCATTTCGTGGTTTGGACAGACGCCAACGGCCAGGGCAAGCTCTACATAGACGGCACGCTCGACGCGACTGATTTCAGCTACCGTCGGGACAGTTCTTTGACACCCAACACCACCGCGCTGGGCGCGGAGCTTAGAGCGGCCGTCAGTTCCGCCAAGCTTTACGGCACGGTGGATGACGTCGCCACCTGGAACCGCGCATTGAGCTGGACCGAAATCCAGGACCTCATGGCCAATGGCGTGCCGCCTCCCCCGCCGCCGGCCCCGCCGACCATCGTCACCGAGCCCAGCGACGGCCCCACCAACGTCTATGTGGGCGACTCTGCGTCCTTCGCCGTGCTGGCGGCTGGCGCCAACCCCTTGAGCTATCAGTGGCGGAAGGATGGCGATGCCATTTCGGCCGCCATCAATTCCAGCGCCACCAACACCACCTTGTCTCTGGCAAATCTCCAAGTGGGCGATTCCGGCGGCTACTCGGTGGTCGTCACGAATGTGAGCGGGTCCATCACAAGCCGCATCGCCCGGTTGACCGTGAACGCCTGGGCGCTGGCGACCACCGGCGACGTGGCCAGAGTTGCCTTTGGTTTGGCCGGTTCGGCCCTCCAGCCCGGCTTCGAGCGGGGCAGCATCCAGGGGTGGAACAGCTATAGCGGAGGAGTGCGGGTAATGGTGGACGGCGTCGGCAGCGATGCCGGCAAGGTCCAGCAGCGGGATCGTGGCGCCATCATCGTCAACAACCCGCCCGCTTTGACCCAGGCGGCGAATTACAATTCGTTCGCTTTTCTAAGCAGCACGGCCCTCGGCGCGGACCTGCGCATTCAACTTGAGCGGTTGGCGCCCAATACCAAATTTGGGGTGACCCTATGGGCCTACGACCCCCTCGTCAGCCCTAGGTTTTCCGATTGGTATGACAACACCAACACCAATAACCCAGTGCTTCTCTATGGCAATGGGGCGCCCTACTGGTGGCCTGCCGCCCCCAGGGTTGATTACCAAGACACGATCCGGGCCTACATGACTTCTACCGCCGAAGGCACGCTGACGATTGATTGTATCAATGAAGGCAGCCTGCTCGGCGGCCCCGCCGCGTCAGCTTACCTCAACGCCCTCCAGGTGGTGGCCAATCCCCCGCCCGCCACCTACATTGCCAACCTGGTAACGACGACCAACTCAAGCGGGGCGGCGGTCATCCATTTCGATGTTGTCAACCAGTACATCGGCCAGCCGTATAGTCTCGTGCAGACTGCCAATCTGGCAGGAGGACCCTGGGTTCCGGCGGAGTCGGGCACCCCGATTTTGACCTATGGACAGATTACCACCTTCGAGTTTCCGATTCAGTCAGGCGGCCAGTTGTTCTACCGCGTGGCCAGCCCACTGAGTCCGTAACGCTGAACTCAATCACGGCTTGGGGCGCGTCGAGCACGGCGCGCCCCAAGCTTTTTTAATTAATCGCACCTCTCCCTCAATGTCGCCAGCAGGCTGATTTGGATCGCGCTTGTTGAATGCTGTTCGAGTGCATTCTTGCCTCACGAAGAGAAAGCGACGCACACTCTTGCGAATGCCTGGTCGCTCTGATTGGTTCCGGCTCGCTCGCTCATTGCTGAGCGGGGCGCTGCTGGCGGCTGCCTTTCCGAAGATTGATCTGCCATGGTTGGCATGGCTGGCACCGGGCTTGATGCTTTGGGCCTCCGAGGGCGCCACGAGCAGGCAGGTCTTCCTGGCGGGCTGGGTCAGCGGTCTGGGATTCTATCTGGTCTCCGTCTATTGGCTCCTGCTCATGCCGTTTCCGTGGCATGCCGTGGCGGGCTATCTGGGATTGAGTGCCTTCCTGTCACTTTTCGTGGGAGCTTGGTGCTGGCTCTGTTGGCGGCTGGCGTCGAAACGGCACGGTGCCAACAGTACCCGCAGGACGACCGGCACGGAAGAAACGCCCGCCCCTCCCCTTTCTCGCGAGTCCCCCCTCCCTATTAATGGGGCTGAAACCGTGGCAGCTTCTGGCCTGGCCTCTACTGTGCGCCACGGCTTGGGTAGCCCTCGAGATGACGACCGCGCGGGTTCTGGGCGGCTTTCCTTATAATCCGCTGGGCGACTCCCAGTTCCGCTGCTTGCCGCTCATTCAGATCGCTTCAGTCACGGGCGTTTACGGTGTATCCCTCCTGGTGGCTTGGCTCTCCGTCGCGCTGATCGCAGTTCTACGCCAGGCGTTTGGCCTGACCCGCGAGCGAGCCCGGGCGAGCCGTCCGCTAGCCCAAGCTTTGGCGCCAAGGGCGGGCGAGACCCGGGTTCTGGCGTGGGCTGGGGGCGCCGCGTTGCAACTCGGCCCGCCATGCCTGGTAATCGCCTGCGTGGTTTTGTTTGGGATCAAGCAACTGGCGAGGCCGGACGACGAGTACTGCGCGCTTGAGAATCGCCCTGGTGCAGCCAGCCATTCCCGAGGCCGTCATCTGGGACCCAAGTCAAACGACCAACCGCCTCCGCAAGGTGCTGGAGCTTTCTCACACCGCCTTGGCGGCCAACCCTGACCTGCTGGTCTGGCCGGAAGCGGCCATGGCCGGCGTGCTCGGGCGCAACCGTTTTACTCAGGAAACCATCGGCGCTCTCCTGCGTACCCACCGGGCCTGGATGGTATTTGGCGGCAACGATACGCAGCCCAGGCCAGGTGCGGTCAGCCCGGGCGACGTGGACGCCTACAACGCGGCGTTCCTCATCAACCCAAAAGGTGATCTGATCGAGCGCTATTACAAACGCCACCTCGTTATGTTTGGTGAGTATATGCCGGGCGCGCGCCTGCTGCCATTTCTGGCCCGGCTGCGTTCGGCCGGCGCCGGTCTGCTCCCCGGCGAGCGCGACGTCGAGTTCCGGATGGAGAACCCACGGGCCAGGTTTGCGCCGTTGATCTGTTATGAGGACCTGTTCCCACACGAGGTCCGCCGCCGCGTAACCGACGCAACGGACTTCCTGCTGAACCTGACGAACGATGGCTGGTTTGGTCGAAGTGCCGCCCAATGGCAGCATGCCCAGACCGCGCTATTTCGGGCGATTGAAAACGGCCTGCCCCTGGTCCGCTGCGCCAATACCGGGCTCACTTGCTGGATTGACGCTCATGGGCGGGTTCACGACACCTACTTCCCAGGCTCGAAGGATATCTACGGGCCCGGTTGCAAGATTGTCGAGGTGCCCTTGCGCGGCGCCAGTTCGAAATGCCGTGCGACCTTCTATAACCGGCACGGCGACTGGTTCGGCTGGAGCTGTGTGGGACTCACCATCGCCGCCGGTGTCTGGCTCTTGCGCCGAAGAGCGGGCCGCGATCTCACCGCCAGGATCAACTGAACCCAATCAATTGGGGTAGCGTAATGCGTTGAGCGTCGGCCCCAGGGACATCAACCCTTTAAAATCGGATTGGTCCTGGTAAAAGTAAAGCTTCCGGCCAAGGTCCCAGGTCGTGTAGCGATAGAGGTTTTGCGCCTTGTCCCACCTGGCGGCACCATCGGCGGAGAGGTGGTTGGCGCCCGCTGCCAGCCGGGAACCGGCGGCGCGATGGGGCGGCACTCCCGCGAACAACTCGCCGTCGCGGGTGTTGCTGGTATCCCCGAGAGAAGCGTCGGCGACTGTGTCTGCCGCCAGGGTCCAGTAAGGTTTTGCGGTGGCGAATTTGACCGGGCTGTAGCCCGGGCTGAAGGTGCCCCTTTCGTTGTGCCACGCGGTGATTCCGCCGAAGTACTGGTAGCCAATGTCCCACTGATAAAAAGGGGAGCCTTCGTAAAAGGGGAAGCTCCGTGGTCGATCCGGGCAATTCCATACCGAGGAATTGGTCGAGGCGCCCGAGATGACCAGGCCGACCGTGGCCACGTTGGTGGCCTCGCCGGGGTTAATGCAAATCTGCACCCATTGGTTGGCGGCGCTGCGCGCCGGAAGCAGCTTATCCTCATTGTCAATGGCATAGACATGGCACCCGACGCCAATTTGCCGCAGGTTGTTCAGGCAGGCAACGCGCTTGGATTTCGCTTTGGCACTCGCCAACGCCGGCAGGAGCAACGCCGCTAGAATAGCGATGATGGCGATGACGACCAGCAGTTCGATGAGGGTAAAGGCGGGCTCGCGCGAGGATTGGCCGAGTGGAGCGCTCAGAATGCCGCTTCGAGTTGAGGTTTTCGTTGCGTGAGTCATAGCTATCTGCCTCGCCACACGCGCGAGGCCAAAACAAACCGACCAACGCAACCAGGCGCAAGTGCTGTGCCAAACCGTAAGAACCGCCGGCCACACGCGCTCCGGAGAACCGGGCGGTGTTCTGTTACTGCCCCCGCAGGGCAGAAATTCGTAGCTGCCTGATCGTGCATTTTCCAAGGTGCGGGTTGCTCAGACGCAGCCAGCCCTGTCCATTTTCGCGCGGTTAGCCAGACGGAAAGCCGGCGACAAGGCAAGCTGAAAAGCCCATGCTACGAGGGCAACTTCGGATGCGCCCCGGGGGTGCGCAGTCTGGAACTGTTTACTTGAAACGACTATTTGTGTTTAAGTATCCACTTCGCAGTCTCCGAACCAAACTTTCGCACTATGAGCCGAAGTGTTAAATCTTGCGAAGGCGGCTTGGCCCATCGTCACAGAAGCCGCTGCAAGCCACCTCAAAGCCACCCTCAGGCTACGGCAACAAGCATCTCTCAGCACCGAACGGCAAGCCAGACGGGAACCCTCCAAAATCGCCCGGAAAGAGGAGAGGTAGCGTCTGTCGGGGGTGTCTGGCACGGATTCTGCACGAGCAAGGCGATCGAAGATGATGAGCGCGGGCATCGTATGCGGACAAGAGTATCGGAAGGGCTGCCATCTTGGATGTGAAATAACAGAACACACCTTTTATGTCGAAACCACACCCACGGGCTGATATTCTCAAGCAGTTGCGCTTGAAGGTGGCGGAAGGCCTGCCGATTATCGGTGCAGGCGCTGGCACTGGCATCTCGGCCAAATGCGAGGAACAAGGCGGCATAGATCTCATCGTCATCTACAACTCGGGCCGCTTTCGTATGGCCGGGCGTGGTTCGCTCGCGGGACTGATGCCTTATGGCAACGCTAACCAACTCGTCAAGGAAATGGCCGGCGAAGTCCTGACCGCCGTGAAACACACCCCGGTGCTGGCCGGCGTCTGCGGCACTGACCCGTTCCTGCTCCGCGATTGTTTCCTTAAGGAGCTGAGCGAACTGGGGTTTGCCGGCATCCAGAATTTTCCGACCGTGGGACTGATTGACGGCACGTTCCGGACAAACCTGGAAGAGACGGGCATGAGCTACCAGATGGAAGTGGAGTGCATTGCCGCCGCGCACGAGCTGGACCTGCTCACCAGCCCTTATGTGTTTAACCCTGGTGAAGCCGAACGAATGACGAAGGCGGGAGCGGACCTCGTCGTGGCGCACATGGGCTTGACGACCAGCGGGCTAATCGGCGCCCGCACCACCAAATCCCTGGAGGATTGCGTGCATGATGTCCAGGCGATCGTGGACGCATGCAAAGCCATCCATTCGGAGGTGTTCGTGCTGTGCCATGGAGGGCCCATCGCCACGCCCAAGGAGGCGCAATACCTTTTCGATTCATGCCGCGGGCTCGATGGCTTCTACGGCGCCAGCTCAATGGAGCGTCTGCCGACCGAGAGCGCTATCACGCAGGAAATCCGGAAGTTCAGCGTGCTCAAACTACGCGCCGACAACGCCAATGGCGATGGCGGCCGGCTTGCGACCGGTGACCGCAAGGCACGGTCCTGCAAGCCATGACACCCCCGGGATGACCAAAACCATTGCCTTGCTCGGCGCCTTGGACACCAAAGGCCCGGAATACCGCTTCGTCAAGCAATGCATCGAGCGGCGAGGGCATCGCACCCTGGTCATAGATTTCGGGGTATTGGGGCCGCCGGCGTTTCCGCCGGACATCCCGCGTGAAGAAATCGCCAGGGCGGGCGGTGGTGACGCTCAGGCATTGCGCGACCGGAAGGACCGTGGCGAGGCGGTGGCCCTGATGAGCCGTGGCGCCGCGGCTCTACTGCCGCAGCTCTACGCCGAACGCCGATTCGATGCGGTGCTTGCCCTCGGGGGCACTGGTGGAACCTCGGTGGCGTGCGCCGCCATGCGGGCTTTGCCGCTGGGGGTGCCCAAGGTCATGGTGAGCACGCTCGCCGGCAGCGACGTGTCAGGCTATGTGGGGGTCAGGGACATTGTCATGGTGCCGAGCATTGTGGATGTAAGCGGCATTAACCGCATCAGCCGCGAAGTTTTCTCCCGCGCCGTGGCGATTGTTTGTGGCATGGCGGAAACTGAGGTGCCACCCGGCCAGGACAAGCCGCTGATTGCCGCCTCCATGTTTGGCAACACCACCCCGGCCGTGGAGCGCGCCAAGTCGGCCCTGGAGCAAGCGGGCTATGAAGTGCTGGTCTTCCACTGCACGGGCGCCGGCGGCCGGACGATGGAGAGTCTCATCGAGGCGGGACGGATTGCCGGAGTGCTGGATCTCACCACGACCGAATGGGCGGATGAGTTGGTGGGCGGAGTGCTGACGGCTGGTTCGGCCCGGCTCGAGGCGGCCGCCCGTTGCGGGGTGCCGGCCATCGTGGCTCCCGGCTGCCTGGATATGGTGAATTTCTGGCATCCCGCAACGGTTCCCGCCCCTTTCCAGGGGCGTAAGTTTTATCCGCACAACCTCAATGTTACGCTGATGCGGACCACGCCCGAAGAGAACCGGCAATTGGGCCATATCCTCGCCTCCAAGCTCAACCAAAGCCTCGGCCCGGTAACGGTGTTCCTGCCCTTGCGCGGCCTGAGCATGATTGACGCGCCGGGCGGGCCGTTCTGGTGGCCCGAGGCCGACCAGGCGTTCTTCAGCGCCCTCAAGCAGGACCTGCGCAAAGACATTCCGGTCGTGGAGCTGGACTGCAACATCAACGACCCGGTTTTCGCCGGGGCCTGCGCGAAAGAGTTGCTGAAGCACATGGCGGCGGCGCCAGCAGGCGGTGCTCAGAACTCCGCATTGGAAGCGCAACCGGCACACCGCTGACATTCAGGACCCAATGACAGCCAGAGACTCCTACGCTGGCGCCACTGGCGCGCCTGCCAGCCAACTGTAAAGGGTCTTGCGGGTGACGTGAAGTTGGCGGGCCGCGGCGGCGATATTGCCGCCGCAGGCTTCTAACACCGTCCGGGCGCGGGAACGGCGAGCGGCCAGCGATTCCGGCGGCATTTGAGGTTGCGGGGCCGACGCGTGCAGCGTTTCTGAGAGCCGGAACAGGTCGTTGAGCCACTCCACCCGGAAGCGTTCACCTCGCCCCAGGATGAAACAGCGTTCGACCGCGTTGCGCAGTTCGCGGATGTTCCCCGGCCAGGCATGAGCCTGGAACGCTGCCAGGACAGCGCGCGGCACTTCCGGGGCCGGGCAGCCGTATTGCTGGCTGAAGGTATGAACCAGCTCGCGCACCAGCAGGGGAATGTCCTCGCGCCGTTCGCGCAAGGGCGGGATGCGCAGCACGACCGTGCTGAGCCGGTAATAGAGGTCCAGCCGGAAGCGCTGCGTGCGAATGAGATCGGGCACGTCCCGGTTGGTCGAGGCGATGAGGCGCACATCTACCGGCAGGGTGGCTTCGCCGCCGACCCGCACGATTTCCCGTTCCTGGAGCACGCGCAGCAAGCTGGCCTGCACCGACGGGGGCAGGTCGGTCAATTCGTCCATGAACAAGGTCGCGTGATTGGCCAATTCGAACTTGCCCAGATGCCGGCTGGTCGCGCCGGTGAACGCGCCCCGCTCGTGGCCGAACAACTCGGACATGGCCAGGGTCTCCGTCAGCGCGGCGCAATTCCAGCACACCAGTGGCCGTGAGCGGCGCTGGCTCAGCCGATGAATCTCCCGAGCGGCCAACTCTTTGCCCGTGCCGCTCTCGCCGACGATGAGGACCGAGCTGTCGCTATCGGCCACGCGGCGCAAGGTCTCGAAGAGCTGTTTCATCGCCTGGCTCTGGCCAATCATCGTCCCAAGGCCGCGGCCACGCCGGTCGGTCGCCGCAGCGAGCTTGAACTCGCGCACCGTCTGGGTGATGAGCGGCTCGGCTGGGAACCGCTCGATCGTGCTGCCGCCGACGTAGCCTTGCACATCGGTGTTCTGCGACACCTGCGCATAATCCCGGGGTGTCCCTACCGGACCGCCGAAGAGCACCGTAAACGGATTGGCGCCCGTCTTCTTCACCGCGCCCAGGATGGCCTCGGTATGAATCGCGGCACGGTCCAGGGCGGCGGCATGTTCCGCCTCGGTCAGCGACCGCCATTCGGCAAATCCAAGGTCCAGGCACAAAATGTCAACTCCCGCTTTGGACATCGCCACGGCCTCCGCCGCCGTGAAACAGAACGCGATGGTGAGCCAACCGAGGCGATGCGCTTTGCCCAGGAGCTTTACTTCGCAGTCGTAGCCCAGTCCGGCTTCCTCCAGCGCCTCACGGAACTGTCCGTCAATGAAGCCCACCGACGGGAAGTTGGTGATGCCCGCCAGGCCCGCTTGCCCCAGGCGGGAATGAAGGTCGTGCCAGTTAAGATGGGAGTCCTGAGCACAAGTGCCCAGGAAGACCGGCACGCCGTTGATGCGGGGGACGACATGCTCGGTCGCCAGTCGCCAGGTCAGCGCATTGGCATCCGCATAAGGCAACAGCGCCGCCATCGAGCTGCAGCCCTGGATGCGAAAGTGTCCGGCGCTCAGGACCATCAGGAAGTCCGCCCCGCCGGCCTCAGCGGCCTGGGCCGTCATGCCGGAGCCGACGGCCGCGCCCACCACTGCGTGGCGGTGAGCGAGCTTCTGCCGCAGGGATTCTACAGAATCAGCTAATTGACCACGGGTCTTCATCGCGCCGGACTACTTTGACGGTTACAACTTTGCCGCGGGACACGGCAGGCGGAGTCTGCCGTGGTGTGAGAGTGCAAATCGAATCATTGCTATGCCGTTTTATTCGAGTAATCAGGCAGATAGTAAACACAAGTAGCCGTTTCAGGTAAACACCTTTTGAGGCAACTTTTGCAGGGCGAGCCCGCCACGGCCTGGCCTGCGGGGGTGAGGGTGGGGCGATGTCAATCCAACCTGCTGGCGTATGGATTATACAGAATCGGATTGGGCCACACGCGGCAGATCGGATGCGGGTTGCGTTGGTATCCCGGTTTGGTCACGGTGTTTCTCGTGGTGTAGATTCGTTCGCCATCTGCGGAGTTGGTGAATTCATTGAGCGGGACGGTTTGCGCGAGGGGCGAGGTGGAGGGGATGTCGTCCTGGAGCGGGACGGCGTAGAAGGCGGGCTTCAGGCCTTTCGGAATAGCCGCCGGATTGGTGTCGAGCGTCGTCACTCCGTGAACTTTGTCCTCGATCAGGAAGACGGGGACTGTCCTGGCGGCGGGACGGTCAGGGGCGAACCAGACGATTCTTCGGCCTATCGCCTCGTGCCCGAAAGCCTCTATGGTTCCATAGCGATCCGGCGCTCCGGCGACGTAATAGACCGGCACGGGAAGCCTGACGCGCGGGTCGTCGAGATCGAGCTTGTAAACGATTACGTTATAGTTGTAACGCGGAACGGGGGACTTCCGGCTCCCGAATTCGGCGGAGAAGGAGCCCTTGAAGTAGATTTCGCGCCCGCCGCTTTTGTCGAACTGGGGTATCTGGGCCTCGGTGTAGAAAGCGTAGTCGTGGTCTTTCCATTTGTGAGTGACGATCTTCCGCCCGTAAACCCAGGGGCCCATGGGAGTATCGCCTTCGAAATACCAGACCTCGCCCAAAAAGGTCGCGCCGCCGGTTTGCAGGCGCAGACAAATCCAGCGCTTGCGGTAGTCGTTCCAATAGATCGAACCCGCCGGCGGAGTAAACCGCCGTTCCGGTGTCCACGTCGCGCGGGGCGAACCATTGTTCCTCCGGCTGGATCGCGCCGGAGGCGAGCAGCTTTCGCATTTCCTTCTCGCCGATCACGCTGGTGTTGTGTTTCCAGCGCCAACGGAGCGCGCCGTCAGGGCCGCGGTCGAGTTGCTCCTTCGAGCCGTCGAAGCGGCTGCCTTCCTTCAGACAGGTAAAGGTTTCGCGAACATTGAGATTCGTCTGGGCCGCGTAGTCGGCCGGGCAGCGGACGGAGGGATAGGGCGACGGATAGTAAAAGTATTGGATTCCATTCTCGGAATAGCGGAAGGGAGGCCCGCCGTATTGATCAAAGGGGATCACTGAGTCTTCGGGATACTTGCGGACCAGTTCGAAGGCGCCCTTGCCATCGTTGAACTGGCAAAGCCCGCGCTCGACGGGACGCATGGGCTTCTCGATCTGAACGTAATCGGCCAGCAGACGCTCGCGGCCCCTCGGACCGGCAACCGTGCGGAGTTCGGAGTACCAGTAAATATGGCCGGGCAGGTCGAAGATGCCGCGGACCTGGCCATTCTTGTCGCGGAAATAGGTGTAGGCAACGCCGATGTTGGGATCCAGGCCGCCCCTGGATGGGAGTTCGGAGGTGGCCGCGGTGCCCTTGAAAACTCCGAGCGGGAAGCGCGGAACCCCCGTGTCGCCCCAGAACCAGTATATCTTTCCATTGTAGGACACGGGGTCGCCGCCATCCTGACCAGCAACGGGGATTTTACCAACTTCTTCGACGGGCGGGACCTTGTCGCCGAGCAGGATGCTGTCACGATAAATGCCGGCTCCGGTCATGCGATAGAGCCGTTGCGCGGCGTAGTCGCGATGCATTTTCAGCGTAAGGGCGCCACCGGATTTGACGGGAACAATCCGGCCGTGGAACCCAAACATGTGGTCGGCGGGATAGGTGTAGCCGTGGGATTCGAGGGTGAAATAGACGTCCTGGTCCATGAGGTCGGGTTCGTAGAAGGCGACAACGCCGGCGCTGTCGGTCCAGTATTCCACCTCGTTGACGGTCTTGAGGCGGACACAGGGAATGCCCCGGCCCGTTTCGTCGTCCACGACCGTGATGCGGAAGTAGGGGAGAGGCGGCGGGGCGGTCAACGATGCGGGGGCGTCCGTGGCGACCCTTTCATCCGCCGCGGCGGGGCAATGCGGCGCCGTTGTCATCGCGAACAGAATCGCGATCCACAAGAATCTCCCAGCCCCGGAGAGCCGGCGCCGTCGCGGGCAAGTGATAATCTTCATGGTTTGTTCCCTAATCGGTGTGTGGCGTTTGGAACCGCGGGGTAATCGGAATAACCCGAATGATGGGCCGGGCATTGCAGGCTTGAGGGGTGGTCGGGCTGGTCGCCCTGGCCGCAGGGCTGCATCAAGCTCCCATGCGGACCGCGAGCCGTCCCGGCTCGCAGCGCGCAGGAACGCGAGCAATGCCTATAAAACCAGGGAATCCGGGATCGCCGGTGGCTGCTGCGAGCCGGGACGGCTCGCGCTCCGGGCGAGCTTGATGCAGCCCTGCCCAGGCCATTTGACACCACGGATTCCATTGCCACAAACTGCCGTGCGGATTATGCGCGCCATCCGAGCGGTGCTCAACCTGTTCGCCGGCCGCACCACAGGATGCCCCGGCGCAGGACTTCCCGGAAGTTGGCGTTGGCCCAGGCCTGGTTGTCATGGCCGGATTCCAGGCAAAAGACGTGCGATTGTTTGAACTGCCGGGCCCAGCCGATGGTCCTCATGCTCTTTGGATGGTCCACCGTCAGGAGGATGTCGCTGCCCTCGCCCGCGTTGGCCATGGTGTAGGTTTCATCGGTCATCTCCCAGGGCTGGAGACCGCGGGTGATCGGATGCTCGGTGTTGGCGATCTTCACATCGAGGTGCTGACCCTCGTAAAACCAGAACTTGCGGTTGGCAATCCCCACCAACTCCGACCACATCGGCCATTTCGGATAAGCCAGCAGGGCATGGTGCAAGACCACGATACCCTGGTTGGTCGCGCCCAGATGTTCCAGCACGGCCTTCCGGTTACCGGCATAGGCCGGCAGTTTCTCGTCGCCCGGCCCCTCCATCAGCATGATGTAAAGCACCACGACGTCGTAACCGTCGCGCACACCCTCTGAGGAGGTCGCAAAATCGTCCATGTGCTGAACAAACGCGTCCACCCCGGCCAGGCTGCGAAACAGCCGATGGAAGTCCTGCACATCGTAAGGATGGCCGCCGGTCACCACCGCGACCTTGAGCGGACCCTTTGGCGTGTTGGGTTCGCCGGCGGCTCCAGCCGTTACCAGAGCCGGCGCCGCAAGGGCTGCCACCGCGCTGGATTTCAGGAATTGCCGTCGCGTGCGAACTAAAGGTGTTTTCATAATTGTCGTTACAGGTGCCAGGGTTGGCGCATGGCGCGGGATTTGAGCCGGTTGGCTTGCTCGTTACCGATAAACTCCTCTTTGACTGGGTCCCACACAACTTTACGCCCCAGTTGCATCGAGATGGCCCCCAGCGAACAGAGCGTGGTGGACTTATGCGATACTTCGACCGGTGCGCAAGTCCGCAGCCGGCGCTTGACACAAGCGATGAAATCCGGAATTGGCTCGCCCCCCGGCTGGACCAGGCGGACCCTGTCGTTCGGGCCGATCTTTACCTTGAGCAGAGAATTGGGCGAGGCCTCCACCAGGTCGCGCCAAATGAAGACCGACCCCTCGGTGCCTTCAAACTCCACGCCCATGCGATGTCGCACTTGGTCGGTCCAGTTGGGCTGCGGAAACCAGGAAGTCGTGTCGGTCCAGTTCCAAGTCAGGCCGTTGGCGAAGCGGTAATTCATGTTCCAGTGGATCGGCGTATCGAAAGGGCCATCCTTGGGAAATTCGCCGCGCGCGTCCACCTCAACCCCCCCGATATTCTCGTCCAATCCACTGGCCTGCTGCGCGCTGTCGGCATGATGGACGCCCCAGCCGGCAATGTAACCCATGCAGTAGTCCGAGATGAAATACCAGTCCTGGGAACGGACGCGCCGGGCCGTGAACGGCGACCATGGGGCCGGTCCCAGCCACATCTCCCAATCCAGGTCATCGGGCACCGGTTGGGTCGGTTGCGGGCCGATGACGTACCCTTGCGGGCTGCCGATCTTCACCTGCTTGAGATGGCCGATATAGCCGTTGCGAACCAGTTCGCAGCCGAAAAGCATCTTAAGGTCGTGCCGCTGCTGGGTGCCTTGTTGAAACACGATGTTATGGCGGCGCACAGCCTCGACCACCGCCCGGCCTTCGGCAATGGTGCGCGTCAACGGTTTCTGGCAATAAACGTCTTTGCCGGCCCGCGCCGCCGCGATGGTGATCAACGCATGCCAATGGTCCGGTGTCGCGATGTACACCGCGTCAATGTCGGGCCGCGCCATGATCTCGCGAAAGTCGTTGTAGTCGCGGCAATCCCGATTCCCGTAATACTCGTTCACTTTGTCCCTGGCGGCCTGGCGCTTTGCCCGCTGCACGTCGCACACGGCGACCAACCGGGTGTCCTCCCGCCGCATGAACATGTCCCACGCAACACCCATGCCGATGGAGGCGATCACGATGCGGTTGCTCGGGGCCGTCTGCCCGTTCAACCCCAGGGCCGAGCCGGGAATGATCCAGGGCGCAGCCGCCGCGGCGAGGGTGCTCCGCAGAAATGCCCGCCGGCGCAGCATAGTTCCATCACCGAAAAGTGACTGCGTTCGACGTCCGGTGGCGGCGCTCGGGTGCCTGTATTCGCTTCCTGTGTTTCGTGATCCCATGAAATTGTCAGTGTTTCATTCCAAGCCAGTATAGCGCGACGCGCGCCTGCTTTTGCACCTCGGGGTTGCTGCACTTGCCAACTACCTGCCGCAGGACGGACGCCGCCTGGGCCTTGTATTTCACGTCGAGGCTCGAGGCCACTTTGATGGCGGCCACGCCGGCTGCTTCGGTGAGCGCGGGGTCCGCGAGGTAGTTGCGCAGTTGCTTCAGCGCCTCAGGATCGGCCACGTCAGCCAACGCCGAGATCACCAGCAGCTTATCCTCGGAACCGGTGGCGACCCCGGCCGCCTGGGTCAGCCATTGCAGGCGTTCGGAGGCAGGCATCGGTGACTCGCGGCACAAGCGAACCAGCCCGCGGAAAGCCAGCGATCGCCAGGTTGGATTCCCGGCTTTCTGGGCGTAACGCAACAGGTCCGGCGCCGCCCCGTCGTCGGGCCAGTCTGCCAGCACGTGGAAGGCGGCGGCGCTGATTTCCGCCTCGGGGCTGGCCACCGCCGCGCGCACGGCCTCCAAAGCCCGTTGTCCGCCGATGCTGCCAAGTTGCTCCAGGAGGATGATCCGCGCAGAGGGCTTGGCCTGGTCCAATCCCGCCAGCAAGGCGTCCAGACTTTTGGCGCCCGCGCGCGCCACGATGGCTTGCAGGGCGCGTTGGGCCTTCTGCCGGGTTGGACCACCCTGGGTTTCGAGCAACTCGACCAGCAGCGGCACTTGCTGCTCGTCACCCACCACCGCCAGGGCCTCGATGGCGGCGTCGCGAACGGTCGGACCCGCCGTTTGCAGGCAGGATGCAATCGGCTTGGCTGCGCCGCAGGCGTTGCGGGCCGCAAGGCCGCGGAGCAGCTCGACTTGCGCCTCCGGACCCGCCGACGGCAGTGCCGAAATCAGCGCCGCATCCACTTTCTTACCGGGAAGATTGGCCAGGGCGAAGCGGGCGGCCTCACCTTCCTCGCCGCGCGTGCCGGCTGCCAGGCGGACCAACTCGGAGAGGTCGGCGGTGTCGCCCATCACGGACAGAGCCCGCAACGCGGCTACCCGCACCGTGGGGTCACTGCTTCTGGTGGCAGCGCGCACCGGCCCTCGGGCAATCACTTCCCCCCGCTCACGCAGGGCCTCGAGCATCGCCGCCTGGCCCGTCGCCGACAGTGAAAGCAACGAGCGGCCCAAACGCTTGACCTCAGCGCGCTCGACTTGGTCGGCAACCAGCCGGATGGCCGTTTTCCTGACCACTTCGCTCGGATCGGCTAAGGCGCGCGACAACAGGCCAACGGCGCGGGCGGACGGTTCGGTCAGGACCAGTCCTCGAAAGGCCATCAGGCGGACGCGCTCGGTGCCCGGGCGTGTGTAGAGCTGGCGGTAGATCCCGGCGGCCTCGCGGCGATGCCCCGCGTGAGCCAACTGGTCTGCTGCGGCCTCCCAGGCGTTGGCAATGGCAGGCGCCAGTCCTGTGGGAGCGGCCGCCAAAAAGGTCTCCAGGGCGCGCGCGGCTTCGGTAGTGCTGACGTTGCCTAGCGCAGCAGCGGCGGCGCGGGCAAGGTTGGGGTCGGGGCTTGCCAGCAGCTTGGCCAGATCGGCCACAGCCCGTGCATCGCGGCGTTTGCCCAGGGAATCAACGATACCGATTTGGAGGTCCCCCCGGGCGCCCGCCAAAGCCCGGAGCAACGCTGCGGC
Source organism: uncultured Verrucomicrobiae bacterium (assembly GCA_963762555.1). GTDB lineage: Bacteria > Verrucomicrobiota > Verrucomicrobiia > Limisphaerales > UBA8199 > PALSA-1440. Next base: position 22,465 of record CAVXLO010000054.1, read on the forward strand.
AGCGCTTGCGTCGGGAATGCGCTCCAGCGCATACCGCGCCATGTGGGACAGGTCCGGCTCAGACAGCAACGCCGCCAGGCACGGGACCGATTGCGCCGCGCCAACCAGGCTCAACTGGCGGCAAATAAAATCCTTGGAAGCACGCGAGACCGGGGCCGCCAGCGCGGCGTCCAGCCGCCTCTCCAATTGACGGCGGAGCGAGGGTTTGGCTCGCGCCGACGCCACCGCCGCCTCAATCGGGTTAAGCGCCTCGCGGCTCTGGCCCCAATCATAGGATTCAAGCCGGTCAAAGGCCAGGTCCAGAGGCGTGCGAGCGACAGCGGCATGGACGGCAAAGCCCCCCTGGCTCAGGCCGAGGAGGAGGAACATACAGAGCCGATGAATGAACTTCATGTTCAGCTTGCCTGCCATCATGCATGACAGAGCGTCTTAGCGTACTATCCCGGAGCCATTTTCGGCGTGTCAACTGGAAACCATTCCGAAACCACTCTGAACCCTCTGAAACCTTGCCTATTTCATCGCGCCGGCAGGTCTGCGGCATGCGCATGATCTGTGGCTCTCGCAACTGGCGTGCCATCCCTCAAAAGCCCCCCCACGCAAGGCGCGCTTGCCAGCACCAGCAGGCGCCTGCTGTTTAGTTGAAACGGTTACTTGTGTTTACCTATCCATTCAGGACCGCCTGACCGATGCCTTCGATCATCGCCAGGCTGCCAGGTTTAAGGAGCTCATCGCCTCCAGCGCAGTCGGCAAGAGGCCCGGTTGGTTGGCGACGCGGGGTCCACCTAAACAAAGTCGGCTCGGGGCGGATACAGATTGGCGGAGAAATGGATTGTCCGGTTCCAGGAGATCAGGTCTGTGCCTCTCGGAATCTCGCAGGTCCGGCCTGGGGTGACGCTGAATGTCAGGCGAGGCCCGCGGTCATTCCATTCCAGAGAACCTGCCGAACCATTCGAGCGCGCATCGGCGCCTTTTCCAACGTCATTAAGCTGGGCAACTGGTAGCCCGGGCATGGTCGTCCGGCCGCACCGACAGGTCAAGCCCGAGCGGATAATGTCCGGGCATCTGGCTGGCCCGGTGCTCGACGCGACTCAGCTATCACCCGGAATCCGGCTTGCGCCGCGCACTCAAACCGCTTGGACGCTGCTTCGGTATGGTTCCAGCACCGGTATGGCACCATAAGCGTATCTCAAGCAGGGGGAAAGCAGGGGGAGAGCAGGGGAGAGCAGGGGGAGAGGTCTCCCCCTGCTCTCCCCCTGCTCTCCCCCTGCTTGAGATACCGTAACAGTGACGGTGTAGCTGCCAGGCAGCGGACCGGTCGCCTGCTTGGAGGCGGCTAATCGCCCTTGTGTCAAAAGGAATCCGAGCACTTCGTCGCCCAGGGGCGCCCCTGCAAGTCTTCCTGCGCCAATGACCCTTCCAGCTCGTCGCCGAAAGGCGTCCGCCGCCACGGGCTGCTCAATTCCCGGCGGACGAGCGCGTCCGCGCACGAAAAACCGCCGATGCGCACATTGCGCCTCGTCTGCGATAATCCTGCTTTGATGTCTCTGGAATGGTCTCGGTAATGCTATTCACCCCGAGCGGGAACCTGAAATGCGCGGACTTTGTGCTTGCTTACTCCTGTTGTCTCCAACCATCGCGGCCCACGCCGATGTAACGCTGGTGGCCGCCGGACAACCCGCCGCGGTCATCAAGCTGGAGCAGAAGCCGACTGCCAGCGCTAAATTGGCTGCGGCTGAACTGGCCAGGTATTTGCGGAAGATGAGCGGGGCGACGTTGCCCGTGATTCGGGACCCCGCGCCCGTGCCCGTCGGCCGCGCGGTCATCCTCATTCGCTCCGGCGCTGTGAAGCCGGCGGAGGGTTCGATCGTCCCCACGATGGCCGCCGAGCAGATCCGTGTGAGCGTGTCGCCGGGCCGGGTGCTTCTGGAGGGCTGCGACTCCGACCCCACCGGTTATGCCCTCAAGGGCACGCTATGGGCCGGCTACGAATTGCTCGAGAAGCAAGGGGTGCGTTGGCTGTGGCCGGGAGAACTGGGCGAGGTTGTGCCACAACGGCACACCATCACGATCCCAGACAGCCTTGCGCTGGATTACACACCCGCAATCGTCAAACGCGAAGTGCGCTGCATCGGCTGGAACCCCGATGAGCAACCAGGCTTTGACAAGGTCGGTATAACTCGCGAAGCCTATGAAGCGCACTTCAAGACCGGCACCAACTGGTGGATGCACACCCGCAACGCCAGACAGGGCGACTTCGACTACGGTCACGCCTTCGGTAACTACTGGGAGCGATTTGGCAAGATGCATCCCGAGTGGTTTGCCCTCCAGCCCGATGGCAGTCGCGATCAGAGCGAAGGAAAGCCCGACCGGGCGCGGCTGTGCGTGTCCAATCCGGAGTTGCAGGCCCAGATCGCGTCGGAAGCCATCGCGAAGCTCAAGGCCAACCCAAACCTGTACTGCGTCTCGATCTCGCCCAATGACGGGGGAGCCCAGAATTTCTGCTCCTGTTCCAACTGCGCGGCATGGGACGCGCCGGATGGCCCGTTGGTGGATATCCATGGCACGATTAAGGAGCCCCATGTTTCGCTCACTGACCGCTACGTGAAGTTCTACAACGCTGTGGCGGACCTGGTCGCCAAGGAGTTGCGTGGGCGCCACTTGGGGGCCTATGCGTATTCCGCCTACTGCACGCCACCGCTGCATGTGACCGCGCGGTCGAATGTCTTCATTGGATACGCCGGGCTGGAGTATTTCAGCGAAAAGCAGCGGCACGCGGCCCTGGCCGCGTGGACCGCCTGGGCCAAAGCGGCTCCTGGGGGCCTGTTTTTCCGCCCCAATCTCTTTGACTTCGGGGTCGGTTTCCCGACCGTCTTCACCCACCGGTTAGGCGCCGACATCAAGTACCTGGCCAGCACCGGCCTGAAGGTCACGGACTTCGACACGGCCGTCAACCACTGGGCCATGTGCGGCCTGAACTATTACCTGACGGTGCAACTGCTCTGGGATCCGGCACGCTCGGTGGACGACATCGAGAACGATTACTGTCGTGCGGGGTTTGGCCCGGGCGCGAGCGCCATCCGACATTACTTTGATACGCTTGAGCAGATGGACGACAAGCTCGCTGCCAGCGAAACCTATCTCGGCTGGTGGAAATACACGCCCGTGCTGGCGCGGCAGTTCACGGATGAGTTTCTGGCCCGTCTCACCGGCTACCTGGATGAAGCCAGCACAGCAGCGGGGAGCGACGAGAAGATCAAGAAGCGCGTCGAATTCCTGCGCGTGGGTGTGGATTATGCGCGGGTCAACCGTGACTACCTCCTGGCCAAGGACGCTGTGGCCAAACGCCGGGGCAATCCGCAGAAGGCCAAGCAGGCCCTCGCGGCTGCTACGGAGGCCAAACTCAATTACTTGAGGCAACTGGGCATAACCTGGGCCCTTAATCCCGGCTACTTGTCGCTCTATGGAATGTAGGCTGAACACGCTCTCCTTCCTGCTGCTGACGCTGGTTTCGGCGTCTGCCGCCGCGGGTGTCAACTCGCACGCGCTCGCCGACGTGGCGTCCGGCAAGATCAAAGTGGCCAAGGCCTCCTGGTGGGGCTTTGACCCGGTGGACTCCACGGAGGCGCTGCAGGCCGCCATCAACTCCAAGGTTCCCAGGCTGGTTGTGGACAACGTCGGCGCGCCGTGGGTCTCCCGGGGCCTGACGCTCGTCTCCAATCAGAAGATCGAGTTCGAGAAAGGCGTGGAACTGCTCGCCAAGCGCGGCGAGTTCAAGGGCAAGACCGACGCGCTGCTAACCGGCGTGCGGCTTACTAACCTCACCCTGCGCGGGTACGGCGCCACTCTGCGCATGTGGCGAAGTGACTACGACCAGGCACCCTACATTCACAGCGAGTGGCGCCATCTGATCCGCCTGTTCAGTTGCAGAAAAGTCCGTATTCTGGGCCTGACTCTGACCGAAAGCGGCGGCGATGGCATCTATCTGGGGCACGCGCCCGAAGGCCCACCCAACCGGGACGTGCTCATCAAGGACTGCGCCTGCACCAAGAACTATCGCCAGGGCATTAGCGTGGTCACAGCGGAAAACCTGCTGATAGAGCACACGGTGCTGCGCAACACCGCCGGCACCAACCCGCAGTCTGGCATTGATTTCGAGCCCAACCACCCCGGCGACCGGTTGGTGAACTGCGTGATGCGCAACTGCGTGGCTGAGAACAACGCCGCGCACGGCTTCGCCGTTTACCTTTGGAACCTCAACCCAACCTCCGCGCCGGTGAGTATCAAGTTCGAGAACTGCCGGGCCAGCGGCAACGTTACGTGGGGCGCTGCGGTCAATGGCCACAATAACGTCAAGCAAGCCGCCAGGGGTGTGATCGAGTTTCACCATTGCGCGCTGGAAGGCAACAAGCAAGCCAGCTTCTGCCTCGGCGACAATCCCGCAACCGGCGCGCAAGTCCTGCTGGACAAGTGCTCACTCGGGGATGCCGCGCCCAGCGCACCGGTCCCAGACCCGATCCTTTTCCTGGCCCGCAAGGGCAGCACCCAGGACATCGGGGGCGTCAAGTTCGTGGACTGCCTGGTGCACTGTCCGCCCGGTCGCAACCCTATGCGCTTCACCGATGCGACAGGCAAGTTGAAGCTTGCCGATGTCACCGGCAACCTGATTCTGGAGGACAAGGACCAGCGGACACCTGTACTGTTAAATAGCCTCGTCACGGGCGGACATCTTGTCGGGACGGCCCGCGCGGAGGTGTGTTTGCCAAGGGTATTCGGCAGCCAAATGGTCCTCCAGCAGGAGAAGCCGCTGACGATTTGGGGATGGGCCAAGGCCAACGAGACGGTCACGGTCCAGCTTTCGTCCGCAAAGTGCCAGGCTCAAGCCAATGAGCGCGGCGAATGGAAGGCGGTCCTGCCAGCCATGAAGGCGGGCGGCCCCTATACCCTGACGGTCAGTGGCTCCAGCACGGTGCGCTGCGAAGATGTCATGGTCGGTGAGGTTTGGCTCTGCTCGGGGCAGTCCAACATGGAAATGGGCATCGGGTTGTGTCGCGATGCCCGGCAGGAGATCGCCGCGGCGGATTATCCGGGCATTCGTCTTCTGAAAGTGCCCAAGCGATGGGCTCCGCAGCCGCAGAACGACATTGAAGGCCTCTCGTGGAAGTCCTGCTCTCCCAAGACCGTGGCTGAGGGCGGTTGGGGCGGGTTCTCCGCCGTTGCCTATTATTTCGGGCGGGAGTTGCACAGGAAGTTGGGCGTGGCAGTGGGGCTGATTGACGCCTCCTGGGGCGGGACGCGCATCGAGCCGTGGACGCCGCTGGAAGGCTTTGCCACCGTGCCAGCCTTGAAGCGGGAGTATGAGTTGGTCCAGTTGGCCGACCCGCGCACCGAGCTCCACCGGCAGCGCCTGGAACAGACGCTCCGCCAAACCGAGCAGTGGGTCGCCGCGGCGCGGCAGGCCTTGGCCCAGCGCGCGCTGGTCCCATCGATGCCGACTTACCCGGCGGACTTGCTGCCACCCCGCGACTATCCGAGTTCGACCGCGGTGTATAACGGGATGATCCATCCCCTCTGTCCCTTTGCCCTGCGTGGGACCATTTGGTATCAGGGCGAATCCAACCACCCGGAGGGAAAGCTATACACTGAGAGGATGAAGGCGCTGATTAGCGGCTGGCGCAAGCTCTGGGGCGAGGGCGATTTCCCCTTCTACTTTGTGCAAATCGCTCCATGCAACTATGGCGGAAATCCGGAACTCGTCCCGGCGTTCTGGGAAGCCCAGAGCGCCGCGCAGGCCATCCCCAACACTGGCATGGTGGTGGTGAACGACATCGGCAACCTCAAAAACGTTCATCCTGCCAATAAGCAGGAGGTGGGTCGGCGCCTCGCCTTATGGGCGCTGGCGAGGACCTACGGGCAGGAGAAGCTGGTCTATTCCGGCCCCGTCTTCAAGGCGATGAGCATTGAAGGAGACAAACTCCGTCTGACCTTCGAGCACGCCGGCGGTGGACTGGCCAGCCGCGACGGCAAGCCGCTGAACTGGTTTGAGATTATTGACGCCAACGATGGCGGATTCGTCAAAGCTGACGCCCGGATTGACGGCTCAACCATTGTGCTTTCGGCCCCCGAGGTGAAAGATCCCGTTGCCATGCGCTTTGCCTGGAGCATGTTGGCCGAACCCAACCTGATGAACGCCGAGGGACTCCCGGCCAGCGCCTTCCGCGCCGGAAGCGCACTCCAACCCGCTTCACCCGCTCGGCACAGCTCCGAGAACTCGAAGATGAAGTGATGGAGCCCGCCGATGAGGACATAACCAACACGCAATACCGGTCGCGCCGATCGGCAAACCATGCGGCAAGGCTCGCCTCTTTACATCCAGGGCCTGGTCTGGCATTGCCCGCAACCAATCATGCGCAAGAGCAGAAACATGAGTAAGAGCAGAAACCAAATCCTGTCAATCATCGCCCTGATTACCGCGTCCGCATTAACCGGCTGCGTCCTGGGGCAGGCGGGCTCAAGCGGTCAGAAAGTTTACCACGTTTCGGTGCAGGGGAATGATCGGAACGACGGCTCGGAGTCGCAGATGCTCAAGACCATCTCGGCCGCCGCACGGCTGGCCCAGCCGGGCGATACCATCCTTGTCCATGCCGGCATCTATCGCGAGCGCATCAATCCGCCTCGGGGCGGCGAATCCGACACCAAACGTATCGTCTATCAGGCCGCGCTGGGGGAGGAGGTCGTGATCACCGGGTCGGAGGTGGTCAAGAACTGGGAGAAGCTCGATAACGATACCTGGAAGGTCACGATCCCCAACCGCTTCTTCGGCCAGTTCAACCCCTACAGCGATCTGCTTCACGGCGACTGGTTCAACGCCATGAAACGAGAGCATCACAGCGGCGCCGTTTACCTCAATGGCGACTGGCTGGCCGAGGCGGCCAAACTGGAGGAGGTACTCAAGCCCGTCGCCAGGAAATCGCTTTGGTTCGGTCGGGTTGACAAAGAGAACACCACGATCTGGGCGCAGTTCAAGGGGGGCGATCCCAACACCCAACAGGTTGAGATCAATGTCCGTCAAACGGTGTTCTACCCTGAAAAGACCGGGATCAATTACATCACCGTGCGGGGTTTCACCCTGGAGAACGCGGCGACCCCTTGGGCCCCTCCAACCGCCGAGCAGATCGGCCTAATCGGCACACACTGGAGCAAGGGATGGATCATCGAGAACAATGTAGTCCGCTACTCAAAGTGCTCCGGCATATCGCTGGGGAAATACGGAGACGAATGGGACAACAAGTCGTCTGAATCGGCCGAGGGCTATGTGGCGACTATTAATCGCGCGCTGACGAACGGCTGGTCGAAGGACAATATCGGGCATCACCTGGTCCGCAACAACACGATCTCCCACTGTGAACAGGCGGGCATTGTCGGTAGCCTGGGGGCCGCGTTCAGCACGGTGACTGGCAATACGATACATGACATTTACGTCCAGAGGTTGTTTAACGGGTTTGAGCAGGCCGGCATCAAATTTCACGGGGCCATTGATGTCACAATCAGTGGTAATCACATATATCGGACGATCCTCGGTATCTGGCTGGACTGGATGGCCCAGGGCGCGCGTGTCAGCGGAAATCTGCTGCACGATAACGGTCGCGATCTGTTCTTCGAGGTGGGCCATGGCCCGTACCTGGTGGACAACAACCTGTTCTTTTCGGAGGTGCTTATTGATTCCCAGGGCGGCGCTTACGTCCACAATTTGATCACGAAGCCGGTAGTTTATATCAAGACGGATCCCCGTATGACGCCCTTTCACAAGGCGCATTCCACCGAAGTGGTGGGACTACATGGCAACCCGTCCGGGGACACTCGTTTCTATAATAATATTATAGTGCCGCCCGGAAGCCTGAGTTCATACGACGATGCCATACTGCCCATGTATATGGCCGGCAACGTGTTTCTGAAAGGGGCCAACGCCTCGAAGCATGAAACCGCCCCGCTGGTCAAACCGGAGTTTGATCCGCAAATCAAGCTGATTGAACAAAAGGACGGGTTCTATCTGGAACTAACGCTCGACAAAGCCTGGGGCACCGAACAATCGCGGAAGCTTGTGGGTACGGAGATGCTGGGCAAGGCGAGCATTCCCAATCTGCCATTCGAGAATCCGGATGGCTCCGATGTGCGCATAGGCGCCGATTACTTTGGCAAAGAGCGGAACCCGGCCAATCCGTTCCCCGGCCCGTTCGAGATTCCGGAAGGCGGCAAACTGAAACTCAAGGTCTGGCCGGCAATCACTAAATAGAGTGGCTTCAGCCACGATTCGATAGAAGCCATTCCATAATAATCAACCCGCGCGGCGCAAGGCGGAGCGGCGCGGCAAGAACGATTTCCCATCGGTTCAGTTATTGAGCCCTGGCACGGTAGAATCGCTGAGTGAGGGCGCTGGAATTCAGGTCGGCGAAGTAGAAGACGCCGGTATCGGAAATGAGATTGGTCTGCAGGGCGGTCCAGCCTCCCAGGGTGATGGCACCCTCGATCACGACGACCTGGCTCGGCAGCGCGGTTACGTTGAACCCGAACCGGTTGGACCGAAAGCCGAAATTGCCATCGTTCATCACGAGGGTGGGCCGGGGCGGTGGTCCGGCCTGGACGCCGTATGCCCGGCATTCGTTAGCCTGGAGACTCAGCGACACCGAGTTGCTGCCGGCAGCCAGGTTGATCGTGAGGCTGCCGCCGTCAAAGAGGTTGGTCAGTTGCAGCCATTGCGCGCCCGGATACGCCCACTTGCCCAGGTCAAACGTCACGTTGGCGTTAGTGGCCTGGGAGGCCAGGTTTCGCACGGTCAGGTAACGTGTGGCGGTAACCGCATTCGTGCCGTAGGCCTCGATCCCGACACTGGTGTTATCCACCGCAGCGTCGGTGATTGGTTGCCAACCGGCCAGGCTCATGGCGCGGATGATCGGCACATACTTCTTGAACAGCGGCCGGTCGCGCCCATAAAGGCCCGGCTGTGCAAAGTAGCCGCTGGTGGAGGAGGAGTCACTGTTGGCGCTTGGGTAAATGGCATATACGGCGCAGACGCGCATATAGCTCTCCATCTCAGCCTGGGTCACCTTGCTAAAATCGGCGTTGAGCAGGTTGCCGTAGGGGCGCGTCCCTGAGAGAGCACGGGCGTAAAGCTGCGATTTGTCGGACATCGGCACGAAGTTCCCGGCGGCATCGAAGGCATTCATTTCCGTGCCGTAGAAGTCGAACAACCCAATGCCGATGGGCAGGCCAAAGTCCCACATGTCATTGGCCATAGTCGCCTTGCCGAGGGGGTTAACGTCGGCCCGAACCGCCCGAGCCAGTTCGTAGTTGCCGTAAATCAGCGGCGTCATCAGGGTCAGGCAGTCGCGCGTGTAAGTGAGGGGAAAGGAGGTGGTGCGCAGGTGGTTGGAACTGTAATCGGGGATGGTAGAGAAGCCGCCGAAGGTATCAATATACTCTCCGTTGAGCACGCCGTTTTCCGGGTGATTATAGACAGCGCGCAGAGTGCTGTTCCAGTCATTGTTGAACTTGGTGATCGGGTATTGGGGATCGGTGATGAAGGGGCTGGAGTTGATGTAGAATTCCGTGCCGTAAGGGTTCCAGTTAAACTGGCCCGGCGCCCCACACGGCAGGTACTCCAAAAGCCCGTTGGTGTCGCGCAGGCCGGAGCTGAGTACCGCAGTCGCCGTGGCGACGCCCCGGCTGTAATGGGACAGGAGGTTGCTGTAAACCAAAGTGTAGTCGGTGTTGTCAACATTGGTCGGCATGGAAATCCAATACCGCCAGGGCGAGCACACGTAGCGGAAGGTCTGGATGCCGTTGGTATCGTCGAACTTCAGGTAGCTCGAACTGGGGGTGGGTCCGGAGATCTCGTGATAGCCGATGCCGAAATCGCTGACTTTGCTGATGGAGCGGAGGTCGGCAAAAGCGACCCAGATGCCTTCGTTGGTAAAGTTGCGGGCGAAGGCAGCCGGGAACCGGCTGTAATAGCCGGCTAGCCCCGAACGCAGGCCCCAGGCTGGGTCGCTGCCGTAGAGCCACACCTCGGCCGTCGCGCACTGCGGAAAGTTGACGGGAACCGAACTCAGGCCGAGGTCGAAGGCCGCAAAAAGCTGCCGCGTCACCCGGTTATAGACCAACCGGAAGGGGCGGTACTGGTCAGGGGGAATGGCCAGCGTGAGGCCCCCCGTAGAGGCCACCGTGGCCAGGGGGTATGAGCTGAGGAGATTGCGCGCCCCGAGCCGGGGACCGTAGAACGTGGCGCTTTCGACCGCCTGGGTGACGCTAACCCGGTCCCGCGGCGAGTTCCACCAATAGCCGCCGTCCATGGCCACCGGCAGAGCGAAATACAGGGTGATCGCGCGGTCGGGAGCGACCAGGTTGGAGACCGTGGCCTGGATGCGGATGGCGTTATTCGTGACCGAGTAGCACACATCGGCCGAAAGGTCCAGGTTGGTGATAACCCCGTGTTGTTGCAAGCTGCCGTTGGTGGCAGTGACCCACCCGCCCACGTTCCACAAATCAGAAGCTGCGGCCCGGTCGCAAACGAACCAGCCGGAGGCATAGTCCATGGAGGTGGCCGTCAGATTCGTGGTGCCCTGCGTCACCTCCTCGATGACGCCGCCGTCCTGCGTCACTTGGAGTTGCACGCCATCTCCGCTGAGCAGGGTAAACCGAGTGGCCGGGTCGAACGGCAAGGGTCTGGGCGGGCTGAAGACGACCGGGCTGCCGTCAAATGGGCTGACGCTGCCTGGCACTTCGGCCACGCTGACGTCATCAAACCAGACCGCGCCGGTGTGCGAATTGCGGAACAGGAGGTGACAGTTGAGCTGCTTGATCGGCAGCGCCGGGGTGATATAGGCCTCCTTGTATTCCCAATCGTGGCTTCCCACTGAAAACGTTATGGTCTGGCCGTAAAGGTAGGTGCCGTTGGTGTAGGTAATATCCAGGTAAACCGAATAGCCAGAGTCACTGGAACCCGTAACGTCCTGGGCTTTGCTCCAACCACTGAGCTTGAGGGTCTTGGGCGTAGTTTGGTTCAGCACGATTGTTTGAATGGCGCCATGCACGTCCGTGGCCTTGGTACTGGAGCATTGCAAGGAACTCGTGCCGCCGTGGGCCGTGGCAGTGCTGGCGGTGTAGCCCAGGCCGTAGAGATTCCAGTTGGCGAGCGGAGGACTGGAGCTCGCCGTTTCCATGCCCGGGTTTACCACCGTGTTGGCCCCCAACGAGGCGTTGGCAGAAAATACGCGCCAGGAATTGGTGGAACCGGCCCCGGCCAGCAACGGTAAGAGGCAAACAGCCGCCAGCGCCAGTCCAAAGGGCCATCGGCAGCCGCGGAGGAAGCCGCCGGCGCGGCTCGGGCCGAGAATGGGGACGACCCAAGGGCAACGAACGGGATTCATGTTCAGGCTGCTGGCTTGCCGTCGCATCTGGTCGAGCGTCTTTGAGGGCACTTTACTATTCGGGAAACCGCTTCGGGGTGTCAATTGGAAATCCATCTCTGCACCCATTCCATTGAGTCGGCCGGGTGACGATATTGCGCCATTACCGACCATTGCAGGTGGCGCGTCACCAGTAGAGCAACAAGGGGGTCTTCGCTGGTTTTAGCTTCTCTTCGCTCACTTTGCCGTGGGGCCGGGCGTTGGGCTAAGCTCCGAGCTCCCGGTATGATTGTTTTGGGTCAATGCTTGCTTTTCGCCGTCATCGGAAGCCCACGAAACAGAGGGCACTTCCTTGAGATTGGGGAGTAATTCGATTTTGACGTCCGTCTTGAATGTGACGACCGGCTCGCGAATATCGAAGCTGATGCCTGAGGTGCCTTGGGCCGTTGTGGGAGGGTTGGTATGGGCCGAGGAGACATTTGGCCTGGGGGCGTTGTTCTTGCTGGGTGCCAGCCTGGGCTTCAACCAGTTGAGCGGCGTCTGGATGATTTCTTCCGCCATGCCGCGGACAGCTTCCCGTCCGGCGTTATGCCCAGCCTGTTCCACCAGAGTTGGCAGATCGCTGGAGAACTTCTCCAGGCGCCTGTCCAAGCCAGTGGTGCGCTGCTCCATCGCCTGAAGCCGACGAGAGACTTCCGCGAGTTGACGCCCGTGGTAAACGAGCGCAGCGGCAATGATCAGCGCGCCCAGCACTGCTCCGATAGCTATGGATCTTTGCATCATAGGTTACAATGAAGGGGACTCATGTTCAGGTTGCTGGCTAGCCGTCGTATCTGGTCGAGCGTCTTCGAGTGCACTTTACTATTCGGAAAACCGTTTCGGCGTGCCAATTGGAAACCCATCTCGGCCTCCATTCCGTTGAGCCGGGCAGGCTTACGATATTGCGCCATGTCTGACCATTGCAGGAGGCGTGCCACCGACAGAGCAACCCTGAAAGTGGCTTCTTCGTTGTTTTCGATGGACGGGGCGGAATAGCGTACCGGGCAGATGGCCCTGAATGTGAAAACCTGTTCCACTGGAAACAGCGGGGAACCAAAGCCTCCACGAAAGGGTGTCCTCCTGGGCTGAGGGGGCCGATCATCATGAGCCCTTGGGCCGAGGGCGGACCCGTCAAAGAACCACGAATGCGGCTCTGATCTGCTCCCTAATCCCTTGCCGGATTTCTGTGCCCAAACCTCTGCGGCGAGCCAAAGGTCCCAAACCGAAGCGCTCCCGACTGGGCCAGTGAGCGCCAAGTGTTTACTCGAAACGGCTATTTGTGTTTACGTATCCATCCCAGAGGCTGAGAGCTAATCAGGCGAGAGATAACGCCGCACAGGGTCAGTGAGTCGGGTTGTCTTGGAACGTCTGGCGCAGGAAGCTCAGCGTCTCGGCCATCATCCTGCCCCGGTTCGTCTCTGCGCCAAAGCCGTGGTTCTCTTCGGGAAACTCGATATAGGTGGAAGTGCGGCCAGCCTTTTGCAAAGCGGCGTAGAAGTTGCGGGACTGTTCGACCGGCACCAGCGCATCTTTGGCCCCGTGCATGATCAGGAAGGGCGGGGTCTGCCCATCAATGTGCCATCGCGGGGAGGCCTCCCGCCGGCGTGCAGGGTCAGGGCCCACGAAGTTGTCCACCAGTTGTCGCGGGGTGATGCCGAAGAAAAGCAGATCGGTTAAGGGTTGGGTCAGATCAGCCGGGCCGTAAAGGTCCACCACGGCATTGAGGCGGCTGGAATACCGCGCCAGTTCCGGGTCGGTATTGTCGCGGGTGTCGGTGGTGCCCAATAACGCGACCAGATGGCCGCCTGCCGATTCGCCCAGCCCCGCAATGCGCCCCGGCCGGATGCCGAATTGCTGCGCGTGGCACCGCAACCAGCGGACGGCCCGTTGGCAATCATCCAGGGCGGCGGGATATTGGTTTTGCGCGGGCTTCCCATTTTCCGGGCGATGGACCAGGCGATAATCAATGCTGAAGGCGGCGAAGCCTTGCTCGGCCAGCGCCTTGCTCCACTGCGGCAAATAACGAGTCGCGCGGTCGCCTCCCTCCCAGCCCCCGCCATGGACCAGCATCACGGCCGGCTGCGGGCGGGCAAAGGAATCCGGTGGCAGATAGGCGTCGAGCAGCAGTTTCTGGCCATTCGCCTGCCCATACTCCAGGTTCTTCTTGATGGTCACGCCGCCATCCGCGGGCCCTTGGGCGGTTGCGGGCGCGTGGGCCTTGCGAATCTCGAAGTGATGAGCATACGGCTTCGCCGTCAGGCGCTGCAACGCGACCAACTGGTCATCGAGGTCCTTGGTCCGGCGAACCAGCTCTACCCGCTGCGGATGGTTCGTGAGCGAGCCTGAGCGCAGCACCCCGCTCATCCAGAGCTTGTCGCGAGCATCCACCAACTCTTTAACCGTCCACGACTGCGCCTCCCACGGGCCGCCGGGATGCCAGGGGTTGGGGCTCGTTGAGGCAAGGTTCAGGCCGCGGGCAAGCCGCGCGGCGCTGACCTTGCCCAGCAAGCGTCCCTCGGCACGGAGCTCATATTCGCCTGCCGGCAAATGGCTCACCGTTAGCAGGTAACGGTTGAGCCCCTCGGGAATGCTGACCCAGCGGTAATTGAGGCCGCTGAAAGCGCCGAGGTTGAGCGGCAGACCTTCGTCCAGGCGCACAAAGTCCAGACCATCGCTGTGCTTCTCAATGGCCGATAGGCGGCAGCCCTTGGCGCTGAGCAACTCGCCCGTAGCCGCATTCACTGTGGCGGAGGAGACATCCGCCGGCGCGCCCAGGCCCTTGAGCATAGCATAGGCCATCGCCAGTTGGCCCAGGTCGTTGAGATGCACGCTGTCATCCAGGTGCAGGCGGATATGCTTTTTGGGGTCCGACTCCTTGGCGTTGGCCGCCACAATACGCCGTTGCACTTCTCGCATTCCCCGTTGAAGGTCAATGGTTTCGGCCCCAAGCGACTTGGCCAGGGCCAGGCCTTCATCAGCCATCTTCTGCAAGAAGCCTCGCTCGGCTTTGTCCGGGTCGCCCGCCATGATGGCCGGCGAGCAGATGAACGGACGTACCTGCCGCGCCTGGCAACGCTCAACAATGGCGCGGATGCCATCCAGATAAAGCTGTTTGTGTTCGGCATCCGCCTTCATGCCCCAGAGAATGTCATTAACCCCGAAGGCGACGGTCACCACCGTGGCGCCCTTGCTGAAAACATCCCGGTCCAGCCGCTCCAGGCTGCCCGAAGCGGTGTCGCCTCCTTTACCGGCATTGATGAAGCGCACCTTGCGCTCGGGGTAGCGCATGAGTGTGTACTGTTCGACGATCTTGGTGTAGCCGCGGGCGGCAGTAATGCTGTCGCCAAGAAAGACCACGGTATCACCATCGCGCAACGCGAAGTCGGCGTGAGCAAAGTTGGCGGCGGCGCAAGCAGCCAGCAGGAGTAAGGGACGGCGCAAAATCAACATAGGCAGAAATACAAAAGCTGATGCTCGAGAAGCGAGCAAGGCAAAGATTGATTGAGTACCGGTGTCCATTCGTCGCTTTCGTTGACCCGCCCGCTCGCGCAGAATATGTGCCAGATGTGATTTGCAAGGGCTATTCCCCGATTCCAGCCGAATTGATGGCCTCTGGATTCCGCTGGGCCAGGCCAGAACCGTTTACCACACGTTTAGCTAGCCGTATCGAGTAAACAGAGAGAAGACGCCATCTGACCACCCGGCCGGTTGGCCTGGACGCGGGCCGACTTGGAGTACAGGTCATTTTCCGGCATGACTCTTCCCCATGACCTCTGGCCTATTGCGCCCTTGTGACGAGGACCTATAGTCGCCCCTAATGAACGGCTATCCAACTGAGTTATGAAAAAGCGCACAACGAAGATTCTACTGTGGTGCAGCCTCGTTGGTCTCATTCTGGTCGGGGCAGGCGCTGCGGTTTGGGTTCACACCTTTCGCTACTACAAACTCAAAGACGTCATGGAAGATGTCCGGGCCGGGCTGAAGGCCCGGCACATTAAGGAACCGCAAGCGCGGGTGGAGGCCTTTCTCGAGGCGCGCTACGGCCCGCTCACCGTCGCGGCCAACCGTGAAAGGGCTTTCCTGGACTTCTTCAACCAGGACCACATCAAGGGGCTTAACTTCATTGTCCGCCACACCCCGGCGGGTCAGAAGCAGGCCAACACTCAGGCGATGGCGCAATGGATTGCCAATTATCGCAACACCATGTCGCCGGACGAACGGGTCGCCTTGCAAGCCCGCCTCAACTCGGAGAACGGCCGCGCCATGCTCCGCCAGGCCACCGCGCGGTACCAGGCGCAGGATGTCTATTTCCGGGGCGCCCAGAAGCCCGTGATCAAAGAACTTATGACCACCCTGGCCGCCCTGCGGCAGCCGTGATCAGGCCCTGGGAGACTCCCGTTTCCAAGCGCCCGAACCCGAGCCGTTAAATGAACCTCCAAACTCGAAATACGACACCCGAACTCCGAAGTCCACCACGCGCGTTTACGCTGATTGAATTGCTGGTGGTCATTGCCATTATTGCCCTCCTGGCAGCCATGCTGCTGCCGGCCCTGGCCGGCGGGAAACGGCGCGCCCAGGCCATCGCCTGCGTGAACAACCTGCGCCAGCTCGGGCTGGCGATGAACCTCTACGTGGAAGACAACAACAACCGCCTGCCGGTTTGCGCCTGGCCGCTCCCCAGCCAGGACACCAATAGCCCGGCGCTGCCTTCCATTAGCACCACGCTCATGCCCTACCTGCATGCCAAGGGAATCTTTCGGTGCCCGGCCGACCTGACCGTCTTCCCGGTGGAAAAGACCAGTTACGAGTGGAATGGATGGCTCAACGGCGCCTGCTACGATCATCCGGAGGATTGGTCGGCGCTGACCAAGACGATGGTGGACCAGCTCTTTGGCGGAAAACTCGATACCCCCCTGATGGGTGATGCACAGATATTCCATCCCGCCGGGGGAATCTGGATGGGGAAGAACGCCCTCTACTTTGATGGCCGCGTGGAGAAGGCGAAGCTCAAGTAGCCGGACAAATCATTGGGCAATTCCGGGTCCGCCCAATGAGACCCCTTCAAATCAATCCCAGTTCCCTGGCTTTGAGCGCTGCCTGCGTGCGGTCCAGGACCCCCAGCTTGCCCAGAATATTGGTCATGTGGTTTTTGACCGTGCCCTCGACCAGATCCAGCGCCACGGCGATTTCCTTGTTGCTCTTGCCGCGAGCCAGTTGGCGCAGCACTTCGCATTCGCGCTCGGAAAGGGGATCCGCCAGAGCGGCGCTGGTTCTCGGCCGTGCTCGCGACAAGCGGGCGAACTCCGCCACCACCTTGGCGGCAATCGAGGGTTGCAGGAAAGATTCTCCGCGATGGGCGGCGCGGATGGCCTCGACGAGCCTTTCCGAGGGCGCGTCCTTCAACAAGTAGCCCACCGCGCCGGCCCGCAGCGCCTCGAAGACCTCGTCATCATCATCAAACGTGGTCAGCACGATCACCCGGCAGCCCGGTTCAGCCGTCCGAAGCTGGCGCGTCGCTTCCACGCCGCCCAGCACCGGCATCCGCAAATCCATCAAGGCCACGTGCGGCTGGAGGACCTTCACGAGGCGGACGGCTTCTTCGCCGTTGGCCGCTTCGCCCGCCACTTCGACGTCCGGTTGAACCGACAAGAGCGTGCGCAAACCCTCGCGGAACAAGGCCTGGTCGTCCACCAATAGAACACGAATCGGTTTCATCCGGGCACCACCACTTCCAAGGCAAACCCCGCGCCGGGCGCCGTCCGCACGCGAACTTCCCCCTCCAGCAACTGCGCCCGCTCCCGCAAACCAAGCAGGCCGAAGCCGGCGGATGCGCCGCCGCCATTCGCCGCGCCGCGGCCATCGTCGGTCAGGTTCAAGTGCACCGTCGTGGGCGCGCGGAAATCCAGCACCAGGCTTGCCCGTGTGGCCTGCGCGTGTTTCCGGATATTAGTTAACCCTTCCTGCCCAGCCCGGTAGAGCGTCAGCTCCACTTGGGGTGGCAACGTGCGCACCTGGCCCAACACCTGCATCTCCGTGGCCAAGCCGGCGGCACGGCCCTCTTCCAGCACCTCTCGCAGGGCCTCGACCAGCGGCTTATTGTCCAGTGGCGAGGCCCGCAACGCGGCGACCGAACGGCGGATTTCCTGCAAGCCCTCTTGCGTCAGCGTTTGGGCTTTGTCCAAGGCGCCGCGCGCCCCACCCGGGTCACGCTCGGCCAGAACCCGGGCTGCCTCGAGCTGCACATTCACCACGGTCAGGTAATGCCCCAGACTGTCGTGAATTTCTCGCGCCAACCGGTTGCGCTCTCGCGTCGCGGCCAGTTCCTCGATTTGCACTGCATACTCACGCAGCTTGCGGTTGGCTTCACCCAGTTCCCCCGCCAACCGCTGCACTTCGCCGCGCGCCCGCTCCGAACTGACCGCCAGCAACGTGAACACCAACGTAAACAAGAGGGCAAAAGAAAAGGCCAGCAACGCGTAGGGTACTGCTTGCCAGCCGTGCCATCGGACGACGTTGAAAACAAACACCGCCGAGATCCCCGCCGTCACCAGCGCGATTCCGAGTCGCTCCAACAGGAAAACGCTGTACGCCACCGGGGGCAGCAATGCCAGCCAAACCAGGGTCGGGACCCGTCCCCGATCACCCAGGTAATAGACCAGCCCGGCCAACCCCACCTGCACCGCGAAGTAAGGAATTGCCCCCCAGGGCGGCAGCCGCGACGAGGATGCTGACGGTGCGCCATGCTCCCACAGCAACAGCCGCACCACGCCGCGCGTTCCCCAAAGGTTCCAGGCAATATAGACCAGGCCCGTCGCCACCAGGCCCGCAAGGTGGGCACCTGCCAATCGGCGAAAGTCCACTATCACGGTCCCTGCCACTGCCGCCACGACCATCACCGCCATCGCAAGATGCCCGCAGCGCACGGCGAGTTTCTTCCGTCGTTGCAGGTCCGCGTCTATTGCCGACGCTGCCGGCCAGACGGTCGTCAGCAGTTCTTGCAGACCGGTTCGGCGCGGTTGCTGGTTGCCACACTTATTCACGCCGCGATTCTATCCGCATCCCGTGAAAAGCGCCATGTGCCAAAAGTCACGCGACTCGAGGCGCGTGCCAATGGCCGCATCAGGGAATCTCCGAAAAAAGGTTTAAGATGGTGCCGATGGAGGGGGTCGAACCCACACACTCTCACGAGTACCAGATTTTGAGTCTAGCGCGTCTGCCAATTCCGCCACATCGGCTGCCTGGTGCGGCGCAATATAAACCGCCGGCACCCCCTCAAGACAAGAAGATTATTTGAAATTGCGCGGCTGCTCGACGATGGTTTGGCCGTGACCCCAGCCCAACAGTTTGACGAGTTGATGATCTGCCGCCTCGACCAGGGGCGCAAGATCGTCGAGCCGTGCTCCATTATCATCTTCGGCGCCAGCGGTGACCTGACGGCGCGCAAGCTCATCCCCGCCCTTTATCACCTCTGCAAGGAGAAGCAGATGCCCCCGGATTATCGCATTATCGGGCTGGCGCGGACCGAGAAGACGGATGCCTCCTGGCGCGGCGAATTGCGAAAGGAGCTTGATCAGTATTCGCGCACCAAACCGGTGGACGACCAGGTCTGGCAGGAATTCTCACAGCACGTCTTTTATTGCCCAGGCGATCTCACCGCGGCCGCGGCTTATGACGCGGTGAAAAAGCGGCTCACTTCATCCGCCAGCGAGCCGGCGTCCCGGAACCTGCTCTTTTATCTCGCCACCTCCCCCAGCCGGTTTGGCCAGGCGGTCGAGCAACTGCACGAGGCTGGCCTCCTGCACAAAAACGGGGGAGAGGGCTGGCAGCGGGTGGTGGTCGAGAAACCATTCGGCCACGACCTGGAGTCGGCGCGCCAGTTAAACCGGGAGTTGGCCCGGTTCGCTCGCGAGCAGCAAGTCTTCCGCATTGACCATTACTTGGGCAAGGAGACGGTTCAGAACATCCTGATGTTCCGCTTCTCGAACGCCATTTTCGAGCGGCTCTGGAACCGTGAAACCATTGATCACGTCCAGATTACCGTGAGTGAAAAGCTGGGCGTCGGCGAGCGCGGCGCGTATTACGAGGAGGCGGGCGCCCTGCGCGACATGGTGCAGAATCACCTGCTCCAGGTACTTTCGCTGGTGGCGATGGAGCCGCCCGTGACGCTGGAAGCCGAGTCTATCCGAGATGAGAAAGTGAAGCTGCTTAAGTCCATCCGGCTATTGAGCCCGGAGGATGTGGCCCGGCAAGTCGTGCGAGGGCAGTATGTCGCGGGGACCGTGGATGGCAAACCGCGGCCGGCTTATCGCCAGGAGCCGAAGGTTAAACCCGACTCGAATGTCGAGACCTACGTGGCGCTGAAGCTGTTCATTGACAACTGGCGCTGGTCGGGAGTGCCCTTCTATCTGCGCACGGGCAAGAATCTTCCGCTGAGCGCCAGCGAGGTGCGGGTTCAGTTCCGGCAGACGCCGCACGTGCTGTTCGCGGCGCAATGCGGGCCGAAGCTGGATGCCAACGCCCTGGTGTTACGGCTCCAGCCCAACGAAGGCATTTCCCTCCGGTTCAACGGAAAGGTCCCTGGAACGAACCTGATCGTGCGGCCGGTGCGCATGCATTTCAGCTACAACACCGAATTTGGCGCCTACACCCCCGAGGCCTATGAGCGGTTGCTGCTGGAGGCGATGGCGGGCGACGCTACGCTATTCATACGACGGGACGAGGTCGAGACGGCGTGGCGGATCGTTGATAGCATTCGCGCGGGCTGGGCGGCCAAGCCCTTGTCTGAGGGTGAATTCTACGCTTCGGGCACGTGGGGACCCGCGGCGGCGGACGGCCTGCTGGGGCGGAATGGCCATGCCTGGCGTGAGCCGGTAGTGGTGGCCGAGGAAGCCGAAAAATAATTTGAACATAGCTTGCCCGGAGTGTATCATATCAATAGCGCAAGCGAAGATTTCGCTGTTCGTTTAGGGTTAGTATAGGGGTTTTACTTGTAATGCGGTTCGAACAGCGACCGAATAGTTGGCCGCATTACCCTTCTGAGCGCCTGGGTGAAGGCGTATAAACCTCGTCACCACTTAGAGCCGGATGCAAATCCGGCTCTTTGCCTGTACGAAATGCCCGTTGCCCGCCGGGCGAAAAGTGATTACGCTTTAGCCGATGAAACACCAACTCGACTTCGAAAAGCCGATTGCCGAACTGCAAAGCAAGCTTGCGGAGTTGAAGAAGCACCCGGAAGCCCACTCGCTCGACATCAGCGTCGAGGAGGAGGTGGCTATGATCGAGAAGAAGCTCGAGGAAACCAGGCGCCAAATCTTCGCCAACCTCTGCCGCATGGGACCGGATCAAGATTGCCCGCCATCCGAAGCGGCCCTTTGCGCTCGATTATTTGAGATTGGCCTTCAAGGACTTCAGCGAGTTGCACGGCGACCGCTTATTCGCCGAGGACCGGGCGGTAGTCGGTGGGTTTGCTTGCCTTGGCAGTCAAAAGGTGGTGGTGATCGGAACCCAGAAGGGGCGGGACACCAAGGAGAACATCCTGCGCAACTTCGGGTCGGCGCATCCGGAGGGTTATCGTAAGGCCTTGCGTCTCATGCAATTGGCCGACAAGTTCAGGCTGCCGATCATTACCCTGATTGACACCGCCGGGGCCTATCCGGGCATCGGGGCCGAGGAACGGCACATCGCCGAGGCCATCGCGGTCAACCTGCGCGAAATGATGCTTCTGCAAGTCCCCGTCATCGCTGCGGTTATCGGGGAAGGCGGCTCAGGGGGCGCGTTGGGAATCGGCGTGGCCGACCGGGTGCTGATCCTGGAAAACGCCTATTACTCGGTGATCAGCCCCGAGGGCTGTGCCGCCATTCTGTGGAAAGACCGCGCAGCCGCTTCGAAGGCCGCGGAAGCACTCAAGATCACGGCCCGGCACCTGCTCGAACTGGGGTTCGTGGACGAGATCATCCCCGAACCGCTGGGCGGCGCACATACGAACCACGAGTTGGCGGCGAAGACACTGGCCGATTCCTTGCTCAAACACCTCCATGCAACTCCAGTCGTTGGCGGGCCCCGACCGCTTGAAGCAGCGCTACGCCAAATTCCGCGCCTTCGGCCATTTTACCGAGAAGCAACCCGCGGCACCTGAGACAACTGCGACAGTAAGCCCCCAGGCTTGAGGGCGAATGGCCGGGCCTTCCACCCTCAACTCGCCTCCCTCTCGTGCTTTATCCTCTGACCTTTCAGCCCACCTTCAAGCAGCGGGTCTGGGGCGGACGCGAGCTGGAGCGCCTGTACGATAAACCGCTGCCAGCCGGGGTGCCGATCGGAGAGTCGTGGGAGCTGAGCGACCGGCCTGGCGACGTCAGCCTCATTGCCAACGGGCCGCTTGCAGGCAAAGACCTGCGTTGGCTGATGGAGCGTCACCTCGCCGAGCTTCTGGGCGGCGCCCGGCCGCAAAATGGTCGCTTCCCCTTGCTCATCAAGATCCTCGATGCGCGGGAGAAGCTTTCCATTCAAGTCCATCCTCCGACCGCGCAGGCAGCGGCGCTCGGCGGTGAGCCGAAAACCGAAATGTGGTATATCGCAGACGCCGCCCCGGGAGCCGAGTTGTATGCTGGCCTCAAGCGCGGCGCCACCCGCGCTGAGTTCGAACACAAGCTTAGCAATGGAACAGTGGCGGAATGCGTGCATCGGATAGCCGTGCAGGCCGGCGATGCCTTGTTTGTGCCCAGTGGCCGCATTCATGGCCTCGGCGCGGGCCTGGTCATCTTCGAAATCCAGCAAAACTCGGATACGACCTACCGCGTGTTTGACTGGAATCGGCCCGGCCTGGACGGCAAACCCCGCGAGTTGCACATCCCGCAGTCGCTGGCCAGCATTGACTTCAACGATTTCGAGCCGGCCCTGCTGCCGAAGGCATTCGCCCAAACCGGCGCGCGGCGGGTCCGTTCGCTTGTGCGCGATCCCCTTTTCACTGTCGCAGCCTGCGAGGCAGATGCCGGGGAACGCGTGTCGTGCCGCGCGGGGCAGATGCATATCATTGCCCTGTTGGCCGGTCGGGCGAAGGTGGAGAGCAGCATTGCGACGCCTCTCTTGGCGGCCGGCCAGTTCTGCCTCGTCCCCGCCGGCTTGCCGCAGACCACGGTGCGTGCGGAGACACCGGTCACCTTCCTTCACGTGGAACTGTGAAGAAGTTCCTTCAGAGCTGGGTGATCAACACCGCGGCGGTGCTGCTGGCCGTCTATATCGTGCCGGGCATCCGCTTCGAGAACAGCAGCCTTTGGACGCCCTTCGTGGCCTCGCTGGTGCTGGGCATTCTCAACACCTTCATCAGGCCGATTCTTACGATCTTCGCGTTGCCCTTGTTGATCCTCACCCTGGGCTTGTTTCGCCTGGTGATCAACGCCATGCTCCTGTACCTCGTCGGCTTCCTCCTCCACCCATACTTCGAGGTGAACACCTTCTGGTCGGCCATCCTGGGGGCATTGGTGATCAGCATCGTTTCTTTCCTGCTGAATATGCTGACCGGCGGCGGCAACTCGCGCATCCGCTTTACCCACCGGCGCCGTCCGCCGGACTCCGACGGCGGCGGGCAGGGGCCCATCATTGACATCTGAATCGGCCCCTCGCCCTCTTTTCTAACCTTCAGCTCGATAAGCCGCCCGCAGGGTGGTGACCCCGCGCGCCTGGAAGTCTTTCTCGAAGTCGGTGAGCAACCCCGCTAGCTCGCCCGGGGTCTCAACCGGAGAAAACGCGGCGTCAGCGGCAAACACGCTCACCATCTGCTCGAAGTAGTCCCTATCGTCTGTGCGCAAATAAACCGTGCCGCCGGGACTGAGGGCCTGGCACGCCAGCGCCGGAAAGCGTTCGTTGATGAGCCGGTTCCGGCGATGCTTCCGCTTCGGCCACGGATCAGGGAAATAGACATGCAGAGCGGCGGCGGCGTGCGGCGGCAGCAGGTATTCGAGAAAGTAGGAGGACTCGATCCGCACCCCCCGCAGGTTTGTCAGGCCCGCCCGTCGGCCTTTGCGGTCCAGCTTGCGGATGCGGCCCAGCAGCCGTTCCACCCCGATGAAATTATACCCGGGATGCAGCCGGGCATACTCCGCCAGGAAGGAGCTGTCGCCACTGCCCAATTCCACTTCCAGCGGCTGGGTCGTGGGAAAGAGCTTTGCCAGGTCAATGCGCTCGACGATCGAGGGCAGGGTGTAGATGAGGGAGTCCAGTTCCGTGACAGCCCGCAAAGCTCTGTGGCCAATGTTTTCGTTCACCGGCGCCATCATACCGGCTGCCCGCCCGTACGCAACAGGACGGCGAATCGCGGGTGACAACTCCGCGCCCATGCTTTAGCGTTGGAACAGTATGCTCCGGCACGCGCTCGGATTGGCCGCCATGCTGCTGGCCATAGCGGCTTCGGCGGCGCCAGACCAACGGGACGCCAATCCCTTGACGCACCGGCCTTGGTTCGAGGCACGCACCGCGTATTTCCGCATCTACAGTTGCGGCCCCACGCAAGCCGTTGCCAGGCTCGCCATGCGCCTTGAACAGTTCCGCGAGGCCTATTCCCTGTTGGCCGGCGCGCAGGCCGTCGCCTCCCCGCCCATCGTCGTCATGGCCTTTCCCGACCGCGCGACGATGCGGCCCTTCCTGCCCCTCTACCAGGGCAAACCCGCCAACATGACCGCGTTCTTCACCCGCAGCAGCGACGAGAACCTGATAGTGCTGCCGCTGTCCGGCCCGGGGCCGGCTCGCTTGAAGTCATTTTCCACGAATACACCCATTTGCTCCTGCGGCATAACGAGGCTTACTGGCCGATGTGGCTCACCGAGGGGATGGCCGAA
The DNA here is from genome assembly GCA_963762555.1 of uncultured Verrucomicrobiae bacterium. Classification (GTDB taxonomy): domain Bacteria; phylum Verrucomicrobiota; class Verrucomicrobiia; order Limisphaerales; family UBA8199; genus PALSA-1440. The sequence continues at coordinate 46,736 of CAVXLO010000054.1, forward strand.
CTCTATTCCACCTTCGAGGTGGAGGGTGGCTATCGTGCCCGGATCGGCAACCCGATCGAGCACCACTTGCGTCTGCTGGCGCGCCGGCCCCTTTTGCCGCTCAAAGAGTTGTTTGCTGTCACCCACGACTCGCCGGACTACAACGAGCGCGAGCGCCAGGGCATCTTCTACGCGGAATCGTGGCTGCTTGCCCATTACCTGATGCTGGGCGGGAACCCCGCCCTCCAGGCCGGTTTCCGCCAACTGACTCCCTTGCTCCGCCAGGGACAGTCCCCCGAACAGGCCTTTACCAATGCCCTCCGCACGACCCTGCCGGAGATGGAAGCTCAACTGCGCCTTTACCTGGCTCGGGGCCGTTTCAAGCCCCTCGAACTGACCCTCCGCACCAGCCTGGAAACGCCACGGACCTTCGTCACCCGCGGCCTTACCCCGATGGAAGTCTATTATCGCCTCGGCAACGAACTCCTCCACATTGGCCGACTGGAGGCCGCCGAATCGTATTTCATGGCAGCCCGGCGGCTGGCCCCAGCGAGCCCTCTTTCCTACGAGGGTCTGGGCCTGCTCGCCGCCCGGCGGGGCCAGTCCGAAGCTGCGGTTCGCTACCTCCATCAGGCGATGCAGCTCGGGCCGTTGAATTTCCTCGGCCACTACATTTACGCCCGGGAGAAGTACCTGCTGACGGGCCATGGCACGCAAATGCATCCGCTGGAAAAGGAGCAGGCTGCAGAGATTCGGGCTGAGTTGCAGAGGTCGCTGGCACTCATGCCCAGTTTCGGGCCCGCGCATCATCTGCTGGGCTTCTTCGAGATGGTGCAGGGCGAGGACCTTGCCGCCGCCGAAAAGCAGATCAAGTGGGCGATTCAACTGGAGCCGGAGAACGAATCCTATCTCCTGGCTTTGGCCCAGGTCCGAATGGCGCGCAACGACCCCGCCGGGGCGCGCCGGACGCTCGAATCGCTGCGCTTGCCCTACGTCGAGCCGCAAATCCGTGCCCACGCCGAGGAGATGATCAAGGACCCTCGGGCGCTGAAGCCCGTCACACTAGCAGGTTGACGCGGGTTGGCGGATGGCGCGATGATACGCCTGCGCGCGCGAACATAGACCCCGGCAATGAACGACGACCGCCCCAAGCCTGCCACCAAGCCCGCCGCGCCGGCTGTCCCGCCGGCTGCGGGCGGCAGCAGCGCAATGGCGCGCTCGCGCAGCTTCCTCCGCACCCAGTCCTGGATCTGGCCGCTGGTGGCCGCAGTCATCCTGGTGTTTGTGGGCGTGTTCGTGCGCTTGAAGATGGAAGGGGCGATGAAGGCGCAAATCGCCGCCAACCTCACCACTATCCTTAATGCCAACACCGAGGCCTTGCGCGCCTGGGCGGCGACCATGAGGTCGCGCGCGGAGGTGGTCTCCGAGGATTCCCGCGTCGCCGATCTCGTTGGAGTGATCCTGCGGCAGGCCGGGAAGCCGGATGCCACGCGAGCGTCGTTGCTGGCCGCTCCCCAGCTTGCCCAGTTGGGGCAACTGCTGCAGCCCGCGCTGGAGCACTACGACTTCATCGGCTACGTGGTGCTCGATACCAACTTCGTGGTGGTCGCCGCCGCGGAAGAGCAGGTCGTTGGCCTGCAAGCGCCCTCCGAATACCAGGAACGCCTGCGGGCCTGCTTTGCCGGGCAGGTCATCGTGACACCCCCGTTCCCCAGCGCGGGGATGCTGTCCGACGCCCGGGGAGGCCTGCGCGCGGGGGTGCCCACTATGTTCGCCGCCGCCCCGGTGTACTCGGCGGACGGGAAGGTCATCGCGGCCCTATGCCTGCGCATCGCGCCGGAGAAGGATTTCACTCGAATCCTGGCCACCGCTCGCGCCGGTGAGACCGGCGAGACGTATGCCTTCAACCGCCAGGGGCTGTTGCTCTCGGAAAGCCGGTTTGACGACGACTTGAAGCGATGGGGGCTGATTCCCGACACTCCGCACTCCGAGTCCATCCTCGCCCTGCAACTGCGCAATCCGCTCGTGGACCTGACCCGGGGCAAGCCGTCCCCGAAGCGCCCGGCGGAGCAACCGCTCACCCGGGCCGTGGCGGCTGCCATCCAGGGGCAGGACGGCGTGGATGTCTCCGGCTATCAGGACTACCTGGGCGTGCCGACCGTCGGGGCATGGAGGTGGCTGGACGACCTCGACATGGGTTTGGTCACGGAAATGGACCTCTCAGAAGCGCTGGCGCCCTTGCGCATATTGCGGCTGGGCTTCGGGTTTATCTTCGCGCTGCTGGTGCTGGCGGCCATTGCGGTCTTCCTGCTAATGCGGCTGGCGCGGCGGTTGCAGCAGTCGGCGCACGAGGCCGCTCTCGAGGCCAAACAGCTCGGCCAATACGCCCTCGACCAGGAGATTGGCTCGGGCGGGTTCGGCACAGTATATCGCGGCCACCATGCGCTGATGCGCCGGCCCGTGGCCGTGAAGCTGCTTGACCCCCTCGTGGCCAATGACACCGCCATCGCCCGGTTCGAGCGGGAAGTGCAACTGACGTGCGCGCTCACACACCCCAACACCATCGCGCTCTACGACTATGGCCGCACCCCCGAAGGCCTGTTCTATTACGCGATGGAATACCTGGACGGCCTGACCCTGGATAAGCTGGTCCAGCAGTTCGGCCGCCAGCCCGAGGGCAGGGTGATCTACATCCTGCGCCAGGTGTGCGGTTCGCTGGCCGAGGCCCACGCGCAGGGCCTGGTGCATCGCGACATCAAGCCGGCCAACATCTTCCTCGGCGAGCGCGGCGGCATCCCGGACTTTGTGAAGGTGCTGGATTTCGGGCTGGTCAAGGCCCGCAAGCTCGAGGGACAGGTGGAGCTGACCGGCACGACGGCCACGCTCGGCACCCCGCTCTATATGTCGCCCGAAGCGGTCGAGCACCCGAACCGCGTGGACGCGCGCAGCGACCTCTACTCGCTCGGCTGCGTCGGCTATTACCTGCTGACCGGCGAGACGCCCTTCGCCGGCCTGAGCGTCGGCGAGGTCCTGATGCAGCAAGTCCGTTCTATGCCGGAGAAACCGTCCGTCCGGCTCGGCCACCCCGTGTCCCCCGACTTTGAGGAGGTGTTGATGAGTTGTCTGGCCAAGAAGCCGGAGGCGCGTCCGGCCAGCGCGGAGGCGCTGGAGGCTGCTCTGGCAGGTTGTGCCGCCGCCGCCAGTTGGACGCGCGCCCAAGCCGCCGAATGGTGGCGCCAGCGCGCCGGCGCGATGCTTGCGAAGACGGTGGTGACGCCGGGCCCTGAGCCAAACAGCAAACAGGCTGGGGCCCCGGCGCAGCCTTAGCCTGAAATGATGGCTTTGAACTCGCGTGGAGGGGGAGTGAAGATGGCTTGTGGAGCCTCGGGGTAGCCTCAGGATAGCCTCGGGGTAGCCTCGGGGTGGCTTCAGGGTGCCTACCGGTTAGCCACCAGATAGCCTCGGGGTGGCCTCAGGGTGGCCTGAGGGTGGCTTGGCGGTTCGAGATTCGAGGTTCGGATTCGAGGTTCGAGATTCGAGGTTCGAGATTCGAGGTTCGAGATTCGAGGTTCGAGGTTCCGCATTGGATGTTGGATCCTCGATGCTGGATGCTGGATGCTGGATGCTCGATGCTCGATACTCGATTCCCAGTGCTCGATGCTGGAGGCTTTCGACCGGCCCTTCTGCATTCTTCATTCCTTGCCGCGCCAGAGCACAGCGGCGGCGGGTGCCTTCTGCCTTCCCCCCTGCACCCAGAATAAGCATTCGCAATGCTGAGAAAGGTGCCGGATGCCCCCTTTCCGCCCCGGCCCAACCCTGGAGGTACCCTGGACCAACGCTGGACATACCCTGGTATCATAGAACCCCCGCCGAATCGCCCGATAAGAGCCCCCGGACCGCCACAATCGCCAGCTTCCACGGCCCCGGAGCATCAGGCGCTTTAATGGGAGCTGGAATGGCGGCGGCAAGCACCTGCGGTCGGGCGCATCTTTTCGGTAACACCATCTGGAGGGGGAACTAAATCCGAAATCCGACCCGTCCTCCGTAGCCCACAGGCTGCAAGGTAGGGACGCCTCGCCGAGGCGTCCGCTGTGGGCACCTGACGGACGCCTCGGCGAGGCGTCCCTACCAGCGTGAAATATCCGGGCTAGGCCGGGGCTTGCGGCTGGGCGCGGGTTGGCTGGGCGAGGAGGCGGCCCGGCTTGGGCAGGCAGGATTGGCTGCGGCTGGGGCGGTACTGACTTGGGCGCCACCGGCTGAGTTTGTCGGCTTGGGAGTGGCAAAAGGCCCTAAAATCGCTCTTTACAGCCTAGCCGGGGAGGAGTAAAAACGGCCTTGATGAGGATAAACCCTTCATCCGAGCAGGCGGGGCGTTTGGATAACACCCCAAAACGGGATGTTATCCAGACCTGTCTAATTACTTGTTGGACATACATATGAACCGCACCAAATGCTCCTTGCTTTGCGCGATTGGCCTGGCCGCCCTCCTGGCCTCGTCATGCACCGTCGATCCGCCCTACACAGCAGTGACAGAGTCGGATCTGGTCAAGATGCCTCCGTTCCAGGTTACGGTTGTGAGAATTGAGGATGGGAACGTGGCCAAGGGCGGCAACCTCGTCGGTGGCAACTGGGTGGCGGGCTATTTCAAGGCCGCCAATGGGAATCGGATATGCGTCGGGGGACCAAGCGCTTCGGCCGGCCTGGTCGCCTTTATCCGCTCTCTCAGCAAAGGACAGACATGCACCCTCCCAGACGCGTTCCTGGCGTTTCAGAAGTTGTCCCCCGGAAAGAGGGAGTAATGTCCACCGCGTCCAACCATCCGGCTTCAGGCGACGCCACGTTGACACTCAGCGTGGGAGCCGGATGCTGTGGGCGCGGCGTGCCTGAGCCGGGCCGTTAGAGAGCACCGGCTTGCGCCATGAACCTTATTGGAGCGCTTCCTCTAATAGCTTTCGTCTCGCTGGTATTCCTAGGGGCTTTGGTGTGGTTCGGCCTCAAGAGTAGTGGCTGCACACGAACAACCAGGTTGCTGGGCGGAACGACCTTGGCAGTATTCTGCTTAGCCATCGGGGGATGGCAATTCTTTCGGAATGAAACCTGGCGGCTTAAACACGCGTCCGATCCACAAACGATTCAGCGCTGGGCAGAAGATCTACTTGAGGCGCATTCGACTGGATCCGAATCCTTATTGGGACCGCGAGGGCACAAACGTGCCGCCGGGCCTACGGCACGTATTCCGAGTAAGACCATTCGTGCTGATGGACCCCGGCGACGACCATGTCTTAGTTTCATGGGGTCGCGGGTATCCTGTCATGGCTGTCGGCTCTCGCGCGTATGTCGAAACCAACTCGAATTCTGAGGTTTGGATACCGGGCTTCTACTTGGAGTACGGGGATTGATATGTCTAACCATCCGGCTTCAAGCAACGGCGCGATTACGTCTCTGTGCGATGCCGGACGCCCAGGGCGCGCCGTGCCTGAGCCGGTGCGTTCGGCGAGGAGCACATTTACGCGAATATGAAAGCTGCAATCTTAGTCATTCCATTCGCTGCGGCCATTGTGGTTGGCTGCCAGGCACCGCAGAGCACTCGACGCGTCGAGGGCGCAACCACTGCCGCGCTGACGGCACATCGCTTTGCGCCACCTACGTTCGTGGCAGGCAAGAAGGAGCCGTCTGGGCATTTGCTTCTCGGCCCCAGTCTCAGTTATCACTCGAAACGGCGTGCATCAGGCTAAGCGCTGACGGTCAAGCCGGCGTCAAGATTACGAGTTATCAATATGTGGGCAGTGACTGGGCAATTGTTGGCCCCTTGTTCGATCA